>NZ_JBWKNL010000003.1:136246-944134 GCF_059415545.1 Allobosea sp. GW821-FHT10B12
GAGGCGATGGATTGGGCAGCTGCAGATCTGGCGGAACGCGATCTCTACAAGCTCCTCGTCAACACGGTGCTGCCGCGACGGGCGCAGCCATGCGCCGGAGGAATCGATCGAGCCGGAGCAGGCAGGTGACGGCGCCCGCGTCCTGGCCGAGACGGTTCGCCTGCTCGATGCGAACCTGGGCTGAGGCGATGGATTGGGCAGCTGCAGATCTGGCGGAACGCGATCTCTACAAGCTCCTCGTCAACACGGTGCTGCCGCGCCCGATCGCGCTCGTGACCACCGTCGATCCGCAAGGGCGCGCCAATGCCGCTCCCTTCAGCTTCTTCAACGTCTTCAGCCATGCGCCGCCGCTGGTGGTGCTCGGCATCGAGGGACGCGATGGCGCTCATTCACCGCTGAAGGACACCATGCGCAACATCCGCGCGACCGGCGGCTTCGTCGTCAATCTCGTCAACCGCGCCATGGTCGAGGCGATGCAGATCTGCGCCATCGACTTCCCCGACGACATCGACGAGATCGCGGCGGCCGGACTTGCGACCGCGCCCGGCACGTCGGTCAGGGCGCCGCGCCTTGCCGCCTCCCCCGTCCAGTTGGAATGCCGCGAGACGGTCTCGCTCTCGCTCGGCACCCGGCATCGCAACCTCGTCGTCGGCGAGATCGTCCATCTCCATATCCGCGACGACATCGTCGACGAGCGCCTGCATGTCGACATCGACAAGCTCGATCTCGTCGGCCGCCTGCATGGCGTCGATTGGTATCTGGGCCTGCGCGACCGCTTCCAGGTTCCGCGTCAGACGCTCGACGGCTGGCGCCAGCGAACGCAAGCCAATCCCGAAGGAGAGGTGTCGTGAGCGGCACGATCTACGTCATCAATCCCAACTCGACCGAGCGCGTGACCAGGGAGATCGACGTCGCCGTCGCGCCGCTGCGCATGGCGGGCGGCCCGGCGATCGACTGCCTGACGCTGGCGGAGGGCCCTCCCGGCATCCAGTCGCAGCGCGATGTCGACGGGCTGATCCCGGCTTTGCTGAAACGCGCCGCCGACCTGGAGAACGAGGCGGCGGCCTTTGTCATCGCCTGCTTCTCCGACCCCGGCATGCATGCGCTGCGCGAGCAGAGCGAAAAGCCGGTGCTCGGCATCGCCGAAAGCGGTGTGCTGACCGCGCTGACGCTCGGCCAGCGCTTCGGCATCGTCGCGATGCTGCAGAACTCGATTCCGCGCCATCTGCGCTATCTCGGCGCGATGGGGGTGATGGATCGCTTCGCCGGCGATCTGCCGGTGAACCTCACCATCGCCGAGATGGCCGACGACGCGCTCACGCTCGGGCGCATGATCACCGTCGGCCGGACCTTGCGCGACACGCACCATGCCGACGTGCTGGTCATGGGCTGCGCCGGCATGGCGCGCTTCCGCGAACCGCTGGAACGGGAGCTCGGCATCCCCATCGTCGAGCCGACACAGGCGGCGGTGACGCTGGCGATCGGGCGCGTGTGTCTGGGCTGGGGCGGGCGCCCTCTCCGCGCGAGCTGAAGCATGGACGATCTCGCTGCCGAACTCGCCGGGCTCCCCGGCGAGGCGAAGCTCCTCGTCTCCGCACAGGACAAAGGCCCGTTCCGTCGGCCGCTCCCTGCCCGCTTCCACCAGTAACTGAGGACGATCATGGCTTTGCTCGATGAAACCGCGAAGGGTGTCTACGTCATCGCGGTGACGCCCTTCACCGAGACCGGTGCGCTCGATCTGGAGAGCACCGACCGCATGGTCGATTTCTATCTGGAGAAGGGCGCGACCGGCCTCACCGTGCTCGGCATGATGGGCGAGGCACCGAAGCTGACGGCGGAAGAATCCCGCATCTTCGTCCGCCGGGTGTTGGCCCGGGTCCAGGGCCGCGTGCCGGTCGTCGCCGGCGTCTCCGCGCCCGGTTTCGCCGCGATGCGCGAGCTCAGCGAGAGCGTGATGGACGATGGCGCCGCCGGCGTCATGGTCGCGCCGCCGTCGAATTTGCGCACCGATGACCAGATCGTCGCCTATTACGCCATGGTGGCCGAGACACTGGGGCCGAAGACGCCCTTCGTCCTGCAGGATTTCCCGCTGGTCACCCAGGTCCAGATCACCCCGGCAGTGATCCTGAAGATCGTCGCCGCTCATCCGGGTTGCGTCATGCTCAAGCACGAGGACTGGCCGGGCCTCGCCAAGATCTCGGCCCTGCGTGCCGCCAGCGATCGGGGTGCGCGCCGGATCTCGATCCTCGTCGGCAATGGCGGCATCTTCCTGCCGGAGGAACTCTCGCGCGGCGCCGACGGCGCCATGACCGGCTTCGCTTATCCCGAGATGATGGTCGATGTCTGGCGGGCCCATGCTGCCGGCGAGATCGAGCGGGCGCACGATCTCTTCGACGCCTATCTGCTGCTCGCCCGCTACGAGCAGCAGCCCGGGCTCGGCCTCTCCATCCGCAAGCACATCCTGGCGAAGCGCGGCGCGATCGCCTCCGCCACGCTGCGCAAGCCGGGCGGGGCATTGTCCAGGATCGACATCGCCGATATCGAACGGCTCATTGCGCGCCAGGAGCAGCGCCTGAAGGAGATCGGCTGATGGATCTGGGACTGACCGGAAAGCGCGCGCTGGTACTTGGGGCGAGCCGCGGACTTGGCGCGGCGATCGCGCAGACCCTCGCCGCCGAGGGCGCGACCGTCATCGCCGCGGCCCGCAGCACCGATGTGACGGAAAGCTGGATCGCCGCGCTGCCTGTGGACCAGCGCGGCCGCGTCAGCGCCGCCAGGCTCGACCTGGCCGATCTCGGCTCGGTCGACGCGCTCACCGACCGCCTCGTCGCAGCAGGCGGCGTCGACATCCTGATCGGCAACTCCGGCGGCCCGCCTCCCGGCGAGGCTCGCGACGCCAGGCGGGCCGACTGGCTCGTGCATTTCGAGGGCATGGCCGCCAACCTCTTCCACCTGGCGCAGCGCCTCCTGCCCGGCATGGCGGAGCGTGGCTGGGGACGCATCGTCACCATCGCCTCCTCCGGCGTCGAGCAGCCGATCCCGCGCCTGGCCCTGTCGAACGGCATCCGCGCCGCCGTGATCGGCTGGTCGAAGACCCTGGCCTCCGAGGTCGCGGGCAGCGGCGTGACGGTCAATGTCGTCCTGCCCGGCCGCATTCACACCGAGCGCGTCAACCAGCTCGACGATGCCGCGGCCGCCCGCAGCGGCGGCACGCGCGAGGCCGTCGCCCAAGCCTCGATGGCGGCGATCCCGGCAGGCCGCTACGGCAAGCCGCAGGAATTCGCCGATGTCGTCGCCTTCCTCGCCAGCGAGCGGGCGAGCTATGTCACCGGCGCCAAGATCCGCATCGACGGCGGCCTGATCAGAGGCATCTGAGCGTACGTCCACCGGCCCGGGCATCCTCCCGAGGCCGGTGCAGGCATTGCGTCGCCGCAGCTCGCAGCCTTGCTTCGAGCGGAGGTCGAGCCAGCGACGGCTGCTTGACAAGCAGCGCTCATTTCGGTGTGCATCTCCGGCGGCTCGCCAACGGGCTGCAAGGGTTCGTGTTCGAGATCATGATCGCACACAGCATGGCAGGAAGCTTCCGGTCCTGGTTCGCCGCCTCCGCGGCCGAATTCGGCTGCCAAGTCTCCAGCGGCCGAGGTTGACGGCAGCGCGCCGCGCGCCCTCCCTTCCGCCGACTTTACCAATATCCTCCGTTTTTCAGGGACCCGCGCGAGCGGGCCGATCCGTCCCATGTCCGATTCCCCGATGATCCTTGCTTTGTCCTGCCCCGACCGCCCGGGCATCGTCGCCGCCGTCTCGACGCTGCTGTTCGAAGCCGGCTGCAACATTCGCGACGCGCAGCAGTTCGACGACCTCGAAACCGGCCGCTTCTTCATGCGGGTGGTGTTCGACCGGCTGGAGGGCGCCCGCAGCGCCGCCGAGATCCAGGGCCTCGTCGACGAGCTGGCGGCGCGCTTCAAGATGAGCGTCTCGCTGCGCGATGCGGCCACTCGCAAGCGCGTCATGCTGCTGGTCTCGAAATTCGACCACTGCCTGGCCGATCTGATCTATCGCTGGCGCATCGGCGAATTGCCGATGGAGATCGCCGGGATCGTCTCGAACCATGCCCGCGAGCACATCGCCTCGACCGATCTCGGCGACCTGTCCTTCCACCACATGCCGGTCAACCGGCAGACCAAGATGGAGCAGGAGGCCGAGCTCTGGCGCCTGATCCAGGAGACCGGCAGTGATCTCGTCGTGCTCGCCCGCTACATGCAGGTCCTGTCCGACGGCCTGTCCGCCAAGCTCTCGGGACGCTGCATCAACATCCACCACTCCTTCCTGCCGGGCTTCAAGGGCGCCAAGCCCTATCACCAGGCGCATGAGCGCGGGGTGAAGCTGATCGGCGCAACCGCGCACTACGTCACCTCCGATCTCGACGAGGGGCCGATCATCGAACAGGACGTCGAGCGCATCAGCCATCGCGACACGCCCGACGATCTCGTCCGCAAGGGCCGCGACATCGAGCGGCGCGTGCTGGCGCGGGCCGTGCGCTATCATCTGGAGGATCGCGTATTGCTCAACGGCAAGAAGGCCGTCGTCTTCACCGACTGAAGCGCCCCGCCGGAGCAGGCGAGCAGCAAAGCTGGGCCGGGCCCTCGCGACCCCGGCCCGACCAATGGTGGTTCACCCCTGGAAGCGGGCGCGACACGCCGGCTGCGCTAGACTGCCACCTCAGCCTTGATCGCCGCCTGCGGCGAGTAGTCTTCGACCTCGAAATCGTCGATCCGATAGTCGTCGATGCTCGCAGCATGCCGGGTGAGCCGCATGGTCGGGAACGGCCGCGGCTCGCGCGCGAGCTGCTCGCGAGCCTGATTCAGGTGGTTGAGATAGAGATGGAAGTCTCCGCCGACCCAGATCAGCTCGCCCGGGCGAAGCCCTGCCTGCTGCGCCAGCATGAGCTGCAGCGCCGTGGCCCCGACAAAGTTGAACGGCGCCCCGAGCAGCAGATCGACCGATCTCTGGAACAGGAGGCAGTTCAGGCGCCCGTCCGAGGTCACGTGGTACTGGTACACCATGTGGCAGGGCGGCAGCGCCATTGAGCCGAGTTCCGGAACGTTCCAGCCGTGGAAAAGCATCCGGCGGCTCGCCGGATTGGTGCGAAGCGTCTCGATCAGCGTCGCGATCTGGTCGTGCTCGCGGCCATCCGCGCCGAGCCAGCGGCGCCATTGCTTGCCATAGACCGGGCCGAGCTCGCCCCAGCGCGCAGCGAATGCATCGTCCTCGACGATGCGCTGCTCGAACGCGTCCTGCGAGATGGCTTCGCCGGTCTCGCGGCGATAACGGTCGAGCGGCCAGTCGGTCCAGATCCGCACGTTCTCGCGCAGAAGCGGCCGGATATTGGTGCCGCCGGTCAGGAACCAGAGCATCTCCTTGACGGCGGTCTTCCAGTAGACGCGCTTGGTCGTGAGGATCGGCGCCTGCCCCTCCGAGAGGTCGAACCGCACCATCGCGCCGAACAGCGAACGCGTGCCGACGCCGGTGCGGTCGAGCCGCTCGTCGCCTCGCTCGAGCACATCCGACAGAAGGTCGAGATACTGATATTCCGGATGCCTACGCTTCACTCACGGCCTCCACCAAGGTTGGCTCCTCTGCCGCGCCTCTCCCCCGCACTGAAAGAGCGCGCCTGCAGGCGATCGTCCTTGCGGACGCCGGCGCCGAGGACGCGCTGCCACGGGGCGTGATGCTGGTGCATTGAACCCGAATTCGAATCTGCAGAGCCCGCGACCTTAGCGCCATCCGCGCCGGCGCGCTCCTCGCGCGTCGCAGCTCTCAACCGCTTTTCACGCAGCCCTCGCGGCCAAGTCTCACAGCATCGAAATAAATCGTGATCGCTCCGGATATTGCAATGCCGAAGGATCGCCCCAATCTGAATGCCTGGTGAACAGAAGGGGCGCTTCGGGCCTGCGCTTGAAGCATCGGACGAAGGTGGCTTCCGGTTTCCGGAACGATCCGATGCTCCATCAAAAGCCCGGCTGATGAGGATCGTATCATGAGCAGACTATCCATGCTGGCCGCACTGCTTCTGGCAGTGGGCCTGGCAGGGCAAGCTTCGGCCTCCGCCTGGGCCGACAGCAAACCGGACAATCCGGCCGCCGCCGTCAAGCAGAAGATCACGGAAGCGCAGGCGCGCTCCATCGCCTTCCGCCACGGCCTCGTCCATGTCGAGGAGATCGCCCTGTCCGATTGGCGCTGGGAGATCTCCGGGCGCGCTCAGGGCGGCGTCGAGGTGACCCTCGATCTCAATGCCTATGACGGCTCGGTGATCGGCGGTGCGGCAGCGCCCTGAGCGCATTTCTTCGGAAAACAGCACAAGCCGCGGGGCTTTTCCCGCGGCTTTTTCGTATTTGCGCAGAAATTAGCCGGGGCACCCTCCTGCTCTCTTTCCCCGCGCGTCCGCAGCGCCTATATTCCGCTTGCCACTCGCAAGAGCGGCTATGGCGATAAACGGACTTCGTAATAAGCCTTTCGGACCCGGGGGCGGTACCCGGCGCCTCCACCACAGCCCTGCAGCACCGGCAGCAGGGCTTCGGCGGGGGCGAAATAGGATCGACGAGGGTGTAAAGGTTGTTCTTTTGCCCGGCATGGTTCCGCCGTTATCGGGCCGTTGCATAGTTGCCAACGACAACAATGCTCGGGTTGCTGTCGCCGCGTAAGCGGTGCTGGTTCCCAAACCAAAGCCCTTGCGCTTAGCCGCGTAAGGCGGGGCTCGGAGGCGCCTGGCAACAGAAGCCTCCACTTTTTTGCGTGGGCTCCAGCAGCCGGCGCGGAGCGGCAAGGGAGTGCTCTCCTTTGCATCAGAAACGCTCTAAACTGATGGAATCGGTCACGTTTTTCGTTTCGGGGAGCTTCCCACCGGTCGCGGCGTGATCTAGAGGAGCGGAAACGGAACCCGGACCCGATGACCAAGGATATTCTCCGCTACGACCTGATGGTGCAGGACGCGCTCAAGGGCGTCGTCCGCAAGATCCTGTCCGAGGCGGGCCGCGACGGGCTCCCGGGCGAGCATCATTTCTATATCACCTTCCGGACCACCGCGCCGGGCGTGCGGCTCTCGCAGCGCCTGCGCGAGAAGCATCCGGACGAGATGACGATCGTGCTCCAGCACCAGTTCTGGGATCTCAACGTCAGCGACCACGCCTTCGAGGTCGGGCTCTCCTTCTCCGGCGTGCCGGAGCGGCTGCTGATCCCCTATGACGCGATCACCACCTTCTTCGATCCGTCGGTCCAGTTCGGCCTGAAGTTCGAGACGCAGGACGCTGCCGGCGAGGCGCAGGCGAGCGAGCCGGCGGCCCCGGCGAAGGCCCCGCGCGGCGCCGCCTCCGAGCCCAGCGTCGCACCGGCCGCCCCCCTCGCTTTGCCGCCCAAGCCGGCGCAGAAGGCGCTGCCGGCCAGCGGACAGAAGGAAGCCGCCGAAGCGGATGCCGAGGCCAAGCCCGAGGCGGAGGAGGAAGGCGGCGCCCAGGTCGTCAGCCTCGACGCTTTCCGCAAGAAGACCTGAGACTTAAGGACTCCCAGCATGACCGGATTCCGCAGCGAGACCGATTCCTTCGGTCCGATCGACGTCGCCAATGATCGCTACTGGGCGGCGCAGACACAGCGCTCGCTGCAGAACTTCAAGATCGGCGGGCCGGCCGAGCGCATGCCGCTGCCGCTGGTCCACGCCCTGGTCCTGGTCAAGAAGGCGGCCGCCACGGTCAATGCGAAGCTCGGCCTGCTCGACGGCAAGATCGAGACCGCGATCGTCCAGGCCGCCGACGAAGCGCTCGCCGGCAAGTTCGACGAGCATTTCCCGCTCGTCGTCTGGCAGACCGGCTCCGGCACCCAGTCGAACATGAACGTCAACGAGGTGCTGGCCAACCGCGCCAACGAGATTTTGGGCGCCGGCCTCGGCAAGAAGAGCCCGGTCCACGCCAATGACCACGTCAACAAGGGCCAGTCCTCCAACGACAGCTTCCCGACCGCGATCCATATCGCCGCCGCGCTCGCCGTCGCGAACGAACTTGTGCCGGCGCTCGGCCGGCTGAAGGACGCCTTCGACGCCAAGGCGAAGGCCTTCGCCGATCTCGTCAAGATCGGCCGCACCCATCTCCAGGACGCGACCCCGGTCACGCTCGGCCAGGAATTCTCCGGTTATGTCGCGCAGATCGAGCTCGGCATCGCCCGGATCGAGCAGACCCTGCCCGGCCTGCTCGCGCTCGCCCAGGGCGGCACAGCGGTCGGCACCGGCCTCAATGCCCATCCCGATTTCGCCAAGGCCTTCTCGGCCGAGGTCGCCAGGCTCACCGGCCTGCCCTTCCGCACTGCCGACAACCTGTTCGAGGCGCTCGCCAGCCACGGCGCCATCTCCTACAGCCATGGCGCGCTGACCGCGCTCGCCATGGACCTGTTCAAGATCGCCAATGATATCCGCCTGATGGGCTCGGGCCCACGCTCCGGCCTCGGCGAGATCAGCCTGCCCGAGAACGAGCCGGGCTCCTCGATCATGCCCGGCAAGGTCAACCCGACCCAGGCCGAGGCGCTGACCATGGTCGCGACCCGCGTGCATGGCAACCAGGCCACCGTCGCCTTCGCCGCCAGCCAGGGCCATTTCGAGCTCAACGTCTTCAAGCCGGTGATCGCGCAGGCTTTCTTGCAGTCGGCTCGCCTCCTGGCAGATGCGGCCGACAGCTTCCGCACCAATTGCGTCGAAGGCATCGAGCCCAATCGCGAGCGCCTCGCCGAATTGCTCGCGCGCTCGCTGATGCTGGTGACGGCGCTCGCCCCGGCGATCGGCTACGACAAGGCCGCCGGCATCGCCAAGGCGGCCCATCACAACGGCACGACACTGCGCGAGGAAGCGCTCAAGGCCGGCGTCGATGCCGCGCTCTTCGACAAGACCGTCGTCGCCGAAGACATGCTCAGCCCGGGCTGATCATGGCCGAGATCGTCAATCTCCGCCGCGCCCGCAAGGCCCGCGACCGGGCCAGTGCCGAGGCGCAGGCTGCGCAGAACCGGATCGCGTTCGGCCGCACCAAGGCCGAGCGCAAGCTGACCGAGGCCGAGAAGACGCTGGCCGAGCGCCACCTCGAAGGCCATCGTCTCACCGACGATCCCGACGGCAAGGACAAGGCGTGAGCGGCAGACTATGACCGGCCTGCGCAAGCGCTCCCTCGCCATCGCCGGCCACCGCACCAGCGTCTCGCTCGAGGAGCCGTTCTGGGAGGCGCTGAAGGAGATCGCGGCTGCCGAGAAACGGCCCATCGCCAGCCTGGTGGTGGAGGTCGATTCCGGCCGCGGCGAGCTCAACCTCTCCTCGGCTCTGCGCCTGCGCGTGCTCGCTCATTATCGCGGGCGGACCGAGCCCGCGAAGGTCACCCCCGCGGATTGACCAGCAGGCGTCGCGCCGTCTCCACGACCGCGCGCGTCAGATCGGCCAGCCGCTCGGCCGCGACCCGATTGACCTGCCAGAACAGCGGCGTGTCGAGCGCCGTACCCGGCATCAGCTCCCGCAGCCGGCCGGCATCGAGATGCTCCCGCACCAGCAGTTCCGGGTTGGCGCACCAGCCGATGCCGAGCAGGCTCGCCTCGACGAAGCCTTGCGTCGACGGCACCCAATGCACCGGATGGCCGGGGCTTTTGCCGAAGGCGAGCTCCATCCACTGGCTCTGCAGGCGATCCTTCTGGTTGAAGACCAGCGACGGCGCCTGCGCCAGCGCGCGCAGCGTCACGCCGTCGGTGAAATGGCGCGCCATGAAGTCCGGGCTCGCGGTTGCAAGGTAGCGCAGCGAGCCGAGCGGGATCACGCGGCAGCCCTGGATCGGCTTGTCCAGCGCGGTGACGGCAGCGAGCACCCGCCCTCGCCTCAGCCACTCGGCCGTGTGCTCCTGATCGTCGACGGCGATGTCGATGAGATGCGGACTCCGCTCCGCGAACGCAGCGACAGCACGCAGGAACCAGGTCCCGAGGCTGTCGGCATTGGCAGCGATCCGCAAGGTGACACGCTGCTGCGGCTGATCCGGCTCGGCCAGCGCCGGCAGCCGCGTCATCAGCTCGCCTTCGAGCAACCCGACCTGCTCCATATGCCGGCAGAGCCATTCGCCGCGCTCGGTCGCGGTGCAGGGCTGCCCCCTGACGATCAGCACCGTCCCGAGCCGCTCCTCGAGCTGCTTGACCCGCTGCGAGACGGCCGAGGGCGTGACGTTCAGCGCTTGGGCCGCCTTGTCGAAGCTGCCGGTCCGAACCACCAGCGAGACGGCCTGCAACGCGGGATAGTCGAGCATAACATTAGCTCAGCTTAATCAGCATAATGATGTTTAACTACACTAAGGCAGCCTTAGCGCCTAGGCAGAGCGGCGAAACGGGACCGCCACTCATGCCTTTCTCCGTCTATGTCACCGGCTTCACCATGGGCCTCAGCCTGATCGTCGCGATCGGAGCCCAGAACAGCTTCGTGCTGCGGCAGGGCCTCAGGAACGAGCATGTCTTCGCGATCTGCCTCACCTGCGCGCTGTCGGATGCGGTGCTGATCCTGGCCGGCATCGTCGGGCTGAAGCAGGCAACGGCGATGCTGCCCATGCTCGAACCGGCCCTGCGCTATGGCGGCGCCGCCTTCCTGATCTGGTATGGCGCGCGCAGCCTGCTCTCGGCCCTGCGCTCATCCGAAGCGCTCGCGGTCGGCGCCGGAGGCGCCGCGACCCTGTCGGCCAGCCTCGTTACCTGCGCCGCGCTGACCTGGCTCAACCCACATGTCTATCTCGACACGGTGCTGCTGATCGGCAGCATCGCCAGCCAATTCCCGGGGCAGGAACTGATCTTCGCCGCCGGCGCGATGACCGCCTCGTTCCTGTTCTTCTTCGGCCTCGGCTATGGCGCCCGCTGGCTGCGCCCGCTCTTCGCCGATCCAAGGTCCTGGCGCATCCTCGATGGCATCGTCGCCGCCACGATGTGGGCGATCGCCTTCAAGCTGCTGCAGGGCGGTTAATAGCCCGCCCCGAAAACCCTGTCGTGCCAGCACTTTACGCGCAGCTTCTGAATCAGCCTCGCACGCGCTTGAATCAGTTTCCCAGCGCGTTGAATCAGTTCTGCAGCGGCGAGCGCGACAGCGGTCGCGGCACCGACTGGATGTCGAGCGGCGGCGGCAGCGGCGGCGCCTCGCCGCGCGGCCTGATGACATACGGATCGCCCGGGATGTAGGAGGGTGGCGCGCCCTGCAGGATCATCGGCCCGGGCCGGCCCTCGATCGCAGCGCGTATCGCCGCTTGCCGCGCTCGTTCTTCCGCTTCGGCCTTGCGCCGCTCGTCCTCGGCCTTGCGCACTTCTTCCTGCCGCCTTGCGATATCGAGCTTGCGTGCCTCCTCGACGATGCGGGCTTCTTCCAGCCTGCGGGCGATCTCGGCCCGGCGCGCCTCCTCGGCTTGCCTTGCTTCCTCGGCGCGCCGTGCGATCTCGGCCTTGCGGGCTTCTTCGGCGAGTCGCGCCTCTTCGGCCTTGCGCGCTGCCTCGGCCCTGCGGGCCTCTTCGGCGAGCCTGGCTTCCTCGGCCTTGCGCGCTTCTTCCGCCCGCTTCTCCTCGGCGATGCGGCGCTCCTCCTCGACCCTCAGGAATTCGGCGAGCTTGCGTTCGTTCTCGCGCGTCTCGCGCTCGGCCCGCAGGCGGCGGATATGCATCGCCCGCTCGCGCTGATCGGCCTCGAAGGCCTCGACCCGCTCGATCTCGCGCGCCAGCGCCCGCGCCGCCACGATATTGGAGAGCGCCCCGACATCGGTCTCGCGCCGCGGCGCGTCGAACGGCCCGCGCCAGGCGACGCCGACCTGCGGCAGCTGCTCCGGCCAACCCTTCGGCGCTGCTCCAAGCGGGCGCAGGTTGAGGCGCAGATCGGTGGTCATCGCCCGCCAGTCGACCAGCCCGGTCGCCTCGGCCCTGAGGCCGGCACGCTCGACCGAGACGGGCGAGACGCGCAGGACGCCCGCCGCCTGGGTGAAGGGGATGGTGACATCGCCCAGCGGCCAGCTCGCCTTCTCCAGCGCCTCGCCGATCCGGTCCTGCAGGCGTCCGGCCTCGCTTTCGGAAGCATCATCCCCCGTCGCAGCGATCACCTTGGAAATAGCGGTCGGGTCGAAACGGGCCATGCCGGCGCCGGACACGTTGATCGAGCCGGCGCCGCCGAGCGCCGCGATCAGGCGCGCCGGGCTCTCACCGGAGCCGCCCGCCTCGAAGCTGCCCGACAGCTTGCCGGTCAGCGCACCCTTGGTCAGCGCGGCGAGATCGAGCCCGGCGAGGCCGAGCTTGCCGGTGATCTGCGCCAGCCCGCCCTCGCGCCGGGCGGTAAGCCGCCCGCTGACTTCGCCGCCGGCATGGCTGCCACGGAGGTTGTCGAGGACGAGCCCGTCCGGCCCCGCCGCAAGGTCGAGCCGGGCCTTGGTCAGGGCAATGCGGTCGGTCAGGTCGAGCCGCTCGGCAGCGAGGGCGAGCCTGATCTCGCCGAGCCCCGTCGCGCCCTGGAAACGGCTCGGCGACCACTGACTGCCGGCGACCGGCTGAGCCTGTCCGATAACGGCGGTGAGCGCGGGCTGCAGTGCCAGATAGGGCAGATCGAGCCGACCGCCGATCCCGTTTTCGGCCGAGAAAGTCAGCACGCCGCGCGCCGCCTTGCCGCCGGCATTGACGACGAGGTCGTCGAGCCGCGCCTCGTCGCCGAAGCTGACTCGCCCGGAGGCATCGAGCACGCCGTCCGGAACCAGCCGCGCCAGCCCGTCCGGCAGGACCTGATCCGGCCCGTCGGCCTGCAGACTGAGCCGCGCCGCGTTTCCTGTTCCCTCCAGAACGAGCATCAGACCGGGGCCGGCGAGCGAGCCGACCGGCCCGCTCGCGCGGAAGCCGAGCGAAAGCTCGCCCGACCCGCCGCGTGCCGGGCGCGGCAGGCCGAAGGCGGCGAAGGCGCGGCGCCGGTCGTCGAGCGAGAGCTTCACATCGCCGCCGCTCCACTGCCCGGCAGCATCGAGCTTGCCGGTGAGCGAGAGCCGGCCGGCCTGGGCGGAGCCTTCCGCCACGACGCTGGTCTCGCCATTCGCAGCGCGCGCCAACTTGAAGCCGGCATCGATCCCGGCGAGCCCGTCCTCGATCCGCGGCAGCACGCGCCGGAAGCCCTCCGGCAGCAAGGGGCCGGCCAGCGCGGTCAGCGCGGCAAAGCGCGGCGCACGCACCCGCCCGGCTATCTCGCCACCGCCCGGCAGCAGCGCGCCCTCGCCCTCGACCTTGACGCCGCCGAAGCCGTCGACGGCAAGGCGACTGAGGCGCCAATCGCTGCCTTGCCGGGTCAGGGCGAGCCGGGCCGAGCCCGGCGGCGCCGAAAGGTAGCGCAGGCCGTTCAGGGTGAGATCGAGCGAAAGGTCGCGCCGGCCGGTAAGCGCATTCAGGCTGTCGCCCGGCGGCAGGGTCGCAAGGTCGAGCCCGTTCAGCGTCAGCTTGGCATCGAGCCGGCTCGGCGTGATTGCACCGGAGCCTTCCAGACGCGGGCCTGAGCCCGCCCGCGCGGTCATGCGGGTGATGGCGAGGCGCTCCTGGCTCCAGTCCAGCGTCGCTGTCCCATCGAGGCTGCGCAGGGCAGCGAAGCTGTCGGCCAGCCCGGCCTCGACGCCAAGCCGCGCCAGGGCCAGAGCTGCCCGGCGTGCATCGGGCGCCTTCGCCTCGACCGTACCGCGGAAGCCCTGCCCGTTGAGCGCGCCACGGGCATCGAGGACGGCATTGGCGATCTTGACCGAGGCGCTGCCTGCTTCGATCCCGTCGCCGTCGAGCTTGCCGCGCAGGGCAAAGCCGCTGAAATCCTCGCCGCGCCAGACGATCTGGTCGAGATCCAGCGAGAGATCGACCGGCCCGGGCAATGCCTGCAGGGCGCGCTGATAGCCCGGCCGCTGGGCCAGCGCTTCCGCCAGCATATCGGCATCGAGCCGGCGCGCCTTGAGCTGGACGCTGCCCTTGCTGTCGCTCGGATTGAACGAACCCTCGCCCTCGAGCCGCGCCGCGCCGCCCGCGATCTCGACGGCAAGACCGGAGAAATCGAGGCGCCGGCTGTTGCCGCTCACCCGCCCCGCCAGGCTGACGGCGCCGCCGGGCGCGATCGTGAAGCTGCCTTCGAGCCCCGGGCGGACACGCCCGTCCGCGCCTGCGAGAACCAGCGAGCCGTCGAAGCCGAATTGCGTCTGCTCTCCGGTGACCGAGGCCTTGGTCCGCAATCGCCCGTCGGCCTCGATCGCGCCGGTGGCGAAGCGCACGGACGAACCGGCGATCTCGCCCTCGACGCGCCAGGGCCCGTGCAGGCTGACGGCGGAGACATCGAGCGCGATCGGCGCCAGCGTCTGCGCTGCTCCGCCGGGCTCGCGCCAGATCAGGGCCGAGCGGCGGATCGCCAGGCGATCGATCGCCGTCTCGCTCGGCAGGCCCCCGCCCTGGCGGGCCGGCAGGGCGATGGCGCCGCTCTCGTCGGCGACGAGGCTCAGCGTCATCCCGTCGGCCTCGGCCTCGACCAGCCTGAACTCGCCGCGCGCCAATGGCGCCAAAGCGAGCTCGGCCGTCAGCGTCTCGATGGTTGCCCCGCCCGCCCCGGCTTCGCCGGAGCCGAGGCGCACCTGGCCGAGTGTCAATCGCGGCGACGGCAGCAGCCGCAGCCCGATCTCGCCGCCGACGCGCGTCTCCATCCCGAGCGCCGCACTGATGCGCTGCTCGAAATGGGGCCTGTACTCGCGCCAGTCGACGAAGCCCGGCCCCAGCAGCGCCGCCAGCAACGCCGCGACGAGCAGCCCGGCCAGTAAGGTCAGGGCCTCACGCACGCTCTTGCATCAATCCTCGAATGTCGACGGCACGATCATGCACGCAAGTCGCGGCAGGATCACGACATTCTTGCGAATGATCCCCGTCTGGAATGTCACAAGGCGATGATCTTGCCCGGATTGAGGATATTCTGCGGATCGAGCGCGCGCTTGATCAGGCGCATCACGTCGAGCGCGGCGGGGCTGTGCTCGATCGTGAGGTACTTCATCTTCTTCTGGCCGACGCCGTGCTCACCGGTGCAGGTGCCCTCCATGGCGAGCGCCCGCTTGACCAGCCGGTCGATGAAGGCCTCGCAGCGCGCGACCTCGTCGGGATCGGCGAGATCGACCAGCGGCTGCGTATGAAAATTGCCGTCGCCGACATGGCCGACGATCGGTGCGATCAGCCCGGACGCTTCGATGTCGCGCTTGGTCTCGTCGACGCATTCGGCCAGCCGCGAGATCGGCACGCAGACATCGGTCGCGACCGATTCCGCGCCGGGCCTGAGCGCGCGCGCCGCCCAGTAGGCGTCGTGACGCGCCTGCCACAGCTTCGAGCGGTCCTCCGGCCTGGTCGCCCAGTCGAACGGCCCGCCGCCGAACTCGGCCGCGATCTCACCGAAGCGTTCGGCCTGCTCCTTCACGCCCTCCTCGGAGCCGTGGAACTCGACGAACAGCATCGTCGTCTCCGGCAGGCCGAGCTTGGAATGCAGGTTGACGCCGCGCATCATCACGTCGTCGACCAGCTCGATCCGCGCCACCGGCAGGCCGGATTGGATCGTCATGATCGTCGCATCGCAGGCCGCCTTCACCGACGGGAACGGGCAGACGCCGGCCGACATCGCCTCGGGGATGCCGTGCAGCTTCAGCGTCACCTCGGTGATGATGCCGAGCGTGCCTTCCGAGCCGACGAGAAGGCGGGTGAGATCGTATCCGGCCGAGGATTTACGCGCCCGGCTCGCCGTCTTGACGATGGCGCCGTCGGCCATCACCGCGGTCAGCGCGATGACATTGTCCTTCATCGTGCCGTAGCGCACGGCATTGGTGCCGGAGGCGCGCGTCGCCGCCATGCCGCCGATCGAGGCGTCGGCGCCGGGATCGATCGGGAAGAACAGGCCCTGGTCGCGCAGATGCTCGTTCAGCTCCTTGCGGGTGACGCCGGCCTCGACCGTACAGTCGAGATCCTCCGCATGGACCGCGACGACCCGCTTCATCTGCGACATGTCGATGCAGACGCCGCCGAAGGGCGCGTTGACATGGCCTTCCAGCGAGGTGCCGGTGCCGAAGGCGATGACGGGAACCCCGTGCTTGACGCAGAGTTTCACGATGGAAGCCACCTCTTCGGTGCTCTGCGGATAGACGACCGCATCCGGCGGCTGGTTCGGAATCCAGGTCAGGGTGTGGCCATGCTGCTGCCGGACCGCCAGGCTGGTGACGAGCCGGTTGCCGAACAGCGCCGCCAGTTCCTGCGTCAATGCAGCGACGGCCTGCGGCGACGGCGGCAGCTCTGCGGCACGAGCAGGGGTGGCCTGAGGCACTGGAGTGGTAGAAGGCATTGTCATGGCTGGAGAACTTCGCCTAGTCTGGAATGGTTCGGCCTTAGGGTAGCGGCGTTTAGTGTTTTCACGCGCCATGCCCGCGCCGGCAAGAGCCGGCGGCGCAGAGCCGCCTACACACCGACGAGAGACGGACCGAAAGGAGGAGCCGATGCCGGACGAAATTCGCACGCCCGCTTTGTTTTTCGCTCCCTTCGTCTCGTCCCCGATGCGGGTCGAGCCGCAATGGATCGACTATAATGGCCATCTCAACATGGCCTATTACCATGTTCTGTTCGACCGTGCGGTCGACGAGGTGTTCTCGCTGGTCGGCCTGAACCAGGACTATGTCGAGAACCGTCACGCCTCGTTCTTCACTGCCGAATGCCATGTCCTCTACAAGCGCGAGCTGACGGACGGCGATCTTGTGCGCATCACCGCGCAACTGATCGCTTTCGACGACAAGCGGCTACACTACTATCTCGAGATGCGCCATGCCAGCGAAGGCTGGCTCGCCGCGACCTCCGAGAATCTCTCTTTGCATGTCGACATGACCAGTCGCAGGGTGACCTCCTTCCCGGCCGATATCCTCGCCAACCTCGCGATCATGAAGGCGGCGCATGCGCAGATGCCGCGCCCGGCCACGGTCGGCCGGATGATCGGCATGCCGCAGAAGAGCGCGATCACCCTCGGCGAGCCGGCGCAGGAAGCCGAGCGCGAGACGGAGACACGGCACTAGCCGGGTTCGCAGCTCTTCTAGCGCTGCGGATAGATGGTTTCGCCGCGCTTGAGCATCTCGACGAAGGCCGCGATCTTCTTCCGCCTCCCGGCCTCCGTCTTGAGATTGTGGACGCGAAACGCCAGCGCGAAGCGGTTCTGTGCGCTGAGCCTCGAAAGCATCTCCCGAGCCAGGGGCTCCGCGTCGATCGCAGCCTGGAGATCGTCGGGGATCTTCAGGTTTCGGCCGGCACCATAAGCGCGCTCCCAGCGCCCGTCGGCCTTGGCCGCATCGACTTGCACCAGGCCGTGGCTGGTCATGCGCCCCTCCGTGATCAGGCGGGCGACGTTGTCGACATTGATCTGGCTCCAGATGCTCTTGGCGGTCCTCGGCGTGTAGCGCTGCAAAAAGCTGCGCTCGTCGTGCCCCTTCTTGACGCCATCGATCCAGCCCCAGCAGAGCACGACGTCGATCGCCTCCTTGGGCGTGATCGACGGCAAGCCGGACGAGAGCTTGTGGATCTTGATCCAGACCTCGTCGGCACGGTCATGATGCTCGCCAAGCCACGTGTAGAAGCGCGCGGCATCCTCGAATTCCCGGACCTTGTCAGGGTTGACCACTACCGGCGCCATCGCTGCTCCAAAATTCTCGATCGGGCCAGAAGGCCGAACATCCCTCTAGCGCGGAAGTGCTTCGCTCGTGTCAGCACCGCGGCCGGACGGCTACTCGTCGCCGTCCGGTATCTTCAGCCGATGACCGCAGGCCTTGCAGTGCACCGCGTCAGGGTCATGGCGCTGCAGGGCGCATTCCGGACAGGGGAAGGTCACCTTGTGCGGCCGGAACACCGCCTGCGCCAGCCGCACGAACAGGGAGATGCCGGTGATCATCACCACGATCGAGGTCAGCTTGCCGGCGATCCCCGGCAGGGTGATGTCGCCGAAGCCGGTGGTCGTCACCGTGGTGACGGTGAAGTAGAGCGCCTCGACATAGCCCTCCAGCCCCGGCCGGCTCATGAAGAAGAAGGTGTAGACGAAGCCGGTGACGACGAAGAGGAAGGTCGCGAGGTTGATCAGCGCCCGCGCGACGTCCTCCCAGTCGCGATAGCGCGTGTCGCGCAACTGCGCCCAGATCAGCCCGCGCTGCGACAGCGACCAGAGCCGCAGGATGCGCAGGAAGCCGAAATTCTCCAGCCATTGCGGCGCCAGCAGGGTCGCCAGGATGAAGAGATCGAGCAGCATGGTCGGCTGGCGCAGCAGCCGCGGCATGTTCGACGAGGCGAGGAAACGCGCCGCGATCTCGGCGGCGACGATGATCGCGACCGCATAGTCGAGCCAGAGGAATTCCGGCCGGTCGCGCAGCATCGGCGTCGCGACGAAGAAGCCGATGATCAGGATATCGACGATCAGCGTTGCGAACTGGAAGCGCAATGCCGCCGGGGTGCGGCCATGGTAGAGCTGCCGAAGCCGGTCGCGCAGCCCGGAATGTCCACTGCTGCTGTCGTCAGGGTCGGCGGCGGCGCTCATCCCGCTGGCGTAGCAGCGCGGCGGCGACGGCGTCCAGCCCCGGCGCTCAGGCCGGCCTGATCGCGACCGCCTGGACGCTGTAGCCGCCGAACAGCCGCGTGGTGCCGCCGATGGTCCCGGTCTCGGCGCAGAGATCGGTCACGACCGCATCAAGGTCTTTGCGCGGCGTGACGTGGAACAGGGCGAGCCAGCGGTTCAGCACTGCCCTGAACGGCCCCGGCAGATGCGCCTGGTCGCCGAAATCGACGATGTGCAGCGCCCCGCCCGGCGCAACGACACCGAGTGCCTGCGCCAGCGCCTCGCGCCAGGGCGGGATCATCGAGAGCGCGTAGGAGATCACCACCCGCTCGAAGCCGGCACGACCGAACAGCGCCTGCGGGTCGAAATTCGTCGCATCGGCCTGCGCCAGCACGATCCGCTCGGAGAGCCCAGCCTTCGCCACCTGCTCGCGGGCGGTGCGCAGCATCTCCTCGGAGACATCGAGCCCATAGCAGCGCGCCTGCGGATAGCGCTGCGCGATCTTGATCAGGTTCCGGCCCGTGCCGCAGCCGATCTCCAGCACCGCGCCGCCCGGAGGCGGCTTCAGTTCGGCGATCAGCCCGTCCCGGCCAAGCAGGTAGAATTTGCGGGTGGCATCATAGATGTGCCGCTGGAAGCGGTACATCCGGTCCATCAGACCGGCGGCATTCGGCTCGCTGCTGGCAGCGATCACGCAGCTGCTCCACGGACATAGAGATGGAAGGCGCCGTAGATCGAGGAGCGGTCGCGGGCGCTGAGCTCGCGGCTGCGGGCCTCCTGATACTGCCATTGCGACAGGATCGCCTCCGGCACCCGGCCTGGCAGCAGTCGCTCGTCGGCGGCTGTGCGGAAGATCACGCGGGCGCCGGGCGCGGCACTCCGGGTGATCTGCGTCCACAGTGCCGTCAGATCAGCGTCGTTCATCCAGTCCTGCGCATCGAGCAGCACGAAGCCGTTGCAGCTCTCGGCCGGCTGCTTCTCGAGGAAGGCGGTGATCGCGCTCTGATGATAGGACACACGCCCAGCGCACGCTTTCACCGTCTCGAAATTACCGCGCTCCAGATAGGGCGGCACCGCCGCATCCGGTTCCGGCCCGTAGCCGCGGCCGAAGGCCTGCCAGGCGAAGTAATTTGTCTTGAGGTCGAAGCCGCAGGCGAGCCGCTCCAGCCGGTGGCGCAGCACCGCGCGAATGCCGGCGTCGCCATCGGCGGCGAGCGCCTTGTACTGCGCCGGCGGGATGCCGAGCCCGTAGAGCGAGGCCGGCTGGCGGACCAGCCAGCGCACCAGCTTCTTGTCGAAGACCGGCGCGAGATGGCGGTCGAACAGCGCCCGCTGCTCCTCCATCGTCTTGGCCTGCAGCATCACCCTGGGATCGCAGCCGAGCCGGCGCGCAAGGAAATGCCCGGTGCCGATGAAGCGGCCGAGCAGGCCGTAGCGGTAGAAATTGCGGGCGAAGAGCTCGATCCGGCGGCGCCCGGCGAGGTTGCGCCCTTCCCAGTAGGCGCGGCTGACCGCGTCGAGCCGCGGCGCGATCAGCTCGTCATAGGTCTCGACATTGGCCTTCGACTGCGCCTGTCCGAAGAAGCGGCGGAAGACCGCGTGATCGTCGATCTCGGCAAGCGCCGCGAGCTTGAGATGGCCGAGCGCGATATGGGCGCCGTTGAGGTCGATCGCGCTGATCTTCGCCGGATCGGCGGTGAGATAGGACAGGATGTTGCAGGAGCCCGAGGCGATCGCGACGAGATGGTCGCTGGGCTGCAACGCCAGCGCTTCCATGTCGACGACCGGGTCCTCCCAGATCTGCGGATAGACCAGGCCGGAGAAGGCGAGCGTGAACATCCGCTCCAGCATGCCGGCACGCGAGAGCGGCTTGCTGCGATGGACGGCGGTGGTCAGGCCGAGGTTCGTGGTGCGCTTCACCGCGCGGATCGTCTGCGTCACGAGACCCCTCGTTTCCGCCCATTGCGATGGCGAGCCGACTAGAGGAGTCGCGTGACGGTTGGGTGACGCGCCGGGCGCCCGGAGAAGAGACCGGTCATCGCCGAACGCGAACGTGAAACAGGCGGCGTTGCGCGGGGCTGAAATCAGGAAGACAAATCCCCATATCTCGCGCGACAATCAAACAAGAGCGCACGGAAAGGAGCCTCGCATGGGCCTGATGGACATGTTCGCCAAAACGGGAAAGCCCGCAGAGCGTGAATTCCCCTTCCAGCTCAGCGACGCCGAATGGCGCCAGAAGCTGACCCCGGAGCAGTACCAGGTGCTGCGCGGCCACGGCACCGAGCGGGCCGGCTCCTGCGCGCTCAATTTCGAGAAACGCGCCGGCACCTTCTCCTGCGCCGGCTGTGGCCAGCCTCTGTTCAGGTCGCACAAGAAATTCGAGAGCGGCACCGGCTGGCCGAGCTTCGACCAGCCGCTGGAAGGCGCGGTCGAGGAGAGCGAGGACTACAGCTACGGCATGCACCGGGTCGAGGTGCACTGCGCCAATTGCGGCGGCCATCTCGGCCACGTCTTCCCCGACGGCCCGCCCCCGACCGGCCTGCGCTACTGCATCAACGGCGTGGCGATGGATTTCGCGCCGGAAGCGGGGTGAACGAACGTCTCCCTCGGGAATGAGGCGCGAAGAACCCCTCTCCTGCAAGGAGAGGGGCAGGGGTGAGGTGTTCGGAGCGAAAACGTTGGCCTGAACCTGACCGCGCGGTCAGCGCTCGCGGAACTGGTCGCAGGGCCTACACCTCACCCTACCCTCTCCTTCCAGGAGAGGGTTCCCCGCGCTATCCGATAGCTCGCTCCGCCATCATCCTGTAGCCTCACCGCAGCTGATGCCGGAGCGCGAGGATGCGGCCGCCGATCGATACCGAGCTGCTCAAGACCTTCGTCACGATCGTCGAGACGCAGAGCTTCACCCGCACCGGCGACCGGCTGCACCGGACCCAGCCGGCGATCAGCATGCAGATCAGGCGGCTGGAGGAGGCGCTCGGCAAGGAGGTCTTCGACCGGACGAAACGCCAGATCCAGCTGACGCGGGAAGGCGAGGTCCTGCTCCATTATGCCAGGCGCATCCTCTCGCTCAGCGACGAGGCCATGAACCGCATCGACCAGGCCGGCCTGTCGGGGATCGTCCGCATCGGCACCTCCGATGACTACGCCAACATCCTGCTGCCCGAGATCCTGGAGCGCTTCTCGCGGACGCATGCCGGTGTTCAGGTTGATGTGATCTGCGACAACGGCGCCGCCATCGAAGGCAAGCTGAAGGATGGACTCATCGATCTCGCGCTCGTCGCCTGCCGCGGCACCGTGCCGGAGCAGGAGCTGATCCGGACGGAAGAGCTGGTCTGGATCGCGGCGACACCATCCCAGGCAAAGAGCCGCCCCCTCCCATTGGCCGTCTTTCCCGAAGGCTGCGTCTGCCGGGCGACGATGGCGGAAGCTCTCGACGCGACCGGATGCGACTGGCGGGTCGCCTTCAGCAGCGACAATATCGGCGCGATCCATGCCGCAGTCCGCTCCGGCCTGGGGGTAAGCGCCGTTGAGCACAGCCTCGTCCCGGCGGGAGTACGGATTCTGGATCGGGCCGAGGGCCTACCCCTACTCGCCCCCGTGCATCTCTGCCTCAAGCTCAACCGGGACAGTGCTTCGACAGTCCTGGATGCGCTCGCCGACGAGATTCGGATCGGCCTCGCGCCGGCACCTCTCCGATACCAACCGCAAGTCCATTCTCACGTCTGAGGCGCAGCCTCCCGCCTGGGCTCGCGCGGCACCACCGCAATCGCGCTCAGGATGATGAGCGCGAGTCCGGCATAAACCCAACGATCCGGCGCGTCGCCGAAGACGAGGAAACCGAGGATCGTGGCGGTGATCACCTCCGCATAGGTGAACGGTGCGAGCAGGCTCGCCTCGGCCCGCTCGAAGGCCTTGATGATCAGGAAATGCGCGCTTGCCGCGACGCAGCCGGTCGCCATCAGCTGCAGCCATTGGATTGCGTTCGGCGATTGCCAGACCGGGATGACCGCGATGCTGGACAGGACGCAGCCGATGAGCCCGGTCTGATAGACCGAGACGATCGCCGGAATCTTAGTCTCGACCACCCGCGTCAGCAGCAGGAAGACGGCATAGCCCATGCCGGCGCCAAGACCGATCAGATAGCTCCACTGCCAGGTCTCGGCGCTCGGCCTGATCGCCAGGACGATGCCGAGGAAGCCGACGGAGATCGCCAGCCATTGCAGCGGCGCGACCTTCTCCTTGAAGATGAGGAGTGCCAGCAGGGTCAGGAGGAAGGGCTCGACGAACCACAGCGTCAGCGCCGTGGTCAGCGGCATATGATGGATCGCGACATAGAACAGCGCGACCGCGAGAAAGAGCGCCGCGCTCCGGGCGGTCAGCGTCCAGGACACGGTCGGCAGCAGCAGCCTAGGGCCGTGTCGCACCGCGCTATAGAGACCGGTCGCCAGGCAGTGGAAGAAGAAGCGCGCCCAGATCACCTGCAGCACAGGCAATGATGCGGAGAGATATTTCGCGAGCGTATCGGAGATCGGCAGGATCTGAAGCGCGATCACGAGCAGGAAGATGCCGGTCAGTTGCCGCTTGTCCATTTCCGAATGCCTCGCATGGCACGCGGAAAAGGCTCGCAGAATCCCAGATGCGAGAGAAATCCGTAGTTTGGATGCCAGGATCAGCGACGCTTATAGAGGCGCTCCATCGTGACCGAATATCCCGCTATCGCGCCGGATGCGGCTTAAGGGCGCTGCGCCAGAGCAGGCCCAACACCCTGCGAAGTGAATATGTGACAAGAACGAGAAGAGCACAGCCTGAGCCCAGCCCCGTAAGAAAGGCGGCCGTACTCATTGGAATGAGGGCTGCCTGGAAAAGTGCGACGAAGAGCGCCGCAACGACCCCAGCGGTAGCGGCAAGGCCGAGCGCGACCCTGGCCAGGATCATGAACGTTCCACGGCGGCGCGAAATCAGCGCGGCGCGGATGAGAATGATCCCAAGTGCGAGCCCAGCTCCGGGAACGCTCATGAAGAAAAGAATCCAATAGCGCTCGCGGATCAGGCTGAGCTCCGCGGCCAACCATTGCTGATAGGTGGCGTCATCAACCGTGAAGCCCCAATGGTCTTCCCCGTCTTCCGCCTGCCAGATGTTTTGATCGAGCTCCAGTGATGGCGAGTTCTTGTCGGGAACAATCAACCCGTTGGCCCTGAAGGTGGCCGGGTCGATTTTGAGAACCTGATCGCGCGCGTGATCGTAGCCCGTGCACACGCGATCTTTGCAGATCAGCGACATCGGTCCACCGCGCTGGCTTCGGCCAAGCAAGGCTCCGCTCTGATCCACGATGATGAGGCGTTCCGGATCTGCCAGAAAAATCCCATCGCCATGCAAGCGGCGAACTTCGCCCGCGCGGCCATCGGGCAATAAAATCGCTTCGGCCCTGGTGACATAAGGGGAGTGTGCCAGGACAGGCCCAACTCCGACGAACAGCGAGGTAAGGAAAACCGCGCGCAGAAGCCTTCTCACCTCCAATGTCTCCCTGACCTCATCTCGCTCGGCTCAACGAATCCTGCCGCCGTCCACCGAGTTTATATCAGCTCCGGCACCGCCCTTCGCGCCAGCGTCGCCGCATCCACCGCCAGCGGCAGGTCGCCGAAATGGCCGGACCAGTGCCCGCCGAGCCGCGTCGCGACGAAGGCGTCGGCGACCGCATGCGGTGCATGACGGATCAGCAGCGCGCCCTGCAGCATCAGCGCCAGTCGCTCGGTCAGCAGGCGCGCCTGGCCCTCATGGCGGATGAGCTCATGCAGATCTGTGTCGAGCGCCTGCAGCGCCGCGTCATAGCGCCGGTCCTGCCCGGAGACCGCATGGAACTCGGCGCGCAACGCCTGCAGCGAGCCCGGCTCGCGCTCGAGCGAACGCAGCACGTCGAGGCAGATGACGTTGCCCGAACCCTCCCAGACCGAGTTGAGCGGCGCCTCGCGATAATGCCGCGCCGTCGGATTCTCCTCGATGAAGCCGTTGCCGCCATGGCATTCCAGCGCCTCGACCACGACTGCCGGCGTGCGCTTCGCCACCCAGTATTTCGCCAATGGCGCGCCGATCCGCGCCAGCAGCTTCTCGCTCTCCGAGCCCTCTTGCCGGTCGACCGCAGCGAAGAGGCGAAAGGCGAGCCAGGCGGCCGCTTCCGCCTCGATCGCGAGGTCGGCGAGGACGTTCTGCATGATCGGCTGGTCGATCAGCAGGCGCTGGAAGGCGGTGCGATGCTGGGCGTGATGGCCGGCGAGCATCACCGCCTGCCGCATCAAACCGGCCGAGGCCGCGGCAATGTCGAGCCGCGTGTTGTGGTTCATCGACAAGCCGGTGCGCAGGCCCCGGCCGGGATCGCCGAGCATATGGCCGATGGCGCCGCGGAACTCGACCTCGGAGGAGGCGTTCGAGCGGTTGCCGCATTTGTCCTTGAGGCGCTGGATCGCGATGCCGTTGCGCTCGCCATCCGGCCGCCAGCCCGGCACGACGAAGCAGGAGATGCCCTCCTCATGGCGCGCCAGCGTCAGGAAGACGTCGGAATGCGGCACCGAGAAGAACCATTTGCTGCCGTGCAGCGAATAGGTGCCGTCGCGATTGTCATAGGCGATGGTCTGGGTCTGCCGCAGGTCCGAACCGCCCTGCGTCTCGGTCATCGCCATGCCGACGGTCGCGCCGGTCTTGCCCGCAGCCGGGCCTTGCGTCTTGTCGTAGGCCTTCGACGAGATCAGCGCCCCCCATTGCGCCCAGAGCGCCCGGTCCTGCTTCAGCACCGGAATGGCCGAATAGGTCATCGAGATCGGGCAGCAGATGCCGCTCTCGCAGCCATACCAGAGATATTGCAGGGCGGCCCGCGCCACCTGCGCGCCCGGTCCCGGCCGGTTCCAGGCGAGCGCATGCGTCTCCTGGCCGATGGCGCGGGCCATCAGCGCGTGCCAGGCCGGATGGAACTCGATCTGGTCGATCCGGTTGCCGAAGCGGTCATGGCTGCGCAGCTCCGGCCCATGCCGGTTGGCGAGCCGCGCCATCTCGATCGTCTCGGCCGCTCCGACCGTCCGCCCGGCATCGTGCAGTCGCTCATCGGCCCAGCTCGCATCGAAGGCCGCGATGGCCGCCTTCAGCACGGGATCGGCGGCATAGGCGTCGTAATCGGCCAGCGGTGGCACCTGATTGGTGACGTGGTGGGCGTGCGATGCCTGGGCCATGGGCTTCCCTTCCGATCCGCGAACCGCCCCGTCATTAACCAGCAGACTATGCCGGCGTCCGGAAATTGCGAACCTGCCCGATTGCCGCCCGAGTTCACACGGCACTTCGCCCGGCGCGCCGCGATCGGCGCGGGCCTATGGAGAGCCTTCACGTGCTGCGAAGTGTCCTGAGTACCCTGGTCATCACGCTTGCCGCCGGCTTCGGCCTTGTCGCCGTTCCGGCAAACGCTCAACCCCAATCGGCCGTAAAGATGCAACCCGGCGAAGGCCGCCCTTACGAGGTCGCCGACAGCGAGGTCTGGGATGTGCCCGATCCGGTCTCGCGCCGCTTCTATCAGGTCTTCGTCGCCCTGCCGCCTTCCTACGCCAAGGAGCCGCAGCGCAAATATCCGGTGCTCTACGTCACCGATGCCGACTACGCCTTCCCGATCATCCGCCAGATCAGCCGCCGCCTGAATATCGAGGGCCCCAAGCTCGAGGAGTTCATCCTGGTCGGCCTGTCCTATGCCAAGGGTGAAGACGGCGCGGTCAGCCGCCGCCGCGACTACACCCCGACACCGAACGGGCCGAGCACCGCACCATCAGGCGCTGTTCATGGCCAGGGACAGGCCTACCAGACCTATCTGCGCGATCAGGTGAAGCCGTTCATTGCCGCCCGCTACCGCACCGATCCGGCGAGAGCGCTCTTTCTAGGGCACTCCTACGGGTCGTTGCTCGGCGCGCAGATCCTCTTCACCGAGCCAGGCCTGTTCAGCGGCTACATCCTCGGCAGCCCATCGCTCTGGTACGACAAGCGCCACACCCTGGGCCTGGAGGCGAGCTATGCCGCCAGGAACCGCGACCTGCCGGCCAGGATCTTCCTCTATGTCGGCGAGTACGAGGCGCTGCGCAAAGGCGACCTGCGCTACAGCCAGAGCGTCGACATGGTCGCCGACAACCGGACCCTGGAAGAAGCCTTGCGCGGCCGGAAGTACCCGAACCTCAGCCTGAAATCCGTCGTCCTCAACGACGAGGACCACCTCACCGTCGCCCCACGCGGCTTCACCCAGGGCCTGCGATATCTCCTGCCAGCGCGTTGATGCAGCCGGGTTTACGATGAGCCGCTCGCCGTCGCGGAAAACCCTCCGCAACGGCGAGCAATCCACATCGCCTGCCCCTATATTGACCGTGAACGAATCACGATCATGCAAGCCGGGCCCAAGCCAAGCCAGTGTCAGACCACACCACCTCCGCCCCCCTGCCCCGCCCCGGCGGCCTCGCATCGCGCGCGGCGGCGCAGCCGGCGGCCGGCTATCTGCAGGGGCTCAATCCGGAGCAGCGCCTGGCGGTCGAGGCGACCGACGGCCCCGTGCTGGTGCTGGCCGGCGCCGGCACCGGCAAGACCCGCGTCCTCACCACCCGCATCGCCCATCTGATCGCGACGGGCCGCGCTTTTCCCTCGCAGATCCTCTCGGTGACCTTCACCAACAAGGCGGCGCGCGAGATGAAGGAGCGCGTCGCTCATCTCGTCGGCCCGGTCGCCGAGGGCATGCCCTGGCTCGGCACCTTCCACTCGATCTCGGCCAAGCTCTTGCGCCGCCATGCCGAGCTGGTCGATCTGCGCTCCGATTTCACCATCCTCGACACCGACGACCAGATCCGCCTGATGAAGCAGGTGATCCAGGCCGAAGGGATCGACGAGAAGCGCTGGCCCGGCCGCATGCTGGCCGGCTTCATCGACAGCTGGAAGAACCGCGGCCTCGCGCCCAAGGACGTGCCACCCGGCGAATCCGGCGTCTTCGCCAGCGGCAAGGGCGGGAAGCTCTACGCCGCCTATCAGGACCGGCTGAAGACGCTGAACGCCGTCGATTTCGGCGACCTGCTGCTGCATTGCCTGACGCTGTTCCGCGAGCATCCGGAACTGCTCGCGAGCTATCACGAGCGCCTCCGCTACATCCTCGTCGACGAGTACCAGGACACCAACGTCGCCCAGTATCTCTGGCTGCGCCTGCTCGCTCAGGGCCGGCGCAACATCGCCTGCGTCGGTGACGACGACCAGTCGATCTATGGCTGGCGCGGCGCCGAGGTCGACAACATCCTGCGCTTCGAGCACGATTTCCCGGGTGCGACCGTGGTCCGGCTCGAACGCAATTACCGCTCGACCGGCCATATCCTCGCGACCGCCTCCAAGCTGATCGCCCGCAATGAGGGCCGCCTCGGCAAGACCCTGCGCACCGAGGACGAGGCCGGCGAGAAGGTTACCATCACCGGCGCCTGGGACAGCCAGGAAGAGGCGCGCCTGATCTCGGACGAGGTCGAGGCGATGCAGTCCAAGGGCGAGAACCTGGCCGAGGTCGCGATCCTGGTCCGCATCTCCGCGCAGATGCGCGAGATCGAGGAACGCTTTGTCCATGTCGGCGTGCCCTATCGCGTCATCGGCGGCCCGCGCTTCTATGAGCGCGCCGAGATCCGCGACGCGATGGCCTATCTGCGCTGCGTGGTGAGCCCCACTGACGACCTCGCCTTTGAGCGCATCGTCAACGTGCCCAAGCGCGGCCTGGGCGATGCCACCATCCAGATCCTGCACAATTACGCCCGCGCCGCGCAGATTTCGCTGCTGCAGGCGGCGCGCGTCGTGGTCGAGAGCGACGAGCTCAAGCCCAAGGCCCGCACGACCTTGCGCGAGCTGGTCGAGGCCTTTGCCCGCTGGTCCGGGCGCGCCGAGAGCATGCCGCAGGGCGAGCTCGCCGAGCTTGTGCTGGAAGAGAGCGGCTACACCGAGATGTGGCAGAAGGACCGCTCGGCCGACGCCGCCGGGCGCCTTGAAAACCTCAAGGAGCTGGTCCGCTCGCTCGACGAGTTCCCCGATCTGCCGGCCTTCCTCGAGCACGTCTCGCTGGTGATGGACGCCGATAGCGGCGATGGCGGCGCCCGCGTCTCGATCATGACGCTGCATGCCGCCAAGGGGCTGGAATTCGACACCGTCTTCCTACCCGGCTGGGAGGAAGGCCTCTTCCCGAGCCAGCGCGCCCTCGACGAGAACGGCCGCGCCGGGCTGGAGGAGGAGCGCCGCCTAGCCCATGTCGGCCTGACCCGCGCCCGCAAGCGGCTGAAGCTCTTCTTCGCCTCGAACCGCCGCATCCACGGCCTCTGGCAGTCGAGCCTGCCCTCGCGCTTCATCGACGAATTGCCGGAGGACCATGTCGAAGTCGTCCAGGCGCCCACGGCCTACAGCCAGGGCGGCTACGGCGCCTCGCGCTTCGAGCGCATGGAGAGCTTCGGCTCCTCCTACCAGACGCCGGGCTGGCAGCGTGCCCAGGAGAACAAGGCCAAGTTCAATTCCGGCGGCGGCTCGGGTTTCTCCGACGCCGGCCAGCGCGGTTTTGGCTCGGGTGCGGGCCGCCAGCGTGGCCCGATGCTGATCGAGGGCGAGCTGACGGCAAAATCGACGGGAAGCTCCGCCTTCGACCCCGGCGCCCGTGTCTTCCACGTCAAGTTCGGCCCCGGTTCAGTCGCCAGCGTCGACGGCAACAAGCTGACCGTCGATTTCGACAAGGCCGGTAGGAAAATGGTGCTGGATAGCTTCGTGCAGAAGGCGGGGTAGGTTCAGGCTCCGCGATTCTCCGAGGCCGGCCCCATGCATCCCGACATCATCGTCACCGACAGCACCGACGAGGCCTTCCTGTCCGTGCTCCAGGCGGGCCTGATGAGTTATAATGAGGAACAGGGCGGCGCGACCGATCTGAAGCCGATCCAGGTCAAGGTCCGCGACTCCGAAACCGGCGTGCTCGCCGGCGGCATCTCCGGCCGGACCTCGCGTGGCGTGCTCTTCATCGACTATGTCTATCTGCCGCAGAGCCTGCGCGGCTCTGGTGTCGGCAGCCAGATGCTCGCCATGGCCGAGCACGAGGGCAAGCGGCGCGGCTGCAGCAAGGCGGTGCTCTTCACCATCAGCTTCCAGGCGCCGGACTTCTACAAGCGCCTCGGCTGGAAGGTCCTCGGCGAGGTCGTCCCCAAGCCGCCCGGCGCCACCCGCATCTACCTGACCAAGGATCTGTGAGCGCGATGCCGACTGGGACGCTGGCAGGCCGCGTGGCGGTGATCACCGGCGCCGGGCGCGGGCTCGGCGCCGCGCTTGCGATCTCGCTCGCCGAAGCCGGCTGCCGACCGGTCCTGTGCGGCCGCAGCATAGCCAGCCTCACCGCGACACAAGCCGTGATCCGCGAGCGGGCCGGGATCGAGCCAGCACTCGTCGCGCTCGACCTCGCCGATGCCGCCAGTATCGAAGCAGCCGGCCGGACCATCGCTGACAGTACCGATGGCATCGACATCCTGATCAACAACGGCGCGATGTGGCTGGAAGGGCGCGAGACACCCTATTCCGCCGAGGAGGTGCTCGGCGTCGTCAATGCCGCGGTCTCCGGCACCTTCCTGCTGACCCAGGCGCTGCTGCCGGCGCTGAGGCGCTCGGCCTGCCCGGACATCGTCACCATCGGCTCGATCAGCGGCCTGCCGAATGCCGCCTTGCAGAGCGTCTCGGTCCCCTTCTACGCCGCCAAGCATGGGCAGGCCGCGCTCGCCGACGGCTTCCGTCAGATGCTTGCCGGCACGCCGATCCGCTCGATCGCGGTCCACCCGCCCTATCTCGACGACATGCTGCCGGACGATGCCGAATGGCAGGCAAGTCCGCAACGCGCCAAGGGCAGCCGCGGCAGCAATCGCGACGTCGTCGAAGCCGTCATCTTCGCCCTGACAAGACCACGCCATGTGACCTTGTCGATCACGCTCGACGCGGATGATGGCGGGCAGTTCCCAGGTCCGACACGGCGCTGAGACCTGCATGGGCCACGAGTTCGCCACCGCTGGCGACTGCATGGTGACCGCCGCAGGTATCGCAGGAAGATCTCGGGGCGCAGTCTTGTGCCGGACACGCACGTCCTATCGATTGCCCCAACGTGAGGTTGTAGCTAACCTAAGGGAGGCCGCTTTCCGAGATCAGGATGAGGACCATGGTGCATGTTCTCGCGCCGAGGCCGTCGCAGGCCTTCATTCCCGTCTTCTACAATGTCGACACCTCAGTGGGACGCAAGGGCGCCAATGCCTCCTTCGACGACATCATGCTCGTCCAGTTCTTCCTGAGATTGGTCGGCCGCGGATCGAATCCGGGCACGAAGCTGGCGAGCCTCGCTGACGTTCCCGTCACCGGGAACATCAATCCGCAGACGATCACGGGGATCGAGACCTTTCAGACGGCCGGCAGGGTGCAACCGGATGGCCGCGTGAGCGTCGCGAACGGCTATCGCTACGGTTCGGGCTTCTTCACGATCGTCACGCTGAACTTCAATGTGAAGGAGCGCTTCAAGGCGCAATGGCCGAATATCGAGGAAATGCCGGACTGCCCGCGCCATCTCAACCTTGCCTGTCGGGCCGCCTTGGTCGGAGCGACAGGCTGACCGCAGCTACCCCTCCTCCCGCTCTCGGAACGCCCGCCGCGCCGCCGAGACCTCGGCATAGTAGGTCTCGGCCCAGGTCCAGACGCCGCAGAAGGCGGCACTGAGCTCGCGGCCGAGCTCGGTCAGCGTGTAGTCGACATGCGGCGGGATCACCGGGTGGACGGTACGCACCACCAGCCCATCGCGCTCCATCTCGCGCAACGTCTTGGTCAGCATCTTCTGGCTGATGCCGCCGACGATCCGCCCGCATTCGGTGAAGCGCAGCGTGCCGTGCTCTTCCAGCGCCTCCAGCACCAGCATCGTCCATTTGTCCGCCACCTGCGCGATCACCTGGCGCACCAGCGATTCCACCGCCTTCGAGACCGGCGGGATCTCCTCGCTGCGCTTGTGCATGGTCGCCATTGCCTCACGGATCGCATGCATTGCGACACTCTCCTTTTGGTGCGTATCGAACTTTTGGGCGCCTTCTTTCCGCTGAAGAGTATCGACGCCAGCTGATGTTCCGCAACCAGGAAAGGGATTTGCGATGAACATCAGCGGCAACACCATCCTCATCACCGGCGGCGGCTCCGGCATCGGCCGGGCGCTGGCCGAGGCCCTGCACAAGGCCGGCAATCAGGTCGTCATCGCCGGCCGGCGCGAGCAGCTCCTGCACGAGGTGACAACGGCCAATCCGGGCATGGAGGCGCTGCTGCTCGACATCCAGGACAAGGACGACATCGCCGCCTTCGCCAGCCAGGCGGTCGAAAGCTTCCCGGCGCTCAACATGGTCATCCACAATGCCGGCATCATGCGCAGCGAGGCGGTCGCGGCCGGCGATTTCCTCGCCACCGCCGAGGAGACGATCGCGACCAACCTGCTCGGCCCGGTCCGGCTTACATCCGCGCTCCTGCCGCATCTCCTGAAACAGAAGCGCGCGGCGATCCTGACCGTCTCCTCCGGCCTCGCTTTCGTGCCGCTGGCGACGACGCCGACCTATAGCGCGACCAAGGCCGCGATCCACGCCTGGTCGATGTCACTGCGCGAGCAGCTCAAGGCGACCTCGGTCGAGGTCATCGAGATCGCTCCGCCCTATGTCCAGACCGAACTGCTCGGCCCGCAGCAGGCGGTCGATCCCACGGCGATGCCGCTGGCCGAATTCACCAGCGAGGTGATGGCGCTGCTCAAAAGCGCCCCGGAATCCGGCGAGATCATCGTCCAGCGCTGCAAGCCGCTGCGCTTCGCCGCCGAGAACGGCCAGGTCGCCGCGATCTTCGCCCAGCTCAACGCGCAGCACGGCTGAGCGCTCAGCACTCCCTCGCGGATCGTCCCGGACAAGCCGCGTCAGCGGCGCTGATCCGGGACCCATGCCTGAACCGTTCCGGCATGGGTCCCGGGTCTTCCTCCGGTTGCCCGGGACGACCAAGAGAGGCCGCCGCAACCGCATGACATCCGCCTCGCCCCCTGCTAAGCCCCCGCCATGCGCGAAGGCCTCCTCCCCTCGACGGTCGCGACCGTCCTCGAACTCGAAACCAGCGGCGACAAGGCGCGCGCCTTGACCGAGCTGCTGGGCGAGGTCTTAGACCCCACAGAGACCGCCGTCTCCGCCTTCGAGGTCGAGAGCGGCGTCACCACCCTGTCGCTGAACGCCCCCTGGAAGGTCGAGATCTATTTCGCGACGCATCCGGACGAAGAGGCCGTGCGCGACATGCTGCGCCCGATCGTCGGCGACAGCATCGATTCAACGCCCTTCGCCACGGTCAATCAGAAGGATTGGGTCGCGGCCAGCCTGGAAGGCCTGCAGCCGGTGCGCGCCGGCAGAGTCCTCGTCCATGGCTCGCATGACCGCGACGCCGTGAAGATCAACGACGTCGCCATCGAGATCGCGGCGGCGCTCGCCTTCGGCACCGGCCATCATGGCACCACCGCCGGCTGCCTGCTGGCGCTCGACGCCGAATTGAAGAAGCGCCGGCCGCGCAATGCCATCGATGTCGGCACCGGCACCGGCATTCTCGCGCTGGCGCTCGCCAAGCAGGTCAAGCGCAAGGTCGTTGCCGGTGACATCGACGCGGTCGCGATCGAGGTCTCCGCCCGCAACGCCCGGATCAACCACGCCCCGCAGGCGCTCGACCTCTATGTCGCGCCCGGCCTGCGTCACGCCAAGGCGGACCGGCCGCGCCATTTCGACCTGATCTTCGCCAATATCCTCGCCGGTCCGCTGCGCAAGCTTAGCCCCGCGATCGCTCGCGCTCTGTCGGATGACGGCGTGGTGATCCTGTCGGGGCTGCTGGAGATGGATGTCGCCGGCGTGGTCTCGGCCTATCGCCATCAGGGGCTGGCGCTGGCCAAGCGCTCCTCGCGCGAGGGCTGGGCGACCCTGGTCATGAAAAGAGGCGGCGCAGCCGCCAGGCCGCGCCGCCTCTACTAGGCCTACTGCTTCACACTAACGGCGAGCGGAGATTCGTCGTCAGGCCGAACCGAATGGCGTGGCGTGCGAGAACCGGAGCGGAGCGGACATTAAGTCCGTGAGCCCCGGAAGCGCAGAACGCCGCGTCAGGCGGCCGGCATGGCGGCGAAGCTCGCCGCCGGATCAGAAGCCGAGGTGGCCGTACTTCTCTTCGGCCTGCGCCTGCATGACGCGGGCATCATGCCAGACCGCCGCAGCGAACTTGGCGCTGTCGACGATGAAGTCATAGGCATGCTTGACGATGGCGATCATGATTTTGGTTCCTTGTCAGTTCTGCGCGGCGCGTGTCGCGGCCTGCGCGATTGAAGGTCAGCGGTTGAAAGGCAGCTCGGCGTCGCGTTTCAGCGTCGTCTGCGGGAAGCCGCCGAGCACCAGCTCGCTCTCGCGAACCAGGTAGCTGTGGGCGCGCAGCTCGCGCAGGGCCGAACGGCGGCGGCTCTCGATCAGCGCGGCGTAGAAGCGCTGCCAGAAGCTCTTGCCGGCGGTCTTGGTCTCCGTCGCCGCGGCGCGGGTGGCGGCCGGCAGGACGTCGTTGGAATTCAGCACATAGGTCATAGGGTCTCTCCTCAGATCACGAAGGACAGTCCCGGTCGCTTCCTCGTTCTCTTATGCGACTAAAGTGGGCCGTCTTCGCGCTTGCGAGAAGATATGTTCGCATATGCACAACATGCACCAGACGCATAACGAAAAAAGAAATCCATTAACGAGTGCGCATACCGCATAGCTAAGAGGCAAACCGCTCAAATGCGAGTCAGTCCGCGCCTGCTGCGCAAGCAGGGGCGAAACGGCAGTTTTGCACTGGCCTTTCGCGCGCGCGGAGGCGAGCATGCGGCAAATCCCGCCTTGCCGAGCCCGACATGACCGATTCCCCAGCCAAGACCGCCTGCCGTTTCCAGTCCTTCTCCGAACCGAGCGACCCGTCGCAGGTCGCGCCACGCGTCGCGGCCTTGCGCGCCGCCTTGGCAAAACAGGGGCTCGACGGCTTCATCGTGCCGCGCGCCGACGAGCATCAGGGCGAATATGTTCCCGCCCATATGGCCCGCCTGGCCTGGCTGACCGGATTCACCGGCTCGGCCGGCAATGCCGTCGTGCTCGCCGGCAAGGCGGCGCTGATCGTCGATGGCCGCTACACCATCCAGTCGGCGGCCCAGACCGACACGAGCGTCGTGACGCCGACGAAAATGGAAGAGACGCCGCTCGATAAATGGGTCGAGGCCAACCTCCCGGCCGGCGGCAAGCTCGGCTACGATCCCTGGCTCCACACCGTCGATGGCGTCGCCAAACTGGAAAAGGCCGTCGGCGCGGCTGGCGGCATGCTCGTGCCGGTGACGCCGAACCCGATCGACGCGCTCTGGAACGACCGTCCGGCTCCGCCGACCGCTCCGGTCAAGGCGCATCCGGCCGCCTATGCCGGCGAGAGCAGCGCCGACAAGCTCGCGCGCATCCAACAGGAGCTGGCCAAGGCCAAGGTCGACGCGCTGGTCCTCTCGGACCCGCACGCGCTGGCCTGGACCTTCAACATCCGCGGCGGCGATGTCGAGCACACGCCGCTGCCGCTCGGCTATGCGATCGTGCCGCGCGAGGGCCGCCCGACCGTCTTCCTCGCGCCGGAAAAGATCACCAACGAGGCCGGCGACGCCATCGGCGCGCTCGGCGAGATCGCCCCGCCGCAGGCACTGGAGCAGCAGCTCAAATCGCTCGGCGCCGCCAAGGCCAAGGTCCGGCTCGATTCGTCGACCGCCGCCTCCGCGCTCGCCACGCTGATCCAGGATGCCGGCGGTACGCCCGAAGCCGGCGCCGACCCGATCGCGCTGATGAAGGCCAGGAAGAACGAGGCCGAGCTCAACGGCAGCCGCCGGGCGCACTTGCGCGACGGCGCCGCGATCGTCCGCTTCCTGTCCTGGCTGGCGCGCGAGGCTCCGAAGGGCGGGCTGACCGAGATCGACGCCGTCGCGGCGCTGGAGGCCGAGCGGCTGAAGACCGGTGAACTGCGCGACGTCTCCTTCACCACCATCGCCGGCGCCGGCCCGAACGCGGCGCTGCCGCATTACCGTGTCACCGAGTCGAGCAATCGCCGGATCGAGCCCGGCATCTTCCTGGTCGATTCCGGTGGGCAATACGAGGACGGCACCACCGACATCACCCGCACGCTTGTCGTCGGCGAGCCCACGACCGAGATGCGCGATCGCTACACCCGCGTGCTCAAGGGTCATCTCGCCATCTCGCGCGCCGTCTTCCCGAAGGGGACGTCAGGCGCCCAGCTCGACGCCTTCGCCCGCGTCCCGCTCTGGCAGGCCGGGCTCGATTTCGACCACGGCACCGGCCATGGCGTCGGCAGCTATCTCTCGGTACATGAGGGGCCGCAGCGCCTCTCCAAGCTCGGCACCACGCCGCTCGAGCCCGGCATGATCCTCTCGAACGAGCCCGGCTACTACAAGGAAGGCGCCTACGGCATCCGCATCGAGAACCTGATCGTGGTCGAGGAGCGCCAGATCCCCGGCGCCGAGCGCACCATGTACGGCTTCGAGACGGTGACCTGGTGCCCCTATGAGCGCGCGCTGATCGACCTCTCTTTGCTCGACGAGGGCGAACTCGCCTGGATCAACGCCTATCACGCCCAGGTCTGGAGCAACCTCGCGCCGCTGGTCGACGGCGAGGCGAAGGCCTGGCTGGAGCAGGCGTGCTTGCCGTTGTGAGGGCCCCTTCTCCCCTCGAGGGAGAAGGTCCGGCAGGGGATGAGGGAAGTACAGCGCTTCCCTTGCCTAGCTTGAATTGTCAAAGTATATCAAACAGCTATGCTAGATTTTGCCATACTACCCCGCCTCGCTCTGACACTTTTTCTGTCGGCATCTTTGCCCGCTCAAGCGGATGATCAGACAGAGAAAATATTCGAGAAGCGCAATGATCGCGCCAAGCGGGAAGCAAGCAGCTTATTCAAAACAATTTTGTAAGATTTTGACATTCAACCACAGCATTGTACCTTCTTGGATACGTGGTCTGTTAGACCTATCGATTCATCTCTTGCTCAAAAATACCTTGGCTCGAAACTGCATGCGGACGTCTTGGCGCCTCATAATGCGACCAACCCCGCTGAAATCATGGGTTCTGCGGACATAACGCAACGACACTTTTGCTCTGAAGCGGAAGCCAGCCGCCAATGGCAGCACCAGCAATCGGAGTTCAGGAAAGGCTCGCAATCTGGCGACTTGGTCGAGGGTCGACGCCATGCTCTGGTACGAATGAGACGCATAGAAGTCGGGATGCCTGTCTTCAATCAGGCATTCTCTACCGCCGTTCTCACAATCGCTTTCAACACCGAAACGCTTTTCAAAACCGACCTAGAGGGAGCAAAGGCTCGCCCTAAGGCCTTCGATGAAGCTGGATATGCGCTAAGGCCGTTCCCCGAGGCTTTCGGATACTCTCTGGTTTATCGAAAGAAGGCTGGAATCTGGAAAAAAATTCACTCAAGCCAAGATTTTACTATGAACTGAACCAACTCATATGAATACGATCATCACCGGCGCGCGGCATCTCCTCATCAAGGCACTGCCCCGCCATCACCCCCACAAATCCGTCGACAAATACTTCAGCCCGGAATCGCAGACGATGACGGCGACGCTCTTCCCGGCCTCGGCACCACCAAGCAGCTGCAGCGCCGCCGCGACATTCGCCCCGGCCGAAAACCCGCCGAAAATCCCCTCGAACCGCGCCAGCAGCCGCGTCGTCTCGCGCGCCTCCTCGCCCGTCACCTGCAGATAGCCGTCGACCGGCACATCCCTGAGGAAGGCGAGATCGGCCATCGCATAACCACCGCCCTGGATCGGATGATCCGGACGCGTGACCGCCTCGCCCGCTGCAGCCGCAGCCCCGGCCGGCTCCACGACATAGCAGTGCACAGCCGGGCTGCGCTCCTTCAGCGCCTTGGTCACCCCGGCATAGCTGCCACCTGAGCCGATGAAATCGACGAAGGCGTCGATCGCCCCGCCGCTCTGCTCCCAGAGCTCCGGTCCGGTCGTGTGGTAATGCGCCAGCCAGTTGCCGTCGCGATGGAACTGGTCGGCGCGGAAGGCGCCGCGCTCCCTTGTGATCCGCTTCGCCTCGTGGTCGACGAGTTCGAGGTCGCCACCCGAGACCTGCCCCGGCACCGAACCGGGAAGCTGCTCGACCAGCACGACCTCGGCCCCGAGCGCCCGCATCATCCGGGCGCGCTCCTCCGAATTGCCCTTCGACATCACCGCGATGAAGGGATAGCCCCTGATCCCGCAGACGATGGCGAGCCCCGTGCCCATATTGCCGGAGGTGAGTTCGACCACGGTCTGACCCGGCTTCAATGTGCCGGCGCGCTCCGCCTCCTCGATGATGCCGAGCGCGGCCCGATCCTTCTTCGAGAAGCCGGGGTTGAGATAGTCGAGCTTGGCGAGGATGGTTCCGCTGGCGCCGAGATGCCGGGTCAGGCGATCGAGCCGGACCAGCGGCGTAGCGCCGATCGCCTCGACAATGGAATCCATCACGGGGCGCATGCGTGTCCTCCCGGCCGGCCTCAGGCCACCATGCGTAAGGCAACCACGGTCGCGACCCCCACGGCAACTACGCCGAGCAATGGCAGCCGCGTCGCCGCCAAGCCGCAGACCAGCGCTGCAACGGTTTCCGGCCAGCCGGTCGCGAGCGCGCTCGGCGCGATCACGGCGATCAGCACGGCCGGCGGGATCGCGTCGAAGGCAGCCTGCGCCCGCGGCGACAGGTTGAGCCGGCCGACGAGCGCCAGCCCGGCGATACGGGTGAGATAGGTCACCAGCGCCATGCCGAGGAAGGCGGCGAGATTAATCGGATCGAGGCTCATTCGGCCGGGCTTTCGACGGGTTTCTCGGCGAGGTCGCCGGCGGCGATCCAGGCGGCGGCGAGGCCGCAGAGCGCGCCCGCCAGCACATGCCAGGGCGGCCCGGCGAGCTTGTAGGCCAGCGCCGAGGCAAGGCCGGCCGCGGCAACAGTCCAGGCGGTGACCCGGCCCTTCCAGAAGGCGGCGGTCAGCGCGATGAACAGGGCGGTGAAGGCGAAGTCGGCGCCATAGCGTTTGGGGTCGCCGAGCGCCGCCCCGATGACCGCGCCGGTGGTCGACGTCGTCAACCAGCCGAGCACGAAGGGCACGATCATGGCGAACCAATAGGCGGGCGTCACCGGATGGCTGCGCGCGCGCTTCTCGGCCAGCGCCCAGTTCTCGTCGGCCATGTAATAGAGCCCGCCGAAGAGCTGCGCGCTCGAGAAGCCCTTCAGCTTCGGCGCGATCGAGGCGCTCATCAGGATATGGCGGGCATTGATCAGCGCCGTCGAGAACACCAGCGCGAAGATCGGCGCCGGGCTCGCCCAGAGCTCGACCGCGGCGAACTGCGCCCCGCCGGCGAAGACGAGCACGCTCATCAGGAAGACCTCGAACGGCGAGAGGCCCTTGCCGGCGGCCAGCGCGCCGAAGAGCAAGCCGATCGGCACCGCCGCCAGCGCCGCCGGCCAGATGTCGTTGAGCCCGGCCCGGGCTTCGTCTTTCCAGCTCATCCTGTTGTCCATCAGCCGTGATGGGCGGCGCGGAAGACGCCCGGCGTCACGCCGAGCCTCGCCTTGAAGGCGCGGGTCAGATGCGCCTGATCGCAGAACCCGGTGGCGGCCGCGACCGCGCCGGGGGATTCGCCACGCCGCAGCCGCTCGCGGGCGCGACGGACACGGACATCGACGAGATAGGCATGCGGCGTCAGCCCGGTCTCGCGCCGGAAGGCCCGGATCAGATGGTGCCGTGGCAGGCCCGAGCGCTGGGTGAGATCCGCCAGCGACAGGTCCTCGTCATAGCGCTGCTCGAGCAGTTCCCTGGCCTGCGCGATCGGCCCGCGCTCACGCCCGACATCCCGGATCGAGAGATCGGCATGGCGCGACAGGCACCAGCCATAGGCACGCAGCAGGCCTTCCTCACCGGCGAGCCCATCCCCGCCCTCCTCCAGCGCGCGATGCGCTTCAGAGAAGAGGGCCGAGCCCTCCGGGTCCTGCACAGTCGGCTCCGGGAAGAACGGCGTGCCGATCGTCTCGTCGCCGGTCAGCGAGATCGCGACCTCGCGCATCAGCTCGATCGTCGGATAGGTCATCCGGTAGCGATAGCCGCCCTCGCTCGGCGCGCCGTCATGAACGTCGAGCGGGTGGTTGAAGACGAGGTCGCCGGTGCGGGCGAAGAGCGTGCGGCCGCGCGCATGCCAGAGCTCGCAGCCCGAGAGGATCGTGCCGACCGCATAGGTCTCGTGCGCATGCGGCGAATAGGTGTGGGTCGAGAACCGCGCCGACAGGCATTCCAGCCCGGAGAAGCGCGCCGCCGTGAACAGGCGGGCGTGCTCTCCTGCCTGGAGCGGCATCTCCAGCAATGCTTCGCCTTGGCTGATCAGATCCATGGCGCAAGATAAAGCGAAAGCGCGCGCGCATGTCTTGAAGAAAAGTGATGGCGACGATCACGCGACCGTCGCCATTTGTCGGCCTTAGGGATGCGGCGGCTCCTTGCCGACGACGAGCACCAGCAGTGCGCCGGCGAGCGTTGCCACAGCCATGTACCCGATCGGGCCGAGGCCGCCGACATGGTTGACCAGGAGGCCGCCGAGCACCGCACCGCTGGCGATCGCGACCAGGAAGGCCGCCGTGACCAGCCCGCTCGCCGATTCGGCATGGTCGGCCGCGACCCGCACCATCCAGGTCTGGAAGCCGACCGGCGCGAAACCGAAGGCGAAGCCCCAGAGCGCGACGGTGATCCCCGCCACGATCGGCGAAGCGCCGAACTGGAGCATGACCAGCGCCAGCACGCCGATCACCAGCGCGAAGGAGACGATCGCGAGCTTGACCCCGCGCCCCGCTACGGCGCCGCCGGCGAAATTGCCGACGACATTGCCGAGGCCATAGCCGAGCAGCACGATGGTGATCGCCGCAACGCCGAGCTGCGGCGCATGCTCGAGAAAGGGCCGGATATAGGTGAAGCCGGTGAACTGCCCGGAGATGATGACGAGCACCGAGATCAGCATCAGCCGGATGCTGGGACGCGACAACAGCACCCCCAGCGTGCCCAGTCGCGGCGCCGCCTGCGGCGGCAAGGACGGCATCGTCGCCAGCAACGCCAGCAGGGCGACGCCGGCAAGCGCAGCCGAGAGCCCGAACACCATGCGCCAGCCGATCAGGGAATCGAGATAGGCTCCGAGCGGCCCGCCGCCGATGAAGGCGGCCGAGACGCCGGCCGAGATCAGCGCCAGCGCCCGCGGTACCGACTGCGCCGGCACCAGCCGTAGCGTCAAAGCCGGCGCCATCGACCAGAAGCCGCCCAGCGCAAGGCCGAGCAGGAAACGCGCCGCCAGCAGCATGGCAAAGCCGTTGGCCAGCGCCGTGACCAGGCTCGACAAAGCGAGCAGCGACAAGAGCGACCAGAGCACGAGGCGCCGGTCGAAGCGGCTGGTGACGATCGGGGTGAAGATCGCGGCGGCGACGCCGACCAGCGAGGTCACCGTGACGGTCTGCCCGGCGGCGCCGACGCTGATCGAGAGATCGGCGGCGATCGAGGTCAGGACGCTGGCAGGCAGGAATTCGGCGCTGACCAGCGCGAACACGCCCATCGAGAGGGCGAAGACCGCCGGCCAGGCGGCCCTGCGCTCTTCGGGCAGGATACCGACGAGTTCGGCATCGGCCGTGGCTGACAAGGAATCCGACATGGGATGCTCCAAAGAGGCCGGAGAAGTTCGGACACCGGAGTTAGGCGTGACCCCCTGGAGCTTCCATGCTAGAAAACCCGGGATGCTTGCCCAATCGTCCAGAAATTCGGCACCTGACCCGCTCTCGGAGATGCTTCGCGGCCTCCGACTCGAGGGCGTAGACTACGCCCGCTACCAGATGACGACGCCCTGGTGCCTACTGTTTCCTGCCCAGCCGGCTGCACGTTTTCACTTCATGGCCGAGCAAGGCTGCTGGCTGCGCACGCCCGAGGGCGAATGGGTCCGGCTCGAACAGGGCGATGCCGTGCTGATGCCGCGCGGCGTCGAGCACGCGCTCGCCAGCGAGCCCGGCCTCTCGGCGAAACCGAATGGCAACTGCGCCTTCCAGCATTGCTGCGGCGAGATCGCCGAGGCGCGCGGTGGCGGTGCAGGAGAAGGCGACGGCGAGGCGACCTTGTTCTTCAGCGCCAGCCTCTGCTTCAACGTCGACGCCCAGCATCCGATGCTGCGGATGATGCCGGAGCTGATGTGGGTGCATGAGATGGCGGTGCACGAACCAGCCATCCCTACCCTGCTCACCACCATGGCTTGCGAACTCACGCTCGACCGAGTCGGCGCCGGTGGCATCCTCACCCGCCTGGCCGATGTCGTCGCCGCCGCCCTGATCCGCTCCTGGGTCGAGCGCGGCTGCGGCAGCGCCACCGGGTGGGTCGCCGCCGCGCGCGACCCCGATATCGGCCGCGTGCTTGCCGCGATCCATCTCAATCCGAGCGAGGACTGGACGGTCGACGCGCTCGCCAAGGTGATGCACGCCTCGCGCTCGGCCTTCGCCGAGCGCTTCGCCAGCGTCGTCGGCGAGACGCCGGCCCGCTATGTCCTGCAGGTCCAGATGCATCAGGCCAGGCAATGGCTGGTGCGCGACCGGATGCGGATTTCGGCCGTGGCGCGCCGCCTCGGCTACGATTCCGAGGCGTCCTTCAGCCGGGCCTTCAAGCGGGTGATCGGCAAGTCGCCGAGCCATTTCCGCAACGCCGAGCCGCCGATCCCCGCGACACGGCCGGTCGATGCTTCCCCTGCCGGCAGCCCCCCGGGTCGTATCTCCGACCACTGACCGCCACGCCTTCGACGGGACGACCATGAGCATCCGCCAGCAATTGATCGAGCGCTTCTTCCGCTATGCCGCGGTCACCAGCCAGAGCGATATCAGGGCGACGACGCTGCCCAGCACGCCGGGCCAGCAGCGCCTCGCCGAACTCCTTGCTGATGAGCTGCGCGCGCTCGGCCTCGACGATGTCGTCATCGACGACCGCGCCACCGTCACGGCGCTGAAGCGCGGCACTGTGCCGAACGCAGCCAGGATCGGCTTCATTGCCCATCTCGACACCTTCGATGCCGGCCTCTCGCCCGACATTCGCCCGCAGCTCCTGCGCTTCGAGGGCGAGGACCTCTGCCTCAACCGCGAGCGGGACATATGGCTGCGCGTCGCCGAGCATCCACAATTGCGCGACTGGCAGGGCGCGCAGATCATCGCCAGCGACGGCACAAGTGTGCTCGGCGCCGACAACAAGGCTGCGATCACGGTGATCATGACCCTGCTCGCCAATCTCGGCCCGCAGGATCGCCATGGCGACATCGCCGTCGCCTTCGTCCCCGACGAGGAGATCGGCCTGCGCGGTGCCAAGGTCCTCGACCTCGCCCGTTTCCCCTGCGACTTCGCCTATACGATCGACTGCTGCGAGCTCGGCGAAGTCGTGATCGAGAACTTCAACGCCGCAAGCGTCGAGATCACCTTGACCGGCGTCAGCACACATCCGATGTCGGCCAAGGGCGTGCTGGTGAACCCGGTGCTGATGGCGCAGGACTTCATCGGCCGGTTCGACCGGGCAGAGACGCCGGAGAACACCGCGGGGCGCGAAGGCTATGTCTGGTTCAACGCCATCACCGCCAATGCCAGCGAGGCCAGGCTCGGCGCGCTGATCCGCGATTTCGACAGGCAGAGTTTCGAAGCCCGCAAGCGTCGCTTCGCAGAGGTCGCGAAGGAGATCGCCACGCTTTATCCCACCGGCCGGGTCGAGTGCGTGGTCAGCGACACCTATGGCAACATCCATGACAGCTTGGGTGACGACCAGCGCCCGGTCGAACTGCTCTTCGGCGCGCTGGAGGCGCTGCAGATCAGGAAGAAGCAGATCCCGATGCGCGGCGGCACCGACGGCGCGGCGCTTTCTGCACGCGGTCTGCCGACTCCGAACTTCTTCACCGGCGCCTATAATTTCCACTCGCGCTACGAGTTCCTGCCGGTCCCGGCCTTCGAGAAGTCGTTCGAGGTGGCGCGGATGATCTGCACGCTGGCGGCGCAGGCGCCACCGGTCACAACCAACTTGCGGTAGCATCGAAACTCGGTGAAATGGTCGGCAGGATCTTGCGTCGGGGGCGCCAGCTTGCAGGTCAAATCACTGAAGGGCGGCCTGGAGTTCAATCACCCGGCCTGGCCGACGATCCGGCTCTATTTCGGCATGCCGCTGGTGGCGGCGCTGCTGACCTATCCGCTCTGGCGCGGCTTCCGCGCGGATGGATTGATCGCCGCAGCCCTGGTCGGCATCGGTGCGATGCTGTCGGTGCTGGCGCATGAGCTCGGTCATGCTGCCGTGGCAAAGCGGACCGGATTGAAGCCCTCGCTCATCCGATTGTACGCCCTCGGCGGCGACGTGACGTGGCAGGCCAAGCACTGGACCCGTGCCGAGGAGCAGCGGATTCTGTGGGCTGGCCCGTTGGTCAATCTCGCCCTCGGCCTGCTCTGCCTCGGGTCCTACTGGCTGCTGCTGCACGCGCCCGCGCTGCTCGGGGGTGTCGATCCCGAGCACGCACGCACGGTGTTCATGTCACCTCCTCCCAGGCTGGACCCCGTGCCTGTTCGGGTCCTGCACTGGCTCGGCTGGATCAATCTCGCCCTCGGTTTCATCAACCTCCTGCCCGCCTACCCTCTCGATGGTGGCAGGCTGGCGCATAACTGGATCAAGCGACGCTACGGCAAGGCTCCGGCACTGTTCTGGCTTGGCCTCAGCGGCACCGTGCTGGCGGTCCTCGCCAAGCTCGCCTTCGTCATGATTCTTCTGGCGGGAATGCTGATCTGGGTCCTGCCCGACCTCGCGCCGAACTGGGCCGCTTTCAAGAAAGGGCGCCGCCTGCTCGCAGCCAAGCCGCAGGAGCTCTAGGCCAGCGTCGATCCGCCTCTACCCTCCGACCAGCTCGAACCACCCCGCTTCGTCGATCACCTTGACGCCGTGCTTGGCGGCATCCTTGAGCTTCGAGCCGGCGCCCGGCCCTGCCACCAGCAGGTCCGTCTTCGACGAGACCGAGCCGGCAACCTTGGCGCCGAGCCGCTCCGCCATCGCCTTGGCTTCGTCGCGGGTCATGCGTTCGAGCGCGCCGGTGAAGACGACGATCTGGCCGGCGACCGGGCTGGACGAAGCCACTGCCTCCAGCGGCTGCGGCGTCACCTCGCCGAGCAGCCGGGCGAGCATCTGCTGGTTGTGCTCCTCGGCGAAGAACTGCAGCAGCGCCTCGACCACAGTCGGGCCGACGCCGTCGATCGCATCGAGCGCCGCACGCTCCTCGCTTTCGGGATTCTCGGCGGCGAGGCAGGCCGCCTGCAGCGCCTCGAACGAGCCGTAATGGCGTGCCAGCAGCCGCGCATTGGTCTCGCCGATATGGCGGATGCCGAGCCCGAAGATGAAGCGGTTGAGCGGCGGCTTGCGCCGATCGTCGATTGCCTCGAACAGCTTCTTGGTGCTGGTCGCGCCGAAGCCTTCCTTGTCCTTCAGCTTCTTGAGGTTCGCCGCATCGCGCTCAGCCAGCGTGAAGATGTCGGCCGGCTGCTTCACCGGCAAATCGGGATCGTCGTGGAAGAACTCGATCTGCTTGTCGCCGAGCCCGTCGATGTCGAGCGCATCGCGCGAGACGAAATGCTTGAGACGCTCGACTGCCTGCGCTTCGCAGATCAACCCACCGGTGCAGCGGCGCACCGCATCCTCCTTGCCCGAGCGCGGGTTATGCTCGCGCACTGCATCCGAGCCGCAGACCGGGCAGCTCGTCGGGAAAACGTAAGGCTGCGCATCGGCCGGGCGCTTGGCAAGATCGACCGCCTCGACGCGCGGGATCACGTCGCCGGCGCGCTTCACCGTGACGGTGTCGCCGATGCGGATGTCGCTGCCGTCGCGGATCGGCAGGCCCTTCGAATCGAAGCCGCGGATATAGTCCTCGTTGTGCAGCGTCGCATTGGTGACGACGACACCGCCGACCGTCACCGGCTTGAGACGCGCCACCGGCGAGAGCGCGCCGGTGCGGCCGACCTGGATGTCGATCGCCTCCAGCACGGTGGTCGCCAGCTCTGCCGGGAACTTGTGCGCGATCGCCCAGCGCGGCGCCCGCGCGACGAAGCCGAGCCTGGCCTGCAGCGCGAGTTCGTCGACCTTGTAGACGACTCCATCGATGTCGTAGCCGAGGCTCGCGCGCTGCGCCTCGATCGATCGGTAATGCGCCAGCAATGCCTCGACGCTGTCGCAGCGCGCCATCAGCGGGTTGGTTCTGAAGCCCCAGCGCGCGAAGGCCTCGACCACGCCGAACTGCGTCGGCGCCGGCAGCACCGGCATCTCGCCCCAGGCATAGGCGAAGAAGCGCAGCGGCCGTGAAGCCGTGATCGAAACGTCGAGCTGGCGCAGAGAACCGGCCGCGGCGTTGCGCGGATTGGCGAATTCGCGCTCTTCCTTCTCGCGCTGGCGCTGGTTGATCGCAGCGAAATCGGCATGGCCGAGATAGATCTCGCCGCGGACCTCGGCGATCTCCGGCACGTCCTTGCCCATCAGCCGGTGCGGGATCTCGGAGATGGTGCGCGCATTGGCAGTGACGTCCTCGCCCTCCTCGCCATCGCCGCGCGTCGCGGCGCTGGTGAGCTCGCCGTTCTCATAGCGCAGCGACAGCGAGAGCCCGTCGATCTTGGGCTCGGCGGTGAAGGCGATCGGCTGGTCGTCCTTGCGGCCGAGGAAGGTCCGCACCCGCGTGACGAAATCGGCGATGTCCTCGTCGGCGAAGGCGTTGTTGAGCGAGAGCATCGGCACGCGATGCCGGATCTTGGCGAACTTGCCCGAGGGCTTGGCGCCGACCCTGTCCGAGAGCGCCTCGGCGCCCTTCAGCTCCGGAAAGGCGCTTTCCAGTGCGGTGAGCCTGCGGAACTTCGCGTCGAAGGTCGCGTCGTCCATGATCGGCGCGCTGTCGCTGTGATAGGCCTCGTTCGCGGCGGCGATCTCGGGGGCCAGCGCCTGATGCTCGGCGCGCGCCGCCTCGGGGGTCAGATCTTCGACGGGAGTGGGAACAGTGTCGGCCATGGCGCAGTTCTAGTTGAGGGGAAGTCGGCTGCGAAGCTGTTGTTTCACGATTTGGGTACGCCGATTTGTGGCAGGAGCGCGTCGGGTGTAGGCTTTCCCCGCTGAAATGGATGCTCGACGCCTCGCAGGTCTTGACCTGAGGATCGTGTCAGGACCGCCAAGGCGAACCGGGCCCGAACCGGGAAGAACGCCATGGCCGATACCCATCTCCATCACGATCACGTGGCGGCGAACGATGCTGCGCCGCCCGACGCCCTGCCCGTCAACGAGATCGGCATCGCCGACATCAAGGATGCCCTCAGGCAAGGCTATTCCGATTTCATGGCCCAGCCGAGCCATCTGCTTTTCATCGCCCTGATCTATCCGATCGCAGGGATTCTGCTCGCCCGCCTGACGGTGAGCTACAACATCTTCCCGCTGCTGTTCCCGCTGGCCTCGGGCTTCGCCCTGCTCGGCCCCTTCGCCGCAATCGGCCTCTACGAGATCAGCCGTCGCCGTGAACTCGGCATGGACACCTCCTGGAAGCATGCGCTCGACGTCGTACACTCGCCCGGCATCGGCCAGATTGCCCTGCTCGGCGGGTTGCTCACGGGCGTCTTCCTCACCTGGCTGTTCAGCGCTTGGATCATCTATCGCTGGCTGATGGGTGACGCGCCGCTCGATTCCTTCGCGAGCTTCATGACGCCGCTGCTGACCACGATGAACGGCTGGACGATGATCATCCTGGGCAACTCGCTCGGCCTGCTCTTCGCCATCCTGGTGTTCTCGATGACAGTCATCTCCTTCCCGTTGATGCTCGACCGGCATGTCGACGTGGCGACGGCGGTGAAGACCTCGATGGCGGCAGTCGAGAAGAATCCGCGGGTGATGCTGTACTGGGCCCTGACGATCACGGCGCTGCTGATTCTCGGCTCGCTGCCGGTGCTGGTCGGCCTGATCATCGTCATGCCGGTGCTCGGCCACGCCAGCTGGCACTTCTACCGCAAGGTCGTGGCGCAGTAGGGCGCTCCGCGTCATGCTCGGGCTTGACCCGAGCATCTCAGGCCGGATGAGGCGCTTTTCCCTTCTCCCCTTGCGGGAGAAGGTGGCGCGAAGCGACGGATGAGGGGTCGCTCTGGGCGAAATTGGTGGCGACGCTTGTCCAAAGACGGAAGCGTCGCGAGACCCCTCACCCTAGCCCTCTCCCGCAAGGGGAGAGGGGACAGCGCGATCAATGCTGATCCACAGACACCTCGCGCGTCAGCCCGCGCCTGACCAGCCCGACTGCGAGCAGCACCGGCAGCGAGGCGATCAGCCCCATCGCCGAGAGTCTGCCCCAGAGCGTCTCGTCCTCGTTGATCAGCGTCGCGATGAAGGCCGGCAGGGTGAACTTCGATGGCGTCTGGATGAAGAGCAGCGCGAACAGGAACTCGTTCCAGCTCATGATCGCGACGAAGACCGCTGTCGCGACCAGGCCCGGCATCAAGAGCGGCACGACGATCTCGAGCAGCCGCTTCAGGAAGCCGGCGCCGTCGAGCATCGCTGCCTCCTCGAAGGAATAGGGTACGTCGCGGACGAAACCGAGCAGCATCCAGATGGCGAAGGGCAGCGCCAGGATCTGGTTGGCGAGGATCAGCCCGAGATGGCTGTCGAGCAGGCCGAGCGCCCGCAGCACCTGGTAGAGCGGGATGGCGAGCGCGATCGGTGGCGCCAGCTTGATCACCAGCACGAAGCCGAGGAAGACGATGTCGAAACGCTTCGGCAGCTCGAAGCGCGCCAGCGCATAGGCCGCCGGCAGGCCGGCCAGCAGCGATAGGCCCACCGTTCCCAGCGCAACCACGACGCTGTTGAGCCCGAGCCGCCACATCCCGCCATCGAGCAGCACGCGGTAATGCGTCAGCGTCGGATCCTGCGGCCAGAGCGCGATCGAGGTCGAGACATATTCGGCTGGCGGCTTGAACGAGGTCGCGACCATCCAGACCAGCGGGATCAGCGAGAGCGCGCAGAGACCAAAGGCGGCGATGATCCGGATCATCGGCCAGCCCCCTTGAGCAGCGACGCCGCATAGACCACTGCGAGCAGGCCTGCGACCAGGATCATGACCACCGCGGCGGCCGAGGCCAGACCGATGTCGAAGAAACGGAAGCCCTGCCGATAGACGAACATCGAGACCGTCTCGGTCGCCTGCCCCGGTCCGCCGCCGGTCATGGCGTAGACCTTGTCGAACAATTTGAAGCTGTCGACCGAGCGCAGCAGCGCCGCGACGAAGAGATAGGGCGCAAGCAGCGGCAGCGTCATGTCCCGGAAGCGCCGCCACGGCCCGGCACCGTCGACGCGGGCGGCCTCATAGACGTCCTGCGGGATCAGTCGCAGTCCCGCGAAGATGATCAGGAAGGCGAAGGGCGCGGTCTGCCAGAGATCGACCAGCACGATCGACCAGAGCGCGAGATTGGGATCGAACAGCCAGGGCACGCCGGGCAGGCCGATGGTGCGCAGGAGGTTGTTGAGGAAGCCGAGATCGAAATGGAACCAGGCCCGCCAGATCGCGGTCACGACCATGGTCGAGAGCACGAAGGGCGCCAGCAGCAGCGTCATGATCAGCGTACGACCGGGAAAGGCGCGATTGAGCAGCAGTGCTAGCCCTAAGCCGGCCGCGACCTCCAGCACGGTCGAAACCACCGTGAACAGCACGGTGTTGGTCACCGCCTGCCGGAAGAAGCGGCTGTCCCAGAGCTCGCGGAAATTCTCCAGCCCGACGAACTTGGCGTTCTCGAAACCGTAATCGGTGGCGAACAGCGAGAGCGCCAGCGTCCGCCCGAGTGGGTAGAGCGTCAGCCCGGCGAAGATCAGCAGCGCCGGCGTCAGCAGGAGCCAGGGCAGTAGGCGGCGGGAAGCAGTCATTACGTCCAGACGGAAAGCGGGCCGCCTCGCGAGGAGGTGGCCCGCGTTGGGGTCAGCGCGACAAAGCGCGGGCGATCTGGGCGTTGGCTTCGGTCAGCGCCTGCTTGGGCTGCATCTGGCCGATCAGCGCGAGTTGGAGATAGTCGCCGAGGATGGTTTCGACGCGGGCCCACTGGCTGATGCGCGGACGGGCCTGGGCGACGTTCAGCGCCTCGAGCTGCGCCGGGTACCAGCGATACTTGGCGACGAGGTCCTTGTCGTTGAACAGCGCGGCGAGCGTCGGCGGGTTGCCGGTCTCGAGCGCGATCAGCTTCTGGTTCTCAGGCGAGGTGACGAAGCGGATGAAGTCGGCGGCGCGCGCCTTGTTCGGCGAATCCGCGGGGATGGCGAGCAGCCAGGCGCCCAGCATCGGCGCCGGCCCCTTGACCTCGCCCGGCGAGGCCACGACCTCGACCTGGTTCGCGACCTTGGAGGCGCTGCCGTCGAGCGTGCCGGCCCAGGACGACCACATCTCGACCGCGATCGCGGCGCGGCCCTGCTGGATCGCATCGCGCAGTTCGGTCGCGTTGTAGGTCTCGACGCCCTTCGGCGCGAGCGCCTTGAACGACAGGAACTGGGTCAGCGCCTTCTCGGCCTCGGGGGTGTCGAGCACGGCCTTGCCGTCGGCGGTGACGACGTCGCCGCCATGCGCCCACAGCACCGGCAGGAAGGAGGTGACGATCGGATTGCCCTTGATGCCGCGGAAGACGAGGCCGGAGACGCCCTCCTCCTTCGACTGGATCACCTGCGCCGCCTTGACGACGTCGCTCCAGGTCTTGGGCCGCTCGAAGCCATGCTTGGCGAGCAGGTCCTTGCGATAGGCGAACATCGCGATGTTGCCGACGAAGGGCGCGGCATAGAGCTTGCCGTTGTGCTTGGAGACGTCGATCGCCGACTTGACGAACTCGCCCGGCAGGCCGCCGACCGTGTCGAGATCGGTGAGCCAGCCGCGCGCCATGAATTCCGGGGCCCAGATGTCGTCGAGCATGGCGACGTCGGTCGCCGCGGTCTTCTCGCGCGCGCCGACCGCGAGGCGCTCATAGAGCGGGCCGCCGCCGAGCTCGAGCCGCTCGATCTTCACGTTCGGATTCTTGGCCTGGTAGAGCTCGACCATCTTGGCCAGCGCCGGCGCGAAGCCGGCATCGCGCCCGGCGATCACCAGCCGGTCCTGCGCAGCGGCGGGCAGAACGAGCCCGGCCAACATCAACATGGCGCCGAGCGCCTTACCCATCGTCCTCATGGCATTCCCCCGTCCGGGTCTCTGCCCGGGCGGGCATTGTGGGAGCGGATGGCGCGCCAGTGCAACAGATATACGACGATTTCGGAACAATCCCGCGCGGCGCTGCGTTCGGATGGTGCTGCGGCGCTGCCGCACCGATCATCGGCCGTTGCGATGCGACGGCAATGCAACCGGAGGGGGCTCCGTCATGAACAACATCATCTACATCGTCGGCCTGATCGTCGTCGTCCTGGCGATCCTGTCCTTCCTTGGGCTGCGTTGATTGCAGCCGCCTGAGGCTCAGCGCACAACGCTGCTCCCGCATGCTCGCCCTTGTAGCGAGCATCCACGTCTTGAACACCGCATGCGATCAGTGACGGAAAGGCGTGGATGGTCGGGACAAGCCCGACCATGACGTTGAGGCGCAGATTCAGCCTGTCTCAGCGGTCGTCGCGACGCGGCTTCTTCGCACCGAACGGCTTCTTGCCGGCGAAAGGCTTCTTTGCACCAAAGGGCTTTTTCTCGCCGAAGCTCTTGCCCGCCGGCCGCCCGTCGCCGCCAGCCGGGCGCTCGCCGCCATGCGGCGCGCCAAACGGCTTCTTGCCGCCTTTGAACTTGCCGGCGAACGGCTTGCCGCCATGCTCGCCCTTCTTGTCGAAGGAGGGCCGCTCCGGCCGCAGGATCGCGGTTTCCTCATAGACCGGCTCGCGGTCGCGCCGCGTCGGGTCGTAAGGCTTGGCGCCGAACGGCTTGCGCTTGCCCTCATAGGGCTTGTGCTCGCTCGAACGCTCGTCGCGCGCCGGATGGGCGCCGCGCGGCGCATGGCTCGCCTTCTCGCCGAAGGGCTTGGCCGCCCGGCGTTCGCCCTCGCCGGCGACCTGCTCGATCGTGATCCGGTCGCGATCGGGTACGCGCGTCAGCTCGGCGAAGCGCTCGGCGACATCGGCGTCGATCTCGACCTTGGTCTCGCGGTCGAAGATGCGGATCGCGCCGACCTCGTCGCGGGTGATCTGGCCGCGCCGGCAAATCATCGGCAGCAGTTTGCGTGGATCGGCGCCATCCTTGCGGCCGGTGCTCAGGCGGAACCAGACCGTCTCGCCGCGCGGGCCGGAGCGCTCGCCGCGCTCCCGGTCGCCGGGCGTGCGCTTCTGCGCATAGTCCTCGGTGCTGCGGGCCGGCCGACGCTCTTCATGACCGAAATTGGGATCGCCAACCTCTTCCGTCGCCGGCAGGCGCGAGCGGTAGACGCGCACCAGCGCCGCTGCGAGCTCTTCGGCCGAACGCCCGGCCAGCAGCGCGCCGATCATGCCGGCATCATCCTCGCCGGCCTCGCCCGAGAGCAGCGGGTCCTGCAGCATGCGTTCCTGATCGAGCCCGCGAATCTCCTCTTGCGTCGGTGCGGCGACCCATTCGGCCTCGACACCGGCCCCGGCGAGCAGCATCTGCGCCTTGCGCCGACGCGACGGCGGCACCAGCAGCGCGCTGATGCCCTTCTTGCCGGCCCGGCCGGTGCGGCCACTGCGGTGCTGCATCACCTCGGAATCGTTCGGCAATTCGGCATGGACGACCAGCGTCAGCCCGGGCAGGTCGATGCCGCGTGCCGCGACATCGGTGGCGACGCAGATGCGCGCCCGGCCGTCGCGCAGCGCCTGCAGCGCCGAATTGCGCTCGCTCTGGCTGAGCTCGCCCGAGAGCGAGACCGCCGCGAAGCCACGCTCCAGCAGCGCCGCCTCGAGATGGCGCACGGCGTTGCGGGTGTTGCAGAACACCAGCGCGCACGGAGCGTCGTAGAAGCGCAGCAGGTTGACGACGGCGCGCTCGCTCTCGCGCGGATAGACGCGGATGGCGCGGTATTCGATGTCGGCATGGCCGCCTTCGGAGCCGGCGACCTCGATACGCAGCGCATCGCGCTGATAGCTCCTGGCCAGCGCGATGATCGCCTTCGGCAGCGTCGCCGAGAACAGCAGGCTGCGGCGCTCTTCCGGCGCGGCCTGCAGGATGAATTCGAGATCGTCGCGGAAGCCGAGATCGAGCATCTCGTCGGCCTCGTCGAGCACCACCGCCTTCAGCGCCGAGAGATCGAGCTGGCCGCGGTCGAGATGGTCGCGCAGGCGGCCGGGTGTGCCGACGACGATGTGTGCGCCCTCGGCCAGCAGCATCGCCTCGCGCCGCGGGTCCATGCCGCCGACGCAGGCGATGATCCGGGCCTTCGCCTCGCCATAGAGCCAGGCGAGTTCGCGCTGGACCTGCAGCGCCAGCTCGCGCGTCGGCGCGACGATCAGCGCCAGCGGCAGTCCCGCACGCGGCAGGACCTCGGCCTCGCCGATCAGGTCGGCACCGAGGGCGAGCCCGTAAGCGACAGTCTTGCCCGAGCCGGTCTGCGACGAGACCAGCAGGTCGCGGCCAGTGGCGGCCTCTTCCAGCACGGCGGCCTGGACGGGCGTCGGCTCATTGTAATTGCGGTCGGCGAGCGCACGCGCGAGCGGCGCGCTCGTGGAGATGAAGGACATTCGATGTCAGGCCTTAGGTTGCAGCTGGCGGGTCGGCAGCACGCAGAACGAGGGGCGGCGCCGGGACGCGGCACCGCGATATTGCGCTGCACATAGAGGAAATCGCGGGAAAAGGGAATGCAGCATCAGCCGATCCCGCATGCGGCAGTGGAGACCGGCCATGCCGCTTGCTCCGTTGCCGGTAACGAGAGCCGCATGATCTAAGCAAGCGTCACTGGAACGGAGATCGGCGGGCATGAGCGAGACTTGGCGGCGGTTCGGCTCCTACGATGTGCTCACCTTGCATGACGGCGTCTTCGAGGCGCCGCTCGACGTCCTGATCCATGCCGACGGCCAAGCCGCTCGCGACGAGGCCGTGGCGCGCTGGGGCAAGCCGAAGGTCAGCATCCCCGTCAACTGCTTCGCCCTGAAGGGCACCGACGGGATCACCCTCGTCGATGCCGGCACCGGCCCCTCCTGGGGCGAGGCGATGGGCCATGCTCCCGCCGCCATGGCGAGCGCAGGAATTGCCCCCGGGCAGGTCGAGCGTGTTCTGATCACGCATCTGCACGGCGACCATGCGCTCGGACTGTTCGACGGTGATCGCGCCCGTTTTCCCAAGGCCGAGATCATCGTGCCCGAGGCCGATTTCGGCTTCTTCGGAGACGAGGCCAACCGCGCGCAGACGCCGCAGAACCGGCAGGGAGGCTTTGCCGTCACGGCGGCGGTGAAGAAGCACTATGCCGACCGCATCCGCCCTGCTCCGGCCGGCACGGTGCGGCCCGGCATCACCCTGATCCCGCTCCCCGGCCACACCATCGGCCATAGCGGCTACCTGATCGAGGGCGAGGAGAGCCTGCTGCTCTGGGGCGACGCGTTGCATCTGTCCGATCTGCAGGCCTCGGAACCGAAGATCGGCTTCGTCTATGATTTCGACGCCGCCACCGCCCTCGCCTCTCGCCGCGCCATTCTGGAGCGCGCCGCGCGCGAAAGCTGGCTCGTCTCGGGCGGCCATATCGAGGGTTTCAGACGCGTCGTCGCGAACGGCGCGGGATACGAACTGCTCCCGGCCTGATCGGCTACCCGCGCATCCCGGCCGCATCGAGCAGCTTGCCGGCAGCCGCCCGGGCCTCCTCGGTGATCGAGGCGCCGGCGAGCATGCGGGCGATCTCCTCGCGCCGGCTGCCCTCCTGCAAAGGCGAAACGCGGGTGACGGTGCGCTCGTCCGCGCCTTCCTCGCCCTGCGCCGATTTCGCGATCAGGAAATGCTGCCCGGCCTTGGCCGCGACCTGCGGGGCATGCGTCACCGAGACGACCTGCACCCGCGCCGCCAGCCGCGCCAGCCGCTCGCCAATCGCATCCGCCACCGCGCCGCCGACGCCGGTGTCGATCTCGTCGAAGACCAGTGTCGGGGCCGAGCCGCGCTCGGCCAGCACCACCTTGAGCGCCAGCATGAAGCGCGAGAGCTCGCCGCCCGAAGCGACCTTCATCATCGGGCCGGGCCGCGTACCCGGATTGGTCTCGACCCAGAACTCGACGCGGTCGAGCCCTTCCGGCCCGCGCGCATCAGGGTCGCTGTCGATCTGCGTGATGAACCTTGCCCGCTCCAGCTTCAACGGCGGCAGTTCCGCCTTCACCGCAGCATCGAGCGCCGACGCTGCCCGGATGCGCCCAGCAGACAGCGCCGTCGCCAGCGCGACATAGGCGGCTTCGGCCTCGGCGAGTTCGGCTTCCAGCCGCTTCAGCGAGCCTTCGCTCTCGTCGAGCGCGGCAAGGTCGGCCGCCATGGTCTCGGCCAGCGCCGGCAGGGCATCGACCGGCACGTCGAACTTGCGCGCCGCCGCCCGCAAGGCGAACAGCCGCTCCTCGACACGCTCCAGCACGCGCGGGTCGAACTCGGCGGCACGCACCGCCGCCTGCAGGGTTTCTCCCGCCTCCTCGAGCGCGACCACCGCCGTGGTCAGCGCGGCGATGGACGGGTCGACCAGCTCCGGCGCCTGGGCCGCCCGCCGCTCCAGCCGGCGCAGCACGCCCGACAGCGCCCCGACCGGGGACGCCGTGCCGCCGACCGCCTCGAAGGCCTCGATGATGTCTCGTGCCACCTTCTCGGCGGCCATCATGCCCTGGCGCTTGGCGGCGAGCGCCTCTTCCTCGCCCGGCTCGGGTGCGAGCTTGCCGAGTTCGGCCACGGCATGGCGCAGGAAATCGGCCTCCTTGCGCGCCGTCTCGACCCGGATGCGCTGGCTCTGCAGGGCCTGTCGCGCCTTCCTCAAGCTCTCGCTGGCGCGGGCGACCTCCGCCGCCTGCTCGCCGAGCTCGCCGAAACCGTCGAGGATAGTGCGGTGCTGGGCCGGGTCAGTCAGCGCCCGGTCGTCATGCTGGCCATGGATCTCGACCAGCGCCGCGCCGATCATCCGCAGGATCTGGACGCTGACCGGCTGGTCGTTGACGAAGGCGCGGGTGCGCCCGTCGGCATATTGCACGCGCCGCAGGATCAGGTCGCCGTCGGTGTCGATCTCCTGCGCCTGCGCGAGCGCGCGCGCCGGATGCGACATCGGCAGGTCGAAGACGGCGCTGACCTGACCCTGGCTCTCGCCATGGCGCACGAGACCGCCATCGCCGCGGGCGCCCAGCGCCAGCGCGAAACCGTCGAGCAGGATCGATTTGCCGGCGCCGGTCTCGCCGGTCAGCACGCTGAGCCCGTCCTCGAAGCCCAGGTCGAGCCGGTCGATCAGAACGATGTCGCGGATCGAGAGCTGGGCGAGCATGGCGGCTCTGAAGCTAGCGGCTAGATCACGATGATTTTGGATCGACGCGATCCAAAATCATAAACGTGATCGATTCCAAAAGTTTGGAGCGGGATTGATGCGAAAAACCGGTTCCCACTTTTTCGCATCCCGCTCTAGGCCACCCTATGCGATCAGCGGACCAGACCGGTGACCGCGCGGGTGAAGCCGTTGAACAGCCGGCTGATATAGGAGCCGCGATCCTCGCGCGGCTGCAGGCCGCCGCTCTCGAGGAGGCTATAGGCGTCCTTGTACCAAGGGCTGTCCGGGAAGTTGTGGCCGAGCACCGCGGCGGCGGTCTGCGCCTCGTTGGTGATGCCGAGCGCCATATAGGCCTCAGTCAAGCGCATCAGCGCCTCCTCGGCATGGCGCGTGGTCTGGTACTTGGTGATGACCTCGCGGAAGCGGCTGACGGCGCCGGTATAGTTGCGCTTCTCCAGATAGAAGCGGCCGACATTCATCTCCTTGCCGGCGAGCTGGTCGCGCGCGACCAGCATCTTCTCGCGCACGTCGAGGACGTATTCCGACTTGGGGTAGCGGTCGAGCAGCTCCTGCATGGCGCGCAGTGCCTGGTCGGTGCGGTCCTGATCGCGCGTCGCATCCGGGATCTGGTTGTAATAGGACATCGCCAGGATGTACTGCGCATAGGCCGCATCCGGGCTCGCCGGATTCTGTGCCAGGAAGCGCTTCGAGGCGGTGATCGCGTCGTCGTATTTGGCCGCCTCGTAATTGGCGTAGGCGGTCATGATCAGGCCCCGCTTCGAATAGGGCGAGAACGGCGCCTGCTTGTCGATCTCCTCGAACTTCTTGTTCGCGCCTTCGGTGTCGCCGTTCTGGAGGCGGGCGAGCCCCTCATTGTAGAGCTTGTCGGCCGGGACCTCCGGCAGCACCTCGGGCTTGTATGTCTCGGGCCGGTCGAACGGGTTGAGCGCGCTCACCGTGTCGCAGCCGCCGAGCGCAGCCGCGAGGGCGAAGACCAGCGCAAGGCGCTTGCCGCCGCTCGCCGATTCGCCCGAGTTGAATGTCTTCAGCCGCATGACGCTCACTTCATCCGTCCTTGAAGCACCCCATGCCGGGGCGCGCGAAATGGCTTTAGCTCAGAAGCAGCCTTTTCGCCAAGCGTGACGGGCGCTTCATGCAGTGCGCTCGCCGTTTCCAACAGGAAACGGGCGAATGCAAGGCGTGGCGTCGCGTAATACCCTGCTCAGTGCAGGTCGGGCGCGAGCGCGGCAGGCATCGGGCCGGCCGCCATCTGCACCGCTTGATGCGCGTAGACCGGCTGCGCCTCGACGATCGCGTAGTTGGCGCGGTCGGCGAACAGGGCCTCGAGGATGCGGACGTTCATGCGATGGCCGCCGCAATAGGAGCGGAACTCGCCGAGGATCGGGTAGCCGGCCAGCGCGAGGTCGCCGACCGCATCGAGGACCTTGTGGCGCACGAACTCGTCGGCGTAGCGCAGGCCCTCGGGATTGATCACCTTGTCGTCGCCGATCGCGACGGTGTTGTCGAGCGAGGCGCCGAGCGCAAAACCGGCTTTCCAGAGCTGCTCGACATCGCGCATGAAGCCGAAGGTGCGGGCGCGGGAGATCTCGCGGGCATAAGCCTCGGGATCGAGATCGAAGATCTTGCGCTGGCGGCCGATCGCCTTGGTGTCGAAGTCGATCTCGACGTCGAGGCGGAAACCGTTCTCGGACGGCGCCAGCTCGGCGAAGGCGCGGCCATGCTCGATCCGGACCGGGCGCAGCACCTTGAGGTAGCGGCGGGTCGCGCCGAGCGCGACGAGACCGGTCGATTCGATGGCGGCGACGAACTCGGCCGCGCTGCCGTCCATGATCGGCATTTCCGGGCCGTCGATCTCGATCAGCACATTGTCAAGCCCGAGGCCGGCGCAGGCCGACATCAGATGCTCGATCGTGGCGACGGAGCCCGACGCCTGGTCGCCGATCACCGTGCACAGCTCGGTGGCGCTGACCTTGTTGTGGCGGGCGTGGATCAGCTGCTCATGGCCGCCTTCGAGGCCCTTGCGCAGGAAGACGACACCGGAGTTGGCAGTGGAAGGCCGCAGGGTCAGGCAGGCGGGAGCCCCGGAGTGAACGCCGATGCCTTGCAGGGTCACGGGCGAGCGTAGGGTCGTCTGCCGTTCAGCCATCATACTCAGTATCCGTCTCAAGCGCGACGATCTTCGGGTCAGCGCCTTGCGGCGCAACCTGTTCGACGATCGACGCGGTTCCCTGAATTGTCGCGAACTCGGGATTAATCCCGAATCCCCTTACCCGGTGATGCGCTGCAAGATACGCGCAGGCGCACAGGCTTCAAAATCACGCTTTCTTTCGCTCTGTAACAGAGGTTACAAAGCCAGAAAACCTTAACCATCTGCTTGATGTATATGGTTTTTCAGTCGTTAAAAAAGGCCCGGCGGAAGGTTCCGCCGGGCCCTCTCGTTTAAACCGGTTGAACCGGATCCTGCAACTCAGTTCGACTGGCGGCGCAGGAAGGCCGGGATCTCCAGCTGGTCCTCTTCCGTATTGCGGGCCGGAGCCGCGCGGCCGAGCTGGTCGAGCTGGCCCTGGGCCGGCCGGGTCGCCGGCACCGGCGGGCGGCGCATGAACTCGGCATGCGCGGCGCTGGGGCCGGCGGCCGGAGCCGGCGGAGCCTGACGCGGAGCCGGAGCCGGCGGCGCCATCGGAACCTCGTGCTCATCCTCCTTGCGGCCGAAGCCGACCGAGGCCAGGCGCTGCATCAGCGACATGCGCTTTTGCTCGACCGAGGCCGGCGCCGGAGCGGGCGCCGCACCGCGGCTCTGCGCGATCTGGTGCTGGGCCGGCAGCGGCAGGTCCTCGACGCGCGGCATGCGGGTCGGGCGGATCACGGCGCGCTCGGGCACTGGCGGGATGAAGCTGTCCTCATGGTGCGGCAGCGAGGTCTCGGGCATCGGCGCCTCGACGACCGGCGGGGCGACCATGGCCGGGCGCGGCTGGGCCGGCTCGATACGGACGTCGGCAGCGAAGCTCTGCGGGGCCGGCGCGGGAGCGCGGACCGGCTCGAGCATCATGGCCTCGGCGACGGGAGCCGGCATCGGCGCCGGAGCCGGAGCAACGGCAGCGGAGGTGCGGACATTCGGGACGGCCGAGCGCAGCCGCGCCTCGGCCTTCAGCCGCTCGGCGACTTCGGCGATGCGGGCTTCGGTCGGGTCGAGCTCGCCTTGCGCGCTCATCGGCTTGTCGATGCCGGTGGCGACGACCGAGACGCGCATCGTGCCTTCCAGCGCCTCGTCGAAGGTGGCGCCGACGATGATGTTGGCCTCGGAATCGACCTCCTCGCGGATGCGGGTGGCGGCTTCGTCGACCTCGTAGAGCTTCATGTCGCGACCGCCGGTGATCGAGATCAGCAGGCCGCGCGCGCCTTTCATCGAGACGTCGTCGAGCAGCGGGTTGTTGATCGCGGCTTGGGCGGCCGAGAGCGCACGCTTCTCGCCCTGGGCCTCGCCGGTGCCCATCATCGCCTTGCCCATGCCGCGCATCACGGCGCGGACGTCGGCAAAGTCGAGGTTGATCAGGCCGGGACGGACCATCAGGTCGGTGATGCAGGCGACGCCGGAGTAGAGCACCTGGTCGGCCATGCCGAAGGCATCGGCGAAGCCGGTGTTCTCGTTGGCGACACGGAACAGGTTCTGGTTCGGGATGACGATCAGCGTGTCGACGGCTTCGTTGAGCTCGCCGATGCCGGCCTCGGCCATGCGCATGCGGCGCTGGCCTTCGAACTGGAACGGCTTGGTGACGACGCCGACGGTGAGGATGCCCATGTCGCGGGCGACGCGGGCGATCGCGGGAGCCGCGCCCGTGCCGGTGCCGCCGCCCATGCCGGCGGTGATGAAGACCATGTGCGCCCCGGCGAGGTGATCGCGGATCTCGTCGATCACTTCCTCGGCGGCCGCGCGGCCGACTTCCGGCTGCGAGCCGGCGCCGAGGCCCTCGGTGACCTGGAGGCCCATCTGGATGATGCGCGGAGCGCGGGCGAGTGCGAGCGCCTGCGCGTCCGTGTTGGCGCAGACGAAATCGACGCCGTCGAGACCGGCCTCGATCATATTGTTCACGGCATTGCCGCCGGCGCCGCCGACACCGAACACGGTGATCCGGGGCTTGAGTTCCCGGATGTCCGGGGCTTGCAGGTTCATCGCCATGATTGCCTCTTTCACTGTCTTGTCCGGCTCCTGGCGGGCCGTCCCGTCTTCCACGCCAGGGGCCGGAGCCCCGTTCTGCTGATACTCACCCCGGGTCGCCTCGCCTTTCGGCGGCGCGGCCCGCTACACTCAGAAGCTCTCGCGCAGCCAGCGGCCGACGCGGGAGAAGTAGCCATCGGTCGCATGGGCGAAGAACGACGCCCCTGCCCGCGGCTCGAAATGTTCGACATGCGCCACCTGCGGGTAGACCAGGAGGCCCACCGCCGCCGCGAAGGACGGGCCCTTGCCCGCCTCCGGCAAACCCTTGATCCCGAGCGGGCGGCCGGTGCGGACCTGGCCGCCGAGCACGCGCCGCGCCACTTCCGGCATGCCGGTCAGCTGGCAGGCGCCGCCGGTCAGGACGACGCGCCGCCCGGCCTCGGCCTGGAAGCCGGCCGCCTTCAGCCGGTCGCGCACCAGTTCGAGGATCTCTTCGACGCGCGGCTTGATGATCCGCACCAGATGCGACTTCGACAGATGGTTCGGCGTGTCGCGCTCGTCGTCGTCGACCTGCGGCACCGCGATCATGTCGCGCTCGTCGGACGGGCTGGCGATCGCCGAGCCGTGCAGCGTCTTCAGCCGCTCGGCGGCGGAGACGCGGGTCGAGAGCCCGCGCGCCACGTCCATGGTGATGTGGTTGCCCCCGACCGCGATCGCGTCGGCATGGGTCAGGTGCCCGCCGGAGAAGACACCGAGCGAGGTCGTGCCGCCGCCCATGTCGACCACGACGACGCCCATCTCGGCCTCGTCGTCGACCAGCACGGAGAGACCCGCCGCATAGGGGCTCGCGACCACTGCCTCGACCTCGAGATGGCAGCGCTCGACCGCGAGCATGACATTGCGCGCCGCCGCCGCCTCCGCCGCCACGACATGCATGTCGACCGAGAGCGAGCCGCCGATCAGCCCGCGTGGATCGAGCACGCCGGGCGAGCCGTCGAGCGCGTAACCGGTCGGCAGCGCATGCAGCACCGCCTTGCCCGGCCGGATCGCATGGGTCGCTGCCGCGGCAAGCACCCGCTTGACATCGGAGTCCCCGACCGAGCCGCCGCGCAGGTCGACGCTGGCCTGGTAGTGCTGCGAGTTCAGCCGGCCGCCGGTCAGGTTGACGATGACGGACTGGACCTCGACCTTGGCCATGCGCTCGGCCGCGTCGACCGCGGCGCGGATGGCGCGCTCGGCGCTTTCGAGGTCGATGATCGCGCCGCCCTTGAGGCCGAGCGAGCGCTGATGGCCAATGCCGATGATGCGCGCGACATGGGTGCGCCCACGCAGCCGCTCGTTCGCCTCGGCCGGATTCAGCTCGGCGATCAGGCAGACGACCTTGCTCGTGCCGATGTCCAGAATCGACAAGGTCGCGCTCTTGCGCGACGACAACGGCCGCATTCGCGGGGTCAGGCCTTGCGAGGTCAAGCTCATGCCTCGCCGCCCTTCTTCTTGGTCTTGCTCTTGAGCTGTTCGGCCCGCGTGGTCGCGGCCTCTTCGGTCAGGCGCATGGTGACGCGGTCGGGCTGGCGCATGTCGATGGCGATCAGATCCTTTTCGCTGATTCGGAAGTCCTGCTCGAGGCTGGCCAGGCGCTTCAGCGCGGCGCCGGCGCCCTGCTCCGGCAGCCTGATGTCGGCGCCGGTGTCGAGCTTCAGGTTCCAGCGCCGGCCGGCGACGAGGCTGCCGGCGCGGATGCGCGAGGCGAAGGAGCCGGCCTCGCCGAGCAGCGCGAGGTATTCCTTCGCCTTGACGTTGGCGTCGGGGCCTACGACCAGCGGCAGATAGGCGAAACGCCCATCGTCCATCTTGTCGATCACCGTGCCGTCCTGGGCGATCAGGAAGAGCTCGCCCTTGACCTGCCAGAGCGCATAGGGCTCGCGCTCGGTCAGGTTGATCGAGATCTCGCCGGGATAGAGCTTGCGGACCGAGGCCTCGCGGATCATCGGCGTCGCCTCGAGACGCTTGCGCGCCTCGTCGGCATCGAAGAAGGCGAGCGAGATCTTCGGATCGATCCCGGCCGCGACCAGGACCTCGATCTCCGAAAGCCCGCTCAGGCCCGAGATGGTGATGCGATCGATGCCGAGCCCGACGAGCCGGGCGAGCGCATGCCTGGGCTCGCCGTAGTTCTCGCGGAAGGTCTCGTAATGCCCGCCCAGGATCGCGCCGCTCACGCCCGTGAGCACGAGGAAGCCGATCGCCAGGAAGGAGCCGAGCCCGCTTGGCAGCCGTTCGGCCAGCGGCACGGCGACGGCGCTGCGACGCGAGCCGCGGAACCAGCGGCGCGAGCGCTCGCCGACGAGGAGCTGCGGCCCCGTCACGCGCATCGGCAGGTTGGAGCCGGCGAACACCGGGTCCACCTTCACCGATTCAAGGAGGCGTCCTCGACGATCCATTTGACGAGCTCACCGAAGTTCATGCCCGCATGGGCGGCTAATTCAGGCACAAGGCTGGTTTCGGTCATGCCGGGCTGCGTGTTGACCTCCAGCCAGACGAGCGTGTCGCTCTCGTCGTCGTAGCGGAAATCTGAACGGCTGACGCCGCGGCACCCGATTGCTTGATGGGCCGTTAACGCACACTCTTCGATTTGGCGGTAAAGATTCGGTAAAATTTGCGCCGGGCAGATGTGGATTGAGCCGCCTTTGGCATATTTGGCGTCGTAGTCATAAAACTCGCCCGTCGCCGCCCGAATCTCCGTTACCCCCAAGGACTTGCCGTCCATCACCGCGCAGGTCAGCTCGCGTCCGGCGATGAAGGTTTCGGCCAGCATGGTTTCGCCGCAGGGCCAGTCCGGCCGGGCGATCTCCTGGGGCGGGTGCTCGCGGCCTTTCTTAACGATCACCACCCCGACCGAAGAGCCTTCGTCGATCGGCTTGATCACATAGGGCGGCGGCAGGACATGCCGTTTCGCCGCCTCGAAACGCGAAACTGTGACGCCCTTCGCCACCGGCACGCCGGCGGCGGCCACGACCATCTTCGCCTTGTCCTTGCGGATGGCGAGCGAGGAGGCGAGCACGCCGGAATGGGTATAGGGGATGCCGAGGATCTCGAGCACGCCCTGAATCGTGCCGTCCTCGCCGAAGCGGCCGTGCAGGGCATTGAAGGCGACGTCGGGCTTCAGCTTCGCCAGCACCTCGGCGACGTCACGGCCGACCTCGACATGCGTGACACGATAGCCGACGCCTTCCAGCGCCCGGGCACAGGCCGCGCCGCTGCGGAGGCTGACCTCGCGCTCGACCGACCATCCGCCCATCAGCACTGCGACATGCTTGCTCATCAAGGTTCCTGACACCGAACTCCTGGGTCCGAACCTGATCCGACATGGTTAACGACGCGTTAACGATGTACCCTGCCGGTTAATGCGCGAGCAGCTGTTGCGCGCCGGACTCACTCCCCTTCCCCGGCCGCGACCTTGGCCAGCAGCGCCTTGAGCTGCCCGCGCTCGGACGTGCTGAGCGTCGAAATCAGCCCCTCTTCCGTCGCCACATGCGAGACCACCAGCCGCTCGATCAGCGCAAAACCTTCGGGCGTCAGCACGATGCGCAGGCTGCGACGATCCTGTGGATCGGCCTGCCTTGCGATCAGCCCGCGCTTCTCCAGCCGGTCGAGCCGATTCGTCATCGCCGAGGTCGAGAGCATCATGTCCTTGGCGAGCTCCGACGGGGTCAATGAGCCGCCACGCTCGCCCTGACGGCGCAGGGTCATCAGCACGTCGAAGCCGGCGAAGTCGAGGTCCTCGCCGGCGAGATTGCGCCCGACACCGAGCCGAACCCGCTCGGCCGCCCGCCAGATCGCCCCGCAGACCGCCATCGGGCTCGGGTCGATATCCGGCCGCGCGCGCCGCCATTGCGCCAGGATCGAATCGAGTGGCCCGCCCTGCCCCACCTCGTCAGCTTGACTCATGGAAATCCCGCGCCTAATTATCCTTCATCAAATAATTCGATATCGAATTATCAGACTTCGGACAAACCTTAGCAGCCGCCCACCGCTGCCGCAAACCACGCGAGAGCGAGACGATGATGGACAGAACTGCCGCATTCCCGATCGACCCGATCTTCATTGAGCGCTGGTCGCCGCGCGCCTTCCACCCGGAAGCAATGCCCGCCGAGGCGCTGCTGACCATTCTGGAAGCCGCCCGCTGGGCGCCCTCGGCCTATAATGAGCAGCCTTGGCGCTTCCTCTATGCGCAGCGCGGCGATGCGCATTGGCAGCGCTTCGTCTCGCTGCTCGACAGCTTCAACCAGAGCTGGGCGGGTTCCGCCTCCGCGCTCGTCTTCGTGCTGTCGGATACGGGGGCGGATGATGCCGCGCAGCAGCCGCAGGCTTCACCGATCCGCAGCTTCGACACCGGCGCCGCCTGGTCGCACATCGCCTTGCAGGCCGTCCGGCTCGGCTATCACGCCCATGCAATGGCTGGCATCGACGTCGGGGCCGCCCGCGAGGCGCTCGCGGTGCCGTCCCGATTCCGCATCGAGATCGCCGTCGCGCTCGGCCGTCGGGCCGATCCCGAGACGCTGCCGCCGCAGCTGCGCGAACGCGAATGGCCGAGCCCACGGCGTCCCCTGGCGGAAACCGCTTTCCCCGGCTCCTTCCCGGCCTGAGTGCCGCAACTGTTCATCCCGAAAGGTCACGATCATGGCCGACAACAAGACCCGTATCCTGTTCGCGACGATCCTGGCGCCCATCCTCTGGGGCTCGACCTATGTCGTCTTCACCCAGACGCTCCCCGTCGAGCACCCGCTGCTGGTCGGGGCGCTGCGCGCCTTACCGGCCGGCATCCTGCTGATGCTGCTCGGCCCCGGGCTGCCGCCGCGCGACAAGCTCCTGCCGCTCGCCATCATCGGCTTTGCCAATATCGGCCTGTTCTTCGGCATGCTCTTCCTCAGCGCCTCGCGCCTGCCGGGCGGCCTCGCCGCCACGCTCGGCTCGATGCAGCCGCTGATCGTCGCCTTCCTCGCCTGGCCGTTGCTGCTACGCAGGCCCGGCGTCGGACAGGTGCTCGCCGCGCTCGCCGGCACGGTCGGCGTCGGCCTGCTCGTGATCGACGACACGGTGAAGCTCGATGCGATCGGCGTCGTCGCGGCGCTTATCGGCGCCGCCTCGATGGCGACCGGCACGGTGCTGATCGAGCGCTGGGGCAAGGTCGGCACGCCGCTGGCGCTCGCCGCCTGGCAGCTCACCCTTGGCGGGCTGCTGCTCCTGCCGGTCGCGCTTCTGGTCGAGGGCCTGCCGCCGGTGCCGACCCTGCGCAACCTCGCCGGCCTGACCTACCTCGTCGTGATCGGCACCGCCTTCGCCTATTGGCTCTGGGTGCGCGGCATCGCCACGATCGGCACGGGTGTCGCCTTCCTGAGCCTGCTCAGCCCGCTGGTCGCGACCTTCCTCGGCGCCGCCCTGCTGAATGAGTGGTTCAACGCCCAGCAATGGCTCGGCATCGCCATCATCTTCGGCTCGACCGTCGCCGGCATCATGCTGTCCCGGCGCAAGGCCGGCGAAGCAGTGGTGCCGGTCAGGCCGCAACACCAAAGCGCTTGATCTCCCAGTGCAGCTCGTAGCCTGAATTGTCCTTGACCCGGCGGCGGACCTCTTCGCCCAGCCCCTCGATATCGGCGGCGCTCGCGCCGCCGGTGTTGATCAGGAAGTTGCAGTGCATCTCGGAGACCTGCGCCCCGCCGATGCGCAGGCCGCGGCAGCCGGCCGCGTCGATCAACTGCCAGGCCTTGCCGCCTTCGGGGTTCTTGAACGTCGAGCCGCCGGTGCGCTCCTTGATCGGCTGCGCCGCCTCGCGCGCCGAGGTCACCCGGTCCATCTCGGCGAGGATCGCGGCCTGGTCGCCCGGCCGGCCCTGGAACAGCGCCGAGGTGAAGATGATGTCGAGCGGCGCAGCGCTGTTGCGGTAGCTGAAGCCCATATCGGCATGCGACAGCGTCACAATCTCGCCCTTGCGGGTGACGCCGCGCGCCTCGACCAGCACGTCGGTGGTTTCGCCGCCATGCGCGCCGGCGTTCATCCTGAGCGCCCCGCCGATGCAGCCGGGAATTCCACGATAGAAGGCGAGCCCGTCGAGCGAAGCGTCGGCGGCGGCCCGCGCCACCTTCACGTCGGGAACGGCGGTGCCGGCACGCAGCCGGTCGCCGTCCTCGCGCGTAATCTCACCGAAGGCCTTGCCGGCGAGGCGGATGACCACACCGGGAATGCCGCCATCGCGCACGATCAGGTTCGAGCCGAGCCCGACCACGGTGACCGGAATCTCGGCCGGCAGCTTGCCGAGCAGATAGGCGAGATCAGCCTCGTCGGCCGGGGTGAACAGAATCTGCGCCGGCCCGCCGACCCGAAACCAGGTCAGCCCCGCCATCTCCTGATTGGCGAGAAGCCGCCCGCGCAGCTCGGGCGCGGCAGCGCGGATGTCGGGGATGATGTCTTGGAAAGGCATGAGCTTACCCGCGCGTCTCCTTCTCCCCTCGGGGGAGAAGGTGGCCCGGCGAAGCCGGGTCGGATGAGGGCCGCCCGACGAGGCCGACATGTTCGGCAATCTCGCGCAGGACGAATTCGAGGTTTCCTAGAACCCGCTCGTTCGAAAAGCGCAAGACCCGATAGCCCTCGTGTCTGAGAAACGCATCCCGCCGTGCATCCCGCTTTTGCGCTTCGTCAGTCTCGTGAGGCTCGCCATCGAGTTCGACGATCAGCCGAAGTTCGTGGCAGCAGAAATCCGCGATGAACGGCCCGATCGCCATCTGGCGCTTGAACTTGAGATCGGCAAAGCGACGGCCGCGCACCGCCTGCCAAAAGATCGCTTCGGCGCGGGTCGGCTCACGGCGCTGGTCGCGGGCGAAGGAGAGAGTACCGGTCGTGTTCTTGCGCTCCACGACCGGCCCTCATCCGTCAGCGCTTCGCGCTGCCACCTTCTCCCCCGAGGGGAGAAGGAAGAGAAGCGAGTTCTCCCGGCAACGCATAAGCCCATTGCGTGATGTTGCCCGCGCCGAGGCAGACCACGTAATCCCCCGGCCCGGCCAGCTCGGCGACCATGCCGGCGAGCTTGTCGGGGGATTCGAGCGGCAGGGTGTGACGATGGCCGCGCGCCTTGATCGCCGCCACCAGCGAATCGCGGTCGATGCCCGGAGCCGGCTGCTCGCCGGCGGCATAGACATCGGCGATGATCACCGAATCCGCGTCGTTGAAACAGGCGGCGAAGTCGGCGAACAGGCTCGACAGGCGGCTATAGCGATGCGGCTGCATCACCGCGATCACCTTGCCCTTGGTCGAGGCGCGTGCCGCCTTGAGCACGGCCGCGATCTCGACCGGATGGTGGCCGTAATCGTCGAAGATCAGCGCGCCGTTCCACTCGCCGGTCTTAGTGAAGCGGCGCTTCACCCCGCCGAAGCCGGCGAGCCCGGCGCGGATCTGCTCGACAGGCACGCCGAGATCATAGGCGACGGCGATCGCGGCGGTGGCGTTGAGCGCGTTGTGGTGGCCCGGCATCGGCATGACGAGATCGCGCACCACCTCGTCGCGGCCGGTCTTGCGGTCGCGGATGAGGAGCGTGAACTTCGCCTGCCCACCGGAAAGGTCGATGTCGATCAGGCGGAAATCGGCCTGCGGGTTCTCGCCATAGGTGACGACGCGGCGGTCCTCGATCTGGCCGACGAGGCCCTGCACCGTCGGATGGTCGATGCACATCACCGCAAAGCCATAGAACGGCAGGTTCTCGACGAAGGAGCGGAAGGCCGCCTTGATCGCGTCGAAGGTGCCGAAATGGTCGAGATGCTCGGGATCGATATTGGTGATGATCGCGACGTCGGCCGGCAGCTTCAGGAAGGTGCCGTCGGATTCGTCGGCCTCGACCACCATCCAGTCGCTCTCGCCCATGCGGGCATTGGTGCCGTAGGCGTTGATGATGCCGCCATTGATCACGGTCGGGTCGAGCCCGCCCTTCTCGAGCAGGGTCGCGACCAGCGAGGTCGTCGTCGTCTTACCGTGGGTGCCGGCGATGGCGACGCAGCTCTTCAGCCGCATCAGCTCGGCCAGCATCTCGGCGCGGCGCACCACGGGCAGGCGCTTTTCGCGCGCCGCCATCAATTCGGGATTGTCGCGCTTGATCGCGGTCGAAACCACCACGACCTCGGCCTCGCCGATGTTCTCGGCCTTGTGGCCGACGAAGGTCGTGATGCCCTTCTGCGCCAGGCGCTTGACGTTGGCGCCGTCGGAGGCGTCCGAGCCCTGTACCTTGTAGCCGAGATTGTGCAGGACTTCGGCGATGCCGGACATGCCGATGCCGCCAATGCCGACGAAATGGATGGAGCCGAGCTTCGGCGGCAGCTTCATGATGTATCGCGTCCTGAGATAATCAGCTTTGGGCGGTCTGCAGCACGAGCCGCGCCAGGCGGTCGGCCGCATCCGGTATGCCCGCGCTCTTGGCGGCCTGAGCCATCGCCGTCAAGCGCAACGGCTCGGCGAGGAGCATGGAAAGCTCGGCGGCAAGGCGCCGCGGCGAGAAATCGTTCTGCAGGATCATCATCCCTCCGCCCGCTCTCGCGAGCACGGCGGCATTGGCGGCCTGGTCCTGGTCGAGCGAGCCTGGCAACGGCACCAGCAGCGAGGGCCGGCCGATCACCGTGAGCTCGGCGATGGTCGAGGCGCCCGAGCGCGCGACCACCAGATGCGACGCCGCCATCCGCGCCGGCATGTCCTTGAAGAAGGGTGCCAGCTCGAATTTGATGCCGAGCGAGGAATAGATCTTGCGCACCCGCTCGTCGTCCTCGGCCCGCGCCTGCTGGACGATCGCGAGGCGGCTGCGCTCTTCTGCCGAAAGCAGCTGGATCGCCGGCGGCACGATGTCGGCCATCACCCGCGCGCCCTGGCTGCCGCCGAAGACGAGCAGGTTGAGCCGTCCCTCCGGTTCGGCATAGGGCGAGGCCGCGTCGATCACCGCCGGCCGCACGGGATTACCGACCTGCGCGCATTTTGCCGCCTGGTCCGGCGTTAATCCGCCAACCTCGGCGAAGCCGGTCGCGATCGCCTTGACCCGGCTGGCGAGGAAGCGGTTGGCCCGGCCGATCACCGCGTTCTGCTCGTGCACCATGGTCGGCACGCCCATCAGCGCCGCTGCGAAGACCGGCGGCACCGTCGGATAGCCGCCGAACCCGACGACGATGGCTGGGCTGAGCTGCCTGATCGCCTGCCGCGCCGCCAGCCCGCCCCGCAGAAGCACCAGCGCCGCCTTCGCCATCGCGACCGGCGACTTGCCCGAGGGCGTCGCCGCCGGCACGGCATGGATCGACTCGGCCGGGAAGTTGCCGGCGTATTCGGCGGCGCGCGTGTCGGTGATCAGCGCCACCCTGGCGCCGTGGCTGTGCAAGGCGTGGCTCAGCGCCTCCGCCGGGAAGAGGTGCCCGCCCGTGCCGCCGGCGGCGAGCACGACGAGCGGCGCCTGCGCTCCTGCGCTCACGAGCGCCGCCCCGTCTCGCCGAAGTTCTCGGCGCGTGGTCGCTTGCGGGTCAGCGCCAGGAGGAAGCCGGTGCCGAGCGCCAGCGAGATCAGCGAGGAGCCGCCATAGGAGATGAACGGCAGGGTCATGCCCTTGGCCGGCATCATGTGCAGGTTCACCATCATGTTGATCGCCGCCTGGATGCCGAACAGGAGGGCGAGGCCGGTGACGCCGAGGCGCACGAACGGATCCTCGGCCCGCTGCGCCACGAACAGCGCCCTGAGCACGATGACCGCAAAGAGCAGCACCAGCACCATGCAGACGACGATGCCGAATTCCTCGGCGGTCACCGCGAAGATGAAGTCGGTATGGGCGTCGGGCAGGATACGCTTGACCGTGCCCTCGCCCGGACCTTTGCCGAACCAGCCACCCTGGGCGAAGCTCTCAAGCGCCGTGTCGACCTGAAAGGTGTCGCCCGAGCCCTTGTCCATGAAGCGCTCGATACGCGCACGCACGTGCGGGACGAGCTCATAGGCGATGAACAGGCCGACCGCGCCGACGCCCCCTAACCCCATCACCCAGAACCAGTGCAGGCCGGCCACGAAGAACAGCCCGGCCCAGACCAGGGTGACCAGGATGGTCTGGCCGAAATCGGGCTGCAGCACCAGCGGCACGATGGTGATCGGCAGCAGCAGGAAGGCGATGATCGTGCCCGGCAGTTCCGGCCGGCGATGGCCCTCGGAGAAGGCCCAGGCCGCGAGCACCACGAAGGCGGGCTTGAGGAATTCGGAAGGCTGCACCGAACCGAGCGGGCCGAGCGTCAGCCAGCGCTTGGCGCCCTTGACCTCGACGCCGAAGTAGAGCGTGCCGACCACGCCGGCGAGAGACAGTACGAAAACGAGGAGCGCGATGCGGCGCACCTGGCGCGGCGCCAGCAACGAGGTCGAGAGGAAGATCGCCAGCGCCACCAAGAGATAGACCACCTGGCGGTTGACGAAATGGAAGGTCGAGAGGCCCAACCGCTCGGCGACCGGCGGGCCGCCCGCCATCAGCAGCACGACGCCCGAGACCATCAGTGTCACCAGCGTCGTCAGGATGACGCGGTCGATCGACCACCACCAGCGGCCGCTCAGGCTCGGTTCTGCGCGCGAGACCATCGTTTACAAGGCTCCGTACCGGGCAGGCAGATCGAAGGCGCCCGCTCCGGCGAATCACTCTGTCAATGAATGGTTAACCGATTGATTCCGAGTCGAGCCTTGCCCCCGGGACCCGCTAGCTCAGCGGAATTCTATCCGATCGCCTCGCTGGACAAAAAAAGAGGCCTCTCCATGATCACGAATATGTCGCCATGCCTGCTTCTTGCAACGCTGATCGACGTTCAATCGTCTCGCAACCCAGCGCCGCCATTCGTCGTGAGACAGGGCCAGTTCCTGGGCTTCGGGAAGGCTTGATCCGTAGCGGTTCCGGATTTCCTTGATCAGCTCGACCCAGCCCACATCCGCCTGTAGGCATCGATCGAGCAACGCGCGAATCTCAGGATTGCCGGAGTTGCCGCCGCTGCCTTCACTCATCGGTTCTTTTCCCGCCAATTCTAGGCCTCGCCCCGATCCGCCAGATAGGCACAGATCATCCTGACGAGCTCATCCCGGACCTGCGGCTCGCGCAGCCTGCCACGACGCGCCGCATTGTGGATCACGCCGTCGATCGCGTCAGAGATGACAAGCCCGGCGGTCGCGCCCCGCTCGGACCATCCATAGGTCGCCGCCGCCTCCGCATAGAGGGCAAGGTATTGCGCCTCGATCTGATTGTTCGGATGGCGATAGGCCTCGAGGCCGGGGACCTCATCCAGCAACACCCTGTGCAGTCCCGGGTGGATACTGTGCGCTTCGATGAGGTTGGCCACGAGGGTTTTGACGAATTCCGCGAGGGAGTCTGTCTCCGCCAGAGCGCTCCTGACGGCATCGAGGCTGTCGTCGATATGCCGCCGCCGGATCGCGTCGACCAGCGAGAGCTTGTCGGGAAAGTACTGGTAGAGCGAGCCGATGCTGACGCCGGCGGCCTCGGCGACCTTGTTGGTGGTGAAGCCGGTCCAGCCCTGCTTGCTCAGAATGCGAGCCCCGGCCTCGATCACCGCCTCCACCGTCGCCCGCGATCGCGCCTGGCGCGGCTCCTTGCGCATCGAGAACCGCCCTTTGGCGATGCGAGTAGACAAATCAGGCGCCTCGGCTCCGAATATGAGGACATTACTCACATTTCTCCGACGGGGCCAACGACCATGAGCGAGCTGCTGCAGACCCTCTATGGCTACCAGGCGTGGGCGAACCACGACCTGCTCGACAAGCTGGCGCTGCTCGACGGAGCGACACAGGCAGCCGAGCGCGAGACCGCACTGCGGCTGGTCGGCCACTACCATGTCGTCGCCCGGATCTTCGCCGGGCATCTCACCGGCACCGACCACGGCCACACATCCGACAATACGGCCGAAACACCGTCTCTCGATGAGCTCCGCTTGTCTCTCGCGGCGACGGACCGCTGGTACCGAGACTATGTCCGGACGGTCACGCCGGAAGCGCTGTCCGAAGCGGTGGCGTTCAGCTTCACCGATGGCGACAAGGGCTGCATGACACGGCAGGAGATGCTGCTGCATGTCGCCCTGCATTCCGCGGTCCATCGCGGCGAGGTCTGCCGCATCCTGTGGCAGCTCTCGATCACGCCGCCCTGGGACACCTTCGCCGTCTATCTGCATCAGTCGGAGCCGGAGCGGCGCGAGCGAAGACCGGCCGCCTAAGTCTCCGGATAGGGCGTGCCATCCTTGTGCACGAAGCGCCCGTCGGCATTGGCGCTCATCATGTCGATGTCGGAGCAGGTGGTCAGATCGGCTGGGTGGCGGCTGCCGACCTCGAGATAGACCGCGACTTTGTCCGAGCGGTTGATCATGTGATGGCCGTTGCCGCTGTTCTTGGCGAAGGCGGCGCAATCGCCGGCGCGCAGCACGGTCTCGCCGTCGTCCTCGACCAGCACCAGCTCGCCTTCGAGCAGATAGACGAACTCGTCCTCATGCGAATGCCAGTGACGCTGGCTCGACCAGCCGCCCGGCGGCAGCCGCATCAGGTTGACGCCGAAATCGCTCAGGCCGCCTGCATTCCCGAGGCGCTTGCGGATGCGCTCGGCGCACGGGGCGTCGAAGGGCTTTGGATAGCCCGAGCCCTTGCGCTCGGGGACGGCGGCAAGGTCGATCTTGGGCATGAAAGTCTCCCAGATGTCGGCGCCCACCCTAGGTGGCCGCTAAACCAGCGCTGCGATACGCTCCACCTTGATCTCGTCTTCATGGGCGCGGGCTTCGACGAGATCATGCGCCGCCTGCATTCGCAGCATCGTCTCCGCCCGGACACCGAACGCCTTTTCGAACCGGATCGCCATCTCGGCCGACAAGGCGGCCCTGCCGTTCAGGAGATTGCTCATCGCCTGCCGCGTCACGCCCAGTTTCTCGGCCGCGACAGTCACGCTCAGGCCGTAAGGCTCGACGATTTCGGTCCTCAGCCACGCGCCGGGATGCACGGCGAAGCTCGAATGAAGCTTGATGGCCATCAGTGATAATCCTCCAGATCGATATCCTCGATCATGGCTTCGGATTCAGTTCAACTTTCCTCCGCCGTCATTCCGGCCGCAACCAAGCGGAGCGCCGGAATGACGCAAACTGAATAGCAAAAGCCTAAGGCGCCGCGACCGCCTCGAACCCCGGCAACGCCTTGACCAGTGCCCTGAACGCGTCGCCACGGACCTCGAAATTCGGGAACTGGTCATAGGAGGCGCAGGCCGGCGAGAGCAGCACCGCGATCTCGCCGCTGCCCTGCTGCGCCAGCGCGTCTTTTGTCGCGGCGGCGACGGCGACGTCGAGCGTGCCGCTGCGCTCGTAAGCGACACGGCCATCGGCGTCGAAGGTCGTGGCGAAGAGGTCGCTCGCCGCGCCGATCAGATAGGCCCGGGCGATGTTGGGAAAATAGCGCCTGAGCGACTCGATCCCGCCCTCCTTGGCCTTGCCGCCGAGGATCCAGAAGATCTCGCGGAAGGAGGTCAGCGCCTTCTCGGTCGAGTCGGCATTGGTCGCCTTGGAATCGTTGATGAAGACGACGCGGCCGATCCGGCCGAGCTCCTCCATCCGATGCTTCAGCCCCGGATAGCTTTTGAAGCCGGCGGCGATCTTCTCGGCCGTCAGCCCGAGCGCAGCGCAGGCGGCGAAGGCAGCCGCCGCGTTCTGGGCATTGTGGCTGCCGCGCAAGGAGCCGATGCCGGCGAGATTGGCGACCACCCTGGGCTTGCCGTCCTTGACCTCGACGATGCGCGTATCGAGCTGACCGGCATTGGCTGTGACGCCGGCAAAGACGCCCTCGTCGAGCGGCTGCTCGCCGCTGATCTTCACGAGCGGCTTGCCCGAAACCGCGCGCCGGCGCGCCATCTGCTTCGACGGCTCGTCGTCGACGCCGATCACCGCGATGTCGGAGGCTGCGACCAGCCGCTCCTTGATCGCGCCATAGGCTTCGAAGGTGCCGTGCCGGTCGAGATGATCAGGCGTCAGGTTCATCTGGATGCCGACCGTCGGTTTTATGGAGGGGGCCAGATCGATCTGAAAAGTAGAGCACTCGACGACATGGATGCGGTCCAAGGCCGGCGGCTCCAGCGCCAGCACGGCGGTGCCGATATTGCCGCCCATCTGCACGTCGCGGCCGGCCGCCTCGAGCACATGCGCGATCAACGCCGTGGTGGTCGACTTGCCATTGGTGCCAGTGATGCAGATCACCGGCGCGCCGGGTGCGATCGTCGCCCGCTCCAGGAAGAACAGCTCGATGTCGCCGATCACCGCGACATTCGCGGCCTTGGCCTTCTCGACCGTCCAGTGCGGCGCGGGATGGGTCAGCGGCACGCCGGGCGACAGCACGAAGGCGGCAAAGCCCGACCAGTCGGCGTTAGCGAGGTCGACGACGGAGAGCCCCTCGCTCACCGCCTTGTCGCGGCTCGCCTGATTATCGTCCCAGCAGGCGACCTCAACCCCGCCGGCAACGAGCGCGCGCGCCGTCGCCAGGCCCGAGCCACCGAGGCCGAACAGCGCGAGCGTCTTGCCGGCGAAGACTGTGACGGGTGTCATACGGGCATGATGCCGAAAAGTGGGAACCGGTTTTCGGGTGACATCATGCCCTCACTTGAAAGTTGGAGCATGTCCTGATCGCAAAAGTGGTTTCCACTTTTGCGGGACATGCTCAACGCAGCTTCAGCGTGGCGAGGCCGACCAGCGCTAGCACCACCGAGATGATCCAGAAGCGGATCACCACCTGCGGCTCGGTCCAGCCCAGCTTCTCGAAATGATGGTGGATCGGCGCCATCAGGAAGACGCGCTTGCCGGTGCGCTTGAACACCGCGACCTGGATGATCACCGAAAGCGCCTCGACCACGAACAGGCCACCGACGATGGCGAGGACGATCTCGTGCTTGATCGCAACCGCGATGGTGCCGAGCATGCCGCCCAAGCCGAGCGAGCCGGTGTCGCCCATGAATATCTGGGCCGGCGGCGCATTGAACCAGAGGAAGCCGAGCCCCGCCCCCATCATCGCGCCGCAGATCACGGCGAGCTCGCCGACACCCGGCACATGGTGGATCTGCAGATAGTTGGCGAAGATGGCGTTACCGGCGAGATAGGCGATGAAGCCGAAGGTGCCGGCAGCGATCATCACCGGCACGATGGCGAGCCCGTCGAGCCCGTCGGTCAGGTTCACCGAATTGCCGGCGCCGACCACGACGAAGGCGGTCACCAGTGGGAACAGGATGCCGAGCGGGATCATCAGCTCCTTCAGAAACGGCATGGCGAAGCCGCTGGCGATCGAGGTCGGGCTGACCTGCATGATCGCCGTGCAGGCGGCGAGCGCGATGACGATCTCGAGGCCGAGGCGCGCCTTGCTGGAGAAGCCCTTATGCGACTGCTTCGTCACCTTGAGGAAGTCGTCGTAGAAGCCGATCGCGCCATAGCTCGCGGTCACGCCGAGCACGATCCAGACGTAAGGGTTGCGTAAATTTCCCCAGAGCAGCGTCGCGACGAACAGCCCGGTCAGGATCATCAGCCCGCCCATGGTCGGCGTGCCGCGCTTGGCGAGATGCGATTCCGGCCCGTCGGTACGGATCGGCTGGCCCTTGCCCTGCTTGATCCGGAGCCAGGAGATCGCCGCCGGTCCGAAGAAGAAGACGAAGAGCAGCGCCGTCGCGGTCGCCCCGCCGGCGCGGAAGGTGATGTAGCGGAAGACGTTGAGGACCGGGAAATGCACCGCGAAGTCGGCGAGCCAGACCAGCATCGAATTCTGTTCCTTACTCAGTCGTCGGCCTGGACGACCGGAAAGCGAGCCGTCATCGCCTTGACGATCGGCCCCATGCGCGTACCGAGCGAGCCCTTCACCGTGACGACGTCGCCGGCGCGGACCGCATCGAGCACATAAGGCTCGAGGCTGCTCGCCTGTGCGGCATAAGCGCCGCGGCGGTGCGAAGGCAAGGCGTCGTAGAGGGATCTCATCAGCGGGCCGCAGGCGAAGACGAGGTCGATGCCGTTGCCGGTGACCGCGTCGGCGAGCCCCTTGTGCAGCTCCGGCGCGGTTTCGCCGAGCTCCAGCATGTCGCCGAGCACGGCGATGCGCCGCCCTCTGCCGGCCACCGGCATGCGGCCGAGATTCTCGATCGCGGCCCGCATCGAGGCGGGGTTGCCGTTATAGCTCTCGTCGATCAGCGTGAACGGGCCGGCCGGCGCATGCAGCACCTGCCGTGCGCCGCGGCCCGAGGGCGGCACCAGATCGCCAAGCGCCAATGCGGCGAGGGCAAGATCGGCGCCGAGCGCCTCTGCCGCCGCCAGCACGGCAAGCGAATTGAGGACGATGTGCTTGCCCGGGCTGCCGAGCTTGTAGGTCACCGCCCGGCCCATCACGCTGGCATTGGCGGTCGAAACGTCCGGCTTCAGCGCGCAGCCGAGCAGCCGCACATCCGCCTGTTCGCTCTCGCCGAAGGAGATGACGCGCCCTGCCCCGGCGGCGAGCGCCAGCTCGCGCAAGAGGCCGGTCTGCGCGATGTCGGCATTGATGATCGCGGTGCCGCCTGCCTTCAACCCGCCGAAGATCGCCGCCTTCTCGCGGGCGATCCCCTCCAGCGATTCGAAGGCGGCCAGATGCACCGGCTGGATCGTGGTGATCACGGCGACATCGGGCTGGACCATCTTCGCCAGCGGCAGAATCTCGCCGGGCGCGTTCATGCCGATCTCGTAGACGCCGTAGCGCACGTCGCGCGGCGTCCGCGTCAATGTCAGCGGCACGCCCCAATGGTTGTTGTAGGAGGCGACCGGCGCATGCGTCTTGCCCTGGCGCGAGAGCACGAGGCGCAACGCCTCCTTGGTGCCGGTCTTGCCGACCGAGCCGGTGACGGCAACGACCCTGGCGGTCAACTCCGCCCGGCGCGCCATGCCGGCCTGTTCCATGCCAGCAAGCACGCCGGGGACGATGGCGAGCGGCGCATCGGTCGGGAAGGCGCCGGCATGCGCTTCGTCGACCACGGCGAGCGCCGCACCCTTGTCGAGCGCGGCCGTGACGAAGTCATGCCCGTCGCGGGTACCCGTAATAGCGAAGAAGGCGTCGCCCGGCTCGAGCGTCCGGGTGTCGATCGAGGCGCCGGTCACTGCGGCCGGCACAGGCCCTTGCGAACGGGCGCCCATCGCCTCGATCAGGCGTGCGCCGGTCCACAGCGGTTCGGTGGTCATCCCCGTCTTCCCCCAGCCAAGGCCGCGATCGCCTCCCGGACCACCTCATGGTCCGAGAACGGCAGTGTCCGATCGCCGATGATCTGGCCGCTTTCATGGCCTTTTCCGGCAACGACGAGGACATCACCAGGCTGCAACATCGTGACACCGGCCATGATCGCCTCGGCGCGGTCGCCGATCTCCTCGAGACGCTCCGGCGCCGCCGCCAGAACCTCGGCGCGAATCGCGCCCGGATCCTCGCTGCGCGGATTGTCGTCGGTGACGATCGCGATATCGGCGCCGTCGGCGGCGATCTTCCCCATCAGCGGGCGCTTGCCGCGGTCGCGATCGCCGCCGCAGCCGAAGACGCAGATCAGCCGGCCGCTGGCATAGGGCCGCAGGGTCTTCAGCACCGCCGCGAGCGCATCGGGCTTATGGGCATAGTCGACCACCACCAGCCCGCCATTGTGCTCGCCGACCCGCTCCAGCCGACCCGGCACACCCTGCAGGCCGGCGATGGCACGCACCGAGGCCGCAGCATCCTCGCCCGTCGCGATCGCGAGCCCGGCGGCGACCAGTGCGTTGCCGGCCATGAAATCGCCGACCAGCGGCAGCACGACCTCGATCGCCGCACCGTCGACCGCGACGGTCAGGCGCTGCGAGAAGCCCTCACGGGCGACATCGAGCAGTTTCAGGCGATCACCTTGCCTGCCGATGCCGATCACGGGATGGCCGCCGGCCTTCGCCGATGCCTCGGCCTTGTCGGCATAGGGCTCGTCGCGATTGATCACCACGGGCGCGCCGGCGGGCAGCAGCTCCCACAGCCGGAGCTTGGCCGAAAGGTAGTCCTCGACACTCGGATGGTAGTCGAGATGGTCGCGGCCGAGATTGAGGAAGGCCCCAGCGGCAAGTTTGACGCCATCGAGGCGATGCTGGTCGAGCCCGTGCGAGGAAGCTTCCATCGAGAGATGCGTGACGCCGTCGGCGGCGAGTTTGTCCAGCGACGCATGCAGTGAAATTGGATCGGGCGTGGTCAGCGAGCCGTAATCGGCCCCGTCTTCGGTGACGATGCCGATTGTGCCGACACTCGCCGCCTTGCGGCCAAGCGCCTTGAAGATCTGGCGGGTGAACTCGGCGACCGAGGATTTGCCACTGGTGCCGGTGACGGCGACGACCGTGCCCGGTTGACGCGGATGCACCTTGGCCGCAGCGAGCGCGAGCGCAAGCCGGGGATCGGCGACCTGGGCGTAGGCCACGTCACCAGGCAGATCGGCCGGGCGCGGCCCGCCGGAGACGATCACGACCGCGCCACGCTGGACCGCGTCGGTGATGAAGCGGGCACCATCGGCCTTGGCGCCGGCGAGCGCGACGAAGGCATCGCCAGCAGAAACCTTGCGGCTGTCGAAGGCGACACCGGTGATGCGGCGCTCGCTCGCTTCAGCAAAGGCTCCCGGGAAGAGTTGGTCGAGGCTGAAGCTGATGTCCGTCAAAAGCGTATGTCCTTGCCGGGCGCGAAATCCCGCGCGTCATTCTCGGGCGAAGCGAAGCGTAGACCCGAGAAGCTCATGCAGGATCAAGCTCCCTTCCGTCCAGAGATGCTCGGGTCAAGCCCGAGCATGACGCCCCCTTCAGCGCGAGCCCCACGCCCCGAGCCTGGCCATCAGCGGGAACGGCGCCGGCGGCGGGTCGAAGCGCGGTGCCATGCCGAGGATGGGCGCCGCCCGCTCGATCACCTTGCCGGTGGTCTTGCCGGCGTTCCAGGCCGCGGTCGAGTAGCCGCCGCTCTCGGCATAGCCCTTCGGCTCGTCATAGATGGCGAGGAAGACATAGCGCGGCTTGTCCGAGGGCGCGATCGCCGTGAAGGTCGTGAAGTTCTTGTTCTTGGCGTAGCGGCCATTGATGACCTTCTCGGCCGTGCCGGTCTTGCCGCCGACGAAATAGCCCGGGATGTTCGCGAACCGGGCCGAGCCCTTCTCGCCGTTGATGCGCATGATGTAGCGCATCGCCTCCGAGGTCTCCGGCTTGATCACGCGGATCGCGTCCTTCTTGGCCTCTTCCTCGGTGCGCTTCAGGAAGGTCGGCTTGATCAGGTAGCCGCCATTGACCAGCGCGCCGACCGCGGCCAGCGCCTGGAGCGGCGCCACCGCGAGGCCGTGGCCGAAGGCGATCGTCGCGGTGTTGATCTCGCCCCAGCGCTGCGGGACGATCGGCGCCGCGCTCTCCGGCAGTTCGGTCGTCATGCGGTCGAGCTGCATCATCTTCTTCAGAAAGGCCTTGTGGCCCTCGACGCCGACCGAGAGCGCCATCTTGATCGAGCCCATGTTCGACGAATGCAGGAACACCTCCGGCACCGTCAGCGTGCGGCCGGTGCCGTGGTATTCCTTGATGACCTGTCGGCCGAACCGCATCATGCCGCCGGCGGTCGAGTAGCTCGAATTGATGTTGGCCTTGCCGGAATCGAGCGCCATCGCGATGGTCAGCGCCTTGAAGGTCGAGCCCATCTCGTAGACGCCGACATTCATCCGATTGATCCGGTCCTTCTCCAGCGCGTCGACCGGGTTGCCGGGATCGAAATCGGGCAGCGAGACCAGCGCGATCACCTCGCCGGTGTTGACGTCCATGATAGCGCCGGCCGCCGCGATCGCCCGGTATTTCTCCAGGCCCTTGACCAGCTCGTCGCGCAGGAGGTGCTGGACGCGCATGTCGATCGAGAGCTGCACCGGCTTGAGATCCGAGGCCTGGACCGCGAAGCCCGCGCCGTTCAGGTCCTGCAGGCCCTGCGAGTCGATGTATTTCTCGATGCCGGCGATGCCGACATTGTCGACATTGGCGAAGCCGAGCACATGGGCGGCGACATTGCCGTTCGGATAGACGCGCTTGTTCTCGGGCACGAAGCCGACGCCGGGAATGCCGAGCCGGTGGACCTCGGCCTGCTGGCGCGGCGTGATCTCGCGCTTGACCCAGACGAAGCCCTTCTTGGTGCTGAGCTTGTCGCGCAGTTCCTTGGCGTTGAGATCGGGCAGGACCGCGGTCAAAAGCTCGGTCGCCTCGTCCTTGTCGAGGATGTTGCGCGGTTCGGCGAAGACCGAGACGGTGCGGATATCGGTGGCGAGCTGGACGCCGTTGCGGTCGAGGATGTCGGGGCGCGCCGCCGAGATCGCGTTCGAGGTGGCCCGGCGCAGGCCGACCTGGTCGCCCGGGAACGCACCGAGCATGACGAGCCGGGCGACGATCGCCACGAACAGCCCGCTGAAGCCGAGGATGACCAGCCCGACGCGCGGCTCGCTCTTCTCGCCGCTCATCCGGAAGATGTCGCGCAGCCATTCGGTGCGGAAGCGCCATTTGCGCTTCACCACCTCGGGCCTGGCGACCGTCGGCGCGACGATCTCAGGTGCCCCGGCCTGGTTGTTGACCTCCTGGCTCATGGGCGGGCTCCCGGCGTCGTCGCGGTGTTGCTCTTGCGGTCCCTCGGCGTCTCGGTCGGCAGGCCGAGGCCGAGATCCTCGAGCTTGCGGCCGATCGAATCCACCTTCGGCCCGCGATTGGGAATGTCGGACAGGCGCACGATCTGCGCCGTCGTCAGGGGCTGCAGATCGAGATGCTTGTCGGCCAGCGCCTGCAGCCGCTCCGGGCGGTTGAGGAACTGCCATTCGGCCTTCAGCACCGCGATCGCCTCGCGCTCGCGCTGGGCCTTGGCCTTCAGCTTCTGCAGCTGCTCGGCCTGCAAGGTCGTCTCGTATTTGATCGAGTAGGCGTAGACCGCCGAGGAGACCAGCGCGCCGATGGCAATGATGTGCAAGAGCTTGATCACGCTCAGCTCCTCCGGCGGGTTTGCGGCGCGGGCACGACAGCGAGGCCGATCAGGTCGGGATCGGGCGCGCGCGGCGGCGCCTCGGTCCGTTCGGCGGCGCGCAGCTTGGCCGAGCGGGCGCGCGGATTGGCCCGGGTCTCGGCCTCGGATGGCGCGACCGGCCCCTTGGTGACCAGCCTGAACGTCGCCGGCGCCGCCGCCATCGCCGGGGCGTGGCGTGAGCCGGCTGGCGCCCTGCCCGAGCGCTCGGTGAAGAACTGCTTGACGATCCGGTCCTCGAGCGAATGGAAGGTGACGACGGACAGCCGCCCGCCCGGCCCGAGCGCGGCCTCGGCGCCGTGCAGCGCCCGGACCAGCTCGCAGAGCTCGTCATTCACCGCGATGCGTAGCGCCTGGAAGGTCCGCGTCGCCGGATGGGCGCCGCCCGGCTCACCCCGGACGATGCCGGCGACGAGGTCGGCGAGCTGTTTGGTCGTGGTGATCGGCGCCTTGCGCCGGGCTTCGACGATGGCCCGTGCCACGGCGCGCGAGCGCCGCTCCTCGCCATAGTGATAGACGATGTTAGCGAGCACGCCCTCATCGGCTTCGTTGACGAGTTCGGCCGCGCTCTGCCCGCCCGCCTCCATGCGCATGTCGAGCGGCCCGTCGAAACGGAAGGAAAATCCGCGCTGCGCCTGGTCGAGCTGCATCGACGAGACACCGATATCGAGCACGACGCCGTCGAGTGGGGTCATCTTGAAGCGCTCGGCCTCCTCGGCCAGGGCGCCGAAGCGGGCCTCGGCGAGGGTCAGCCGCCCGCCCATCGCCGCGACGAGGCTGGCGCCGCCAGTGATCGCGCTCGGATCGCGATCGAGCGACAGCAGCAGCGCCTTCGGCTCGCGCTCGAGCAACGCGCGCGAATAGCCGCCGGCACCGAAGGTGCCGTCGAGATAGCGGCCGCCGGCCTTCAGGGCGAGCGCATCGAGCGCTTCTTCCATCAGCACCGGGATATGGGGTTCGCTGGTCATGCCGCCGGCCTCGCGCCGAGTGTGCGCCGGACGTCGCGCAGCTTCGCCCTGGCTTCCTCGAGATGCGCCTTGAAGCGCTCCGGTTCCCAGATCTGGAACTTGTGGCCCTGCCCGACGAAGGCGACGGTGTCGCCGATGCCGGCATGCGCCTTCAGCGTCTCGCTCAGCATGATCCGCCCTTCGGGATCGACCTTCAACACCTCCGAGGTGCCGTTCAGCGCCGTCGAAAGCGACTCCCACTCCTCCGAGAAAGGCGAGAAGCGCGACAGGATCTCGTCGATCGTCGCCCGCAGCGCATGGCCGCCGCAATCGAGGCTGGCCTGATCGAGCGCCGGATAGACATAGAGCCCCTCGTAGCCGTCCTTCGCCAGCACGGCCCGGAAAGGCGCCGGGATCGAGACCCGCCCCTTGGCGTCGAGCCTGTTGGTGAAATGGGAGACGAAGCGGTCCGTCAACGCCGCCTCCGGATCGGGCTACCAACTGCACCGCAAGGGCGCGAAACGAGCCGGCAGGGGCCGGCGATCGATACTCCCGCCGATCCCGACATGGCAGGGCCGTCAGCCAAAATCCGCGCGGCACACGGGCTCTGACTTGTTGCTTGCCTGTCGGTTTCGACGGGATGATTTGGGATAGCATGGGACAATATGGGCGTCAACGGATCCAACGCAGCAGACGCGGTTCTGCCCGAGCCTGTGAGCATCACAGCCCGTTAAGGTTAACTATCCGTAAAGACGAAGGTTTTGACGCGCAGCGAGGCCCGGCACGGCCCATGAAGGCTGGCCGTCACAGCGGATCTGCGAAGAAATATTTTCGGGATCGCCGACCCTGCCCGGCCAGGCCCTAGTCCTCGGCGACCGCCCTGCGCAATAGCGCTTCGCGTAGAGCCTGGACATCGCCCAGCAGACGTCCCGGTGGGACAGCGCTGTCCTCGACCGCACAGGGCACCGGGTTGGGCACGCGCCCTGCCTTCTCGCGCAAGGCGTGGCCCGCTTCGGTCAACTCGACCAGCACCTGCCGTTCGTCCTCGCGGCCGCGCTTGCGCAGGATCAGGCCGTTCCCTTCAAGACGCTTCAGCAGCGGTGTCAGCGTGCCGGAATCGAGCATCAGCCGCTCGCCGATCGCCTTCACGCTCTGATCGTCCTGCTCCCACAGCACCAGCATGACCAGATATTGCGGATAGGTCAGCCCGAGCTCGGCCAGGTACGGCCGGTAGGCCCGGTTGAAGGCATGGGCCGCCGAATAAACCGCAAAGCAGATCTGCTCGTCGAGCCCGCGCACCGTTGTCGCCTTTGCATCCTTCGTCATGGCCTTGCCGTCAGTTGCCCGCATCATGGCTCCTTGGGCAGGGGGAGCGATCCGATCGGATTGGAACAACCCGCCCATGAAACAGTCTCCCCTGCGATGAACTCAAGATACTCTCTCATCGCGCCGAGCGCTGCCCGTTCACGGAAAAGTGAATTGCAGACAATTCAATTGTGCACAATCTAATTCACATCGACCACGGCGGACGAGCCGCCCAGCAAGGAGAGCAGTCATGAAGATCCTCTACACCGCCCATGGTTCCGCCACCGGTGGCCGCGAAGGCCAGGCTGCGACCGACACCGGCAACGTCAAGCTCGTCCTGAATACGCCGAAGGAGCTCGGCGGCGGCGGTGGCGAGGGCACCAATCCCGAGCAGCTCTTCGCCATGGGCTATTCCGCCTGCTTCCTCGGCGCGCTGAAGTTCGCCGCCGGCAAGGAAGGCGTGAAGATCCCGGACGACGCCCGCGTCAGCGCCGATGTCGGCATCGGCCCGCGCGATGACGGCAAGGGCTTCGGCATTGCAGCCAAGCTGACGATCTCGGCGCCCGGCATCGACAAGGCCAAGCTCGAGGACCTCGTCCAGAAGGCCCATATCGTCTGCCCATATTCGGATGCGACCCGGGGCAATATCGACGTCCAGCTGACGGTTGCGGCCTGACGCTGCGCCACCCATCTGAGCCTCACGGCCGGGCATCCCTCCGGCCGTGAGACGATTTGGCCTGCCGCGGCAGGCCTCGTTTCCGGAAGCGTCAACCTCAAAGCCTCTGGAACATCCCATGATCGATCGCCGCCATTTCCTCACCGCGGCCGCCGCAGCCGCCCTGGCGCCTGCCCTGCCCGCGCAGGCTCGCGCTCCCCTGACCGGCGCACAGGTGCCGGGCATCTACCGCCGAAAGCTCGGCGACCTCGAAATCACCGCGATCCTCGACGGCTATGTCCCGCTCGGCGCCAAATCCTTCAGCAGCGCGGACCCGGCGACCGTCGGCCAGCTCATCGCCGGGGCCGGCCTCGACGAGAGCCTGCCGACGTCGGTCAACGCCTTCGTCGTCAATAGCAAGGACCGGACCTATCTCGTCGACACCGGCTCAGGCGCCTGGAACGCCATGGGCGACACCATGGGCCGGGCCGAAGCCAATCTCCGCGCGGCCGGGATCGAGCCCGCGCAGATCGACGCGATCATCCTGACCCACGCCCATCCCGACCATCACGAAGGGCTGCTCAGCGCGCAGAAGACGGCTCGCTTCCCCAATGCCGAGTTGATCATCCACGAGGCCGAACACGCCTTCTGGCACGATGACGGCATCCTCAGCCAGGCGCCGGCCGCGGTGAAACCGTTCTTCGCTTCCGCCCGCGACGCGCTGGCGCCCTATGCCAGCCGGACGCGCAAGGTGAAGGCCGGCGAGGTCGCTCCCGGCCTGACGCTCGAGCACGCCCCGGGCCATACGCCCGGCCACAGCATCCTGCGTCTGTCTTCCGGCAACCAGCAGCTCCTGCTCGTCGGCGATTGCATCCACAATGTCGTGCTGCAGACCGCCCAGCCCGAGATCGTCTTCACCTTCGACGCCGATGCCAGGCAGGCTGTCGCCTCGCGCCGGCGGGTGCTCGACATGGCAGCGGCCGACAAACTGGTGATCAGCGGCGCCCACATCCCCTTCCCCGGCTTCGGCAAGGTGAGCAAGGAGGGCAACGGCTACCGCTTCACCACGGCCGAATGGAGCTACGCGCTCTGATCGCAGCCTGCCCGAGCATGAAAGGGCCGGGATCGCTCCCGGCCCTTTTCATTGCAGAAGGGATGCCAGCCGGCCTGTAAGCCGGGTTCTGGATGGCCGGAGGATCGCTCCCCCGACGCGACGGCCATTCCTCTGGGACGCACATTGCTGCGCGCCTCGAGCAACCAACCCGGACGACCAGGCCTGGAAACCGGCCCCTCGCCCTTGCGGGCGAGCATCGTCCCTATTCGGTTTTGCTCCCGGTGGGGCTTGCCATGCCGTCCCCGTTGCCGGGTCCGCGGTGCGCTCTTACCGCACCTTTTCACCCTTACCGCGTGCCGAAGCGCGCGGCGGTTCGATCTCTGTGGCGCTTTCCCTGGGGTCGCCCCCGCCGGACGTTATCCGGCACCGTGTTTCCGTGGAGCCCGGACTTTCCTCCCCTGCCGAAGCAGGAGCGGCCGTCCGGCCGACTGGCGGGCTCCCTTTGCGCTCGAAAGGCCGGAGCGGTCAAGCGCAGGGGCGCCGGAAGTTCAGTTGCTGGCCTGGGCTGCGCCGGTGATGGTGCGCACCTTGCCGCAATAGACGCGATTGGCGCCGTTCATACGGTTAGTCATATGGCCGCTCTGGTACTTCATCACGGTGCGGCAGGTATCGCCGCCTGCAAGGCGGTAGGCCTGGCCGAGATATTTCATCGCGTAGCGGGCATTGGTCTCGGCATCGAGCAGGCCGGCGGCCCCGCCGCTGTAGCCGACGCCGCGCGCCGTCTGGTGGCGGATCTGCATCAGCCCGTAATTGCCGGCATTCGAGGCACGTGGGTTGTAGCGGCTCTCGATGCGCACCACGGCGTCTGCCAGCGAGAACGGCACGCCATTGGCGGCAGCGTGGCGGGCGACCAGCGCACGCAGGCCTTCCGAACCGGCCGGCGCCGCCAGCGGCGTGCGCCCTTCCCGGCCCGTCCTGGCGCTCCTGGCCCGGCCCTTGCGCTCGTCCTTGGCATCGGCGGTCTCGCTCGCCTTCTGCCTGTCCTGACCCTGCCCGGCCGCTTCGGCCTGACGTCTGATTTCGGCTTCCCGCACGATGAAGGCGCGGGCATCCGTCTCGGCATTCACCTGGGCAGAAGCGGGTTGAAGAAAGGCCAGGCAAATCGCAAAGGCGGCGCAGCCGCTACCAGAGATATTGTTCATGCGGGAGGGATCTCATCTATCTGTTGCAGCGCAAAACGGATCGGCGAAATGCTAGATGAATGTGACGACAATCTGGCCGATACGAATGAATTTCATTCGGAATCAGAAGTAGAATGATTACTTTAGCCTCGTTTTGATAGAAGTAATCATCATGTATTGAACGGCGGAACGATTCATCCTGCCCGGCGTTGACGCAGTCATGGCGGCAGGCCAAATCATCGCCGCATTGCGACCGCAATTCCCGGTCGCAATGCAGAAAGTCGGCTTCGGCCGGAGCCGTGCCGCTAGGTACGACCCGAGAAGGGGGATCGAGATGAAGAAGTTGATCGCAATCGCGACTGTCGGGCTGGCGCTTGGCGCCTGCACGCCGCATGAGGAACGCGTCGGCGGCGGCGCCCTGGTCGGAGGCGCGACCGGCGCCCTGATCGGCGGGCTCGCCACTGGCCGCGCCGGTGGCGCACTCGCCGGTGCCGCGATCGGCGCAGCCGGTGGTGCCATCGTCGGCTCGGCGACCTCGCCCTATCGCCGCGGCGGCTACTACTACGACGACGGCTACTATGGCGGCGGCTGCCCCTACGGCTACTACCGCGACTATTACGGCCGGCTCTATTGCCGCTGAGCCAAGGCCGTTTTAGGCAGGGGCCATGGCCGGTTCGGCCATGGCGGAGCAATCGATGACGTCGTCTTTCTGGGGGGCTTTGGGCGGCGGTGGCCTCGGCTTCGCGCTGGGCGGGCCGCTCGGCGCGCTCGTTGGCGCCCTGGCCGGGCATGTCCTGATCGACCGCGAGGGCGCACTCTTCGGCCCTGCCCCCAAGCAATTGATCTTCACCACCGGCCTGGTCGCGCTCGCCGCCAAGATGGCGCGCGCCGACGGTGTGGTGACGCGTGACGAGATCGCCGCCTTCGAGCGCATCGTCGAGGTGCCGGAGGAGCAGAAGGCGCATGTCGAGCGCCTGTTCGACCTCGCCAAGCAGACCAGCGCCGGCTTCGAGGCCTATGCGCAGCAGATCGCCGAAGCCTTCAGCGACGAGCCGGCCCTGCTCGAGGACGTGCTCGACGGTCTTTTCCTGATCGCCGCCGCCGACGGCGCGATCCATGAGCGCGAGCACGACTATCTGCGCAATGTCGCGACGATCTTCGCCATCGACGAAGCCGGCTTCGCCCGCATCGAGGCGCGCCATTTGCGCCGCCGCGACGATCCCTATCTCGTGCTCGGCGCCAGCCGCGAGATGAGCGATGGCGAGTTGAAGCAGCTCCATCGCCGCCTCGTCATCGAGAACCATCCCGACCGTGAGATCGCCCGCGGCCTCCCCGAGGAAGCGGTCTGCATCGCGACCCGCCGCCTCGCCGCCATCAACGCCGCCTGGGACGCGATCGAGAAGGAACGCGGCCTCGGCCGCAAGCAGCCGGAGCCGGCGTGAGTCTCGTCCTTGAACCCGACAGCCGTTTCGCCGCCAAGGTCTTCCCCTCGCCCAATCATGGCGAGCGCAAGTTCCACGATGGCTCGACTGATCGCAGGCCCGACACGCTGATCCTGCACTATACCGGCATGCCCGATGCCGGCGAGGCACTGCAGTGGCTGTGCAACCCGGCCTCGCAGGTCTCCTCGCATTATTTTGTCTTCGAGAACGGCCATATCCTCCAGCTCGTGCCGGAGGCGCGCCGCGCCTGGCATGCCGGCGCCTCGCATTGGGCCGGCGAGACCGACCTCAACTCGGCCTCGATCGGCATCGAGATCGCCAATCCCGGCCATCCCGGCGGCTTGCCCGATTTCCCGGAAGCGCAGATCGCCGCGACCCTGAACCTTTGCCGCGACATCTGCGAGCGCTGGCGGATCCCGCCCGAACGCGTGCTCGCCCATTCCGACATCGCTCCCGGCCGCAAGATCGATCCGGGCGAGACATTCCCCTGGCGGCGCTTCGCCGAGGGCGGCGTCGGCCTCTGGACCGAGCCCGCGCCGATCAAGGGCGGCCGCTTCTTCGCCCGCGGCGACGCCGGCCCGCCGGTCGAGGCGCTGCAGGCGATGTTCGCCATGCTCGGCTATGGCGTCTCGGTCGACGGCACCTATGACGAGCGCTTCGAGGCGGTGGTCGCCGCCTTCCAGCGCCATTGGCGCCCGGAGAAGGTCGACGGCGTCGCCGACGGCTCGACGATCACGACGCTGCGCGACCTCTTGGCGCTGACGCAGGAAGCGCGGACCGCCTGAGCCGCCGCTTCCGGCAAGCTTTCCGCAACATTGCAGCGAGTTAACTCGTCTCGCCCGCCTGAATCTGGCATGATGCGCGGCAATGGAAGGCGGGCTCTTGTCCCGGCCTCGGAGGATGAACGGACGTGCGTCTCTGGGCAATCGGTGCGGTCATCGGCGCGGGCGCGCTGGCGGCAGGCTATTTCGCGCTGCGCCCGACCGGCGGCGCCGCCAATGACACACCCTATCGCACCGCCGCGATCGACCGCGGCCGGATCACGGCTTCCGTCCGGGCCACCGGCACGCTGACCCCGATGACCACCGTCGTGGTCGGCTCGCAGCTCTCCGGCCAGATCGTCGAGATCCTCGCCGACTATAACTCCCAGGTGAAGGCCGGCCAGATCGTCGCCCGCCTGAACAGCGACCAGATCAAGACCCGCCGCGACGCCGCCGCCGCCGACCTGCAGCAGGCCAGGGCCGATCTCGTCGTCAAGCGCGCCCAGCTCGATCGGGCCAAGGTGGCGCGGACCAAGGCGAACTCGACCGTCAACGACCTCGAGGCCCAGCGCGACCGCACCCGCGCCCAGCTCACCGACGCCAGGCGCACCTTCGACCGCCAGAACGAATTGTTCACGCGCGGCGCCGGCGCGCAGCAGGGCCTCGACAGCGCCCGCACCCAAGTCGAGATCCAGACCGCGACGCTCGCCTCGAACGAGGCGCAGATCGCCTCGCTCAAGGCCGAGATCGGCGGGCTCGACGCCGACATCGCCCTGGCGGAAGGCCAGGTCCAGTCCGGCGAGGCGCTGATCGCCCAGCGCGACGCCAAGCTGAAGGACATCCTGATCGATCTGGAGCGCACCGATATCCGCTCGCCGGTCGACGGCGTCGTCGTCCAGCGCCAGGTAGACCTCGGCCAGACGGTCGCCGCCTCGCTCTCGGCGCCGGTGCTGTTCCAGATCGCGCAGGACCTGCGCACCATCGACATCTACGCCAATATCGACGAGGCCGATGTCGGCCGGCTCAAGGTCGACCAGGACGTCTCCTTCAGCGTCAACGCCTATCCGAACCGCACCTTCCAGGGGAAGGTGCAGATGGTCCGCCTCGGCGCCCAGACCATTCAGAACGTCGTCACCTATACCGGCGTCGTCCGCGTCGCGAACCGCGACCTTGCTCTGCTCCCGGGCATGACCGCCAATCTCCAGATCGTCACCGACGACCGGCAGGACGTGCTGCGTGTGCCGAATGCGGCGCTGCGCTTCCGCCCGCTCGGCGGGCCGACTGCCCTGCCCGCCCCAGTGCCGGCCGAGACGGCGCAAGCGGGACGCGGTGGAGGTGGCGGCCGCGCTGCCGGCGCCTTGCGCGAGCGCATCGAGGAGGAGGTCCAGCCGACGCCCGAGCAGAAGCAGGCCATCGCCGCGATCATGGCCGAGCAGCGTACAGGCAACCGCCAGGCCATGGCCGGCCTCTCCGAGGAGGAGCGCCGCGCCGCCCGCACAGAATTGCGCGCCAAGGTCGCCGCCGTGCTCGATCCCGAGCGCCGGGCCAAGTTCGAGGCGCTGATGCAGGAGGGCCGGCCGGCGGCGCAGAGCGAGGTCACGCCCGGCCGCGTCTATGTGCTCGATGGCGAAGGCCAGCCCAAGCCGGTCGCGGTCCGGCTCGGGCCGAGCGATGGCGCCTTCACGCAGATCCTGCCGGCGGCCGGCATCGCCGAGGGTACCGATGTCCTGATCGGCGGCGGACCGCGCAATGCCGAGACCGCCCCTGCGAGCCGCGGCCCGGCCCCGCGCGGCCCACGCCTGTTCTGAGGGCCGCTTCCATGCCCCTGATCGAGGTGCGCGATCTCTCCCGGGTCTACAATCTCGATTCCGGCCGCGTCACTGCGCTCGCCGGGGTCTCGCTCGACGTCGAGGCCGGCGAGCTCGTCGCGGTGATGGGCCCGTCCGGCTCCGGCAAGTCGACCTTCATGAACCTGATCGGCTGCCTCGACCGGCCGACCGGCGGCCATTACCGGCTCGACGACGTCGCGGTCGAGACCCTGTCCAGCGACGGGCTCGCGACCTTGCGCAACCGCAAGCTCGGCTTCGTCTTCCAGCAGTTCAACCTGCTGCCGCGCGTCGATGCCTGCGCCAATGTCGAATTGCCGATGGTCTATGCCGGGCTCGACGGCAAGTCGCGGCGCGAGCGGGCGCTCAATGCTCTCGCCCGCGTCGGCCTCGCCGACCGCGCCCATCACCGGCCGATGCAGCTCTCCGGTGGCCAGCAGCAGCGCGTCGCCATCGCCCGCGCTTTGGTCAACCAGCCGCGCCTGCTCCTCGCCGACGAGCCGACCGGCGCGCTCGACAGCCGCACCGCGCTCGAGATCCTGGCGCTGTTCCAGGACCTCAATCGCGAGGGCGTCACCGTCGTGCTGGTGACGCATGATGCCGAGGTCGCTCGCCATGCCCGGCGCGTCGTGCGCTTCCGCGACGGCCATGTCATCGCCGACACCCGCCAGGAGCCGGCCGATGCGCGTGCCGCGCTCGCCGCGCATGACAGTGCCACCCCCATGCCGGAGGCCGCCGAATGAGCCTCATCGAAGCCATCCGCTCCGCCCTCTCCGCCATCGGCGCCAACGCGCTGCGCTCGGCGCTGACCATGCTCGGCATCATCATCGGCGTCGCCGCCGTGATCGCCATGGTCGCGATCGGCTCGGGCGCCCGCGAGCGCGTCGACAGTCAGATCAAGTCGCTCGGCGCCAATCTCGCCATCATCCAGGCCGGCAACGTCACGCAGGGCGGCGTCCGCCTGGGAGCCGGCGCCTCCTCGACCCTGACCGACGAGGATGCAAAAGCCGTCTTGGCCGAGGTCGAGGACGTCGTCGCTTCAGCCTCGGTGATCACCACCCGGGCTCAGGCCGTCTACGCCGGCACCAACTGGTCGACGACGATCACCGCGACCGATCTCGACTTCTTCACCGCCCGCGAATGGGGCCTCGCCGAAGGCCGCCTGTTCGAGCCGGAAGAGCTGCGCCGCAGCGAGATCGTCGCCATCATCGGCCAGACCGTGGCCAAGAACCTGTTCGGCGAGAGCGATCCGCTCGGCCAGATGTTCCGCATCCGCAACGTGCCGTTCAAGGTCATCGGCGTCATGGCGGGCAAGGGCCAGTCGGCGCTCGGCCAGGACCAGGACGACGTCATCTTCGTGCCGCTCGACACCGGCCGGCGCCGCATCGTCGGGCGCAACTATGCCCGCGACCGCTCGGTCCAGACCATCATGGTCAAGTTCGCCAGCGAGGAGGCGATCAACCCCGGCATCGAACAGACCCGGGCTCTGCTGCGCCAGCGCCATCGCCTCCTGGAGGAGCAGGAGGACGACTTCATCGTCCGTAACCTCACCGAGATCGCCAACACCGCGACCGCGGCGGCGAGCACCCTGTCCTGGCTGCTCGCCGCCGTCGCCGGTGTCTCCTTGCTGGTCGGCGGCATCGGCATCATGAACATCATGCTGGTCTCGGTCACCGAGCGCACCCGCGAGATCGGCCTGCGCCTCGCCGTCGGCGCCCGCCAGCGCGACGTGCTCTCGCAATTCCTGATCGAGGCGACGACCCTGGCGACCATCGGCGGCGCCGTCGGCATCGCGCTCGGCATCGGTGCTGCGACCGCGATCGCGCGCTTTGCCGGCTGGCCCTTCGTGATCTCGCCGCAGACCATCCTGGTCGCGGTCGGCGTCTCCGGTTTGATCGGCGTCTTCTTCGGTTTCTATCCGGCGCGGCAGGCGGCGCGGCTCGACCCGATCGAGGCGCTCCGGCGCGAGTGAGCTGACGCAACGGGAAGTCTTCATTAACGATTGCGAAACTAGCTTCGGAGGGCCGCACGAGTTGCGCGGTGTGAGGCCTTTCGCCGATGCCGCTTTCCGACGCCGAAGCCAGACGCCTCTACGACCAGGCTGCGCTGATGGCCTGCATCGGCGCCTGGGAATGCCGGCTCGCCGGCAACCAGCTGAGCTGGACCGACGGCATCTACGACCTGTTCGGCCTGCCACGCGGTTCACCGATTCCTCGCCGGTCGATCGTCGAGCTCTACCATGACGAGTCGCGCGCCGAGATGGAGCGCCTGCGCCGCCGGCTGATCGCCAGCGGCCAGGGCTTCGTCATGGACGCCCACATCTGTACCGCCGGCGGCGCCGAGCGCTGGATGCGCCTCTCCGCCGCCGTCACGCACGAGCATGGCCGGCCTGTGCGCATCCACGGCGCCAAGCAGGACATCACCGGCGAGAAGGACATGTGGATGGGGCTGCGCCGCCTCGCCTACAGCGACCCGCTGACCGGCCTCGCCAACCGCCGCGCCTTCGAGACGCAGCTCTCGGATCTGCGTCGCCACACCGGCGACGCCTGCGCGCTCGGCCTGCTCGCCATCGTTGACCTCGACAATCTGAAACCGATCAACGACCGCTTCGGCCATGCCGCAGGCGACGAATGCCTGCGCCAGCTCGCCATGCGGCTGGAGACTTCGCTCAGCGACGCCACGATCATCGCCCGCATCGGCGGCGACGAATTCGGCCTCCTGCTCTGCTCTGCCGCCGGCCGCCCCTATCTGCTTCACCGGCTCGACCAGGCGCAGAAGGCGCTCGCCCGCCCGGTCACCTGGCGCGACACCAGTATCGAGGTCAGCGCCTCCATCGGCGCCACCGTCTTGCGCCCCGGCCTGCTGCACGACCCGGAGCGGCGCTTCGCCGAGGCTGACTCGGCGCTCTACGTCGCCAAGGCCGCCGGCCGCAATTGCCTGCGCCTGTTCGGCGATCCGGTGCCGGCCGCGGAGGACGCAGCCGTGATGCGCATGTCGCGGGCAGTCTAGCCGGGCGGCGAACGCCAAGGCGTGTTTCGTCAGGCCGGCAGGCCGCGATCACCGGACGATATCTCATGGCTCTGCCGCAGCTTGCCCGCCGACTGGCGAACGATCTCGGAGATCTGCAGCAGCGGCTTGGCCAGCGGGCTCGTCTTGCGCCAGACCATGCCGATGGTCCGGGACGGTTCCGGTTTCCTGAAATGGGTCACTGAGACCGAGGCCGAGCGCGTCTCGACCGCCACCGCCATTTCGGGGATCAGCGTGACCCCGAGCCCGGCATCGACCATCTGCACCAGCGTCGACAGCGAGCTGGCATCGAGCAGGTCGCGCGACTGCACGGCGCGCGGCTTGGTGTTGCAGAAGGACAAAGCCTGCTCGCGGAAGCAGTGCCCCTCTTCCAGCAGCAAGAGCCGCATCTCGCGCAGGGCCTCGCGATCGGGCGCCGGCTTGCCCTCGTCCTCGCGCGGCCGCACGAGGACGAAGCGTTCGGTGAAGAGCGCGACCTCGGTCAGCGACGGCTCCGACACCGGCAGGGCGACGATCGCCATGTCGAGCCGCCCCTCGTTCAGCTCCTGGACCAGTTTCGGCGTCAGCGTCTCGCGGACATGCAGGTCGAGGCCGCCATGCAGGCGCGTGAGGTCGCCGATCAGGCCAGGCAGCAGATAGGGCGCGACGGTCGGGATCACGCCGATGCGCAGGCGCGCCAGCAACCCGTCCCGCGCGGCGTGCGCATAGCCTTCGAGCTCGTCGAGCGAGCGCAGGATGTCCTTTGTCCGCTGCGCGATCTCCTCGCCGAAGCTGGTTAGGCGGACCTGGCGCCTGTCCCTCTCGAACAGCTCGGCGCCGAGCTCCTCTTCCAACGCCTTGATCTGCTGCGACAAAGCCGGCTGCGAGATCGCGCAGGCATCCGCCGCCCGGCCGAAATGGCCATGCCGCGCCAAGGCCTCGAAATAGCGGAGCTGCTTGAAAGTCAGATTTGTCATAATCGCAACTTATCGTCGCGATCAGAAAATCGGAATTAAAATAATGAAATGGCCCTGCTAAGACCACCCGCAGCCAGCCCTGCAAGCTCGGAGAGAGACATGAACGCGAAGACTGAGGACAGCACGGGCAAATGCCCCGTCGCCCATGGTGGCGGCACCCGGCAGAATCGCGACTGGTGGCCGAGCCAGCTGCCTGTCGACCTGCTGAACCAGCACTCGGCCAAGTCCGATCCGCTCGGCCAGGCCTTCAGCTACCGCAAGGCGTTCGAGAAGCTCGACTTTGACGCGCTGAAGAACGACCTGCGCAAGCTGATGACCGACTCGCAGGACTGGTGGCCTGCGGACTTCGGCAATTACGGCCCGCAATTCGTCCGCATGTCCTGGCATGCCGCTGGCACCTATCGCCTTGCCGACGGCCGTGGCGGCGGTGGTCGCGGCCAGCAGCGCTTCGCTCCGCTCAACAGCTGGCCGGACAATGTCAACATCGACAAGTCGCGCCGCCTGCTCTGGCCGATCAAGCAGAAATACGGCCAGGCCATCTCCTGGGCCGACCTCCTGATCCTCACCGGCAATGTCGCGCTGGAGACCATGGGCTTCCGCACCTTCGGCTTCGCCGGCGGCCGCGAAGACAGCTGGGAGCCCGATCACGATGTGAGTTGGGGCACCGAGACGGCATGGCTGACCCATCGCCCGCTCGACAAGTTCGATGCGCCGCTGAGCGCCACCGAAATGGGCCTGATCTACGTCAATCCGGAAGGTCCGGGCGCCAATGGCGATCCGATCTCGGCGGCGCATTTCATCCGCGAGACCTTCGCCCGCATGGCGATGAACGACGAGGAGACCGTCGCGCTGATCGGCGGCGGCCACACCTTCGGCAAGACCCATGGCGCGGCGCCCGAGTCGCATAAGGGGCCGGATCCGGAAGGCGCCGAGCTGGAGGCGCAGGGCCTCGGCTGGGCCAGCAATTACGGTACCGGCCATGGCGCCGATGCGGTCGGCAGCGGTATCGAGGTCACCTGGACGCAGACGCCGGCGCAGTGGAGCAATTTCTTCTTCGAGAACCTGTTCAAGTACGAATGGGTCCAGACCCGCAGCCCCGGCGGCGCGATCCAGTGGGAGGCGAAGGACGCCGAGGCGGTCATCCCCGACGCCCATGACCCGTCGAAGAAGCACAAGCCGACCATGCTGACGACCGACCTGTCGCTGCGCCTGGACCCGGCCTATGAGAAGATCTCGCGCCGCTTCCTCGAGAACCCGCAGGCCTTCGCCGAGGCCTTCGCCCGCGCCTGGTTCAAGCTGACCCATCGCGACCTCGGCCCGCGCTCGCGCTATCTCGGCCCGGAAGTGCCGAAGGAAGAGCTGATCTGGCAGGACGTCGTGCCGGCCACCGATCATCCGCTGGTCGGCAAGGCGGACGTCGCAGCGCTCAAGGAGAAGATCAAGGCCTCCGGCCTCTCCGTCTCCGAGCTGGTCGGCACCGCCTGGGCCTCGGCCGCGACCTTCCGCGGCGGCGACAAGCGCGGCGGCGCCAATGGCGCGCGCGTTCGCCTCAGCCCCCAGAAGGACTGGGAGGTCAACCAGCCGGCCCAGCTCGCCAGGGTGATCGAGGTGCTCGACGGCATCCGTCGCCAGTTCAACAAGGAGGCCGACGGCGACCAGAAGATCTCGCTGGCCGATCTGATCGTGCTGGCCGGCAATGTCGGCGTCGAGCTTGCGGCCAAGGCCGCCGGCCAGGCGGTCGACGTGCCGTTCACCCCTGGCCGCACCGACGCGAAGCAGGAGCAGACCGAGGTCCATTCCTTCGCGGTGATGGAGCCAGTGCTCGACGGTTTCCGCAACTACCAGAAGCCGGGCGCCAAGGTGCCGGCCGAGGTCGCGCTGATCGACCGCGCTCAGCTGCTGACCCTGACCGCGCCCGAGCTGACGGTGCTGATCGGCGGCCTGCGCGCCATCGACATCAATGCCGACGGCTCCAAGCACGGCATCCTGACCAACCGGCCGGGCGCGCTGACGAACGACTTCTTCGTCAACCTGCTCGACATGGGTACACAGTGGAAGGCGATTTCCGAGAACAAGGACGTGTTCGAGGGCACCGACCGGAAGACCGGCGCCGCCAAATGGACCGGCACCCGCGTCGACCTCGTCTTCGGCTCGAACTCGATCCTGCGCGCTCTGGCCGAGGTCTATGCCAGCACCGACGCCAAGGAGAAGTTCGTCAAGGACTTCGTCGCGGCCTGGACCAAGGTGATGAACCTCGACCGCTTCGACGTCGCCTGATCCGACAAGGCCCGGCCGCCATCAAGCTGGCGGCCGGGCAGCCGGGCTTGCTGATCAGAACTGCAGCTATCGACCGTTGCGGACATCCGCCGGCGTGCTAAATCGACACGCATAACCTCACATTGAAATATAGCCGCGGTCGAAGTCGAGGTAGATGGCAATGATGAGGCTGTTCGCAGCTACCTTTGTCGTTTGCGTTTATGCTGATTGCGCGGCAGCCGAAACGAAGCTCATCAACCTCGATGATTTCATTGGCGGGATTGAGAAGGCCGATGGCGACTCTGCGTGCCGCACATCCGAGCCAGTATCGGCCCTCTGGAACGAGTTGCGGCTTCGATATGTGCCCGACCCGAACAAGAAGCCTTCGCCCAAGGTAACCCTTCCCCCGCGTTTCGCCGCGGCGTTCGGCAAGGCAAAAATAGAAAATCGCGACAACGCAGGCTATCGGCGCATCAGTGTTCCACTCACAGGAACTTATCGCGGGCTGCGTACCCAAGAGATTGCCTTCGACATGGGTATCGAGAACGGCATAAGCGTTATCTCGATTTTCTTTGATGCTTCGAAGCCTGCGGTGGAAAGCGTCCTCGGCGCCGACCTCGCACGCGCAACGCGAATGTCGTGGGGAAGCGCAGAGATTGTCAGACGTGGCAAAACCACTGGACTGATTTGCAACCTCTCAACTTGAGCGGGTCACGACCGAGAGGCCGCTGCCGGCAACTGCTGCGTCAATATCACCAACCCGCCGCGGAAATCCCGCTTCGCGAGATAGATCACGATGTCATGGAGCTTTCCGCCGTTGCTAACCATTGTCATGACACTGGCGCTAGCGGCGTTGCTTCTGGTCGGCCTCCTATTTCTCCTGCTGCGCTTTGCCTACCAACTTTGGCGAAAGGCCGGGCCCGGCAGAGCCGCAAGGCGGCTGGCGATTATCGCTATCGGCTTTCTCGTTGTCGGTGCCCCCCTATATCTGGTTCAAGCGGGAGGAATATCGCCTGTTGCTGGCCAACGTTCCTGCCCCACTCGAAGTCGCAGCCGTAGACTATCGCCTTGAGGAAAGATGGGGGCTCGGATTCCTGCCCGGCGACAACGAGACAGGTTTCATTGTTTATCGCCTGACCAACGAAAGCGCCGAGTGGGCGCGAGCACAGGGGAGCCAGCTCCGCGAGAAGCTGTCTGGGGGCGGCTGGTATCCAACACCGGTAAACGACGCCGGCGACCGGCGCTGGCATCCGTATGACCATGACCCGCAGATGATGTCAGCAAGGCGCGAGCCGAACCATCCGCCAACCATTCAGGAATTTCAGGAGAAGTATGGGTTTACTATTTCCATCGAAAGCGGACGAGATGCCGAGGCTAATCATGCGATCCAGTCGGAAGGCTCTTTCTACTCCTACGGTCGCGGCGGCAGCGTCACGATTGTCGATCCGCTGAGAGGAAAAGTCTATTTTGCCTACGCGGGATAGCGGCGTACTCCGCCATGCTCCCGAGCTTCCGCTCCCGACCCATAGCGGAACCCGAGCTATGCAGTAGACTGGTGCCGATGCAGAAAGTGGTCGCTGCGAATTTTGCCCGCCGGTTCTTACCGCTGATCGTTGCAATCTGCGCCTTGGGGGCAATGGCGTTGTTCTCATTCACGCCATGGGTATGGGAGTGGATGGGGCGCGGTGAAAGCTACCCGGAGTTGGTGTTCCTGGTAGTCGGTGTGCCGGCCGCAATGGTCGGCGTTGGAGCCGGATTGTGCATTGCTTGGGCTGCATCTGACAGGCTTTCGCTGATCATCGCGCATATCCTGAGCTTTGCGGCGTTGACGATCTGCACGTGGCTCGCGTGGGTGGCTTTCTCTGCCTTCCTAAATCGGCCTTAGGTCCGCTCCCGACCCATTGCGGACATCGTGTAGTCGCCGCAGGTAGCCAGCAGCGATCTATGAGGCGGGCTAACCGCGTGAAAATCGGTCGCTTCCGCTAACGTCGCGCTCGGTTTTACAATTTGCGGTAGAAGCGCTTCCCTATCGGCGGGGAACGCAGCGCCGTGTTCGCTCTGTCGATCGTCCGTGCTGCCCGCGTAGGCCCGGATTTGTGCCGCCGCTGACCTCCAGAATTTGCCCTCGTGGACATTTGCCGTCATCGACAAGAACGGTCTGGCCAGAGCGGATTTGCCCTTTGCCTGGCTCGCGGCTGTAGATCTGCTGTGCGACCGCAGCCTCCGTCAGGAAAAGGAACGAGAACGCAATTCCCAACGCTTCGACTCGTATCATCGCATTCCCCCCGGTTTCGGCGACGCTAACACGCCGAAGCCTCAATCGATAGCGGGATACGTGTCCTTGTCGAATCGGATATTTCACAAGTTGCGGGGCAAACGATGATTACAAGGATATGTCCGCAAACGACCCATTGCGGTCCCTCTCTTTGCAGCGCTAAGAGTTTGGCAAAGGAGCCATTATGCGCCACACGCTATCAGCGCTGTTCTTCATATTTGGCATTTCTAAGAGAGAGTCGCATGCAGGCCTCGACAATTGTTATAATAACTCTTATTTTTTTGCTTCTATTGAACTCATTATACTGCGTAAGAACTTTGGTGCCGGCGTTTAAGAGAGGCGACCGAGTTGGCGGCATAAGTGGACTCGTCGCCCTCGCGGGCGCTCTTTCGACGATAGTTGTCCTTGTGCTGGTGTACGTTCTCGCACGCTACCTCTGATCGGAAGTCCGCTTCCGACCCTTAGCCGCCGTTCGCGGCGTCACGCAGCCGCGCCACAACCGCTGTCACGGCAGCCTCCACTTGGAACTCGCCTGATCGCAGGCTCGCAGCAGCGCCGGCCGTGCCCTCCCCGACCAGCACCGCAACCTTTCGGCAACCTTCTTGATGCACCCCTTCGCAGGCGGGCAGCTTCGCCTGATCGCGCTTGTGCGTGCCGAAGCGGCCGTCTGGCCCCGCGCTTGCTGAACGCGAGCCAACAAACCCGTTCAGGTGGTGTTGCAGTTGCGACAGCGATTATCGCCTCGACACATCAGGAGACCCCATATGCGACATCTACTGATCGCAGCCGCCCTGCTCATCGGCTCCGCCACGGCGGCCAGCGCCGCGCCTGCGACCCCGCACGACGGCGCGCTTGCGCCCACGATCGCGCAGCAGCTCGACAAGCTCCCGGCCGAGTTCACCGCCAGCGACGCCAAGCTGCGCCGGATGCAGATGATTCAGGACAATATCGACCGCCAGCGCTACTACGATCGCCGCTACGGCCGCGGTGACGGTTACGGGCGCGGCTACGGACGTGGTTATGGCGGCGGCTACGGTTACCGGCGCGGATATGGCGACGGCTATGGCCGCCCCCGCTACGATCGCTGGTGACGAGGCAGCGGCCTCGCCGTAAGGGCGGGCCCGCTCCTGCATTCGGCATGTGAGCACAAGCTCGTTCCAGGTGCGGCCTCCGCTCCTGGAACGAGCCCCCTCAAGAAAAATCCCCGTCCCCTGTCGGAACCCTCGCCCCTCCTTCGTCCTTGAGACGACAGGCCGCAACCTGGTCTGATGACACAGCAAGGAGCATGGCGATGAAGGTCATCCAGAATCTCTGGTTCGATAAGGATATGGACGCGGCGATCAGCCTCTACACCTCGCTGATCCCGAACTCCGCGCTCGAATGGAGCGGCGCCCTGCCGGCGGAATCGCCGAGCGGACCGGCCGGCAGCGTCAAGATCGCCACCTTCACCATCGATGGCCAGCGCTACCAGGCCTTCGAAGCCCACCGCTCCGACGCCTTCAACCACACCTTCTCGATCATGATCGAATGCGAGACGCAGGCCGAGGTCGACCGGCTCTGGGAGGCGCTCGGCGAAGGCGGCAAGTTCGAGCAGTGCGGCTGGCTCAAGGATCGCTGGGGCCTGTCCTGGCAGATCACGCCCAAGCGCCTGGGCGAGCTCGTCCGCGATCCCGACCGCGCCAAGGCCAAGCGCGTCGCCGAGGCGATGCTGACAATGGTCAAGCTCGATATCGCTGGGCTGGAGGCTGCGGCGAAGGGCTGAGTCCCAGCTCTCAGGCCGCCTGCGCCCGCGCCGCAGCCTGCGCCTTCAGCTTGGCGCCGACCTCGGCGATCGCCAGGATCGCCGGCACGTATTCCTGCCCGAGCTCGGTCAGCGCATATTCGGTCGAGGGCGGCGTGGTCGGCGCGACCTTGCGCCGGACGACGCCCTTCTCCTCCAGCACCCGCAGGCGTGCGCTCAGCATCTTGGCCGAGATCGCCGGGATGTCGCGCCTGAGTTCGCCGAAACGGCGCGGCCCGCCTGACAGGAACCAGATCACGTTCGGCGTCCAGGCTCCGCCGAGCACCTGCATGCAGGCCCCGACATTGCAGGTCTCTGGCTGCGCCGCCGCGCGGTTCTTCCTGAGTTTCAAGGCCATCGCGCGCACTCCTCCGGTTACCGGGAAGATACCGGAAAACGCAGTTACAACAAGTTACCCCGTATACAGAGGTAACCGCTTGCGCCTAGCTCTCCGCCATCGTCAACGCGGATGAGGAAACCGCCGTGAAGCTCTACTACACCCCGGGTGCCTGCTCGCTCTCGCCCCATATCGCCCTGCGCGAGGCCGGCCTGCCCGTCACCCTCGAAAAGGTCGATCTCGTCGCCGGCAAGACCGAGACCGGCGCCGACTACGCCGCCGTCAATCCGAAGGGCTATGTCCCGGCGCTGCAGTTCGAAGACGGCGCCGTTCTGACCGAAGGCGCGGTCATCGCCCGCTACATCGCTGATCTCGCCCCCGACGCCGATCTGGCGCCGAAACCCGGCAGCTTCGAACGCGTCCGGCTCGAGGAGGTGATGAACTTCATCGGCAGCGAATTGCACAAGGCCTACACGCCGCTCTTCCTCCCCGACACGACCGAGGACGGCAAGACGACGGCGCGGGCCCGCGTCGCCAAGAGGCTCGCTCATATCGAGAGCCTCCTCGCCGATGGCCGCAGCCACCTGCTCGGCGAGCGCTTCAGCGTCGCCGACGGCTACCTCTTCACCATCGTCAACTGGTCGGACAGCCGCGGCGTCCCGCTCGACGCTTTCCCGAAGCTGCGCGCCTTCATGGCGCGGATCGGCGCCCGCGCCAGTGTGCAGGAGGCGATGCGCGCCGAGGGTCTGCTCCAATGAGCGCCGATCCGCGCTTCGCCGAGATCGTCGCCGCGCTCGGCGACTATTTCGACGGGCTCCATCACAGCGACACCGAAGAGCTCGGCCGGCTTTTCCACCCGCAGGCGATCTACGCCTGCGGCAGCGAAGGCAGCCTGACCCATCTCACCATGGATCAGTACCTGCCTATGGTGGCGAAGCGGCCGTCTCCCGCCAGCCGCGGCGAGCCCCGCCGCGACCGCATCGTCTCGATCGAATTCGCCGGGCCGGTCACGGCGCTGGCCCGCGTCGAATGCGCCATCGGGCCAAAGCGCTTCACCGATCTCCTGAGCTTCATCAGGCTCGACGGGCGCTGGCGCTTGATCGCCAAGGTCTTCCATTTCGACCTCGATGAGGCGGCGGCCTAGAGCGTGCTGACTTTACACGGAGCCACCATCGTCATTCTGGGCGAGCGAAGCTCGGCCCGGGGTCCATCGTAGAACTCCACAGCCCTATGATGGGATCCCGGAGCTGCGCGGCTTCGCCGCTTGTCCAGGATGACGGTGTGATGCCGCGTGAAATCCGCATGCTCTAGCCGCTGAAAACGTGGCCGTCGGCGCGTATCGACGCCGGCGGCCAACCATTGAAACGGTTCATCGCAATTGTGACGCATAGTCACCCAGCTGTCGTACGACCTGCCTAAGGACTCCGTTAGCCAGGTGGGGAAACCGGCACGGAGCAGCACGCGCGTCCATTGCAGGACCTGCGCGCCTGCGCTCGCCGTGACGGCTCGACCCGGCCGCAGAGGCGTCCGCGCACCCCTTGTCGGAGTCGAGAGCATGCAAGTCGACATTTTCACGCAGGTGATCGTGCCTGTGATCGGTGGCCTGGGCATCTTCATGCTCGGCCTCGAATTCATGAGCAACGGCATTCAGAATCTCGCCGTCAACAAGATGCGGGCCCTGCTCGCCAAGATCGCCGGCACGCCGGTCAAGGGTGTCATGGCCGGCACCTTCATCACCGGCATCATCCAGTCCTCGACCGCGATGACCGTCATGGTCGTCGGCCTCGTCAATGCCGGCGTCATCGGCCTGCGGCCCGCGATCTCGGTGATCATGGGCGCCAATATCGGCACGACGCTCGGCAACGGCCTGATCGCGCTGCCGCTCGGCCCGCTCGGCCTGCTGCTCGCCGGCATCTTCGCGCTGGTCCACATCTTCGCCAAGACCGACAAGGTGAAGAACATCGCGCTCGCCTGCATGGGCTTCGCGCTGATCTTCTACGGCCTCAACCTGATGACCGGCGGCCTGCGTCCGCTGCGCTCGATGCCGGAAGTGATGAGCGTCATCTCCTCGCTCAAGGCCGACACCTATCTCAACCTGATCTACTGCGTGCTGATCGCCGCCGGCATCACCGCGATGATCCACTCCTCCTCGGCGACGATCGGCATCGTCATGGGCCTCGGCGCCGCCGGCATCCTCGACTGGAAGACCGCCGTCGCCTTCTCGCTCGGCGCCGACCTCGGCACCACCATCACCTCGTGGATGGCCTCGCTCAACCTGTCGAAGAACGCCAAGCGCGCGGCCTACGCCCACATATCCTTCAACATTATCGGCGTCGCCATCACGATACCGCTCTTCTTCGTCTCCATGGACATCCTGACCTGGGCGATGCAGTGGTTCGGTGGCAATCCCGGCATCCCGGTCATCAAGGACGGCAAGGAGACCTTCCCGCTCGTCCCCGTCGCGATCGGCCTCTACTCGACCTTCTTCAACATCTTCAACACCGTCCTGCTCTTCCCCTTCGTCGGCGTGTTCGAGCGGGTCCTGTCGCGGGTCGGCGCCTCCTCGGTCGACGACATCGAGGATTACTCGACGCCGCGCTTCCTCGCCAAGGCGACCGACCACGCCCATGCCGTCGCCAACATCCAGCAGGAAACCGGCCGCTATCTCCAGGCCTCGCAGCTCTTCCTCGACATCGCCCGCGACAAGCCTGACGCGCCGCAGAAGAGCGAGGAGCACTACGCCGCGATCGACGTGCTCAACCGCGACATCCGCGCCTACACCTCCGGCATGTTCACGCCCGAGATGCCCTATGCTCGCGCCGACCTGGTCGCGAGCCTGATCGAGGAAGAGGACTTCACCGCCAGCCTCGGCGAGACGCTCTACCAGATCGCCCGCCGCATCGAGCGCCAGCCCTTCGGCCAGCCCGGCCGCGAGGTCGTCGACAGCATCATCGACCAGGTCGCCGAGGCGATGCGCGCCATCGTTCCGGCCGGCCAGGATGCGCCGATCGTCTCGGCCGAAGCCGAGCCGCGCATCGCCGCCTTGTCGGCGGTCCGCGAGCGCTGCCTGCGCCTCGGCGCCGAGTTGCCCTGGGTCGAGCGCGGCGCGATCCTGGCGCTGCTCGGTTCGGCCGAGCGCGCCTTCTTCCTGATCGAGCGCATCGACGACGAGCGCCGCTCGGTCTCGCGTGTCGTGCCGGTGTCGGAAACCAGCCCGCAGACCCGCGAAGCCGGCTTCGGCACCGCCGCCGTCCCGGCCTGAACAGGCTGACATCACCGAGTTGTGGACAGGCCGCCTTCGGGCGGCCTGTTTGCTTTTGTCCGCTCAACTTTTGCCGTCATCGCGCGCGAAGCCAGGCCATCCGCAATGACGGTGCAACCCGCGAATTGTCGCCTGTCCGGCGCAAAGGCGCGGCGATCGATGGCTATGAGGACGACGACGATGATCCCGAGGGCAATTTTTCTGCTGGCGCCCGCTCTGGCGCTCCAGACTGCCGCTGTGCTGGCCAAGGACGGCCTGAGCTGGGGCGTCCGGCAGGATGGCGAGGGCATCGTCGTCGCCTATGAGATGCCACAGACCGACGATCAGCGGCTGTTCTTCTCCTGCGATTTCGCCAGCAGGAGCCTGACCGTACGGATCCCCTTCTTCAAGGAAGGCATGAAGGACAATGCCGTCACGACCGCCAAGCTGTCGTCGAGCGGCGGGCAGGCTGATCTACCCATGAAGCTGATCAGCGACGAGATGGGCAATCATTTCGAGGCGACGACGACGCTGACGCCGGTGCTGCAGGCGGTGCTGCGCAAGGGCCAGAGCCTGACCCTGCGCGTCGAGGGCGAGACGCAGAGCTTCCCCCTAGCCGGCGGCCAGAAGGGCTTTGCCGTGATGGCGCAGCGCTGCGGCGGGTAAGTCATTTCCAAGTAAGGCGCGGGATCCCCTCTCCTGGAAGGAGAGGGGTAGGGGTGAGGTGTTCGGACTGGAAACGTTGGCCTGAACCCAACCGCGTGGTCGGGCCTCGCGGAACTGGTCAGGCGGCCTACACCTCACCCTGCCCTCTCCTTCCAGGAGAGGGTTCCCCGCGCCTCCCCTTCACGGCGCCAACGGGCTCAGCCCGCTCGGGCGGCGCGGAAGCCATGGCTCTTCGCGCCCCATGCGACCGCAAAGGTGACGATCAGAAGCGCCGCCAGCACCCATGGGAAGGGCGCGACGCCGAACCCGCTCAACAGCAATCCGCCGAGGATGCCGCCACCTGCGATGGCGAGATTCCACGTCGTCACCAGCATCGACTGCGCGACATCCGCAGCATGGCCCGCCGCCTTGGCGGAGGCGGTCTGGAACAGCGTCCCGGCCCCGCCGAAGGCCAGCCCCCAGGCTGCGACCGCACCATAGATCACCGCCGGCACGCTGCCCGCGACGCCGAGCGCCAATGCAGAGAAGCCAAACAGCGCGACGCTCGCAAGAACCAGCTCGCGCAGCCAGCGGTCGATCAGGGCGCCAGTGATCCAGATGCCGAGCAGCGAGGCGAGGCCGAAGACCAGCAACACGACATCGGTCCGGTCCTTGAGGCCAGCCGGCTCAAGGAAGGGCGCGATATAGGTGTAGAGCGTATTGTGGGCGAGCACATAGGCGAAAACCACGAACAGGACCGGCCGCACGCCCGGCAGCGTGAACACCGTCTTCAGCCCGAACTCCTGCCCTCGCTTGTGGCCGGGGAAATCGGGCACCTTGGCCAGGACCCAGACGACGAGGAGCACCGTCAGCCCGCTCATCACGCCGAAGGTCCAGCGCCAGCCCAGCAGCGTGCCGAGGAAGGTGCCCGTCGGAATGCCGAGCGAGAGGGCGAGCGGCGCGCCGACCATGGCGATCGCGATCGCGCGGCCCTGCAGATGGTCGGGCACCATGCGCGCGGCATAGCCGGCCGCCAGCGCCCAGAGCAGCCCGGCGCTCATGCCGGCGACGAAACGGGCGACCAGCGTGACGGCATAGCTGTCGGAGATCGCCGTCACCGTGTTGACGACGGCGAAACCGCCGATGGCGATCAGCAGCAACGTGCGCCGCCGCCAGTTCTGCGTGGCGATCGTCAGCGGAATGGCGGAGACCAGCGAGCCGACCGCATAGGCGGTGACGAGCTGGCCGATCAGGGCCTCGGATTGCCCCAGGCTCTCAGCCATCTGCGGGAGGAGCCCCGATGGCAGGATTTCGGTGAGGAGCGTGATGAAGGCCGCCATGGCGAGTGCCAGCAGGCCCCCTAGGGGCAGCCTCGCCTCGCTCGTGCCTGCCGATATCGTATCTGTCGCTGATGTCATGGCTATAGCGCCTTCGAAGATGGGTCGGCGCTTGAGGTAGCTGGTTCCCAATGCGCGAAAAACAGGACACAACTCATGACACTTTGGACATTTCCGTCATGACTGGGTGACCGCCGCATGGACAGTCTCGGAGCGCTCTTCGCCTTTGTGCATGCGGCCGATGCCGACGGCTTCACCGAAGCTGGCCGCAAGCTCGGCATCTCCGCCTCGGCCGTCAGCAAGGCCGTGGCCCGCCTGGAGGAGCGGCTCGGCGCCAGGCTGTTCCATCGCTCGACCCGCAGCGTCACGCTGACGCCGGAGGGGGCGATGTTCCTCGAGCGCTGCCGGCGCATCCTCTGCGAATACGAAGCTGCCGAACTCGAGCTCTCGCGCAGCCGGGCGACGCCGCAAGGCAAGCTGCGCGTCAGCCTGCCGTCGATGAGCATGATCCCGATGGCCAAGCTCGCCGCCTTCAAGCGGCGCCACCCGGAGATCGAGCTCGAACTGGACGCCACTGATCGGCTGGTCGACGTCATCGGCGAGGGCTTCGATGTCGTGCTCCGCACCGGCGAGCATGCCGATTCCCGATTGATGACCCGCACGCTCGGCCATTTCAGCCAGGCGCTGGTCGGCTCACCCGACTATTTCCGCCGGATGGGCACGCCGGAGACGCCGGAGGACCTCGCCCGGCACACCTGCCTCGTCTACCGCTTTGCCAATACCGGCAAGCTCCACCAATGGCCCTTGTCCAGACAGGGCGAGCCCGCGCAGGTCGAGATCCAGCCCAGCGTGGTGACGAACGCACTCGAAGCGCAGATCGGCCTCGCCGAAAGCGGGCTCGGCATCGCCTGTGTTCCCGACCTGTCGGTCGCCGAGCATTTGCGGCGCGGCTCGCTCATCCGCATTCTCGAGAGCTATGTCGAGGCACAGACCAAGCTCAGCGTCATGTGGCCGGCCAGCCGCTACGCCTCGCCGAAATTGCGGGCCTTCGTCGACTTCGCCGTCGAGGAATTCCTGGCCGCGTGACCTCGCCTCGCCGCGTTCGCAGCGAGGCCGCCGATCACTCCGCCGCCTCCGCATAGGCGCTCGGCTCGTAGTTCAGGATCGGCGCCAGCCAGCGCTCGACCTCGCGGATATCCATGCCCTTGCGCACCGAATAGTCCTCGACCTGGTCGCGCTCGACCTTGGCGACGCCGAAGTAATAGGCGTCGGGATGCGAGAGGTAGAGGCCGGAGACCGAGGAACCCGGCCACATCGCATAGCTCTCGGTCAGCTTGACGCCGACGCGCGGCTCGGCCTGGAGCAGATCGAACAGCGTTGCCTTCTCGGTATGGTCGGGCTGGGCCGGATAGCCCGGCGCCGGGCGGATGCCCTGGTATTCCTCGCGGATCAGATCCTCGTTCGAGAAGGTCTCGTCCGGCGCATAGGCCCAGAACTCGGTGCGCACGCGCTGATGCATGCGCTCGGCGAAGGCCTCGGCGATGCGGTCGGCCAGCGCCTTGACCATGATCGAGCGATAATCGTCATTGTCGCGGGCGAAGCGCTCGGAGATGCGCTCCTCCTCGGCGCCCGAGGTCACCACGAAAGCGCCGATATAGTCCGGCGATCCGCCTTCCGGCGCGACGAAGTCGGAGATGCACATGTTCGGCTTGCCATCGCGCTTGGAGAGCTGCTGGCGCAGGCCGTGGAAGGTCGCGAGCTTCTCCTGCCGGCTCTCGCCGGTATAGAGGCGGATATCGTCGCCGACGGCGTTCGCCGGCCAGAAGCCGATCACCGCCTTGGGATTGAACCAGCGCTCCTCGACGACGCGCTTCAGCATCGCCTGCGCATCGTCCCAGAGCTGGCGTGCCGCCTCGCCCTGCTTCTCGTCCTCGAGGATCGCAGGGTACCGGCCCTTCAGCTCCCAGGTCTGGAAGAAAGGCGTCCAGTCGATCAGCGGCACCAGCTCGGCGACATCGTAAGTCCGGAAGACGCGGGTGCCGAGGAAGGTCGGCTTCGGCGGCTGGTAGCCGGCCCAGTCCGGCTTGAAGGCGTTGGCGCGTGCCTTGGCCAGCGGCAGGCGCTGCTTGTCGGCCTCGGAGCGGCGATGTGCTGCGGCGACCTTCTCGTACTCGGCCTGGACGCCCTCGACGTAAGGAGCCTTCTGCTCCTGCGAGAGCAGGCTGGAGACGACGCCGACGGCGCGCGAGGCGTCGGTGACATAGACCGCCTGGCCCTGGTTGTAGGCCGGGTGGATCTTCACGGCGGTATGGACGCGGCTGGTCGTCGCGCCGCCGATCAGCAGCGGGATGTCGAAGCCCTCACGCTCCATCTCGGAGGCGACGGTGACCATCTCGTCGAGCGAGGGCGTGATCAGACCGGAGAGGCCGATGATGTCGACGTTCTCCTTGCGGGCCGTATCGAGGATCTTCTGCGTCGGCACCATCACGCCGAGGTCGATCACCTCGTAGTTGTTGCACTGGAGCACGACGCCGACGATGTTCTTGCCGATATCGTGGACGTCGCCCTTGACTGTCGCCATCAGCACCTTGCCGGCAGCCTGACGCTCGGCGCCGCCATTGAGGCGCTTCTCCTCTTCCATGTACGGCATCAGGTAGGCGACGGCCTGCTTCATCACGCGGGCCGACTTCACCACTTGCGGCAGGAACATCTTGCCGGCGCCGAACAGGTCGCCGACCACGTTCATCCCGGCCATCAGCGGCCCCTCGATGACATGAAGCGGCTTCTCGGCCTGCGTGCGCGCCTCTTCCGTATCGCGGTCGATGAACTCGGTGATGCCGTTGACCAGCGCGTGCTTGAGGCGCTCGTGCACGTCGGTTTCGCGCCAGGCGAGGTCCTTGCCCGAGACCGCCGCCGAGCCGTCGCCCTTGAAGCGCGGCGCGGCGTCGAGCAGCCGCTCGGTCGAATCCTTGCGGCGGTTGAGGACGACGTCCTCGCAGAGCTCGCGCAGCTCCGGATCGAGGTCGTCGTAGCTGCCGAGCTGGCCGGCATTCACGATGCCCATGTCCATCCCGACCTTGATGCAATGGTACAGGAAGACCGAATGCATCGCCTCGCGGACCTTCTCATTGCCGCGGAACGAGAAGGACAGGTTCGAGACGCCGCCCGAGATATGGGCGTGCGGCAGCGTCTCGCGGATCGTGCGGGTCGCGTTGATGAAGTCGTTGCCGTAGTTGTCGTGTTCCTCGATGCCGGTCGCCACCGCGAAGATGTTCGGATCGAAGATGATGTCTTCCGGCGGGAAGCCGGCGACCTCGGTCAGGAGCTTGTAGGCGCGCGTGCAGATCTCGATCTTGCGCTCGTAGGTGTCGGCCTGGCCGGTCTCGTCGAAGGCCATGACGACGACGGCGGCCCCGTATTGCCGGCAGATGCGGGCATGCTCGAGGAAGGCTTCCTCACCCTCCTTCATCGAGATCGAGTTGACGATCGGCTTGCCCTGGATCGTCTTCAGACCTGCCTCGATCACATGGAATTTCGAGGAATCGACCATGATCGGCACGCGGGAGATGTCCGGCTCCGAGGCGATCAGGTTGCAGAACTCGGTCATCGCCTTCTCGGAATCGAGCAGGCCCTCGTCCATGTTGATGTCGATGACCTGCGCGCCATTGGCGACCTGGTCGCGCGCCACGTCGAGCGCGGCGGCATAGTCACCATTGGTGACGAGCTTGCGGAATTTGGCCGAGCCGGTGACGTTGGTGCGCTCGCCGACATTCACGAACGGAATGGTCTCGTCGAGCGTGAACGGCTCGAGCCCGGCGAGCCTGAGGTAAGGCTTCGGCTCCGGGATGGCGCGCGGCGCCTTGCCGGCGACGGCCTCGGCGATCGCGCGGATATGGCCCGGCGTCGTGCCGCAGCAGCCACCGACCATGTTGACGAAGCCGGCATCGGCGAACTCGGCCAGCATCTTGGCGGTCGCCTCCGGCCGCTCGTCATAGAGGCCGAATTCGTTGGGCAGGCCGGCATTGGGGTAGGCGCAGACCAGCGTGCCGGCGACGCGCGACATGTCCTTGATATGGGCGCGCATCTCACGGGCGCCGAGGGCGCAGTTGAGGCCGATCGTGAGGGGATCGGCATGGCGCACCGCGTTCCAGAAGGCCTCGACCGTCTGGCCCGAGAGCGTGCGGCCGGAAAGATCGGTGATCGTGCCGGAGATCATCACCGGCAGTTTCAGGCCCTTCTCGCGAAAAACCTCCTGGATCGCGACGATCGCCGCCTTGGCGTTGAGCGTGTCGAAGATCGTCTCGATCAGCAGCAGCTCCGAGCCGCCATCGATCAGGCCACGCACCTGCTCGGCGTAAGAATCGCGTACCTGGTCGAAGGTGACGGCGCGGAAGCCGGGATTGTTGACGTCGGGCGAGATCGAGAGCGTGCGGTTGGTCGGGCCGATCGCGCCGGCGACGAAGCGGCGGCGGCCGTCCTCCTTGCGGGCGATCTCGGCCGCCTCGCGTGCGATCCGGGCGCATTCGACGTTGAGTTCGTAGACGATCGCTTCCATGCCGTAATCGGCCTGGGCGATCGAGGTGCCGGAGAAGGTGTTGGTCTCGACGATGTCGGCACCGGCCCGGTAATAGGCGAGGTGGATGTCGCGCAGCGCATCCGGCATCGTCAGCGCGATCAGGTCGTTATTGCCCTTGAGGTCGTGGTTCCAGCCCTTGAAGCGCTCGCCGCGGAAATCGGCCTCGGTCAGCTTCAGGTCCTGGATCTGCGTCCCCATCGCGCCGTCGAGGATGAGGATGCGCTCGGATGCGGCCTGGCGCAGGGCGCGCTCGACCTCGGCGCCGTCAGCGAGGGTGGGCTTGTAGTCGGACATCGGCTTACTCCGCCGCCACCTGCTGCGCCTGCGCCTTTTCCGGCTTCAGGCCGACGAGATGGCAGATCGCATAGACCAGGTCGGCCTTGTTCATCGTGTAGAAGTGCAGGTCGGAGACGCCGCGATCGATCAGGTCGAGCACCTGCTCGGCACAGACGGCGGCGGCGACCAGCCGGCGCGTCGCCGCATCATCCTCTAGCCCCTCGAAGCGATCGGCCAGCCATTGCGGCACGCTCGCCCCGGTCTTGCGGGCAAAGCCGGCGGTCTGCTTGAAGTTCTGCACCGGCACGATGCCCGGCAGGATCGGGATCTCGATGCCGCGCGAACGGACCTTGTCGAGATAGCGGAAATAGACGTCGTTATCGAAGAAGAACTGGGTGATCGCCCGGGTCGCGCCGGCATCGACCTTCTTCTTCAGCGCATCGATGTCGGCGTCGAGCGAGGCGGCTTCCGGGTGCTTCTCCGGATAGGCCGAGACGGTGACCTCGAACTCGCCGATCTTGCGGATGCCTTCGACCAGGTCGGAGGTCTGGTGATAGCCCTCAGGGTGCGGCTCATAGGCGGTGCCGAGCCCGCCGGCCGGATCGCCGCGCAGCGCCACGATATGGCGCACGCCCGCCGCCCAGTAGGAGCGGATGACGTCATCGACCTCGGCGCAGGAGGCGGAGACGCAGGTCAGATGCGCCGCCGGCTTTAAGGCCGTCTCGTCGATCATGCGCTTGACGGTGTTGTGGGTGCGCTCGCGGGTCGAGCCGCCGGCGCCATAGGTCACCGAGACGAAGGCCGGCCCGAGCGGCTCGAGCCGGCGCACGCTCTCCCAGAGATTGACCTCCATCTCCTCGTTCTTCGGCGGGAAGAACTCGAAGGAGACGCGCGGACGGCGCGAGCCGTGGCGGCTGGGACGGAACGCGTTCATCACGCAACCTCACGATCGAACTGGCGAATCGGAAAATCACCCTGGAGGCGCCGATCGCGCCCGCGCCAGAGCATGACGCCGAGCTGGCCGCAAGCCCCGTCGGGCGCCGTGACCTCCTCGGCGAGATCGCAATCGAGGCCGGCCTCGGCGAACCAGGCGACGATCTCGTCCTTCTCGAAGCCGAGCCGGCGATGGGCGTGCTCGGTCCGCAGGAACTCCATTTCGTGCGGCGCGAAATCGACCAGGATCAATCGCCCGCCGGGCGAGAGCAGCGCCGCCGCCTCGCGCAAGGCACGGGCCGGATCATCGAGGAAGTGCAGCACCTGGTGCACGATCACCAGGTCGAAGGAGCCGCGCGCGAAGGGCAGCGCATAGATGTCGCCCTGGCGAAGCTCGACCCGCGACAGGCCCGCCTTCTCCAGATTGGCGCGCGCCACCGCCAGCATGGCGTGGCTGGCATCGACCCCGACCGCGCGGGCAGCCTTGGGCGCGAGGCGCTCCAGCATCCGCCCCGTGCCGGTGCCGAGGTCGAGCAGCGCCTGCAAAGGCGTCTCGCCGACAGCCGCTTCGACGGCGGCCTCGACCGCAGCGTCGGGCACATGCAGCGAGCGCAACTGATCCCATTCGCGCGCGACATTGGCGAAATAGGACTGCGCCGCCGCAGCCCGCGATGCACGCACCGCGGTGAGTCGCTCGCGATCGGCCGCCAGAACCGGGTCGGCAGGATCGAGATCGCGGGCGAGCGTCAGCGCCAATGCGCCGCCGGGCGTCGCATCGTCGAGCCGGAAGAAGGCGAAGGCGCCCTCCCGCGAGCGGCGCAGCAGCCCGGCTTCCGCCATCAGCTTGAGATGGCGCGAGATGCGCGGCTGCGACTGGCCGAGGATGTCGGTGAGATCGGACACCGAGAGCTCGCCTTCCGCCAGCAGCGCCAGGATCCGCAGTCGTGTCTCCTCGCCCGCCGCGCGCAGGCCCGCCAGCAGGGAAACCAGAGAGAGCGTCGTGGGCTGGCGCAAGGGCTCGAACTCCGCGATCGTTCGAAAAAAGATATAAAGATATCTTTATATCGAACAGGCCCTTCTTGCAAGCCCTCAATCGGGTTCCGCCGGCAGCGGCCGGCATCGCGCCAGGCAGGAAGGCGGCGCCCCGTCACCACTCAATCCAGCTCGTCAGCTTGTCGCAAGCTTCACCGCCTAGAGCTTTGCGACACTGTTTTGCCGAACCAAAGCCGGCAAGCCTCGTCTCCGGCTGACGTGATCCCGATTGGTCGCCAGCCCATGGGAGGCGTGTCCGGTTGCCCAAGGAGTAGCCCATGCCAACAGTTTCTGACGTCGGCCGCACTTTGCCGGTTGCGCGGAGGGATGAGCTGGAGCCGGCCGAGCGCGCGCCAGTCCCTTCGCAAGCCTTCGATGCCGCAGCACCGCAGCCGGCACCGACTGCCCGCTCTGAGGCCAATCGCGGTCCGCTGTCCCTGAGTGAGCCGAAACCAGGCGAGATCTTTACCTTCGCGCCGCGCCTTGCTCCCGACAATGCCGCAAACACTGCGCTCCATGCAGCCGGGCCGGGCCCACTTGCGTTGCAGGCCATGGATGGTGAAGTCGATAGCGCCGGCGGCTGGCTCAAGGACACCGGCACGCTGTTCGCCGGTGCTTTGGTCGCCGACCAGGTCGCTGATCTCCGCTTCGGGTTCTTCGGCCTGTTCGGCGACGAGAAGGGCGCCTGCGACCTTGCCCAGGACGCAATCGAGGAAGGTGATGAGATCGCCGGCGAGGATCGCGTCAACACGGACTATGAGAGTTTTGCCCTCCGCCGCTGGCTCGACGGTGACGGCGGCGTCGAGAGACTGCCGGACGATCTCGGTCAGCGCGCCCTCTCGCATCCCAATGTCCAGGCCGGGTCAGACTACATCGCCAACTACAACTGCCAGCCACTGCCGCCGGGCGTTGAAAGCATGACGCCGATCACCCTCGAAAATGGTGAGCGGGGCTGGAAAGCCGTGGTCAGCTTCTATGAGCCTGACGGCAAGGGCGGCAACGATCCGTTCGATGGCCTGTTCGGCGACGCCACCGTCTATTACGACGCCGGGGGCAAACCGGTAGGCCTCTACGACCTCTATGATTTCTCGAACGACAATGCGGCCGTGGACGCCATGAACATGATCGGCGATGCCGCGGGAGCCGGGTCGTACGAACTCAAATACGGCATAGGCGGAGCCTAACGTTTCATCGGAGCGCCCGCACGATCCGGGCGCTCCGGCCGCACGTCACCTTCGAATGGCGCTCTCCAATGCTCGGAAGATGCGCGGATCGCTCGACTGCGCCACGTTGAAGCGCATGAAGTGCCGCGCCGCCTGCGACAGGCTGAAGGCATTGCCTGGCGCGAGCACGACCCCCTCGGCCAGCGCAAACCGGGCAACCTCCCCCGCGTCGAGCTCGCCCGGCAAACGGCACCACAGGAGCATTCCGCCGCGCGGCGTCAGCCAGGGCTCGATGCCGAGGGCGGCAAGCCGGCCGCGCGTCTCGGCCATGGCGCGGCCGAGGCGCTGGCGCAGCGCCTCGACGTGCCGGCGATAGCTGCCGTCCTTCAGGAGGTCGAGCACCAGTTCGGCCGCAAGCCGCCCGCCACCGAAGGAGAGCGCGACCTTGAGGTCGGTCAGCCCCTCGACCCAGTCCGGCCTTGCCGCGATGTAGCCGCAGCGCACCGAGGCCGACAGCGTCTTCGAGAAGCTGCCGATCTGGATCACCCGCTCCAGCCCGTCGAGCCCGGCGAGCCGCGGCGCGAACTCCGGTTCGAGATCGCCGAAGATGTCGTCCTCGACGATGGTCAGCCCGGCCTGCTCGGCGAGCTTGAGCAGGCGATGGGCGGTCGCGGCCGAGAGCGTTGCGCCGGTCGGGTTGTGCAGGGCTGAGTTGGTGACATAGAGCCGCGGCCGGTGCTCGGTCAGCGCCTGCGCGAACAGGGCGAGGTCCGGCCCCGACGGCGTATAGGGCACGCTGACGATCTTGGCACGATGAGCCCGCAGCAGCGCCTGGAAATTGAAATAGCAGGGATCGTCGACCAGCACGGTATCGCCGGGCTCGAGCAGGAAGCGGCAGACGAGGTCGATCGCCTGCGTGCCCGACTCGGTCAGGACGATCTGGTCCGGCGGGGCCTCGACACCGCGCTCGGCCAGGCGATGGGCGAGCAGATGGCGCAGCGCAGGCAGGCCGAGCGGCGTGCCGTATTCGGCTAGCGTCGCCGCATCGGCTCGGCTGAGCCGGCGCAACGCCTTGCGGATCGAGGCCTCCGGCAGCCATTCGGGCGGCAGCCAGCCGCAGCCCGGCCGCAAGGCGCCTTCGCCTGCATCGAGCGACTGCCGGGAGATCCAGAGCGGATCGACGGCCCGGTCGAGCTTCGGCGCGACATCGGCGAGCGACAACGGCGGCAGGCGCCGGACATAGAAGCCCGAGCCGCGCCGCGCTTGGATCGCCCCCTCCGCCGCCAGCCGCTCATAGGCCTCGACCACGGTCGATTTCGATACGCCCATGCTCTGCGCGAGACCGCGTATCGAGGGCAGCTTGGCGCCCGGCGCCAGCGTGCGCCCGGCGATGCGCTGCCGGATCGCCGCCATGACGCGCCCGACCAGCGTGTCGGCGGCCGCCGCATTATCGGCGGAATCCTTAATCTGTACGGCTTCCTGCATCAGGACAGTTTGCCTGAACTGTACCGTACTGTCTCTGGAAATCCGCTAGCCCGCGCCGCATGCAGGCCGGCCCTAGGAGGGACCATGGACAGAACTGCGAACGGCCTGCTCAACGGCTTCATTGGCGTCGTCATCTTCAGCGGCTCGCTGCCGGCGACCCGCGTCGCCGTCGCCGATTTCGATCCGGTGTTCCTGACCGTCGCACGCGCCGCCATCGCCGGACTGCTCGGGCTCGCTTTGCTGCTCGCGCTGCGCCAGAAGCGCCCCGCGCCGGCCGATCTCCTGCCGCTCACCGTGGTCGCGCTCTGCGTGGTCGTCGGCTTTCCGCTGCTCACCGCGCTGGCGCTGAAGCACGTCACCTCCGCCCATTCGATCGTCTTCATCGGCCTGCTGCCGCTCGCGACCGCGATCTTCGGCGTGCTGCGCGGCGGCGAGCGGCCGCGAGCGGCCTTCTGGCTCTTCGCCATCCTCGGCAGCCTCTGCGTCGTCGGCTTCGCCTGGATGCAAGGCATCGCCGCCTCCCCGGTCGGCGACCTCCTGATGCTCGCCGCCGTCATCGTCTGCGGCCTCGGCTATGCGGAAGGTGCCCGGCTGTCGCGCCATCTCGGCGGCTGGCAGGTGATCTCCTGGGCGCTCGTCCTGTCGCTGCCGATCATGGCCGGCCTGTCGCTCATGACGCTGCCGGCCTCGTTCGCGCAGGCAGGCGGCCCGGCCTGGCTCGGCCTGGCCTATGTCTCGCTGTTCAGCATGCTGATCGGCTTCGTTTTCTGGTATCGCGGCCTCGCCCAGGGCGGCATCGCCGCGGTCGGACAATTGCAATTGCTGCAGCCCTTCTTCGGCCTGGCCCTGGCGGGCCTGCTGCTCGGCGAGACTGTCGGCTGGCAGATGATCGCGACCTCGGCGGCGGTCGTCCTTTGCGTTGCGGGAGCAAGGCGCTACGCCCGCTAGATCGGAATATTGAAGGGACGAAGCCGAGGGTAGCAGCGCGCTCTGTCGCGAACGCGTAGCGCCCGTGCCGGTCAGGGCCGGTTGTCGGCGGAGCGGCGAGCCTGCCGGTTAGGGCGCAGTCTTTACAACCGCAGGCCCGCAGCCTTCGTCACGCCTACCAAGCCTGCAGCTGCGTCAGAGCAGCTTCAGGTCACCGGCCGCAGTCTTGCCGCGCTCGGTCTTCAGGTCGAAGGAGAGCTTCTGTCCCTCGGTCAGGGACATCAGGCCCGCTTCCTTGACGGCCGTGATGTGTACGAACACATCCTTGCCGCCGTCAGCAGGTTGAATGAAGCCGTAGCCCTTCTCGGTATTGAACCATTTGACGGTTCCGGTCGCCATCGCCGCATCCCTTGGAGCATCCGTGGTCGCAACGGAGCCCCTCGGCAACAACGTCGAAAAGGCCCCGCGCAGCAAGGATTGACCGAAAACGCAAGCTTGTCGAGATGAAACCGCTGGCAGTTGCCGTTACGTCCGCTCAAGGCTTGGTTAGCTCGAATTGTGCCTTTACCGATGCGAGCGAAGAACCGCCAAGATAAACCTCAATGATACCTGGATCGAGCTGGTAGCGGCCGACATCGTCATGGCCGCCGAGCGCCCGGCCTTCCAGCCGGAATTTGACTGTCTTCGTCTCGCCGGCCTTCAGCGTGATTTTCTCGAAGCCCTTGAGCAGGCGCAGCGGCCGTGACCGCTCCGCCACGGGCTGGCGGATATAAAGCTGTACCACCTCCTGGCCGTCGCGATCCCCCTGATTGGTCACGTCGACGGCGACCTCGGTCGCGCCGTTGAACGGCACCCGGGCGTTCGTCACGCGCGGATTGGCGTAGGCGAAGCGGCTATAGGACAGGCCGAAGCCGAACGGGTAGAGCGCCTCGTTGGCCTCGTCCATGTAGATCGATTCATAGCGCTGGCGGATCTTCTGCGGCCGCCCCGTCGGCAGCTGGTCGTAATAGACCGGGATCTGGCCGACAGAACGCGGGAAGCTCATCGGCGTCCTGCCCGCCGGGTTGACCTTGCCGGCCAGGACCTCGGCGATGGCGGCGCGCCCCTCGGTGCCGCCATGGAAGGTCTGCACGATCGCGGCGACATGCTTGTCGGCCCAGCTCAGGACGAGCGGCCGGCCCGTCGCCAGCACCAGCACCACCGGCTTGCCGGTGGCGACCAGCGCCTCGAGCAGTTCCTGCTGGACGCCGGGCAGGCGAAGGTCAGTACGCGAGGCGCCCTCGCCCATGAACTCGCAGTCCTCACCGAGCATGGTGACGACGAGATCGGCCGCGGCGGCCGCCTTCAGCGCAGCGTCCTTGTCCTTGAACTCGGTCCCGCAATTCTTGGCGAAGGCCGGCTCATAGGTGACCGTGACGTCGGCCGGCAGCTGCTCGCGCAGCGCCTCCGGCAATGGTTGGACGACGCGGCGGCCGAGCCCGGCCGGATCGGTCCAGACCCGCTCATCCTCCGGCACCGCCATCGCACCGATCACCGCGACCGACTTGACCGAAGCTGCGATCGGCAGCGTCTGCCTGTCGTTCCTGAGCAGGATCACGCCCTCGCGCGCCGCCTGGCGGGCGATCTTGCGAGCCTCCTCGGTCTGCATCAGCGACGGCGCGGCAGCGACATCGACATCCTGTCGCTCGAACAGGCCGAGATGGTACTTGACCCTGAGCACGCGCCGGACGGCCTCATCGAGCGCCTTCACCGGCACGCGGCCGGCCTTCACCTCGCCCGCGAGGTGCTTGTGGTAGACATCGCCCATCATGTCCATATCGATGCCGGCGAGCAGCGCCTTGCGCGCGGCTTCGGCGTCGTCCTTGGCGATGCCGTGCAGGCGCAGTTCGGTGATCGAGCCGAAATCCGAGGTGACGAAGCCGCGGAAGCCCCATTGCCCGCGCAGGAGATCGGTCAGCATGCCGCGATGGGCGGTGGCCGGCATGCCGTTCAGCGCATTGAACGCCGCCATCGCCGTCATCGCGCCGGTGTCGAAGGCGGCCTTGAACGGCGGCAGGAACAGGTCGTGCAGCTGGCTGGTCGGAATCCAGGTCGAGTTGTAGTCGCGCCCGCCCTCGGCAGCGCCGTAACCGACGAAGTGCTTCACGCTCGCCGCGACGCCGCCGCGCTGATAGCCGCGCGTGCGCGCCACCGCGATCGCGCTGGCGAGATAGGCGTCCTCGCCGGCACCTTCCAGCACCCGGCCCCAGCGCGGATCGCGCGAGATGTCGACCATCGGCGCGAAGGTCCAGTTGACGCCGGCGGCGCGCGCCTCGCGCCCGGTCCAATAGGCCGCCTGCTCGATCAATTGCGGGTTCCAGCTCGAAGCCTGGCCGAGCGGCAGCGGGAAATAGGTCGAGAAGCCATGGACGGCGTCGAGGCCGATGATCAGGGGGATCTTGAGACGCGACTGGCGCACCGCCTCCTGCACCTGCCGGACCTCCTGCGGCACGACGAAGTTCATCACCGCGCCCATGCGGCCGGCCTTGACCTGATTGACGTCGAAGCCCTCGCCGCGCCCGGAGAGGTGCAGCTGGCCGACCTTCTCCTCGAGCGTCATCCTGCCGATCAGCGCCGTGATCTTGCGCTCGATCTCGACAGCCTCGCGCCCCTTCTTCCAGCCGACCTCCTGCTGTTGAGCAGAGGCAAGGGTCGCAAGGCCGCAGAACAGGAATGCAGCAACGAGCCGCAGAAGCATGGAAAGGTCTCGCTGAAGCATAAGGTGGGAAGGCCGCCCTACAGGATCGGGCCGCCCGGCTCAACCGCTGCCATCGCCGCATCGCGATGAACAAGGCCTGAAGCGGGATCGACATGTCGGGGCGTATCGCCCTCCCCGGTTGCCTCCCGTCTCGTTCCATGCGACCGGGGACGCGGAGAAAATGCGGGATTTGGCGACCATGGCCCAGCCTTTGACCATCGAAGATCTGCGTCTGCTGGCGAAGCGCCGCGTCCCGCGCATGTTCTACGACTACGCCGATTCCGGCGCCTGGACCGAGGGCACCTACCGCGCCAACGAGAACGATTTCGCCGGCATCAAGCTGCGCCAGCGCGTCGCCGTCGACATGACCAACCGCACCCTGGCGACGACCATGATCGGCCAGGACGTCTCGATGCCGGTCGCGATCGCACCGACAGGCCTGACCGGCATGCAGCACGCCGACGGCGAAATCCTCGCTGCGAAGGCGGCCGCCAAGGCTGGCATCCCGTTCACGCTCTCGACCATGAGCATCTGCTCGATCGAGGACATCGCCGAGAACACCGACAAGCCGTTCTGGTTCCAGCTCTATGTGATGCGCGACCGCGACTTCATCGGGCGCCTGATCGACCGCGCCAAGGCGGCCGGCTGCTCCGCCCTGATGCTGACGCTCGACCTGCAGATCCTCGGCCAGCGCCACAAGGACATCCGCAACGGCCTCTCCGCGCCGCCGAAGCCGACGCTCGCCAATCTGATCGATCTCGCCTTCAAGCCGCGCTGGTGCATGGGCATGCTCGGCACCAGGCGCCGGAGCTTCGGCAACATCGTCGGCCACGCGAAGGGCGTCGGCGACCTCTCCTCGCTCTCCTCCTGGACCGCCGAGCAGTTCGACCCGACGCTGAGCTGGGACGACGTCAAGTGGATCAAGGACCGCTGGGGCGGCAAGCTGATCCTGAAGGGCGTCCTCGACGCCGAGGACGCGGAGCTCGCAGCGCAGAGCGGCGCCGACGCGCTGATCGTCTCCAACCATGGCGGACGCCAGCTCGACGGCGCCGTCTCCTCGATCGCCGCACTGCCCGGTATCGTCGAGCAGGTCGGCGGACGCATGGAGGTCTGGATGGATGGCGGCATCCGCTCCGGCCAGGACGTTCTGAAGGCGGTGGCGCTCGGCGCCCGCGGCGTGCTGATCGGCCGCGCCTTCCTCTATGGGCTCGGCGCCATGGGCGAAGAGGGCGTCAAGCTCGCCCTCGACATCATCCGCAAGGAGATGGACATCACCATGGCCCTCTGCGGCAAGCGCGACATCCACGATGTCGACGCCAACATCCTGGTCAAGGGCAAGGCCTGAAGCCTCCGGCGCTCAGGGCTCCTCTTCCAAGGCGAGAACGGCGAAGCTCGCGAGCCAATGCTCGCCCATATAGTCGCCGGCGATATGCGGAATTCCCGCGGCGAGATGCTCGGCCGCGGCCGTCTTCGCCACCGCCCGGCGGGCATCGCCTTCCGGCAGCGCGCCGGCCAGCGCCCGCCAGCACCAGGCCCGGCTGAGGTTCAGCCCGTCGAGATGCGCGATCTTGCCGTCGCTGCGGTCCGTGACGGTCGCGGGCCGGAACAGCGTCGCCGGCTCCCGGCGCTCCAGCCTCGGCAGGAAACGGTCGAACCAGGGCAGGAACGCTTCCGGCGCCAGCAGGCGGCGCATGCATTCGGCCTCGATCAGGGCCGAGGACTGAAAATCGTCGCCGCTCGGCTCGCCCCAGGCCGGACAATCGACATCATCGCCATACCAGCGCAGGGCCGTGTCGCGCAGCAGGGCGGCGAAGTCACCGTCCGCCGTGGCGGTGGCGTAGTCCGCCGCCATGCGCAGGCCGAAGGCGGTGTTGAAATGCGTCCCGACCCGCACCGGATAGGTCGCGAGCGGCAGGAAATCGCGGAAGCGCTGCGCGAAGACCTCGGCCAGCGGGGCGCAGTTCTCAGACCAGCGCTTGTCGTCGAGCAGGCTCAATTCCGCCGCCAGTTTCAGCAGCCAGCCCCAGCCATAGGGGCGCTTGAAGCCGCGCGCGGTCGGCGCGGCGAGATAGGCGCATTCGACCGCGACCTTCTCGGGCGTGAGCTGCGCGTCGAACAAAGCGCGGATATCGGCGGCCGCCTCGAACCCGGGATAGCGTCGCAGCAGCCGCGCCAGCATCCAGTAGCTGTGGACGCAGGAATGCCAGTCATAGCTGCCATAGAAGATCGGGTGCAGCTCGCGCGGGGTCAGCGCATCCTGCGGCCCCGCCAGCGTATGATCCGGCTTGTTGGGATATTCGCGCCCGACATGCCCGAGCGCGATGCGGGCGAAACGGAGCGCGAGCTCTTCCGTCAAACGGGCAGCGGTCATGATGGCTTCCTTGCTCTGGCGTAGGTGATGATCATGTCGATCAGGCGCGGGGTGAGATAGATCGGCAATTGCGTCGCCGCAAAGAACAGCGCCATGCGCGGCGAGGCGGCGGCGCCGAGCGCCGACCAGACCAGCCCGACATTGCGGTTGCCGAGGATGAGGCCGACGGTCAATCGCTCGGCGAGCGACCCCGGCAGCAGGACAGCGCCGGCCCCCTGCAAGCCGAGATTGCAGGCGAAGGCGAGCGCGAGGCAGAGCAGCGCGCCTTGCCAATCCGTTTCGATCTGCGCGCGTACGCCCGCCATGGTGGCGATCACGAAAACGAGCAGCGCCGCGACCACGATCCTGTCGACCGCTTCGCCATGACTGCGCAGTTGCGCCCCCGCAAAGCGCCGCAGCAGCAGAGCGACGCCCTCCGCGCCGCCGACCAGCAGGGCCAGACGCAAGGCGAGATCGAAGGCGCTGAGCCCAATCCCGCCGAACCAGCCGGCCAGGAGCGGCACGGTGAGCGGGGCGAGCGCCATGCACAGCAGCGTCACGGCGAGCGGAACGGTGCCATCGAGCCCGAGCATCCGCGCCACCGCCGCCGTGCCGCTCGATGGCGGCGCCGCGCTCGCCAGCACGAGGGCGAGGGCGAGTTCGGCGCCGAAGCCGAGATGGTGGGCGAGCAGACCGATCAGGACCGGGCAAGCGGCCATAACAATGACGGGGAGTAGCAGCGAGAGCGCCGGACGGCCGAGCACGGCGATGACGGCCTTTCCATCGGTCCGCAGCAGCGTGCCGAGCACGATGATAAAGATCATCGCCGGCATCGACGGCCGGACCAGCTCAGCCAGCGCCGGAAAGGCCAGGCCGACGAGGACGCCGAGCGCCAGGATCGTCGGCCCGCGCGGCACGAGGCGCGACAGGGATGCTCGCATGCGCCTCGTCCGGTCGTTTCAAGCAAGCCTCTTTCAGCAGTTCAAGTGCCATTGTGGAAATCGATTTTTACTATCGCTACTATTGCTCAGATGAATTTAGCTGCCGTCGACCTCAACCTCCTCGTCGCCTTCGAGGCGCTGCTGGAGGAGCGCAACGTCACCCGCGCCGGCCAGCGCATCGGCCTGGCGCAGCCCTCGATGAGCAGCGCGCTGACGCGTCTGCGCGCTTTGTTCGGCGACGAGCTCTTTATCCGCACCGCCGCGGGCATGCAGCCGACCGCCAGGGCGCTGGCACTGGCCCGGCCGATCGGCGAGGCGCTCGCCCAGATCAGGCAGACGCTCGCGCCGGACATCGCCTTCGATCCCGCGACCGCGCGCCGCCGTCTGACCATCGCTGTCACCGACTATGGCGACCTCGTCGTCGTGCCGGCGCTGGTCGCCCTGTTGCGGCGTGAGGCACCCGGCATCGATCTCGTCGTCAGGCCGATCGGCGATGCCGCCGCCAGCCTCGCCGCGCTCGAGCGCGGCGATGTCGAGGCGCTGATCGGCGGCCATCTCCCGGACTCAGCACGCATCGTCAGGCACAGGCTGTTCGAGGAGGATTTCGTCTGTATTCGCGACAAGGCGCACGCCACGCCGCTGACGGCCGACGAGTACCTCCGGCTGCCACATGCGCTGTTCTCCTCCGCCGGCGGCGACGGCTCGCCCGGCGTGGTCGACGCCATCCTTGCCATGGCGGGCCGCAGGCGCCGGGTCGCGGTCACGCTCGCCCATGTCGTCGCCGTGCCGTTCGCCGTCGCCGGCACGGACCTCGTCGCGACCATGGCGCGGCGCGTCGCCGGGCGCTTCGCCGCGATCGCCGGCGTCGCGCTCATGCCCCTGCCCTATGACGCCCCGCCCTTCGCGATCGACCTGCTGCATAGCCGCCGCGCTATGGCGGACCCCGCCCTGTCCTGGTTCCTGACCGCGATCGAGCGCGTCGGACGCTCGCTTTGAAAATCGAGCGCGGGCGGCCTTGACTCCCGGGCCCGCCGCATCCAGATAAATGAGCAATCACTCACTCATTCAGATTTGACCCGTTCATGGCCCGCCCCCTCAGCGAAGCGAAACGCGAAGCGATCCTGGCTGCCGCCTGCAAGCTGGTTGCCGACCATGGCACCGGCGCGCCGACCGCCAAGATCGCCAGAGAGGCCAAACTCGCCGAAGGCACGCTCTTCACCTATTTCGCCACCAAGGACGAGCTCCTCAACCAGCTCTATCTCGAGCTGAAGACCGACTTCGCCAAGCTCACCGTGCCCTCCTATCCGAGCCATGGCAGCGTGCGCGACCGCTTCGAGCACTTCTGGAACGGCTTCATCGACTGGGGCGCGAAATATCCCGCCAAGCGCAAGGCGCTGCGCCAACTCGCCGTCTCCGACCGGATCACCCAGGAAACCCGCAGCAAGTCCGCGGTCGCCTTCGCCGAGGTCAGCGCCCTGTTCGAGCAGGGCCACCGCGACGGCGTGCTGAAGGACCAGCCGCAGAGCTTCATCGGCACCGTCCTCGACGCTTTGGGCACGATGACGCTCGACCTGATCGCGCAGGAGCCGAACCAGCACGAGCACTACAGGAAGACCGGCTTCACCGTCTTCTGGGACGGCATTTCCGCCTGACACCCGCCGAGGAAGGAGCGCTTGGGCCCTTTTGACTGATTTAAATGAGCAAGTACTCACTCACAATATCGAGAGGACATCTCATGACCAAGACCTGGCTGATCACCGGCGCCTCCCGCGGCCTTGGCCGCTCGATCGCTGAAGCCGCCCTCGCCGCCGGCGACAATGTCGTCGCGACGGCGCGCGATCCTGCCCGCCTCGCCGATCTCGAGGCCCGCTACCCCGACACGCTGCTCTCCTTCGCTCTCGACGTCACCGACATGGCAGCCGCGCAGATGGCCGTGACCGTCGCGGTCGACACCTTCGGCCGGCTCGACGTGCTCGTGAACAATGCCGGATACGGCCACGCCGTCGCCTTCGAGCAGACCAGCGAGGCGAGCTTCCGCGCCCAGATCGAGACCAATTTCTATGGCGTCGTGAACCTCACACGCGCCGCGTTGCCGGTGCTGCGGGCCCAGCGCGCCGGTCACATCATCAACATCTCCTCGGTCGGCGGGCGCACCAGCACGCCCGGCCTCAGCGCCTACCAGTCGGCGAAATGGGCGGTCGGCGGTTTCACCGAGGTGATCGCCAGGGAGGTCGCACCGTTCGGCGTCAGCATCGTCTGCGTCGAGCCCGGCGGCATGCGCACCGGCTGGGGCGAGATCGCCCGCGGCAATGCTCCGGCCGTGATGCCGGACTACCAGCCCAGCGTCGGCGCCGTGCTCGACCTGCTGAGGACTTACGTCGGCAACGAGATCGGCGATCCCGAACGCATCGCCCAGATCGTCCTCGACCTCAGCCGGCGCGAGACCCTGCCGGCCCATCTCGTCCTCGGCAGCGACGCGCTCTTCGTCCTCGCCCAGGCCGAGGCCGAGCGACAGAGGCAGGCGGCGGAATGGGCGGAAGTCAGCCGGTCCTCGGATTTCGTCGGGACCGACCTCGCGGCCTTACAGAAATTGCTGGGTGGGGAGGCTAGGGCGTGACCTGGACTGCGAAAGACATCCCGTCCCAGCAAGGCCGGCGCGTCGTCATCACCGGCGCGACCGGCGGCCTCGGCTACGAGACCGCCCTGGCACTCGCGGCAGCCGGCGCCAATGTACTGCTGACCGGACGCAACCCCGCCAAGGGCACGGACGCGCTGAAGCGCATCCGTGCCGCCGTGCCGGACGCCGCGATCTCCTATGACGATCTCGACCTCGCCGATCTCGCTGCGGTCGAGGCCTTCACCAGCAGGCTCGCCGACAGCTGGGACGCGGTCGACCTGCTCGTCAACAATGCCGGCGTGATGACGCCGCCGACCCGGCACGAAACCCGCGACGGCTTCGAATTGCAGTTCGGCACCAACTATCTCGGCCATTTCGCGCTGACCGGCCGGCTGCTGCCATTGCTGCGCAAGGGGGAGCGAACCCGCGTCGTCAATCTCAGCAGCGGCGCGCACCGGCTGCTGGCAGCGATCCATTTCGACGACCTGCAATGGCAGGGCAGCTACAAGCCCTGGCGGGCCTATGCGCAGTCCAAGCTCGCCAACATCCTGTTCGCCTTCGAATTGCAACGGCGGAGCGACGCCCTCGGCTGGGGCCTGATGAGCAACGCCGCCCACCCCGGCTACGCCGTCACCGATCTGCAGACCAGCGGCCCGCGATTGGGGCGCGGCGGCAGGCCTGCCATCGCCGAGCGCTTCTCGGCCCTGCTCGCGCCGTTCATGTCGCAATCGGCCGCGGCCGGCGCGCTGCCGACCCTGTTCGCCGCGACCGCACCCGATGCGAAGCCCGCCGGCTATTACGGGCCGCAGCAGATGTTCGAGCTGAAGGGTCCGGTCGGCGAGGCGAGGATCGGGCGGGAGGCACAGGACGTCGCCGTCGCCGCCCGGCTCTGGCGGGTCTCGGAAGAACTCACCGGGGTGAGCTGGCCGGGCGGCGGCTCTGCGCTTCCGGAACGTGAGACGGCACTGACGATCTGAGGCCCGACCCGCCGCGTCGGAATGCAGCCGGCGCGGCAATCTCGTCATCTGCCGGCAGAACAAGGACTAGATCGAAGCCTGCTCCGAAACAGCTCGCTTCATGATGAATTCCGCGCGCTCGCGGACAGCTAGAGACCGATCCGCCAGCAGTTTCGATGCGTAGTCGGTGGCCTCAGGCCGTCCCTTGAAAAAGCGGATAACGCCGTCCAACCCGACACGGCGGACAACAGCGGATCGGTCATCAACGGCTTTGGCTATGAGCCGAGCGCGATCATGCGCGACCGTCAAAGCGCGCTCCGCATAGACGATCTCGCGTTTCCGCTCGCCCATGGATTTGTCCACCCAGCGCCAGCCGTATCCGGATGGCCAGGACGCGTTGCCGTCGATCAGGAAAGCGAAGGCCGTCGCGCGCAGCGAGGGCTGGACAGCCTCGAAGGCCACGCGCATCAAGTGCGGATCAAGCGCCGGGCTTCGTAGGGCAAAGCGAAGCGTCCTCGCACCCGAGCCGTTCGTCTGCGCAATGAGCAACTCTGCCAGGGCTTCGGCGACATCCGCCCGAGAGAGAGCCTGATCGAGCAGCTCGCGCTCGCCGTCCCACCTGCTCCAACTATTGCTACGGACCAGAAGGGCCTCCGCCGACCGGGCGACAATATCCGGGCTTGTCTGTGGAAAGCAGCGAAGCGCGCACGCCACGGCAGCTTCGCGCACAGGCTCCGCCCAATCGTTCAGTCGATACGCAACCGCTGCGAACAGGAAAGGAGACGAAAGTCCGCCAGCGAAATGCTTAAGCGCCAGTTCGCGCAACCGCCCATCACGATGGAACAGGAAAAGGCCGGCAAGCTCGGGCCTCTTGAGCAGTTGTTCCTGGTCGGTAGGAGCACGCTGCAGCGGTTGGACAAAAGGCTCCAGATGCAGGCGATGAAAGAGCCCGGCGCCATCCGCGATCGCGCCGGCGGCATGCACGACCTCTCCAGCTGGCAGCTCGTCCAACAGCCTGATGACTTCGTCGAGTTCGGCTCCTACCCATTGCCCAGCCTCGCGTTTGGCGCGCACCAGTGCGAGTGCGCTCTGAAGCGTGTTGCTGATTGGCGAAGACATATGACGGGCCGAGACTTAACGCGCTCGGTGCTGCCCGGCGCCTCCACTCGCATACTGGGCGGCAAGCACGCTGCAAGTCAAAGCAGCAATGAGACGGACCGCTTCAACCGGAGCTTGTCGTGGAGCGCTGCAGATGCTGTCTTGCTCGGCAGCGCAGTGACGACGATGGGTCAACATGGCAAAACCTCTATCATTCCCAGAGCTCGTAGACGCGACAGCGCAGCAGCAACGCGCTGCGGGCCAAGCCAGGCAGAACCCGGTTGCTGATGCCGAAAAACCGAAGGAAGCAATTTTGGATGCACTGAGTGTGGTTGACGACGCCATCGCGACCGACGGCTACGTTTTCCTGCGTTCAGGACCGCGCTTCACCCGAAAGTGTAATGACTTCACTTTTGTGATCAGCGTCCATTCTGACCATAACAATGTCGCAGGACAAAGAGCTGCGATCTCGGCCTATGCCCTCGTATATTCCAAGGCACTAGCCGCTTGGCGAAAGAAGCACTCCAGCAGCTGGATTCACTTGAATACCACTCCCCTGTTCACCTCTCAGCTTGGGTATTTGTGCAAGCCGCCCGGTTGGATGGAGTGGGATTTCGCTAATAAAGCAGAACGCAGCGCAATCGTAGATGACTTCACTGCTACAATTCGGGCTGGCGCCTTCCCGCTTTTTTCGATCTTCGAAGGACCGGTCGAAGGTTTCGCAGCCACTGAGGGTAACAACCAAGCGCCGCCCGAGGCCCTCCTAAGCTACCTTCTCGCGACCAGGCATGTGGAACTCGCAGAGAAGACACTCAGCCGCCATTTGGACAGGAAAGCTGAGTTCAGGGCACAGTTCGAAAAGCTCTTTCACCAATTTTCAGAGCGGGGGCTTCCACCCTATCGAGCGTCAGATGCTCATAACCTTGCAGCATTTGCCGTTGCGACTGGGTACCCTTGGCACACCGCCGGTTCTACCACTCGTTGATAACGCGCTGAGATGGGTAGAGCGGACCGAAATGGCGCGACCTATCGCATGGCAAGTCGCGAAGAGCGCCACAAGCAGGGCCTCAAACCTCCACTTTCGATCCGTTTCCGGCGTTCACATCGCGTCGCCCGCCCAATCCCATCACCCCATAGAAAAAGCCCGCGCCCCGTTTCCGGAGCGCGGGCTTTTTTGAATCCTGCGCCAGTCTCTTAGCGCGTGAACTTCTTGTACTGGATGCGCTTCGGAATGGTGCTGTCGATGCCCAGCCGGCGCTGCTTGTCTTCCTCGTAATCCTGGAAATTGCCCTCGAACCATTCGACATGGCTGTCGCCCTCGAAGGCGAGGATGTGGGTCGCGATGCGGTCGAGGAACCAGCGATCGTGGCTGATGATCACGGCGCAGCCGGCATAATCCTCCAGCGCCTCTTCGAGCGCCCGCAGCGTGTCGACGTCGAGATCGTTGGTCGGCTCGTCGAGCAGGAGGACGTTGGCGCCCGACTTCAGCATCTTGGCGAGGTGGACGCGGTTGCGTTCACCGCCTGAGAGCGAGCCGACCTTCTTCTGCTGGTCGCCGCCCTTGAAGTTGAAGGCCGAGCAATAAGCCCTTGAATTGATTTCTTTCTTGCCGAGATAGATGATGTCGTTTCCGCCGGAGATCTCCTCCCAGACATTCTTCTTGTCGTCGAGCGAGTCGCGGCTCTGGTCGACATAGCCGAGCTGGACGCTCTCGCCGATCTTGATCGTGCCGGCATCGGGCTTCTCGACTCCGGTGATCATCTTGAACAGCGTGGTCTTGCCGGCGCCGTTGGGGCCGATCACCCCGACGATGCCGCCCGGCGGCAGCTTGAAGGAGAGCCCGTCGATCAGGAGCTTGTCCTGGAAGCCCTTCGACAGGCCCTCGAAATCGACGACGTTGTTGCCGAGCCGCTCGGCGATCGGGATGATGATCTGGGCGGTGTCCGGCCCCTTGTTCGAGGCCTTCTGCACCAGCTCGTCATAGCGCTGGATGCGGGCCTTGCTCTTGGCCTGGCGCGCCTTCGGCGAGGCGGCCATCCACTCGGCCTCGCGCTCCAGGGTCTTCTGGCGCGAGACGTCCTCGCGACCTTCCTGGGCGAGGCGCTTCTGCTTCTGCACCGACCAGGCCGAGTAGTTGCCTTCGTACGGGATGCCCTGGCCGCGATCGAGCTCGAGGATCCAGCTGGTGACGTTGTCGAGGAAGTAGCGATCGTGGGTGACGATCAGGATCGCACCCGGATAGGTCCTGAGGTGCCCTTCGAGCCAGGCGGTGGTCTCGGCGTCGAGATGGTTGGTCGGCTCGTCGAGCAGCAGCAGCTCGGGCTGCTCGAGCAGCAGCTTGCAGAGCGCGACGCGGCGGCGCTCGCCGCCCGAGAGCTTGCCGACCGCCCAGTCGTCCGGCGGGCAGCGCAGCGCGTCCATCGCCTGGTCGACCTTGGAATCGAGATCCCACAGGCCCTTGGCCTCGATCTCGTCCTGGAGATTGGTCATCTCGTCGGCGGTCTCGTCCGAATAGTTCATGGCGAGCTCGTTGTAGCGATCGAGGATCGCCTTCTGCGGGCCGACGCCGAGCATGATGTTGTCGCGGACGTTGAGGTTCTCGTCGAGCTTGGGCTCCTGCGGCAGATAGCCGACGCGTGCGCCCTCGGCGACCCAGGCCTCGCCGGTCCACTCCTTGTCGAAGCCGGCCATGATCTTGAGCAGGGTCGACTTGCCGGCGCCGTTGACACCGAGCACGCCGATCTTGGCGTCCGGATAGAAGCTGAGGTGGATGTCCTTCAGGACCTGCTTGCCGCCCGGATAGGTCTTCGACAGGCCGCGCATATGGTAGATGAACTGACGAGACATGGGGCGTGCGGGCTCCGCTTGCGACTGGCGTTCGGGCTTTGGGGAAATCTGGCCGCTAGATAGGCGACGAGGCCGCGGAAGGCAACGGCTGGCCGCGACCCGCTACAGCTGCCCTGGCTCGAAAATGACGGCCGGGGGGCTCGGCACGCGATATCTCTGGCAGGCTGAAATCCTTCATCCGGCTGCTTGCTCGCCCGAGCAATCGACATCACCTCTGGCAAGCTCGCCAATGCGTGGCGGCCGGGTGCCTGGTCGGTAGCCCGTCCGCGCTGGTGACATCTTCCTCTTGCCACCAGTAGCTGCCGACACCGTTTTCCGTCAGCTGACTGGCGCCGACAATGACTCGCTGGAGCACGGGCGCAGTGCGGATCTCCCGCCAGGGGCTGTGCGCGGCAGCCATGAAGGCCTCCGCGCCGTCGATGAAATAGTGCTGATCATGATTTGCACGCGCGTCGTCTGCGCTCGACATGGCAAGCTCCCCTCGTGGTAGATCGTGTGGTGCGATCTGGCCGACGAGGGACCGGCGCGACCTAAAGGTCCTCGGCTCCGGAAATCTCGTCTTTTTGACCTTCTTCGGCCAGGACCTCTGCCAGATCGACAAGTCGGCGGCGGACGAGTTGGTCCTTGATCTTCGCGAACGCCTTGTTCAGCTGAACGCCTTGCGACGTCATCGTGAATTCAAGGACTGCCTCGGGGTTCGTATTCCTGGTCGGCTCCAGGGCTTTCGTCGACTGGGACATGCCATGGAAGAAGAAAGCGACATCGGTCTTCAGCAGATCGGCGATTTGCTGGAGACGGCTGGCGCTGATCCGATTGGACCCCTTTTCGTACTTCTGAATCTGCTGGAAGGTTACCCCCAGGGCAGAGCCAAGCCGTTCCTGGCTGATGCCAGCAAGCATCCGCTGCATTCGCACGCGACTGCCGACATGGCAGTCAATCGGGTTCGGATTCTTCTTGCTCATTGGCAGCTCCCCGCTCCACTGAACAGGAACTTTGCGGCTCCGTCTACCGCGCAGGAAGCATCGACAGTAGACAGGCAGGAGAGGCTCTGAACAGATCGGTCCAGAGCCTCCCCCTCCCCCCTCACGACTGCAGGCGAACGACCACCCCATCGTCGATCGCCCGCAGCAGCGACAGCTCGTGCAAGGCAAGGCCGAGATACATGGCCAGGGACGGGCTGAGCTTGCGCGCCTGCGGCAGGAGATAGGCGACCATCGTCGTGATGGCTGCGAGTTCCTCCTCCTGCGTCGGCTCCCGCTCGATCGCGATCAGGCTGTTGGACATATCGCGTTCGGCAACAGGATCGCTCATTGGTTTTCTCCCCAGGTCTCGTAGGCGCCGGGGCGGTCCCATTGCCCCTCGCGGCGGACGAGGACGAGCCCCCCGGAATCTGGGGTCAGCCGCTCAACCGGCGGATCGGTCACCAGGTCGATCTCGTGGTAGACCTCGTCGGTGACGTGCGTCAGCCCTTCATCGGAGCGCTGCGTGAAGCCGAGATGCTTCCACAGCTTGATGTAGGGGTAGGACGCCTGGCCATAGAACCGGCTGTAGCCCTTCATCTGCGCGAAGGCGATGGCAGCACGTGCCAGCTTGAAGGCCAGGCCGCCGCGGTGCTGCGGGATGACCGCGAGCCGCTCGAGCTTCACGAAGTCCGCGAAGTAGCGGATCCGGATGCAGCCGGCCGGCTCGTCGCCGACATAGCCGATCAGATGCGTGGCCGAGAGGTCGTTGCCGTCCATGTCGTCATAGACCGGCAGCATCCGCTCGCCGACATAGGCTGCGCCGCGGATCGAAGCCGCAACCATCAGCTCATGAACCGTGTGCGCCACCTTGATGCCGAGCTTCTTCGGATCGGGCGGGTTCGGCACATAGCTGTCATAGATCGGCCGGTCCGCCGCGGGATCCGGCGGCACCAGCGTCATCATGTTGGGGTTGACCCAATGCTTGTGGCTCGCGCCCTGCTTGAAGCCGGAGCTCAGAAACAGGCTGTGCGCGGTCGGCGTCGCCGCGATGCAGTACATCGGCAGGCCGCGCAGCCGCACCGAGGTGAAGCGGTCCATCACCAGCGACAGGCCGCCGAGAATGTTCGGCTGGGCGTAGACCAGCCAGTGATAGATCGCCGCTGGCCGCTCGTGCTGCCGGCAAATGTAGCGAAGATCCGGATTGCCGCGATCCAGCCTGCCATCGAACAAGGCGTCGTGACCATCCGCATTAAGAGGCAGGTGGCACCAGAAGCCCAGTGAATCATTGCCGGGTTTCTCTCGCCAAGCGCCGCGATTGAAGGCAACAATAGCTTCCGGATTGTAGCGAAACACCTTCATGACGACATCGATGGGTGCCAGCTTCATAATATATGAAGTAGCATTTTCGAGAAGATGAGTGATTATTTCCTCGGTTGGAGTATAGCAGATTACCCCCTTGCCATATTTCTCCGAGTTTAACCCGAGAAGATTTCTCACCTTGCGATGAGATACCTTCTTCCCAACTGGCACAGTGTGAATGCCCATGGCCCGCGCCCCCAAGTTGAGTGAGAGGAATTCTCACGAACACTCAGACAGTACCAGCGATTCAGAGGCTCGGCTGCATCGGAAAACGACGCAGGTGCACTCAGAAATGACACAGTCTAAGCTCGCGCCCATGGCAGCGCTGGACTGGGATGACGTCCGGATCTTCCTGGTGCTGGCCGAAGTGCGCAGCTACCGGGAGGCCGGGCGCATCCTCGAGCGAGGCGTCCACAATCTGCGGCTGCGGTTCGAGGCGTTCGAGCAAACGCTGGGACGCGCCCTCTTCGTCCGGACCCATAACGGCCTGGTGTTGACGCCCGAAGGTGCGGCGCTGCGCGAACAGGCGGAGGTCATGTACAACGGCGCCCGCCGCCTCGCGGCCTCGGTGGCCAATGCGAAGGATCAGCGCCGCGGGGTGCGGATCGGCTGCACGGAAGGTCTCGGCTCGTTCTGGATCGTGCCGCGGCTGCTGGAGCTGGTTGAGAAAGAGAAGGACATTACAGTCTACCTCAACTGCGAGGTCGCCCAGCAGGACGTTGCCAACCTTGCGGTGGACTTTTCCATTCAGTTCGAGCGGCCAAGCAATCCGGATCTGGTCGTGGTTCGGCTGTGTTGGCTGCATGTCGTGCTCTTCGCCAGCCAGGAATATGTGCGAAAGAACGGCAAGCCCATGAGCAAAGCCGAGATCGACAATTTCAACGTGCTGGAGATTTCCGGCGCGCAGATCTGGAGCCACGCCTTGCGCCTGGATGAGCACACCAGGCCGAAGGACGAGTTCGTGCGCTTCGGCACCAACACCGCCTCGGCCCAACTGATCGGCGTGAAGCGTGGTGGCGGCCTGACCGCCATTCCGACCTATAGCGAGACGATCACGACCGGTCTCGTGCACGTAGCCGAGGACTGGCTGTTGACCCGGGATGTCTGGCTCGTCTGCAACCGCCAGGTGATGGATCAGCCGCAGGTGCGCAAATGCATCACCTACATCCGCGACGTCTTCAATCCGGCGCGCTTCCCCTGGTTCCGAAAGGACTATATCCCGCCGGCGGAAATCCGCCGCTTCATCGAGGAGCACGAGCTCCAGGCGCTGTTCGAAGGCTACTCGGATTACAGCGACTTACCGGCCGACCCTGCTTACGAGCTTCCGAGCGATCCGGTCTTTGACGCCGAGGTGGCGTAGCGTCAGCAATTTTGCCATAACAACCTCCGGCTGAATTTGCCTGGCCGAGGCACGCATGACAGAGCGCGATCCACTGACCGTCGTTGCCGAAGAGCTCCCCAAGCTGGCGGATTCGGTGAAGAAACTGAAACACCCGGTGTTGGAACTGCTGCTTGACCGGGCAGAGGCGGAACTGACCACCCTGGCGGGATCTCGCCACGATCAGGCATGCCTAGGTGCACGCCAGGATGCCTCGCAGCAGCCGCAAGAGCCAGGAACGACAAGCTGACCTGGACCGCAGAGGTGCGATTCAAGTTGCCGATCTTGCAAATGGCCGCCTCGCTTGGGCAGGCACCGCCCTCTGTCGAATGCGGAGCCGTTTGGGTTCGGCCAGGCGCTTGCTTTTCGTAGCCCGTCGTCCGCCGCTACTCGTTCAACCGCTATCACTAGCCCGCCCACGAATTCGCGAGCGGGCGCCACGAGGGCTGGCCCCGCTCTTGCGAGCGGCTAAGCTTCGGCGTGGCAGCGGAGGAAACGCAATGGCGGACTTCGGTATCAAGGCGGGCTGGCGGGCGCTCCTCGGCATGTTCGCTCTCTCCGCACCTGCCTTGCTCTCGCCCTTCCCCGCCCTCGCCCAGGCCAACGAGCCTGGCTGCCGGCCGGAAATGGCGAGCTATCGCTTGCCGATCCAGCGCGTGAACCTCGGCAAGGACGAGGTCCGGCTGACCTTCGTCGGCCACGCCACCTTCCTGATCGAGACGCCGGGCGGGGTGAAGGCGGCGACCGACTACAACGACTATGTCCGCCCGCCGGTGACGCCCGACATCGCCACGATGAACAAGGCGCATTCGACCCATAATTCACGCTCGCCCGATCCGGCCATCAAGCAGGTCCTGCCGGGTTGGGACCCCTCCGGCAGAGGCGCCGCTCGTCACGACGTCACGATGGGCGACATGCGCGTGCGCAATGTCCCGACCAATATCCGCTCCTATGGCGGCGACACCGACTATGACGGCAACTCGATGTTCGTCTTCGAGATCGGCGAGCTCTGCATCGCCCATCTCGGCCATCTCCACCACCCGCTCGAACCCGGCCATTTGCGCGCGCTCGGGCGGGTCGACATCGTGCTCTTCCCGGTCGACGGCAGCTATACGCTCGACCAGGAAGGCATGCTGGAGGTGCTGAAAGCCGTGCAGGCCAGGGTGATGATCCCCATGCACTTCTTCGGTGGCGGCACACTCAACCGCTTCCTCGGCCGCTCGCAGGACCTCTGGCCGGTCGAGCGCCGTGACCGGCCGCAGATCGTGCTGTCGAAAGCGAGCCTGCCGGCCAAGCCGACGATCATCGTCCTGCCCGGGCACTAAACGCGTTGGCGCTCAGGTGTTCACCCCGCCATCGATCGCGATCCCCGCGCCGGTAATGAAGCGCCCTTCCTCGCTGGCGAGATAGGCAATCAGGCCGGCGATGTCCTCGGCCTTGCCATAACGCGGGATCGCCATGCGCTGGCGCTGCGCCTCGGCATGGTCACCATCGGCCGGGTTCATGTCGGTATCGGTCGAGCCGGGATGGACGACGTTGACGGTGATGCCGCGTGGCCCGAGATCGCGAGCGAGGCCCTTGGTGAAGCCGATCAGCGCCGCCTTGCTCATCGCATAGAGCGCGATCCCGGGCTCCATCACACGCTCGGCCAGGCACGAGCCGGTGGTGATGATCCGCCCGCCATCCGGCAGGTGCTTTGCGGCCGCCTGCGAGGCGACGATCACCGCCCGGACATTGACCGCGATGACTTGGTCGATCTCGCCGATGTCCCAGCTGCCGACCTCGCCATAATGCCAGATGCCGGCATTGTTCACGAGGATGTCGAGCCCGCCGAGCTCGGCCACCGCCTTGTCGACAGCCGCCGTGAGCGCCGCCGGATCGGCACTGTCGGCCTGCAGCACGACAGCCTTGCGGCCAAGCGCCCGGATTTGCGCCGCCACAGCCTCGGCCTTGTCGCCGGCGCGCTCATAGGTCAACGCTACATCCGCGCCGTCCTGCGCCAGCCGGAGGGCCGTCGCTGCGCCGATGCCGCGGCTGCCGCCGGTTACCAGGGCCGTCTTGCCTGCCAGTTTCGTCATGGGTCACCAAATCTGTAATGATTGATACATATATCGATGACTCGCTTGCCCCGAGGCGTCAAGCGATTTATTTACCGGTCGATACAGAAAGGTGATGACCATGGCCGAACGAGGCCGCCCTCGCGCTTTCGACCGGGGAAAAGCCCTCCACCGGGCTATGCTGCTGTTCTGGGAGAAGGGCTATCAGGGCACCTCGATGAGCGAGCTCACCGCGGCGATGGGCATCAACGCGCCCAGTCTCTACGCCTGCTTCGGCAGCAAGGAGGCGCTCTATCGCGAGACGATGGCGCTCTACGACGACTACGAAGGCGGTGGCTTCGGCACCGCGCTCGCTGCTGCTCCGGATGCGCGCACGGCGATCGAGACCTATCTGATGGGGTCGGCCAGGCTCTTCACCCGCCCCGGCAAGCCAGCGGGCTGCATGGTCGTGCTCTCCGTCATCCAGGCTGCCGGAGTGAGCGAGGAGGCCGCCTGCGAACTGCGCGACGCCCGCGCCGAGATGCAAGCTCTGCTGGAGGCCCGCTTGCGGGCCGAGGCCGCGAAAGGCGCGCTTCCTGCGTCGTGCGACATCTCAGCCATCGCGTCCTTCTACATCACGGTGCAACAGGGCATGTCGATCCGCGCGCGTGACGGGGCGACCCGCACCGAGCTCGAAGCCGTGGCGCAAGGGGCGATGATGGCCTGGGATGGGTTGGCCAGGGCCCGGGCCACCGCACAGCCTTCGCTATCCGCTTAACCCCTCGCTCAGCCTGATCCGAGGTCTTGCTGGGCAGTCCGGGCCCGCTGCGGCACACTCATGCCGCGCAATGGAGCCTGGTATGATCCGTCCCCTCGCCATCGCCGCCCTCGCTATCGCCCTGCTGCCGACGAGCGCCGAAGCCGCCAAATTCCGCTTCGGCGGCAGCCGTTCGCAAACGACGCATACGAGCCAGGGCCACCGCGACGGCTCCCATGTCGTGGTCACGCCGACGCTGCGCGCCCGCCAGACGGACGGCGCAGCCGCAAACCAGCCCCTGCGCATCGCAGCTCCCACCGCGCTCGCGGCCACCGAGACAGCCGAGTTGCGCGGTTCACAGCCAGCGGAGTCGCGCATCTGGTGCCGCTCACAAATCGTCGTCGGCGGCTTCTGCGTGGTGAATTGAGCCGCGCTCAGGCGGCTTCCGGCACACCACCAACCTGCATCGCCCGCCAGCGTCCGGGAGACTGGCCATAGGCGCGCCGGAAGTGCCGGGTCATATGGCTCTGATCGGCGAAACCGCTCGCTGCGGACGCTTCGGCCAAGGCTTCGCCCTGGCGGATCAGCAGCCTTGCCCGCTCCAGCCGGCGCATCACCAGGTAATGATGCGGGCTGGTTCCGTAGCGGCGGCGGAACTGCCGCGCCAGCGCATAGCGATCGAGCCCGGTGATTGCCTCCAGCATGCTGGAATCGATCGCCTCGTCGCGGCTTTCGCTCAGGAAATCGCGCGCCTGCTCGCAGGCCCGCATCGCCTGTGTCTCGGCGCCGGTGAGGGCACAGGATGGATCGAGCTTGAGCAGCGCCTCGGCCAGCGCCCCGACCGCCGCGTCGCGTTCCAGCGGCTCCAGCCCGTGCTCGACATCGCCGAGCAGGCCGACCAGCGCCCGCATCAGACTGCCGTCGCGGCAGACGGCATTGCCGATGAACGGGATCGCGCCGGCGCGCCCGGCCAGCGCCGCCATGATCAGCCCGGGCTCGACATAGGCCATGCGATAGCGAAAGCCGCTCTCGATCCCGGCCCGGCCGTTATGCAATTCGTCCGGATGCAGCACGATCAGGTCGCCCGGCGTCGAATCCCGCTGCGCGCCGCGATAGTCGAAGCTCTGCACCCCGCTGATCGTGTAGCCGATCGCATAGGTGTCGTGCCGATGCGTATCGTAGGCATGGCCGCTGAAAAAGGCCTCGATCCGCTCGATGCCCTCCCCGTCCGGCGCGGTCCGGATCCAGTCGCCGGGCGAGGCGAGCGCGCACGAACGTTCAAGACCGGCCGGCTCGGCGGGCTCTATCGCTGTCGTCATGCGCTTCGACACCAAGATTGCCATCATCGTCCATGAAGAGCTCGCCGCCTGGCAGAAGCTCAACGTCACCGCCTTCCTATCGGGCGGGCTGGTCGCCGCCGCGCCGGAACTCGGCGGCCAAGCTTACCGCGACGGCTCAGGCAAGGTCTACGGTCCGCTGGTGCGCCAGCCGATCCTGGTCTTCGCCGCGACCTCCGCCGACCTCACCCGCATCCTGCGCCGGGCCGGGGAAGCGGGCCTGACGCCCTCGCTCTATACCAGGGAGCTGTTCGCGACCGGTCATGACGAGGCCAATCGCGCCGCGGTCGCAGCCGTCGCGACCGAGGCGCTCGACCTGGTCGGCATAGCGCTGCATGGCGAGCGCAAGGCCGTCGACAAGGCGATCAAGGGGCTGAAGCTGCATCCGTAGAGCGGCGGCAGTCCCCTCTCCCCTTGCGGGAGAGGGTTAGGGTGAGGGGTCTCGCCGACCTCTCCGTCATGCTCGCCCTTGTGGCGAGCATCCACGTCTTGAGCACCGCATTGCCCGAAGGAAGACGTGGATGGTCGGGACAAGCCCGACCATGACGCGGAAAGGTCGCCCGACCCCTCATCCGGCCCTTCGGGCCACCTTCTCCCGCAAGGGGAGAAGGGAAGGACGACGGGCTCACCCCGTCCGCGCCACCCTTCCCTCCAGCGGATAGGCCGGATCGCTGTAGCCCGGCGTCGAGGGGTGTCCCGCCGGCACCAGTGAATCGACCAGCGCCTCGTCCTCGGCGGTGAAATCGGCCGACAGGGCCGAGAGATAGCCCTGCCATTGCTCCATGGTGCGCGGGCCCGCCACCGCCGCGGTCAAGAGCTTGTTGTTGAGCACCCAGCGGACCGCGAACTGAACGGGCGTGAGGCCCCGCGCCGCGGCATGGTCGCGGATCGTCCGGGCGATCACCAGCGATTCCTCGCGCCATTCGGTCTGCATCAGGCGCTTGTCGGCGCGCCCGGCCCGCGTGCCTTCCGGCGGCGCCTGGCCAGGCTCGTATTTCGCCGTCAGCACGCCGCGCGCCAGCGGCGAATAGCTGGCGACGCCGAGCCCGTAATAGCCGCAGGCCGGCAGATGCTCGACCTCGGGCATGCGGTTCATCGCGTTGTAATAGGGCTGGCTGACCACCGGCCGGTCGATGCCGAGCTCGTCGCAGAGCCGGCAGATCTCGGCGATGCGCCAGCCGCGATAGTTCGAGACGCCGAAATAGCGGACCTTGCCGGCCCGCACGAGGTCGCCGATCGCCCGGATCGTCTCGGCGAGCGGCGTCCCGTGGTCTTCCTTGTGCAGGTAGTAGATGTCGATGAAATCGGTGCCGAGTCGCTTCAGGCTGGCATCGCAGGCGTCGAACAGCCATTTGCGCGAGAGCCCGCGCTGGTTCGGCCCCTCGCCCATCGCATTCGCCGCCTTGGTCGCCAGCACCCAGCCCTGGCGGTTGCCGGCGATGGCCCGGCCGGTGATCTCCTCCGAGCGTCCCTCGGCATAGACATCCGCCGTATCGATGAAGTTGATGCCGGAGGCGGCGGCGCTGTCGATGATCGCCCGCGCATCGGCTTCTTCGGTCTGCGCCCCGAACATCATCGTGCCCAGGCAGAGCGGCGAGACCTTGAGGCCGGAGCGGCCAAGCGCGCGATAATCCATGACGATCTCTCCTGAGCAGGCGGGCAAACCTGCCGCAGAGCCGTGCCCCGCACCAGCGCCGCTGACGCAATGCCGCCGCGCGCAAGAGAATCCTTAACATTTCGTGCCAGGCTGCCCGGATGGCAGCCATTCCGTCCGATCCGGCGCAACTCGCGGCGCTCATCAAGAGCCAGAATCTCGCGACCCTGCTCGCGACGATGACCGGCAATGGCGGCCTCGCCGCCGGCAAGACGGTCGAGGCCAAGCTCGTCTCGCTCGATGCCGACGGCAACGCCACGGCCCTGGTCAACGGGGTCAAGGTCGCGCTCGTGCTCGCCGGCCCCGAGGCCCGGCAGGCAGCGCTGCAGCCGGGCGCCGGCCTGATGCTCAAGCTCGCTGCGCCCGCCGAGCCCGGCGCGCCCTTGCAGGCGACGCTGGTCGACATCCGCCCGGCGCCGGCCAATAGCGCCAACGCTCCGGCAGCGCCCGCACAACAGACGATCGGCACCACGCCGCCAACGCCGCAGCAAACACAGGCGGCGACCTCCGCAAGCGTTCCCCCCGCAACCGCGCAGCCATCGACAGCCGCCCTTGCCTTGCAGGCCGGCCGCACGGTCCCCGCCGGGGCTGCGCCGGTCGCTTCCCAGACCGCGCCCGCCTCTCCGCGCGCGGTCGCCGGCCCCCTGCTCGGCGCGGCGCTCGGGCGGCAGGACAGCCTCGCTCCGCTCTTCGCCAATCTCGCCGGCCTGGCGCAGGGCTCGGTCGCGCTGACCTTGCCGAAGCCCTTGATGGCCCTGGTCGACCAGATCCTCGCCCAGCGCCTGCCGGCCACCGAAACCAGGCCGGTCACTGCGGACGCGCTGAAGGCCGCCATCGCCCGCTCCGGCGTCTTCCTCGAAGCCCGCCAGGCCGCGGGAGAGGCGCCGTCACCGCAGACCGACCTCAAGGCGGCGCTGCAGAGCCTGCGCGACCTGCTCAAGCCCGCGGTCGAAGGCGCGCCGGCGGCGAGATTGCCGCTCCCCGGCGAGGCCGCGAATGAAGCTGCGCCGCAGCCGGGGCGCTTGGCCATGCGCAACACGCCGGAGCAGGAGGCCGCCGCCTCGACCCCAGCCAAGGCGCGCCCCGCTCCGCCACGCGACGGCCTGTTGGCCCCGCAGCAGGCCGCGGAGCCGAGCCTGACCAGCGCCGCCCGCCCGGCGGCGATCGCGCAGACCCTGTTCGGTCAGGCGGAAGCGGCGCTCGATCGCATCGCGCTCGCCCAATACGCCTCACTGCCGCAGGAGGCGGCGCGCCTCGACCAGCAGCCGCCGGCGCGCTGGCTCACCGAGATCCCGCTCGCTCTGCCGAACGGCACTGCAGTCCTGCCGCTCGAGATCGAGCGCGACCCGCCGCAATCCGGCTCCGCCACGCCCGACGCGCCGCTCTGGCGGGTGCGCTTCGCGCTCGATGTCGAGCCGCTCGGCGCGTTGCAGGGCGTGGTGACGCTGCAAGGCCGCGCCATCGGCGTGTCCTTCTGGGCCGAGCGCGAGGACACCAGCCGCCTGCTGCGCCAGGCGACACCCGATCTGGAGACCTCGCTATTGAGGTCGCGCTTCGACAGCGCCGAATTCGAGGTCTTCACCGGCCACCCGCAGCAGGCCAAGGCGGCGGCAGGCCAGTTTCTGGATCGGCGTTCATGAGCCAATCGCAGCCGCTGCCGCTCGCCGTCGCGCTCGAATATGACGGCCAGGGCGCGCCGCGCGTCACCGCCAAGGGCCATGGCGTCGTCGCCGAGAAGATCATCGAGACCGCGCGCGAGCACGACATCGCGGTCGAGCAGAACGCCGTGCTGGCGCAGGCACTCTCGGCGGTCGAGCTCGAAGACAGCATTCCCGAGGAGCTCTATCTCGCAACGGCGCAGGTGATCGCCTTCGTGCTCGGCCTGCGCCGCCGCGCGAGCAGCCCGCCGCGCCCATGACCAAGACTGTTTCGGTCCGCCGCCTGCCGGCCGGGACCTATGGCGCTGCGTACGCCGAAGCCTTCGCCGACCTCTGCCGAAGGGCAGAGGCGCCCAACCTGCACATGGCACCGGCAGCTGTCGCGGCGGCGATGAGCTTCGGCATCGGCAGCGACGACATCATCGTTCTGACGGCTCATGACGACGAAAGTGAACGCCTGCTCGGCCTCTGGGCGCTGCGCCGGACGCGGAGCCTCCATAGCGGCCTCATCCCGGTTCTCGCAGCGCCGCTGGTGCCGCTTTACGAGGTCTCCTCGGCCCCGGTGCTCGATCGCGAGGGGGCGGACGATGTCGCCCTGGCGCTGGTACGAGCCATCGTCGACGCACCCGATCTACCGAAGATCCTGAAGCTGCCCTTGCTCTCGATGCAGGGCAGCGTCTTCGCCGCGCTCGAAGCCGCGCTGGCGGCAACCGGCGGCAGCATCACGACCTTCGAGCGCTGGCAGCGGCCGATGCTCGCTCCGGAGCCCGGCGACGATGCCGAGCGCTATCTGCGCCGCGCCCTCGGCCAGGGCTACAAGAAGCGCATGCAGCAGCATCGCCAGCTGGAGAAGGCCGGCGTTCTCACCTATCAGCGCCATCGCGGTGCGCAGGCCATCGCCGCGCTGGAGGATTTTCTCAGCCTCGAAGCCGCCGGCTGGAAGGGCCGCAGCGGCACTGCGCTCGCCAGCCTGCCCCGAGACAGCGCCTATATCCGCGAGATCGTCGATAACTTCGCCGCCGTCGACGGAATCCGCGTCGACCTGCTGCGACTGGATGATCAGCCAATCGCCGGCGGCCTGCTGCTCGATCTCGCCGGCCAGTCGCATTTCCTCAAGATCGCCTATGACGAGGGCAAGGCCCGGCTCTCGCCCGGCCGGGCGCTGGCCATCGAGATGCTGCGTGCCGATTTCGCCGCCGGCCGCCCCTTCCGGCTCGACAGCGGCGCCGGTGACCGGGTCGATCCGTCGGCCTATCCCTGGGGCGAACGGCAGGAGATGGCGAGCGCCATCGTCGCGCTCGCCGGTCGCTCCGCTGCCCTGCCCCGGCTCGCGGCGGCGGCGCGCCTGCGCTTAAGGCGCTGGCGCGACCGAGCCTGATGCGAGGCCGAGCTGGGTCAGGACCCAGCGCCCGACCTCCGGCTTGAAATGGACATTGTCGACCCAGAAGCGCGACGAACCTTTCTCCGGATCGAAATCGTCGAAGGGATGGCCGGTCGCCAGATCATGCAAGGTGAGCCCATGCCGGCCGGTCACGACGGCGACATCCGCCCGCCAGCGCTCGAACTCCGGCCGCCGCCCACCTTGCGCCAGCAAGGCGAGCTGTGCTGCGCTCACAGGCGAGAGGTAGAGCGCGATATCAAGGCCGCGCAGGCGCTCCAGGGTCTTGTCGAGTGCCGCGAGCCGCTCAGGCTCATAGGCCATCGCGGCGATGTCCTGCCCTGCTGCGATCTTGCGGGTCAGCGCGGCATCGAAATCCGGCGTGGTCTTGAAGCCGTCGCCGCGCCAGAGCCCCGGCTCGGTGCGGCGCTGGCCGGCGCCTTGCAGGTTCTCCGGCGCCTCCGAGTTGACCATCAGCTTCAGGCGCATCTCGGCGCGGCCGAGCCTGCTGGCCAATTCTGGCCGCAGCGATGGCGGCGGCGGAAACCGCGTGAACATGAAGTAGTCGAGGCCGATGACGACGCATCTGATGCTGCCGACATCGCGCGCCAGCGCCGCCAGCGTCGGCAGTTCCTCACCCATCAGCGAGGCGATGCCGGCATTATAGGCCGGCTGCGGCAGCCCGGGCGCAAGGTCGCGCGGATCGAGGCCGCGATAGACCACCGAGGAGCCGACCAGCAGCGTGCCCGGCCGGAGATTGGCGATCTGCAGCGGCTTCACCCGGCGCATCTGCGTGTCGAGCAGACGGCTCGCCCCGGCCCCGTCACGCGTCCAGGGTGGCGCCGCACGGAAGACCCAGAACGGGTCGCGCCAGAGCGTCGCGGCCGCGGTCAGCAGCAGCACGCCAGCGACGATGCCGACGAAGGTCGCAGCAAAGCCGCGCCCGCGAGCAGGCTGATCGAAAGCAGGCATTGTCGACGCGGTGGTCATGACGCGGCGCTAGCAGATCATCGCTCCGTCCGCGAGCCCTGCGTTGACCGGAATCGCAAGCTGCTCGATAGACGTATCAGTTGGACGCCACGACTGGCGCGAGGGGGATCATGCGCGTTCTGGTGACGGGGGCTGCCGGCTTCATCGGCAATGAGACAGCCCGGGTTCTGCTCGAACGCGGCGATGAGGTCGTCGGCATCGACAACCTCAACGACTATTACGATCCCGCTTTGAAGCAGGCGCGGCTCGCGCGCCTTGCCGGCCATAACCGCTTCAGCTTCGAGCAGCTCGACCTCGCCGATCGCGACGGCATGGCCAGGCTCTTCGCGGAAGGACGCTTCGAGCGCGTCGTCCATCTCGGCGCCCAGGCGGGCGTGCGCTTCTCGATCGAGAACCCGCAGGCCTATCTCGATTCCAACCTCACCGGCTTCGGTCATGTGCTGGAGGGCTGCCGCCGCAATGGCGTCGAGCACCTCGTCTATGCCTCGTCGAGCTCGGTCTACGGCGCCAACACCCGCACGCCCTTCCGCGTCGAGGACAATGTCGACCACCCGGTCAGCCTCTACGCCGCGACCAAGAAGGCGAATGAGGGCATGGCTCATGCCTACGCCCATCTCTACGGGCTACCGACCACGGGCCTGCGCTTCTTCACCGTCTACGGCCCTTGGGGCCGGCCCGACATGGCGCCGATGATCTTCACGAAGAAGATCCTCGCCGGCGAGCCGATCGAGGTCTTCAACGAAGGCAGGCACGAGCGCGACTTCACCTATGTCGACGATATCGTCGAAGGGGTTGTCCGCGTGCTCGACCAGGTCGCCGCCCCGGACCCCGCCTGGTCGAGCGACGAGCCCGGCCCCGCGACCTCCTCGGCGCCCTGGCGGCTCTACAATATCGGCAACTCCGATCCCGTGCCGCTGATGGAATTCATCGCCACGATCGAGCAGGCGCTCGGCCGGAAGGCCGTGATGGAGATGAAGCCGCGCCAGCCCGGCGACGTCTTGCGCACCGCCGCGGATGTCTCGGCGCTGGAAGCAGCGGTCGGCTTCCGCCCACACACCCCGCTCGCCGAGGGCATCGGGCGCATGGTGCGCTGGTATCGCGATTTCTATCGCGTCTGAGGATTGGTCATGGCACCCGCGAAGATCGGCATCGTCACCGTCTCCGACCGCGCCTCGGCCGGTGTCTATGCCGATGAGGGCGGCCCGGCGATCCTCGATTACTTCAGCAAGGCGCTGACCAGCCCCTGGCAGGCGCTCACCCGCATCATCCCGGACGAGCGCGCCGGCATCGCCCAGACGCTGATCGAGCTCACCGACAAGGAAGGCTGCTGTCTGATCGTCACCACCGGCGGGACCGGCCCCGCCCCGCGCGACGTCACGCCGGAGGCGACTGAAGACGTGATCGACAAGCTGATGCCCGGCTTCGGCGAACTGATGCGCCAGGTCAGCCTCGCCAAGGTCCCGACCGCAATCCTCTCGCGCCAGCTCGCCGGCATCCGCGGCAAAGCGCTGATCGTCAACCTGCCCGGCCGGCCGCGCGCCATCGCCGAATGCCTCGACGCGGTGATGCCGGCGATCCCCTACTGCATCGACCTGATCGAGGGTCCCTACCTCGAAACCGATCCCAAGGTGATCGTCGCGTTCCGACCGGGGCAGAAGCCGAAAGGGTGAACAATACCTCGACCGACACCATCGCCCTCTCCTTATGAGCGTTTATCGGATGGTAGGTTCGGTGCTGTAGGAATGGGTGGATCGGATTTCGCCGGAACCCCCTACATGGCTGCAAAGATCGTTCCCCTCGTCATGGCCGGCGGCTCCGGCACCCGCCTCTGGCCGCTGTCGCGCGACACCATGCCGAAGCAGTTCATCCCGCTGCTGGAGGATGGTCTCTCAACCTTCCAGGCGACGCTGCAGCGCCTCGTCGACCCGGCCTTCGGCGCGCCGATCGTCATCACCAACAATGATTTCCGCTTCATCGTCGCCGAGCAGATGCTGGCGCTCGGCATCAAGGGCGAGATCGTCCTCGAGCCCGAACGGCGAGACTCGGCAGCGGCCATCGCGGTCGGCACGGTCATGGCGGAAAAGCGCGATTCCGACGCGGTCTGCGTCGCCCTCGCTTCCGATCATGTCGTCGGCAATGCCGAGGCCTTCCGCCAGGATTGCAAACGCGCCGCCGCCCTTGCCGCCGATGGGCTGATCATGACGCTCGGCATCAAGCCGACGCACCCTTCGACCGCATATGGCTACCTCGCCCCAGGCAAAGCGCTGCCCGAGCCCGGCGCCAGCCGCCTTGCCCGCTTCGTCGAGAAGCCGAAGCTCGACCTGGCGACGCAATATCTCGCCGACGGCTATCTCTGGAACAGCGGCAACTTCCTGTTCTCGGTCGGTATCATGCGCGAGGAACTGGGGCGCCACGCGCCGGCGGTGCTCTCGGCGGCCGAAGCCGCCGTCGGCCACGCCAAGCGCGATCTCGATTTCCTCCGGCTCGACCCCGAGAGCTTTGGCCGCGCCACCAGGATCTCGATCGACTATGCCGTGATGGAGCGCACCGCCCATGCCGGCATGCTCGCCGCCTCCTTCGACTGGTCCGATGTCGGCTCCTGGGATTCGATCCACGCGATCAAGCCGCAGGACGCCGACGGCAACGTGCTGGAAGGTCCGGCGGTCGCGCTCGACACCCGCCGCTCGCTGATCCGCAGCGAGGAGGTGCTGACCACCGTGGTCGGGCTCGACGACGTCGTCGTGGTCTCGACCCGCGACGCCGTGCTCGTCTCTTCCATGGCCGCTGCCGGCAAGGTCAAGACCCTGGTCGAGCAGATGAAGGCGGAGGGGCGTCCCGAGGCCAGCGAGCACCTGCGCATCTACCGGCCCTGGGGCTGGTACCAGCGCATCGACATCGGCAGCCGCTTCCAGGTCAAGCACATCCACGTCAACGAGGGCGGCCAGCTCAGCCTGCAGAAGCATTTCCACCGCGCCGAGCACTGGGTAGTGGTCACCGGCACGGCCGAGGTCACGCTCGACGGCAAGGTCAGCTTCGTCCACGAGAACGAGTCGGTCTATCTGCCGATCGGCTGCACCCACCGGCTGAAGAACCCGGGCAAGATCGGGCTCGAGCTGATCGAGGTCCAGGTCGGCAGCTATACCGGCGAGGATGATATCGTTCGCCTCGAGGACATCTACGCGCGCAGCTGAGGCACAGCTTTCCCGTCTTCCCTTGCGCGAGAAGGTGGCGCGAAAGCGCCGGATGAGGGGTCGCGCAACCCTTCCGCGTCATGGTCGGGCTTGTCCCGGCCATCCACGTCTTCGCTTCAGTGATGGCATGCAGCGTTCGAGGCGTGGATGCTCGCCACAAGGGCGAGCATGACGGATAGGGCTCAGCCCTTCTCCAGCTCCTGCCCGATGGCGCGGATCAGCTCCGGCGAGAGCGGATCGCTGCGCGAGCTGAAGCTGCCGATCAGGCTGCCGTCGCGGCCGATCAGGTATTTGTGGAAGTTCCAGCTCGGCAATTCGTTCGGGCGCTGATTCGCGGCCCAGCGATAGAACGGGTGGGCATCCGGTCCGCGCACCACGTTCTTCTGGGTGATCGGATAGTTCGCGCCATGGCTCTGCCGCACCGCCTCGGCGATTGCCGCGCCGTCGAGCGGCTCCTGCCCGCCGAAATCATTGCTCGGCACCGCGATCAGGATGAGACCGCGCTCGCGATAACGCTCCCAGAGCTGCTCGAGCCCGGCGAATTGCCCGGAAAGACCGCACTGCGTCGCCGTATTGACGATCAGGATCGGCTTGCCGCGATAGGCAGCGAGCGGGATGCGCCCGCCTTCGGCCCGGTCGAAGCTGAAGGCGTAGACATTGCTTTCGCCTTGCGCGGCAAACGCGGGAGCGGCCGGTGCGAGCGTCAGCAGAGCGAGGATCTGGCGGCGATGGAAGCGCATGGGGCGGACTCCGCAATGGGCGCAGGCTACTGCCGACTGAGGCTGATCGCCAAGTAAGATATCCGCGAGCGGAAACGAAAACGCCCCGGCGCGGACCGGGGCGTCGATCGTTCGCGAATGGCGCCGGCTGCTCAGCAGGCCAGCACCTTCTTCACCCGCACCTCGAGATCGCGCAGCTCATAGGGCTTCACGACATAGTGGTCGGCGCCGTTGCTGGTCGCCTCGTCCATCTTGTCGACCGAGCGCTCCGAGGTCGCCATGATGATCTTGATCTGGTTGAGCTCCGGCACCGAGCGGATGGCGCGCAGGAGGTCGATGCCGCTCATCCCGTCCATGTTCCAGTCGAGCAGCAGCAAGTCGTAGCGCTTGGTCTGCATCTTCATCAGGGCTTCGCGGGCGTTCTCCGCCTCGTCGATGTCCTGAAACTCGATCTGCTTGAGGAAATAGGTCGCAAGCCCGCGCATGCTCTTCTGGTCGTCGACCACGAGGATGCGGTAGTCGCTTCTCGCCTTTGACATGGCACTCTCCCTGGCATCGGACCGAAAAGTGGAATCCACTTTTCGGAATAATCCGATGCGATAACAATGCGATAGATCATCGTGATCGCGTCCGTTCGGACGCGCGATGATCTATGCGGTGCGCTGCTGCGGGCGTTCGCCCAGCAGTCCCGCGATGGCTCCTCCGATCTGGTCGAGCGGCACGACCCGATCGGCGGCGCCCAACTCGAACGCGGCTTTCGGCATCCCGTTTACCACACAGGTCTCGCCACTTTGGATTAACGTCGCAGCGCCTGCTTTGCGCATGGCTAACAAACCGTCAGCGCCATCGCGACCCATGCCGGTCAGCAGCACGCCGATCGCATGGCTGCCGAGCGAGCGGGCGACCGAATGGAACATCACGTCGACCGACGGACAATGCCCGCTGACCAGCGGCCCTTCCTTCACCACGCAGACGAGCTCGCCACGCCGCTCCTCGATCTCGAGATGCTTCGAGCCGCCCGGCGCCACCACCGCCATGCCCGGCCGCAGGCGATCGCCATCGGCGGCCTCGCGCACGTCGAGCCCGGTCGCGGCCGAGAGGCGCGCCGCGAACTTGGCGGTGTAGCCGGCCGGCATGTGCTGGACCACGGCGATCGGCAGGCGCAGATGCGCGGCGTCGCGCATCACGGTCTGCACCGCCGGCACGCCGCCGGTCGAGGCGCCGATCGCGATCAGCGAGACCTTGCCATGGGCGGCCGGAACAGGCGCCGCAGCCATTGGCCGCGCCGGGACGGCCGCCGCCGGCCGCTGCTGGGCCGCGAGCTCCTTGGCGGCCGCAAGCATCCGCCGGCTGGCCGAGGCGCGCTGCAGCGCCGCGGCGACATGCTTCATGAAGCCTTCGAGTGTATGCGTCGACCCGTCCGGCTTCTCGATGAAGTCGATCGCGCCGAGCTCCAGCGCCTGGATGGTGTTGTCGGCGCCCGGGCCGCCGAAGGCCGAGACGATGAGCACCGGCAGCGGATCCTGCTTGAGCACGCGGGCCAGGAGCTTGAGGCCGTGCCGGCCGGGCAGTTCGAGGTCGAGGGTCAGGATGTCGGGACGCAGGTCCTGGATCGCGTCCCAGCCTTCCTCGGCGCTACCGGCGACGCCGATCACCTGGAAGCCGGGCGTCGAGTTGATGATCTGCGTCATCAACTTCTGCATCAGCACGGAATCGTCGACGACGAGGACTTTCACCGGGCCGGCGGAGGTCATGCTCATCACCAGATCTCCACTTCACCCGCCACCGGCTGGGTCTTGAGACGGTTGAGATAGGCGATTTCCTGCTCGCGCTCAGGATCGCGCGCCGCCTGCTGGACGTGCTGCACCCAGGCGCGCCCGGTCGCGGGCTGGTAGTGGATGCGGCGCGAGCGCGTGCCGCCGACATCCCTGGATACCACCGGGATGCCCTCGCGGGCGAGGAACTCGTTGACGAAGATGATGTTGCCCTCGCCGATCGCCAGCATGGTGGCGCCGGAGAGCACGCGCGCACCGCCGAAGACCTTGGCCTCGAGCTGGCCACGCCTGGCGCCGCGCTTGAGCAGTCCGTTGATCAGCACCTCCATGGCGGTGTCGCCATAGCGCTCGCCGGCACTGGCGTCGGTGCCGCCATTGTTCTTCGGCAGCAGGAAGTGGTTGAGCCCGCCGACGCCGATCTGCGGGTCGCGCATGCAGACCGAGACGCAGGAGCCGAGCACGGTGGCGACGATCTCGTCCTTGGCCGAGGTGATCTCGTGCTCGCCCGGCGCGACCGTGATGATGGTCGCTTCGAAGCGGGGATCGAAATAGCGCCGTGAGGATCGGGCAAGGCTCATTGGGCGAGACTCATGGCGTACGCTCGTAGATGGTGCGGCCGATCAGCCTGAGCTGAGGATGCGGCTGCGGCAGGGATTCGGAGTGGCCGAGATAGAGGAAGCCGCCCGGCTGCAGCAGGGCGACATAGCGGTCGAGGATCGCCGCCTTGGTCGGCGTGTCGAAATAGATGAAGACGTTGCGGCAGAAGATCACGTCGAACGGCCCCTTCATCGGCCAGCGCTCGATCAGGTTCAGCCGCTTGAAGGCGATCAGCCGTTTCAGGTCCTCGGCGATGCGGGCTTCGCCGCGCGCGCCCTGTCCTTCCAGCTTGAGCAGCGGGCGCAGATCAGCCGGCAGCCGGTCGAACTGGTCGGCCGGATAGAGCCCGGCCGCCGCCCGGTCGAGGATGTCGGTATCGATGTCGGTCGCCAGGATCTTGAAATCGAGGTCGCTGCGATGCCCGATCACGTCGCGCGAGATCGCAGCAGCGCTGTAAGGCTCCTCGCCTGAGGAGCAGGCCGCCGACCAGATCCGGATGCGCCCGCGCCGCCCTGCCCGTTCCTGGATCAGGCGCGGCAGCACATCCTTGCGTAAGTGGTCGAAATGGTGGCGCTCGCGGAAGAAGGCAGTGTGATTGGTCGTCACCGCGTTGATCAGCTCGGGGATCTCGTCCGCCGCCGCCGACGTGCGCAGATAGGCGCAGTATTCGGCGATCGAGCCGAGCCCCAGCACCTTGACGCGCCGCGCCAGCCGCCCGCGCGCCATCGCCTCCTTGTGCTCGCGGATGACGATGCCGGCATGCTCGTAGACCAGCTTGGCCACGAGCGCCATGTCGTCCCGGCTGAGGGTGGTGTCCGACTGGACGGGTTGCGGGGCAAGCATGCTCAGACCCTGTGACGCGACTTAAGATCCGGCCCACTCGTCCATCCGGCCGCCACCGGCGACGCGGCGGCGTGGAGTGACGGGGCGGGCTTCGGTGGAACGATGAGTATCCTGGCGGCCTGGCACGCGCCGCGGCTCGCCTTGGACATTTGCGGGCTGGCGCAGTCCGAGCGGCTCCGACGGCAGCGGCCGCGCATGGGCCACCGGCCGCTCGAAGCGGAAGACGCCGGCAAGCTCGCGCAGCGCCTGCGTCTGCTCGGCGAGGCTGGCGGCCGCGCCGGCGCTCTGCTCGGCCAGCGCCGCATTCTGCTGCGTCGCCTCGTCCATCGCCGCGACGGAGCGGCTCATCGCCGCGATGTCGCCGGCCTGCGCGGTGCTGGCCTGCGAGATCTCCGCAACCGTCGCCGAGACCTGCTCGACCGCCGTGACGATCTTGCCGAGCGTCTCGCCGGTCCGGCGCACCAGGCGCACGCCCTCGGCGACCTGCGCATTGGAATTGGCGATCACGCCCTTGATGTCCTTGGCGGCCGTGGCCGAACGCTGCGCCAAGGTGCGCACCTCGCTCGCGACCACCGCGAAGCCCTTGCCGGCCTCGCCGGCGCGGGCCGCCTCGACCGCGGCGTTGAGCGCCAGGAGATTGGTCTGGAAGGCGATGCCGTCGATCACGGTGACGATCTCGGCGATGCGCGCCGAGGATTGCTCCATCCGCCCGATCGCGTCGATCGTCTCGGCGACAGCCTGCTGTCCGCTGCCGGCCACCGCCACCGCCTCGCCGGCGAGCTCTGTCGCGACGCGCGAGCGGGTAGCGCTCTGCCCGATCGAGGCTGCGAGCTGACCGGTCGTCGTCGCCGTCTCTTCCAGGCCGGCAGCCGACTGCTCGGTGCGCCCGGCGAGATCGACCGCTCCGGCCTTGATCTCGACGACTGTCGCGGCGACATGCGCCGCCGCCAGCTGGATGCCGGACACGGTCTGCGTCAGTCGCGCCAGCGTCTGGTTGAGCCCGACCTTCAACTCGCCGAGCCGCCCGTCATAGGCACCGTCGACCCGGCCCGTCAGGTCGCCCTCGCTGAGGCCGGCCAGAACCGCGGCGAACTCGCTGGTGGCGGCCTCGACGATCGCGTTGATCTCGTTGACCCCTTCGGCGATGCGCTGCAGCGCCTCGGGCTTGCCGGCGAGCGGCACGCGCCGCGAGAAATCGCCCTCGGCCGCAGCCGCGACAACCGCCGCGACCTCATCGGCCGCGCGCAATTCATCGGTCAGCTCGCGCCATTCGATGGTCGACCCGAACCTGCGGCCGTCGGGCTGCGTCATCGCGGTCAATGTGAGCGCGACCATGCGCCGGCCGAGCGGAACGCGCATCGTGCGCGCTTCCGGAACGCCCTGCGGGCCGGCGAACAGCTCCAGCACCTTGCCGAGCAGGTCCTTGGCCGAGACGCCCGGAAAAGCGGCGCGGAAATCCTCCTGCGCCTCGCTGAAGAACTTGAGCAGCGACTTGTTGACGTAGACGACCCGGTCCTGCGCGTCGCAGACCATGATTGCGGTGCGGCAACCGTCGAGCGCAGCCCGGATCCGCCCGGCCTCGACCGAGCTCTCCTGGACCTGGCGCAGCGCCCGCGAGAGCTCGCCGATCTCGTCGCGACGGGAGAATTCGGGCAGTGCCTCGATGCCCCCCGCCGAGAGCTTCTCCATGCCCTCGCGCAGCGCCGTGACCGGCCGCGCCAGCGAGCGGGCGGCCAGCCAGCCGAGGCCGGCGGCAAGCGCCAGGCCGGCAACGCCGAATGGCAAGGCCGCACTCGCGAGCGCCGAGAATGCGGCGTCGGCCTGCTGGCTGGACAGGCCGACGGCGCCGAGCCGGGCCGTCGCGCTCTGCTGCATCGCAAATGCCACGAGCCCGCCCGAAACGGCTGCGCCGCCGGCGAAGAGCGCCGGCAGCTTGACCGAGAGTTTCGAGAAGGCGCCCAGCTGAGTCATCGGTTCTTTTTGTCTCTCAGGCGTTCCTGGCGATCATTCGGCATTCCGGCTGGGCACTACCGGGCAAAGCCGCCGGAGCTCAGGCGACGCGCAGTTGCTTGTCCTGGTTGTCGCCGCCGTCGCGGATCACCGCGGCGAGATCGAGCAGCGCGACGATCTCGGTGTCGAGCAGCACGAGGCCCTCGATCAGCCCGTGCTCGTCGCGCTCGAGGTCCGGGGCGGGCCTGACCGCGCTGACCGGCACGTCGACGATGTCCGAGACCGAGTCGACCAGCAGGCCGGCGGTCTTGTCCTCGACGTCGACGACGACGATCACATGGGTCGCGGTCGCATCGGTGGTGCCGAGGCCGATCGCGGTGCGCAGGTCATAGACCGCGAGGATGACGCCGCGCAGGTTGAGCACGCCGCGCACATGCGGAGCCGCATGCGGCAGCGGCGTCGTCGCCTGCCAGCCCTTGATCTCGCGGACCATGCCGACATCGATGCCGAAGGTGCGATCGCCGACCCGGAAGGTGACGATCCGGCGCGCCGCGGACTCAGGCTGCGCCGAGGTGAAGTGCTTCTCGCCGAGTTGCAGGGACATGGTTCATCCAGCCAGTTTGAGTTCGGGAACAGGTTGGCGGACGCCCGACGCCGCCACGCGCAGCATCGAGTCGACATCGAGGATCAGCGCGACCAGGCCGTCGCCGAGGATGGTCGCGGCGGACGCGCCAGCCACCGCGCCATAGTTCGATTCAAGGCTCTTCACGACGACCTGCTGCTGGCCGACGATCTCGTCGACAGCGATGCCGACATTGCCGCCGCGCTCGGTCTCCGCGATGATGATGATGTTCTCGTCGCGCGTGCCGGCCGAGCCCATCACTGCCCCGAGGCGGTGCAGCGGCGTGATCTCGCCGCGCCAGCGCAGCACCTCCTGGCCGAAGGTCAGGTGCTCGATCGGCGTGTTGGCCAGATGCTGGGTCTCGATCACGCTGGCGATCGGGATCACGTAGCGGTCGTCGCCGCAGCGGATCACCATGCCTTCGAGCACGGCCAGCGTCAGCGGCAGGGCAAGCGTGAACTTGCAGCCGCGGCCTGGCTCGGAATCGACGCTGATGCGGCCGCCGAGCGATTCGACGTTGCGGCGCACCACGTCCATGCCGACGCCGCGGCCGGAAATGTCGCTGACCGCGTCCGCGGTGGACAGTCCCGCGGCGAAGATCAGCTGATCGATCTCCTCCGGGGCGAGCTTCTCGTCGGCGCCGACCAGGCCGCGCGAGCGGGCCTTGGCGAGCAGCCTGTCGCGACCGATGCCACGCCCGTCATCGGTCACCGAGATGACGATGCGGCCAGCCCGATGCTCAGCGATCAGCTTGATCGTGCCCTCCGGGTTCTTGCCGGCAGCGATGCGATCCTCCGGCGTCTCGACGCCATGATCCATCGAGTTGCGGATCATGTGGGTCAGAGGATCAGCCAGTTCCTCGATGATCGTCTTGTCGACCTCGGTGTTCTCACCCTCGAGGACGAGCTTCACTTCCTTGCCGAGCGTCTGGGCGAGCTCGCGCACCAGGCGCGGCATGCGCTGGAACACCGCCTTCACCGGCTGGGCGCGGACAGCCATGACGTGGTCCTGCAGTTCGCGCGTCTGGCGCGACAGCGTCAGGATGCCTTCGGCGGTCTTGGCGTAGACGTCATAGGGCAGCGAGCGCACGCATTCGACCAGCATGGACTGGGTGATGACGATCTCGCCGACCAGGTTCATCAGCCGGTCGATGCGGTCGAGATCGACGCGGACGCTGACGGCCTGGCGCTGGCGCGCGGCGGCGTCGTTGGCGGCCGGGCGCAGCGACGGGCGCGGCTGGGCGGGAGCAGGAGCAGGAGCAGCGGCCGGAGCGGCGGCAACGGGCGCCGCGGCAGGTTGAATGTCGGGCTGCGGCGGCGCATCCGTCGCCGGCCCGAGCCGGGCGAGGATGGCCGACAGGTCGGCGGCGACGTTTTGAGGCACCTCCGAAGCGGCGACTGGCGCGGCCTCGGAAACAGGTTCGGCTTCGGCGTCGCTGTCCGGCAGGACCTCGACTTCGAATTCCTCGTTGGCGAGGGTGAAATCGAACTTGGAGACGATCTCTTCGGCCGAGAGCTCGGTGCGCAGCATCACCTCGAAGCGCATATGGCAATCGGTGACGTCGAGCGCTTCCAGCGGCGGAACCTGGCTGAGATCGCAGCTGACCGAGACGATCTCGTCCGCCGGCAGGATGCCGATCGCGACGCGCGGCTCGATCACCCGGCGGAACAGGTCGGCTTCCGGCGTGATCTTGATGCGGATGTCGTGGCCGGGCCGGCGGACCGGCGCGGCGACTGCGACGGGCTCGTCATCGTCCCAGCCGTCATTGGACGCGGCCGGCGCCTCCGCCGCGGGAGCGCCCATCTTGGCGTCGACCATGGCAAGGAGATTGCCTAGGGCGGCAATCCCGACCGGCGCGTCAGCTGCGGGAGCAGCCGGCGGCGCAGCGGGCGCCGGGGCAGCAGCCGGGGCTGCGGCCTTGGCCTGGCCGACCTGTTCGAGCGCGGCCAGCAGGTCAGGCCGCACGGGAGCGGTCTCGTCGTTGCGGGCAGCGGCGACGAGATCGGCGACCGCGTCCGAGCAGCGCAGGAACAGCGTGAACGGTGCATCGTCGAGCGCGACCCGGCCGGAGCGCAGATGGTCGAGCGCCGCCTCGAAGACATGGGCGAAGCCGACGAGGTCGGTGCAGCCGAAGGCGCCGGCGCCACCCTTGATCGAGTGGATGGCGCGGAAGGCGGCGTTGACGTCTTCTGAATCGCGCGACCCCTCGTCGAGCGCCTGGAGTTTCTGCTCCAGTGCGCCGAGGAGTTCCTCGCACTCCTGGAAGAAGGTCTGCTTGAGTTCCGCCAGGGGATCCATAGACAGCCTCAGTTCTGGTAGCGCGCGACGAGGCCGAGCAGGGTGTTGGGCTCGAACGGCTTGACCATCCAGGCACTGGCACCGGCACGGCGGCCTTCCGCCTTGATCTCGGCGCCGTTCTCGGTGGTCAGCACGATGATCGGCGTGTTCTGCCCGGCCGGCCGCGCGCGGCAGGCGCGCGTGAACTCGATGCCGTCCATCACCGGCATGTTGAGGTCGGTGATGACGAGGTCGGGCTTGAACTGGTCGAAACGCACCAGCCCCTCCTCGCCGTTCTCCGCCTCGGCGACTTCGTGGCCGGCGCTGCGCAGGGTCATGCTGAGCAGGCTGAGCAGCGTCTTGGTATCGTCGATCGCGAGGATCTTCATCGCGGCATCACTCCAGAACGAGAGCGCTTTGCGCCGGGTCGAACCCGATCGCCTGAAAGGATTGGCGGCACTCCTCGGACGCCGCCTTGAGCGTCACCGAGAGGCCGCGCGCTTTGGCGCTGGTCGCGGCCGCATGCATGAGCTGGATCCACAGGCTCGGAAACGGACCGGCCTCGGCGCATTCGACCGCGATGCTTTCCTTCTGCTCCAGCGCGACCAGGAGCTGGTTGCGAAAGGCGGCGGCCTCTGACCGGCCGAGGAAGGGCGGAAGTGAGACGGTGATGACCACGGTGGCAGGACCTGTGTTTTGTGACTGGGAAGCATCCAGCCGATTGGTAAAAATTTCACTAAGCCGCCGGCGTCGCGGCAAGGATTGTGACCATTCCGGGGCAGCCCGGCCGGCCTCAGAACAGGTTGTTGCTGATCGCGCGCGGCACCAGCGAGATGCTGCCGTTCAGTTCCTTGTACTTGCGCGGAACGTTGATGATGCCCGACAGGTGCAGCCAGAGATTATTCGGCGAGATCGGCTTCACGATGATCTCATGGGCACCGAGCTTTGCGGCCTGCACCACCGAGCGCCGGTCAGGCTTCTCCATCATCACCAGCACCGGCGCCTTGGCGAAGGGCGAGGTCTTGAACGAGCGGATCGAGGCCAGGCATTTCAGGCTGTCGCCATCGGGCAGGTCCCAGTCCAGCATCACGATGTTGGGCTGCTTCTGGATGAAGGTCGTCGCGGCGGTGGCGAGATCGGCCGCCTCGAACACTCGCTGCAGCTGCGCCTGATAGAGCATGGTGCGGATGATGCGCCGGTAGTGCGGGCTGGGGTCGATCAGCAGCACCGAGAGGTTCGGAAAGGATGGCGCGATATGCATGGCCGCAACTCAAAACCCGTACTCGACACAAACCTGGAAACGACCGCCCGGCTCCTCAGACGCTGAGCCCGAAGCGGACCCCGCCCCAATGCCGCCCTCGGATGAAGATCGGCGCCGACAGGTCTTCCATCACCAGGAAATTGCCGCCGCCCATGTCGCGCCGATAGGTCTGCAACAGGAACGGCTTCTGGTTGCGTGCCGCTGCGAGCCCGGTGCGATCGTTGAAGATGCGGCGGTTGCGGCAGTTGGCGTTGTTCCAGACCGGGTCCGGCCCCTGCGCCTGCGAATATTTGCGGTTATGGGTCGGCAGGTAGCCGTTGCGGTCGACTGCTGCGCAAAAGACGATGCGCTTGCTCGCCGAGAGCATCTTCTCCTGCACCGGCGGCAGCAGCCGGTCGGTCAGCTCGGTGAAACGGCTCAGGAACTGCTGGGGATCGCTGCCCGCGACCGGTCGGTAGGCTTCGTCGAACAGCTCGGCCAGGCCGATCTCGCCTTTCGCCACCGCCTGCTCGAACAGGCCGGTGATCGCCGCCGCGGCCTCGATCGCGACCTCGATCATGTCGGATTGCGGCGTTCGCACGCCCGAGCCCGCGATCGCACCGAGGACCGCTTCGCTGGTCGAGACCAGCGAGGCTCCTCGCCGCGCCGCGACCTCGAGATTGCGGCCCGACTGGTCGACCCCGTTCACCAGCCCTCTCAGCTCGCCGCCGACCTGTGCGAAGGCGACCGCGTTCTCGCGCGCCGGCGCCGAGATCGAGTCGATCTCGCCGATCAGTCCGACCACCGAGCGGCCGAAATGGTCGAGCTCGCCGATCTGTTGCGAGATGCCCTGGCTCTCGTCGCTGGCGCGCCGCGCCGCCTGCGCATTCGCTAAGCTCTGCTTGGCCAGCTGGTCGACGGTCGCGACCAGCGCGTCGAGCTGTCTGGCGCTGGCGGCCGTCGCGTCGCGTGTCTGCTCGGCGAGCTGCTTCACCGCGGCGGCGATGACGGCAAAGCCGCGACCTGCGGCGCCGCTCCGCGCCGCCTCGACGCCGGCATTGATCGAGAGCAGCTGGATCTCGCGCGTGATCGTCTGGATCGCCTCGCTGGCCTCGCGCGCCTTGTGCGCCCGTCCCACCGCCTCGTTCAGGGCCTGTGAGATCGACTGCGCGCCATCGGACAATTCGGCGATGTCGTTCTGGGCCGCATTCAGCCCCTGCCGGACCGCGCCGGTGACGCGCTCCAGCCCGCTCTTGACCACGGAGGCGGCCTGCTGCGCCGTATCCGCCGCCAGCTGGATCGCCTGGTTCGAGCGCGACACCTGCTCGACCGAGGTGACGACGCGATGCAGCCCGTCCGTCTGGCGGTCGAGCTCGGCATTGACGTCGCCGATGCGGCCGGACATGTCGGTGATCTCGGCGCTGAGCTTGCCGAAGCGTTCGGCGATCTCGCGCACGGCTCGCGCGGCAGCCTCCGTACCCGGCGCGTCCTCATTGGCGGGGTCGGGCAGCTTGAGGGCCTGGGCGTGCATCGACGCTGCGCTTCCTTCTTGGAGTTCTGCCCCGCGACCCTAAGGGAACAGGGTAAATCCGCAGTTAAGGGGCGGCCCGTCGCCAAGCGGCAGCTGAGCGGTTCCCTCGCTCCACCACCATGGCTAGGCTGCGGCACAGGACGACAGACTGGAGCGCACGCCGCTTGAACAGCCGACAGCTCGAAACCTTCGCCGCGGTGATGAAGGCCGGCACGATCTCGCGCGCCGCCGAACTGCTCGGCGTCACCCAGCCCGGCGTCAGCCGCACCATCGCCGAGCTCGAGCGCTCGCTCGGCTTTTCGCTGTTCGACCGCATCCGCAACCGCATCGTCGCGACGCCCGAGGCCACGCTGTTCTACGCCCAGGTCCAGGCCTCCTTCCTCGGCATGGATACCTTGCGCGCCACCGCCGCCCGCATCCGCGATCACGGCACCGGCCAGTTGCGCGTCGGCTCGCGCTCCGCGCTCGGCTCCTCGCTACTGCCCAAGGCGGTGCGCCGCTTCCGCGACAGGCGCCCGGAGATCGCGGTCACGCTGATGGTCCTGCCCTCGCGTGACGTGCGCGACGGCGTCGTCTCCGGCGCCTTCGATATCGGTCTCGCTGCCGAGGAGATCGACGTCTCCGGCGTCCTCCACCAGGTCTTCGTCCAGCCGCGGGCGCTCTGCGTCCTGCCGCTCGGCCATCCGCTGGCCGAGAAGGAGGTGATCGGGCCGGGCGACCTGCATGATCTCCCCTTCATCACCTATGTGCCGGAGGATCGCACCCGCCAGCGGCTCGATCACATCTTCGCCGACGCCGGGTCGAGGCCGCGCATCGTCGTCGAGACGATCTATGCCGCGACCGTCTGCGCGCTCGTCGCCGAAGGGGTCGGCATCGGTCTCGCCAGCCCCTATGCGATCGCTGGCGCCGACACCTCCCAGCTGGTGCTCAGGCCCTTCGAGCCGGAGGTGCACAGCCGCAGCCTGCTGATCCTGCCGCTCGACCGGCCGAAATCGCAGCTGGTGCGCGACTTCATCGACTGCCTGATGGAATCCCGCTGATCATAACATCAGGGCATCGAGCCATAAGTTTTGGCTGATTGTCGGCACGACCTCGCGCTGGGAACCTTTCTGCCACGAAAGGAACCCTCCCATGCACGACGCCACCCGCAGCGTTCACCACCCCGCTGTCAACGAGGAGGGTTATGCCAGCCTCACCGTGCCGACCCATCGCGCCTCGACCATCGTCTACCCCGACGCCGCGAGCTTCTTCGCCCGTCACCAGCGCGGCTTCGACGGCTATACCTACGGCCTGCACGGCACCCCGACGACCCGCACGCTGGAAGCGCAATTGACCGCCCTGCATGGCGGGCTGCGCACCGTGCTCGTCCCCTCCGGTCAGGCGGCGGTCACCATCGTGATGCTCTCGGTGCTGCTGCCGGGCGACAAGGTACTGATCCCCGATCAGGTCTACCAGCCGGTGCGCAGCTTCTGCGAGGACTACCTGAAGCCGCGGGGCATCGACTACGGCGTCTACGATCCGCTGATCGGCGCCGGCATCGCCGCGCTGATCGACGACAGGGTCAAGCTGGTCTGGGTCGAGTCGCCCGGTTCCAACACGATGGAGGTCCAGGATATCCCCGCCATCGTCAGGGCGGCGAAGGCCAGGGGCGTGCTCGTCGGCTGCGACAACACCTGGGCGACGCCCTTGATCTTCAAGCCGCTGGCGCATGGCGTCGATTTCGCCTGCGAGGCGCTGACGAAGTATGTCGGCGGCCATTCCGACCTGCTGCTCGGCTCGATCACCGTCGCGGACCTCGATCTGCGCGAGAAGCTGAAGCTGACGCTGCGCGGCCTGGGCGTCGGCGTCTCGCCCGACGAATGCCAGCTCGCTCTGCGCGGCCTCGAGACCCTGGCGCTGCGCCTTGCCCATATGGGCAAGGTCTCCGAGGATTTCGCCCGGCGCCTCACCCGCTCGCCCGCGATCGAGACGGTGCTGCACCCGGCTTTGCCCTCCTGCCCCGGCCATGAATTCTGGAAGCGCGACATGGGCCGCTCCTCCGGCGTGTTCAGCATCGTGCTGAAGCCGGCGCCGCGCGCGCTGCTCGAAGCCGCGCTTTCGGCGCTGAAGGTCTTCGCCATCGGCGCCTCCTGGGGCGGCACGCGCAGCCTGATCGCGCCGCTGGCGCCAGCTGGCGAGCGCTCCGTCAACCCCTGGACTTACGCGGGACCGGCACTGCGCATCAGCATCGGCCTCGAGGATCCGGACGACCTCTGGAACGACCTCGACGCGCTGCTCGTCGCGCTGGAACAGCCGGCGGCCGCCAAGGTCGCCTGAGGTTGAGAGACGAAGACGAGCGCGGCGAAGCAATGCCTCCGCCGCGGGGAGAGAGTTCTGCCTGAAAACAACAACAGGGGATCGACGATGAAACGGACCTTGCTTCGCCTGACCGCCGCGTTCGCGCTTGTCGCCGGCATCGCGGCGCCCGCCTCCGCCAACACGCTCAAGCAGATCCGCGACCGCGGCAAGATCATCTGCGGCACCAGCCCCGGCGTCGCCGGCTTCTCGACCCAGGACGCCAATGGTCGCTGGGAGGGCTTCGACATCGATGTCTGCCGGGCGCTCGCTGCAGTGATCTTCAACGACACCGAGAAGGCCGGCTTCGTCCCGCTGACCTCGAAGGACCGGCTGATCGCGCTGCAGGCCGGCGAGATCGACGTGCTGCCGCGCACCACGACCTGGACCCTGTCGCGCAATGCCGGCCAGGGCGTCACCTTCACCACCGTCAACTATTATGACGGCCAGGGCTTCATGGTCTCCAGGAAGCTCGGCGTCTCCTCGGCCGCCCAGCTCGGCGGCGCCTCGGTCTGCGTCGCCCAGGGCACCACCAGCGAGCTCAACCTCGCCGACTATTTCCGCAAGCTCGGGGTGAAATACGAGGCCGCCGCCTTCGGCACTTCGGAGGAAGCGCTCAAGGCCTATGAGTCCGGCCGCTGCGATGCCTATACCACCGACGTCTCAGCGCTCTCCGCCGTCAGGATGAAGCTGCAGGACCTCGACGATCACGTCATCCTGCCGGAGGTCGTCTCGAAGGAGCCGCTCGGCCCCTGGGTGCGCACCGGCGACGAGAGCTGGTTCAACCTGGTGCGCTGGACCGTGCTTGCGCTGATCAACGCCGAGGAGCTCGGCATCACCAAGGCCAATGTCCAGGAGATGCTGAAATCCAGCAATCCCGAGGTGAAGCGCTTCCTCGGCCTCGACGGCAAGATGGGTGAGGCGATGGGCGTCACCAATGACTGGGTCGTGCGCATCATCTCGGCGGTCGGCAATTACGGCGAGAGCTTCGAGCGCCATCTCGGCAAGAGCTCGCGCCTGCAGCTGGCGCGCGGCCCGAACGAGCTCTGGAGCAAGGGCGGCATCCAGTACTCACCGCCCTTCCGGTAGGCGGCGAGGCAGGCACACGGAACCGCCGGGCTCTCCGGCGGTTCTTTACTCCGTTGCATCACCAAGGAGTACTGCCCGTGCCCGCCATCAAATCCCTCCTCGCCGGCGCCGCTGCGCTCGCCCTCGTCACCGGCACGGCCGTTGCCCAGCCGCGAACGCTCGGGCCGCAGACCGGCACGGTCAAGATCGAGCAGATCTCCGTCGCCTTCCTCGCCTCCGGTGAGCTCGGCGGCGGCACCTTCACCTATCGCGGCCGCTCCTATCCGATCTCGGTCGGCGGCCTCGGCATCGGCGGCATCGGCGCCGCGCGCGTCGTCGCCAGCGGGCGCGTCTACGGCCTGACCGAGCGCAACGACCTCGCCGGCCCCTATGTCCAGCTCAAGGAAGGCTGGGCCGTCGGCCGCGCCGGCCAGGGCCGTGTCTGGCTCAAGAACGACAAGGGCGTGACCCTCAGCCTCGACACGCGCCGCCAGGGCCTGCAGGCCACCATCGGCGCCGACGGCGTGGTGATCGCGTTCAAATAAGCGAGGCTATCGACAAGAACGTACAGGACAACGGCCGGGCGGATGCTCGGCCGTTTTTGTTATCGGCTCTCCGCATCCAGCCGCGCATACTCGCTCGCAAGAAAGTCGAGCAGCGCCCTGACGGAAGGCAGCAAGCCGCGCCGCGATGGGAACACGGCATGGATGATACCGGCCCGCGGCGCCCAGTCCGGCAGGACATGCACCAGCTTCCCCGCCTTGATGTCCCCTGTCACCACCATGGTCGGCATCTGCACGACGCCGACGCCCTCAAGCGCGGCATGGCGCAACGCCACCATGTCCTCGGTGACGAAGCGGGGCTGGTGGCGGATGCTGGCCTCGGCGCCCCCCGGCCCCTGGAGCCGCCATTCATGGCCCTGCTGCACGCCGCCCCATGACAGGCTCGGCAAGGCGCCGATATCGGCGGGCACCGGCCGTCGCCCGATCCCCTCGAGCAATTGCGGCGCCGCCACCAGGCACTGCCGGCTTTCGGCAAGCACCTTCATCACCAGCTCGCTTTCCTCCAATGGCGGGAAGCGCACCCTGATCGCAATGTCGAAGCCCTCGCGGATGACGTCGACGCGCCGGTTGGTGCTTTCCAGCTGCACCTCGACCTTGGGGCAGGCGGCGAGGAAGCGGGCGATCATCGCCCCGACCTGGAAATAGAGCACGGCCGAGGGACAGGCGACGCGCACCACGCCCTGCGGCGCGGCCCGGACCCGGTCGATCGCCTCCTGCGCCGCCTCTGCCTCGACCAGCATCGCTACGCAATGCTGATAATATTCGCGGCCGATCTCGGTGACCGCGAAGCGCCGCGTCGAGCGCTGCACCAACCTGACGCCTAACCGCTCCTCCAGCAGCGCGAGGCGCCGGCTCAGGCGCGAGCGCGGCATGCCCATGGCGCGGGCTGCCGCGGCAAAGCCCTGATGCTCGACCACCTGCGCGAAGAAATAGAGGTCGTTCAGATCTCGCATCGCGCCACCATTGTCCCATCAATAGGACAGAGTGGCTGAATTATGCCGGCTACTGTGCCCTCTGTCCTGCTCATAATCTCCATGGCAACACGGCGCCGCATCGGCGCCTCCAAGGAGATCGGCCATGCGACAGGTTCGCGGCATCTACAGCAGCCCCGCCGCCCATTGGGTCGGCGACGGCTTTCCCGTCCGCTCGATGTTCTCGCACGCCGCCCAGGGCGAGCATGTCAGCCCCTTCCTGCTGCTCGACCATGCGGGTCCGGCAGAGTTCGCTCCGGCGGAGAAGCCGCGCGGCGTCGGCGTCCACCCGCATCGCGGCTTCGAGACCGTCACCATCGTCTATCAGGGCGAGGTCGAGCACCGCGATTCCACCGGCCAGGGCGGCCTGATCGGCCCCGGCGACGTGCAATGGATGACCGCTGCCTCCGGCATCCTGCACGAGGAGTTCCACTCGCAGGCCTTCACCCGCTCGGGCGGCACGCTCGACATGGTGCAGCTCTGGATCAACCTGCCGGCGAAGGACAAGGGCGCCGCCCCCGGCTACCAGACCCTGCTCGACAAGGACATTCCCGCGGTCGCTCTGGAAGGTGGCGCCGGCACGCTGCGGGTCATCGCCGGCGATTACCGGGGCCATGCCGGCCCGGCCCAGACCTTCACCCCGATCGACATCTGGGACCTCAAGCTGAAGCGCGACGGGCAGGTTTCGCTTGCCCTGCCGGAAGGGCGCACGCTCGGCCTCGTCGTCCTGCGCGGCAACGTCCTGATCAACGGCGCCGACAAGGCCCGCGAAGCCCAGTTCGTGCTGTTCGACCGCACGGGCGGCGAGGTCGCGATCGAAGCCGAGACCGACGCCAGCGTCCTCGTCCTCAGCGGCGAGCCTATCGACGAGCCGGTCGCGATGCACGGCCCCTTCGTCATGACCACAGGCGAGGAGATCCGCCAGGCCATGGCCGATTTCCAGAGCGGCCGCTTCGGCAGAATTCCAACCAAAGAGATCCCGGCCTGAAAACCGGCATCGGCGCCGTCCGCCGCCGCGATGCCGGACACGCTTCCCCAAAGGAGAAAGACCATGACCAAGCCCTATACCCGCCTCGACAAGGACAAGGCCGCCGTCCTGCTGGTCGACCATCAGGCCGGCCTGCTCTCGCTGGTCCGCGACATCGACCCGGACAAGTTCAAGAACAACGTGCTGGCGCTGGCCGACCTCGCCAAATACTTCAAGCTGCCGACCATCCTGACCACCAGCTTCGAGGACGGCCCGAACGGCCCCCTCGTCCCCGAGCTGAAGCAGACCTTCCCGGATGCGCCGTTCATCCCGCGCCCGGGCCAGATCAACGCCTGGGACAATGACGATTTCGTCGCGGCAGTGAAGGCGACCGGGCGCAAGCAGCTCATCATCGCCGGCGTCGTCACCGAGGTCTGCGTCGCCTTCCCGGCGCTGGCTGCGATCGAGGCCGGCTTCGACGTCTTTGTCGTGACCGATGCCTCGGGGACCTTCAACGAGATCACCCGCCATTCCGCCTGGCAGCGCATGTCGGATGCCGGCGCCCAGCTGATGACCTGGTTCGGCGTCGCCTGCGAGTTGCATCGCGACTGGCGCAACGATGTCGAGGGCTTGGGCGCGCTCTTCTCGAACCACATCCCCGACTATCGCAACCTGATCACCAGCTACACCGCCGCCTCGGCGAAGAAGGCCTGAGCTTCCGGCGGAGCGCGGCGCGAACACCGCTGCGCTCCATCCTTCCCTTCACGCGAACACCAGGAAGACCTGTCATGACGACCCCCGCCAATTTCGACGGCCAGCGCCCGGTCATCGACCCCAGCGACGCGGTCATGCTGCTGATCGACCATCAGAGCGGCCTGTTCCAGACCGTCGCCGACATGCCGATGCCCGTTCTGCGCAATCATGCCGCGGCGCTCGCCAGGATGGCGAGCCTGAGCAAGATGCCGGTGATCACCACCGCCTCGGTGCCGCAAGGCCCGAACGGCCCGCTGATCCCCGAGATCCATGAGAACGCGCCGCACGCGCAGTACGTCGCGCGCCGCGGCGAGATCAACGCCTGGGACAATCCCGATTTCGTCGCGGCGGTGAAGGCGACCGGGCGCAGGACCCTGATCATCGCCGGCACCATCACCTCGGTCTGCATGGCCTTCCCGTCGATCGCCGCCGCCCATGACGGCTACAAGGTCTTCGCCGTGGTCGATGCGTCGGGCACCTACTCGAAGATGGCGCAGGAGATCACGCTCGCCCGCATCGTCCAGGCCGGCATCGTGCCGATGGACACCGCCGCGGTCGCTTCCGAGCTGCAGAAGACCTGGCATCGCGACGACGCCCAGGAGTGGGCGCAGGTCTACACGAAGATCTTCCCGCCCTATGCCTTGTTGATCGAGAGCTACCTGAAGGCGCAGCAGGTCCAGAAGGACCAGGAGCAGCTCGACTCGCAGCGCGGCTGAGCTGTCACGCTCGTGAGTGGACAACCGCTCTACCAGGCTCACCCTGGGCCGCCGGAGTTCCGTGCTGCGGTGGCTCGCCCCCCAAAGAGGATGATTCCGATGACGAAGGTTCTGGTTCTCTACTATTCCAGCTACGGCCATATCGAGACGATGGCGCAGGCGGTTGCCGAAGGGGTGCGCGAGACCGGCGCCGAAGTGGTGATCAAGCGCGTGCCCGAACTCGTCCCCGAAGAGGTCGCGCGCAAATCCGGCTTCAAGCTCGACCAGGCGGCTCCGATCGCCACGGTCGACGAGCTCCCGAACTACGACGCGATCATCCTCGGCGTGCCGACCCGCTTCGGCAACATGCCGGCGCAGATGAAGAACTTCCTCGACCAGACCGGCGGCCTCTGGGCCCAGGGCAAGCTGGTCGGCAAGGTCGGCAGCGTCTTCACCTCGACCGCGACCCAGCATGGCGGCCAGGAAAGCACGATCCTCTCGACCCACACCGTCCTGCTGCATCAGGGCATGGTCATCGTCGGCCTGCCCTACAGCTTCCAGGGCCAGATGACGCTGGCGGAGATCACCGGCGGCTCGCCCTATGGCGCCAGCACCATCGCCGCCGGCGACGGCTCGCGCCAGCCTTCGCAGAACGAGCTCGCCGGCGCCCGCTATCAGGGCCGCCACGTCGCCGGAATCGCCGCCAAGCTCGCAGCGGGCTGACGGCTGGCCGCCACGAACTCCGCTGCCTGGCATCGGCGCGCTCGTCGCGTCGATGCCAGCCAGCCTTGTCCCGAACCGGCTGCCGCCTCAGACTGCCGCTGGTTCGCTTTCCGCAGCAGCGGGGGCAGCGCCCCGCAAGAGGATTGTCCAATGGATACCGGCATCGTCGACCACCCCGAGCAGAACCGCTTCGAGCTCGACATCGGCGGCGAACTCGCCCTCGCCTATTACCGGCTCGACGGCGATCGCGTCGTGCTGACCCACACCGAGGTTCCCCAGGCACTGTCGGGCCAGGGCGTCGGCTCACGGCTGGCCAAGGGCGTCTTCGAGCTGATTCGGGAGTCGGGCCGCAAGGTCGTGCCGCGCTGCTCTTTCATGGCCGGCTGGGTCAGCCGGCACCCGGAGTATGACGACATCGTCGTGGGGTAGGTCGCCTCCGCAAGGCGGCGCCATTTCACTGAACCGGACCCAGCCGCGGGTGCCTTGACGATCGTCCCGCAGTTGCGGACGAGACGAATTTCATCGCGCGGCGGGCCGGGCGAATCGGTGAAGCCGCGCATAATCGGCAAGCTGCCCGGCGGTGCCGGCTTCGCGGTAGAGCGGAATCGGTGCCGACGGCTTAAACTTTTCGAAATGGCGGCCGATCCATAACCTCCCGCCTTCGCCAACCGCCGCAGAGTCTTCCGTGACCCTGGACTACCATTCGCTGCTGACGGCTTTTGCTCTTTCCGGCTGCGGATTGGCAATCACCTTCTTCGTGAGTTGGCTCGTTTCCAGGACCGAGCGCTTCCTGATCGCCTGGACCCTCGGCGTTTCGTTCATGGCGCTGGGCGTGCTGATCTATGCCTGGTACGCACGGACCATGGACCCGCTGCTCGGCGCGGCTGGATACACCATCCTGCTGACCGGCCTCGCCTTCGTCTACGGCGCCGGCCGGGAGTTCCGCACCGGCATTCTGCCCTGGCGCAACATGGCCGTCATGGCCGTCGCGTCGTCGGCCGTCATGGCAGGGCCCATGCTGGCCGGCTACAATGGCGTCGCCATCGTCATGCTCAATATCGCGGCGACGGTCATCCTGCTCGTCACGGCCTGGGACTACTGGATCGGGCGCGCGGAAGCCCGGCTGACGATCTCGCTGCTGACGGCCCTTTACGTCGTGACGGGGCTCTCCTTCGTTCCCTGCGCGGTCGTGCTGCTGCAGGCCGGCGAATGGCGCCTGTCGCAGGCCCCGTCGAACTGGGCCGAAGACCTCAATATCGGCATCTGCCTGACCACGCTCGCCGGCATCGGCGCCCTTTCTCTCGCGCTCAACCAGGTGCGGTTGGCGCGCGGCCATAAGCGCGACGCCGAAACCGACCCGCTCACTGGCCTCCTCAATCGGCGCGCGCTGCTCGGCCGTATCGCGGGCGAGATCGAAGGCCCTGCCGCGCTCGTCATTTTCGACATGGATCACTTCAAGACGATCAACGATGTCCATGGCCATCCGGCCGGCGACGATGTGCTGCGAGCCTTCGGAGAGATTCTGGCGCTGTCCTGCCGATCGCAGGGCCTCGCGGCGCGGCTCGGCGGCGAGGAATTCGCGCTGCTGGTGCCGGGGGCCTCGCTCGTCACGGCGGCGATACTGGCCGATGGCGCGCGCACGCGCCTAGCCAAGCGCCATTTCACCGGAAACGGCGGCTCGTTCACTTGCACCGTCAGCGCAGGCGTTTCCTGCTCCGAGGAAACCGTCATCGATTTCGACGCATTGCTGCAAGACGCCGACAATGCGCTTTATGCGGCGAAGCGGAACGGCCGCGACCGGGTCGCCGTCAGTTCGGACAATATGGAATTGCTGGCGGACACCCGGTCGCTGTCGGACGGTCAGCGCGGTCCGATCGACCTCGTCAGGCTCAAGACCGGTTAGAGCTATCGGATCGAAAAGGGATGGTGGGCCGGGCCGGACTCGAACCGGCACCGGCGCTGTTATGAGCAGCGAGCTCTAACCATTGAGCTACCGGCCCGCAGCACGCCTAGCATCCGGGCGGCGCGGCGTGCAACGGCTTTGCAGGGCACTGGGCAGGTCGGCCCGCCGATTTGAAGTGCCTGCCCGACAAGCGCCGGAGTCCGTCGCGTTTCACGCGCCTTGCAAGGCCCGCCGGCGGCGCAACGGACCGAGCACGTTGATCTCGACCGCCCCAAAGGTCGTGGTCGCCAGTGCCGCGAGGCAGATGGCGAGTTTCGAGATCTCCTCCATCGCGCCCTCGATCAGCACGGCATGGACCGCGGCGGAACTGACGATCGCCACCGCCAGCACGCTGTGCGCGATCCGCCAGCGCCGATGGCCGAGGCGGAGCCTGCGCCGGGCCGCCGCCAGCACACCGGTCAGGATCACGCACCAGAGGCTGATCACGCCGTAGAGCGAGAACGGCGTCGGCGCGACCAGCAGCAGCGCATCCATCACGTCCTCGGGGCTGTAGGCGTAGAGCGCCCCGACATGCACGGCGACCATGGCGATGATGGTCACGCCGCCCCAACGGTGCCAGCGTATGCCCTCGCGGGCCGCCGTCAGCACCGGCGCTGTCGCGGTGAAGAGCGGCTGGACGAAGAGCAGGCTGAGAGTCACCACCCCGGCCATGCCGCCAGTGATCCAGAGGAATTCGCGGCCGCGCTGCAGTGGGCTCAGAGCCGCGGCGATGACGGGCACTGCGGCGATGGCGGCGATGATGATCCAGGCGCCGAGCCGGCCGCGCCCTTCAGCCCTGCTGCGCGCCATTCGCGGCGGCGGGGGCAAGGACGAAATCGGTGACCATGCTCTTGTCATGGCGGCTGTTCAGCACGGGACGCAGGAACAGGGTCGCAAAGCCGGGATCGTCATAGGCGATATGGATATGCGGCTGGCCGAACTGCGGCACGATCGGCGAGATCTCCAGCCGATAGCGGCCATTGGCATCGGTCACAACGCTGCCGCGATTGCTCGGCTCGCGCTCGCCGCCGCGCTCGGTGGCAGCCCAGATCTGGATGCGCAGATTGCGCAAGGGTTCGCCGCTGCCGGCCTTGCGCACGATGCCCGAGGCGACGAAGCCGGTCCCGAGATTTTCCACCATCGGCGCGTTCGGAATGTAGTTGTTGGCGCCGCCGCGCATCGTCTCGGTCGGAGCATGAGCGCCGGTCTGCGCGCTTGCGGGCACGAGAGAGTGCGGCAACAGCCCGGCGGCGCCGGCGGACGCCGCGCCGAGGAGAAGGAGCCTGCGATTGGTCTGGATGATCGTACCGGTCATGATCTGATCCTCGCCATTTCCATCTGAGATGAGAAAGACATTCGGCGGCTCGGGCCGGGGCCTGTCGCAAGCCTTTGCCCGACACATCGTCTCGTCCGGTTCATCTAATGATCGGCCAGCGGCGAAGTCCATCGATCGGACCATCACCTTCACGTCATGCGCGCGTGAGTGGGCGGTCGATACGCGCGACAGCCAGCGCATGAAAAAGCCGCCGCTCAATCAGAGCGGCGGCGTGCTGGTGGAACCGTTCTGGTGACTTGGATCAGGCGGCCCGCGCCTGGTCCTCTCCATGTTCGCGCGCCCCGCCTTCGCGGAAGCTGAAGCGCGAGATGTGCTCCTTCAGCGAGCGGGTCTGCTCGTCGGTCAGGGCGAGCGCGGCATTGGTCTCCTCGACCAGCGCGGCGTTCTGGTGCGCCATGGTGCCGATGCCGTCGATCTCCTTGTTGATCGTCGAAACGTCGGTCGCCTGGCCGCGGGCGGTCTGCGAGATGCCGTTCATCAGCGCCGAGAGATCGTTGACCGAGGTCAGGATCGAGCCGAACACGGCCGAGCTCTGCTCGACCAGGCCGACGCCGACCTTGACGTCGCCATGGGCGGCCTCGACCAGCTTCTTGACGTCGTTCGAGGCGTCGGCCGAGCGCTTGGCGAGGCTGCGCACCTCGCTCGCCACCACGGCGAAGCCCTTGCCGGCGTCGCCGGCGCGGGCCGCCTCGACCGCGGCGTTGAGAGCCAGCAGGTTGGTCTGGAAGGCGATCTCGTCGATCATCGAGATCACCTCCGAGATCTTGCTGGAGGAGGTACGGATGCGCTGCATCGCTTCCAGCGCCGAGGCGACGACCTGCTCGCCCTGCTGGGCGCGCTCCTCGGCGCTCTGCGCCATGCCGACCGCATCGGCCGCGTCCTTGGCGGTCTTCTGGACATTGGTCGCGAAGGCGCCGAGCTGGTTGGTCGCGACCGAGACGGCGTTGCTTTCCTCGCTGGTGCGCTCGGCGAGGTCGGTGACGCCGTCGAGGATCTCGCTGGTCGCGCTGCGCACGGCCGAGACGGTTTCGGAGAGGCGCGCCAGCGTGCTCTCGAACTCGCCGGCGAGGCTGTTCGTGCCGTTCTTCAGTTCGGCGAAGGCGCCCTGGTAGCGGCCCTCGACGCGGGCGACCAGGCGCCCGTCTGAGAGATGGCCGAGGACTTCGCAGGTCTCGGACAGGCCGGTCTGGACCGTCTCCAGCAGCTCGTTGACCGAGTCGGCGAGCGCGTTGAGCTCGGCATCGGCGAAGTTGGCATCGACCCGCCGGCTGAAATCGCCCTGCGCGGCCGCGGCGACGACGACGCCGAAGGCCTCGCCGAGTTCCGCCATCATCTGCCGGCGCTGCTCCTGGGCGCGCTCCTCGTCCTCGATCTTGGCGAGCTCGGCGGCACGCAGCGCCACCGCATTGTCGCGGAAGAGCAGCACGCTCTTCGAGATGTCGGCGATCTCGTCATTGCCCTTGATGTCGACGGCCGTCTCGAGCTGACCGTCGGCGATCGCCCTGGTCGCGGCCCAGAGCTTGTTGAGGCGACCGACGATCTGGCGGCGGACGTAGAAGAGCGACAGCGCCAGCGCCACGACGAGCGAGCCGAGGCCGATCATGCCGAGCCAGAGCTTGCTGGTCTCGATCAGCGTCTGGGTCGAACCGGCGGCGGCCTGCGCCTCGCCGCGCGCACCCTGCACCAGCCCGTCGACCTCGCGGCGCAGCTGCGCCGCGGCCTGGTCGACTTCCTTGAGGCCGCGATTGATTCCCTCGCGTGTGGTGATGTCGCGATTGCGGATGTCGACCAGGCCCTCGGTGCCCTCGCCGATCGCGATCAGGTCCTCGACCGTGCTGGTACGCGCCTTGTTGGGCGTGATCTTCTCGGCATCGGCCAGAAGCGTGCGCAGCCGGTAGGCGATGCCGTTGAAGCGTTCGCGGGCGAGGGCGAGCTTTTCCTTGTCGTTGATCTGCGCGATCTCGCGCAGCACGCCGACCATCTCGTTGACATTGGCCTGCAGCGTGCGGGCCAGATCGAAGATGGCGAAGTCGCGGTCCATCAGCGTCTTGACCGCGCCGGTCAGCGCCTCGCCCGAAAGCACGCCGAGATCGTCGAGACCGAAGGTCACCGCGAACCTGGCCTGCTCGGCCTCGCCGCTGGCAGCCTTGACGAAGGCGTCATAGGCCTTGCCGAGCTTCTCCAGCGTGGCTGCCCCCTCCGAGGCGACGCGCAGGCGCTCGCCGGTCAGGTCGTTGATGTCGTTGATCTGGCGCGAGAGGCTGTCGAGCGCAGTCTGCGCTTTCTTGTTGTCGACATTGCCCTGCTCGCCGATCTTGCGCACCAGGTCGAACTGCCGGGCCTCGACCTTGTCGAACTCGCCGGTCAGCGCCGCCCGCTCGCGCACGGTCTGCACTTCCATGAAGCGCGGCGCCAGTGCCGTCGAGGCCGTGGCCGCCTGCGAGAGCTCGAGCGCCAGCTCGACCACCGGCATCTTGCGCTCGACCATGTCGGCAACCGTGCTGCCGACCCTGCCATAGGAGAACCAGGCGACCAGCGAGGCCGCGATCGTCAACACCGTCAGGACGCCGAGCGCGGCATAGATCCGCGCTGCGATCCCGATACGCGAGCCCTTCTGGCGCGCTGGCTTCACAGTCTTCGGCATTGACACGGTACTCCTGTAGGCATTTCCGGCAGCGCGGCGCTGGCCGGAGCGGATCGCGGACGATGGGGCGGGCGGCCGACGACGGTCAGCCGCGGAACGGTTATGATCTTGATGATGCGCGACGGCGGCTCGTCGGCACGGCGCCATGTTCCGGCGACGGCGCGAGCCGAGCTTCATTCGCCGACAGATGACGGCGATCGATCATGCAGGACCTCCCAGCCCCTGGCAGAGCGGCCCCGGTGGACCGATCACCGGCAGAATTGCGGAGGTCCGCTTAAAGAACGCTTAAGTTGCCGGATTCTTCTGAATCACTCGGCCACGGCACCCGTTCACGTCTCGTTAGGGTTTGCGCCCCGCCTCAGCCCGCCGGCAGCGGCGGCACCGGCCGCGGCTTGCCGTCATCGTCGATCGCGACGAAGGTGAAGCTCGCGTCGGTGACCTTCTCGTGCAGCGTGGTGCGGAAGCGCCTGGCCCAGGCCTCGACCTGGATCTTCATCGAGGTCCGCCCGACCGACTTCACCGAGGTGTAGACGCTGAGCACGTCGCCGACCTTGACCGGCCGGATGAAGGTCATCGCCTCGACCGCGACCGTCACCACGCGCCCCTGCGCCCGGTCGACCCCGGCGATGCCGCCGGCTTGGTCCATGCGCGACATCACCCAGCCGCCGAAGATGTCGCCATTGGCGTTGGTATCGGCCGGCATGGCGATGGTACGCACGGTCAGGGTGCCGCAGGGTTCTTCGGCAGGGGCCACGCCAGACTCAGTCATCGTTGTCCTTCCCTTCCTCGATATGGAAGGAGTGGAGCACACGATGCAGGATCGGCGCCAGCACGAAGCCAGTGGCGATCACCACAAACAGTCCTGAGAAGATCGCATAGAAGCCGGCGAAGAGCTTGCCCCCGGCGGTCTTGAGCTCGGTCACCGGCCCCATGCCGGAGAGGATCATCGCCGCATTGACGAAGGCGTCGACCGCGCTCATGCCCTCGCTGGCGGCATAGCCGATCATGCCGATCGCCAGCCCGACGACGGTGAGGGCCAGCCAGAGCAGCATCGCCCGCCCCATGCGCAGGGCGAAGCGCTGAAACGGGATCAGCCTTTCGTGGCGGCGCTCGAAGCGCGTCAGGCGCAGCATTGCCATCTCCCTGGCCGCCGGACCTGCCCGAGGGATCGGCACTGTTCCAGCCCATTCCCAGCCGGTCCGGTCGCAAGCATGGCTCCGCCTTTGTCGTTGAGCAGGGTTCCGATAAGCGCCACTATCCGTCAAGCCAAGCGGGACCGGCAATGCAGGCGGATTGGGAACTGGTACGAGCCGCGCCGCGGCCCGATCTCGCGGACGCCGTCATCGGCTATACCGGCTATCGCGAGCGCCGCGCCGAACCGGTCCTGCGCCGCGAGGTGCCGGTGCTGGTCATCCCGCTGATCATCAACTTCGCAGCGCCCTTCACGCTTTCCGTCGCGGATGGCGAAAGCACCGCGCCGCAAGCCTTCGCAGCCGGCCTCATCGACCGCCCTGTCCTGGTCTCTTCGCCCGGCCTGGCCGCCTGCGTGCAGATCGACTTCACCCTGGCCGGAGCCTATCGCTTCTTCCAGCTCGACCAGCGCGACATGGCCGGCCGGATCGTCGACCTCGACGATCTCGGCCCGTTGCGCCGTCTCGGCCCCGGTTTGCGCGAATGCCGATCCTGGACCGAGTGCTTCGCCCTGCTCGACCGCGGCATCGGCCAAAGGCTGGCGCGCGGGCGCGGCCTGTCACCGGAGGTCGCCGCCGGCCTCGCCTGGCTGGCCGCACGGCGCGGCAACGGCCGCATGCGCGACCTTACCGCCATGACCGGCTGGAGCGAGCGCCACCTGACCCGGCGTTTCGCCAGCGAGACCGGGTTCGGGCCGAAGACCATCGCCCGCATCCTGCGCTTCGAGCATGCCCGCGAACTGGCGGCGCGCGACCGGCCCGGCGGCTGGGCCGCGATCGCCCAGTCTGCCGGCTATGCCGACCAGGCCCATATGACTCGCGAGTTCACCGCGTTGAGCGGCCTGCCACCCGCCGCCCTCGCCCGCAACGACGCCGGCGAGCACGGCATACTGGAACCGGGCTGAAGTCCGTTTCGTTCAAGACGGCGCGCGCCCTCTCGGCTTTGCTGGCGCGACCATGCAATCGGAGACCCCGCCAATGCCGCAACCTGCCGCCATCTATTTCGGCCTGCGCTACCGCGATGCGGTGAAGATGGTCGACTGGCTCGTCGAGGCCTTCGGCTTCGAGAAGCACGCCGTCTTCCTCTCGGAGGACGGCAGCAAGGTCGTGCACGCCGAGCTGCGGCTCGGCGAGGGCATCGTCATGTTCGGCTCGAGCGAAGGCACCGACTTCGCCAAGCTGGTCAAGACGCCCTTCGAGCTCGGCGGCACCACCGCCTCGCCTTATGTCGCGACGAGCGACATCGATGCGCTCTGCGAGCGGGCCCGCAAGGCCGGCGCGGTGATCACGATGGAGCCGACCGACCAGCCCTATGGCAGCCGCGACTTCATCTGCAAGGATCCGGAAGGCCATGTCTGGTGCTTCGGCACCTATCGGCCGGGCACCAGCCCGGCCTGATCATGCCGCCGCCAGCTTCGGCCGGGCCTTCAGCATCAGCCAGCAGACGATCGAGAGATTGATCAGGTTCCAGGCGAGGCCGTTGAGGAAGGCGAGCCGGTAGGATGCGGTCGCGTCGAAGATCAGGCCCGAGACCCAGCCGCCGAAGGCCATGCCGAAGATCGTCGCCGACATCACGACGCCGATGCGCGCACCCGCCTCGCGCGGCGGCATGTAGTCGCGGATCGCCACCGCATACATCGGCACGATGCCGCCCTGGAACAGGCCGAAGATGCCGGTGACGATGAAGAGCGAGCTCAGCCCGTCGAACCAGAGATAGAGGAACAGCGCCATGCCCTGCATCAGCGAGGACAGGGCGAGCGTCGCGGTGCCGCCGATCCTGTCGGCGACGAAGCCCGAGCCGACACGGCTGACGATGCCGAGCGCCATCATCACCGTCAGCATCTCGGCGCCGCGGGCGACGCCATAGCCGAGGTCGCTGCAATAGGCGACGATGTGGACCTGCGGCATCGACATCGCGACGCAGCAGCAGAAGCCGGCAACGACCAGCAGCAGCTGCAGCTGGTTCGGCGACAGCCCCAGGCTGCCGCGCGCCCCGGCGCTGCTGGCCTCGGCCGCAGCGAGGGTCGCCGCGCTCGGCCGGCGCCGGAACAGTGGCGCCAGCGGCATCATCACCGCGAACGCCGCGATACCGAGCCACAGATGCGTCGTGCGCAGGCCATGTGTCTCGACGCCCCAGTTGATCAGTTGCGGCCAGAACATCCCGGCTAGATAGCTGCCGGACGCACCGAAGACGACGGCGAGGCCGCGATAGCGCTTGAACCAGTGCGACAGGTCGGCGATCAGCGGCGAGAACCCTGTCGCGGCGCCGAGCCCGATCAGGAAGCCATGCGCCAGCGTGAACTGCCAGAGCGTGCCGGATATGGAAGCCAGTGCATAGCCCGTGGCCAGCAAACAGGCGCCGAGCACGATCGGCCACATGATGCCGAAGCGATCGACCAGGCGGCCCATGACGATGTTGCCGATGCCGAAGCCGATCATCGCGAAGGTGTAGGGCAGCGAGGCATCGGCGCGCATGACGCCGAACTCCCGCTGCACCGCCGTCACCACCACCACCGCCGACCAGGAGCCGACACACGCCACCGTTCCGATCAGCAGGGCAAGTGCCAGCCTAAACCAGGCGTAGGGCGAATCCGGCGCGTAGCGCGCGTCCTGGGCGTCCATGTTTCCTCGCGAGCCCGACGGAGAACGATCTTCTCTCTGCCCGAGCATTAGGCAGCGCGCCGGTTCGCCACAAGCACACAGGCGCTGGGCCGATGCGGCGCGGATGTGGGGTCGTCCCGCATGCTCCCGGCCTATTTGCATCGCCTTGCAGGGCGGGCATGCTCGGCATCCTGCTCGGAGGCACGATGGCAAGGATCTGCATCTACGGCGCCGGCGCGATCGGCTGCCATCTCGGCGGGCGGCTCGCGGCCGGAGGCGCCGAGGTCGGCTTCATCGGCCGCCCCCGCATCGGCGAGGAGTTGCGGGCGCACGGCCTGGCGCTGACGCATTATGACGGCCGCGACTGGCGCGTCGCACCGGAAGCGATCGCCTTCTCGACCGAGCCGGAGGCCGCCGCAGCAGCCGATCTCGTTCTCGTCACGGTCAAGTCAGGCGCCACCGCGCAGGCCGCTGCCGAGCTCGCCGGCGTCGTTCCGCCAAGGGCCGTCGTGATCAGCTTCCAGAACGGGATCGGCAATGCCGACGTGCTGCGCGCCGCCCTGCCCGGCCGCAGCGTGCTCGCCGGCATGGTGCCGTTCAATGTCGTGAGGCGCGGCCCCGGTGCCTTCCATCAGGCGTCCGAAGGCGAGCCCGAGGCCGAGGACTCATCGGCGCTGGCGCCCTTCCTCGCCGATTTCACGCGCGCCGGCTTCGCCTTGCGCCGGCATCGCGACATGCCGCCGGTGCAATGGGCCAAGCTGCTCTTCAACCTCAACAACGCCGTCAACGCGCTTTCCGGCCTGCCCTTGCAGCAAGAGCTTGGGCAACGCGATTATCGCCGCTGCCTCGCCCTCGCCCAGGCCGAGGCGCTCGGCCTCCTGGCGCAGGCCGGAATCGCGCCGGCCCGGCTGACGCCGCTGCCCGCAAGCTGGATCCCGGCATTGCTGCGCCTGCCCGATGCGCTCTTCGCCCGGCTCGCCCGCAAGATGCTGGCGATCGACCCGTCGGCGCGCTCCTCCATGGCCGACGACCTCGCCGCCGGCCGCAAGACCGAGGTCGACTGGATCAATGGCGAGGTGGTCAGGCTGGCGCAGCGGCTCGGCAAGGGCGCACCGGTGAACGAGCGGCTGATTGCGCTCGTCCACGCCGCGGAGGCGGACGAGGCACGGCAGGGCTGGAGCGGCGAGGCCTTGCTGGCCGCGCTCTCGATGGGCGCCGGGCGAGGCTAGCTCAGCCCTTGCGCCCGGTCAGGTCGGCATATTGCTCGGCCGGGAGCGGTCGCCCGAGCATGTAGCCCTGCATGTAGTTGCAGCCCTCGTCGATCAGGAAATCGAGCTGCTCGCGCGTCTCGACGCCTTCGGCCACCACCTCGATATCGAGCGCATGGCCGAGCGCGATCACTGCGCGCGTGATCGCCGCCGCCTCCGAGGCGACGCCGAGATTGGCGACGAAGCTGCGGTCGATTTTCAGCGTCGAGAGCGGGAACATGTGCAGATAGGAGAGCGAGGAATAGCCCGTACCGAAATCGTCGAGCGCGATGCGCACGCCGAGCGCCTTGATCCGGTGCAGCACCAGCATGGTCCGGTCGAAGTCGGTGATCATCACGCCTTCGGTGATCTCGAGCTCGAGCCGGTCCGGCTCGAGGCCGGTCTCGACCAGCACCTCGTCGATCAGCCCCGGCAGGTCGCCATGGCGGAACTGCAGCGGCGAGACGTTGACGGCGATGCGCAGCGGCTTCGCCCAGCTCGCCGCCTCGGTGCAGGCCTGGAGCAGCAGCTCCCGCGCCAGCGGCAGGATCAGCCCGCTTTCTTCCGCCGCGGGAATGAAATCCGACGGGGAGACGACGCCTCGTTCGGGGTGGACCCAGCGCGCCAGGGCCTCGAACCCGGTCAGAACTCCCGCCGCCGAGAAGACCGGCTGGTAGTGCAGATGCAGCTGCCTCTGCTCGATCGCGGCCTCGAGATCCTTGGCGAGATAGTGACTGCTGCTCGCGACGCTCGGGCCGGGTTGCGCCCCCGACTTGACGTCGACCATCAGGTTGATCGCGCCGGTCAGTTTTCCGGCCATGTCGTAGAGCGGCGTCGGCAACGGCATGAAACGCACCCTGCTGCCGTCGGGACGCTCCGCCAGCGCCTCGACGCCACGGACCTCGCGTTCCTCCCGCAGCGCTATCGCCATCGGGCAATCCTCGAGCGGCAAAGGCGAGCCATCGATCCGGAACAGCTTGTGGCTGATGCACCAGCGATCGCGGCCGAGCTGCGGCTCACGTCCAACGAGCTGGACGGCGGCCTGGTTGAAATAGGTCACGTATCCGTCCGGGTCGGTCGTGTAGAGCGCGACCGGCAGGCGTGCCACGATCTCACGGAAGCGGCTGTCGCCGCCGCGGCCGCGCCCCGCAACCTGGGATTTGTCCGGCCTGGCATTGCCGGAAGGTTTCGGAGGCATGCTGACGATCTCGGTATCGGCGGGCGAAGTGACGATATCAAAGCCTGAAAAACCGAATAAAGTTTTAAATGGCCTCTCTGCGAGAGCGGATCAGCCAAATGGCAGACGAAACAGCTCGATGAAGGCAAAAAGTTTCCTGTATAAATTAGCTCAAATTCTTTGGTTACCCTAGGGATATTGCAGTCGTTACCAAAAATCTGAAACTTTTATCGATCCGTGCATGTGCACGAAAGAAACATTTCTCACACATGGTCAGAGATTTCCTCAAATCCTTATTTGAACAGGCGTTCGCCTTGCTCATCGATCAACTGCCTGGCCTTGACGAGGGCGAAGTCTGCCGCCTCCTCGGCGCCCGGAAAGCGGTCAGCCCGAATGAAGCGATGGCTCTTCACCTCGCCATCGATCTCCTTCTCGATCACGCCGGCAAGCTGCTGCTGTCCGCCTTCTGCGAACGGCGTCGCATGAATGGTGAAGCCCTTGTACTCGGCGCTCTTCAGCGGCGCGGCCGGGCCGGCCGGCTTGGTCTCCTTGCGGCCGAACAGGGATTTGAGAAAGGACATGGCGGGCTCCGTCTGGTTCGCGCTGTATAGCGCAGATGCGAGCCGCTTGGCCAAGGCCCGCGGCACCTCCCGTGGAAATCGAGGGCCAGCGGCCCCTGCCAGGCGGGATCACCAGCCATTGCGAGATACCCCTCTGGCGTGGCGACGCCGGCATCACCATGTCTTCATGAGACAGGGCAGAACAGAAGCCCGTCCCTCTCGGCGCTCTTCTTGGCCCGCTCTGTCGCAGGAGCAGCCATCATGCGCTTCCTCAAGCCTGTTCTATCGACTTTGCTGGCCTTGCCGCTGTTGTCCGCTACGGCACATGCGCAATCCCCTGCCGGTGTCCCTTGCGCCGATCGCAACACGGCGACGGCGCAACTGCACGAACTCTATGGCGAACGCCGGATCGGTTATGGTCTTGCTGCAAACGGCAGTGTGATCGAGCTCTTCGCCGCTCCGAACGGCTCCTTCACCCTGTTCGCGACCTTGCCACATGGCGTGAGCTGCCTGATCGCAACCGGGCAGTCCTGGGAGCCGCCGCCGGATCCGGAGTACTATGCCGGGCGGTGAGTCTCCGGGTCGCCCGCGAGAAGCAAGGTTGCGCCACCCCTGCCAGGCGCGGGAAAACCATCCCCTTTTCCGATGCCCCTTCCTCACAGCCGGGGGTTGTGTTTTCAGGCAAAATAATACCATACTAGATGGTATTATTTTGGAGATCATCATGAACGCCTGGCTCGCCCTTGCTGCCGCGCTGGCGGCCGCCACAACTCTGATCCACGCCGTTCTCGGCGGCCGGCATGTCGCCGCCCCGCTGCTGGCGGCCGAACGGCTGCATGCCGTGCCGAAGTTCACCATGTATTACTGCTGGCATCTGGTGACGATCGTGCTCGCCGCGCTGGCGCTCGCCTTCGGCCTCGTCGCAACCGGCCTGGGCAGCCGCGACCTTGCGCTGTTCGCCACCGCCGGCGCGGCGCTGTTTTGCCTCTGGGGGCTCGGCATGATCGGCCTCTTCCACTTGCGGATCGCGCATTTCCCGCAATGGGTGCTGTTCGCGGCGATCACGGTCAGCGGCGCCATCGGACTGTGGCTCTGACCTCCCCTGCCCCGCTGCGCTTCCGCCGGGGCGACTGGCTCGCGCTCGGCCTCACCGCGCTCGCCGAGCAGGGATCGGCAGGGCTCACCATCGAGGCGCTCTGCCGCCGCGCCGGCAAGACCAAGGGCTCGTTCTACGCCCATTTTCCCGCGATCGAGGCCTATCTCGCCGCGCTCGCCGGCCATTGGCGCGAGACCTTCACGCTGCGATTGATGCAGGAGGCTGACCGGAGCGCAGCGGCGCAGGACCGGCTGATCGCGCTCGACCGCATGGCGCTCGCCCTCGATATCCGCGTCGAACAGGGCATGCGCCGCCTCGCCCAGCTCGATCCGGGTGTGGCTGCGACCTGTGCGGAGGTCGACCGCGAGCGCATCGGCTATCTGGAAGGGCTCCATGGCGAGAGCGGGCGCTTCACGCCGCAGGAAGCCCTCGCGCTGGCCCGCGTCGAATACGCCGCCTTCATCGGCTTCCAGCAGCTCGACCTCGGCCTCTCGCCGGACGACCTGCACGATTGCTACGGCACCTTCATGCGGCTGCTTGTCAGACCCAAAGGCGACTGACGGCTCAAGCGAGGTGCAGCACGACCTCGCGCCGATGCGGGCTGGTGCGGTGCTCGAACAGGTAGATGCCCTGCCAGCTGCCGAGCGCCAGCCTGCCGGCGCTCACGGGAATCGAGAGCGAGACCGGCAGCACCGCCGCCTTGATATGGGCCGGCATGTCGTCCGGCCCTTCGGCGCGATGGAGGAGATAGGCCATCGCCGGATCGTCCGCTGGCGGCACCAGCCGGGCGAAGAAGGCGGCAAGGTCGCGCCTGACGTCGGGATCGGCATTCTCCTGGATCAGCAGCGAGCAGGAGGTATGACACACGAACAGCGTCAGCAGGCCGCTATCGACCGCCGCCTCGCGCACGAAGCGGACGGCCGCGTCGGTGAATTCGTAGAGCCCCGGCCCGCGCGTCTCGATCGCAAGGCGGGTCTGTTTTCCTGTCATCAACGCTCGGTCAGCGCCAGCTTGGCGCCGAGCGCGACGAAGGCGGCCGCGAAGGTGCGCCTGAGCCAGGCCATCACCGCCGGCCGGGTCACCACCTTGTCGCGCATCGCCGCAGCGAACAGGCCGTAGAGCGCGAAGACGACGAAGGTCATCGCCATGAACACGCCCGAGAGCTCGAGCATGCGCGTCATCGGGCTTGCCTCGCCCGTGGCGATGACTGCGGCAGGAAGGCGACGAAGAAGATCGAAAGCTTGGGGTTGAGCACGTTGAGTGCGAGGCCGTCGACCAGCACGCGCCAGGCCGAGCGCTTGTCGGCCGCGGTCTCGACGCTGAGCGCGCCCTGCTCCTTCAGGGTCTGCCAGGCCATCCAGAGCAGATAGGCGACGCCGGCATATTTGACGATCGAGAAGGCGAGCGCGCTGGCGTGCAGCAGCGCCGCGAGGCCCATCATCGCGGCGATGAGATGCGGCACGATACCGAGCGTGCAGGCGAAGGAAGCGAGCAGGCTGGCTTTGGCCCCGCGCGTCAGCCCGGCGGCGATGGTGTAGATCGCGCCCGTCCCGGGCGAGGCGACGATGATCAGCGAGGTCAGCAGGAATTCGAGGGACACAGCTTCACTCCAGCTCCAGCGACGCTGCCGGAGCCGCATCGATATCCCTGTCTCGGGTGCCTTGCTAGCCCAGTCCTTCGAAGATCCCACCGATCACCGAGACGACCGCCTCGCCGGTCGCGACCACGACGGTCCCGGCGCCTTCGACGACAGTCCCAACCACCTCCACGGCAACGCCGACCGCATCGATCGTGACATTGCTGGCGACGTCGAGCACGCCGCTGACGACGTCTCCGGCAGCCGAGCCTTCCTCTTCCTGCTTCTTCGCTTGTGGAGGCAGGTTCGCCTGCAGCGCCGCCTTGGCGGCCTCGATCTCCTCGGCACTCGGGATACCGGTCATTGATGCTCCTCCAAGGGAACCCCGCAAGAGAACCCAGATTGTCGGGGTGACCTTAGCAGAACTGTGGCGGCCAGGATCGATTTTGCTTGCCCGCGGCGGAAACGGATCGTAAAGGCGGCGCGCGTCCCCATGGACCGCCGTAAGCGTCTCACGTCAGGCAACGCATCCCCCGGCTTAAGCGCCGCCAGGATGCAATGAAGCCATGACGGCGCGGCCTGTCCTTACGGATGTTCCCATGAACCCTTTCCGCAGATTGCCGGCGCGCTATGGCGCGCTCGTCACTCCCTTGATCCTGTCCGGCCTGATGACCCTGATCGTCTCGGGCATCTCGACCCTGCGCGTGCTCGGCCCGACACCGGCCTTCCTGCAGGGTTGGCCCGTTGCCTGGGGCCTGTCCTGGCTGATCGCCTTCCCGGTGCTGCTGCTGGCCCTGCCGGCGGCGCGCCGGCTCACCGCGATGCTGGTCGCGCCGGCGGGTTGATCCACGGCAGAAGGGGCGGCTCGCGCCGTCCCTTCACGGTGCAGCGGACGCCGCTTCGAGAGCCCGCTCGCGCCAGCGGGACAGAAGCGCGGCAAGTTCCTGCGGCGTCAGATCGAATTGATCCGGCAGGCCTGAATTGCGCCCGATCAAGCGGCGATTGGCGCTCGCGAGCTTTGTCCCGTGGGCCGGAGCATAGTCGAACGCCACCATCGGCGTGCCGGCTGGCGGCAAATGGACTGCCACGAAGCCACTGAGGTCCGACCAGCGCATCGCGCGATGTCGATAGAGCGTCGCCAGCGTCAGATCGTCGGCGGTGAGCCTGAGCAACGTCGCCTTGAAAGCCATGAGGAGCAGCAGGGGTGCGCCGCCGCCAAACAGGACCACGCCGGCCCAGAGAATGACCTTCGACAGCCCCGGATCGGCGCGTGGCAAGAGTGCGCCGATGCCGAAGGCGAAGCCGGCCGAGCCGAGCGCCATGATCAGGTTGCGCTTCCGGCCGCTCCGCAACGTCACGGGCGCAGGGAACCGGGCGAGAAGCTCTTCGGCATCGAGCGTTTCGGAGCGCAGCAGTCGTGGCCATAACTGTATGGCGAAAACAGCCGTGCAGACGCCGAAGAACACCAGCGCCTGCCAGCCATCGCGCGCACCGGTCGCGACCATCGCGATGCCCGCGACCGTGAACAACAGGCTGATCGCGAAGAGCAGATAGTTGACGGGACGGGGCATGTCAGTCGCTCTCCCTGAACGCCTTGCCGGAGTAGGTCGCAAACCAGTCGGCAACGGCAGCAATGCCGATTCCGGCAAGATAAGCCACGATATCGGCCCACGCGAAGAAGCGCCCCAGCAGCAGAACACCCATGCGTGTTGCCCGGAATGCATCCAGCCAGAACGGATGCCAAAGCTGGCTGAACTCGACCATTACAGCGATCGATGACGCCACGAGCACGAGCCGGGCCATTCGCCAGCCCGGTCGAAGCCAGGCGACGATGCAGTAGACCATGGCGCCCCAGAGCGCCGAACCGAGATATTTCGCGACGATTGGCGGCCACGCGATACCCGGCAGGCGTGTCGTCAGGCCGATCGCGATGATGCCGACCGCGACCAGCGTGAGCACGACCCGCCGTGCTGGCCAGATACCCGTCACGACCGATCGAGCGGTTGCGGGCGATTGACCAGCGTCACCAGCGTGTAGCTGATGACCAGCAGCAGGAACCATGACCCCAGCTTGGCGAGCGACACCATCGACCAGCCCTGGAGCTGGGATGGGTAAAGCCAGGTCCGCGTGAACGTGCCGATATTCTCGGAAAACCAGATGAACAGCGCGACCAGCATCAGCCCGAGCAGGAGCGGCATCAAGCGGTAGACGCGCCAGACCTTGAAGTAGATTCGCGTCCGGCAGAACAGGGCTGCGACCAGCAGGAAAAGCCCGATCCGGATATCCATGACATAGTGGTGCGCGAAGAAGTTGACGTAGATCAGCACACTCGTGCCGACCAATGCCCAAGGTGGCGGGTGATGGGAAAAACGAAAATCGAACAGGCGCCAGGCCCGGCAGATATAGCTGCCGACGCAGGCGTACATGAAGCCGGTGAACAGTGGCACGCCGCCGATGCGGAAGAAGCTCGGCTCGGGATAGATCCATGAGCCGACAGCGGTCTTGAAGATCTCCATCGCCGTGCCGACGACATGGTAGATCAGGATGACCTTGGCTTCCTCGATCGTCTCGAGCCGCATCAGGATCAGGCCCGCCTGAACCGCGACCATGCTGAGGAAGAGGAAGTCGTAGCGCGCCAGCGCCGCGTCGCGCGGATAGAAGAGATAGGTCGCGATCAGCAGGAGGACGACGATGCCGCCGAACAGGCAGGCCCAGGCCTGCTTCATGCCGAAGCGGATGAACTCGTAGACGCCCGCCATGATCGGACGGCCGGCCATGCGCTCGCCGAAGCGGTGCTCGAAATCGACGAAGCCGGCGAGCGGTGGCCAGACGGCCGCGGCGCTGGCCCCGGAGGCACGCATGTCGGGTGTCTCCATGCGAATCTCCGAAGCGGAAGCAAGCCGACGACCAGGGAAAGATCGCCAGATAAGCCGCCCGGCCGGATGAGACCAGTCTGCGTCGAGTGTGGCGAGGCCAGGAATAGAAGCGTTCGGCGCCGCGCTCTAGCGCTTGAGATGCTCGTCGAGGAATGCCGGCACGCGTTGGAAAGCTTCGGCACGTGCGGATTTGTCTGTGCCGATCACGGGAATGGGGCCGTCTCCCGTCCGGTAGGCGGGGAGTTCCCGACGCGGCAGGTTCGGCGCGTCGAAACTGTGGACGGCGGCAGGGTATGATTTCAGCGAAACCGGATTGCCTCGCGCCTTCGCGGCCTCGATGAAGCTGGCGCAGGGCGGATAGGGCGTCCAGACATCGGCCTCGCCGAACAGCACCAGCAGGGGTGTGCGCGTAGTCCAACCCTGCGGTTCGACCTGCGTGAATGGCTTCGACTGCATGACCTCGCTGCAAGCGCCGGGATAGAGCGCGACCGCTGCCTTGAAAGCGTCGGCCAACCCCTGCGGGCGCCCGATGCTCTTGTCGTTGATGCTGAGCAGCACCGTCGCACCGCCCTGCGACCAGCCGATCAGGCCGACGCGATCGCGCTGCACGAAGGCTTGCGCCTGCAGGTGCTGCAGGGCGGCATAGGCGTCCTTCGGCCGGTCGCGCAGCATGGTCAGCCGCTGCGGGCCGGCCGTGCAGGTCTGGCCAAAACCGCGCGGAGTCGCGCTGTCGACGACGAGGACGACATAGTCGGCCGCGACGAGCGCGTCGGCCCAGGCCTTATAGAGTCCGAGGATGCGCCCCTGTGGTCCCAGCAGGCCGGAGCAGCCATGCATCAGGACTACGGCCGGGCGCGGTGTCTCGCCGGGTGGCCGGCTGAGATAACCCGTCAGCGTGGTTTCGCCGTCGAGCGAGCGAAACCGGAGCGTGTCCTGCGCGGCGGCCGAGGCCGCGCAGGTCGCGAGGAGGAACGCGGCGACGACAATCCTGCCGAGCGCCGCGAACATCCTAGTTGTCCAGGAAACTCCTGAGCTTCCGGCTCCGGCTCGGATGCTTCAGCTTCCTCAGCGCCTTCGCCTCGATCTGGCGGATGCGCTCGCGGGTGACGCTGAACTGCTGGCCGACCTCTTCGAGCGTGTGGTCGGTGTTCATGCCGATGCCGAAGCGCATGCGCAGCACGCGCTCCTCACGCGGGGTGAGCGAGGCGAGCACGCGCGTGGTGGTCTCGCGCAGATTGCTCTGGATCGCCGCGTCGATCGGCAGGATCGCGTTCTTGTCCTCGATGAAGTCGCCGAGGTGCGAATCCTCCTCGTCGCCGATCGGGGTCTCCAGCGAGATCGGCTCCTTGGCGATCTTCAGGACCTTGCGGACCTTCTCCAGCGGCATGGCGAGCTTCTCGGCCAGCTCCTCCGGGGTCGGCTCGCGGCCGATCTCATGCAGCATCTGGCGCGAGGTCCGGACGATCTTGTTGATCGTCTCGATCATGTGCACCGGGATGCGGATGGTGCGGGCCTGGTCGGCGATCGAGCGGGTGATCGCCTGCCGAATCCACCAGGTCGCGTAGGTCGAGAACTTGTAGCCGCGGCGGTACTCGAACTTGTCGACCGCCTTCATCAGGCCGATATTGCCTTCCTGGATCAGGTCGAGGAACTGCAGACCGCGATTCGTGTACTTCTTGGCGATCGAGATCACGAGACGCAGGTTCGCCTCGATCATCTCCTTCTTCGCCTGCCGTGCCTCGCGCTCGCCCTTCTGGACCATCAGCACGATCTTGCGGAATTCCTGGATCTCCAGGCCGGTCTCCGACGCCAGGGTGTGGACGTCCTCGCGCAGCTCGCGGATGCGCTCCTTCTCCTGCGCGACGAATTCCCTCCAGCCGCGCGAGCCGAGCTTGGAGACGCGCAGCAGCCACTTCGGATCGAGTTCGGCGCCGATATGCTGCTTCAGGAAGTCGTCGCGGGCGACGCCATAGCTCTCGGCCAGGCGCAGCAGGCGGGTCTCGTGCGAGATCAGGCGCTTGTTGATGTCGTAGAGCTGCTCGACCAGCGCCTCGATGCGGTTGTTGTTGAGCGAGAGCGACTTCACCGCAACGATGATGTCGTCCTTCAGCTTCTTGTATTTGCGGTCCTGCGACGGCGAGAGCTTGGTGTTCTCCAGCCGGTTGGCGATGTCCTGGTCCTGCAGGCGGCGCAGCTTGGTGTAGTTGCTGGCGATCGAGTCGAAGGTCTCGAGCACGCGCGGCTTGAGCTCGGCTTCCATGGCCGAGAGCGAGACGTTGTTCTCGAGGTCGTCGTCGTCCATGCCCTCGGGCGGAGCCTCGCCCTCGGGCGCAGCTTCCTCGGTGGCTTCTGCACCTTCCTCGCCCTCGCCCGGCATCTGCTCCGGGTTCTTGCCGTCGGGGCCGGCATAGGTCGCTTCGAGGTCGATGATGTCGCGCAGGAGGACCTTGCCCTCGTTGAGCTCGTCGCGCCAGATGATGATCGCCTGGAAGGTCAGCGGGCTCTCGCAGAGCCCGGCGATCATCGCCTCGCGGCCGGCCTCGATGCGCTTGGCGATCGCGATCTCGCCCTCGCGCGAGAGCAATTCGACCGAGCCCATCTCGCGCAGATACATGCGGACCGGATCGTCGGTACGTTCGGTCGGCTCGAGATTGCGCTTGGTCTCGACCGGCAGCGCCGAGCGCTGCGCCTCGACCATATCGCCGCCTTCGGCCTCGTCCTCGCCATCGTCCTTGCCGCGGGCCGCGCGTTCTTCGCCCGCCGCTTCGGGATCCTCGTTGTCGACGACGTTGATGCCCTGCTCGCTGAGCTGGCCGAGCACGTCCTCGATCTGCTCGGAGGAGAACTCCTCCGAGGGCAGGACCTCGTTCAATTCGTCATAGGTGACATAGCCGCGCTTCTTGGCGAGCTTGATCATCCGCTTGACGGCCTGATCGGTGAGATCCAGCAGGGGGCTGTCCGTGCTCGGGGGCGCTTCCGGGGAACCCGGTTCGGACTTGTCCCGCTCGCTCACTTTGGTCGCCATCAATCAGCGCTCCGCCTTCTTGCGCGCCGGTGCTGTCGCTCCGACGCATAAAAGGGCGCCGCGGCAGCCGTCGCTGCCGCGCACCCACCCAATTCATCCACCGCAGATAGCGCCGACCATCGTTGATGAATCGTGCACCATCTCAAAAGCGATCCCCGAACCTGCCGACGAAAAGCAACGCGCCAGCCTGGCTACTTGTCGGAATTCGCCTCGGTCCCCTCGATCGTCTCGAGGCGAGCCTTGACGTCCTTCATCCAGGCGAAATTGGCTTCCGTTGGTTCGTCAGCCAATGCGCGTTCGGCTGCCTTCAGCTCGCTATGTAGCGTGCGTGCGCGATGATGCAAGACGAGAGCCTGACGAATCGAATCAAAAACCGATTCCGGATCAGCCGTTTGCACCAGCTTCAGCCGCTCGGCCGGCTGGGTGACGGCCAGCAGCGCCGCCTGCGCTTCGCCGACCCGGGTCTGCTCCAGCCGCTGCCCGAACGCCTCCTGGTCGAAGGCACCGTCGATCGCGGCATCGAGCAGCGCCTGGCGAAAGCGCTCGGCGGCCGGCCCGTCGAGCGCGAGCTCGGCGATCTCGTCGACGCAGCGCATGACGAGGTCGGGATGGCTCGCCAGCGCCAGCAGGACGAAGGCCTCGCGCGGATTCTCGCCATGCCGGCGTTGCATCAGCGGCGAACTGGTGAGCTGCGGGCTCGGCCGCACCAGCGACAGCGGCGGCCTGTCCTGGCCGCGCTGAAATCCACGCCCACCGCGCGCCCCGCCGGAAAACCCGCCGGAGAAACCGTTCTGGCGCCGCCCCTCGAACCGCTCCTGCTGCGGCGGGGCAAAGAGCTGCCCGATGCGCTCGTCGATCTCACGACGATAATGCCGGCGCGTCGCCTCGTCGCGGATCAGGCCGAGCGGCTCCTTCAGCCGGCGCTCGAAGGCGGCGCGCCGCTCGGGCGTGTCGAGCTGGCTCGCCTCGAACTCGCGGGACCAGAGCATGTCGACGAGCGGCTTGGCCGAACCGATCACCTCGGCGACCGCGGGCTTGCCGCCGGAGCGGGCGAGATCGTCGGGGTCCTGCCCCTCGGGCAGCAAGGCGAAGGAGAGCGACTTGCCCGGCTCCAGCATCGGCAGCGCGAGATCGATCGCCCTCCCCGCCGCCTTGCGGCCGGCTTTGTCGCCGTCGAGGCAGATCACCGGCTCGCCCGCCATCCTCCAGAGCAGGGAGAGCTGGTCCTCGGTCAGCGCCGTGCCGAGCGGTGCCACCACCTGCGGGAAGCCGGCGAGCGTCATCGCGATGACGTCGACATAGCCCTCGACCACGATCACCTGGCCGGTGTCGTGCGCCGCCTTGCGGGCATTGTGGTGGTTGAACAGCAGCGCGCCCTTGTGGAAGAGCGGCGTCTCTGGCGAGTTCAGGTACTTGGCCGGCACGTCGGCGCTCATCGCCCGGCCGCCGAAAGCGATCACCCGCCCGCGCGCATCATGGATCGGGAACATGATCCGGTCGCGGAAGCGGTCATAGGGCACGGCGATCTCCTCGCCATGCACCAATAGGCCGGTTTCCATCATCGCATCGGCGCCGACGCCCTTAGCCGCGAGATGGTCGCGCAGGGCGAAGCGGTCAGGCGGCGCATAGCCCATGCGGAAGAGCTGCCGTGCCTCTGCTTCCAGCCCGCGACCCGACAGGTAGCGCCGCGCCAGCCCGCCGCGCTCCGATTGCAATTCGGCCTCGAAGAAGCGCGCCGCCAGCTCGACGACCTCGTGCAGCCCCTTGCGCTTCTCTTCCTGAGCCTGCGCCTCGAAGGAGACCTTCGGCAGGGTGACGCCGGCCTCGGAGGCGAGCTTCTCGACCGCCTCCGGGAAAGAGAGCCCCTCGGTCTCCATCACGAATTTGAAGATGTCGCCGTTCTTGCCGGAGGAGAAATCGAAGAAGGAGCCCTTCTGGTCGTTGACGAAGAAGGACGGCGTCTTCTCGGCGTTGAAGGGCGAGAGTCCCTTCCATTCCCGGCCGGCCTTGGCGAGGCGCACGCGCTTGCCCACGACCGCCGAGACTGGCAGCCGCGCCTTGATCTCCTCAAGGACGGAGGGCGGGAACTTCATGGCTTCCTATCTGGCTGCTGCGCGCCTGCTTGCCAACCGCGGAAACCGCCATTGCCGAGCTTATGGCCCATATCCACAGCAAGCCCCACATGATAAAGAAAATCGCAGAAAAGGAAGAAAGCCGTGGCGCTCAACATCAAGGACCCGGAGACGGAGAAAGCGGTGCGCCAGCTGGCCCGCCGGCGCGGGCTCAGCCTGACAGAGGCCGTGCGCATGGCCGTCAGGAGCGAGCTCGACAAGGACGAATTGTCCGAGGAAGAGAAGGCGCGGCGCGTGGCAGCGGCCATGGCTCGGATGGAAGCGCTTGATCGCAAATACGGGATCAAGCCGGCCGAGCATTCCATGACCAAGCAGGAAATGGACGATATCATCGGTTACGATGAGAACGGGATGTGGTGAATCTCGTCGTCGATACCTCGGCGGTCATCGCGTGCCTGACCGGAGAAAATGAGCGGCCGGCCTTCATGCGCGCCCTGTCATTGGCAGAGCGCCGCATATTGTCCAGCGTCAATCTCCTGGAGGCCAGGATCGTCATCACCGGAACCAAGCGCCTGCCGGTCGATTGGCTAAATGACTTCCTCGACAACGAACGGATCGAGATCATTCCCTTCGACGAGGATCTCTCCAACCTCGCCTTCGACGCCTATCGCCGCTACGGCAAGGGCCGCCATCCCGCCAAGCTGAACATGGGCGACTGTGCCGCCTACGCTTTGGCCAGGTCGCGCGGCTGGCCACTGCTCTACAAGGGCGAGGATTTCACCCAGACCGACATCGAGCGGGCCTGATGCCGCCTGCGGTCGAGACGCGGCTGCTGCGCCAATTCATCGCCGTCGCCGAGGAATTGAACTTCCACCGCGCCGCCGAGCGCCTGCATATGGCGCAGCCGCCGCTCAGCCAGGCGATCCGCAAGCTCGAGGACACGCTCGGCCTCTCCCTGTTCGCGCGCAGCAACCGCAGCGTCGCGCTGACGCCCGCCGGCGACGCCTTCCTCGTCAGCGCCCGGCGCATCCTCGCCCAGCTCGATGAGGGCATCAGGGAGGCGCAGGCCGTCGCCGCCGGCCAGGCCGGCCGCCTTGCGATCACCTTCGTCGGCACCGCCCACGACCTGCTGCCATTGGCGCTGCGTCGCTTTCGCGCCGAGTTCCCCGGCATCGAACTTATCCTGCGCGAGGCGACCACGGGCGAGCAGCTTGCGGCGATCACCGCCGGCGAGGTCGATATCGGCCTGATGCGCCAGCCCGGCATCATGATCGCGCAGCTCGCCAGCGAATCCCTGCTGCGCGAGCCGATCCTGGCCGCACTGCCGGACGATCACCCGCTCGCCAGGGAGGAAACGATCCAGCTCGCCGCCCTTGCCGGCGCCGATTTCATCGGCACGCCGCGCCAGCTCGGCATCGGCTTCCACGACCAGATCATCGGGCTCTGCCGCCTCGCCGGCTTCTCGCCGCGCATCGTCCAGGAAGCCCGCCAGATGCAGACCGTCGCCAGCCTGGTCGCAAGCGGGCTCGGTGTCGCGCTGATCCCGGCCTCGCTGGCGCTGATGCCGCGCACCGGCGTCGCCTTCCGGCCGATCACGATCGAAGCGCCGCCGGAAATGACGCATGTCGAGCTGATCGCTGCCTGGGATGCGACGCGCAGCTCGCCGGCGCGAGAAAACTTCCTCGCCGTGCTCCGGCAGGCTGCGATCGATATGCAAGGCATATCAAATTAGGACGAACAATATATTTTACTGAGAGCAGTCGCGTAGGCAGGCTCCTCGCACAGCAATAGCCGAGGAGCTTCAGCTCATGCACCGCCCTATCCGGCGATCAGCCTTGCTTGCGGCCGCGCTCGCTGCGGCGGCCGCCTTCGTCATCCCTGCCTCAGCGACCGAGCGAGCGACCATGATCGAGCAACTGCGCATCTACGAGATCTTCGAGGGCAACAAGGCGGCCTTCCACGCCCGCTTCCGCGACCACGCCGCCCGCATCATGAAGACCCATGGCTTCGACATCGCGGCGATGTGGGAGGCCAGGACCAAGGAGCGCACCGAGTTCGTCTATGTCCTGCGCTGGCCTGATGAAGCGACGATGCGCGAAAGCTGGGCCCGCTTCATGCAGGATGCGGAGTGGTCGAGGATCAAGGACAGCAGCGCCGCCGAGCACGGCCGCATGGTCGGCGCGATCGAGGAGCGGGTGATGCAGCGCACGAGCTATTCGCCCTGAGCGCTCAGCTCCCTACCGGCACTGCAGCGGGTCGTCAGCCAGGGCCTTCGCCACGCCCTCGGTCGGCAGCAGGACGGAGGCCTCGGCGGCGCGCAATTCGATCCGCTTCGCCTCGCGTAAGGCCGCCACCACCGGCTTCATCTGCGCGACACCGAAACTCCCATCGGGCGTCCAGGTCAACTCGACCTCGTCGATGCCCGACTGAGCCTTGACCGGCACGCGCGTCGCCTTGCCGTCGGCCACGATCTCGATCGCCGACGGCAGGGCTTCCCTGAGCTGCGTCTTGGGCAGGACGGCCATCAGATAAGGGCCGCGCATGATCGCCGGGTTGGCGCGGGCCGCGGCAGCATCTCCGCAATAGAAGGTGAGCCGCGTTCCGTCGGAGCCGCTCACACCGGCATAGGATGTGCCCATCTGATAGCCGGTGCCCCAGCCCTCCGACTGGGCGAGGGCGGCATAGCCTTGCAAGGTAAGACCGAACGTCAGGACAGCGATCGACCGTTTCGACATCGGAAGCCTCCTTTGCCGAAACGCCGCCCGTCGATCTGGCGAGAATGCCGCCCGCGGATCAGCCGCCCAGCAACTGCTTTACCATAGGTGAGACCTTGGCGAAGTCCATCTGGCCGGCATAGGCGCCGCGCAGCGCGCCGATGACCTTGCCCATGTCCTTGACCGCGGAGGCGCCGGTCTCGGCGATGACCTCCTCGATCGCCGCCTTGATCTCCTCGTCGCTCATCTGCTTGGGCAGATAGGCGGAGATCACTGCGACCTCGGCGCGCTCGCCGTCAGCGAGCTCGGGGCGGCCATTGGCGTCGTAGATCGCGATCGATTCCTGGCGCTGCTTGATCATCTTCTGCAGCAAGGCGAGGATTTCGTCGGCCGTGGCCTCGCCCTTGCCGGCGCCGCGCGCCTCGATGTCCTTGTCCTTCAGCGCCGCCTGGATCAGACGGATGGCGGCGACCTTGCCTTTTTCGCCGGCCTTCATCGCGGTCTTGAGGTCGGCAGTGAACTGCTCACGCAGGTTGGACATGATGGTGCAAACCTTCTTCATTCATTGACGGGGCGCGGGCGCCTGATTAAGGCTCGCGCTCCAGACCGGCAGCGCCACCCGCGCGCAGCCTTCACGCTTGCCGCAGCTTCCAGCGGCCTGGACGAGACATAGACATGACCGCTCACGAAGGAAACCCCGCCGCGCAAGGCTGGCAAGAGGGCTGGGTCGAGCCGCGCGCGACCGCCGTGCTGGTGCTCGCCGACGGCACCGTGCTCGAAGGCTTCGGCCTCGGCGCGATCGCGCAGGCGCCCGGCGAGGTCTGCTTCAACACGGCGATGACCGGCTATCAGGAGATCCTGACCGACCCGTCCTATGCCGGGCAGATCATCACTTTCACCTTCCCGCATATCGGCAATGTCGGCGTCAACGAGGAGGACACCGAGACGGTCAATGCCGCCGCCTCCTCCGGCGTGCGCGGCGTCGTGCTGCATGCCGAGGTCACCCAGCCCTCGAATTGGCGCGCCGCCAAGCATCTCGACGCCTGGCTCAAGGCCCGCAACATCGTCGGCATCTGCGGCGTCGACACCCGCGCGCTGACCACGCTGATCCGCGAGAACGGCATGCCCAACGCGGTCATCGCCCATGACCCGGCCGGCAATTTCGACATCGAGGCTCTGAAGAAGGACGCCGCCGCCCTGCCCGACATGGCCGGGCTCGACCTCGTGCCGCTCGTCGCCGCGACCCAGCGCTATGACTGGGATGAGACGCCCTGGCAGTGGCCGCGCGGCTATGGCAAGCGCGAGAGCGCGGGCCATCGCGTCGTCGCCATCGACTACGGCGTCAAGCGCAACATCCTGCGCCTGCTCGCCAAGGCCGGCTGCGATGTCGAGGTCGTGCCCTCGACCGCATCGGCCAAGGACATCCTCGCCCTCAATCCCGACGGCGTCTTCCTGTCGAACGGCCCGGGCGACCCGGCCGCGACCGGCGAGTACGCCGTGCCGGTGATCAAGGAACTGCTCGACCGCAAGATCCCGACCTTCGGCATCTGCCTCGGCCACCAGATGCTGGCGCTCGCCATCGGCGGCCAGACCATGAAGATGAAGCAGGGCCATCACGGCGCCAATCATCCGGTCCAGGACAAGACCACCGGCAAGGTCGAGATCGTCTCGATGAACCACGGCTTCGCCGTCGACCCGGCGACGCTGCCGGCCAACGCGACCGAGACCCATGTCTCGCTCTTCGACGGTTCGAACTGCGGCATCGCCCTGAACGACCGCCCGGCCTTCAGCGTCCAGCACCATCCGGAAGCCTCGCCGGGCCCGCAGGACAGCCACTATCTCTTCACCCGCTTCGTCGAGTTGATGGAAGCGGAGAAGGCGAAGAAGGCCGCCTGAACTCTCTAGAGCCCGTTCCGATCAACTTGCACCGCAAGTTGATCGGTAAAACGGTCTCTAACTCAAAGTGAGAGACGGATTCACCAATCAGATTGATCCAATCTGATCGGATCCGGCTCCAGGGAGAGCGTCATGATCCACCAGTTGCGCATCAACGAGATCTTCGAGCGCAACAAGGCGGCGTTCCACGCCCGCTTCCGCGATCATGCCAGCCGGATCATGGCCCGCCACGGCTTCCACATCCTGTCGATGTGGGAGACGCGGAGCGCCGGCCGCACCGAGTTCGCCTATCTCCTTGCCTGGCCCGATCTCGAGACCAAGGCGGCGCGCTGGGCGAGCTTCATGGCCGATCCCGAGTGGATCGAGATCAAGCGCGTCAGCGTCATCGAGCACGGCGACCTCGTCGGCGCGATCGAGGACCGCGTGCTGCTGCCGACCGACTACTCTCCACCGCTGTGATTGACAGGCGGACGCGCCCGCGCTTTATGCGCGCCATGACCTTCGCCTGCCTGCTCGCTCGCAACTATTACGCCCCGTCCTCATAGAGGCGGTGGCATTTTCATGTCTCAACCGCCGCGCTGGCGGTTGAAATCAGGCAGTCACCCGGCATCGCGGCCCTCTCCAAGGAAAACGCGATGCTTATCCCGAACATCACCAATCCCTCCGTCGGCCTGATGGGCTTCGGCGCCTTCGGCCGCCTGATCGCCCGTCATCTCAAGCCGCATTGCCGCCTGATCGCCTTCGATCCGGCGTTGCCGGCCGATGCGGCCGCTGGCGGCATCATCGCCGCCGATCCGGCCGAGATCGCCGCCTGCGACATCGTCATCCTTGCCGTGCCGGTCGCGGCCCTCTCGCAGGCGATCACGACCTTGCGACCGCATCTGCGTCGCGGCGCGATCGTCGTCGATGTCGGCTCGGTCAAGATCGGCCCGGCCATGACCATGCTGGCCGAGCTGCCCGAGGACGTCGAGATCGTCGGCACCCACCCGCTCTTCGGCCCGCAGAGCGGACGAGACGGCATTGCCGGCCTCAAGATCGCGATCTGCCCGATCCGCGGCACCAGCGCCTGGCGCATCGCCGCCTTCCTGCGCCAGATGCTGCGCCTCAAGGTCATCATGACGACACCGGAGGCGCATGACCGCGAAGCGGCCATGGTCCAGGGCCTGACCCATCTCATCGCCAAGATCCTGGTCCGGATGGAGCCTTTGCCGCGCCGCATGACCACGGCGAGCTTCGACCTCCTGATGCGCGCGACCGAGATGGTCCGCCATGACAGTCCCGCCGTCTTCCTCGCCATCGAGCAGGCCAACCCGCATGCACGGCCGGTGCGCGACCGCTTCTTCGCCCTCGCCGAAGAGATGCGGGCGCATCTCGACGAGAGTGGTCAGCCCGGGCTGGAAAGGCCTGCTCGGATGAGCGCCGATCCTACTCGCCGCGGCACACCGGAATTTGCAGAATGAGGCGCGACGTTATCCGGATGGCCTCACAACTGCTCGTTCCGTCCGTCGACGCGCAGGACATAGGCGCTTGGAAACTCGTGATAACCACTGTTCGCGTCGAAAATCATCCCGACGGCGTTGAGATTCGGGTAGGGCCTGCTCGGATGCGGCGCACCGACATTGTCGAACAGGCACCAGCCGAACCACGGCGGCCGGTTGGTGTTGGTGAGCGTCCCCAAATGCCGCAGGAGATCGATCTGGATGTCGACCCCGCCAAGTTTCAAACTGGTGGCGCTGCCGAAATTGATCAGCATCTGCCCCCGGTGCGCGCGCGCCTTGATGGCCTCCAGGAACAGCCGGAATTTCTCGACATTCGGCCGCCACAGCGGCAAATTTTCATAGCGATCCTGGACGAAGACATCGAATTTGCGATTGCCGCTCTGCGGCAGCCAAGCCCCGTTCGTATTGTCGGCCCATGGCAGCGGCAGGCCGAAGTCCAGGTCGTCGTTCATGCGATTGAGGAGGTAGATCTTGCCCTGCGCCTCATAAAGCTTCGGCACATCCGAGCGGCCGACCAGGAAGGGAGCGCTGCGGAGCAGCACCCGCAGCGCATCATAGATCGCCGCCTCTTCCACCGGACTGTTGAGCCCGTTCCAATCATCCATCTTCAGCGACATGACCAGAAATTGGGTTGGCCGACTGCTCAAGAAAGCTTTGCATTCCGCAAGCAAAGATTCGAATGACTGAAATTCATTGCTCGTAGCATATCGAAGAATAAGATGATCACCGTGACACGTCATGAATCGATAGCCTGAAGACGAAGATATCACCTTCAGACGAACATCGAGAATGCGGGCTCCGGCCTCGAGCTGCTGCGTGATCGACAAGGATTGGCAAGCATAGGGGTCGAGCATGGCGCGGTAGATCGCCGCGCTGTCATGCGACCCGGCCAGGCTGATGTCGCAGATCGGTGTCTCTGGATTGTCCAGCGCCGACGAATCGGACGTGCTGCTGAACACGAGCCCGGGTGCGCTCAAGGCTGTCCTCGCCATGCCCACAGTCGCTATGCCGGTCTTGCCCACCGTCGCCGTGCCGGTCTTGACCGCCGGCCCCTCCGTTCTCGGCATCGGCTTGCTGTGCTCGTGCATCACCGCGGGCAGCGGAAACCCCTCCGCCACCGGCACTGTGAACGGCATGAACGACAGGGCCGGACCGGATTCCGATTCAGGATCGACGCCGCCCGCCTGGCTCGAGACCGCCACATCGCCGCTCCAGGTGCCGTCGGCGAACCAGGAGACGAAGAATGAGCGGTTGCGGTAGCCGCAATAGATCAGCCAGAGCCTGTCGTCGAAGACCAGCAGGCTCGGGCTCGCTTCGCTCTGGGCGTCGAGACCGCCGGGCTCGGCCGACAATTTGACGTCGCCCGACCAGCTGGTGCCATCGAAACGCGCAATGTAGAGTTCCGGCTTGTTCGCCCCCTTGTAGACCAGGACGAGTTTGCCGCCGAACACGGCCGCGGTCGGCGCCGAATCGGACCAGGGGTCGACCTGGCCCGGCTGGTCGGCGATCGGCGTATCGCCGTCCCAATTCTCGCCGTCGAACCAGGCGACGTAGAGCTTGTCGGAGCGAACGCTCGCTCCCCTGTAGATCAAATAGAGCTTGCCGTTGAAGACGACCGCCGCTGCGGCTTTGTCTGATTTCAGCTTGCCTCCGGCCCGTGTGACGATCGCCTCGTCGCCTTGCCAGCGATAGCCGTCGAACCACGACAAACGCAGCTCATCAGAGTCTTTCTTGCTGTAAATCAGGTACAAGACGCCGCCATAATCGATCAATGTCGGCGCCCGGGCCGAACTCGGGCTGATTTCTCCTGCGGTCGTGCCGATCCTCTGGTCGCCATGCCAGGCCGAGCCGTCATAGAGCGACATGTAGAGCTGGTCGTCGCCGCGGCTGGCATAGACCAGATGCAAGCGGTTGTTGTGCAGGCAGGCTGCCGGCGGATCCCAGGTTCTTGGATCGATCCCGCCGGGCTGGCTGGAGATGCTGGTGTCCCCCGCCCAGCTTGTTCCGTCATAGACGGTGGTGAAGATATGCTCGTTGTCGACCCGGCCCCGGTAGAACAGCCCCAGCTTCGCCATCGCGCATCCCCGCCGCTCAACCCCTGCGCGAGAGATGAGCGCCAGCCACAACCGGCGTCAATCCGGCGCAAATGCGGAGGCGTGAACCAATGTTCACAATCGCAGGCCGCGCCTTGTGCAGCCCCTAGGCCGCCTTGGCCTCCTGCCGCAGGAAGCCCCCGAGCTTGCTCGCCGACAGCCCGGCCTCATGCGCGATCCTGGTCGCCAGCGCCACCGCCGCCGGCCGCGGCTGGCCCATCGGCCGGTCGAGCCAGTAGGAGACCGGGTTGAGCGCCGTACGCTGGTCGACCCTGACGATCCGCCCGGCATCGACCTGCGCCTGCGCCAAAGGCGGGCGCGACAGCGCCACGCCAAGCCCTGAGGCGGCGGCGTCGAGCACGAGATTGTAGTCCTCGAACCTCCGGTCCTGCTGGCGCGGCCGGAAGTCGAGCCCCTGCGCATTGAACCAGGCGCGCCAGCCGGCAGCATCCGAATCATGGATCAATGGCTGGTCGAGGAAGCGCTCCGGCCTGCCTTCGCCGATCGCCCTGGCCAGCTCCGGCGAGGCGACGGGATAGCACCACTCCTCGAACAGCTGCACCGAGACCCGGCCCGGCGTGCCACCGCGGCCGCAGCGAATGGCGAGGTCGATGCCCTCCTCTTCGAGATCGACCTTGCGATGGTCGACCTGCAGCATGATGCGCACCGCGGGATCACCGCTCTCCAGACGCTGCCAGCGCGGCATCAGCCAGAGCGAGCAGACGGAAGGGGTCGCGCTGAAGCGCACCACCGCCGCCCCGCGCGGCTCGCTCCAGCGGTCGGAGGAATCGGCAAAGACCGAGAAGGCCTCCTGCGTGCGCTGGAACAGGCGCTGTCCCTCCGGCGTCAGCGCGACGCCGCGGGCCTGGCGCTCGAACACCCGCAGGCCGAGCCAGTGCTCGAGCTTGGCGACCTGCCGCGAGACCGCGCCATGGGTGAGGTTCAGGGCCTCCGCTGCGGCCGAAAAACTGCCGGAGCGGGCGGCGGCCTCGAAAGCACGCAGCGTGTCCAATGGCGGAAGTGGCGAGCTGTGATCCATGCTCACAGCTCGTCATTGAATTACTCGTTTGTCAATCAGCTCGCCGAGGCGCTTATCCGAAGGCGAACCGTCACCAGCCTTTGAGGCCTGCCATGACAACCGTCCCCTCTGCCGCCCCCACAAGGCCCGGCTCCACCCTCGATGCCATGCTGCTCTTCACCATCCCCTTCACCGTGATCGCCTGGGCCTCCTCCTTCCCGGCGATCCGGGCCGGCCTTTCCGGCTTCGGCGCGCTCGAACTGGCGGCGCTGCGCTTTGCCATCGCCGGCGTGTTCGCGGCGCTCTTCCTGGTCGTGACGCGCCCGAAGCTGCCCGAGCGCGCCGATATCTGGCGCTTCCTCACCGGCGGCATCGTCTTCATCGCGCTCTATGCGATCTTCCTCAATCTCGGCCAGCGCGTCGTCCCGGCGGGCGCGGCGAGCTTCATCATCAACACCAACCCGATCATGACGGCGGCGCTCGCCATGCTGGTCCTGAACGAGCGCTTCAGCGCGCTTGCCTGGGCCGGCACTGCGCTCGCCTTCGCCGGCATCGGCGTGATCGCTGTTGGCAACGGGCTCGATCTCAATATCGGCGTCAGTGTGCTGCTGATCCTCGGCGCCGCCCTGTGCAACTCGGTCTCGACCGTGGTGCAGAAGCCGCTCTTTGCCCGCCACAAGCCGCTCACCGTCGCGGCCTGGAACATGACGCTCGGCGGCCTTGCGCTGACACCCTTCCTGCCCGGCGCGCTGGAGCAGCTGCCGGCCGCTCCGTCGCAGGCGATCTGGTCGGTGGTCTGGCTTGCCCTCGTCTCGAGCGTCGTCGCCTACGGCACCTGGGCGATCACCCTGTCGCGCCTGCCGGCCGCGCGCGCCGCCAACTTCCAGTACTGCGTGCCGCCGGCGGCGATGCTGATCAGCTTCCTCTGGCTCGGCGAGATCCCGACCATGCTCGGCCTGATCGGCGGCGCCATGGCCCTGGCCGGCGTGGTGCTCGTCAATTTGAAGCGCTGAGCAATCACCCTTGTCGTCATGGTCGGGCTTGTCCCGACCATCCACGTCTTCGCCTCATCGATCGTAAGTGGTGTTCAAGACGTGGATGCTCGCCACAAGGGCGAGCATGACGGTGAGGGTCACTCCGCTGCCGGCCCCTCTTCACTGGCCTGCTTCTCGATCCCGAGGATCAGCTTCCGCAATAACCCGGCCAGCATCTCCCGCTCCTGCACATCAAGCGGCTGCAGGAAGGCCAGCTCGCTCGCCATGTCCGTGCGAAAAGCCTGCTCGGCCAGCGCCGCCCCGGCCTCGGTCAGCGCCACCTGCACGCTGCGCCCGTCCTTGACCGACTTCTCGCGCCGGATCAGCCCGGCCTTCTCCAGCCGGTCGAGCCGATGGGTCAGCCCGCCCGAGGAGATCATCAGGAGCGCGTACATCTCCGTCGGCGTCAGCCGATAGGGCGGCCCGGAGCGCTTCAGCGTCCCGATCACGTCGAACTCGCCGCGATCGAGCCCAAAGCTCGCAAAGGTCGCCTCGATGCTCGGCCGGACCATGTTGCCGAGCCGGAAGGCACGGCCGAGGATCGCCATCGGCTCGGTGTTCAGATCGGGCAGCTCATGCGCCCATTGCCGACGCAACCGGTCCACATGGTCCTCCATCGCGCCATCTCGATGCTGCGATTCGTCTGTCATTTCAGCGCCTTGGCTGTTGGGAGACTAGCAGGCAGACATACACGCCATGTCGCCGCCCGCCAAGGTATCTTGGCATCAAGATATTTATCTTGACGAGAAGATATCTCTCGGCTAGATATCTTCCTGCAAAGATAATTCATGCCGCACAGCCAGGGAGGCAGCTATGTTCAACGTCCTTCGGTCCGAAGATCAGCAGCGCGGCGCCAACCGCACGGTGCGTTTCGAGGGCGAGGCGCTCGGCGGCCCGGTCTCGTTCTTCATCGTCGATGCCGAGCCGGGCCAGGGCTCTATGCTGCACGTCCACCCCTATTCCGAGACCTGGATCGTCCGGAAGGGCGAGGCCGAGTTCACCGTCGGGGGCGAAAGGACGCGCGGCTATCCCGGCGACGTCGTCGTCGCGGCGCCCGACATCCCGCATCGCTTCGAGAATGTCGGCGAAGGCCGGCTCGAGCTGATCTGCGTCCACCCGAACGGGCGGATCCTGCAGCAGAACCTCTGACGCTCCCCCACGTTCCAAGGAGAACCACCATGCCCAAGATGCTCTTCGTCAACCTGCCCGTCACCGATCTTACCGCCGCGACCCGCGTCTACGAGGCGATCGGCTGCACGCAGAACGCCGCCTTCAGCGATCACCAGGCCTCGAGCATGGTCTGGTCGGAGGCGATCGTGTTCCATCTGCTGAGCCGCGACTATTTCGCGACCTTCACGCAAAAGCCGGTCGCCGACGCCCATGCCGGTGCACAGGTCCTGCTCGCGCTCACGCTCGACAGCCGCGCGGAGGTCGATGCGACCGTCGCAGCAGCAGCCGCCGCCGGTGGCAAGGCCGATCCGCGCCCGGCGACCGATCTCGGCTGGCTCTACAACCGCGCCTTCGAGGACGCTGACGGCCACACCTTCGAGGCCGTCTTCGCCGACATGGCGGCGATGCCGGCGGGCTGAGTCCTGCGCGAGAGAGGCCCGTTCCAGGCGAAGGAGGCAGCGCGAAGCGCTGCCTTCAGGTTTGATAGGCTGCTGCCGCCGTCAGGACTGGAGGCGCCCGGCCTTGATGTACTCGACCATCTGGCTGACGACCGTCCCCCAGCCCTCGTGGAAGCCCATCTCTTCATGCTGCTTGCGGCTGGCATCGCTGCCATGGATGGCGACGGCCCGGTAATGCGTGCCGTTGCCGTCCCTGGCGAGGTCCAGGATGGCGGTGAAGAACGGGTTCGGCGATGGCCGATAGCCGCCGAGCAGCGTATCGGTCATGATCAGGCGCTCCAGCGGCTTCACCTCGAGATAGCACTGGGTGTTGGGATACTCCTCACCCTCGGGCGAGCGCATGGTGAAGTTGATCGCGCCGCCGGGCCGCAGATCGAGGTCGCAGGCGGTGATCACCCACGGCTTGGGCGCGAACCAGTTGCGCAGGTGCTCCGGCGTCGTCCAGGCACGCCAGACCAGCTCGACCGGGACATCGAGCTTGCGGTCGAGCACAAGGTCGAGCTCGGGATTGATCGTGATCGCGGGCAAGGTCATTTGTTCTCCTCTTCCTTCAGGCTCATGACGTAGGCGTCGAAGCGGTCGAGCCGGCGCGTCCACAGATTGCGCTGGCGCCCGAGCCAGTCCTCGGCGAGCTTCAATTGGTCGGCGGCCAGCTCATAGGTCCTGACGCGCCCGGCCTTGTGCGAGCGCACCAGGCCGCTGGTTTCGAGCACCTTCAGATGCTCGACGAAGGACGGCAGGGCCATCTTGTAGGGCGCAGCGAGCTCGCTGACCGAGGCCGGCCGCGTGGTGAGGCGCTCCAGCACATTGCGTCGCGTCGGGTCCGACAGGGCCCGGAAGATCTGGTCGACAACGACCGGACTGGTCGCCTGCGCTGCGTTGGATCCGATTTGCAGTGTCACGATGCCCTTCTCTCCGCCGCCTCCGCCGCCTCCGCCGCCTCCGCCGCCTCCGCCGGCGGCATCGATAGCCGGACTCAATACTTAGGTCAATTCCTTAGTTTTGAGGATGCGTGCGGCGCTCGGCCTGGCAAGCATCTACGGAACCGCGACGCAGAACCCCTCTCCTGGAAGGAGAGGGGCAGGGGTGCCGCGCCGGCAAAACCATCCCTGGCAGCAAAGCTTTCCCCTCCCCGTCATGGTCGGGCTTGTCCCGACCATCCACGTCTTCCTTCGCCAATGCTGTGTTCAAGACCTAGATGCTCGCCACAAGGGCGAGCATGACGGTCGAGCCGACGGGGACAAATCCCCAATCAATCCCCGCCCCTGAAACCTGCTTTATGCTTCTCCCTGTCCCGCCCGAACCGAGGGGGCTTCGCGAGGCATCATGAGGCCGGGCGGGAGAGCGGTGTCCGTATGCGAAAGGACTGTTGCGGGTCCAAAGTAGCTGCGGAGGGTTGTCGTCGTTCGGGACATGCGGTCCCGGTCCCGCCGGACATAAACAGATGACGAGAACTCAAAAGAGAACCGCGCGCGGGGTTCGGGCGGTGGCCAGTGGCGCTGCTTCGACATCATCGACATCGACATTCGGCACGCAGCCGTCGACTGCGACGCCGCCTTGGCCCCGCGCCTCCCTCGGATGGCGTTCTGCCTCAAACCCTCGCGGTGCAAGCCGGCGAGAGGCTTTCTCTCGTCGGTCGGTCTCAGGCCTCCGCGAACAGCCGCCGCTGCAATTCGCCCCACAGCTCCGGCGTTTGCGCCGCCAGGATGCCGAAGCCCTCTTCAGCCGGCCGATAGGGGCGTCCGTCGAAGCGGGCCGCCCGGCCGCCGGCCTCTTCGAGGAAGAGCGTGCCCGGCGCATGGTCCCAGGGCAGGCCGCGCCAGAACATCACGAAATGCTGCTCGCCGCGCACGATCGCGGGATACTCCTCACCGGCGCAATGCATGCCCGGCGTGATGGCAAGGTCCCGGCCATTGGCCTGTACTCGTGCCGTGATCTCGGCCGGCAGGAAGCGGGTGAGCACGCCGCCGCGCAGCCCGGTCCATTGTGGCGGCTGCCCGACCCTGATCCGCCTGCCATCGACCCAGGCGCCCGAGCCGCGCTCGGCGACATGCAGCGCCCCGGTCGCCGGACTCAGCATCCAGGAGGCGACGGGCTCGCCCTCGCGCAGCAGCGCCACCATCATCGAGAAGCAGGGGCTGCCCTTGACGAAGTTGGCGGTGCCGTCAACGGGATCGACGACGAAGACCGTGCCCTCTCCGAGCCCCTGCAGCAGCTCCGGCTGCGCCGAGACAGCCTCCTCGCCGATCACCCGCGATCCCGGCAGCAGCGCAGGCAGCCGGAGATTGAGCAGCCGTTCCGCCTCCTCATCGGCGATGGTGACCTCCTCGCCCGGCGATTTCACACGGACTTCCGTCTCGCCCAGTTTCTGGAAGCGCGGCATCACCACTTCAGCCGCAACCTCGCGCAGCAGGTCCGAGACCTGCTCGATCAGCACCTGTCCGGCCATCGTCAGAAGCCCCGCCTTTCCAGCTCGGCTTCGGCATCGGTGATGTAGTCCCGGATCACCGGCACGGCGCTCTTGTGCGGACCGAGCAGCAATTGGAAGACCATGTCACCGCCGATGTCGAAGGAGATCGAGCAGGCGCTGAGGTAGAACTCCCACATCCTGGCGAAGCGCTCGCCCAGCATGGCGACCACCTCCGGCCGGTGCGCCATGAAGCGCTCGCGCCAGGCTTCCAGCGTCCAGTGGTAGTGGCGGCGCCAGAACTCGCAGTCGGAATGCCAGAGCCCGGTCTGCTCGACCGCGGCGAAGACCTCCGACAGCGCCGGCGCATAGCCGCCGGGGAAGATGTATTTGTCGAAGAACGGACCGGTGAAGCCGGGCGGGCCGACGCGGCCGATGCAGTGGACGAGCGCGATCCCGTCGGGAGTCATGAGGTCGCGGATTGTCTCGAAATATTCGAGGTAATGCGCGACGCCGACATGTTCCATCATGCCGACCGAGACGACGCGGTCGAAGCTCCCGGTCAGCTCGCGATAATCCCTGTTGATGAAGCTGACGGCATCGCCGACGCCGGCGGCCTCGGCGCGCTTCTGCGCCGCCGCCATCTGGTCGGGCGAGACGTTGAGCCCGGTCACCTTCGCCCCGCAAGCCCTAGCGAGATAGATCGAGAGTTCGCCCCAGCCTGAGCCGATGTCGAGCACACGCATGCCGGGCTCGATCTTCAGCTTGGCGGCGAGGTGCCGGAGCTTGGCCTTCTGCGCGTTCTCCAAGCCGACGTCCGGAGAATGCCAATAAGCGCAGGAATAGGTCATCGTCTCGTCGAGCCAGAGCCGGTAGAACTTGGTCGGGATGTCGTAGTGGTGCTTGACCTTCTTGCCGGCGACGCCGAGCGGATTGTGCATCCGCCAGCGCCTGATCTTGAAGCGCACCTTGCGGATCGCCGCCTGCAGCGGGTGCTTGCGCAATTCGCTGCGCTGGATCCAGAACAGCGTCAGAAGGTCATGGATGGTCGAGCCGTCCTCGAACTCGATCCGCTGGTCCATATAACCTTCGGCCAGCGCCAGCTCGGGATTGAGGAAGAGCTCGCGCTCGATCCTGGTATCCTTGAAGCGTACCGTCACCTCGCCGGCGACCACGGGCTTGCCGGCGAAGCTGAACTCGGTCCGCCCCGGCCCGAAGACATGCCTCTTTCCGTCCGGAGCGATGACGGTCAAGCGTCCCTTGCGGATCGAACGCTTCAGCAATTTCGGCAACAGCAGCATGGTCGGGCAGGCTCCGGTCGGTCGGCGCAGGCTATTGGCTCGTCTGAGGCAGCACAAACCCTGCGTGCAATCAACCTGACTCCACAGTCGCCGCGGTCATGCTAGGGCTTAGGGCTAAGGCGCCTGCCCGCGCTATTCTCGATACGGAGACCCGATGTCCTGGCGTGATTTCTGGAATGGCGAGCATGCGATCTATGTTTCCGATCGCCATAAGGCCCTGCATTATCGCCGCATCGCGCAGGATATCGCCGCAGCCGTACCCACCAGGGCCGCCGCCGTGCTCGATGTCGGCTGCGGCGAGGCGCTCTCGGCCGATCTCGTCGCCGCCGCTTGCGGCAAGCTGATCCTGTGCGAGGCGGCGCCAACCGTTCGGGACAGGCTGAGCGCCCGTTTCGGCGCGCTCGCCAATCTCTCTGTGGTCTCACCGGAAGAAGTCGAGGCGCTGCCGGATGATTCGCTCGACCTCGTCGTCGCCAATTCGCTGATCCAGTATCTGAGCGAAGACGAATTGAAACGGGCACTCGCCACCTGGCTCGCGAAGCTAAAGCCCGGCGGCGAGCTCATCCTCGCCGACGTGATCCCGCCCGATCTCTCGCCCCTGACCGACGCGACCGAGCTGCTCGGCTTCGCCTGGCGCGGCGGCTTCCTCGTCGCGGCGCTCGGCGGGCTGGTCCGCACCGTCTTCTCGGACTACCGCAAGCTGCGCGCCCAGTACGGGCTCTCGACCTACAGCGCCGTCGGCATCACTGCGCTCATTGAGGCGGCCGGCTTCAAGGGCGTCACACGCACTACGAATTTCGGCCATAACCCGCATCGCATGGCCTTCTCGGCCAGGAAGCCGCTCGCATCGGAGGTTTCGACGCCATGACCTCGCTCGCGCTTGCAGTCACTCTCATCGCTTTGGTTCTGGCCGGCGCCATGGCCGGCTTCTTCTATGCCTATTCGATGTCGGTGATGTGGGCGCTCGACGCGGTCGATCCGAAGGCCGCGATCGCCTCGATGCAGAGCATCAACATCGTCGTGCGCAACGCCATCTTCTTCCCGGCCTTCTTCGGCACGCCAGTCGTGGCGCTGATCGCCGCCGGGTTGTGGTGGAAACTGGGTGCCGGGCAGGTCGCGCTGCTACTGGCGCTCGCCGCCATCGTCTATCTGGTGGGCGCCTTCCTGCTCACCATCGTCGCCAACGTGCCGATGAACGAGGCGCTCGCCATCGCCACGATCCCCACCGATCCCGAGGCGGCGCGGACGCTCTGGCAGAACTATTCCCGCCCGTGGACACTGTGGAACCATGTCCGCACGGTCGCGAGCTTTGCGACCTTGCTGCTGGTCGGCTGGGCGCTCTACGCCGCCGGCCAGGCCTGATCACACCCCTTCGCGATCGGCGAAGGAGAAGAACTTGTGCCCGGCGAAGGTGAAGACCATCACGATCAGCGTGGTGACCACCTGCATCGGCAGATAGGGCAAACCGGCGACCTTGACGAAGAGGTGCATCAGCACCCCGGTGAGCAGGAAGCCGCCGAAGGCGATCAGGCCGAAGCGCCAGCTCGCCTCGCCATGGCTGCGTGTCGCCTCGAAGGTCAGCCAGCGGTTCAGCGCGTAGGAGACGATGCCGCCGAGCACGAAGCCGGCGAGCGAGGCCGCAACAGGATCAGCCCCGCCGAGCTCGACCAGGCCGATCAGCAATCCGTAATGCGCGACCGCCGCCATCACGCCCGAAAAGGCATAGGCGATGACCTGGCGCGTGTGGCGGGGAAGACGGTTCAGCATCCGGGATGCCTATAGCCCGGATGCTGAACGGAAGCCTACAGGCTAGTCAGCCCGCATCGCTGCCGGCGAGATTGGCCGGCATGCCCTCGACCGGCAGGTCGAGCGCCTGCTTCAGCGTCTCGAGATTGTATTCGCGGATGCGGCCACTCGTGGGATCGCTGACATAAGCGCTGCCGCCGATCACCGCGAGCGAGGGCGTCGGCGTCCTGGCGCCGTACTGGCAGTCGAAGGCCGGCACGGCGTCGAAGCTGGCGAGTTCCTTCCAGGCGGCGACGTCATAGACCCGAAGCTTGCCGTCCGGCGTCAGATTGGCGAGCCGCCGGCCATTGGCGGAAAGCTCAAACTGGCAAGCCGACTGGCCGCCCGGCACCGGCAGGACATCGGCCGAGGTCAGCGACTTGGCGGTCGGATCGACCCGGATGAGGCCGTCATAGGGCGAGGTCTTGCCGTAATTGGCGACCATGAACTTGGCCCCCGCCTTTGCCTTGATCGCGCTGATCCGGCGCCCGTCGGGATAGGCGAGCTTGTGCGCGCTGAACTTGGCGCCGGCCTGCGACAGCACCAGCATGCCGCCGCCCTCCCCCTCGGCGCAGCCGAAGACATGGCGGCCATCGGCGGCGGCATGGCCGTGATAGAGCTTGCAGGAGGCGTCGGGCTTGGCCAGGTCGTTGAAGGTCGCGAGCCTGGCCCAGCCGCCCTTGGTCCGGTCGAGGATCTCGAACCCATCTGGCCGCGACGAGGCGCTCTTGTCCTCGCCCTTCACATAGACCGGGTTCGGCACCGACATCAGCCAGCGCCCCTCGCCCAGCGGCACGACGATGCCATGTTGCGGCCCCGGGCTCGGCCATTCCGTCAGCGCCGGCTTGTCCTTGGAAAGGTCGTTGATCGCGACCAGCACCGCCTTCGCCGTGCTCTGCCCGTCCCATGGGCGGATGCCGTCATAGAACAGCGCGAGCTGGCCATGGCCCGAGATGACATGGGCCGGCTTCTGGCCGGTCAGCACGAGGTCGGTGAGTTTCACCGGCCCCTTCTCGATGTCGTTGTGGTCGCCATGCGACTCGATCGTCAGGCCGGTGTCGAGGAAGCGGATCGTGCCGGCATCGTCGCCGGTCTTGATCACCACGAAACGGCCGCCCTGCGCGGTGGCGAAGCCGGGATTGGCCTTGGGCACGTCGAAGCTGTGGGTGACCTCGCCGGTGTCGAGATCGAGCACGCGCACGACCGGCTTCTCATGGTCGGCGAAGACCAGGCGGCCGCGCAGCACGGCATGGTCATGGGCAAGGGCCGGCAGGCTCGAAAGCACGGCCGAAATGGCGAGCGAGGACAACAGGGAAAGCGGACGCATGGCAGTCTCCAGGGAAGACAACAAGGGGAGGTCTCAGGCGGCAGTCGCCCGGCGCCAGGCCGGGAACGGGTCGGGCAAGTGGCGGTAGCGCTCGGGCTTGAAGGCGATGGTCGGCGTCTCGCCGAGCAGGCAGGCATCGAGTCCGGCGCGGATGGCCTGTTCGTCCATCCCTGCGCCGATGAAGACCAGCTCCTGCCGGCGATCGCCCCATACCGAATGCCAGTGCCGGTTCAGGATGGCGCGCCAGTCCGGATGGTCGGGCCAGCGCGGGCGCGGCACCGCCGCCCACCAGAAGCCCATCGCCTCGGTCCGGCAGATCGCGCCGGCGAGCGACATCTCGCCGACCCATTCCGGCCGCGTCGCCAGCCAGAAATGGCCCTTGGCCCGGATCAGCCCCGGCCAGCTCTGCGCCAGGAAGGCGTTGAATTTTTCCGGGTGGAACGGCCGGCGTGCTCGATAGACGAAGGAGGAAATGCCGTATTCCTCGGTCTCCGGCACATGGTCTTTGAAGCCGTAGAGCTCCTTGTGCCAGAGCGGGTGCTCCTGCGCCTTCTCATGGTCGAACAGACCGGTATCGAGGATCTGCTCGAGCGCCACGCGGCCGAAATCGGCCTCGATCAGGCGCGCGTCCGGGTTGAGCGCCCGAATGACGAGCCGGGCCTGCGCCACCGCGTCCGGCCCGGCATCGCCGACCTTGTTGAGCACGACGACATCGGCGAACTCGATCTGCTCGACCAGGAGATCAACCAAAGTGCGCTCGTCGCCCTCGCCTGCCGTTTCGCCGCGCTCGCGCAGGAAATCGCGCGAGCCGTAATCCCTGAGCAGGTTCACCGCATCGACCACCGTCACCATGGTGTCGAGCCGGGCGAGATCGGAGAGCGAGAAGCCGTCCTCGTCGCGGAATTCGAAGGTCGCGGCGATCGGCAGCGGCTCGGCGATGCCGGTGCCCTCGATCAGGAGGTAGTCGAAGCGCCCGTCGCGCGCGAGCCGGCCGACCTCGGCCAGCAGGTCGTCGCGCAAGGTGCAGCAGATGCAACCATTGCTCATCTCGACGAGCTTCTCGTCGGTGCGCGAGAGATCGCCGCCGCCCGAGCGCACGAGGTCGGCGTCGATGTTCACCTCGCTCATGTCGTTGACGATGACCGCGACCTTGCGGCCCTCGCGGTTGTTGAGGACGTGGTTGAGCAGCGTCGTCTTGCCGGCGCCGAGAAAGCCGGAAAGCACTGTGACGGGAAGGCGGGAGTCCATCTCGGATCTCATATTTTGTTACGTTGTAACATTTCATAGCGAGAGCGGATTGCGGACGCAAGGCTGCCGTGCAGGCACGTCGCTGGCCTTCCACAGCGCGCGCCCTAAGCTCGCTCGTTCATGCCGATGGAGGAGCCCGCACCATGACCGCGATCGACCTCCTGGTGCGCGCCGAATTCCTCTATCCGGTCAGTCCCGGAATGCCGGTGATCCCCGACGGCGAGGTCGCGATCGCCGGCGGTCGCATCCTCCATGCCGGCCCGCGCCAGCCAGAGGGACACTGGGCGCCGGCCCGCACGCTGGACGGCGCCGGCCGCGCGGTGCTGCCCGGCTTCGCCAACTGCCATTCGCATGCGGCCTCGCTGGTCTTCCGCAGCCAGACCGACGACCACGCCGCCAAGGCGGCGCTGCTCGAAGTCGCCTTCCGGATGGAGAAGGACATCACTGAGGAGGAATGGGCGCTGCTGGCCGAGGCCGGCTGCGCCGACATGCTCCAGGCCGGCATCACCACGATCAACGACATCTGGTATGCGCCGCACCGGCTCGCCGCGATGGTCGAGGCCTGCGGCCTGCGCGCCCAGATCGCCCACAAGGTCTTCGATGTCCGCCTGCACGAGCTCTGGCGCGGCGACTACACCCACCATCCGGGCATTGGCGAAGAGCGTCTGCGCGACGGCGTCACCTTCGCCGAGCGCTGGCATGGTGCCGCCGATGGCCGCATCACCGCGCGCATCGGCACGCACGCCACCGACACCTGCTCGGCGCAGCTGCTACGCATGGCCCGCGCCGAGGCCAATCGGCTCGGCATCGGCATGCACATCCACGCTGCCCAGAGCATCGCCGAGGTCGAGCAGATCAAGGCCGCCCATGGCTGCGGGCCGGTCGAGTTCCTCAGGGATGTCGGCATGCTCGGCCCGGATGTCGTGCTCGCCCATCTCGTCTTCGCTGGACCGGGTGATCTCGATGCTGTCGAGGAGAGCGGTGCGGCCTACGCGCATTGCCCGACGATCTATCCGCGCCGCGGTCGTTATCCGCCGCTGGAAGACATCATGGCGCGCGGCATCCCGACCGGCTTTGCCACCGACTGGATGCTGAACGACCCGTTCGAGGGCATGCGCAACGCCCTCAACGCCATGCGCCTGCGCCTGGGGAACCCGACCGCCCTCTCCTGCGCGCAGGCGCTGGAATTGCACACGATCGGAGCCGCCCGTGTCATGGGCCTGCAGGGCGAGATCGGTTCGCTGGAAGTAGGCAAGAAGGCCGACCTGATCATGGTCGACATCGACCGCCCGCACCTGCAGCCCTATTACGGCGACTATGCCGCGCTGGTCTATTACGCCCGGGCGAGCGACGTGGTGACCAGCATCGTCGACGGCACGATCGTCGTGGAAGATGGCCGCCCGACCCGCCTCAACCGCGAGCGGACGATGGCGCGGATCAGGGAGAAGGTACCGGGCTGGCGCGGAAAGCTGGCAGCGCTCGGCAGCCGGGCGGTATTCGGGCCCGGATGCCCCTGCTGCGGCTGACTCCCAGCATACCGTCGTTCCGGGGCAGGCCGAAGGCCTGAGCCCGGAACCCATGAACACGACGCCCGATCAAGCAGGCACCGTCATTCCGGACAAGCCGCATAGCGGCGTAGTTCCGGAATCCATCGAAGGGCGTCGAACTCTACGATGGATTCCGGCGCTCCGCTTCGCTGCGGCCGGAATGACGGCGTTTTCTTTGGAGAGGACGTGTTCATGGGTTCCGGGCTCGGCCCTGCGGTCCGCCCCGGAAAGACGGCGAAAGACCTCAAACCTCGATCTTGATCCGCGGCACCGACGGGTCGCGCCTTGCCGTCTCGATCACGCTGTCGAGCAGGCCGGGAAAGCGCCGGTTGAACTCCTCGCGGCGGATGCTGAGGAAGCGCACCGTCCCCTCCGCCCGCGAACGCGTGATCCCCGCCTCGCGCAATTTGGCAAAATGGTAGGACAGCAGCGAGGGCGAGGCGAGCTCGGTGAAGGCGCCGCAGCGCGCCTTGTCGATCTCGTCGCAATCGGCGAGCGAGACCAGGATGCCTAGCCGGATCGGATCGCCCAGCGCCGCAAACACGTCGGCGGGCAGGACGTCCTCGATCTCGGGATGGAAGAGCTGCTTCATCACCTCCGACTTAATTGCATCGGCCGCTCCTGACAAGTTTCAATGATCCTTGAATTTAGGATTGACTCATGGCCGGCCGATGCCCATGATTCAACGATCATTGAAATAGTCGGCACCTCCCCACGGAGCCCTTTGCCATGGACATTCGTCTCCTTCTGCTGGCCGGCGGCGCCTTCGCCATCGGCACGGGCAGCCTCGTCATCACCGGTATCCTGCCGAACCTCGCCGCCGCCTTCGGCGTCAGCGTCGACACGGCCGGCCTGCTGATCTCGATCTTCGCCATCGCCTACGCCATCGGCTCGCCGGTGCTCTCGACCCTGTTCGGCAATCTCGACCGCAAGCTCGTGCTGGTCGGCTCGCTCACCGTTTTCACCCTCGCCAATCTTCTCGCCGCCTTCACCAGCGACTTCGCCTGGCTGATGCTGGCGCGCATCGTCATGGCGCTCGGCTCGGGCGTGTTCATGCCGGCGGCGAACGCCGTCGCCGTGGCGCTGGTGCCGCCCGAGCGCCGCGCCCGCGCCATCGCGCTGGTCACCGGCGGCATGACCGTCTCGTTGATCCTCGGCGTGCCGCTCGGCACCGCCGTCGCCACGCTCGGCTGGCATTTCCCCTTCCTGGTCGTGGCGCTGTTCGGCGCGCTCGCGCTTGCCGGCCTGCTGTTCAAGATGCCCGCCGGCCTGCCGCGCGGCGCCAACACCCTCGCCGAGCGGCTGCAGGTGGCGCGTCGCGGCGACGTGCTGCTGGCGCTCGGCACCACCGCGCTTTGGACCACCGGCGCCTTCACGCTCTACACCTATGTCGCGCCCTTTCTCTCGGCCCATGCCGGCATCTCTGGCCATTGGCTGAGCGCGACGCTGGTCGTCACCGGCATCGGCTCCGCGCTGGGCAACCAGCTCGGCGGCCAGGCCAGCGATCGCTTCGGCCCGGTGCCGACCCTGACCTTCGTGCTCAGCCTGCTCGCCGCCTCGCTCGCCGCCGCCTCTCTCGTCGCGGTGACGCTGCCCCCTGCCGTGGCGATCTTCGTCCTGCCGGTGATCCTGATGATCTGGAGCGGTGCCGGCTGGGCGGGGCATCCCTCGCAGATGTCGCGGCTCGCCGCGATGGCCCCGGATGCCGTCGTGGTCGCGCTCTCGCTCAATGCCTCGGCGCTCTATGTCGGCATCGCCGCCGGCGCGGCACTCGGCCAGCAGGTGCTGCGCCATGGCGCCTCCTGGGAGCTCGGCTTCGTCGGCGCCGCCTGCGAACTCGGCGCGCTCGGCCTGCTGCTGATCGCGACGCAGCGGCGCAAGCGCGCTGCCGCGCAGGCGCTCAGGACGGCCGCCCTGTAGCGCTGTCGAGCAGCCTGAGTTCGCGGACTGGCAAGGTCGCCAGCCGCTCGACCACACCCATGACGCAGGCGACGACACCGCGTCCGCGGACGACCAGGCGCTCCATCTCCGGGTGGAACGCCACATCCTCGCGCCGCCCCTCGACCAGGTTGAGGAAGGCGAATTTCAGGTCGCGCATGCAGTCGAGCCGGAGGCTGAGCGCCGCGGCGGGCGATTCTGCCGCAGCGGCCAGCCGCTCGAAGGCCTGCAGCAGCCACCTCTCAACCGCCTCGGGCTCGCCGGTCCGCCGTGCCACCTCCGCCAGGTTCTGGCAGGAGATCACGTAGATCGTCGCCGCCGGAATCGAAGAGCCGGCGATCTCGGCATTGCGGAACAGGCGCTCCGCCTCGGCCAGGGCGTCCCGATAAAGACTGAGTGCTTCGCAGAGCTGCTGGCCGGCGAAGGCATCGTTGGCCGCGCCGGTCAGCCGGGTCCACTCCGAATCGTCGATCACCACAGGCACCGGCCCCGGCGGCAGCAACGTCGCGTTCACGGAGCGATCTCCCGATCCGGAGCTGGCACGCGTCTCAACCGGACGAGGACATCCACCGCCACGATGCGATGACCTATAGGCGGCGCCGGCAGCCGGTCGAGCCGGATCGTCTCGCCGGGGATGTCGATCAGCCGGTCCTCCTCCTCGACATAGAAGTGATGATGGTCGCCGGCACTGGTGTCGTATTGCGAACGACCGCCCTGCGTCGCGACCTCGCGGATCAATCCGGCGGCGCAGAATTGCCTGAGCGTGTTGTAGACCGTCGCCAGCGACAAGGGCTCGCCGCTGACCACGACATCACGGAACAGGTCCTCGGCGGCGACATGCCGGTGCCGGTCGGCGAAGAGCACGCGCCCGAGCGCGAGGCGCTGGCGCGTCGGCCGCAGGCAGGCGCCTTTCAGGATGGAGCGCACCTCGCAGAGCGGAGCCAAAGCCGGCGTGGTGACCGGGATCGTCGTCTGCATGATGTGCACTCCTTCTCTTTCGGCCCTGATCGCTCCCTTCAAAGTAAATGCAACTGGTTTGCATTAGCAATAGAATTCGCCAAATGGCGCGCCCCGCAAGAAGTAAGCGCGCATGGCCCGCTCACTCGCAGAGCGAGCGGGGCTCTTGTAGAAGCGAGCGAAACAGGGTTCGCAGGCGTCAGACTCAGGCCCGGACCTCGAACACCATGTTGAACGGCGTCTCGGTGGCGCGGCGGAAGCGGGTGAAGCCGGCGTCGAGCGCGACCTTGCGCAAACGCATCTCGCCGGCCTGCGCGCCGAGCCCCAGCCCGACCTCCTGCGCCATCGAGGCTGGCGTGCAGATCATCGTCGAGGCCCCGTAGAAGATCCGGCCGACAGGATTGAGGTTCTGCTTCAGATTGTCGTGGGCGAAGGGCTCGACGATCATCCAGGTGCCGTCCGGCGCCAGCGTCTCCCTGACATGGCGGCCGGCCCCGACCGGATCGCCCATGTCGTGCAGGCAATCGAACATGGCGACGAGATCATAGCTTGCTGCCGGGAAGTCCTTGGCACTCGCCCGCTCGAAGACGATGCGGTCGCCGACCCCGGCCTTGTCCGCCGCCTCCCTGCCCTTCTCGATCGAGGGGCCATGATAGTCGAAGGCGTAGAAGCGCGACTTCGGATAGGCCTGCGCCATCAGGATGGTCGAGGCACCATGGCCGCAGCCGACATCGGCGACGACCGCGCCCGCTTCGAGCTTGGCCTGAACGCCGTCCAGCGCCGGAATCCAGCTGCTCACCAGATTGGTGTTGTAGCCCGGCCGGAAGAAGCGCTCGGTGCCGCGGAACAGGCAGTTGCTGTGCTCGTGCCAACCCAGGCCGGCGCCGGTCCTGAAGGCGTCCTCGACCTTGGGCTCATCGACCCACATCGACTGGACGATCTCGAAGGCGCCGGCGAAGAAGGCCGGGCTGCCCTCCTCGGCGAAGGCCATGGCCTGCTCCGGCGACAGGCTGAAGCTGTCGCTGCCCTCATCATAGTCGACATATTCGGCCGCGGCCTGCGCCGAGAGCCATTCGCGGACATAGCGTTCCTTGAGACCCGTCTTGCCGGCGAGTTCCGCCGCCGTGACCGGCTTCCCATCGGCCATCGCCTTGTAGAGACCGAGCTGATCGCCGAGCACGATGAGCGAGCCGGTGACGCAGGCTCCAACGTCTCCGACGAGGCGTCCCACCAAGGCATCGAGTTTCTGCGGATCGGACTCACGCATGGCCAAGCTCCTCTGGTTGGGGAGGGCGTGGCCGGAGCTGACGCGAACCGGCTCGACGCCATCGCGGAAGCGGATGCTATACCCCGCTTGCCGCGGCTCAACTGCGCAAAGGGAGAAATGCGCCAGCTGTGCGCGCATGACAGGAAGAAGCGCTTTCCGCTTCCCCCCGCCGCTCCCGGCGTCTATAGCGAGCGCCTAGCATTCATCTTTGGGCGCTCGCCGGCCTCCGCTCCTTTCGATCGGACGGGCTGCGCGCGCCCGCACGGAACCGGTCGAGCCATGCCCAAGCGCACAGACATCAAGACGATCCTGATCATCGGCGCGGGCCCCATCATCATCGGCCAGGCCTGCGAGTTCGACTATTCCGGCACCCAGGCCTGCAAGACGCTGAAGGCCGAGGGTTACCGCATCGTCCTGGTCAACTCGAACCCGGCGACGATCATGACCGATCCGGAACTGGCCGATTCGACCTATGTCGAGCCGATCACGCCCGAGATCGTCGCCAAGATCATCGAGAAGGAGCGCAATGTCTTAGCCGGCGGCTTCGCTTTGCTGCCGACCATGGGCGGCCAGACCGCGCTCAACTGCGCTCTCTCGCTGCAGAAGATGGGCGTTCTGGAGAAGTTCGATGTCGAGATGATCGGCGCCACCGCCGACGCGATCGACAAGGCCGAGGATCGCGAGCGCTTCCGCGAGGCGATGACCAAGATCGGCCTCTCGACCCCGCGCTCGCATCACGTCAAGACGCTCGGCGCCGCGCTCGAGGCGCTGGAGGATATCGGCCTGCCGACGATCATCCGCCCGTCCTTCACCATGGGCGGCACCGGCGGCGGCATCGCCTACAACAAGAGCGAGTTCATCGAGATCTGCGAGCGCGGCATCGACGCCTCGCCGACCAGCGAGATTCTGATCGAGGAAAGCGTCCTCGGCTGGAAGGAATACGAGATGGAGGTCGTCCGCGATAAGGCGGACAACTGCATCATCGTCTGCTCGATCGAGAACCTCGACCCGATGGGCGTCCACACCGGTGATTCGATCACCGTCGCCCCGGCACTGACGCTGACCGACAAGGAATACCAGATCATGCGCGACGCCTCGCTGGCGGTGCTGCGCGAGATCGGCGTCGAGACCGGCGGCTCGAACGTGCAGTTCGCCGTCGATCCCGAGACCGGCCGGATGATCGTCATCGAGATGAACCCGCGCGTCTCGCGCTCGTCTGCTCTTGCTTCGAAGGCGACCGGTTTCCCGATCGCCAAGGTCGCGGCCCGGCTCGCCGTCGGCTACACGCTCGACGAGATCGAGAACGACATCACCGGCGGCGCCACCCCGGCCTCCTTCGAGCCGACGATCGACTATGTCGTCACCAAGATCCCGCGCTTCGCCTTCGAGAAGTTCCCGGGCTCCGAGCCGACGCTGACCACCGCGATGAAGTCGGTCGGCGAGGCCATGGCGATCGGCCGCACCTTCCAGGAATCGCTGCAGAAGGCGCTGCGCTCGCTCGAGACCGGGCTCGACGGGCTCGACGAGATCGAGGTCGAGGGCATGGGCCACGGCGACGATAGGAACGCGATCAAAGCCGCACTCTCGGTCCCGACGCCGGACCGCATCCTCCATGTCGCGCAGGCGATGCGCTTCGGCTTCACCGACGAGCAGATTCACGAGAGCTGCAAGATCGATCCCTGGTTCCTGGAGCAGATGCGCGGCATCGTCGACGCAGAGGAAAAGGTCCGCAAATACGGCCTGCCGCAGACGCCGATCGCCTTCCGCCAGCTCAAGGCAATGGGCTTCTCCGACAAGCGCCTCGCCGCCGTCTCCGGCAAGAGTGAGGCCGAGGTCCGGACACTGCGCCGCTCGCTGAAGGTGCGCCCCGTCTACAAGCGCATCGACACCTGCGCCGCCGAGTTCGCCTCGCCGACCGCCTATATGTACTCGACCTACGCCATGCCGTTCGCCGGCGCGCCAGCCGACGAGGCCAAGCCCTCGGACGCCAAGAAGGTCGTCATCCTCGGCGGCGGGCCGAACCGCATCGGGCAGGGCATCGAGTTCGACTATTGCTGCTGCCATGCCTGCTACGCCCTGCGCGACGCCGGCTACGAGACCATCATGGTCAACTGCAACCCCGAGACGGTCTCGACCGACTACGACACCTCGGACCGGCTCTATTTCGAGCCGCTGACCGCCGAGGACGTGCTCGAGATCCTCGAGACCGAGAAGCAGAACGGCACGCTGCACGGCGTCATCGTCCAGTTCGGCGGCCAGACTCCGCTGAAGCTGGCGCATGCGCTGGAAGAGGCCGGCATCCCGATCCTAGGCACCACGCCCGACGCGATCGACCTCGCCGAGGACCGCGACCGCTTCAAGCGCCTGCTCGACAAGCTGCATCTCAAGCAGCCGAAGAACGGCATCGCCTATTCGGTCGAGCAATCGCGCATGATCGCGGCCGAGCTCGGCCTGCCCTTCGTGGTGCGCCCGTCCTACGTCCTCGGCGGCCGCGCCATGGCGATCATCCGCGACGAGGTGATGTTCGAGGACTACCTGCTCGGCACCCTGCCCTCGCTGATCCCCTCCGAGGTCAAGGCCAAGTACCCGAACGACAAGACCGGCCAGATCAACACCGTGCTCGGCAAGAACCCGCTGCTGTTCGACCGCTATCTGTCGGATGCGATCGAGGTCGACGTCGACTGCCTCTGCGACGGCAAGGAGGCGTTCATCGCCGGCATCATGGAGCATATCGAGGAGGCCGGCATCCATTCCGGCGATTCGGCCTGCTCGCTGCCGCCGCGCTCGCTCTCGCCGGAGCTGATCGCCGAGCTCGAGCGCCAGAGCAAGGCGATGGCGCTTGCCCTCGACGTCGGCGGCCTGATGAACGTGCAATACGCCATCAAGGACGGCGATATCTACGTGCTTGAGGTCAACCCGCGGGCCTCGCGCACGGTGCCCTTCGTCGCCAAGGTGATCGGCCAGCCGATCGCCAAGATCGCGGCCCGGCTGATGGCCGGCGAGAAGCTCGCGAGCTTCAATCTGAAGCAGGAGAAGCTCCAGCATGTCGGCGTGAAGGAGGCGGTGTTCCCCTTCGCCCGCTTCCCCGGCGTCGACGTCCTGCTCGGGCCGGAGATGCGCTCGACCGGCGAGGTCATCGGCCTCGACCGCTCCTTCGACGTCGCCTTCGCCAAGAGCCAGCTCGGCGCCGGCTCGAAGGTGCCGGTCAAGGGCACGGTCTTCGTCTCGGTGCGTGACGAGGACAAGCCGCGCATCCTGCCCTCCATGGCGATCCTGGCCGAGCTCGGCTTCCGGATCGTCGCGACCGGCGGCACGCTGCGCCTGCTCCAGGAGCACGGCATCCGCGCCAGCAAGATCAACAAGGTGCTGGAAGGCCGCCCGCACGTCGTCGATGCGATCAAGAACGGCGAGATCCAGCTGGTCTTCAATACCACTGACGGTCCACAGGCGCTGGCGGACTCGCGCTCGCTGCGCCGGGCGGCCCTCTTGCACAAGGTGCCCTATTATACCACCTTGGCCGGAGCGATCGCCGCGGCGGAGGGCATCAAGGCCTATTGCAGCGGCGATCTCGAAGTGAGGTCGCTGCAATCCTATTTCGCCCGCGCCGCCTGACCGGCCGCGCGGCGAAGTAGTTTTCTGACGATCGGAAGCGAAGCGGACGCGTCGGCTAAAGCCGGCGCGTGTATTCGTTTTTTTGTAACTGGGACGGAACGATGGACAAGGTTCCCATGACGGCTGGCGGTTTCGCCGCCCTGGAAGTCGAGTTGAAGCAGCGCCAGCAGGTCGAGCGCCCGCGTATCATCACGGCGATCGCCGAGGCGCGCGCATTGGGCGATCTCTCGGAGAACGCCGAATATCATGCCGCCAAGGAAGCCCAGTCGCTGAACGAAGGCCGCATCATGGAGCTGGAATCGCTGATCGGCCGCGCCGACATCATCGATGTCAGCAAGCTCGGCGGCGACACGATCAAGTTCGGCGCGACCGTCACCCTGATCGACGACGACACCGAGGAGAAGAAGCTCTACCAGATCGTCGGCGAGCCGGAATCGGATGTGAAATCCGGCAAGGTCTCGATCGGCTCGCCGATTGCGCGCGCCTTGATCGGCAAGAAGGTCGGCGATTCCGTCCAGGTCAACACGCCCGGCGGCGGCAAGTCCTATGAGGTCATTAACGTCGCCTTCCGCTAAGCGAGCGGAGCGACTTGGCCAGCCCGGCGGCAACTCCTAGATTAGGAGTCTGCCTGCCGCCGGAGACTGCTCCATGACCACGCGCCGCGCTTTTCTCACCGGGTCCGCCGCGCTCGCTGCCGGCGGGCTCGTTTCGTTCTCAGCTTCGGCTCAGGGCGTCGCCATCGGCGCGATCCGTGTCGATGCGCGCCGTCTAGGCCCGCAGGGCTGGGGCGAGAACGCGCCGCGAATCGGCCGCGCGCTCGAACTGGAACTCGCTCAAAAGCTCGTCTCGCTGCGCCGGCGCGGTGGACCGACCCTGCTCGTCACCGTCGAAGGCCTCTGGCTCGCCAGCGCCGCGGGTGGCGGCATGGCCGGCGATGGCAGCGGTGGCGGCAACGACGATATGGACACCGTCGCCGACGTGATCGACCGCGGCCGCCTGGTCGTCAGCCACAATATCCGTTCGATGCTGCCGTCCAATTCCGGAGGCGCCTGGTATCGGCCGGACATCGACGAGCGCCGCGTCGCCGCTCTGCTCGAGAGCAATGCCTTGTGGATCAAGCGCTATCTTGGTGCCTGAGGCCATGCTCGCGCGCCGCACCATTCTGATCGGCTTTGGCGCCACGGCCCTGGCGGGTTGCCAGACGACCGGGCAGACTGCTCCTCCGGTCGCGATCGGCGCGATTCATGTCGACACCAGGCCGCTCGCGGCCAAGGGACAGAGCGCCACCGCCGCCCGGATCAAGCCGATGCTGGAGCGCGAGCTCGCCGGCGTCCGTCGCGCGGGCAGCAGGCACGATGCGACCCTGCAGGTCACCGTCACCGGGCTTTATCTGACGAGCTATGCCGGCGGCGCGGCGGCGACGCTCGGCAACGACACGCTGGAAAGCGAGGCGGTGCTGATCGGCGCTGACGGCCGCGAGCTTGCCCGCTATCCCATCATGTCCATCATGGCGCCAAGCTTCAGCGGCGCCTGGTATCTGCCGGATGTCGACCAACGGCGGATCGAGGCTCTGGTCGCGAACAACGCGCAATGGATCAGGCGCTATCTCGACAGCTGAACGATGCCGGTCAGGCCATGTCTCGCCGGATCTGGAACGCCGTTTTGCCGCGCTGGAAGCCGCATGCTTCGTAGAAGGCGAGCACACCGGGATCTGTGCGCCCCGTCATCAGCATCACCTTGTAGCAGCCGGCAGCCCAAGCCTCGTCGATGGCGGCACGGATGATCCGCTTCCCGAGTCCGCGCCCCCGCATCGCCGTCGACGTGACGACGTTCTCGATCAGGGCGAAAGGCTTTTGATTGCGTGTCAGATTTGGCACCGTCACCAGCACGCAGCTCGCGACCGCACGGCCGTCCTGTTCCGCGACGAGAATGCTGATCATCTCGTTGCCGAGCAGCTGGGCCCAGGTCGCAGCCGCGGCCTCCGGCGTCGGCAGCTGGTCGCCGACGCTGAGTTCGGCATAGAGCGCGAGGAGCTCCGACAGATCCTCGGAGACGGCCCGACGAATGATCGCTGCCATGTCCGCCGCTTTCGGCGCTAAAGCGGCGCGATCGGCGCGTCCTTGACCCGGTCGAGCGCCAGCGCGGTGCGGACATTGCGGACATTCGGCAGCGCCGTCAGGTCGGCGACGAAGTCCTGGAAAGCCTTCAGATCGGTCGCGACGCATTTGAGGATGAAGTCGATGTCGCCCGACAGCGTCCAGCATTCGCGCACCAGCGACCAGCCGCGGATCCGCTCCTGGAAGGTGGCGAGGTCGGCCTCAGCCTGGCTGGCGAGATGGACGAAGGCGAAGCAGACCACCTCGATGCCGAGCTTGCGCTCGTCGAGCAGCGCCCGGTAGCCGGTGATGACGCCGGCCTCCTCGAGTGCGCGCACGCGCCGCAGGCAAGGCGGCGGCGAGATGCCGACCCGGCTCGCGAGCTCGACATTGGTCATGCGCCCGTCGCTCTGCAGCTCCGTCAGGATACGGAGATCGATCTCGTCGAGTTTGGCGCGCACAAATCCTCCTGAAAAAGAGCCGCGCTGGTGTAGACGGGCCATCGACGCGTTACAAGGCGTCGACCACGTCAATCCCGGGCCAACCCGCCGTGCCGACAGAAAAGACGCCTTCCCTCTGGGTTTTGACCGACGGCAAGGCCGGCGACGAGGTCCAGTGCCTCGGTGTTGCCGAGCGGATCGGCGTCGCCCCCGAGATCCGCCGGATCAATCCCGGCAAGCCCTGGAGCTGGCTGATGCCGCGGGGACCGATCGACCCTCGCGAGGCGCCGGATCGGCCCGGCAGCCCGATCCGGCCGCCCTTCCCCGACATCGCCATCGCCTCCGGCCGGCGCGCCGTCGCCTATCTGCGCGCGGTCAAGAAGGCCTCGAACGGGGCGACCTTCACCGTCTTCCTCAAGGACCCGCGCACCGGCGCCGGCACCGCCGACCTGATCTGGGTCTCCGAGCACGACCCCCTGCGCGGCGAGAACGTATTGGTCACGATCACCTCGCCGCACCGGCTCGCGCCGGGCGCCCTGGCGGCAGCCCGCGCCGCGCCGCCGCCTGAGATCGTCGCCCTGCCCTCGCCCCGCGCCGCCGTGCTGGTCGGCGGCGACAGCCGGCACCACAGCTTCCGGCCGGAGGACATCGAGCGCTTTGCCCGCGAACTCGACGCGCTCGCCGCTTCCGGCGTTGCGCTGATGGGCTCGCGCTCGCGCCGCACCCCGCCGGCGCTCGACGCAGCCATCGGCGAGGTCTTCCGCCGCCATGGCGGCTGGTGGTGGGACGGCTCCGGCGCCAATCCTTACGTGCCGCTGCTCGCCAATGCCGACGCCATCGTCGCCACCGCCGACTCCACCAACATGATCGGCGAGGCAGCGGCGACCGGCGCACCGATCCTGGTGTTCGAACCGCATGGCGGCCACGGCAAGCTGGCGAAGTTCCTGGAGGCGCTGAAGCGCTACGGCGCTGTGCACCATTTCCAGGGCAAGCTTGAAGGCGCCCGCTACGACCCGCTAGACTCGACCGGAACGATCGCGGCCGCCGTCTATGAGGGCTGGCGGCGTCACGAGGCAGCGATGGGGCTGGCATAGAGCCGTCCCGATACCGATATTCACCGGCTCGTGCCGGCTCAGGAACCAGACAGATGGCCCATATCCACGCCAAGGTGATGATCATCGGCTCCGGCCCCGCCGGCTACACCGCCGCGATCTATGCCGCCCGCGCCATGCTCGAGCCGGTGCTGATCTCCGGACTGCAGGCCGGCGGCCAGCTCATGATCACCACCGACGTCGAGAACTATCCCGGCTTCGCCGACGTGATCCAGGGGCCTTGGCTGATGGAGCAGATGCAGGCCCAGGCGCAGCACATGGGCACCAAGATGGTTTCCGACCATATCGCCCGCGTCGACCTCTCGCAGCGCCCGTTCCGGCTCTGGGGCGATGGCGGCGACACCTATTCCTGCGATGCTCTGATCGTCTCGACCGGCGCCCAGGCGAAATGGCTCGGCCTGCCCTCGGAGCAGGCCTTCCAGGGCTTCGGTGTCTCCGCCTGCGCCACCTGCGACGGTTTCTTCTTCCGCAACAAGCAGGTCGTCGTGGTCGGCGGCGGCAACACCGCGGTCGAGGAAGCGCTCTATCTCGCCAATCTCGCCAGCAAGGTCACGCTGGTGCACCGGCGCGATTCGCTGCGCGCCGAGAAGGTGATGCAGGAGCGCCTGTTCAAGCATCCCAAGATCGAGGTGATCTGGGATTCGGAGGTCGCTGAGATTCTCGGCGGGACGCAGCCGCCCTCCGTGACCCATGTGCGCCTGCGCAACCTGAAGAGCGGCGCCGTGCAGGATCTGCCGACCGACGGCGTCTTCGTCGCCATCGGCCACAAGCCGGCGACCGAACTGTTCGTCGGTCAGCTCGCCATGAACGAATCGGGCTATCTCGACGTCGCGCCCGGCACCACCCAGACCAATGTGCCCGGCGTCTTCGCCGCCGGCGACGTCACCGACGAGCATTACCGCCAGGCCGTGACCGCGGCAGGCCTCGGCTGCATGGCAGCGCTCGACGCCGAGCGCTGGCTACAGGCGCAGGAACTGGGGGTTCGCGAGGCGGCGGAATAGCCGGAAGCCACATACATCACTGGAATTGATCAATTCCAGCACGATATTAAGGGCTAAAATCAACGGTCCCGGCAAAGGAGTCGTTGACCGGACAACCCGATCCCCCCATCATGCGTTGAACGCATAACACGGGGGGAAAGCGGTGGATTGGGACCGCATCCGAATCTTCTACACGGTTGCTGAATCGGGAAGTTTCACCAAAGCTGGCGACGGGTTGGGCCTCAGCCAATCGGCTGTGAGCCGCCAGATCGGAGCGCTTGAGCGCGAATTGCGCGCGCCGCTGTTCCACCGGCACACCCGCGGCCTCATTCTCACCGAGCAGGGCGAACTGCTCTGGCGCGCCGCGCGCGAGATGACGCAGCGCCTGGAGCGGACCCGTGCCCAGCTTTCGGAAACGCGCGAGCATCCGTCCGGCGAGCTCAAGGTCACGGCGACCCGCGGCCTCGGCGGTCACTGGCTGACCCCGCGCCTCGCCGAGTTCCTCGACCTCTACCCCGACATCAAGGTCGAGCTGATCCTCACCGACGAGGAACTCGACCTGTCGATGCGCGAGGCCGATATCGCGATTCGCCTGCGCCAGCCGCAGCAGCCTGACCTGATCCAGCGCCGGCTCTTCACCGTGCACTTCCACGTCTACGGCGCGCCGGCCTATATCAAGCGCTTCGGCGAGCCGAAGAGCTATGAGGAGCTCGACAACCACCGGCTGCTCTCCTTCGGCGCGTCCTCGCCCTCCTATCTGACGGCGGTGCACTGGCTCGGCACGCTCGGCCGCGACCAGCGCAATCCGCGTCCGATCCACCTCACCGTCAACAACATCACGGCGATGAAGCGCGCGGTCGATTCGGGCGCCGGCATCGCCATCCTCCCGGACTATCTGATCGAGGCCGGCTCGCCGCTCGTGCAGTTGATGCGCGAGACCGAGATGCCGCAGCTCGAGAGCTATCTGGTCTACCCGGAGGAGATGAAATCGGTCGCGCGCGTGCAGGTCTTCCGCGATTTCCTGATCCAGAAGGCGCAGCGTTGGACCTATTGAATTAACAGGCAGGCGCTGCCCGAAAACCCGGCAGCGCCGTGCCCACAGCGGCTGCGCATGCGTGCCACGCGCGGTCTCCTGGCAATTGTGACGAATTCTAGTAATGAGTCATGTTGCCAGCGCATAACCGACCCGCCCAATGCTGCATTGCGAAAAGGCAGGGTCTGCCCGATATTCAGCTCACGGTTGTTCGGAACGGGCTCCGCATCTCCTCCCGGCGTTGAGTTCGTTCCAGCCGTTCCCCTCTGAGATGTTTGGCGCTTTTGCGCTGGATGTTTCAAACTTTCAGGCCGGCTCCTTCGGGACGCCGGCCTTTTTTCTTGGCTGGCAGCCAGCGTCATTCTCCGGCGACGCAGAGCGGCGCTCCCGAGAATCCCAGGACGATAAAGACGCCGGTTTTCGAGATGCTCGGCTCGGAGCCGAGCGTGATACCTCGCGCTAACGCCGCCGCGCTTCCAGCGGCAGCGAATCGAACAGCGACGGCTCGGCGCTGGTGCGTGCCTTCTCGATCGTCAGGATCTTCAGCTTGGTCTCGACGCCGCCATCGGCCGAGAAGCCGCCGGTCTTGCCGCCCGCGGCGAGCACGCGATGGCAGGGCACGATGATCGGGATCGGATTCTGGCCGAGCGCGACGCCGACGGCCCGCGCCGCGCCGGGCTCGCCGATCCGCGCCGCGACCTCGCCATAGGTCAGGGTCTCGCCGGGCGGAATCGCCAAAGCGACGGCGTAGACACGCCGGTTGAATTCCGGCGTGGCGGAGAGATCGATCGGCAGATGCGACAGGTCGCGCTGTTCGCCGGCCAGCAGGGCGACGACATCCGCGATCGCCTGCCGCACGAAGGCCGGCGGCTCGGCCTCGACGCTTTCCGGAAAGCGCCGGGCCAGCCGGCGCCGGGCCGTATCCTCGTCGCGCTCGGGCAACTGCGCCGCGATGATGCGCTCGCCCTGCCAGACCAGGGCGCAGGAGCCGATCGCAGTCGTGAAAAGACAGAAGTTCTGCATGGCTCGACGATAGCGTGGCTGCGAGCTCTAGGGCACCCGTTTCCTGCCAGCTATCGGCACCAGTCACCCCGGGCGAAGCTGCTCAGGGGCGACCGGCTCGATAAAGTCAGCTCAGGCCCAGAGCCGTTCCTTCTCCAGCCCCTTGTAGAGATCGGCCACCTGCTCGGCATAGCCGTTGAACAGCAGCGTCGGCTTGCGATCGCGCGAGCCCAGCACCTGCTCGCTCGCCTGGCTCCAGCGCGGATGCGAGACCTCCGGGTTCACATTGGCCCAGAAGCCGTATTCGGAGGCCTGCAAACCCTCCCAGAAGGTCTTTGGCCGCTCGGCGACGAAGCTGATCTTGCTGATCGATTTGACCGACTTGAAGCCGTATTTCCATGGTGTGATCAGCCGCAGCGGCGCGCCGTGCTGCGTCGGGATCGGCTTGCCGTAGATGCCGGTCACCATCAGCGTCATCTCGTTCGTCGCTTCGGCGATGGTCAGCCCTTCCGTATACGGCCAGGGATACCAGCGCTGCGATTGGCCCGGCGCCACCTTCGGGTTCATGAAGGTCTGCATCTGGACGTATTTCGCGCCCGAGAGCGGCTTGGCCAGCGCGACGAGCTGCTTCAGCGGAAAGCCCGTCCACGGCACCGCCATCGACCAGGCCTCGACGCAGCGGAAGCGATAGAGCCGCTCCTCAAGGCTGACCTTCCTAATCAGGTCGTCGATGCCGACCTCGAACGGCTTCTCGACCAGCCCGTCGATCGCGATCGTCCAGGGCCGCGTCTGCAGGCGCTTCGACGCCGCCGCCACTTCCTTCGAAGTCCCGAACTCGTAGAAATTATTGTAGTTCGCCGCCAGTTCCTCGTCGGTCACCGGCCGGTCGAGCGTGTAGGCCGCGTTGCGCTTGGCCGGGTAGAGATCGAGCGTCGGATCGGGCCCCTGCGCGCCGGCAGCCTGAGGCAGCGCGGCGCTGGCGATCAGTCCAGCGCTGCCGGCGAGCCATTGCCGGCGATTCAGGAAGGCGGCTTCCGGTGTCGCCTGGCTTTCGGGAATCTCCCAGCCGGCGCGACGCTTGATCAACATGACGGACATACTCCGTTGCAACGGAGCAAGTTTAGTCGATCCGGCGCCGACCCACCAAGTCACGAGCGGGAGAGCAGCTCTCCCGCCCGCTCGGAAGCCATGATGGATCGGATTTGCTCACCCCGGCAGGTTGGCGAAACGCTTGGCGTAGTCCGTCTCGAGCTCCTCGATGCGCGACCAGAAGGCGCGCGCCGGATCGCCGGCGAGCTTGTCCTCGAGGAGGCCGAGATGAGCGTGCCAGCCGCCGGAGACGCTGACCATCTCCGTCTTGTCGGCGAGCTTGCGATGCGTCAGCACCAGCCTGACCTTGTCGCCTTCGGGGGTCAGCTCGAACGTCACCTCGGAGCTGGCATCGCCCTCACCCGGCCAGGTCATCGCCAGGGTATGCGTCGGCTCATAGCGCGTCACTGTCCCCTTGGAGGGCCAGCCATTGTCGTTCATCTCGCGATAGCGCTCCGGCGGCCGTTCGCTGGTAATCTGCGAATGCTTGAACAGGAGCTCGGCCGCGCCGCCTACGCGCGGCTCGATCTGGCCCGAGGCGAGCCAGGTGCCGCGCTTGTCGGACTCGGTGAGATAGGACCAGACCCGCTCGATCGGACCGGGCAGAAGGCGCTCGAAGCGGACCGCCCCGCTCTCCAGAACCACGCCATACTCGTTCATGATGACTCTCCTTACTCGTCTTCGGGCTGTGTGAGTTCTCGTTCCAGGCGGTCGAGCCCGGCATTCCAGAAGCTGCGCACCTGTTGGACCCAGGCTTCGAAAGCCTCGAGTCCGGTGGGATCGAGCCGGTAGATCCGGCGCTGGCCACTGACCTCGACGCTCACCAGCCCCGCCTCCTTCAGCACCTTGAGGTGCTGCGAGATCGCCGGCGCGCTCACCCCGAACTGTGCGGTGATCTCGCCTGCCGCCATGGCGCGCTGGCCCAGCATCTCGACGATGCGGCGGCGGGTCGGGTCGGCAAGGGCGGTGAAGCGATCCATGCTTCCTATTTAGCCACTCACTTAATTAAGTCAACACGAAATTATTGACCACCGGACGCGCACCCTCCCCCTGCGTGCGGCGGGCTTGCCCTTGCGAGCATGACGGGTCATGAGGATCGCCCGTCCCGCCTCATTCGCCAGACCATGCCCTCCCGAAACGCCACGCTCGCCGGCATCCTGATGATGCTGCTCGGCATCCTGCTGTTCTCAATCAACGACGTGATGGGGAAATGGCTGGTCGCGACCTATACGGTCGGCCAGATTCTGCTGCTGCGCTCCGGCGCAGCCCTGCTGGCGATCATCCCCTTCGTGGTGAAGCAGGGTCTGCGCCGTACGCTGCGGCCGGAGCGGCCGGGCCTGCAGCTGCTGCGCGTCACGCTCGGCTCCTGCGAGGTCGCGCTGTTCTACTGGGCAGTGTCCTATCTGCCGCTCGCCGACACGATGACGCTCTGGCTGGCGGCGCCGGTCTGGGCGGTGGTGCTGGCGGCGCTGCTGCTCGGCGAGCGTGTCGATGCCGGGCGCTGGCTCGCCGTGGTCGCCGGCTTCGTCGGCGTCGCGATCGCGCTGAACCCGTCGGGGCAGAGCCTGTCTCTGCCGGCGATCATCGCGCTCATCGGCAGCTTCTCCTTCGCCGCGATGATGATCATCGGCCGGCAACTGCGCGGCACGCCCGACGTGACACTGGTCTTCTGGCAGACATTCGGTGCGCTGGTGATGGGCCTCGTGCTGCTGCCCTTCGGCTGGGTGACGCCGAGCCTGGCCGATATCGGCCTGCTCGGCCTGCTCGGCATCGTTGCCATGGTCGCGCATCTCTGTGTGACGCGCTCTCTCAAGCTGGCGGAAGCCTCGGTGGTCGTGCCCTACCAGTACACGCTCATCGTCTGGGCGCTGGTCTTCGGCTGGTTCGTCTTCGGCGACTGGCCAAAGCCCGCCATGCTGTTCGGCTCGGCCCTGATCATCGCTGCTGGGCTCGCTTTGCTCGTACTCGAAAGGCGCGCGGGCAACTCAGCCTCTGAGACCGCCAAGGAGCGTGTTATCGTCGAGCAGAACTGACCCGGAGGGGCGATGGCCGAGGCTGCGAAACCGCCGGACTTCTGGGCCTGGCTCGGCGCCGCGATTTCCCTCGTCCTCGGCCTCTGGCTACTGATCGCCGGCTGGCGCACTTTGCCGCTGGCACGCGGCGACCTCCTGGTCGCCGACCATGTCGGCCCGATCAGCTACAGCACGCCGCTGATGCGGGTAAGCTCGGGACGCGGGTCGAGCACCTACCGAACCCAGGAGCTGTGGCTGGTCGCGACCGGCAACAACCAGCAAATCTACCATCAGCGTCAGTACAGGCCGGCCCGCGGCCTCTGGGTCGACGGGATCGACCGGCTCGACCATGGCCAGCAGGTCCGCTTCCTGGTCGATCCCGGCCGTCAGCTCGTCTACGAGGCGACCTCTCGCGGCAAGACCTTCCTCGCCTATGACGACACGGCCGAAGCGCTGCGTAACGGCGCCCATCGCTCGATGCTGTTCGGTTTCGCCCTGCTCGGCAGCGTCGCCTGGCACCTCTGGCCGCTGGCGCTGCGCTACTGGCGCGAGCGACAGCGTACCGGCACGGCAGTTCCCTGATCGCGCTATCGATAGTTTGGCGCCGGGGTGTTCTGCGTCGGTGTCGGGGCTCTGGGGCTGGCGCCGATGCGCCGGCCGCGCGACAAAATGCAGGCCCGCCCGAACAACTGAGCGGGCGGGAGGACCTTCATGGCGACGATCACCTATCTGACCACCGTCCAGTTCGGCTTCGGCGAGCTCAAGACCATCGCGCCCGGCCTGGCCGATCTGAAGATCGCGCGCCCGTTGATCGTCGCCGATCGCGGTCTGGCGGCGACCGACCTGATCGAGCGGCTGCGCGCCGCCTCGCCGTTGCTCGGCAATGCCCCGCTCTTCGTCGACACCCCGACCAATCCGACCGAGGAGGCCGTCGAGGCCGCGGTGGCGCTCTATCGCGAGCATGGCTGCGACGGTCTCGTCGCCATCGGCGGCGGCTCGCCGATCGATCTCGCCAAGGGCGTCGCCTTGCTCGCCAGCCATGACGGGCCCCTCGAGACCTATGCCGCGATCCTCGGCGGCATCCCGAAGGTGACGAGCAAGGTCGCGCCGGTGATCGCCGTCCCGACCACCGCTGGCACCGGCAGCGAAGTCGGCCGTGCCGCGCTGATCACGCTGAAGGACGGCCGCAAGCTCGGCTTCATCTCGCCGCATCTGATCCCGAAGCTCGCGATCTGCGATGCCGAGCTGACGCTCGGCCTGCCGGGCTGGCTGACCGCCGCCACCGGCATGGACGCACTGACCCATTGCATCGAGACCTATCTGAGCCCGCGCGAGAACCCGCCGGCCGAGGCGATAGCGCTCGACGGGCTGAAGCGCGCCGCCAACCATATCGAACGCGCCACCCGCGACGGTTCCGACCGCGAGGCCCGCGAGGAGATGCTGATGGCGGCGCTGCAGGGCGGCCTCACCTTCCAGAAGGGCCTCGGCGCCGTCCACGCCCTCTCACATCCGCTCGGCGGCCTGAAGCAGGTCTCGTTGCATCACGGCACGCTCAACGCCGTGCTGCTGCCGGCCGTGCTGCGCTTCAACGAATCGGCCGCTCCAGCGAAATACGCCGAGATCCGGCGCGTGCTCGGCCTGCCCGCCGATGCTGATCTCGCGGACTGGATCGCCGGGCTTACCAAGCGCCTGGGCCTGCCGGGCTCACTGTCGCAGATGGGCGTCCCGCGCGACGTCCTGCCCGCCATCTCGGAAGCGGCGACGCAGGACCATTCGAGCGCGACCAATCCGCGACCGGCGACAGCGGCCGACTATCTGGCCATGCTGGAGGCTTCATTCGGCTGAGCCCGGCAGGATCGAAAAGCCACAGGCGCCGCCAGAGACGCGGGAACGGCGCCGCTGCGCTTGACCCTCCCCGGCCCACCAGCCATCGTGCCGATGACGGACTCCACTCCCCTGTACGAGGCCCCCATGCGCCGCGTTTCACTCCTCTCGACCCTTGCCGCCGCCCTGTGCCTGACCGGGCTCTCCGCCCAGGCGGCGGGCGGGCGCTATGTCAACCCGGCCGACCGGGCGGAAGAGCGCATCATCCCGATGTATGGCAACCTGCCGGCCTGCGAGGATCCGGCGGTGCTCGGCAAGATCATCAGCCGCTTCAATTCGCGCGAGGCCAAGTTCTGGGGGCCACTGCAGGCGGTCAGCTTCGATCGCGTCCAGCCGATCGGCTGGCGCCCCTGGGGCGAGGACTTCATTCCGCGCCGTTTCTGCACCGCTCGCGTGCTGACCAATGACGGCGTGCTGCGCCGGGTCGACTATTCCGTCCGCGAGAATCTCGGCCTGTTCGGCTATACTTGGAACGTCAACTGGTGCGTCTCCGGCCTCGACCGTCACCGCTCCTACGCGCCCGACTGCAAGATGGCCCGCCCCTGAACCAGGCGCAGGCCATGCTGAAACGAATTGCCGCCGGTCTTCTGGCGCTTTGTGCGCTCAGCGGCACCGCCGCCGCGCAAGGTCGCTATGATCGCGGCGGCACGCCCGGCGATTTCGATTTCTACGTGCTCGCCCTCTCCTGGTCGCCCGGCTTCTGCGAGCTCGACGGTGGCCGCGGCCGCAATCGTGAGCAATGCGCGCCCGGCGCCAATCTCGGCTTCGTCGTGCACGGGCTCTGGCCGCAATATGAGCGCGGCTATCCGAGCGATTGCGGCCCCTCCGGCCGCACACCGTCGCGAATCGCGATGGAGCAGGCGGAAGGTCTGTTCCCGACCGAGAGCCTCGCCCGCTATCAATGGCGCAAGCACGGCAGCTGCTCGGGTTCGAGCCCGGCCGATTACTTCGCCGATGTCCGCCGCGCCCGTGAGAAGATCAAGATCCCGGCCACCTTGCAGAAGGGCGACGGCGAGCGGAGCTGGACTGCGCTCGACCTCGAGCGCGCCTTCGTCGACGCCAATCCGGGCCTGCGCACCGACATGATGTCGGTCTCCTGCCGCCGCGGCGTGCTGGAAGAGGTGCGGATCTGCTTCAGCAAGGATTTGCGTGGCTTCCGCATGTGCCAGGAGGTCGACCGCTCGGGCTGCCGGGCGCCGGACTTTCGTGTCAACGCGATTCGCTGATCAGGAATGAACTACCGCCACGGCTTCCATGCCGGCAACTTCGCCGATGTGCTCAAGCATGTCGTGCTGATGCGTATCCTCACGCATCTCAACGCCAAGGACAAACCCTGGCGCGTCATCGACAGCCATGCCGGCGCCGGCCGCTACGACCTCGGCTCGGAGGAGGCGCTGAAGACGCATGAATGGCGCGACGGCGTCGCCCGGCTCGATCAGTCGCCGCTGGCTCTTAAGGTGGAAGAGCTGCTGAAACCCTGGCGCGAGGCACTCGCCGCTGCCCGCGCCCGGCATGGCGCGGACACCTATCCGGGCTCCCCCTGGCTCTGCCGCCACGCCATGCGCGAGCAAGACCGGCTGATCGCAGCGGAATTGCACGAGAATACCTATCGCAAGCTCAGCCAGGCGCTCGGGCGCGACGAGCGCTGCAAGGCGCTAGAGATCGACGGCTGGACGGCGCTGCGCGCCAATGTTCCGCCGAAGGAGCGCCGCGGCCTCGTCCTGATCGACCCGCCCTTCGAGGAGAAGGACGAGTTTGCGACGCTGGCGGCCGAGTTCATCGCGGCTCACCGCAAATGGCCGACCGGGATCTACGCGCTCTGGTATCCCATCAAGGACGAGCGGGCGGTCGAGCGCCTGCTCGATGCCATTCTCGATGCCGATATCGGCCGTCTGCTTCGGCTCGAGATCGATGTCGATCGTCCGGATGCGGCCGGCGGCCTCAGCGCGACGGGACTGCTCGTTATTAATCCGCCCTGGCTGCTGGCGCAGGAGGCCGAGATTCTGCTTCCGGCCCTGAGCGAACGGCTCGCGCAGGGCTCTCGCCCGCGCTATCGCTGCGAGGCGATTCGCCCCGACGGCTGATCGTTCCCGCTCGCCCAACCGAAGGCTGCCGACGATGCTGATCCTGCGCTCCTCCCCGACCTCCCCGTTTGGCCGCAAGATCAAGATCGCCATCGCCGAACTGGGGCTCGGCGACCGCATCGAGGTGGTTCCGGCCGACACCAACGACCCGGCCGACTCGCTGCGGCGCCAGAATCCGCTCGGCAAGGTACCGACCCTAGTGTTCGAGGATGGTTCGACGCTGTTCGATTCCCGCGTGATCGCCGAGTATCTCGACCATCTGGCCGGCGGCGGCAGGCTGTTCCCGGCAGGCGAGACCCGCTTCGCGCAATTGCGCCTGCAGGCCATCGCCGACGGCATCTGCGACGCGGGCCTGCTGCAGGTCTACGAGACCCGCCTGCGTACGGCCGAAATGCGCAGCCCCGCCTGGATCGAGAACCAGTCCGGTAAGGTCGCGCGCGCCCTCGCCTCGCTCGAAGCCTCGCCTCCGGCCTATGACCGGCCGCGCATCGGCGAGATCGCACTCGCCTGCGCCCTCGGCTATCTCGACCTGCGCTTCGAAGGGGCCTGGCGCTCCGGACATCCGGCGCTGGTCGCCTGGCTCGACGGCTTCGCCGCCAAGGTCCCGGCTTTTGAAGAGACGCGCTTCAAGGGCTGAGGTCCGCTTTTCGGCGGCTTCCATCCCCCTCAGCATCGGCCATTTGGAGGCAGGAGTGTCGGCCTGCCTCCTTCCGCCCGGACAACGGACAACAAAAAACCCGGTGGCCGAAGCCACCGGGTCCGTTCTGTCTCCGGGAGGAGAAAATCAGAACTTGTAGCTGAGACGAGCGCGAACCAGCGAGAAGTCCGTGCCGACCTTGTCCGCGCCACCGAAGACCTTCTTGTCGCCGAGGTCGACGTAGAGGTACTCGACACCGCCAACCAGGTTGTTGGTGAAGGCGTACTCGACGCCGGCGCCGACGGTCCAGCCGGTGTGGGTGTTGTCGTCCGAGTTCAGGCCGTTGATGGTGACGCCCGGGGCCAGCGTGGTCTTCACGTTGCCGTAAGCGAAACCACCGGTGACGTAGGGCAGGAACCGGTCGAAAGCGTAGCCGACGCGGCCGCGGACGGTGCCGAACCACTCGGTCTTGCCCTCGCCGACGATGCCGAAGCCAGCGAAGCTCGAGCCAGCCTTCAGGTCAGCGCCCTGGAAGTCGGCTTCGAGGCCGAGGACGATCTGGCCGATCTGGTAGTTGTAGCCGATCTGGCCACCGCCGACGAAACCATCGAGGTCGCCGAAAGCGTTGACGCCGACCGAGTCCATGTTGCCGAAGCCGTAGCCGGCGTTGGCACCGACGTAAAAGCCGGTCCAGGTGAAGGCAGGAACGTAGACCGGGGCAACGACCGGGCCCTTGCGGCTCGGCAGGTCGGCAGCGGAGGCAGCGCCGGCGGCGATGAGGCCGAGGGCCGCAACGCCCGAAAGCAGATACTTCTTCATGACAAACTCCTTAGTCGTCGTCTTGTCCGGCGCTGGCCGGCTGGTGATTTCAGTGACCCCTTTATAGGGATTGTAGCGGGCCGTGTCTGTTGCGGCGAGAACACATGTGCTGGTCAGACCGAGGCAAAATTGCGGCACGATCCGGAACAAGCAAGGCATATTGATCAATTCCGGTTAGTCTTTGTTAAGACAGTGTGAATGGCTAACCGAATACTAACGCAACGTCAGCGACAACGCACGGCCACCTCATAACCGCCGGAAACGGTTTTGGGTTCCGTTGCCGGCGCAAATCTGCCATGCGCCCCGTGCTTGCAGCCCGCCGCGACGCGTGCTTTAGCCGACTGGCCCCGCCTTTCCCGTCGAGACCAGCGTGCCACCGCTTTCGATCTTCATCATCGCGCGCGACGAAGCCGACCGCATCGGGCGCACCATAGCCGCGGTCCGCAGCCTCAGCGATGACATCGTCGTGATCGATTCCGGCTCGACCGACGGCACCCAGGATGTCGCCATGAATCTCGGCGCGCGCGTGATCGAGCGCACCTGGCCGGGCTACGGCCCGCAGAAGCGCTTCGCCGAAGAGCAGTGCCGCCATCCCTGGCTGCTCAACCTCGATGCCGACGAGGTGACGCCCGAGGGGCTCGGTGCCGAGATCACCGCCCTGTTCGCCAAGGGTGAGCCGGCCTGCGACGCCTATCGCATCCGCATCGCCGAGATTTTCCCCGGCGAGGGCGCTCCCCACCGCTTCGCCTATGCGCTGGCGCCGGTCCGGCTCTATCGCTCCGACAAGGGGCGCTACTCGCCCTCACCGGTGCATGACCGCGTCGACCTCGCAGCCGATGCCCGGGTCGGCAAGCTCAAGGGCACGATCCATCATTATTCCGTCCGCTCGCTGGGCGAGCAGATGGCCAAGCTCAATGCCTATAGCGACGCGCAGGCCGACGACCTCGATGCGCGCGGCGAGACGCTCTCGGTCTTCCGGCTCGTGGCGGAGTTTCCTGGCAACTTCATCAAGGCCTATATCGGGCGACGTCACGCTTTGCGTGGGGTCTACGGCTTCATGACCGCGATGAACTATGCCTTCTATCGCTATCTGCGCGTCGCCAAACATTGGGAGCGCCGGCTCCAGCGTCGCAGCACTCGCACCGACGGCGACGGACATGGCGGCTGAGGTCGCCCTCGTCACCGGCGGCGCCAAGCGTATCGGCCGCGCCATCGCCTTGCGGCTGGTCGATGCCGGCTACGCGGTGGCGATCCACTGCCATGCCTCTCGCGCCGAGGCGCGGGAACTGGCGGATCAGATCATCGCAGCAGGCGGGCGCGCCCATGTCGTTGTCGCCGATCTCGCCGATCCGGCGGCGGTCGAGCGGATCGTGCCGGAGGCTGAAGCCACGCTCGGGCCTGTCAGCCTGCTCGTCAACAGCGCTTCGAGCTTTCTGGTCGATGACTTGCTGGCACTGGATGTCCCAACCTGGAATCGGCAGTTCTCGGTCAATCTGCGTGCGCCTTCCGTCCTCGCCGGCGCGATGGCCAACCGCCTGCCGGCAGAGCGTCAGGGCGCGATCGTCAACATCGTCGACCAGCGTGTCTGGAAGCTGACGCCGCAATACTACTCGTACACGCTGACCAAGGCGGCGCTGCTCACCGCGACGACGACGATGGCCCAGGCGCTGGCGCCGCGCATCCGCGTCAACGCGGTCGGTCCCGGCCCGACCTTCGCCAACCCGCATGACGGCGAGACGCTGCTGGCGGCGGAAGCGGGCGGCACGCCGCTCGGCCGCAAGGTCGAGGCCGACGACATCGCCGAGGCGGTCCTCTATCTGGCACGCGCCAAGGCGATCACCGGCCAGATGATTGCGGTCGATGCCGGCCAGCACATCGCCTGGCGCACACCCGACATCGTCGATTGAGAAAAACCGCTCAGACCGTCGTGTCGTTGCGATAGGCCGCCCGGCCGCTGGCGAGCGCATCGGCCAGCAGATCGAGCCGATCCTGCCCCCAGAAGATCTCGCCATCCAGCACATAGCTCGGCGCGCCGAAGACACCGGCCTCGACCGCTTCCGCGATCGCTGTCTGATAGGCCTGAGTGGCCGCCTCGCTTCCAGCCGCCTCGATCAGGCCGGCAGTATCGATCCCGGCCCGCCCGGCCGCCGCCAGAATCAGCTCCGGCCGCGACATGTCCTGCTCGCGCGCCCAGACATCGGTCAGCACCTCGCCGATGAACCCTGCCGGATCCTCGCCGCGCGCGACGATCGCCAGGACGATCCTGTCCGCCAACGAGGCGTCGTAAGGGAAGAATTTCGGGAACAGCGTCAGCGGCAGGTCGCGTTTGGCGCGCCAGCGCTGCAGTTCGAGCACGCGGTAGCGCTGCCGCACCGGATGGCGCTTCGGCAGCGGTAGGCCGCCGGTCTCGTCGAAGACCGAGCGCAGCGGCGTCGGCCGGTAGCGGACCGTCAGCCCGTGCTGTTTCGCCAGTGCGGTAAAGGCGCCATGGCCGAGATAGGTCCAGGGCGAGACCAGCGTGAAATAATAGTCGATCTGGCGGGACATCGGAGACCTTGGGCAAGTTGCGGCCGCAAGGTGCCTGCTGACGGCGTGCTCCCGCAAGCTCGCCCGTCGTCAATTGTCGTGATCGCTCCGATCAGCATGACGATGGCGCCACCGCCAGGACGGCGGCGCCAGGACGCAGATGTCAGGCCGCCGCCTTGTTCTTGATGGCGCCGATGATCGCGGTGAGGATCGCGCCGCCGGCGCCGCCGCTGATCAGATTGGTGAGGATGCCGCCGACGCTGAGATTGCCGCCCATCGCGGCTGCCGAGATCGCCGGCAGCAGGACCGGGATCAGCTGGCCCAGTACGCCGCCGCCGACCAGACCCGCGATAGTATTGCCGATGGTACCTATGTCAAAAGTCGGCGAGGCCTTGCCTGCCGCATTGCCACCGATCGCACCTGCGATCAGGTTCATCAGGATTTGTTCCATGTTCAATCCCTCAGCCAAGGTGGATGGCGAGGGGAGGATGCGCCTGCGTCAAAGTGTACGCAACTCGACATCGGCGAAAGCCGGTCTTGCAACGGGACGTTGCGCCGACTTAACCACCGGAATCATCACCCGGCTGACAGCGCAGACCGGCTCGAACGGGATTTACGCCAGCGCGATCGCCGAGATCAGCCGACCGTAATCGGCCTCCTGCCGGTGAGTCGTGCGGCGATAGCTGTAGAAGCGCGCCTCGTCGCCATAGGTGCACAAGGCAAGATCGTAGAAACGGCCGATGCCGGCCTCCTGCGCGCGATGGGCGATGAAGGCCGGCAGGTCGAACATCGCATGCGCCGGCCGCTCCGAAGCGTGGAAGAAACGGGAAAAAGTCGCGTTCTCGCCCTTGAAGCGCTCGATGAATTCCGGGCCGACCTCATAGGCGGCAGCGCTGATCGTCGGTCCGAGCACGGCGATGATCCGCCTGCGCCGAGCTCCGAGCTTCTCCATCTCGGTCACGGTCGCGCCGATGATGCCCGAGAAAGCACCCTTCCAGCCGGCATGGGCTGCGCCGATCACACCCGCCTCGGCGTCGGCGAACAGGATCGGCCCGCAATCGGCGGTGGAGACGCCGAGCGCGACGCCATGCGCGACCGAGACCATCGCATCGGCCTTGGGCCGCTCCGCCGGCCAGGGACCGGTGACGACAGCCACATCCGGCGAATGCACCTGGTGGACGCTGACCAACCGATCGCGCTCGACGCCCATCTGCTTCGCCATGCGGGCGCGGTTCTCGGCGATATGGGTCTGGTCGTCATTCGACCCCAACCCGCCGTTCAGCGAGGCATAGATCCCACCCGAGACGCCGCCTTCACGGGTGAAGAAGGCATGACGGATGCCGGACTCATGGGCGAGATCGGGAGAGGTAATGAACATGGCGGCACGTCCGTTTGTGGGTCAGCCCTGCTCTGGCAGGCGATGAAGGTCAAATCCGGGCAGGAGCGGCAAGTTCCGGTCGGCGACCGCCAGCACCTTGAAGAGTTCGCCCATCGCCGTCGGCCCGGTTTCGATCAGGCGCCCGACGCCACTAGCAAGCGCCCCAGCCTGTGCCGGGGTGGCGCGGCGCGACAGCGCCTCGAAGCGTTGTTGCAGGCCGAGCGCCAGCAGGAAATCGCGCTGCGTCACCGGGCCATGCGCCGCGGCACCAGCGACGAGCCCGGCCTGCGCCATCCGGGCGAAATCGACATGGACGGTGAGGTCGGCATCGCCGGGCTCGGCCAGCACGTCGACGAAAGCGTGTCGCCTCAGCGCCTGCAGGGTGTCGCCGAAGCCGGAACGAGCCGGGCCGTAGTCGATGAACAGCCCAGCGCCGCCCTGGGTTGCGACATGCCGGGCGACGGCCGCGACAGCCTCCAGCCCCGCTGCGGGCTGTTCCAGCACGGAGCCCACCGGGGCAGCGACCGAGAGGGAGTTGTCGGGCTCGCCCGACAGGCCGAAGGCAAGTTTGCCTTCGCCATCCAATCCGACGAGCCGTTCGCGCCAGCGCTCGGGCGTGCGGACGAACTGGTCGAGCGGAAGCGCGTCGAGGAATTCGTTGGCGACGACGATCGCCGGGCCTTCAAGCGCCTGCTCGATCCGATCATGCCAGTACGGCGTCACGCCACTCGCAGCGAGCGTCACTTTCTGCCGCTCGCGCAGCACCGGGCTCATCTCGACCAGATGCACCGAAAGTGCCGCCCCAAAGCCCGGCAGCGCTCGCGCCGCCCGCAGCATGTCCTGCATCAGCGTGCCGCGCCCCGGGCCCAGCTCGACCAGGCGGATGGAAGCCGGCGCGCCCATCGCCTGCCAAACGCTCGCGGCCCAGATGCCGACCAGCTCGCCGAAGATCTGGCTGATTTCGGGGGCGGTGGTGAAGTCGCCAGCCGCGCCGAACGGATCCTGCTTCATGTAATAGCCATGGCGCGGGTGGCCGAGGCAGAGCGCCATGTAGCGGGAGATGCTGATCGGGCCCTCCTGGCGGATCAGCTCTGCTAGCTCCTGCGCCAGGGCATTCACGCTGCGGCCGGTCCCTTCCGCCGCAGGACGAGGAAGAGGCCGGCGAGGAATAGCGGCACCGACAGCACCATGCCCATGGTCACCCAACTGGTCCCGAACAGGAAGCCGAGCTGCGGATCGGGCTCGCGGAAGAACTCGCAGGTCGTGCGGGCGATGCCGTAGCCCATGCCGAATAGCCCGGCGACGAGGCCCGGCCGCTTCAACCCACCCATGCGGACCACGATCATCAGGATCACCAGCAGGAGCAGCCCCTCGCTGAAGGCTTCGTAGAGCTGGCTCGGATGGCGCGGCACCGGGCCGCCATGCGGAAACACGATTCCCCAGGGCAGGTCCGGCGCCGGCCGACCCCAGAGCTCGCCATTGACGAAATTGGCGATGCGGCCAAGGAACAGGCCGATGGGCGCCACCGCCGCGCCGAGATCGAGCGCCGAGAGCGGCGGATAGCCGCGCCGCAAGGCGAAGACCCACAGGCCCATCGCCGCGCCGACGAGCCCGCCATGGAAGGACATGCCGCCCTTCCACACCGCGAAGATCTCCAGCGGATTGGCGAGATATTCGGGCAGGTTATAGAACAGCACGAAGCCGAGCCGGCCGCCGATCACCACCCCGAGCGCGGCGAACAGCAGGAAATCGTCGAGCGATTCCGGGTCCGGCCGCGCCCGGCCTCCCCAGAGCGGCGCGCTCGCCGCGAGCCGGCGCGCATACCACCAGCCACCGAGCAGGCCAGCGACATAGGCGAGCCCGTACCATTTGATCGAGAGCGGCCCGAGCTGCAGCGCGACCGGATCGATCACCGGGAAGGGAATGGCGAAGACGGGCATGGGCGGGATCCGGGTTGCGCGCTGCGGTGATGCAGGCGGCGCGGTGTCCGGGTCAAGAGGTCAGAGAGCCGCGCTCAGCCTCGCCCACGCACCCGCACCTCCGCCAGCATCGGCTCGCCGCCCAGTTCGGGCGAGGCCGGCGGCAGGTCGGTCGGCAGATGGCGCTGGATCGTCAGCGCCAATTCGTCGAAGCCGTTGTCATAGGTCGAGAAGCGCAGGCGCGGTCCTTCGAAGGAAGAGATCCAGAGATAGCCGGTCCACTCCACGCCGATCCGGGCAAGCTCGTACCAGCTCAGCGATATCGTCCGACCGAGAAGCGTCCGGCGCTCGATGCGCTGGCCGTTCCAGCGCACCTGCTCGACCAGTGCCTGCATCGCCAAGAATAGAGTGATTCCGGCGAAGGCGCTGGTGAAGAGCAGGCCCGAGCTCCGCTCGACGCGTCCGCCCGCAACCACCAGCGTCGCAATGGCGGTGATCAGCAGGCCGGCGCACAGGCCGAGCCAGAAATACGGGCCCGGCGTCAGATATTTCCACTCGCCATGCCGCTGGGCCCGCCGCCGCTGCAGGCAGACGCAGAACGCGGTCACCGCCATGAAGGCCGGAACGAACAATGCGGCCTTCATCAGCAAGTCGACAAGCATGGGCGGCCTCGGGCGAAAAGCCTGTTTCTACCGATCCTTGCGGGCAAGGCGAAGCACAACTTATCGGAATGGCAAAGGATTCCTTTGTCCGTTTCCCAGCGCAATGCAGCGCGGAATCCTTCGGTCGGAACCGTAGCGTTCGTGCTCAGGCCTGCTCAAACCGCCTGATAGTCTGCAGCCTGCCACGCAGGAGAATCCAATGAAGCGAGAGATCATTCGTGTCGAGCCGTTCTCGACCTGGGGCGAGCGCCTGAAAGTGCCGTTCTCGCCATTGGTCCGCCATGGCGACACCCTGTACGTCTCAGGCATGCCCCCCTTCGATCCCGCAACCGGCGAGATCGCCAAGGCGCCGATCGAACGACAGACGGAGCTCGTGCTGGAGCAGATGAAGCTCTGTCTCGAAACCGCAGGCTCGTCGCTGGCGAATGTGCTGAAATGCAATGTCTATTGCACGTCCCCCGACAAGTTCGCCGCCGTCAACGCGGTCTATGCCCGCTATTTCCCCAAGGACCCGCCAGCCCGCATCTTTCTTTGCGTGCCGGTCTGGTTCGGGCCCTTCGACATCGAGATCGACTGCATCGCTGCCGCCTAGTGAATGGCGCCAGCGTCGCGACCGCACTCCTGACATGACGAAGCCGCTGCGGCATCCTACATGCAGGTCATGAATCGCGAACGCCCAGACGACGTGCCGGAAGAAGAGTTCGAGGACGAGGAGGACGCCCTTCCCGCGCCCGAGGCCGCGCTCGATCTCGGCGAGGCGGCGCCCGGCGCGCTCAAGGCCGGCATCGAGGTGATCGCCGACTTCGCCAAGCATTTGCCGAACCGGCCGGGCGTTTACCGGATGTTCGATCGCGCCGGCGAGGTGCTCTATGTCGGCAAGGCCAAGAGCCTGAAGAACCGGGTCACGGCCTATGCCCGCGGCATGGCGCACACCAACGCCGTGGCGCGGATGATCGCCGAGACGGCGAACATGGAGTTCGTCACCACCGGCACCGAGACCGAGGCACTGCTGCTCGAATCGAACCTGATCAAGCAGCTCAGGCCGCGCTACAATGTGCTGCTGCGCGACGACAAATCCTTCCCCTACATCTTCCTCTCGGGCGACCATCCGGCGCCGCAGATCGCCAAGCACCGCGGCTCGCGCCAGCGCAAGGGCGACTATTTCGGCCCCTTCGCCTCGGTCTGGGCGGTCGAGCGCACCATCGACGCGCTGCAGAAGGCGTTCCTGCTGCGCTCCTGCTCGGACAGCTATTACGAGAACCGCACGCGGCCCTGCCTGCTCTTCCAGATCAAGCGCTGCTCCGGCCCCTGCACCGGCGAGATCTCGCATACCGATTATCAGGGCCTCGCCGACCAGGCGCGCGCCTTCCTCTCCGGCCGCTCCTCGGCGGTGAAGCAGCTCCTGTCCGAGCGCATGCAGGCGGCGGCCGAGGAACTCGAGTTCGAGAAGGCAGCGCGCTATCGCGACCGGCTGGCGGCACTCTCGGCCGTGCAGGCCGGACAGGACATCAACACGCAAGGGGTCGAGGAAGCCGACGTCTTCGCCATCGACGAGCAGGCCGGACAGTTCTGCGTCGAGATCTTCTTCTTCCGCAACAAGCAGAACTGGGGCAACCGCGCCCTCTTCCCGCGCGCCGACAAGAGCCTGACCCCGGCCGAGGTGCTGGCCTCGGTCGTCACCCAATTCTACGACGACAAGCCGCCGCCGAAACTCGTCCTGCTCTCGCACCAACTGGCCGAAGCCGACCTGATCGCACAAGCCCTGTGCGAGCGCGCTGGTCGCAAGGTCGAGCTGGCGACGCCCAAGCGCGGCGAGCGCCGCGATCTCGTCGCCCATGCCCAGAAGAACGCGCATGAGGCGCTCGCCCGCAAGCTCGCCGACAGCGCCGGCCAGCAGAGCCTGCTCAATGCGCTCGGCACTGCCTTCGGCCTGGAGAAGGCTCCGCGCCGCGTCGAGGTCTACGACAACTCGCACATCATGGGCACCAACGCGGTCGGCGGCATGATCGTCGCCGGACGGGACGGCTTCATGAAGAGCCACTACCGCACCTTCAATATCTCGGCCGACACCATCGCCGGCGACGATTTCGGCATGATGCGCGAGGTGCTGAAGCGCAGGTTCACGCGGCTGGCGAAGGAGAGTGGAGTTGCTTCCGGCCCAACCGAGCAGACGCAGGAGCCCTCTCCCCTTGTGGGGGAGGGTTGGGAGGGGGGTATCGCACCTGCAAACGCCCCTGAGTCCAGTTCGCCCGATGTCGAGGGTGGCATACCCCCCTCTCTATCTCTCCCCCACAAGGGGGGAGAGGACGCGCCTCTTTCGGCAGCATCAGAGCCTGCTGAGAGCGACGACGCCGACGACTCCGCCTTCCCCTCCCGTCCCGACCTCGTCATCGTCGACGGCGGCAAGGGCCAGTTCGAGGCGGCGCGCAAGATCATGGCCGAATGCGGCGTGACCGACATCGCGCTCGTCGCCATCGCCAAGGGCGAGGATCGCAACGCGATGCGCGAGACCTTCTTCATGGTCGGCAAGGAGCCGTTCAAGCTGCCGCCGCGCGATCCGGCCCTGTTCTTCATCCAGCGCCTGCGCGACGAGGCCCACCGTTTCGCCATCGGCACGCACCGCGCCAAGCGCAAGCGCGACATCAAGACCAACCCGCTCGACGAGATTCCGGGCATCGGTCCCTCGCGCAAACGGGCGCTGCTGCTGCATTTCGGCACTGTGAAGGCGATCCAGCGCGCCAAGCTCGACGACCTGATGCGCACCCCCGGCGTCAACGCCGCGACGGCCAAGGCGGTGCATGCCCATTTCCACGAGCATTGAAATTGAATGGCCGAGGTCACACCCTTGCGTGTTGACGCTGTCATGAAGGCGCTGTTTTGGTGAGCGTCGTGACGAGTCTCAACGAAGCCATCCGCCGCCGGGGACCATGGTCCCTGCCGAACCTTCTCACCTACGGCCGGATCGTCGCGATTCCGGCGCTGGTGGCGCTGCTGTTCTGGCCCTGGGACGATTGGGCCCGCTGGACAGCACTGGCGATCTACGTCGTCGCCGCCGTCACCGACTATCTCGACGGCTGGCTCGCTCGCAGCTGGGGCCAGCAATCGGCGATCGGCCGCATGCTCGATCCGATCGCCGACAAGCTGCTGGTTTGCGCCCTCCTGCTGATGCTCGTCCATACCGAGACGATCAAGGGCTGGGCGATCTGGGCGGCGATCGTCATCCTCTGCCGCGAGATTCTGGTCTCGGGCCTGCGCGAATTCCTGGCCGAGCTCAAGGTCAGCGTCCCCGTCAGCAAGGTCGCGAAATACAAGACCACGGCGCAATTGTTCGCGCTCGGCTTCCTCGTCGCCGGCCCCGCCGGTGACAAGGTCCTGCCCTACAACACCCAGATCGGGATCGCGATGCTGTGGATCGCGGCGCTGCTGACGATCTATACCGGCTGGGACTATCTTAACTCCGGCATCCGCCATCTCGTCGAGGAGGATGAGCGCGCCGTATGACCATGGCCATTACCGAGCCCGCCAGCCTGCGGCTGGTCTATTTCGCCTGGGTACGCGAGCGCATCGGCCTCCCTGAGGAGACCGTCACGCCGCCGGCCGGCACCGCGACCATCGCCGATCTCGTGCGCTGGCTGAAGACGCGTGGCGAAGGCTACGAATTCGCCTTCGAGAACGAGGCGATCGTGCGCGCCGCCATCGACCAGACCCATGCCAAGCCTGCGACGACGATCGCCGGCGCGCGCGAGATCGCCTTCTTCCCGCCGATGACCGGCGGCTGAGTACGAGGCCAGGGCCATGACGCCGCTCGTCCGCATCCAGCGCGAGGATTTCGACATCGGCGCCGAGATCGCGGCGCTGACCGCCGGTAATCCGAATATCGGCGCCGTCGTCTCCTTCGCCGGGCTCTGCCGCGATGAGAGCGGCCGCCTCGCCGCGCTCGAGCTGGAACACTATCCCGGCATGGCCGAGGCCGAGATCGCCCGCGTCGCGGGCGAGGCTGCCGAGCGTTGGCCGCTTGCGGGCCTCCTCGCCATCCACCGCTTCGGGCTGATCAAGCCGGGCGAGCAGATCGTGCTGGTGATCGCCGCCTCGAGCCATCGTCGCGAGGCCTTCGAAGCCGCCGATTTCCTGATGGACTACCTCAAGACCCGCGCCCCATTCTGGAAGCGCGAGCACCTCGCCGACGGCACGCTCGGCGGCTGGGTCGAGGCCAAGGCGGATGACGACGATGCGGCACAACGCTGGGAACAGGTCTCCTGAGGAACTGAAGTCGCTTCTGCTCGCGGCGGGCCTCCTCGCCGCGCCGAGCTTCGCTCTCGCGGCCGGGCCGGAGCCGAAGGGCTTCCGCGACTGGATGGCGGGCTGCAGCAACACCTGGAATTGCACGGCGCTATCCATCCCATCAGAGGGCGCCAATACCACCGCCTATCTGCGCCTTGAGCGCCCGGCCGGCCCGGACGGCGCGGTCAGCCTGGTCCTGCGGCTGCGCGGCGACTGGAAGAGGCCGCCGCTGACGGTCCAGCTCAAGCTGGATGGCACCGCCTTCCCGGCCGGCGGCAGGGCCATGCCGGTCACGGCCGACAACGACCTCGCTTCCGTGACCTTCCAGCCAGCCGACATCACCGCCTTCATCGAGGCGGCGCGCAAGGCGACGAAACTGCAGGTCGCGGCGCCCGGCCTGTCGGCTGAGGTCTCGCTCTCCGGCGCCGTCGCAACGCTGCTCTGGATCGACGAGCAGCAGGGCCGGCTGGGCACCACCTCCGCTTTGATCCGGAAGGGCAGCGCAACGAACGTCCCGCCTGCTCCAGCTGCGCCGGTGATCATGGCGAAGCCGGCGAGCGGCTCGCTCTCCGAGAAGGACGGGAAGGCCCTCGCCGCCGCGCTGCGCAAGCATATCGCGCAACGCGACCCCGACCAGTGCGAGGACGGCGAGATGACGACGAAGCATGACGCCGCCTGGTCGCTCGACAGCAAGCGCAGCCTCGTCTCGCTGACCTGCTCGCTCGGCGCCTACAACGCCTCGAACGCCTTCTGGATCGTCGAGAACGGCGCGGTGGCGAACGCGAAGCCCGTCAACTTCCCGCGGAACGACGAGAGCGAGAAGAACGTGCTGGTCAATGGCGAGTTCGACCCCAAGACCGGCCGCATCGACTATTTCGCCAAGGGGCGTGGCATCGGCGATTGCGGCGCAGCGGGCGGCTATGCCTGGGTCGGCACCGGCTTCGCTCTGACCGGGTTCAGCATGATGGGTGAATGCCGCGGCATCAGCTCCGACGACTGGATCACGATGTTCCGCAGCGAAGTGAAGGCGGCGAAGTAGCCAGGCCTGCAATGCCCCAGGGCGCTTCGCCACTATATGCCGACCATGATTTCCTTCACCTTGCGGGTGATGTCCGGGCCGGATTGAAGGTGCTTGTCGATCCGCGGATAGATATCCGTGCAGATGTCCACCATGTGGTTGTTGAGCCCGGCTATGATCCAGGAGTTCTTGCCGTCGTAGAATTCGCTGTCGGTGACGTTGCCGCGCTCGACGCTGACACGCCCGTCCTGCGTGCCGCCACGAAGCTTCTGATGGACATCGATGACGGTCTGCAGGTCGGGCCCATACGCGCCAGCAGGCTTCAGCGCGTCGAGCTCCGCCTTCATCTTGGGGCGCAGCGCCGACTTCGCATTGAGGCTCATGCAATAGTAGCCGAACCGGACGAGCTCGACATCATCGAGGATGTTGGGCTGGGCCTTGCCGACGTTTCGCGACAGGTTCCAGCGAAAATGATTGCCGACGACGAGGACCTGAACCATCCGCACCTCCGCAAGATGACCCTGCCCGGAAGGCTAGCGTCGCGGCTCGTGTACGGCAATATCCGACTGGCCGCATGAACACGGCCAGTCGGGTTGGCGTTCCGATGCGGTCAGGCCGCGGCCTTGGACTTCTGCCGGACCTCGTCCGAATAGTCCTCCATGATCACCTTGCCCATATTGCCGGTGACGAAGTTGTAGGGACCGATCTCGGAGACCAGCGTCACCTCGGCGGCCGAACCGGTGATGAAGCACTCCGCGAAGCCTTCGAGCTCCTCCGGCCGGATGCGGCGCTCGACCACCTCGAAGCCGCGCTTCTTGCAGAGGTCGATCACCGAGCGGCGGGTGATGCCGTCGAGGAAGCGGTCGGCCAGCGGGGTGTGGATCACGCCGTCCTTGATGAAGAAGATGTTGGCGCCGGTGCACTCGGCGACATTGCCTTCCCAGTCGAGCATCATCGCATCGGCATAGCCGGCGCGCTCCGCCTTGTGCTTGGAGAGCGAGCAGATCATGTAGAGCCCCGCCGCCTTGGCATGGACCGGCGCGCAGGCCGGGTCCGGCCGGCGATAGGTCGCAAGGTCGAGGCGCACGCCCTTCAGCTTCTGCGCCATGTCGAACATGCTCGGCCATTCCCACACCGCGATCGCGGTATGGATGGTGTTGTTCATGCCCGAGACCGCCATCATCTCCGAGCCACGCCAGGCGACCGGGCGGACATAGGCGTCCTTAAGGCCGTTCTCCTTCAGGCAGAGATACTTGGCGGCATCGATCTCGGCGACCGAGTACGGGATCGTGAAATCCATGATCTCGGCCGACTTGTGGAAGCGCTGCGAGTGCTCGGTGCACTTGTAGATCACGCCGTCATAGGAGCGTTCGCCCTCGAAGACGCAGGAGCCATAGTGCAGGCCATGGGTGAGTACGTGCACCTTGGCCTCCTTCCACGGCACGAGCTTGCCGTCGAACCAGATGACGCCGTCGCGCTGGTCGAAAGGAATGACAGACATGATACAGTCCTCCAGGTGCTTTTCTTGCAGGCACTCCGCCACAGGCCGAAAGGGCGTGCAAGCGCGGTATCTATGCTGCGCCGGAACCGGCACTTGCGACATAATCGGTCGCCCCGCGTGCTTGACCGGTAATCTTACGTCTGAGATATGTCAACAAGGCTGACATAAAAAATGAGCGTGACGGTGAGCACACCTGTATTGCATCCAGCGCCTGCCACCGTGGAGGAGCCTCGCGCCACGGTGCCCTACGAGCTGATCGAGCTCTTCTTCTTCGCCTATCGCGACTTCGTCGGCGATCCCGACCGCATCCTCGCCGATTACGGCTTCGGCCGCGCCCATCACCGCGTGCTGCATTTCGTCCAGCGCCAGCCGGGGCTGACCATCGCCGAATTGCTCGACATCCTGCAGATCACCAAGCAGAGCCTCAATCGCGTGCTGAAGGAGCTGGTCGAGACCGGCTTCGTCGAGTCGCGCACGGGCACGCAGGACAAGCGCCAGCGCAATCTCTACGCCACGACCGCCGGCCGCGAGCTTGCCGTCAGGCTGGCGCAATTGCAGGCCAAGCGCATCAACGGCGCGCTCGCCTTGGTCGGGCCCGAGGCGGGCGAAATCGTCGCGCGCTACCTCGCAGGCCTGATCGACCCGTCCGAGCGCAAGAAGGTGCAGGACCTGCTCGCCGGATCGCGCTGAGGCATAGCGCCGCCGAAGGCGTTGCAGAACGTTAGACAATGTTATCTCAGACTTGGCCGAGCCCGGGCCAGCTCCTGAATTGGCTGTGCTATCCTGCGCGAGGAAGCGGTGCGTTCAGCCGCGCCCGCGGCGAAAAAGGAGCCGAGATGGCGGCCAGCGTGCTCAAGCCAGTGCCCGACGAGGCCCCGCATATCCTGGTGGTCGATGACGATCGCCGCCTGCGCGACCTCCTGGCGCGCTTCCTCGGCGACCATGGCTACCGCGTCACCACCGCTGCCAATGCCGCCGATGCCGATGCCCGCCTCGGCCGCCTCGTCTTCGACGCCATGGTGCTCGACGTGATGATGCCGGGCGAGAACGGCTTCGACTTCGCCCGCCGCCTGCGCCAGAATTCGCAGGTGCCGATCCTGATGCTGACTGCCCGCGCCGAGTCGAACGACCGCATCAACGGCCTGGAGATCGGCGTCGACGACTATCTCGCCAAGCCGTTCGAGCCGCGCGAACTGCTCCTGCGCCTCGGCAATGTCCTGAAGCGCAATGCCCAGCCGGAGGCGCCCGCGGCACCGATGCGGCCGGACTATGTCCGCTTCGGCCCCTTCGTCTACGGCCTCGCCCGCGGCGAATTGCGCCAGGGCGAGGAATCGATCCGCCTGACCGAGCGCGAGCGCGAGATCCTGACCGCTTTGGCCGAGCGCGCCGGCGAGCATGTCCCGCGCGAGCAGCTCGCCGCCCAGGGCTCGGCCGCCAACGATCGCACCATCGACGTGCAGATCAACCGTTTGCGCCGCAAGATCGAGCGCGATCCGGCCGACCCGCTCTATCTCCAGACCGTCCGCGGCATCGGCTACCGCCTTGTCGTCGACAGGGCCTGACTGACATGGCTGACGCTTCGCTCAGGCGTCGTCTGGTCCCGCTCGCCGCGAGGACGCTGGCGAGGCTGCGTATCGCCTGGAACCGAAGCGCCGCAGCCCTCTCGGCCGTATGCAGCCCGCTGCGACGCCTGCCGGACCGGTCGCTGCGCCCGATCGCGCGGATCATGCCCAAGGGTCTCTATCCGCGCGCCCTCGTCATCGTCATCGCGCCGGTCGTGCTGCTGCAGTCGGTCATCGCCTATGTCTTCATGGAGCGGCACTGGCAGACGGTGACGCAGCGCCTCTCCTCGGCGGTCTCCTCCGAGATCGCGACGCTGATCGACGTCTATGAGAGCTATCCGCAGGACGACCCGGCGACCATCCTCGGCCGCATCGCCGAGGAACGGCTCGGGATGGATGTCGAGATCCTGCCCGATACCGACCTGCCCGCGCCCGGGCCCCGCCCCTTCTTCTCGCTGCTCGACAGCGCGCTCTCGGCCGAGCTCGCCCAGCAGGTCAAGCGCCCCTTCTGGCTCGACACGGTCGGCCGCTCCAGCCTGATCGAGATCCGCATCAAGCTCGGCAAGGACGTGATGCGGGTGCTGACCCGGCGCAGCCAGGCCTATGCCTCCAACAGCCACATCTTCCTGCTCTGGATGATCGGCACCTCGCTGATCCTGCTGACCATCGCGGTGCTGTTCCTGCGCAACCAGATCCGGCCGATCCTCAAGCTCGCCGACGCCGCCGAGGCCTTCGGCAAGGGCCGCGACGCCGATTTCCGGCCGCGCGGCGCAAGCGAGGTCCGGCGTGCCGGCAACGCCTTCATCGAGATGAAGCGCCGTGTCGAACGCTCGATCGGCGAGCGCACCATGATGCTGAACGGCGTCAGCCACGACCTGCGCACCATCCTGACCCGGTTCAAGCTCTCCCTTGCCCTTCTTGAAAGATCCCCCGATCTCGAGGCGCTCGAGAAGGACGTCGACGAGATGAGCCGGATGCTCGAGGACTATCTCGCCTTCGCCCGCGGCGATGCCGGCGAGGCCCCGGTCGAGACCGATATCCGCGCTCTGCTGGAGACGCTCAAAGCCGATGCAGAGCGGCAGGGCCACCAGACCGAACTCGCGGTCATCGGCGACCCGCTGGTCGTGGTCAGGCCGGACGCGATCCGGCGCCTGCTCACCAATCTGGTCTCGAATGCCGCGCGCTTCGGCGACCGCATCGCCATCCGCGCCACGCATGACGCGCGCTATCTGATCGTGATGGTCGACGATGACGGCCCGGGCATTCCGCCGGAATTGCGTGAGGACGTGTTCAAGCCGTTCTTCCGGATCGACGAAGCCCGCAATGTCGATGGCGGCGGCACGGGCCTCGGCCTCGCCATCGCCCGCAACATCGCCCGCTCGCATGGCGGCGACATCATCCTCGGCGAGTCGCCGCTGGGCGGCCTGCGGGCGACGGTCAGGCTACCGGTCTGACCGGGCCTGCGCCCTTCAGCACACGCCAATATCCCGGCCGCAGCATCGCGACCGGGACGGCATGACGGAAATCGAAAGCCGAGAGATTTAGTGCCGCCACAGGGCCTTGCGGGCGGTGTCGTTCACGCGCTCGACGTCGCTGCGCGACAGGGCGATGTCGGAGAGCGCCTGGTCGTCCATCTGATAGAGCGCCCGGGCGCTGGCCCGCTGCACGAGCCAGTCCTCGAAGCGAAGAAACAGGCCAGCAAATCCATGCGGCTCATGCTGCGTCACGGAGAGCGAAAGATTTTCTGTGGCGGTTCTGGCCGACATGGCGGCCTCCTTTTGTCAGCTTTTCTGCATGTGAATTTGGGGATTGCGGGCTCCTGAAGCAAATGAGAACTTCTTTGCCTCAGCCCAAGCAAAACTTGGCCACCCATGACCCGCCGCCATCTGCCGCCCCTGACCTCGCTGCGCGCCTTCGAGGCCGCCTCACGGCATCTCAACTACGAGCGGGCGGGCGACGAACTCGCCGTCACCGCCAGCGCCGTCGGTCAGCAGATCAAGACGCTGGAAGCCTGGCTCCAGCGCCCGCTCTTCGTTCGCCTGCCAAGCAAGGGCGTTGCCTTGACGCCCCTCGGCCAGCGCTATGCCGCGTCGATCTCGCAAGTGCTTGACCAGCTCGACGAGGCCACCGCGCGCGCGCTTCGGCCGGACGCGGCCAATATCCTGACGGTCAGCACCATGCCGAGCTTCGCGCTGAGCTGGCTGATCCCCCGGCTCGGCGCGCTCAAGCAGCGTCACCCCGAGCTCGAGGTACGCATCTCGGTGTCGCTGCACCTCACCGATTTCGCACGCGAGGATGTCGATATCGCAGTCCGCTATGGCGAGGGCGCCTATACAGGGCTGCATTCCGAGCTGCTGATGACGGAGACCTTCTTTCCGGTCTGCAATGCCGCGCTCCTGAATGACCCAGAGCGGCCGCTGCGCGAACCTGCCGACCTGCGCCACCACACGCTGCTGCACGAGCTTGCCGAGGGCATCCCGAAATACGTGACCTGGCGGCAATGGCTCGCTTATGCCGGCGTCGACGACATCGACGCGTCGCATGGCCCACGCTTCTCGCATACCTTCCTCGCCCTGCAGGCCGCGGCCTCGGGCCAGGGCATCGCGCTCGCGACCAGCGCCCTGATCGGCGACTATCTCGACGCCGGCCGCCTGGTGCGACCCTTCCCGCAGCAATTGCCCGGCGCCTACCAATACTATGTCGTCTGCCCCGAAGCCGTGGCGCAGCGGCCAGCGATCGCGGCCTTCCGCAGCTGGATCCATGAAGAGGCGGCCAGGCATGCGGAGCTGCGCTGACCTCAGAGTTCAGCGCTCCGGCCTGATCACCGGCAGCTGCTGCAACTGGGCAGCGGCATAATCGAGGAAGGTGCGCACCTTCGGCTGCAGGTGCTGCCCGCTCGGCACCACGAGCTGCACCGGCGATGCCGGCGGCTCCCATTCGCGCATCACCCGCACCAACGTGCCCGCCTCGAGATCAGGCGCGGCCTGATAGGACAGCGCGCGGGCGAGACCGCGGCCGGAGCGCGTCGCGATCAGCACCGATTCGATCTCGTTGACGATCAGGCGCGGCGTCACCTGCACGGTCGCGCTGCGCGCGCCTCCGGCGAAGCGCCAGAGCATGGTCTGGCCGGCGGCGATGCTGACGATCGTGTCGTGGCCGGCGATGTCGGCCGGCCGGATCGGCGTCCCGCGCCGCTCCAGATAAGCCGGCGCCGCGACCAGCACCCGCCTGACCTCGCCGACCTTGCGGGCGACCAGCCGCGAGCTCGGCAGTGGGCCGATGCGGACAGCGAGATGCAGGCCGTCCTCGATCAGGTCGAGATTGCGGTCGGCCAGCACCAGCTCGATCTGGATCTCCGGATGCAGGTCGAGGAATTCGGCGACGACCGGCGTGACATGGCGCCGGCCGAAGGCGGTCGGCGCCGTGATCCTGATCAGGCCGCGCATCGGCGCCGCGGTCACGCCGGAGAGCGAGGCATCGTATTCGGCGAGGATGTTGCGGGCCGAAGAAGCGAGCTCTCGCCCCGCCTCGGTCGCCATGAGCTGGCGCGTCGTGCGCGCGATCAGCCTGACGCCGGCGCGCTCCTCCAGCGCCGCCAGCGCCCGCGTCACTGCCGGACGCGAACGCCTGAGTTGGCGCGCCGCGCCGGCGAGGCTGCCGGTGTCGATGATTGCGACGAAGATCGAGAGCTCGTCGAGCCGGTCCATAATCATTCCATCAGTCGGAATTCTGATTTGCCAGCCTACCAGCTTTCGCCGCTTCGCTGAAACAATCAGATTCGGCCCGATATCACCGCGAGGCCTCGATGACCCAAGCCAAGATCACGCTCCACGGCACGCCCCTGTCGGGCCATACCCACCGCGTCGAACTGCTGCTGCGCGCGCTCGGGCTCGCTTTCGACTTCGTGCCCGCCCCGGCGGAGGTGCGCCGCAGCGAGGCGTTCCGGACCAGGCTCAACCCCCTCGGCCAGATTCCGGTACTCCAGGACGGCGATCTCATCCTGGCCGACAGCAACGCCATCCTGGTCTATCTGGTGAAGCGCTATGCGCCGCAGAGCGACTGGCTTCCGCAGGAGCCGGTCGCGGCGGCGCAGGTTCAGCGCTGGCTCTCCATCGCCGCCGGCGAGGTCATGCACGGCCCGGCGATCGCCCGGATGATCGCGCAGTTCAACTACGAAGACGATCCGGTGAGGGCCGAGCGGGTCGCGGCTCGGCTGCTTCCCTTCATGGAAGAGCATCTCACCGGCCGCAGCTTCCTCGCCGCCGAGCACCCGACGCTCGCCGACCTCGCCTGCTATTCCTATGTGGCGCATGCGCCGGAAGGCGGCATTCCGCTCGATCCCTACCCGGCCGTGCGGGCGTGGCTGGCGCGCATCGAGGCCCTGCCCTTCTTCAAGCCGATCCCGCCCTCACCCATCCCTGTGAAAGGCTAGCGGCCATGGACGCCTCGCCCTTCCACGCCGGGGAGCTGGAGGCACAGGCGCGCGCGGGCGAGAGTGCGCGCGGCGCCGGCATCCGCGACTTCATGCCGGACCAGCATCGCGATTTCTTCGCGCTGCTGCCTTATCTGTTCGCGGCTGGCCGTGATGCCGAGGGTAGGCCGATCGCGACGGTCTTCACCGGCCCGGAAGGCTTCGTCACCAGCCCGACACCGAATGCGCTCACCATCGCCGCCCTGCCCGCTCCCGGCGATCCGGCCGATGCCACCTTCAGCGCTGGTGCTCCTGTCGGCCTGCTTGGGCTCGATCTGCGCACCCGCCGACGCAACCGCGCCAATGGTGTGGTCAGCAAGCGCGACGGCAGCGGACTTGAGGTCGCGGTGAACCAGAGCTTCGGCAATTGCGCCAAGTACATCCAGGTCCGGCAGCATGAGGTCGTACCTGTCGCCGCAGCTGTCACCGAAGAACTCGGCGGCCTCGATGCGGCAGCGAGCGCCCTGATCGCCCAGTCGGACACGCTCTTCATCGCCAGCAGCTCGGAAACCGGGCTCGACATCTCGCATCGCGGCGGCAGGCCGGGCTTCGTCCGGATCGCGGGCGGGCGGCTGAGCGTGCCGGACTTCGTCGGCAACAGCTATTTCAACACCTTCGGCAACCTGCTGCGCGAGCCGGAAACATCCCTGCTTTTCATCGACTTCGCCAAGGGCGACGTGCTGCAGCTGCAGGGCATGGCGGAGATCGCCTGGAACGGGCCGGGACTGGCCGAGTTCGAGGGCGCCCGGCGCCTCTTGCACGTCGAGGTGACGCGCGCCTGGCGGCGCAAAGCGGCACTGCCCTTGCGCTGGAGTGAGCCGGAGCCGGCGCCGACCACGCTGTCGACCGGAACCTGGCAGCACCACGAGGCCGCCTGAGCGGCGGCTCTAGTACAGCCGCCCGCCCTTAGGCACTTCGAGCGAGGGGCCGATCAGCACGACCTCGCCGTCAGCGTCCGGCACGCCCAAGGTCAGCACCTCCGACATGAACTTGCCGATCTGGCGCGGCGGAAAATTCACCACCGCCAGCACCTGCCGGCCCGGGAGATCCTCGGGGCGATAGTGCTTCGTGATCTGCGCCGAGGATTTCTTGCGGCCGATCGTGCCACCGAAATCGATCACCAGCTTGATTGCCGGCTTGCGCGCTTCGGGAAAGGGAGCCGCTTCGACGATGGTGCCGACGCGAATATCGACCTTGAGGAAATCATCGAAGCCGATCTCTGCGGCGATCTCGGTAGCCTTGTTCAAAATTCCTCCCAGCCGCGATCGCCGCCATTGGCGTGCTTGCGCGCGGCATTGCCATGGGCCTGGACGGGCGCGGCCACCATGGCACGCGCCGGGCGCGGCGGGGCAGCCGCAACCTGCGCCATCTTGCCTGCCATCGTCTTCAAGGCAACCACGTCGCCGCCGAGCCGGAAGCGCCCGACCAGCGCCGCCAGCCTGTCGGCTTCCTGCGCCAATGCCTGCGAGGCTGCGGTCGATTGCTCGGCCATGGCGGCGTTCTGCTGCGTCGCCTGGTCCATCTCGTTGACCGCGGTGTTGACCTCCTGCAGCCCGGTCGCCTGCTCCTGGGCGGCCGAGGCGATCTCGGCCACCAGCGTGGTGACGCGGGTGATCTCGCCCGACATGCGGGTCAGCGCACTGCCGGTCTGGCCGACCAGGGCGACACCCTTCTCGACCTCGACGGACGAGGCCGTGATCAGGCCCTTGATCTCCTTGGCCGCTTCGGCCGAGCGCTGCGCCAGCGCGCGCACCTCGGAGGCAACCACCGCGAAGCCCTTGCCGGCATCGCCGGCGCGGGCCGCCTCGACCGAGGCGTTGAGCGCGAGCAGGTTGGTCTGGAAGGCGATCTCGTCGATGACGCCGACGATCTGCGAGATCTCCTCGGCCGACTTCTCGATGCCGCCCATCGCCGCGACCGCATCGCGCACGATCTCCCCGGACTGCTCGGCCTCGCCCTTGACCTGGGTCGTCGCATGGCTGGCCTGGCGCGCGCCCTCGGCGGTCTGGCGCACGGTCGCGGTCAATTGGTCGAGCGCCGTCGCGGTCTCCTCGACCGAGGAGGCCTGCTGCTCGGTGCGGCTGGCAAGGTCGTCGGCCGCCTGGCTGATCTCGCCGGCACCCGCCTTCATGCTCTCGGTGTTGGTCGCGATCTGACGCATCGTCTCTTCGAGATGCGCCATCGCCGCGTTGAAGTCGTTCTTGAGCTTGACGTATTCGGCGCTGAACGCCGCCTCGATCCGATAGGTCAGGTCGCCCTCGGTCAGGCGCTCCAGGCCGGCGCCGAGCGCGTCGACGACGATCGCCTGCTTCTTCGCCTCCTCGCCGCGCTGCGCCTCGTTGAGGCTGCGCTGCGTGTCGGCGGCGCGACGCTGCTCGCCGGCGTCGGCCTCGGCCTGGACCTTCTCGGCCTCGACCTGCTGCTTCATCAGCGCGGCATCGCGGAAGACGACCAGCGCCCGCGCCATGCTGCCGACCTCGTCCTGACGCTCCTGATAGGCGATCGGCGCCTTGAGGTCGCCGGCCGCCAGCGCGCTCATATTGCCGGCGACATTGTGCAGCATCGCCGAGGCACGGCGGCTCAGGAAAACGACGAGGCCGAGCAGCAACAGCGCCAGCGGCACCAGCACGGCCGCGACGTCCCTGATCATACCGTAGAAGGACTGGTCCACGGCATGGACGTGCATGCCGGTGCCGATCGACCATTGCCACTTCGGCACGCCGACCACGTAGGACACCTTCAGCGACGGATCCTTGTCGCCAGGCTTCACCCAGAGATAGTCGACGAAGCCGGAGCCCTTGGTCCGGGCCGTGTCGGTCAGTTCCTTGACGAAGGACTTGCCAGTCGAGTCCTTCAGCCCCGACATGTCGGTACCGATCAGCTTCGCGTTCGCATGGGCGACATTGAAGCCGTCATAGCGGATGATGAAGAAGTAGTTGCCCTCGTCGAAACGGGCGTTGGTCACAGCGTCGATCGCGAGCTTCTGGGCGTCGGCGTCCTTGAGCTCGCCTTTCTCCACTTTCGCCACATAGGCGTTCACCGTGGAGGCGGCGGCCTCGACCGCGTTCTTCACTTCGGCTCGCTTCAGGTCGAGCATGTCGATCCGGGCCTGACGCAAAGTGATGGCAACGCTCGCGACAGCGACAACGGCGGCCAGAATCGCGATCAGCCCGAATGAGCGGCCGATCGACAGCGCAGTAAGCTTCTTCAACACCGACATGGATCGCCCCTCGCGAACGTGATTCTTCACATTCGCGCGGAACGGCTAATGCCCACTTAACGCTGTCACTTTTTTGCCACAATCGGCAGTTGCTGACCGCAACCAGGGATTGCGATCAGATCGCCGGCGCGTAGTCGTCGCCTTCCTCGCCGCGCATGCGCTCACGCCGCGGCGTGCGCTTGACGCCGGAGCAGAGCGAGCGGGCGAGACCACGCAGCGGCGCCGTCAGCCGGTGGACATCCTCGACTCGGGCCATGATCTGCCCGGCGGTCTTCAGCTCGCGGTCGAGCTTCGCCATGGTGCGCGACAGCTCCGGTTGGTCATCCTCGAGCCAGGTGTCGAGCACGCGCGCCATCAGCAGCGTCGCACCGCGGACACGCACGGAGCCGAGATCGTCTTCGGTCGGGATCCCCGCAGAGGCGAGCAGGAAGCGCCAGGAGTTCATGGAATTGCGCCCGAGCGCGGCGAGTGCCAGCGGCTGGCGCCGCAGATGCGGCATCAGCGCCTTCAGCCCGGCCTTGTAGGGTGCCAGCGCATCGAGCCTGCGCATCACCAGATCGAAGACGCGCTCCTTGTAGGACTCTTCCAGCAGATCATCCGAGCTGCCGGCAAGCACGGCATCGTCGAGGATGCGGCCGAGGCCGCCGAGGATCGCGAGCTTGGAGGGAAAGAGCCCACGGAGTTCGGCCAGACTGACCCCGGCTTCGCGGGCGATCGCCGGCAGTTCGATCTCGTCCCAGCTCTGCGTCGCCGCCAGCCGGAACAGGGCGTCGACCACGGCACGCCGCGGATCGGGCTTGACTGCCGGTTTCTCAGCCTCGGGGGAAACGGGTTTGCGCGCCATCGGCTTCTCTCCTGTCGCGAGCTGATGGGAGAGAAGCTAAGGCGTGACCGGGGCGCTTGAAAGGCCGTCTCAGCCGGAAAGCTCCTCAGCGCGGCGTTTGGCAGCAGCGACCGCGCGTCGCATCAGCGGCGCCAGGCCATTGTCGGCCATCAGCACTTCGAGGGCAGCGGCGGTCGTGCCGCCCGGCGAGGTCACGTTCTGGCGCAATGTCGCCGGTGGCAGCGGTGACTGGAACAGCATCTCGCCGGCGCCCTCCACGGTTGCCCGTGCCAGCCGCTCGGCCAGATCAGATGGGAGCCCCGCTGCGGTCCCGGCGGCAGCCAGACATTCGACCATATGGAAGACATAGGCCGGACCGGAGCCGGAGACGGCGGTGACTGCGTCGATCAGCCCTTCGTCGGAGAGCCATTCGACCTTGCCGACACCGGCGAGCAGTGCATCCGCCAATTGCCGCTGCGCCTCGCTGACCCCTTGCCCCGCCGCAGCAGCGGTTACGCCGCGCCGGACCGAAGCCGGCAGGTTCGGCATGGCGCGCACGATCGCGCCGGCATTGGGCAGGCGGGCCGAGAGATCGCCGAGCGTCTTGCCGGCGAGGACCGAGATCAGCAGCGTCTTCGGCCCGATCAGCGCTTGGACCGACGGCGCGGCCGTGTCGAGCATCTGCGGCTTGGTCGCCAGCACCACCACCTCGGCAGGCGTGGGTGCGGCCGGGTTGACGCTCATCCCCTCGGCAGCCGCGAGCGACTGCATCGCGTCGGAAATATGCGGGTCGAGCAGCGTGATCCCCGCGCCCTTCACGCCGATGCGCAGCCAGCCCTCGAGCATGGCGCCGCCCATCTTGCCGGCGCCGACAAGCGTCAGGGTTTGCGGAAGCAGGCTCGACATGGCGTCTCTCCGGTCTATGCGCGGTTGCGCACGGACCTGAACCGCCAAGCGCGGCCCGGGTCAAGCCCGGACCAGGCTTGTCGTCACGCTTCGCCGACCGTCTCCAGCAGCGCGCCTTCGAGCGCCTCGCGGGCGTTCTTTCCGGCCCAGACCACAAACTGGAAGGCCTGATAATAGCGCTCGCAGGAGTCGATCGCCGCCTTGATCAGCCCGGCGGCCTGCTCCTCGGTCGGCTCGGCTCCGCCGGAGAGCAAGAGCGCATGGCGATACATCACCACGTTTTCGCGGCTCCACAGGTCGAAATGCCCGAGCCAGAGCTGCTCGTTGACCAGGCTGACGAGGTTCATCACCTCATTGCGGCGCCGGTCCGGCACCTTGAGGTCGAAGGCGCAGGCGATGTGGAGCGATTCCACCTCGGAGAGCCAGGTGATCGCGACGTGATAATCGGCCCAGCCGCCAGTGACGGAGACCGAAAGCTCGTCATCGCTGTCGCGATCGAAGCTCCAGTCGTTCAGTGCGGCGAGGCGTTCTACGAGATCGAGGGGATTGGAGGGGCGTTCGGTATCGGCGTCCAGATCAAGGTCCATCATGCCCAAGGTCCAACAGCCGGCTTCCTTGCTCAAAGAGCAGGTCCGACCTGTTCGAGAACGGGAACACGGCGACTGGAAAAGCGTAAGGCACGCAACCCGACCAGGAGATCATTTGGACGATCTCCGCTTCACCGGCCGGCTCCGAGCGGAGCCCACCGACGAATCACCTCTCTTCATCGACGATAGCTCAGGCGAGTCCGGAGCCCTAACAGAACCTGCGCGGTTCTGATCGAGCCCTTCGGCACCCGGTACGCGATGCAAGCTCTGCGGATTCGACGTTCGCCTCAATCCCTCAGCGGGACTGTCCACAGCGGGAACGCGTCGGTTCCTGCTCGGCCTCGGACTTACTTCGACTCGGACTTGGCCTCGAGCGCCGCCAGCCGGGCCGCGAGCTTGTCGTTCTCCTCGCGCGCCAGCAGGGCCATCTCGCGCACGGCCTCGAATTCCTCGCGGGTCACCACGTCGAGATCGCGCAGCAGCCGCTCGATCTGGGTCTTGACCACGGTCTCGACCTCGCGGCGCACGCCCTGGGCCGCGCCCGCGGCATCGGTCGCCAGCCGGGCGATATCGTCGAGGATACGGTTGGACGTGCTGACCATCGGAGATCTCCGGGCGGGCGCCCCATGCGCCTTGCCGGGAGATATGGCGAAGGAGCGTCCTCAGCGCAATCGCCGCGGCGCAGCCGCCTCGTTTCGCCTCTCCCGTGCCCTATCTGGACCTTCATGATGGTTGCGCCTAAAACGGTCGCCGCAGGGAAGACCAGCAATCCGAGCCCAAACAATGGGCGGGAGGCGTCATGTCGGTACGTTTTAACGGCCTCGTTCTGGGGCCGCTCGCTGCGCTTGCGCTCGCAGGCTGCCAGGAAACCACCACCACCGCCGCGCGGCCGCGCGTCGATGCGCCGGGCGTTCCGGTCTCGGTCCAGAGCATTTCCGGCGCGCCGGACCAGGTGACGGCGCATTTCGCCGGCCTGCTCGGCGAGGCCGCCGCCGAACGCAAGATGGAAATCGTCCCCGGCGACAAGCCGGCCCGATTCCGGGTGCGCGGCTATCTCACCGCGCAGCCGACCGAAGACGGCCAGACCGCCCTCGCCTTCGTCTGGGACGTCTATGACGAGAGCAAGAAGCGCGCCCAGCGCGTCCAGGGTGAGAGCCTTGGCAAGCGCGGCGGCGGCTCCGACCCCTGGGCCGGCATCGACCAGACCATCGTCGCCAAGGCCGCATCCGAATCGGCCGATGCGATCGCGAGCTTCCTGACCACGGCGCCGGTGCCGGAACCCAAGGCCGACGCCAAGGACAAGACCCGCACCGCCCAGGCGGTGTCCGACAAGAAGCGCTGAGATCGCCTCGCCCGCGCGGTTCTAGCTAGAGCGTCCTTCGGTTTCCCGGCAAACGTGCAGCACTCCCCGGTGCAGTGCAGCATTTGCATGGGGACGCCGCGCCTCTTTTGTCGACTCGGCGTCATCACGCTGTTATGAGCCCTTCGAAACTGGGCCGCCCCCGCTCGGACGGTTCGCCTTTTTCTGCGTTTCTGGTGCGCCCCGGCATGCCCTCTTCCTTCAAAGTCGTCGCCGGCAATTCGAACCGTCCCCTCGCCGAAGCCATCTGTAGCCATCTCGACGTACCGCTGGCCCGGGCCCAGGTCCGGCGCTTCGCCGACATGGAGATCTTCGTCGAGATCCAGGAGAATGTCCGCGGCCAGGACGTCTTCGTCATCCAGTCGACCTCGTTCCCGACGAACGACCACTTGATGGAGCTCCTGATCATCACCGACGCGCTGCGCCGCTCCTCGGCAAGGCGCATCACGGCAGTGATCCCCTATTTCGGCTATGCCAGGCAGGATCGGCGCGCCTCCGGCCGCACGCCGATCTCGGCCAAGCTCGTCGCCAACCTGATCGCCCATGCCGGCGTCGACCGCGTGCTGACGCTCGACCTGCACGCCGGCCAGATCCAGGGCTTCTTCGACATTCCGACCGACAACCTGTTCGGCGCCCCGCTGATGGCGCGTGACATCAAGGACAGGCTCGACTGGAAGAACGCCATGGTCGTCTCGCCCGACGTCGGCGGCGTGGTGCGCGCCCGCGCTTTGGCCAAGCGGATCGACGCCCAGCTTGCCATCGTCGACAAGCGCCGTGATCGGCCCGGCGAGTCCGAGGTGATGAACATCATCGGCACGGTCGAGGGCCGCTCCTGCATCCTCCTCGACGACATCGTCGATTCCGGCGGCACGCTGGTGAACGCCGCCGAGGCCCTGCTCGAGCAGGGCGCCAAGGAGGTCTACGCCTATATCACCCATGGCGTGCTCTCCGGCGGGGCGGTCGCCCGCATCGCCTCCTCCAAGCTCAAGGAGCTGGTGATCACCGATTCGATCATGCCGACAGAGGCGGTGAAGGTGGCGCGCAACATCCGCGTCATCTCGATCGCCGGGCTGATGGGCGAGGCGATCGAACGCACTGCCAGCGAGTCGAGCGTCTCCAGCCTGTTCGATTGACGGAGAGCAGCGCGATGGCGGCCATGACGGCCGGCGCGGACCGGGCCCTCGTCCTCTTCTCCGGCGGCCAGGATTCCACCGTCGCTTTGGCTTGGGCGCTGGAGCGCTTCGCCGCCGTCGAGACGGTCGGCTTCGACTACGGCCAGCGCCATCGCGTTGAGCTGGAGTGCCGCGAGACAATCCGAGCCAAGCTGCCCGATCTGTCGCCGATCTACGCAAAAGGGCTCGGGCCGGATCACTTTCTCGATCTCAAGACGCTTGGCGCGATCTCGGATACCGCGCTCACCAGCGAGAGCGAGATCGCCTTCGCCGAGACCGGCCTGCCGACGACCTTCGTTCCCGGCCGCAACCTGATCTTCCTGACCTTCGCCGCAGCATTGGCCTATCGCCGCGACTGCAAGCACATCGTGCTCGGCGTCTGCGAGACCGACTATTCCGGCTATCCCGACTGCCGCGACGACACGATCAAGGCGATGCAGGTCGCGCTCGGCCTCGGCCTCGATCGTCGGCTCGTGCTGCACACGCCACTGATGTGGCGCGACAAGGCGCAAACCTTCGCCCTAGCGAAGCAACTGGGCGGCGACGCCCTGCTCGACCTGGTGGTCGAGGAGAGCCATAGCTGCTATCTCGGCGATCGCACGAAGCGGCATCCTTGGGGCTATGGCTGCGGCCATTGCCCGGCCTGCGACTTGCGGGCCAGGGGCTTTGCGGCCTATGAGGCCGGGCCGGACGACAACGGACCAAACCATGACGATTGATCGGCAGCGCCAGATCGAGGGGCTCATCGCCCTCGCCCTCTTCACCTTGACGATCCCGCTCGCCAATTGGCTGATCGGCAATGCCGGCACGGCCTGCGTGCCGAACGGCCCCTGCCTCGTCCCGGTCGCGCCAGGCATCAAGGCGCCGAGCGGCGTGCTGATGGTCGGGCTGGCGCTCGTCCTGCGCGACATCGTCCAGCGCCGGCTTGGCCCGCTCGCGGGCCTCGGCGCGATTGCGATCGGCACGCTGATCTCCGCGATGCTGGCGCCACCGGCCATCGTGCTGGCCTCGACCACGGCCTTCCTGCTCTCCGAGCTGGCAGATTTCGCGGTCTATACCCCGCTGCAGAAGCGCAATTTCGTCGCCGCCGTCGCCGCCTCGAGCGTGCTCGGCCTCGTCGTCGACAGCTTCGTCTTCCTCTGGCTCGCCTTCGGCAGCCTCGACTTCCTGACCGGACAGATCATCGGCAAGGCCTGGATGGTGCTGCTGGCGCTGCCATTGATGCATCTGCTGCGCCGGCGCGACGAACGGCTCGGACTTGCTCCCGCCTGAAGAGGGTTAAAACCAACAATTCGACCTAAGCGGGAAACGGCGGTTTCACGCCCCTGCGGCATATTGGCTGCCTTCGTCCCGCCGAGTGCCCCAATGCGCCGTCACGATTCCGTCGAGCGTCTGCAATCCCTGCAAAACGCAACCCTGGAATCGATCGCGCGGGGCGAGGAACTCGCAGCGATCATGACTGCGCTTTGCGAACGGGTCGAAGCTCTCGCCCCCGGCGTGATCTGTTCGGTCGTCGCCATCGACGACGATTTCCGGTTGCGTCCGATCGCGGCGCCGAGCTTGCCGCCCAGCTATGGCGAGGCCGTCAACGGGACGCCGATCGGCCCGCGCGTCGGCTCCTGCGGCACGGCGATCTATCGCAAAAGCCCGATCGAGGTGACCGACATCGCGACCGATCCGCATTGGGAAGGTTACCGCGAGCTCGTGCTGCCGCTCGGCCTGCGCGCCTGCTGGTCGAGCCCGATCGCGGCGCGCGACGGGCGCGTCGTCGGCAGTTTCGCCTTCTATTACCGCGAACCACGCGGCGCCACGCCGTTTGAGCGCCGGATCGTCGAGACCTGCGTCCATCTGTGCGCCATCGCGATCGAGCATGAGGAGGTGAGCGCCCGCAACCACCGCCTCGCTTATTTCGATACGCTGACCGGTCTGCCGAACCGGGCCCGCTTCAATGAGGCGATCGCCCAGACGACCAGCCGATCCCGGTCCGGTTTCGGACTGATGCTGATCGACATCGATCACCTCAAGGCGGTCAACGACACCATGGGCCACGCCGTCGGCGACTTGCTGATCGAGGCCATCGGCTCGCGGCTGGCCGGGGTGGCGCCGCACGGAACCGCCTTCAGGATCGGCGGCGACGAATTCGCCATCCTGCTGCCCGGTTGCGACAAGGCCGGGCAATTGCGCGGCGCCGCCAGCGCCATCCTCGCCGCGATGCAGGTGCCGATCGACTGCGAGGGCACGACCATCGTCCCCAGCGTCACGATCGGCGGGGCCATCGCCGGCGAAGACGGCGCCGACAGCGTCACCCTGCGCCAGAATGCCGATTTCGCCCTCTATCACGCCAAGGAAACGCGGCGCGGCGGTTACGTCCGCTTCAAAGGCGGCCTGCGGACGTCGATGACCCGCCGCATCCAGACGATCCGCGCCGTCGACGACGCTTTGAGCGCCGGCCATCTGGTGCCCTATTATCAACCGGTCATCCGGCTCGACACCGGCGAGATCCGGGGCATGGAGGCGTTGGCGCGGTTGCGTCTCGACGATGGTCGCGTCGTGGCGGCCGGCGAGTTCCAGGATGCTCTGCACGATCCCAAGCTCGCCTATCGCATCTCGAACCAGATGCTGGCGGCGATCGCTACCGACATGGCGCGGTGGCTGCGCGAAGGCCTGCCGATCCACCATATCGGTCTCAACGTCACCTCCGCCGATTTCCAGAAGGGCGATCTCGTCCAGCGCATCGTCAGGGCCTTCGAGCGTGCGCAGGTGCCGCTCGAGCACCTCGTCGTCGAGATCACCGAGCAGGTGATCATGGGCGGACGTCGCGATGGTGTCGCCCGGACCATGCAAGCCCTGCGCGAGCGCGGCATCCAGGTCGCGCTCGACGATTTCGGCACCGGCTTCGCCTCGCTCACCCATTTGCTCGATTTCCCCGTCGACGCGATCAAGATTGACCGTTCCTTCGTCGGTGGCATCGAGGGCGGAACGCGGAGCGGCGCCATCGTCGAAGCGCTCATCGGCGTCGCCAGTCGGCTCGGCATGCGGATCGTGGCCGAGGGTATCGAGAGCGAAGGCCAGGCGCGGCGCCTGGCCGGGATGGGCTGCCGGCTTGGCCAAGGCTATCTCTATTCCCGGCCGATGCCGGCCGAAGCGGTCCCCGTCTTCGTCGGCAGCTTCAGCCGGCCGGCATCCGGCTCGCGGCCACGCCCTGCCGCCACGGCTGCCTGATATCCAGCCGCGGACTTGAGATTGCCGGCAATTTCGCCTATGAGCCTGCTCGCGTCCCACTGACACCCTTGGAGGCAGGGACGCGAACCGCAATGGCCGCCCGCTGGCGGCCATGTCTTTTAAAGAACTAAGGATCAGACACATGACCGCCGTGAAGCAGATTCAGGCTTCGGCGCGCGCCCAGGTCGGCAAGGGGGCCGCCCGGGAAGTTCGTCGCCAGGGCCTCACTCCCGCCGTGATCTATGGTGCGGGCGAAGCGCCTGTCGCCATCGCGCTCGATGCCAACAAGACCCGCCAGATGATCTATGCTGGTCACTTCCTGACCACGCTGTTCGAGATCGACGTCGACGGCAAGAAGACGCGCGCCATTCCGCGCGACTACCAGCTCGACCCGGTCAAGGATTTCCCGATCCACGTCGACTTCCTGCGCATTGCTGCCGGCCAGACCATCAAGGTCGAGGTTCCGCTGCATGTCGTCGGCCAGGAGCAGTCGCCGGGCCTGAAGAGCGGCGGCGCCCTGCAGATCGTCGAGCACTCGCTCGAGATCGAAGTCGCTCCCGAGAGCATCCCTGAGTTCATCGAAGTCTCGGTCGCCGGCCTCGAGGTTGGCGATACCCTGCACATTGACGCGCTCAAGCTGCCGGCCGGCGTCAGCCTGACCTCGACCAAGGACAAGACCCTGGTCACGATCATCCCGCCGACGGTCGAGGCTGAAGAGCCTGCCGCCGCCGAGGGCGAAGCGGAAGCTGCCAAGGCCTGAGGCTGGCGCTCCTTCGGGACTACGCTTACAGACGGCCGGGCATGCCCGGCCGTTTTGCTATGACAACCGGTGCGGAACCGAACGATGCTGATCTTCGCCGGCCTCGGCAATCCGGGCCAACGCTATGCCCGCAACCGTCATAATATCGGCTTCATGGCGGTCGAGGCGATCGCTCGCGCAGCCCGCGCCGCGCCCTGGCGCGCCCGTTTCCAGGCTTATGCCTGCGAAGCGACGATCGGCGGCGAGAAAGTGCTGCTGCTGATGCCGCAGACCTATATGAACGAGTCCGGCCGCGCGATCGGCGAAGCCGCGCGCTTCTTCAAGGTCGCCCCGGCCGACGTCGTCGTCTTCCATGACGAGCTCGATCTGCCCCCCGCCAAGCTGCGCGTGAAGCTCGGCGGCGGCAATGCCGGCCATAACGGCCTGCGCTCGACCACCGCTGCGATCGGCAACGACTATCGCCGGGTGCGGATGGGCATCGGCCATCCCGGCGACAAGGCGCTGGTCCATCCCTATGTGCTCAGCGATTTCGGCAAGGCCGAGGAACCCTGGGTCGAGGATCTCTGCACCGCCTGCGCCGACAACGCTGCGCTGCTCGCCGGCCATGACGACGCCGGGTTCCAGAACAAGATCCACCTGTTCATGGAGGCGCGCGGCCATGGCGCCGTGAAGCGCCTCGGCGAGAAGGCGACGGATTAGCGCTGGCTCTCAGAGCGGGAGCTGGGCACCCGCCTTGGCGATCGTCACCCGGGCGCTCGACAGGCTGCCATCCGCCTGCCGGCTGGCGGTCAGCGCCACCTGTGCTCCGGCAGCGAGATCGGCCGCCTGCGCCGGCGCAGCCATGATGATGTTGGCCTCGGGCGTGATCGCGATCGTCTGCTCGCCGCCCGGATAGGTCAGCGTGACGCTGCTGCCGTCGACGCGCGAGACCGTCTCGGCCACCGTCGCATTCGTCATCGTCGAATCCGGCAGGACGGCCCAGGGCCTGTGGCCCTCGCCCGTGCCGCGCATCGCCTCGGGGAAGATGAAGACCTGTACGGCCGTCAATCCGCCTCCGGCCTGCAGGCGGGCGCCGACGCCGATGAAACTGCCCTTCCTGATATCGGCCATCGAAGCCTTGACCACGGCGCCGATCGAATAATTGGGCGCAAGCGCGACCGTCGTCGTGCCCTCCGGCGTCTTGACCGTCAGCGACTGGCCTTCGAGACGCTCGACCGTGCCGCGCACGCGAGTCTGGAGTGCCTGCCCCTGTGCACCGGCCGCGAAAACCATGACGCAGCCGATCAGGGCGAATGAGGCAAGGCGCATGGAGCAGCTCCGATAACCGGTCGTTTCTGTCGCGCATCACCCGTGCGCGCTCGGCATCCGCGCCGCCATGCACGTTCGCGTGATGTGCGCTCTCGCCCGCCATCTTGTCTTTTGCTGCTCCGCACCCAATAAGGCCCGGGAGAACCGAGATACCCTTCCGCGGCAGCCGCAATCGGCCCGCGATGCACTGGACGAGCAAGCATGGGCTTCAAATGCGGTATCGTCGGCCTGCCGAATGTCGGCAAGTCGACCCTGTTCAACGCGCTGACGCAGACCGCGGCGGCGCAGGCGGCCAACTACCCGTTCTGCACGATCGAGCCGAATGTCGGCGACGTCGCAGTCCCCGACGAGCGGCTTGAGGCGCTCGCAGCGATCGCTGGCTCGAAGGAGATCATCCCGACCCGGCTGACCTTCGTCGACATCGCCGGCCTGGTGCGCGGCGCCTCCAAGGGTGAGGGCCTGGGCAACCAGTTCCTCGCCAATATCCGCGAATGCGACGCCATCGCCCATGTCGTGCGCTGCTTCGAGGACAGCGACATCACCCATGTCGAGGGCAAGATCGCCCCGATCGCCGATATCGAGACGATCGAGACCGAATTGATGCTCGCCGACCTCGAAAGCCTCGAGAAGCGCGTCCTGCCGCTGGAGAAGAAGGCCAAGTCCGGCGACAAGGAGGCCAAGGAAGCCGCCGACCTGATGAACCGCTGCCTCGTGCTGCTGCGCGAGGGCAAGCCGGCCCGCCTGGTCCAGGTCGCCGCCGAAGAGCGCAAGGCCTTCGAGATGCTCGGCCTGCTCTCCTCCAAGCCCGTGCTCTATGTCTGCAATGTCGAGGAAGCCAGCGCCGACAAGGGCAACGGCTTCTCCGAGCAGGTCAAGGCGCGCGCTGCCGAAGAAGGCGCGGTCGCAGTCGTCGTCTCCGCCAAGATCGAGAGCGAGATCGCGGTGCTGCCGGCCGCCGACCAGAAGGACTATCTCGAAGCCGTGGGCCTCGACGAGCCCGGCCTGAACCGGGTGATCCGCGCCGGCTACGCCCTGCTCAACCTCGTCACCTATTTCACGGTCGGCCCGAAGGAAGCCCGCGCCTGGACGATCGAGAAGGGCACCAAGGGGCCTGCCGCCGCCGGCGTGATCCATACCGATTTCGAGAAGGGCTACATCCGCGCCGAGACCATCGCCTATGACGACTACGTCGCCAACAAGGGCGAGAGCGGCGCGCGCGAGGCCGGCAAGTTCCGGCTCGAGGGCAAGGAATATGTCGTCGCCGATGGCGACGTGCTGCACTTCCGCTTCGCCAACTGAGCCTGCGCCGCCGGAGCGAATGCCGCTCTGGCGCCATGCCGGGTAAGCATTCGGAGTTTGCGCGTTTTCCACTCGATTGCCGGCGGTCCCCCGCGCAGGATACGCGCCTGATCAACGAGATGGACTAGCGATGCTCTACTTCGAGGATTTCGTCGCCGGTTCGGTCAATGAATACGGCGCGCTTCCCGTCTCGCAGGGTGAGATCATCGCCTATGCAAGCCGTTTCGACGCGCAGGATTTCCACATCGACCCCGAAAAGGCCAAGGCGAGCTTCGTCGGCTCGCTGATCGGCTCCGGCTGGCACAGCTGCTCGCTGCTGATGCGGCTGGTCGCAGAGGCCTTTCTCCTCGACGCCACGTCGATGGGCTCGCCCGGCGTCGAGGAGGTGAAATGGCTGCGGCCGGTGAAGCCCGGCGATGTGCTGAAGCTGCGCTGGACGGTCGCCGAGACCAAGGAGTCGCGCTCCCGGCCCGAGATGGGCCTGGTGAAGTTCCGCTTCGAGCTCATCAACCAGCGCGACGAGCCGGTGGTCGAGCAGAACAACTGGGTGATGTTCGGCCGCCGCGGCTCCGGCTTCGAGGCAGCGCGCGGCGACTGGCTGAAGCATTCTGCGAGCTACGTGCCGCCGCAGGCGACCGTCAGCATCGAGCCGCCGGCCAAGCCGACAGCTGCCCCCGGCTATTTCGACGAGCTCGTGGTCGGTGAGAGCTATGAGCTCGGCAGCCTGGTCTTCACACCGCAGGAGATCGTCGCCTTTGCCCGCTCCTTCGACCCGCAGCCCTTCCACATGGACGAGGACGCGGCCCGCAAGAGCTCCTTCGGCAGCCTCTGCGCCTCGGGCTGGCATACGGCGGCGGGCTGGATGGCGGCGATGGTCAGCCACCGCCGACGCCAGGAGGCCGTGCTCGCCCCGAGTGCAGCCCCGCGGCTCGGCCCCTCGCCAGGCTTCAAGAACCTGCGCTGGCTGAAACCGGTCTATGCCGGCGACCGCATCACTTATCACTCGGCTGTCGCCGACAAGCGCCCGAGCCTGTCGCGGCCGGACTGGGGCCTGTTCTTCCACCACAACACCGGCGTCAATCAGAAGGGCGAGACGGTCTTCAGCTTCGACGGCTGCGTCTTCATCGAGCGCAAGCCGGGCTGAGCGCGGCGCGCGGCTGCCGCAGCGGCCCCGGCAAATCAGGCCTTCGCGGCAGATGCCGCGCGATGGAGGAAATCACGGAAGCTCTCCGGGGCGCGGCCCGTAAGGACGGAAAAGTCGTCGGAGACCCTGCTGTAGCGGCCCTCGGCGATCGACGCGCACAAGCTGGAGAAGGCAGAAGGCCAGGGATCGTCGAGCTGCGCCGATGCCAAGGTCCGGTATTCGTCAACGGCGCAGGGACGATAGCTGACCTGGCTGGCGACCGTTTCGTCATAGGCGGCGGTCATCTCGCCGAAGTCCAGCGCCAGATGTCCCGTGAGCGCATGGACGTTGGCGGTCTTGTCGGGGGTGGCCGCAACTGCCGCCACAGCCGCCGCCACGTCATCTCGTGAGATTGGCGCGACCCGGCCGTCGCCTGCGGGCAGCGCCAGCTCTCCCGAGGACAAGCTGGAGGAAAGCCAGTGGTCGAGAATGAATTCGCAATACAGGCCGCATCGGAGGATGGTCGTGGGCACGCCGCAAGCCGCAAGGCGGCGCTCCGCGTCGCGATAGACAGGCGCGAAGTAGAACGGCGACTGATCCTCGACATCGACGATGCTGGTGAAAACGATATGCCTCGCGCCCGCCGCGGCAGCCGCCTCGATGGCGTTGGCGTGATGGCGCATCACCGCCTTCGCGTCACCGTCGCTCGATATGAGGACGACCTCATCGATATCCGCGAAGGCGCGTCTCAGGGCTGAGGCATCTTCGTAATCGGCAACGCGCAGTGCGACTTCAGGCGGCAGGCGCTCCACTGCGGTTCGGCGGTCCCGGACCATCGCGACCACATCGTGGCCGAGCGACACGAGCCTGCCGACGACCGCGCCGCCCACATGGCCGGTGGCTCCCGTGACCAGGATCATATGCGGCTCCAGGATCCCATGGATCGCGCAGCTTGGATTGCGCCGCCCTATCCGGCAATGCGCCGGAAAACCGCCGCCGCCGGCGGGTTCGCCAGCTCGATGCGGTCGCGGCCATTGCGCTTGGCGGCATAGAGCGCATTGTCGGCGCTGGCATGAAGGCCGGTGCCGTCCAGCGGCCCCTTCCCCGCGCACAGGCCGATCGAGACGGTCACGCCCGTCAGCTCGTCATGAAGCAGGCGCCATGGCACGCGCCGCAAGGCCCGGCGGATGGTCGTCGCAGCTTCCTCGGCTGCCTCGATCGACGTATCGCCGAGCAGGACACCGAACTCCTCGCCGCCGATCCGGGCCACCAGCGCCGACGCGGACGTGATTTGGGCGGCGATGACCTCGGCGATCGCTTTCAGGCAGGCGTCTCCGACGAGATGGCCAAAGCGATCGTTGATCGTCTTGAAGTGGTCGACGTCGATCATCATCAGCGCCAGCGGCTCCGGCCGGGCGGCGGCATCGGCGAGACGGGTGACGAAGCGGCGGCGATTGGCGAGGCCGGTCAGTCCATCGGTTTCCGCCAGCTCCGCCAGTGCGGCATTGGCCCGGCGCAGCGCCTCTTGCGCTTCGAGCAGTTCCATCTGCTGGCGCTTGGCGATGGTGATGTCGGCATGCGTGAAGAAACTGAGCCCGCCGGTGCTGTGCCGCGCGATCAGCCGGAGCCAACGCTGGCCCGGCAATTCGATCTCGAAAGGCACGCCGTCATAGCGCAGCCCGTTGCTGATCGCCGCCCGCCAGGCGCCGACCGGCACAGCGTCGCGCCAGCACCAGGCGATGATCTCGTCCAGAGTCCGGCCGACGACCGGCGTTCCGCTGGGCAGATCGTAAAGCCGCCGAAAGGCATTGTTGGCGGCGATCACCCGTTCCTTCGCATCGAGGATCGTGGCGCCGTCCGGAATGAAGGGAAGCGCATCCATGACCGGCAAGACCAGCTCGGGCGCCGCCTCGGTGCGGCTCTCTACATCGAGCGGCTGCCAGAGGCGTACGCGGCCGCCATCCGGCGCCCGCAGCGACGAAGCGCGCAGCTTGCGCCCGTTATGGATGAACTCGAAGGGCTGGGTCTGGTTCTCATGGCGTGCCACGCCTTCGGCGACGTGTCGCGCAATGTCCGGCATTTCCTCGGGCGTGAGGCGGAGCCGATAGAAGCGCACCAGATTGTCGGCGTAAGGCTCGCCGACATAGATCTCGCCGTCGTCCTCGGGGAAGAGCTGCAGGAAAGTCCTGTTCCAGCACAGTGCCCGCATCTGCTCATCGTATTCGCAAACGCCGATACCAAGGGCGTCAAGCGAGTCGAGCAGATAGCGCGAGAGCTTCATCCCGCCGTCAATAACCGAGAGCCGTTAACAACCGGTGAGATGAGCCTTTAAGATCAGCCTACCTTTCCGTAACCCGCGAACTTGGCCGATACACGCTCCATCTCGGCCGCATCGAGGATGACCGGCTCGAGACCTGAGGCTAGCAGGTCGAGATATTGCCCGGCCAGATTCTCGACCTCGGCGACGATGGTATGCGCCCCGGCCAGGCTCCCACCGAGCGCGATCACGCCGTGATTGGCGAGCAGCACCGCCTTGCGGCCCTCCAGCGCCCTGACCGCATTCGCCGCCAGCTCCGGCGAGCCGAAGGTGGCATACTCAGCGCAGCGCACATCGGCGCCGCCGCAGAGCGCGATCATGTAGTGGAAGGCCGGGATGCCCTGCCGGGCGCAGGACAGCGCCGTGGCGCGCGGCGAATGCGTGTGGACGATCGCCTGGGCATCGGGCCGTGCCTTGTAGATCTCGACATGGAACGGCCATTCGGACGAGGGTTTGCGGCTACCGCTCAGAACCGTTCCGTCGAGGGCGACATAGATCAGGTCCTCTGCCTTGGTCTGTGCATAGGGCAACCCGGAAGGCGTGATCAGCAGCCCGTCGCGGAAGCGGGCCGAGACATTGCCCGATTTTGACGGACAGAAGCCGGCCTTGTCGATCGCCTGCGCGACCGCGACGATCTCGCCGCGCAGTGTCAATTCGCTCATGCCGCCATACCGCTCGACATTTCAGGAAACAGCCTCGCCAACCCCTCGAGGCTTGCCGGCGCGATGCCGCGCTCGGTGATCAACCCGGTGACCAGCCGCGCCGGCGTGACATCGAAAGCCGGGTTGCAGGCCGGACTGCCGGGCGCCGCGACCTGGAAGAAGCCGGTGCGTCCATCCTCACTTTGGCCGAACAGATGCGTGACCTCGCGCTGGCTGCGCTCTTCGATCGGAATGTCCTTCAGCCCGTCAGCAAGCGCCCAGTCGATCGTCGGCGAGGGCAGCGCCACATAGAACGGCACGCCATTGTCCCTGGCGGCCAGCGCCTTGAGATAGGTGCCGATCTTGTTGGCGACATCGCCGGTCGCGGTCGTCCGGTCGGTGCCGACGATCACCATGTCGACCTCACCATGCTGCATCAGATGGCCGCCGGCATTGTCGACGATCACGGCATGCGGCACGCCATGGCTGCCAAGTTCGTAGGCTGTCAGCGCTGCGCCCTGGTTGCGCGGCCGCGTCTCGTCGACCCAGACATGGACGGGGATGCCGGCGTCATGCGCCAGGTAGATCGGCGCCAGCGCCGTGCCCCAGTCGACGGTGGCGAGCCAGCCGGCATTGCAATGGGTGAGGATGTTGACCGGCGCGCCCGCCGGCTTCTTCGCTGCGATCTCGCGGATCACGCCGAGGCCATGCTCGCCGATGGCGCGGCAGAGCGCGACATCCTCGTCGCAGATCGCCGCCGCCTCGGCATAGGCCGCAGCGACGCGTTCGGCCTCGGGCAGATCGATCAGCCGCCTGCGCATCCTCGCCAGCGCCCAGTGCAGGTTCACTGCCGTCGGCCGTGTCGCGCCCAGCAAGGCCAGAGCCTGTTCCAGAGCGATATCGCAGGCGTCGACCCGCAGCGCCAAAGCGATGCCATAGGCCGCGGTCGCACCGATCAGTGGGGCGCCGCGCACCGTCATGTGGCGGATCGCATGCGCCGCCTCCTCGGCAGTCGCAAGCCTCACCGTCTCGAAATGGAAGGGCAGCCTTGTCTGGTCGATGACAACAACACCCCAGCCGTCATCGTCGAGCCAGATCGTGCGGTAATGGCGCCCGTGGATCTTCATGGTGTCAATGCCCCGCGAAGGAGACCAGCGTGCGCACCGGCACGCCCAGCCGCCTGATCTTGTCGGCTCCGCCGAGATCCGGCAGGTCGATGATGAAGCAGGCGGCGACTACCTCGGCCCCGAGGGAGGAGAGCAGCTTCACCGCCGCCTCCGCCGTGCCGCCGGTGGCGACGAGGTCGTCGACAAGAAGGACCCGCTCGCCGCGCGAGACCGCATCCTTGTGCACCTCGATCTCGTCGGCCCCGTATTCGAGCGAATAGGGCATGCCGACCGTCGCATGCGGCAGCTTGCCCTTCTTGCGCACCGGCACGAAGCCCGCCGAGAGCTGATGAGCCACGGCGCCGCCGAGAATGAAGCCGCGCGCCTCGATGCCAGCGATCTTGGCGATCTTCAGGCCGGCGAAGGGCTGTACCAGTTCGTCGACCGCGCGGCGGAAGGCGCGGGCATCGCCGAGCAGCGTGGTGATGTCGCGGAACTGAATTCCCGGCGCCGGATAATCGGGAATCGTCCGGATCGCATTCTTCAGATCGGCGAGCGCACTGCGGTCCATCATATCGTCCATCGGCTGGGGCGCCTCCTCTTAGCGTATGGCGCAGCCGGCGGGAACGGCGCTGCGGACCGGGCAGCGTCGCCTGCTCGGCAGGTCAGTCGCGCCAGTAGCGGCGCTGCGCGCGCCACTCGCGCTCGTCGCGATAGCTCCGGCGCTCATAGACACGTCGGCGGCCGCGATCATCGTCGCGGATGATGGTGTCGACGCGGGTGTGAACGCCGTTGGACGAGTTCGAGCTCGAATTCGACGAGGTGTTGCCGGCAAAGGCCGGGCCGGCGGCGCAAAGGGCGATGAAAGCCAGGACGAGCGGTCGCATCGGGCAGCTCCGTGGTTGGCATTGAGAGGCGCCATATGCCGCCCCTGAGCCTGAACGTCGGCTGACTGCGTCCGTTCCTTCGCAACCATCAGGCCTTCAGCACCCGCCCCGCCACTGCATCGAGCTTGGCCATGAGCTTGGGATCACGGTGCTCCGGCGCCGTGACGATCGCGAAGTCGAGGGCGTTGTGCGAACCGGCCGGGCAAGGTTCCCGCTCGCGCGGGAAATCGGCCGCGAGCCGCGCCACCAGCTGGCGCGCCTTGTCGGCATTGGCGTGCAGCACGGCGATGACGGCGGCGACGTCGACCGCCCCGTGCTCCTCGTGCCAGCAGTCGTAGTCGGTCACCATGGCGACGGTCGCGTAGGTGATCTCGGCCTCGCGGGCGAGCTTGGCTTCCGGCATCGCCGTCATGCCGATCAGGTCGTAGCCGAGGCCCTTATAGGTCAGCGATTCCGCCAGCGTCGAGAATTGCGGGCCTTCCATGGTGACGAGCGTGCCACCCCGAACGAAAGGAAGGTCCTCTGCCGTCGCAGCCGCGGCGATTCGCTCCTGCAATTGCGGCCCGACCGGATGCGCCACCGAGACGTGGGCGACGCAACCCTTGCCGAAGAAGGAGCTGGCGCGCCCTGCGGTGCGGTCGACGAACTGATCGACCAGCACGAACAGGCCGGGATAGAGCTCGGCCTTGTAGGAGCCGCAGGCCGAGAGCGAGACGAGATCGGTCACCCCTGCCCGCTTCAGCACGTCGATATTGGCGCGGTAGTTGATCTCGGACGGCGGGATCGCATGGCCGCGACCATGGCGCGGCAGGAAGACGATCTTCGTTTCTCCCATGCGCCCGGTCCGGAGCACGTCGGAGGGCTCGCCCCAGGGGCTCTCGATCCGCTCCTCACGCAGATCGGTGAGACCCGGCAGGTCGTAGATGCCCGAGCCGCCGATAATGCCCAGAACCGCTTCAGCCATATCAGTTCCCCGATGATTGCCCGGATAAGGATCGAGATTCGTGACAGCCGTAACACGGTGGCCTTCGCAATCGAATGCGGTCGTCCCGGGCGGAAGCACACTGTTGGTCCGATAGCCGACCTTCGTAAGCGGTCGGCCAATAGCCCTGTCCCACCGTTTCGGGGCTTCCTAAGCACTGCCGCAAGATTTCATATTTTTCCGGGATCGAGCCGCCCATTAGACCAGTGCCGTAACGCGTCCCCGGATGGAGCGCGTGAAAATCGGCAAGGGCGGACAATGTCAGTTGAGAAGATAGACACGCTCGTCATCGGCGCCGGCCAGGCGGGGCTTGCCATGAGCGAGCATCTTGGCCGCAGCGGCGTGCCGCATCTCGTGCTGGAGCGGCATCGCATCGCCGAGCGCTGGCGCTCGGAACGCTGGGACTCGCTCGTCGCCAACGGTCCGGCCTGGCATGACCGCTTTCCCGGCATGACCTTCACCGATGTCGAAAGCAGCGTCGGGCCGGACGATTTTCCGGGCAAGGAAACCGTCGCCGATTATTTCGTCGCCTATGCCAGGAAGATCGAGGCTCCGATCCGCTGCGGCGTCGAGGTGCTGAAGCTCGAACGTAATGCGGGCCGCCCTGGCTTCCGGGTCGAGACCTCTGACGGCGTGATCGAGGCCGAGCGCATCGTCGCCGCGACCGGCCCCTTCCAGACGCCCGTCATCCCCGCCGTGGTTCCCGAGCAGGCCGGCTTGCTGCAGATGCACTCCACCGGCTACCGCAATCCCGCGCAATTGCCCGATGGCGCGGTGCTGGTCGTCGGCTCCGGCTCGTCCGGCACCCAGATCGCCGAGGAGCTGATGCAGGCGGGACGGTGCGTCTATCTCTCGGTCGGCCCGCACGATCGGCCGCCGCGGGGCTATCGCGGCCGCGATTTCTGCTGGTGGCTGGGCGTGCTCGGCAAATGGGATGCTGCAACCCGTGAAGCGGGCAAGGAGCATGTCACCATCGCCGTCAGCGGCGCGCATGGCGGCCACACCATCGATTTCCGCCGCCTCGCCGCCCAGGGCATGATCCTGGCCGGGCGCACGGAATCCTGCACGGACGGGGTCGTCCGCTTCGCGCCGGATCTCGTCGAGAATCTGCGGGCCGGCGACGATAACCATGACGCCCTGCTCGACGAGGCCGATGCCTATGTCGCCCGCAACGGCCTCGACCTGCCCGAGGAGCCGCACGCCCGCGACCGCGTCCCGGATGCCGACTGCATCGCCCGGCCGATCCTGTCACTCGATCTTGCGGATGCCGGCATCGGCACGATCATCTGGGCGACGGGTTTCGTCGCCGACTACAGCTGGATGCAGGTCGACGCCTTCGACGAGAGCGGCAAGCCCAAACACCAGCGCGGCGTCTCCTCGGAGCCCGGCATCTATTTCCTCGGCCTGCCCTGGCAGTCGCGGCGCGGCTCCAGCTTCATCTGGGGCGTCTGGCATGATGCGAAATACGTCGCCGACCAGATCGTGATCCAGCGCCAGTACATGGCCTATGACGCCGCCGCCCGGGGCGAGCTCGAGCCGGCCTGACGCGTAGCGACGCGGCATAATTCAACAGACCCGACGGAGGCCGAGATGGCGCATACCCGCATCCGCAAGTTCAACACCAAGGACACCTATCCCGAGCAGAAGCTCGACAACGACCTCGCCCAGGCGGTGGTGACTAAAGGCGGCAAGATCGTCTGGCTGCGCGGCCAGTGCCCGCAGAACCTCGACGATGCCAAGAACATCGACAGCCACGACCCGGCCGAGCAGACCCACAAGGTCATGCAGAACATCAAGCAGCTGATCGAGGAGGCCGGTGGCCAGATGGAGCATCTGGTCAAGGTCGTCGTCTACATCACCGACGTCCGCCATCGCGAGGCGGTCTACCGCACCATGGGCGAATACCTCAAAGGCGTGCATCCGGTCTCGACCGGCCTCGTGGTGCAGGCGCTCGCCCGGCCGGAATGGCTGGTCGAGATCGACGGCACCGCCGTGATCCCGGAGTGATCGCGTGACCTTCTCGCTGGTCGCCCGCTGCGCCCGGACCGGCATGTTCGGGGTCGCGATCTCCTCGTCCTCGCCTGCGGTGGCGGCGCGCTGCTCCTATGCGCGCGCCGGTGTCGGAGCCGTCGCCTCGCAGAACGTCACCGACCCGACGCTCGGCCCGCTGGCGCTCGATCTGATGCAAGGCGGCTTGACCGCGGCCGAAGCGATCGCCGAGGTCCGCCGGCGCGGCAGGTTCATCGAATACCGCCAGGTCCTGGCGGTCGACCGCGACGGCGAGACGGCGATCCATTCCGGCCCGAACTCGCTGGGGATCTGGACGCAAGCGCAGGCGCGGGACGTCGCCTCCGGCGGCAATCTCCTGGCCAATGACGGCGTGCCGCAGGCGATCGTCGACGGTTTTCTGTCCTCCTCCGGCCATCTCGGCGACCGGCTGATCGCGGCGATGCGCGCCGGCCTCGCTGCCGGCGGCGAAGCCGGGCCGGTGCATTCGGCCGGGCTCAAGATCGTCGACAAGGTCAGCTGGCCGGTCGCCGACCTGCGCTGCGACTGGACGGAGGACTGCCCGATCGAGGCGGTGGCGAGCGCCTGGGAGGTCTACAAGCCCCAGCTCGACGCCTACATACAGCGCGCGCTCGATCCGCGGCAGGCGCCGTCCTACGGCGTTCCCGGAGACGAGTGAGCAACGCTGCCGCTTGGTGGCTGCAGCCAGGTCAAGCCTCGACGCGCGTCCGGTCCGTCATGACCGGCGCGATCATGCCGGGGATGTAGGCGCGCGAAATGCGTGCTTCGCAATGCGCCTGGAAGGCCTCGATCAGCTTCGACTTGGCGAGCGACGCCAGCGTCGCGACGCCGATCGTCATCGGGCGGTGCTCGCCGGCGAGCCGGATCGAGACCAGCTTGCGCCCGTCAAGCGAGTGATCGGAGCGCGGCCGCACGTTGAACAGCGCATAGCCCGCGCCATTGGCGACCATCGCCCGCACCACGTCCGGATAGGCCGAGCGCGCCGCAATCGTCGGCACGATGCCGGCGGCCATGAACAAGGCCAGGAAATACTCGCGGCTCAGCGGGAGGTCGAGCAGCACGAGCGGCTGCTCCGCGAGCTCCTCCAGCGTGACGGCGCTCTGCTGCGCCAAAGGGTGCGTTTCCGCCACGACGATATGGGGCGGCAGGCTGACCAGCGGTGCGAACGCGATGTCGTCGGGCACCTGCAGATCGTAGGTCAGCGCCACATCGACCTCGGAGCGGCGCAGCCCCCTCAGAAGATCCTCCTGATTGCCCTCGACATGGCGGATCGTGGTCTCGGGGAAGGCCGCGACGAAGCCGTTGCTGAGCTCCGGCACCAGCATCGGCGCCAGCGTCACCATACAGCCGAGCGAGAGCGTGCCGCGCACGGTGCCGATCGTGTCCGCGGCGACGGTGTAGAGGCTTTCGGCCTGGCCGACGACCCGCTTGGCCTCGCTCAGCAGCGCCCGGCCGACCGGCGTCAGCGACAGACCCTGGGCATGATGGCGGATGAAGAGCTGCACGTTCAGCTCCCGCTCCAGATGCGAGATCGCGGTCGAGATCGAAGGCTGCGAGATATGGATCATCTCGGAGGCGAGGGTGATGCTGCCCGTCTCGCCGGCCGCGATGAAATATTCGAGTTGGCGCAAGGAGAACCGCATCTGGCCAGCATAAAGCACGATAGGCGCAGGCCGGCAAAGCGGAGGATCAGGCCGCGACCCTGTCGAGCAGGCGGTCCATCATCCGGTCGCAGGCCGCGAGTTGGTCGAGCGCGATGAACTCGTCCGCCTTGTGGCCCTGCTCCATCGAGCCCGGCCCGCAGACCAGCACCGGGATCCCCAGCCGCTGGGAGAACAGCCCGCCCTCGGTGCCGAAGGCCACCTTGCACAGGGCGCTGTCGTCGAGGATCCCGCGCAGGAAGGCGACGGCCTCGGAGGCCACCGGCATCGCCAGCCCCGGATAGTCGTTCAGGCGCTCGAAGCCGATCCCGGCCTCCGGGAAGCGCTCGCGCCGCGTCGCGACGAGGGCGGCCGCCTCGTCCATCAACCGGGCCAGGATCGCCTCGGGGTCGTCCTCGGCGACGTTGCGGATCTCGAAATCGACCGTGCAGCGCTCCGGCACGATGTTGAGCGCGGTCCCGCCGGCGATGCGCCCGGCATGCAGCGTGGTGTAGGGGATGTCGTAATCGGCGTCGCGCGGGCCGTCCCGCTCGATCTCACTCTGCAGCCCGCGCAGCGCGCCGATGAAATCGCAGGCGAGATGGATGGCGTTCAGCGCGTTCGGCGCCAGGGCGGAATGCCCGGTGACACCGCAGCAGGTCGCCCGCGCCGCGAGCTTGCCCTTGTGCCCGGTCGCGATCGCCATCGCGGTGGGTTCGCCGATGATGGCGAGCTTCGGCCGCAGCGGCCGGCCCGCCAGCCTGTCGATCAGCGAGCGCACGCCGACGCAGCCGATCTCCTCGTCATGGCTGAAGGCGAGATGGAGCGGTGTTTCGAGCTTGCGCGTCGAGGCGCGCGCGGCCAGCGCGAGCGCCGAGGCGACGAAGCCCTTCATGTCGGCGGTGCCGCGTCCATAGGCGCGACCGTCCGCGACCCTCAGCCGGAACGGGTCATGGCTCCAGTCCTGGCCGTCCACAGGCACGACGTCGGTGTGGCCGGAGAGCATGACGCCCGGCCGGTCCTTCGGGCCGATGGTGGCGAACAGATTGGCCTTGCGCCCGTCCTGCGCCTCGACGATCTCGCTCTCGATGCCGTGCCTGGCGAGGAAATCGCGCACGAAGTCGATCAGCGGCCGGTTCGGATCGCGGCTGACCGTGGGAAAACCCACCAGCCTGTCCAGGATCGTCAGCGTGTCCATCGCCGCGCCGCCTTCATCTGCCCACGCTCAGAGATACAGATGCCGCACGGCGTCGCTGCCGAGCAGCTCGGCGGCGTTGCCCGCCGCCACGACCCGCCCCTTGGTGAGCAGGATGCCGCGATGAGCGATGGAGAGCGCCATCTCGGCGTTCTGCTCGATCAGCAGCACGGTCGTGCCATTGCGATTTACCGCCGCGACGGTGTCGAAATACTCGTCGATCAGCTTCGGCGAGAGGCCGAGCGAGGGCTCGTCCATGATCACGAATTTCGGCTTGCCGACGAGCGCGCGGGCCAGCGCCACCATCGCCTGCTCGCCGCCCGACAGGGTTCCGGCGCGCTGGCGGATGCGTTCGCGAACGCGCGGAAAGAGCTCCAGCATCTCCTCCAGCCGGTCCTCGAAACCGGCCTGGTGCCCCTGCGCCTCGTAGCCCAGGCGGATGTTGTCGCGCACCGAGATGTCGCCGAAGAGGCGCCGGCCCTCTGGCACGAAGCCGACGCCAAGTGCGCTCAGCGCCTCAGTCTGCGAGCCCTTGAGATCCTGCCCCATGATCGCGATGCGGCCGCGCGCCAGCGGGAGCAGCGCCGAGATCGCCCGGAAGATCGTGGTCTTTCCGGCGCCGTTCGGCCCGAGGATGCAGACCAGCTCGCCCGGCTCGACGCTGAGCGAGACGTCGCGCAGCATCGCCACCACGCCGTAATTGGTGTCGACGTTCTCAAGCCTGAGCATGCTGGGCTCCCTTGCGGCCGAGATAGGCCTCCTGCACACGCGGGATTAGGCGGACCTCCTCGAAGGTGCCTTCGGCGAGCTTCTGGCCGTAGTCGAGGACCAGCACACGCTGCGGCAGCGACGCGATCAGCCGCATGTCGTGCTCGATGATCATCAAGGCGAGGTCCGGCCGCTCGGCGCAGACCGAGCGGATATCGTCCATCAGCGCGTCGGTGTCGGCATCGTCCATGCCGGAGGACGGTTCGTCGAGAAGCAGAACCTTGGGCTCGCTCGCCAGCGCGCGGGCGATTTCGAGGCGCCTGCGGTCGGCTTGCGGCAGCTCGCCCGCCGGCCGGTGGCGCTGGGCGTGGAGCTCGCGCGAGACCGCCTTCAGCAGGCGCTCGGCGATCTCGGCGGCGGCGTCGAGCTCGGCATCGGCCTTGCGGCGGTTGAAGATCGCGTCAAACACCCCGGTCTTCATATGGGTGTGGCAGCCGATGATGACGTTGTCGAGCACCGAAAGGTCCGCGAAGAGCCGGCTCGACTGGAATGTGCGCGCAATCCCCTTGGCGACGATGCGATGCGCCGGCTGGCCATTGAGCAGCTCGCCCTCCAGCCGCACCTCGCCGGAGGACGGCACGTAGAGCCCGGTGATGATGTTGAGCAGGGTCGACTTGCCGGCCCCGTTCGGCCCGATGATGCCGAGAACCTCGCCCTTGCGCAGGCAGAAGTCGACCTCGGCCATGGCGACCAGGCCGCCGAAGCGCATGGTCAGGCCCTGGCCTTGCAGGATGATCGCGGAATCCATGGTCAGCCTCCGTAGCGGCGCAGCCGCTGCGGGAAGATTCCCTGCGGGCGGATCATCAGGAAGGCGATCACGGTGATGCCGAAGAATAGGATGCGGTAGTCGGAGAAGGCGCGCAGCTTCTCGGGCAGCAGCGTCAGCAGGAAGGCGCCGACGATCACGCCGAGCGTGTTGTCCATGCCGCCTGCGATGACCATGGTCATGATCGTCACCGACACCAGGAAGGTGAAGTTGTCGGGCGAGATGAAGCCGACATAGAAGGCGTAGATCGTGCCCGCGAAGCCGGCCAGGAATGCGTCCACCGCGAAGGCCAGCACCTTGTACCAGGTCGTGTTGATGCCCTGGCAGCGGGCCGCGAGCTCGTCCGCCCGCAGCGCGTTCCAGGCCAGGCCGATCCGCGAATGGTGCAGCCGTCCGGCGAACAGGATCGCGACGCCGACGAGCAGCGCCGAGAGGTAATAGAAGTTGGCCTGGGACGGCAGCGAATGCCCGAAGATCACCAGCGGCGAGGCGAAGGAGTGGCCGAACAGCTCCGGGGCCGGGATGCCGACCAGGCCGTTGGGGCCGCCGGTGAATTCCAGGTTGTTGAGGAGCTGGTGCACGACGACGCCGAAGGCGATCGTCACCAGCGCCAGATAGCTGTCCCGCGTGCGCATCGAGGGGATGCCGAGCAGAAAGCCGAAGATGGTCGCGACCACAGCCGATGCCGGCAGCGCCAGCCAGAAGCTGACGTCCCAGTGCAGGGCGAGCAGGGCCGAGGCATAGGCGCCGATGCCGTATGAGGCGCCGGTCGCGAAGTTCGGGATGTTGGCGCTGCCGAGCTGGAAGTTCAGCGCCAGCGCCAGCACGGCATAGAGCTGCGCGATGATTAGCAGATGCAGCGCATAGGAGCTGCCCTGCAGCACGAAGGGAAAGCCGAGCACGATCGCCATGCCGAGCAGCGCCGCGAAGCGTCGGTTGGTGGCGAAAGCCTGCTCGATCCCGGCCTCGATCGCCGGCAGGCGCTGCATCGCGACGAGCGCGCCGCCGAACAGGGCCAGCAGGCCGACGACCGCACGCCAGTCGTCGACCAGCAGGAACTGGCGCAGGAAGGCGGCGCCCGCGATCTCCGTCAGCGCGACGAGCGCGAAGCCGCTGGTGGTACCGAGCGTCGCACGGGCGGGGACTGTCACATCCGTCATCGGTTCAGACCTTTTCGACGACGGTGCGGCCGAAGAGGCCGGCCGGCCGGAACACCAGCACGCCGATCACCAGCAGGAAGACGAAGACCAGGCGATAGGCCGCACCGTTCGGCACCGTCGCCTGCACCAGCGTGTCGAGGCCGGCGATCACGAGGCTGCCGATGATGGCGCCGGGCATCGAGCCCAGCCCGCCGACCACCGCCGCGGAAAAGCCGATCAGCCCGACATCGATACTAAAGTCGAAGCGCACGATGCCGGCATAGCCCGCGAAGAACAGGCCGCCGACGGCGCCAACCGCCGAAGCGATGAAGAAGGTGAGCCGGAAGATCTTTCCGGGCGCGATCGAGAGCAGGCGCGCGGCGTCGCGGTCCTGCGAGACGGCCTTGATGTGGAGGCCGAGGCGGGTGTTGCCGAGCAGGACAAAAAGCCCGGCCACGCACAGCACCGAGACCGCGATCGCGACGAGGTTGAAGGCCGGTACCGTCACGCCGAGCACATTGAAACTGCCCTGGACGAGACGCGGCACCGCATGCGGATTCGAGCCATTGGGGAAGAGGTGGCGGATCAGCTCGCGCAGCACGATGCCGAGCGCGACGGTGGCGACCAGCGCCATCATCGCGGGCGCGTTGCGGAAGCGCTGGATGACGAGGAAGTCGAGCAGGATGCCGAGCAACCCGGTCAGCGCGATGGCAAGCGCGACGGCGAGCAGCATGGCGCCCGGCGTCGCCGCGGCCCCGAGCGTCGCCGCGAAGGTCTGCACCAGCGCGAGCGCCAGGAACGGCGCCATCAGCGCTACGTCGCCATGGGAGAAATGGATGATGTTCAGCACGCCGAAGAGCAGGCTGAAGCCGACCGCGATCAGGGCATAGATCGAGCCGAGCGTGATCCAGTTCAGGATCTGTTGCAGGAGCTGCTCGGCCATTCCGTTCCCCTCTTTGTCTTGGCAGCTTTGTCTTGGCAGCCGCCTTGTGGCCGCTTGCCCGGCTGTGCACCAGCCCGGATGCGGACAGGAGTCGTAATTTCGGAATCTCTGCTTTGATTGTCTTGAGGCAACCCGCCGGGCGGGCCTGTTCCGCTCCCGGCCGGCTGCTTAGGCAAACCGAGGCCCGGGGTTCGAAATATCCGATTTGCTTCGCGTTTCCGGAACGGCGGATTGTCCCGCCGAAGCATCCTCGGGATCGGCACGGCCGACCGTTGGAGCTCGACATACATCCTGGAGGGGGTCATGACTTTCAAGTTCGGCGCCGGCACCGGCTCATTTTCGGCATTGCTGCGCGCCTCGACGGTCGCCGCGGCGGTGGCATGGAGCGCTACGACGGCCTACGCTCAGGAAACCGTCAAGATCGGCTTTATCGGCCCGCTGAGCGGCGGCAACGCCCAGCAGGGCCTTTCGGCCCGCAACGGCTTCCAGCTCGCCATCGATCAGGCGAACAAGGCAGGCCTGCCCTTCAAGCTGGAGGGCGTCATCCTCGACGACGCCGCCAACCCGCAGACCGGCGTCGCCGCGGCGCTGAAGCTCACCAATGATCCGCAGGTGGCGGCCGCGACCGGCCATTGGAACAGCGGCGTCGCTCTGGCCACCATCCAGGTCTTCCAGCGCGCCGGCGTGCCCTTCATCGTCTGGGGCGCGATCTCGCCCAAGATCACCGAGCGGAACAACCCGATGATCTCGCGGGTCGTGACGACGCTGGTCAACACCAACGAGCCCCTGGCCAAATGGGCGGCTGAATCGGTTGGCAAGAAGATCGCGATCGTGTCCGATACGAGCGACTACGGCTTCGCCAACTCCCAGAACTTCTCAAGGTTCTACAAGGCTGCGGGTGGCGCCATCGTCGCTGCCGAGGCCGTGCCGGTCGGCACGACCGACTTCCGCGCCCTGCTGACCAAGGTCAAGGGCAGCGCACCCGATGCGATCTATTTCGGCGGCGTCGTCACCGAAGCGGGGCTCGTGCGGCAGCAGATGGTCGAACTCGGCATGGCCATACCTATGATCGGCGTCGACGGTTTCCATGACGCGGAGTTCATCAAGATCGCCGGCTCCGCTGCCGAAGGCACCGTCTCCGGCATCGTCAAGGAGAAGGGCAATCCGCAGCTGGAGAAGCTGACCAAGGATTACCAGGCTGCGAATTTCGCCGAGCCGGCGACGACCTACACCAAGAATGCCTTCGACTCCGCCAACATCCTCGTCGAGGCGATCAAGAAGGTCGGCACGAAGGACAAGGCTGCGCTCGCCAAGGCGATCCGCGAGACGCAGTACGACGGCGCGATGGGTCACACCAGCTTCGACGAGAACGGCCAGACCAAGCTGCCGGTCGAACTCGAACTGCGCACGGTCAAGAACGGAGCCTGGACGACACGCTGACAAGCCTATCCTGAGCAGCCGCTTTCGGAAGCGGGTTCGCGGATGACGCGGACCCGCTTCATTCGTTTCGGAGAGCCTGGATAGCTTTCAGATCGCCGCGCGCCCCTTCGGACCCGGTCGGGTGCTCCAGAGCAAGGGCGCTGTTGCTTCGTCTCCAGATTGCGTCCGGTCGAGGCTTTGTGAACCCATCGCTTGCTGCGGCGCAGCGCGAGGTCGCCCACATTGCGTGGCATGAGTTCCTCTCAAGCTTCAACCTTGGCTGCGTCGCTGCCGCTTCTCGGCCACGGGCAATTCACACAGGTCGGAGCAGCAGGACCGGCAGCGGGCGCGCTATCGGCCTCCTGGCTTGGTGGGCGGGTCGTCTTTGATCGACGCAGCTGGCAGTGCCGCGAGGCCGAGCTTCGGTGGACTGCACCGGCGCACCTGATCGTCGCGACCTGTCGTGGTGGCACGCGCAGGACCAGGGTCACGGCTGGCAACGCCCAGCCGCATGAGGGCATGGATCGACCCGGCATAGTGTCCTTCGTTCCTGCCGGCACGCCGCGCCATGCGATCTATGAACAGGCCGATCTGGTCTATGCCGCGCTCTGGATCGATCCTGCGCTCACCTGTCTGGATGACGGAGCAGCCGCCCAGGCGGCTGCGCGCATCAATGCGCGGGATGGGCTACTGCCAGGCCTGCTCGCCAGTCTGCAGGCGGATCTCGTCGCTGGCCTCGCTCACGATGATCTCTACATCGAGCACCTGGCCACGCTCTGCCTGAGCCGTACCGGTGTGCTCAAAGCCACGCCACAGCCAGCGCATGCGAGGTTGAGTCCGATGGCGCTTCGCCGGGTCGAGGAGTACATCGGCGCGCATCTTGGCAGCGAGATCACGCTCGGTGCGCTCGCCGCAGTTGCCGGAATTGGCGTCGACAGCTTCGCACGACGCTTCAAGGCGACGACCGGCCTCGCGCCCTATGCCTTCGTGCTCGAGCGCCGCATGCAGCGTGCCGACGAGGAACTGGCCCGCTCCAACCTGCCGATCGCGAACCTCGCCACCCGGCTGGGCTTTGCCAGCCAGAGCCATTTCACCGCGACCTTCCGGCGCCGGCGCGGGACGACGCCGCAAGCCTACCGCGCAGCTTTTTCCTGAATCGCGACAACCGCTCCCGTTCTGTGAAAGACGGGCCCTGCCTCCATCGCCAAATCGGTGGCGACCCCCTGCCCCCCACTCTGGACCGGCAGGGCGTGACGCAGGGAGGCTTGCCGCATGATGTCCCGATCCGACGCCAGACTCGACGCAACACGCCGCCAGGTTCTTGGAGGCAGCTCGGCTTTGACGCTCGCCCTGCTGGCCGGCGCACCTGCCGAGGCACGCGCTGTCGCTGCCTCGCTACCGGCTCCGGCTGGCCCAGGCGAGAGCATGCGCGTGCCGATGAGGCTGCGGATCAACGCGCGCGCCGTTGCCGTATCGCTCGATCCGCGCACGACATTGCTCGACGCGTTGCGCAACGAGATCGGCCTCACCGGCTCGAAGAAGGGATGCGATCACGGCCAGTGCGGGGCCTGCACGGTGCTCGTCAACGGCCGGCGCATCAATGCCTGCCTGACCCTGGCGATCATGCACCAGGATGACGAGATCATCACGATCGAGGGGCTCGCGCAGGGCGACGAGCTGCATCCGATGCAAGCGGCCTTCGTCAGCCATGATGGCTTCCAATGCGGTTATTGCACGCCGGGCCAGATCTGCTCGGCGGTCGCCATGCTGGAAGAGGCCAGAGCGGGCTGGCCGAGCCATGCCAGCGCCGATGTCGCCGAGGCCCGCTTCACCTTGAGCGACGCCGAGATCCGCGAGCGGATGAGCGGCAATCTCTGCCGCTGCGCCGCCTACCCCAACATCGTCGCCGCCATTCGCGACGTCGCCGACCGGGGCTGAGCCGATGCGACCATTCACCTATGAACGCGCCACGAGCCTGCGCGAAGCCGCCGCCGCCGTCGCCGCCCGCCCCGATGCGAAGTTCATCGCCGGCGGCACCAATCTGATCGACCTGATGAAGCTCGGCATCGAGCGCCCGGCCCATCTCGTCGACATCAGCAGGCTGCCTCTGCGGGATGTCGCAGAAACCGCTGAAGGCGGGCTGCGCATCGGCGCTCAGCTTCCCAACAGCGATCTTGCAGCGAACCGACTGGTGCGGCAGCGCTATCCGTTGCTCTCGCAGGCGCTGCTCGCCGGTGCCTCGGGCCAATTGCGCAACAAGGCGACGACGGCCGGCAACCTGCTCCAGCGCACGCGCTGCCCCTATTTCTACAATCCTGGCTTGGCCTGCAATAAACGCGAGCCCGGCTCGGGCTGCTCGGCGCTCGGCGGCTTCGAGCGCAGCCTCGGGATTCTCGGTGCCAGCGAGGCCTGCGCCGCCGTCCACCCTTCCGACATGGCGGTCGCGATGGCCGCGCTCGATGCGCGTGTCGAGACGATCGATGGCGCGGGCGCGACGCGCGTCATCCCTCTGGGCGAACTGCACCGGTTGCCCGGTGCCACGCCGGAACGCGAGACGAGCCTTGCGGCAGGCGAGATGATCACGGCGGTGGTCCTGCCGCCACCACCACCTGGGCGCCAGCTCTACCGCAAGGTGCGGGACCGGGCTTCCTATGCCTTCGCGCTGGTCTCCGTGGCGGCCGTGGTCGATGCCGAGCGCGGCCGCATCCGCACGGCGCGCCTCGCCTTCGGTGGCGTCGCGCCCAAACCCTGGCGCTCGCAGCCCGCAGAGGCGGCGCTCGCGAACAGGCCCGCCGACGAGGAGAGCTTCCGGGCCGCGGCGGAGGCCGCGCTCTCTGGTGCACGGCGCTCCGAGCAGGTCGCGTTCAAGCATGAGCTCCTGCGCCGCAGCCTGCGTCGAGTCCTCATCGAAACCACGCGCACCGCCTGAAAGGAACGGCGATGACCAGGCATATCGTTCAAGGCACCGCCTCCGTCGGCGGCGATCTCGTCGGCCAGCCGCTCGAGCGCATCGACGGCGTACTCAAGGTCAGGGGCCTCGCGACCTATGGCTATGAGCATCGCGCCGCTTCCCGGCCGGCCTACGGCGTCATCCTCGGCGCCACGATCGGCCGCGGCCGGCTGGCGGATATCGACACCGCGGCCGCCGAGCGCGCGCCCGGCGTGCTCATGGTGCTGACCCACCGAAACGCCCCGGCGCAGGCCGAGTTCGGCGCACCGACCATGCCAGAGCCACCTCAGGTCTTCACCCGGCCGCGGCCGGTTCTGGCGAGCGACGCCATCCGCTTCCATGACGAGCCGGTGGCGCTGGTCGTCGCCGAGACCTTCGAGGAGGCGCGCCATGCGGCGAGCCTCATCTCCTGCCGTTACGAACAGATGGAGGGCGCCTTCGACTTCCATGCCGGCATCGCCGAGGCCTATCGGCCGGCGCGCGCAAATGCCGGCCTGGCAACGGATTCGATCATCGGCGACGTCGAGGCCGCGATGCAAACGGCGCTCGTCACGCTGGACCAGACCTATGAGACCGCCTTCGCCAGCCACACTCCGCTGGAGCCGCACGCAGCCATGGCGGCGTGGGATGGCGACGAGCTGATGGTCCATACGGGGACGCAGACGCTGGCGAACATCCGGGCGGGCCTGGCCGCGACGCTGCGGCTGCCCGTCGAGAAGGTCCGGATCGTCAGCCCCTTCATCGGCGGAGGCTTCGGCTCGAAGCTGGTCGCCCATGCGGAGACGGTGCTGGCCGCCCTCGCGGCGCGGCAGCTGAGGCGCCCCGTCAAGGTCGCGCTGACGCGGCAGCAAATGTTCGCCAATGCCGGCCACCGCCCGGCCATGCAACAGCGCATGCGGCTCGCCGCGGGGCGCGATGGACGGCTCAGCGCCTTCTCGCATGATGTCGTCGCTACCACGGCACGCTTCGAGGAGTTCGCCGAGCAGACCGCCGCGACCGGCCGGTCGCTCTATGCCGCGCCCAGCCGCCGGACGACGCATCGCCTCGTGAGACTCGATACCAATCGCGGCGAATGGATGCGGGCCCCGGGCGAGGCGCCCGGCCTCTTTGCGATCGAAAGCGCGATGGACGAGCTCGCCGAGGCGCTGAAACTCGACCCGATCGAGCTGCGCATCCGCAACGAGCCCGAGCGCGACCCGGAGCGGGGCGTGCCCTATTCCACTCGCAACCTGATCGCCTGCATGCGGGAAGGTGCCAGGCGCTTCGGCTGGAGCGAGCGCCCGCGCCAGCCCGGCAGCCGGCGCGAGGGCCGCAAGCTGATCGGCTACGGCATGGCGGCTGCGACCCGGGCCAACTATCTCGGCCCTACGGCCGTGCGCGTCACTATCGACACGCAGGGCGAAGTCACTGTCCAGACCGACATGACCGATATCGGTACCGGGACCTATACGATCCTCGCCCAGGTCGCCGCGGAGTGGCTGGGCGTGCCGCTCTCTGCGGTCCGCGTCGAGCTCGGCGACAGCGCCCTGCCGCGCAGCGCAGGCTCCGGCGGCTCCTGGGGAGCGACCAGCACCAGCACGGCGACACACCATGCCTGCCTTGCGCTACGCGAGAAGATCCTGGCCGCGACGAGGGAGCATGAGCGCTCGCCGCTGCGCGGCGCCAACATCGCCGAGGCGCGCTTCCAGGGCTCCGCGCTGCGCATCGGCTCTCGGAGCTGTCCGCTGCGCGAGCTCATCGCCGCGGTGGCGCCAGAAGGCATCAGCGCCGAAGGCAGCGCAGTGCGCGGCGAAACCTACCAGACCTTCTCGCAGCATGCCTACGGCGCCCATTTCGCCGAGGTGAGCGTCGATCTCGACACGGGCGAGCCACGTCTGCGGCGCATGCTCGGCGTCTTCGCCGCCGGCCGGATCCTCAACCCCAAGACGGCACGCTCGCAGATGATCGGCGGCATGATCTGGGGGCTCGGCGCCGCTCTGACCGAGGAGACCATCCTCGACCCGCGTCATGGCCATTTCGTCAATCACGACCTCGGCGACTATCACGTGCCGGCCCATGCCGATGCGCCCGACGTCGACGCGGTCTTTCTTGAGGAGCGAGACGACAAGGCCAATCCCCTCGGCGCAAAAGGCCTCGGCGAGCTCGGCAATTGCGGGGCCAGTGCCGCCATCGCCAACGCGATCTACAATGCGACGGGGGTGCGCGTGCGCAGCCTGCCGATCACGCTCGACAAGTTGCTGCCGGGTCTATCGTTATCCTGACGGGAGCTGCAAACGGCCAACGGCGACCGACATCAGCGCTGCTCATGCCGGGCGTGTTATTCGGCTGATGTCGAGGCGCTGGCACGCTTTTGTGCCGACCTCAGCTCCTGGCGCAGTGTCGCCTGCAAGGTGGCGCCCTTACGAGGCGGGCACTCAAGAGCGTGCCTGAAGCCAGTCGCTCGCCATTTGCTGCGCCTCCGCCTCCGAGCCGACGACCTTGAACGGGTAGGGAATGACGGCCGCCAGCGCCGCGTTGAGCAGCTTGCCGAGCAGCGCGCCGCGCTTGGCCTCGTCAGGCTCGACCCGAACCGCCCCGGCGACGAAGCGGCCGAGATCCTTGCGCCTGCGCTTCGACCAGTCCTTGTAGAGCCGGTTGAAGCGCGAGGACTGCTCCGGCCGCTCGACGCCGTCGAAGATCAGAACGAAGCGTTCGCCGCGCGTGAGCAGCGCGTCGAACGCGGCGAGGAGATCGTCGGCCTCCTCGTCGGGAATCACGGCCGGCATGGTCCAGCGCACGACCGGCCAGCCTGATGCGTCGATGATCGTCATCGTGACGCGCCGTCAGAACTTCAGCGAGGTGCCGGCGCCGATCGTCGCGCCGCGGGCGTAGACCGCGCCGTATACCGGGGCACCGGTCAGCACGCTGGTGCCATAGGGCTGGGCGAAGCTGACATACCGCTTGTCGAGCAGGTTCTCGCCGAAGATGTAGGCCTCGCCCTTTTCCCATTCGAGACCGAGCCGGGCGGAGAGCAGATGCACGGCCTTCAGCTTGGAGAGGTTGCCCGCCTCCGAATAGCGCGGGCCGATATAGTTGTAGCCGACGCGGGCGAGGAGATTGGCCGAGCCCAACGCGGAGATACCAAGTGTGCCGAGTGGCGTGCGATAGGTCACCGAGGCCTTGCCGGCCCATTCCGGCACCTGCGGCAACTGGTTGCCCTTCTTCAGGCCGGGCTGCGTCGCAGCCGCGGCGGCCGGCACGTCGGTGATCTCGGTCGAGGTGTAGGTGATGCCGCCGGCAAGTTCCCAGTTGTCGCTGACGCGCCAGCTCGCATCGAGCTCGACGCCATAGCTCCGCGTATCGAGGTTGAGCGAGCGTTGGGAGAAGCTCTGCAGATCGTAGGTGAGGATCTGCTCCTTGCTGACATCGTTGTAGAACAGCGCCGCGGAGACCTTCAGCCGGTCATCGAGGAAGGAGCCGCGGCTGCCGAGCTCGTAGGCGATCGTGCTCGAGGAATCGTAGGGCGTGCGCGGCACGCCAGCCCACATCAGCGAGTTGAAGGTGCCGAAGCCGCCGCTCTTGTAGCCGCGCGAGACGCTGGCATAGCTGATGAACTTGTCGCTCCATTCATAGGAGAGCGAGGCGCGGCCGGTCCAGAAATTGTAATCCTTTTTGCCGGCTTCGGCGAAGACCGGGACCGTGCCGGGCGTGCCGTCGCTGTAGAACTGGCCGTCATATTCCTTCTGCTCGCGGGTATAGCGGCCGCCGAGCGAGAGCTTCAGCCGGTCGAGCACCGGATAGGTCGCCTCGCCGAAGACCGCCTGGCCGGTCGTGGTCTGGTGCAGATTGTCGAAGCCTGTGACCGGCGGTCCGTAGACGAAGACGTTGCGGGCCGAGAACAGCTTCGCTTCGTCGCGGTAATAGGAGGCGCCGGCGACCCATTGCAGCTTGTCGCCCGCGTTCGAGCTCAGGCGCAGCTCCTGGGTGAAGCGGCTCTGATCGGTGTTCCGGTCGAAGTAATTGCCGGCGATATTGCTGAAGGCGCTGGTCGGCAGGCCGGTGATGCGACTGCCGAGGAAGAAGTCGGCGCCGTTATAGGTCAGGTCGGAGCGGATCGTGTTGTAGGAGGTCTGCGAGGTGAAGGTGAAGTGCTCGAAGCTGTGCTCGAACTTCGACTGCAGCGCATAGCTCTTCACCGATTCACGCGCGAGGTTCTGCGCCGCCACGATCGGGAAGCCGTCGCCCTTCAGCGTGTAGTAGACCGGCACGCCATCGCTGCCGTCGGCACTCCCGGTGAGGGTCCAGGTCGTGCGGTCCGTCGGCGTGAAGCGCAGCGTCAGGCGGCCCGTGGCGCTCTGCTCGCGGCCGAGATCGGGGCCGACGACATTGTTGACGTAGCCGTCGATGCCGCGCAGGCGGAAGGCGAGGCGGGCGCCGAGCTTGTCCTTGATCAGCGGGCCGCCGATCGCGCCCTCGAGCATGCGGTGGTTCTGCGTGCCGTACTCGGCCCGCAGATAGCCCTTCCAGGTCTCATCCGGCAGCATCGGCACGAGGTTGACCGCGCCGCCCGTGGTGTTGCGGCCGAACAGCGTGCTCTGCGGCCCCTTCAGCACCTCGACGCGCTCAAGGTCGAGATAATTGGCATTGGAGGAGCCGATCGGTAGCGGCGTGCCGTCGACGAAGGTCAGGGCCGAGGAATCGTCCGGGCCGAGCGGGAACAGGATCGGTCCGACGCCGCGCATGATCAGGAACGAGGTCGAGCGGTCGCCGAAGCCCGGCATATAGACGCCGGCGACATCCTTCAGCGCAGACGGCGCGTCATAGGCGCGCTTCTCGTCGAGCTGCTGGCGGGTCTGGGCGTCGACGGTGAAGGGCACGTCCCAGAGCCGCTCATTGCGTTTGCGCGCGGTCACGGTGATCTCGTCGAGCTCGATCGTACTCTGGGCGAAGGCGAGATCGGCGGCCGGGAGCGAGGCTGCAGCGGCGAGCGCCGTGGTCGCGAGCAGGCGGAAAGCGCAGTTAGGGCGGCCCATTTGGGTCTGGCTCCGGTTGGTCATGATGGCGTGTCGGTTTCGTCGGCGCTGCGCCCCGCGCCGAAGGCGAGGACGGCGCCGGTGGCGCAGAGCAGGGTGGAGAGCGAGAGCAGAACCGGCAGGCCGAAGCGGCCGATCACCAGCCCGGCCAGGATCGCGAAGACGGTGGAGATGAAGGCGTCGAGGCTCGACAGGCTGGCGGCCTGCGTCGCGCCGCGTGGGCCGCCACAGCTCTCCAGCACGAGGGCGCGGAAGAGGACGAAGAAGGCGTAGCCGAGCGCCATCACGAACAGTGAGAGCGCAATCGCGGCTGCCGGCCCCACCTTCGGCGCGGTGAACGCGATCGCCCCGAAGCCGAGCGCCGAGGCGAGGCCGACAACCGCCGCCATCCGCCAGGCCCCGATACGGTGCAGGGCAAGGCCGGTTGCCCAGGCCGAGATCAGGCCGACGCCATTGGCGCCGGCCGCCGAGACCAGCGCGATCTGGCCCAGCGTCAGACCGGCGTCGACCTGGAGCACCGGCAGCATGCCTCCGGCGAGCGCGAGCCCACCATGCAGCGTCAGCGCCAGCCCGATCCGCCGTCGCGATGCTGCGCCGACGAGGAAGCGCCAGAGACCGCGCCACGTCGTTTCATGAGCTTCGGGCACGAAAGCTACGGGCGCCGCAGCCGGCAATGCGAGCGCCGGCAAGGCAAGCGCCGCCATCGTTCCCATCAGCAGCCAGACCACGATATGCCAGTCGGCCCCGTCGCAGGCGAGGATGCCGAGGCCCATGGCGAGCCCACCCAGCGCGAAGCCGCCGCCCTGCAGTGCGGCGCTGCGGGCCCGCTCAGCCGCTGGCAGCATCGCCATCAGATAGCCGTCGAGAGCGATCATCGCAGTCGCGATCAGGACGATGAGGACCGTCGCGGCGGCGGTGATCGAGACAGCGCCGGTGACCGGGGAGAAGGCGAGCAGCGAGGCGATGCCGAGGACGGCAAGCCCGAGGCAGGCGAGCACGATGCGACGGAAGGCCGGCGCACGATGCCGGCCCAGGCGGTCGACCAACGGCGCCCAGATCGCCCGCAGCGCGAAGGGCAGATAGGCGAGGAAGACGAGATTGGCGATCTCGGGCGGCTGGCCGGCCTGGCGCAGGCTCGCCGGCAGGATGTTGTAGATGAAGAACAGGGGCACGGCCGCGGCGGCGTAGACGGCGCCGATGCCGAGCCGTAGGGCAGTGCCCGTGCCGAACGAAGAACCCCGGAAGCTTTCGGTTACCGTCGTCATCAGCGCAGCCTCCAGCCGGCGGCGCGGTCCTGCGCCTGCCAGAGCCGGGCATAGAGACCGCCCAGCGCCAGCAACTCTTCATGCCCGCCGCGCTCGACGATCCGGCCGGCTTCCATCACCAGGATCTGGTCGGCGCCGGCGATGCTGCGCAGGCGATGCGCGACGACGACGACGGTGCGACCGTCCTCCAGCGCCGCGATCGCCTGCTGGATGGCGCGCTCGTTGAGCGGGTCCATCGCCGAGGAAGCCTCGTCGAGCAGCAGGATCGGCGCGTCCTTGAGCAGTGCGCGAGCGACGGCGACGCGCTGCCGCTCACCGCCGGAGAGCGTGCGCCCGCCCTCACCGATGCGGGTGTCGAGCCCGTTGGGCAGGGCTGCGATCAGCTCCTCCAGCCGGGCGGCGCGGATCGCGGCCGAAAGCTTCGCCTCACTCGCCTGCGGATCACCCAGCAGGAGATTGGCGCGCAGGGTGTCGCGGAAGAGATGAACGTCCTGGTTGACGAAGCCGGTCAGCGCCTGCAGCCGGGCGGGATCGAGCGTCGAGAGATCGGTGCCGCCGAGCAGGACGCGGCCGGCGGTCGGATCGACGAAGCGCAGCATCAAGGCGAGCAGGCTCGACTTGCCGGCGCCGCTCGGCCCGACGATGGCGACGGTCGCGCCCGGCCTGACCTCGAAGCTGACATTGCTCACGGCAGCGGGCTTGTCCGCGCCATAGTGCAGATGCGCGCCGTCGAGTTTGAGCGCCAGCGGCCGACCGGGCTCGGTGACATGCCCGCCCAGTACCGGCTCGGCCAGGAAGCGCGAGATATTGGCCTCGGCCTGGATGCCGAGCATGACGACCAGCGCCTGCGGCAGCACCGCCATGGCGAGCGCCTGGCTTGCCGCGAGCGCGAGGAAGAAGGCCGGCACCAGCCAGAGCGACAGCCCCGCCTCGCCGCGCCAGGCGAAGGCGAGAAGCGCAAAAGGCAAGGCGAGCGTCATCGCGAAGGCGGCGAGCCCCTGCAGCGAGACGATTTGCGGTGTCGAATCCAGCATCAGCTTGCGCATGCGCCGGGCTGCATCGGCGAGACGGGCGAAGGCACCGTCACCGGCGCAGAAGGAGCGGAACACGGCGATGCCCTCGCCATATTCGCCGATCAGCTGGTTCAATCCAGCGATCTCGGTATTGCGCGCGGAGAGCAGCCGCTTCAGCACGCGAGTGGCGACCGGCATCGCCGCCAGGCCGAGCCCGACGGCGAGGATGACGCAGAGCCCCGTGAGAGCGTCAAAGGCCAAAACACAGGCGAGCAGGCAGGCACCGGCTGCGAGCCCGCCGAACAGGCGGTTCAGGCTGAAGGTCGAGACCTCGTTGATCCAGCGGCCATCCTCGCTGAACAGCGTCGCCAGACGAGCGGCGCTCCAGCGCTGCAGGGCGCCGATCGGCACGGCGCGCATCCGGTCGAGCAGCCGGTTGCGGACCGTCTCGGTGACGACGTTGCCGGCATGGAAGCCATTGGCCCAGGCGCGGCGGATCAGCAGCATGCGCAGCAGCACCGCGGCGGGGATGGCGAGTGCATAGGGCAATATCGCCATGACGTCGGCGCCGCCTTGCTGCAGGCGCAGCAGCCCGAGCGCGACCGCGAGCGCTGGCAGGGCGGCCACGAGCCCCTCGAGGAAGGTCAGCAACATGGCGCGGGCGAAAGCCGCGCGTGCGGGCCCGAGATGGGCATGGAGCAAGGCGAGGAGCTTCATGCCAGGCTCTCCTCGCGAGCACTGACCGGCGCGCCAGTCTCGGCGCCGGCATGGCGGTGCCGGCGGACCTCCTCCTGGGCGCGCCACATCGCGGCGTAGAGCCCGTCGCGTGCCAGGAGTTCGGCGTGGGAGCCCTGTTCGGCGACCCGGCCTGTATCGAGCACCGCGATCCTATCGGCATGGGCGATGGTGTGCAGGCGATGCGCGATGACGATCAAGGTGCGCTGCCGGGCGAGCGCCGCGATCGCGTCCTGGATCAGCGCCTCGTTCTCCGGATCGGCGAAGGCGGTGGCTTCGTCGAGGACGAGGATCGGCGCATCCTTCAGGATGGCGCGGGCGATCGAGATGCGTTGGCGCTCGCCACCGGAGAGGCCGAAACCGCGCTCGCCGATCAGCGTGTCATAGCCCTGCGGCAAGGCGGCGATGAAGTCGTGCGCTTGCGCGGCCCGCGCCACCGCGGCGACCTCTTCCTCCGAGGCGCCCGGCTTCGCCAGGCGGATGTTCTCCGCCACCGTTCCGGCGAACAGGAAAACGTCCTGGAAGACATAGGCGACATGGGCGTTGAGGACATCCGGCGCGATCTCGCGGACATCGACGCCGCCGATCCGGATGGCGCCAGCCTCGACATCGTGGAAGCGGGCGATCAATCGCGCCAGGGTCGATTTGCCCGAGCCACTCGGCCCGACCAGAGCGAGGCACCGCCCGGGCGCGACCTCGAGCTCGACTCCGTCGAGCACGCGGCGGCGGCCATAGCTGAACGTCGCGCCGGCGAAGCGGACCGAGGCGTCGGCCGGCACCTTGGGCTGCGTTGGAGCGGGCAGTTCCGGCGCGGCGAGGACGGCGTCGATCCGGTCGAGCAGTTCGACCTGCTTCATCAATCGATGGCTGATGCCTTGCAATGAGGAGAAGACGTCTCCGAGCCCGTAGGTCACGGCGAGGAAGGCAGCGAGCGCACCGGCGCCGATCCAGCCGGCCGCCGCCATCACGAGCCCCACCGGCGCGGCGAAGAGCAGATGGCTGGTCAACAGTACCTGAGCGACCGAGCCTGGCACCACCGCATGGCGTGCCCAGTTCTCGGAGAGCTCGGTCATCTCCGCAAAGGCGCGCCGTGCCCGGGCTGTCGCCTGGCCGTCCTGGTTGAAGGCGCGCACGGTCGGCAGGCCGTCGGCCATCTCTGCCACGGTCTCGGCCATGCGCGCCTGGATCTGGAGGTAGTCGCGCGTGACGCCTTCGCCTTGCCGCATCACCCGGCCGATCAGCACCATGCCGAGGCAGAGCGGCAGCAGCGCCAGAATGGTCAGGCGCCAATCGATCCATGCCAGCAGCAGGATCGCGACGACCGGCGCGACGATCGCGGCGCTGAGCTCCGGCACGATATGGGCCATGCCGTCCTCGACACCCTCGACATCGTCGAGCAGCACGGTGCGCAATTCGCCCTTGGAGCGGTCGTCGAAGAAACCGAGCGGCACCCGCGCCAGCTTGGCGGCGAGCTCGATGCGGAGCTCCTCCTGCGTCGCGAAGGCGATGTGGTGCGACAGCCCGGTCGAGAGCGCGAACAGGGCCTGGCGTCCGGCGACGCCGGCGAGTGCGGCCAGGCCGAGCGAGGCCAGCCAGCCTGCTGTCGCAGTGCCGTCGAGCAGGGCCGCGAGCGCCAGAGCCGCCGCGACATAGGGTGTGAGCGAGAGCAGTGCCGAGGTCGTGCCGCAGAGGACCGAGAGCAGGAGCAGCCCACGGCGGCGGCGCATCAGCGCCAGCAGCCGCCCGGCAACCGCGCCGAGCGAGACCGGTACCTCGGCCATCTTTTCGTCTGGATGTGCTGCCGTCACCGCGAAAACTTCTGAACCGCCGAACCTGCGGCCGTTCTATGGCGCGACCAGGGTGGGCTCCACGCGCCCGGCCTTTGCGGCCCGGTGTTTTTCCTTTGCGGGTGCGAATGCCCTGGAAGGCTTACAAATCCTGCGATGGCGGCAGGCCGAAGCGACGGCGATAGGCGGTGGCGAAATTGGCCGGGCTGGCAAAGCCGACGCGATAGGCGATCGTCGCGACCGAAAGCTGCCGCTGCCGGACCAGCATGCGTGCGACTTCGAGACGCCGGTCACGCAGATAGTCGATGATGGTGGTGCCGAAGGCGGCCTTGAAGCTGCGGCGCAGATCGGTCTCGTTGAGCCCGATCGTCCGTGCGAGCTCGGGCACGCTCGGCGGATCCGCGAGCTGCGCATCGAGCAACAGACGGGCCTGCTCGGCATAGTCGCGATGGCTGCGCGACAAGGCTGGGATGGCGCCGGCGCGTACCTCGTACAGCAGACCTTCCAGCTCGATCAGGGCCGAGAGAATGCGGCTCTCGGCGTAGATCTGCGCCAGCGCGCCGGAATAGGGGTTGTCGGCGAGCTGGCTCAACAGAATCCGCAGCGCGACGCTGTGCTCGATTTCGTGGAAAGCAAAGCCGTCATCGAGCAAGCGGGCAAGGCCGGCGCTTCCCGCCGGCCCCTCTTCAGCTAGCCCGCGCAGGAAGTCGGCGCCAATATGGAAGCCGCTCATCCGGCAGATCTGGCCACGCCGCTGGCCCGAGGTGATCTCGACCTCGCGGCCGACACCGAGCAGGGTCGGCACGCCGACGCGCTGGCTCGCGATCGAGCGTCCGCCGACGAAACCGGTATGCTCGCCGGCGGTGAGCATGCCGACGAACAGGCTCGGCCGATAGCAGCCGACAACACGCTCCTCGCTCAGATATTCAAGATCGCAGCCGGTCAGGTGCACGTCGGGCCTGACCGGATCCATCCAGTAGCTGCCGCGCGCGAAAGGCAGCATGGGCTGCGTCTGCCGGCGTGTTCCACTCAGGTCGAGATAGCGCGTGCTGTCCATATAGGCCGCGACGTCGTCATAGGTGATCTGGCCGCTGACATGGAGCGAGCCGTCGCCAACTGCCGATTGCCCGATGATGTTGAGTGCCATTGCGGACCCTGACGAAAACCTAGCTCGGAAGGGTACGATACTGCGGCGGGTGCGGACAATGCGCCGGCGCTAAACAAGAAATAGAATAATTTTGAACGAGTACGAAGTATTGAAGTTTCGGGCGATCGAGCAGACCAACTATCACGACTACGAGGTCATGCGCCCCGCCGATTTGCCGCGGGCTGAGACCGTGATTGTACCCTCAGGCGGCTTCCGAGGGCGGCGCTGACGAGCCGGTGATCAGCATCGCGGCGCCCGCCGTACTCAACACCATCTTCGCCGCCACCGGCCAGCGCGTCCGTGAACTGCCGGTCAAGATCTTTCGCAGTATCTGAAGCCCGGTCCAGTTCGAATGCCTGGCCGCGCTCAACTTGCGACGGCCGGCACAAGCTCCGTCGAGACATTCAGGCGTGGACGTGCGGCAATAACGGATCGCCGCACGTAAAGGGGATCAGCTTGAGTTGACCTGCGGGCTACTTCGGCTGCCTGCACCCGAACCGCCCGCTTCCTATTGCTCACAGAGCCTCGCTCGGGGGCCCAGAGAGGTCGAAGCGGGCGTTCCACTAAACTATGTAGCAAGCTGGGTGGAACAGGTTTCCCGGGGCCTTTCCAGGTCGAACTCTGCTCAGTGCGCCGAAGCGTGATCGGGCAGACGCGACCAGATCTTCTTCTTGGTGAAGTAGAGCAGGCCGGCGAAGAGCGCGAGGAAGATCATCACCTGCAGGCCCATGCGCTTGCGCGCCTCGAGGTGCGGCTCCGCCATCCACATCATGAAGGCGGCGACATCCTTGGAGTACTGCTCGACGGTCTCAGGCACCGGCGACTTGCCGTCCGGCCCCTTCGGATACTCGACCTGGCCGTCGTTCAGCGGCTTCGGCATCGCGATCAGGTGGCCGGGCATATAGGTGTTGTAATTCTGCCCGGGCAGGAGCGGCGGGAACTCCTTCGGCGGGTCCTTATAGCCGGTCAGGAGCGCGACGATGTAGTCCGGCCCCTGCTCCTGGTACTGGGTGAAGATGTCGAAGACGAACTTCGGGAAGCCGCGCTCATAGGTGCGCGCCTTGGCCAGCACCGACATGTCCGGCGGGTAGGCGCCGCCATTGGCGGCGCGCGCCGCCTGCTCGTTCGGGAACGGCGACGGGAAAGCGTCGGCCGGCCGGCCGGGGCGCTCGAACATCTCACCGGCATCGTTCGGGCCGTCCTTGATGTTCGTATAGCTCGCGGCCAGCGCCGCCACCTGCGAGGGGGTGAAGCCGGGGCCGCCCGGCTGCGACAGGTTGCGGAAGCGGATCAGGCTCATCGCATGGCAGCTGGCGCAGACTTCCTTGACGACCTTGAAGCCGCGCTGGAGCTGGGCCTGGTCGAACTTGCCGACCGGGCCGGAGAACGACCAGCTCTGCGCCGGCGGCTTCGGACCGGCTTCGGCGGCCAGGGCCGGCGAGGCAGCAGCGATGGCGAGGCTTGCGGCAAGGCCAGCGAGCGACAGGCGGAGGGACATCTTGCTCATGGTCTCGTTCAGCCCTTGGCCTGCGGTTCCGAAGCGGTCGCGTGGGCCAGGCGTGCGCCCGAGCCGCCGAGCACCGAATCGGCAATGGAGGTCGGCAGCTGGGCCGGCCGTTCGAAGATGCCGATCAGCGCCAGCGCGGCGAAGAAGCCGAAATACAGCACCGTCAGGATCCGCGAGAGGGTCACGTAGGGCTCGTCCGCCGGCATGGCGCCGAGATAGCCGAGGCCGATGCAGACCAGCACGAACATCCAGAAGAACTGGCGCGCGATCGGCCGGTAGGTCATCGACTTGACCTTGGACGTGTCGAGCCAGGGCAGGAAGGCGAGGATCACGATCGCCCCGCCCATGGCGAGCACGCCGCCGAGCTTGTCGGGGATGGCGCGCAGGATCGCGTAGAACGGCAGGAAGTACCATTCCGGCACGATGTGCGCGGGCGTCGCCGCCGGGTTAGCCGGGATATAGTTGTCGGCGTGCCCCATGAAATTCGGCTGGTAGAACACGAACCAGGCGAAGACCAGCATGAAGCAGACCATGCCGAACAGGTCCTTGATGGTCGCATAGGGGGTGAACGGCACGGTGTCCTTGCGGACGTCCTTCACCTCGACGCCGGTCGGGTTGTTCTGGCCGACATGGTGCAGCGCCCAGATGTGCAGCGCGACGACGCCAGCGATCATGAAGGGCAGCAGGAAGTGCAGCGAGAAGAAGCGGTTCAGCGTCGGGTTGTCGACCGAGTAGCCGCCCCACAGGAAGGTCACGATCGTCTCGCCGATTACCGGCAGCGCCGAGAACAGGTTGGTGATGACGGTCGCGCCCCAGAACGACATCTGGCCCCAGGGCAGGACGTAGCCCATGAACGCCGTGGCCATCATCAAGAGGAAGATGATGACGCCGAGGATCCACAGCACCTCGCGCGGCGCCTTGTACGAGCCGTAATAGATACCGCGGAAGATATGGATGTAGACCGCCACGAAGAACATCGAGGCGCCGTTGGAGTGCAGATAGCGCAGCAGCCAGCCGAAGTTCACGTCGCGCATGATGTGCTCGACGGAGTTGAACGCCATGGTCGCGTTCGGCGTGTAGTGCATCGCCAGGATCACGCCGGTGACGATCTGCGCCACCAGCATGAAGGCGAGGATGCCGCCGAAGGTCCAGAGATAGTTGAGATTGCGCGGCACCGGATAGGAGACCGCCGAATCGTGCGCTAGCCGGATGATCGGCAGGCGCGCATCGAGCCAGCGCTCGATCCCCGTCTTCGGTTGGTAGGTGCTGTGACCGCTCATGCTCGCCTCAAGCTCTCTCAATTCCGCTCGATGCCGTCCTCGCCTTCAGGAGGCTCAGCCGATCTTGATCTTGGTGTCCGCGGTGAACGCGTAGGGCGGCACCGGCAGGTTCAGCGGCGCAGGACCCTTGCGGATGCGGCCGGAGGAATCGTAGTGCGAGCCGTGGCAGGGGCAGAACCAGCCGTCGAACTCGCCCTTCGGCTCGCCCGGGGAGCTGCCGAGCGGCACGCAGCCGAGATGGGTGCAGCTGCCGTAGACGACGAGGTATTTCTCGTGGCCGGCCTTGGTGCGCTGCTGGTCGGTCTGCGGATCGCGCAGCGTCGCGATGTTGACGGCGAGCGCCTCGTCGATTTCCTTCTTCGTACGGTTGCGCACGAAGATCAGCTTGCCCCGCCAGAACAGCTTGATCGCCTGGCCTTCCGCGATCGGGGCGAGATCGAGATCGATCGGCGCGCCGGCGGCGACGACCTGCGCGTCCGGGGCCAACTGGCCGACCAGCGGCACGACCAGCGCGCCGACACCGACAACGCCGGCGGCTGCCGTGGTCAGCATCAGAAAATCGCGGCGGGTGGGTTCGGTGCCAGTCGTATCGGTCGCGTGCGCCACGATCCAGTTCCCTGCTCGGCTGCCGGCCTGGCCGGCTCAAACACATCACGCGCCTCATGAGGGCGCGAGCGCAGCGCCACCTTTCGGCGGCGCGACGCCTGCCGCGCTCTTTGGCATGCAGTTTTGACGAAGTCTACTGTTCCCCGTGCCGCAGCCCACGGCGTTGCAGCAAGGCCGCAGTGCGCCCGGCTCAGGCCGGAATCCGCTCGCTGTCAGCGAGCGCCAGGAAGCCACCCGACTGCCGGGCCCATAGGCGCGCATAGAGCCCGCCGCGCCGCACCAATTCGTCATGGCTGCCCATGTCGACGATCCGGCCCTTGTCGAGCACGATCAACCGATCGAGCGCAGCAATGGTGGAAAGACGGTGTGCAATCGCGATCACAGTCTTGCCTTCCATCAATGTGGAAAGCTGCGCCTGGATCTCTGCCTCGACCTCCGAATCGAGCGCCGAGGTCGCTTCGTCGAGGATCAGGATCGGCGCGTCCTTGAGCAGCACGCGGGCGATCGCGATCCGCTGGCGCTGGCCGCCGGAGAGCTTGACGCCGCGCTCGCCGACGCGAGAGTCGAAGCCTTGGCGCCCGTCTTGATCACTGAGACCGAGGACGAAGTCATGCGCTGCCGCGCGCTTGGCCGCCGCAGCGATCTCGTCCTGCGTCGCACCGATCCGGCCATAGGCGATGTTGTCGCCGATCGAGCGATGCAACAGCGAATTGTCCTGCGTCACCATGCCGATCTGGCTGCGCAGCGATTCCTGCGTCACAAGGGCGATGTCCTGCCCGTCGATCAGGATGCGGCCTGCATCGAGCGGATAGAGCCGCAGCAAGAGGTTGACCAGCGTCGACTTGCCCGCCCCGGAGGGGCCGACCAGCCCGACCTTCTCGCCCGGCTTGATCTCGAGGTCGAGATTCTCGAACAGCCCCAGCGGCTTGCCGTAGTTGAAGCGGACATGCTCGAAGCGCACGCCACCCTGAGCGACCTTGAGCGGCACGGCGTCGGCGGCGTCCGGCAGGTCGTGCGGCTTGGCGATCGTCTCCATGCTCTCCTGCACCGAGCCGATGTTCTCGAAGATGCCGCGCACCAGATGGATCAGCCAGCTCGACATCTGGACGAGGCGCAGCACCAGGCCGATCGCGGCGGCGACCGCGCCCGGCGTCATCTCGCCCTGCGCCCACAGATGCAGGCTGAGCCAGGCCGTCGCCACCACCAGCAGGCTGTTCATCGTCTGCAGGATGACGCTGACGCCGGTGATCAGCCTGGACAAGCTGAGGAATGAGGCGTTCCAGCGCGTCAACGAGTCGCGCACGGCCGAGCGCTCGGCATCGGCCCGGGCGAAGAGCTTGACCGTCAGGATGTTGGTATAGGAATCGACGATGCGTCCCGTCGTCGTCGAGCGGCCGAGCGAGTTCGCCTCCGAGCGCTTCTTGGCCCGCGGCACGAAATAGATCAGCAGCGCGACATAGGCCGCGAGCCAGACGATTACCGGCATGGCGAGCCAGATGCTGGTCGAGCCGAAGAAGCCGATCGCGACCGAGGCGAAGATCAGTGCGTACCAGAGGTCGTCGATCACCTCGATCGTCGCACCGCGAATCGCCTGACCGGCCTGGATCACCCGTGCCGAGAGCCGGCCGGCAAAATCATTCTGGAAGTAAGAGAGCGCGTGGCCGAGCGTGTAGACATGGTTGCGCCAGCGGATCTGGTTGGTGATCTGCGGCACCACCACCTGGTCGACGATGGCGTGGTTGGCGAAATAGACCAGCGGCCTCGCCACGGTGACGACAAGCGCTGCGCCGATCAGCAACCAGCCATGCTCGCTGAAGACCTGTTCAGGTGAATTCTTCGTCAGCAGGTCCACGAACCAGCCGACCATCAGGTACATCGCCGCTTCGATGCCCGAAAAGCCGAGCCCCGTCAGCATGATCAGGGCCATCCAGCCCTTCACGCCCTTGATGTGGTGCCACATGAAGCGGAACACGCCTGTCGGCGGCGTCTGCCGCTCGTCGAAGGGCGCGAAGACGTCGATGCGGCTTTCAAGGAAACGGAAGAGCGGGGCGAACATGTGGGACACCGCCCTCCTCGGATCGGCCGTTACCGATATGGGGCGTATCACGCGCCGTGGCCAGAGTGTGCGGCGCACGCCGGTCAAGCCATGACAGCAACGCATGGCGAATGGGAGACTGGGGCCGCGAAGGCTGCCAGCTGCGGACTGTTCTGACAATCACACAGGCGGCGCGGGAGTGGAGAATAAAATTCTACCTACACGGGTAATTTTGAAAGGATATTACCCTCAGTCGTACGACGAAGGAACCACTACTTCGGCATGGCGGAACCCGCATCTGCGTCCTTGCCTGCGTCCTCCCGACGCGCCGAGCATGCCTCCAGCCGCGCGTGACGGCGGCGATTTGGAGGCGACAATGACCAAGATGCTTTGCGCGCTCGCTCTGGCGAGTGCGCTTGTCCTGCCGGTTTCCGCGCAGGCCCAGACCGCCGGCAAGACGGTGATCGCGACGCCGAATGCGCCAGAGGCGATCGGCCCCTATTCGCAGGCGATCAAGGCCGGAAACATGGTCTTCCTGGCCGGGCAGATCCCGATCGATCCCAAGACCAAGCAGCTGATGAAGGACGCCAGCATCGAGGATCAGACCAAGCTCGTCCTCGACAATCTCAAGGCAGTGCTCGAAGCCGACGGCCTGACGATGGACAACATCGTCTCGACGAGCGTTTTCATGAAGGACCTCAACGAGTTCGGCAAGATGAACGAGGTCTACGCGACCTATTTCAAGACCGCCCCGCCGGCACGCGCCACCGTCGAGGTCGCCCGCCTTCCCCGCGACGTGAAGGTCGAGATCGGCGCCATCGCCGTCCGCCCCTGATCTGAGCCGCCGGCCTTACGCCGGCGAGCTCCCTGGCCTGGCGAAAAGGACTGCCCGCAATCATGGAGTAGAGTCATGCAGATCTCGGAAGAGAAGACGCTCGCTTTCGACCCGAACCGCCGCGCCTTCATCGGCGCCCTTGCTTCCTCTGCCGCCTTCGCCGGCTCGCTGGCGAGTTTCGTACCGACCGGCGCAAGCGCTCAGGCGCCTGCGGTCGCTGCCCTCGCCAACGACGCCGCCTTCTGGGCGGATGTCCGCAAGCTCTTCGACCAGAAGCCCGGCGTCCGCTACATGAACATCGGAACCGCCGGTTCCATGCCGGTCGAGACGCAAACCTTCCTCCACGCCGAGTCGCGCCGGCACGCTCACGAGTCGATGAGCGGCTACGGCAATTACCTGCCTCAACGCCAAGCGCTGGCGAAGAGCTTCGGCTGCGATGCCGACGAGATCGTCATGTCCGGCAACACCTCGGACGGCATGTGCCATGCCCTGCTCGGCATGGTCTGGCGCCCGGGCGACGAGATCGTCACCACCAACCACGAACATTCGGGCGGCAATGCGCCGATGGCGCTCTTGCAGGACCGCTATGGCGTGGTGATCAAGCGCGTCATCCTGCCGGTCGGAAACAAGCAGAAGGCCGAGGACTACGTTGACCTGTTCTCGGCTGCCATCGGCCCGCGCACCAGGGCGCTCGTCTTCTCGGCACCGACCTACAAGACCGGCACGCTGCTGCCGGTCAAGATGCTGGCCAAGCTCGCCCAGGACAAAGGCATCGTCAGCGTCTGCGACGCCGCGCACCTGCCAGGCATGATCAACATCAACATGCGTGATCTCGGTGTCGATTTCCTCGCCGGCGCCGGCCACAAATGGCAGTGCGGGCCACTTGGAACCGGCATCCTCTATGTCCGCAACAAGGTGTTGCCGCAGTTCAACCCGTTACCGCTGCCGGACTACTACCCGGTGGTGACCAGCGCCTATCCGGCCACGGGTGGCCTGCCACCGCGGACCAGGACCGACAAGGAGAGCGACGATCTCGCGGCGCGCATCCAGAGCACCGGAAGCCGCAACGCGCCGGTCTATCTGGCACTCGGCAAGTCGGTCGAGATCTGGGACCGGATCGGCCGCGACAAGATCGCGACCTACACGGTCGGCATGGCGCAGCATCTCAAGGAGAAGATCGCGGCGAAATGGGGCGTCGATTCGCTCTACTCGCCGAAGGACGATCCGCGTCTGGTCTGTGCGCTGACCGCCTTCAATCCGTTCCGCAATCCCGAGCACATCAAGGACAAGGCCAAGTCCGACGCCTTCGTGAAGCGCATGCTGGACGAATACGGCTTCGTCATCCGCAACTCGAACTTCCCGGTCGCCGGCCAGAAGGACGAGCACTACGGCGTGCGCGTCTCGACGCATCTGTGGAGCAATATGGGTGATGTCGACCAGCTGGTCGACGCCATGTGGGAGCTCGCGGGCAAGATGCACGTCGCCTGATCCATTGTTTTGATCCATTGTTTCGCCGCCGGCCGGGCTGCCTGGCCGGCTGCGACGCTTGACGATGGCGGGCGCAGCGCGGATGACGCTCGCCATGCTGCGTCTCGCCCTCTATCAGCCCGACATTCCGCAGAATGCCGGCACCATGATCCGCCTGGCGGCCTGCCTCGGCGTCGCCGTCGACATCGTCGAGCCGGCCGCCTTCGACGTCTCCGACCGCAATTTCCGCCGCTCCGGCATGGACTATCTCGAACGCGCTGCGGTGACGCGCCATGACAGCTTCCGCGCCTTCGAGGCCTGGCGGCGGGAGGCCGGCCATCGCCTCGTCCTGGCCGAAACCGACGGCGCCTGCGCCCATACCGACTTCGCCTTCCAGCCCGGCGACATCATCATGGTCGGGCGCGAAAGCGCAGGCGTTCCTCCTGAGGTCTATGCTGCGGCCGAGGCCAGCGTGCATATCCCGATGCGCCGGGATTTGCGCTCGCTCAATGTCGCCATGGCCGCGGCGATGGTAGTGGGCGAGGCGCTGCGCCAGCTCGATGCCTATCCCGCGCCGGCTGACGCCTGACAAAGAGATTGCCAATGACCGGACAAGCCACGCAAACCGTTGCCCTCGACCCTGCCGCCATCGAGGCCATGAAGCCGCGCGCCAGCGTCTGGTTCGAGAGCCTGCGCGACCGCATCTGCGCCGCCTTCGAACAGGCCGAGGATGAGGCAACCGGCCCGTTCCCCCCAGAGGCCGACAAGCCCGGCCGCTTCGTGCGCACGCCCTGGCAGCGCAGCAACCATGATGGCGTGCCCGGCGGCGGCGGCGTGATGGCGCTGATGTCCGGCCGTGTCTTCGAGAAGGTCGGCGTCCACGTCTCGACCGTGCATGGCAGCTTTGCCCCGGAATTCGCCGCTCAGATTCCCGGCGCGGCGGAAGACCCGCGCTTTCATGCCACCGGTATCTCGCTGATCGCCCATCCCTGGAACCCGCACGCGCCGACCGTGCACATGAACACCCGCTTCGTCGTGACGACGAAGCCCTGGTTCGGCGGCGGCGCCGACCTCACTCCCGTACTCGACCGCAGGCGCACGCAGGGCGACCCCGATGCGCTCGCCTTCCACGCCGCGATGCGCGCGCCCTGCGAAGCCCATGCCGGCGTCGCCGACTACGATCGCTTCAAGAGCTGGTGCGACGAGTACTTCCACCTGAAGCACCGCAACGAGCCGCGCGGCATCGGCGGCATCTTCTACGACTATCTCTGGTCGGGCGATCCGGAAGCCGATCTCGCCTTTACCAAAGCCGTGGGCGAGGCCTTCCTCGAGATCTATCCGCGCATCCTGCGCGGCAATCTGGCGACGCCCTGGAGCGAGGCCGAGCGCCATGAGCAGCAGGTCCGCCGCGGCCGTTATGTCGAGTTCAACCTGCTCTATGATCGCGGCACCATCTTCGGCCTGAAGACCGGCGGCAATGTCGCCTCGATCCTGTCCTCGATGCCGCCGACGGTGCGTTGGCCCTAGCGGCGCGTCACCCGCTGACCGCGCGGGCGAGCATTGCCATCTGCTCATCCCGCCCCGCCGGACACCCAGCTTCGATCCAGGCTTCCCGCGCCGCCTCCAGCACCTGCCCGACTTTCGGGCCGGCGCTGACACTGAGCGCCAGCACATCCTTGCCGGTCGGCAGGAAGGGTGGCGTCCGCGCCAGCTCGGCGATCAGGGCCTGGAAGTCCGCCGCCGTCCCGGCCGTGCCCAGCAGCACAAGCGCTCCCGCCACCGCATCTGCTCCGATGCGATGAGCCAGCCGCCGCAGCCTTGCGATCTCCGGCAGCATTCCCCTCCCCGACAGCGCTTCCAGCGCGGCGGCGATGCCTGAAATCCGTTCGAACTCGGCATTCGACAGCCGCAGTCCCTCGCGCAGCCTGAGCGCATCCTCGCCGACCGCGACCGCCAGCGCCGCCAGCCTGAAAGCCGGATAGACATTATCGCCCGGCACGTCCGCAATCGCGGCGAAGCGGGAGAGACGCGGCACGCCGCCGATCGCCGGCATCAGCAGCCCAGCCCCGGCCATGGCCTGTAGCGTCTCGGCCGCCCGCGGTGCGACGAGCAGCTTGCGCAGTTCCGCCCAGACCCGCTCGCGCGACAATCCGCCGAGGCCAGCGCGCCCGGCAATACAGGCATCGAGCGCAGCCCGGTCCGGCTCGCCGACGCCATAGCGCGCATGGAAGCGAAAGAAGCGCAGGATGCGCAGGTAATCCTCGGCGATCCGCTCGCTCGCCGCGCCGATGAAGCGCACCCGCCGCGCCGCCAGATCGGCGAGCCCGTCGGCGTAGTCGTGCAGCATGCCCGCAGCATCGAGCCCAAGCGCATTGATGGTGAAGTCGCGCCGGAGCGCGTCTTCGCGGAAGTCCCGGCCGAAGGCGACGACGGCATGGCGGCCATCGGTCTCGACATCGCGGCGCAGCGTCGTGACCTCGAAGGGCGTGCCGTCGATCACGACGGTCACCGTGCCATGCTCGACTCCGGTGGGGACCGCCTTGAACCCGGCGGCACGCGCACGCCGCATCGTCTCCTTCGGCAGGCAGGTCGTCGCGACGTCGATATCGGCCACGGGCTGATCGAGCAGCGCATTGCGGACGGCACCGCCGACGATCCGCGCCTCCTCGCCATCCCGGTTCAGCGCAGTCAGCAGCGCGGCGGCATCGGGGCGCGCCAACAGCGCGGCGACGCGGTCACGCTCGGCGCCGGTCATCGCTTCGGCCGGTCGTCGAATTCGCCGGGAACCAGCCGGCCGTTCTCGACATGGGGCGGCACGAACGGCCCGGTATGCCGCGGCGCGACGAGCCCGGCATAGACGAGGGAGGCGATACCGAACACGAGCCCGGTCACCGACAGCCAGAACAGATGGCCGCTCCAATGCTCGACATCGAACGGATTGCGCCGCCGGATCACGAGATAGCCCGCGAACAGGCAGAATGGCAGGACGAAGAGCAGGAACTCCTCGATCAGCGTGCGCAGCATCCAGCGTAACCTCTCCAGAGCCGGATCCGATCAGATTGTTTCAATCTGATCGGTGAATCCGTCTCTCACTTTAGATAGAGACCGTTTTACCGGTCTCTAAACGGCGAGCCGCTCGTAGAGATTGCGGATCATCCCGGCCGTCGCTCCCCAGATATAGCGATCGCCATGCGGCATCGCATAGTAGGTGCGGTGGCGCCCCCTGAATTCGCGGCCATGGCGCTGATGATTGGCCGGATCGAGCAGGAAGGAGAGTGGCGTCTCGAAGGCCTCGTCGACCTCGTGCGGGTTGATCGTCAGCGCCAGCGGCGGCTCGACCAGCCCGACGACCGGCGTGACGCGATAGCCGGTGCCGGTGAGATAGGCGTCGAGATAGCCGACCGCCCTGACCTTGTCCGGCGCAAGCCCGATCTCTTCTTCCGCCTCACGCAGGGCCGCAATCAATGGCGAGCCGTCGGTGGCGTCGATGCGCCCGCCCGGGAAAGCGATCTGCGCCGAATGCTTGCGGAGCGCCGCGGCACGCTGGGTCAGCAGCACGGTCGGCTCGCCGGGATGCAGCACGATCGGGATCAGCACCGCCGCCTCGATCGCGCTCGCTTCGTCGGGGATGTCGATCGGCTCGGACTGGAGGTCGTGGTCGCCGCGCGGTCGCGCGATCAGGTCGCCATGGGCCGGCGGCTCGGCCCGCAGGGTATCCAGCAGCAGCGCCTCGAGGTCGCCGCCATTCCAGAACGCCGTCTCGGCCAGACGCTTCGCAAGATGCTGCATCAAAGTCCCTCGATTTCGCTGGCCGGCGCCACGACATGGAAGGCTCCGCCGGCCGCGATACCGAACTGCGCCTGCCCGTCGATCTCGCTGATCTCACCGAGCGCCAGGAGATCATAGGTCAGCGCCCGCGTGAGCCGGGCCCAGAGCCCGCGCCGGACATGCACATAAGGCTTCACGCCCTCGTTCGCAGCCCTCTCGAAGCGCAAAAGATTGTCGGGCCCGACCGTCACCAGGTCGTCGGTGCGGGTCCGGAAGGCGATGCCGCGCTTGTCGCCCTCGCCCTCCACCGCCATCTCGACCGCCTGCAGCGGCGCGCCCTCGACCCTGATCCCGACCTTCTCGACCGGGGTCACGAGAAAGTAATCCTCGCCCTCGCGCTTCAGCACCGAGGAGAACAGCTTGACCAGCGCCGGCCGGCCGATCGGCGTGCCCAAATAAAACCAGGTACCGTCCGCAGCGATACGCATGTCGAGATCGCCGCAGAAGGGCGGATTCCAGCGCTCCACCGGCGGCAGCCCGCGCAAAGGGCCGGTCCCGAGCGCGCTCAGCAGTCGGTTCATCGCGCCCGCGGGCTCTCCGGTCACGTCACCTCGCGCTTTCGTCATCGGCATGCCGGTTGCATCGCTCTCTCGCCTTGAACTCTACATAATCGTGAAGCGGACTGTTGTGCACCGCCGCTCTCTGCCCCTTGAGCATGCTCCCCGCGAGGGTCAGAGTCTGGAATCGGACAGGAAGGCCGCGCGACGGCGCGGCCGAAGGAGATCGACATGGTGGCGCAAGCCCGTGATGCCAACGCCCCGATCAACCTCGACACCGGCGTGGTCGAGGCGGCGGAGGCGGCGCTCGCCGCCATCGGCGCCGCCCGCACCGAGATCGGCCAGGTCATCTTCGGCCAGCAGAAGGTCGTCGATCTCTCGCTGATCACCCTGCTCGCCGGTGGCCATGGCCTGCTCGTCGGCGTGCCCGGCCTCGCCAAGACCAAGCTGGTCGAGGCGATGGGCACCGTGCTCGGCCTCTCGGCCCGGCGCGTCCAGTTCACGCCGGACCTGATGCCCTCCGACATCCTCGGCTCCGAGGTGCTCGACGAGAGCGCCGACGGCAAGCGCCATTTCCGCTTCATCAAGGGCCCCGTCTTCGCCCAGCTGCTGATGGCGGACGAGATCAACCGCGCCTCGCCCCGCACCCAGTCGGCCCTGCTGCAGGCGATGCAGGAGCACCACGTCACCGTCGCCGGCGAGCGCCACGACCTGCCGGCACCCTTCCATGTGCTCGCCACCCAGAACCCGATCGAGCAGGAAGGCACCTATCCGCTGCCGGAAGCCCAGCTCGACCGTTTCCTGCTCGAGATCGATGTCGGCTATCCCGACCGCGAGGCCGAGCGCCGCATCCTGCTCGAGACCACCGGCGCCGCCGAGCACAAGCCGGTGCAGGCGATGACCGCCGAAACCCTGATGTCGACGCAGCGCCTCGTGCGCCGCCTGCCGGTCGGCGAGGCGGTGGTCGATTCGATCCTCGATCTCGTCCGCTCGGCCCGTCCCGGCGACGGCGAGAAGGCGATCACCGACAAGCTCGCCTGGGGCCCCGGTCCGCGCGCCAGCCAGGCGCTGACGCTCGCCGCCCGCGCCCGCGCCTTGGTCGAAGGCCGGCTCGCGCCGTCTGTCGACGACGTCGCCGCGCTCGCCGCCCCAGTGCTGAAGCATCGTATCGCATTGACCTTCGCCGCCCGCGCCGATGGCGAGACGGTCGAGGGCATCGTCGCCAAGCTGGTGGAGCGTCTGGGTTGAGGGCATTCTGATGCTGCGCACGCGCGTCCTCGGCCAAGCCGAACGCCAGCCGGGCCAGCCGGTCCTCAAGGCGTCGCTCGATCTCGCCGCGCGCCTGCCCCGGCTGGTGCTGGAGGCGCGGCGGGTTTCGGCCAGCGTGCACGGCATTCATGGCCGCCGGCGCTCCGGCCCGGGCGAGACCTTCTGGCAGTATCGGCCGCTGGTCACCGGCGAGGCCGCGTCGCGTATCGACTGGCGCCGCTCGGCCCGCGACGGCCACCTCTTTGTCCGCGAGCGCGAATGGGAGGCCTCGCACGCGATCTGGCTCTGGATCGACCGCTCGCCTTCGATGGGCTTTGCCTCCTCGCTCGCCCAGGCCAGCAAGGTCGACCGCGCGCTGGTCGCCGGCTTCTCCCTTGCCGAGGCCCTGGTCGAAGCGGGTGAGCGCGTCGGTCATCTCGGCCTGACCCGGCCGATGGCCTCGCGCCGCATCGTCGAACTGCTGGCGCAGGCGATCCTGGCCGATCGCCGCAATGGCGAGGCCGACCTGCCGCCCGACGAGCCGCTGCCCCGCCTCGCCGACGCGATCCTGATCACCGACGGTTTGACGCCGGCGGCGGCGCTCGCCAAGCGCATCGCCACGCTGGCGAGCAGCGGCGCCAAGGGCCATATTCTCCTGATCGCCGACCCGATCGAGGAGACCTTCCCCTTCTCCGGACAGGCCGAACTGTTCGACCTGGAGGATGGCCTGACGTTGCGGGTCGGCGATGCCGGCAAATGGGGCGAGGATTATCGCGAGCGGCTGCAGGCTCATCGCGACGCCATCCGCGAAGCCTGCCGCCATGCCGGCTGGACGCTGACCCTGCACCGGACCGACCGCCCGGCCAGCGAAGGCGTCCTGCGGATCGCCAGCCTGATCGCCGCCTCGCGCGGCGGGCCGGCCGGCTAGCGGGAGGAGGAGACGATGCTGTCATCCCTGCCGATCGCCTTCTCCGCGCCGCTGGCCCTGATCGCGCTGGCCCTGCTGCCCGTGCTCTGGCTGATCCTGCGGGTGACGCCGCCGCGGCCGAAGCGCATCGACTTTCCGCCGCTGAAAATCGTGCGCGACCTGATCCCGCAGCGCGAGACGCCGGCGCATACGCCCTGGTGGCTGCTGGCGCTGCGCATGGCGGTGGCGGCGCTGGCGATCCTCGCCGTCGCCGGCCCGGTCTGGAATCCGGTGCGCGACGCCGCCGCCCTGCGCGGCCCGCTGCTGCTCCTGGTCGACAACGGTTTTGGTGCCGCGACCGACTGGCTGGAACGCCAGGCCATCGCCGAAAGCCGCATCATGGCCGCCGGGCGCGAAGGCCGGCCCGTCGCGGTCGTCGGTCTCGCAGAAGCGCCGGCCGAGATTGCGCTTGCAGAACCGCAGGGCGCGCTCGAACGCCTGCGAGCGCTCAGCCTGCAACCGCATGCGCCCGATCGCGGTGCCCATCTCCAGCGGCTCGAAGCCTTCTGGCGTGCCCAGCCCCAGGCCGAGACGGTCTGGGTCGCCGACGGGCTCGGCATCGGCGGCGGCGATGTCGATTTCCTCGCCCGGCTGAAGCAGGAGGCAGGAGGCAGCCGGCTCTCGATCCATGCAGGCCCGGCCGATCAGCGCGCCCTCGCCGCGCCCGAGAACCTCGCCGGCGCGCTGACCGTCAAGGTGCTGCGGCCGACGACGAACGCTGCAGCGAGCGGGCAGGTCCGCGCGCTCGACCTCAAGGGCCTGCCGCTCGGCGATGCGCCCTTCGTCTTCGGCGGCAACGAGCTCGAAACCACCGCGCGCCTGACCTTGCCGATCGAGGTCCGCAACGCCGTCTCGCGGTTGGAGATCACCGGCGAACGCAGCGCCGGCGCCGTCGCCCTGCTCGACGACCGCGCCAAGCGTCGCCGCGTTGGCATCGTCTCCGGCGCCACCGCCGACACCGCCCAGCCGCTGCTCTCGCCGACCTATTACGTCTCGCGCGCGCTCTCGCCCTTCGCCGAGATCCGCGAGCCGCGCGCCGGCTCGACCGACCCGGTCGGCGAATTGCTGGCGCAGAACCTCTCCGTGCTGATCCTCGCCGATATCGGCGCGCTCGACGGGGACACCGCCGCCAAGGTCTCGGCCTTCGTCGAGCGCGGCGGCGTGCTGCTGCGCTTCGCCGGAGCGAGGCTCGCCGCCTCCTCGGACGAACTGACGCCGGTGCGCCTGCGCCGCGGCGGCCGCACGCTCGGCGGCGGCCTCTCCTGGGAGACGCCGCGCAAGCTCGCGCCCTTCACCCGCGAGAGCCCGTTCTTCGGCTCGTCCCTGGCCGAGGATGTCCGCGTCACCCGCCAGATCCTGGCCGAGCCCGAGCCTGATCTCGCCCGCAAGACCTGGGCGGCGCTGGAAGACGGCACCCCGGTCGTCACCGGCGAGCGCCGTGGCGACGGCGTCCTCGCCATGGTCCATGTCACCGCCGACACCACCTGGTCGAACCTACCGCTCTCTGGTCTCTTCGTCGAAATGCTGCGCAAGGTCGTCGCCATGTCCGGCACCAGCGCGACTGAGGGACAAAACGGCGAGGTTCGGGTCGAGACCTTGTCGCCGACGCGTGTGCTCGACGGCCAGGGCGCCTTCCGCTCGCCGCCGGCGACGGCCCAGCCGGTGGCGCGCAACTTCGCGGGGCGTGCCACGCTCGCCCATCCGCCGGGCATCTACGGCCCCACTGACGGCGCCATGGCGGTCAACACGCTGGCGCCGGCCGACACGCTGGCTGCGCTCGACCTCGCCGCGCTCGGCGCGCCAATGCTGCCGATCGACCAGCCGGTCGCCCGTGATATCCGCCCGCAGCTCCTCGTCCTGGCGCTGCTCCTGCTCGTCGCCGATACGCTGGCGACGCTCTGGCTCGGAGGCCGGATGAACCTCGCCCGCTTCCGCCGGGCCGCGCCCGCAGCGCTGCTCCTCGCTGTCGCTCTCGCCGCCGTGCCCGCTCCGGACGCAGCACAGGCGCAGCAGCAGCCGGCGCCCCCTGCCCCGCCGGGCGATCAACGCCCGCCGGTGGCGCGCGACCTCGTCACCGCCGCGAGCGCGACCCGGCTCGCCTATGTCGTCACTGGCGACCGGTCCGTCGACGATATGTCCAAGGCTGGCATGGCCGGCCTCAACATCGTGCTTGGCGCCCGCACCGCATTGGAGCCGGGCGAGGCGGCCGGCGTCGACGTCACCCGCGACGAGCTCGCTCTCTACCCGATCCTCTACTGGCCGGTGGTGGCCGGCCGGCCGATCCCCTCGGCCGAGACGCTGCGCAAGGTCGAGGCCTATATGAAGGGCGGCGGGCTGGTGATTTTCGACACCCGCGACGCGATGAGCACCCGTCCCGGCGGTGGCACCACGCCGGAGGGCGACCAGCTGCGCCGCATGCTGCAGACTCTCGACATCCCGGAGCTGGAGCCGATCCCGCGCGACCACGTCCTGACCAAGACCTTCTACATCCTCGACGGCTTCGTCGGCCGCTATGACGGCGGCACGACCTGGGTCGAGGTGCTGCCGCCCGCCAGCGAGGATGGCCGCCGCCCGGCCCGCGCCGGCGACAATGTCTCGCCGATCGTGATCACCTCGAACGACCTTGCCGCCGCCTGGGCCGTCGGGCGGCGCGGCGAAGCGCTCGTGCCGATGTCCGGCTCCGATCCGCGCCAGCGCGAGATGGCACTGCGCGCCGGCGTCAATCTCGTGATGTACGCGCTGACCGGCAACTACAAGGCCGATCAGGTCCATGTCCCGGCCCTGCTCGAACGCCTCGGTCAGTAGCGAAGGAAATACCGCCCGATGTGGAGCCTGACTTTCGCCCCGCTCGTCCCGCTGCCGCTGCTGATCGGCCTCGCCGCTCTGGCCGCGGTCGCTGCCGGCATGGCACTGGTGCTGGCCGGACGCGGCGCGATCCTGCGGGCGCTGGCGCTCACTGTGCTGGCCGTGGCCCTCGCCGATCCCTCGCTCGTCTTCGAGGATCGCGAGCCGGTGAAGGACGTCGTCGCCGTCGTCGTCGACAAGTCGGCCTCGAACCGCCTCGCCGATCGCACGCAGCAGACGCAAGCCGCCCAGGCCGAGATCGAGCGGCAACTGCGCGGCATAACCGGCGTCGAGGCGCGGACGATCGAGGTCACCGACCAGCAGGGCGCCGGCGACGGCACCCGCCTGTTCGAGGCGCTCGCCTCCGGCCTCGCCGACGTGCCGTCCGAGCGCGTCGCCGGCGCGATCGTGCTCAGCGACGGCCTCGCCCATGACGCTCCGGCCACGGCCGAGGCACTCGGCCTGCGTGCGCCACTGCATGTGCTGACCACCGGCCGCGAGCGCGAGATCGACCGGCGCATCGTGCTGGTCGATTCGCCGCGCTTCGGCATCGTCGGCAAGGAGCAGAATGTCCGCCTGCGCGTCGTCGAGAAGGGCGGGCCGGGCCGCGCCGCGATCACGGTGCGCCGCGATGGCGAGATCATCGCGCGGCGCGAGGCGATCGCCGGACAGACGGTCCAGGTGCCCGTCCGCATCGATCGCGGCGGCCCGAATGTCATCGAGATCGAGGCCGCCCCGCTCGACAACGAGCTGACGCTCGCCAACAACCGCGCCGTCATCACCATCGAGGGCGTCAGAGACAAGCTGCGCGTGCTCTTGGTCTCCGGTGAGCCGCATCCGGGCGAGCGGACCTGGCGCAACCTGCTCAAGGCCGACGCCAATGTCGACCTCGTCCACTTCACCATCCTGCGCCCGCCGGAGAAGCAGGACGGCACGCCGATCAACGAGCTCTCGCTGATCGCCTTCCCGACGCGCGAGCTGTTCCAGGTCAAGATCAAGGATTTCGACCTGATCATCTTCGACCGCTACGCCAACCAGTCGATCCTGCCGCTGGTCTATTTCGACAACATCGTCCGCTATGTCCGCGACGGCGGCGCCCTGCTGATCGCGGCCGGGCCGGAATATTCCGGCGCCCAGTCGCTGGCGCGCACCCCGCTCGGCCAGATCCTGCCGGCGCAGCCCGATGGCAGCGTCTTCGACGAGGCCTATCGCGCAAGGGTCAGCGAGCCCGGCAAGCGCCACCCCGTCACCCGCGACCTGCCGGGCTCCGAAGTCGAGCCGCCGCGCTGGGGCGAATGGCTGCGCCTGGTCGGCGCCCGCGCCCGCTCGGGTTCGACCGTGATGACCGGGCCCGGCGATAGACCCCTGCTGCTGCTGGCGCGCGAACAGAAGGGCCGCGTCGCGCTCTTCCTGTCAGACCATGCCTGGCTCTGGGCCCGCGGCTTCCGCGATGGCGGCCCGCATCTCGACCTGCTGCGCCGGCTCGGCCACTGGCTGATGAAGGAGCCGGACCTCGAGGAAGAGGCGCTGCGCGCCAGCGCCCGTGGCCGCAATATCGAGATCGAGCGCCAGACTCTCGGCGACAACCCGGCCCCGGCGACGATCACCGCCCCCGACGGCTCAACCCGCACCGTGCCCTTTGAGGTCGGCCGCCCCGGCCTCTTCGTCGCCCGCACCGCCGCGAGCGAGTTCGGACTGCACAAGGTCACCACCGAGAACCTCACCGCCTTCGCCAGCGTCGGCCCGGAGAATCCGCGCGAGCTGATGGAGGTGGTCAGCGATCCCGGCAAGCTGCAAGCGCTGGCGGAAGCGACCGGCGGCTCCTCGCGCCGGATCGGGCAGGAGAACGGCTCAGGCGTCACCATTCCGCGCATCGTGCCGGTCCGCTCCGGGCGCCAGTTCGCCGGCGCCGACTGGATCGGACTGCGCATCAGCGATTCCGGCATCGTCCGCGGCGTCTCGATCTCGCCGCTCTTCGTCGGGCTGATCGGCCTTGCCATCCTGTTCGGGGCGCTGGTCGCCGGCTGGATCGGCGAGAGCGGGCGGAGATTCAAGCGCGAGGCGTGACCACTGCCGTGATGCTCAGGCTTGACCCGAGCATCTCAGGCCGGAAGAGGCTCCGGCCTCGCGCCTTCTGGTCAGGAGATTCTCGGGTCTGCGCTTCGCTCCGCCCGAGAATGACGGCCTTCCCTTACCGTAGCGCCGCCACCGCGCCCTTGCGCTGCAAGAGCACGCCATCCTTCAGCTCCAGCGCGAGGAAGCGCGCCGGATCGGCCGGGCCGGGCAGGACGAGCTGGCCCGGCTTCACCGGCTTGAAGCCGAAGCGGGCGTAATAGGGCGCATCGCCGACGAGCAGGATCAAATCGTGGCCATGCGCGCGCGCCGCCTCGATCGCAGCGTTCATCAGCGCCGCACCAATGCCCCGGCCTTCGAAGGCGGGATCGACGGTGAGCGGCCCGAGCATCAAGGCCGGTCCGCCACCGGCCAAAATCGGCGTCACCCGGACCGCGCCGACCAGGAAGGTGCCGACATGGCTGGCAAAGGAGAGCGCCGGATCGGGTGGCGCGCCCTCGCGCAGACGGAAAGCCGTACGGGCGAATCGCCCCGGCCCGAAGGCGCGCTCGTGCAGGCGTTCGATCGCCGCGGCGTCGCCCGGCAATTCCTGGCGGATGGTGAGGGGGAGCGAGGTCATGGTCGGGTTCGCGGCATGGCCGAATTCGGCAGGAATGGCAATGGCGCCGCTTTCACACCGGCCTTGCCCAGAGGTCCTGATGGCCGACACGGACGGAGGTCGCCCCGCGCTTGGCCTCCAGCCAGCTCGCGATCGACTCCGGCGAGACATGTCCAGTCTCAGTCACGGCAGCGGCGATCCCGGCCGCCAGCTCATGGATCAGATCGGACTGGGCCGCACCAAGCTGCCACGGGCTCTCTCCGACCGTGACCGCTGTGCCCGCCTTGCGGAAGGCCTGAGCCAGGGCCTCGGTCGCATCGGGGCCGGCCGCAGGGCCAAAACCCTTGTCGCCGTGCTGGTGATGGTGGAAAGCGGCAAGCATGCGCTGGTCCTCAGAGTGCGCGGGCTCCCAGCTCTCGCGCCCGTCATAGGTCAGCACCGTGTAGAGCGGCAGCCGCATGCTGACGAGCGAGGCGACGAAACGCTCGAGCCAGCGTGTCGAGGCCAGGTCGAACAACGCTGCGGCGGTGACGAGGTCCGGCTGCCAGCCGAGCACCCATTCGAGCTCCTTGGTCAGGTCGGCCTGGCGGAAATCGACGGTCAGCGTCTTATCGTCCTTGCGCAGGACAAGTTCCTCGCCCTGCTCCTGCGCCTCGTCGGCCCATTCGGCAAGCTTGCGCCGCGCCACCGAGAGCAGACGGCTGTCGGCATCGACCAGCGTCCAGTGCTGGCGCGCCGGCAATGCGCTGTAGCTGCCGCGCAGGTTGGAGCCTGTGCCGCTGCCAAGGTCGATGATCGCGAGCGATTGCCGCTCCGCGAAGGCCGAGCCCACCGCTGCCAGCACCTGCGGATTGCGCGCTGCGTGGTCGGCCGGCTCGCGCAAGGCGAGCCAATCGGGAGAAAAACCGCTCATGGGGAAACCTTCGCGCACACGTCAGCGACGATCGTCGCAGTCTCTCGCCAGCGCGGCAATGCGCCGGCCGCCTGCCAGGCGGCGTCAGATCGGCGCCGGCGCTCGGCAGGATCGTCGATCAGTCGCGCCAACCCGGCCCGCAGCGCCGCGACATCGCCCGGTGGTACTTTCAATGCAGCCTCGTCGGGAGCAGTCTGCGCCGCCGCACCGCCCGTGGTGCACAGAATCGGCAAGCCGCGGGCCAACGCCTCGGTCAGCACCATGCCGTAGCCTTCGAAGAGCGATGGCATGACGAAGAGGTCGGCCTTGGCATAAGCAGCGTCGAGCTCGGCCTGTTCGAGCGCGCCGGCGAGCCTGATCCGCCCGGACAGGCTCGCGGCGGCGAGCTGCGCCTTCAGGGCAGTCGTGGTGGCGGGGACACGATCGTCGGCGCCGACGATCGTCAGGCGCCATGGCTTTTCGGTCAGCCCCTCCAGCGCCGCGATGAGAACATCATAGCCCTTGCGCGGCACAAGCGAACCGACAGCCAGCAATTCGACGCTCTCGCCGCCAGAGCCGACGGCCCTCTGCGCCGGGTCGACACCTGGCTCCGCCACCGTGATCCGCTCCGCCGGCACGCCGAAATCAGCGGCGAGCAGCCGCTTGGTCGTCTCGCTGGAGGCGATGACAGCGGCTGCAAAGTGCAAGGCCGCCGTCTCGCGCCTAACGAAAGCCGCCGCCTGCGCCGGCGACAGCCCCGTCTCCAACCCGAGCGGATGGTGCACCAGCGCAACGACGCGCCCGGCAAGCCCCGCCGCGATGCTCTCCGGAAAGGCGCCATAGGCGAGCCCGTCGATCAGGAGCACGCAGTCGAAGGACTGCGACAGCACAGCCCGGCCGGTTTCGGCGAGCTCGGCCTCGCTCGGATTGGGGAAGCCGCCCGGCAACGGCAGATGCCGCGCCGCGATGCCCATCTCGCGCCATTCCCTCAGCAGCCGCCGATCATAGGCATAGCCGCCGGTCGGCAGCGAGAGATCGCCGGGAATGGCGAAGACGATCTCGCTCACGCGAGCGCGCCCTCATAGCTCGCCCGCGCCAGATCAGTCTCATGCAAGGTGACGCGGATCTTGGCGAGATCGGCCGCATCCGCCCCTAGCTTGCCGGTGCGGGCTGCCAGAGCCATCGCGTCGAAGATATACTTGCAGAGGAATTCGGTGGTGGTCAGCACGCCCTCGAACTGCGGCAAGGTGTCGAGGTTCTTGTAGTTCAGCGGCTTCAGCGTCTGGTTCAGCACGGTCAGCGCCGCACCGATGTCGACCACGACGTTCTGGCGGGTAAGGCTCTCGCGGAAGAAGGCGACGTCGACGACGAAGGTCGCGCCGTGCATCGCCTGCGCCGGGCCGAAGAACGGGTCGGGCAGCGAGTGGCCGATCATGATGCGATCGCGGACTTCGACGGAAAACATGGGCAGTCTCCTTCAGCGGCCGCAGTCTTGGCGAAGCCCGGGGCGTGGCGTCAATAGCGCAGGACGGCGGTCAGCCCCGCGCCGGCGAACAGGGTCGGCAGCCGCGCCGGCGCATCCTTGAACGCGATCTCGTCGCTGATCAGCGCATCGAGCCGCTCATCCGCCAGCAGCGCCAGCGCCGCCTGCATGCGGCGGGCATAGTCGAAGCGCGCTCGCCGCGACGGCGAGATCTGCCCGACCTGAGAGGAGACGAGTTGCAGGCGGCGGGCATGGAAGGCGCCGCCGAGCGAGGCCGCGACAGTTCCTTCGCCATACCAGCTCAGTTCGACGATCCGCGCCTCGAAGCCGGCCGCGCCGATCGCCGTGGCGAGACCGGCGGCGCTGGCGCTGGCATGGAAGACGAGGTCGGCATCCCGTGGGCAATCGGCCGGCAGCGCGAAGCGGCAGCCCAGCGCCTGCGCGAGCCCGGCGCGGCTCTCGTCGACATCGACCAGCGTCACCTCCGCGCCCGGCAGCTTAACTGCGATGAAGGCGGTGAGCAGGCCGAGCACGCCACCGCCGACCACAGCGATGCGATCGGCTGGGCCGGAGCCGGCGTCCCAATGTCCGTTGAGCGCGGTTTCCATGTTGGCGGCGAGCACGGCGCGCCTCGGCGGAAGCCCCTCCGGCAGCGGGGTCACGCGGCCCGCCGGCACGACGAAGCGATCCTGGTGCGGGTGCAGGCAGAACACCGTTCGGCCAAGCAGTTCGGCCGGCCCCGCATCCACCATGCCGACGGCGCAGTAGCCGTATTTCACCGGAAACGGGAAAGCGCCCTGCTGGAGAGGGGTCCGCATGCGCTCATATTCGCTTTCGGGGACGCGGCCCTCGAAGACCAGCCGCTCGGTGCCGCGGCTGATGCCGCTCCAGAGCGTGCGCACCAGGCAGTCATCCGGGCTCAGCTCCGGCAGCGCTTCGGTGTTCAGGACGCATTCACGCGCAGCGGCATACCAGAGCGCTGTCGCCTGCACGCTTGCTTCGTTCGCAATTGCCGGCTTTACCACGCATCGCCCTCCGCGCCGTTCCCCGCCAGCCTTATCGAGCCTATGACGGAAACCGCCATGAACCAGCGTCCCGCTCCGACCACGTTCCAGGCGGCGGCGCAAGAGGACACCAGGCTGACGCCGGCCGGCTTGCAATCTGTCCGGGTCCTGCGGGCGCGGCGCTGGCTCGTCGCCGCCTTGAACCTCCTGACGCTTGCGGCCTTCCTCTACGGCCTCGCCCATGTGCTCTCGGCCGGCGGCTGGAGCCTCGCCGATATCGCAATCTTCATCGCCTTCGTCTTCGGCGCGCCCTGGACGGTGCTCGGCTTCTGGAACGCCGTGATCGGGCTCTGGCTGCTGCATGGCACCAAGGGTGGGCTCGATCAGGTCGCGCCCTTCGCCGCCGCCGGCGAGACCGACACGCCGCTCGCGCTCCGCACCGCCGTGCTGATGACGCTACGCAACGAGAACCCGGCCCGCGCCTTCGCACGGCTGCGCGTGGTCAAGGACAGCCTCAACGCCACCGGCGAGGGCGGCTGGTTCGACTATTTCGTGCTGTCCGACACGAATGCCCCCGCGGTCGCGGCGCAGGAAGAGGCCCTTGCCGCCGAGCTTTCCCGTGATGCGGGCGAGGACTGCACCATCGTCTATCGCCGCCGCAGCGACAATGCCGGCTACAAGGCCGGCAATGTCCGCGAATTCTGCGATCGCTGGGGCGATCGCTACGAACTGATGCTGCCGCTCGACGCGGACAGTGTCATGTCCGGCGACGCCATCGTGAAGCTCGCCCGGATGATGCAGGCCTATCCGAAGCTCGGCATCCTGCAGAGCCTGGTCGTCGGCATGCCCAGCAAGTCCGCGTTTGCCCGCGTCTTCCAGTTCGGCATGCGCCACGGCATGCGGCCCTACACCATGGGTTCGGCCTGGTGGATCGGCGATTGCGGCCCGTTCTGGGGCCACAACGCCATGGTGCGGATCGCGCCCTTCCGCGACCATTGCCACCTGCCGAGCGTACCGGGCGGGCCGCCGCTCGGCGGCCCCATCATGAGCCATGACCAGGTCGAGGCGACATTGATGCGCCGCGCCGGCTACGAGGTCCGCGTGCTCCCGGTCGAGGCCGGCAGCTGGGAGGAGAACCCGCCGACCATGCTCGAATTCGCCCGGCGCGACCTGCGCTGGTGCCTCGGCAATCTGCAATATCTCAAGATCATGGACATTCCCGGCCTCAAGGCGATGAGCCGCTTCCAGCTCGCCTGGGCAATCCTGATGTTCATCGGCCTGCCGGCCTGGACGCTGATGATCGCGCTGTTGCCGCTGAAGGTGCTGGAGGATCGCGCCATCGCCGATTATCCGGCGGGCTTCGCCGCCTTCCTCTATGTGCTGTTCTTCGCGATGTATCTGTCGCCGAAGCTCGCCGGTTTCGCCGACATCCTGCTGACCAAGGGCGGCACGCAGCGCTATGGCGGCACCGCCCGCTTCATCGCCTCCTCGCTGATCGAGATCGTCTTCGCCTTCCTGCAGGGCGCGGTCTCGACCTTCCGCACGACGCTGTTCATGATCGGCCTCGCCTTCGGCAAGGCGAAAATCGGCTGGAACGGCCAGGCCCGCGATGCCCATGCCCTCTCCTTCGCCACCGCCTTCGCCGGCCTCTGGCCGCATCTCATCTTCGGGCTCTACATCTTCGGCACACTCGCCGTGCTATCGCCGACCGTGCTAATCTGGTCGCTGCCGCTGACCGCCGGCTACATCCTCGCCATCCCCTTCGCCATACTGACCGCGGCCCCGGCGCTGGGCGCTCTCTTCGTCCGCGCCGGCCTCTGCGGCATCCCCGAGGATTTCGCCCCGCCGGCCGAGATCGTTGCGATCCAGGGCGGCAAGGCGCGATGAAGCCGGTCGCCTATCCCAAGGGCACCGCCAGGAGCCTCTCGCGCTCGCTGCGCGTCTACCATGGCGACCACACCCGCAAGGCGGCGATGGATTCGCTCTATGCCCGCTTCCTGCGGCCGGGCGACCTCGCCTTCGATATCGGCGCCCATGTCGGCGACCGCATCTCCTCCTTCCGCCGGCTGGGCGCCCGCGTCGTCGCGCTCGAGCCTCAGCCCGGCCCCGCCCGCGCCCTGCGCCTGATCCATGGCCGCGATCCCAAGGTGACGCTGGTCGAAGCCGCCTGCGGCGACAGCGAGGGCAGCGCGACGCTGAGGATCAACAGCGCCAACCCGACCGTCTCCACCCTCTCGGGCGAGTTCGTCGATGCGGCCCATGGCCAGGACGGCTGGCGCGAGCAGGTCTGGGATCGCGAGCTCACCGTGCCCTGCACCACGCTCGATGCGCTGATCGGCGAATATGGGCAGCCGGCCTTCATCAAGATCGATGTCGAGGGCTTCGAGGCGCATGTCCTCGCCGGGCTCACGCAGACACCGCCCGCCCTCTCCTTCGAGTTCACGACGATCCAGCGCGATGTCGCCGAAGCCTGCCTTGCCCGGCTCGCGGCGCTCGGCCCCTATCGCTTCAACGTCGCGCTCGGCGAGAGCCAGCAACTGGTCTTTCCGGAGGCAGTCGGACCGGAGGCCATGAGCCACTACCTCCGCGACCTCCCGCACGAGGCGAACTCCGGCGACGTCTACGCGCTGCTGTCGCGCTGAGGGCCGCTCAGGCGCCGCTCTGCCCGAGCCAGGCGAGCCCGGCGGCGATCAGTAGGCCGAGCCAGCCGGGATGCCGGCCTCTGGTTGCGCAGAGCACGAGGGCCGAGCCGGCGAAGGTCGCGATTGCGATGATCCGTATCTGAAGGGCGTGTGCCGGCAGATCGGGCGATGTGGCGAACAGGATCAGCAGCGCCGCCAACGCCCAGCCAAGCACCGAGCACAGGTGCCAGTTGGCCCAGAGGATCCGCAGATGCCGCTCGCGCAGGGGCGCCGGCACGAGCAATGGCACGATCGTTCCCGCTCGCAACTGCCGGAAGATCAGGATCTCGCCGATCACCGAATGGGCGAGGCCGATCACGATCATCAGCAGGCCGGCGGCCAACAACTGCATCTGCATCAATCATCGCCCCGGCCCGCATCAGCACGCTCAGTCGGGCGCGATCCCGAACGCGACCGCAAGTGCTCCCGATGTCGCAAGGTCAGCGGGGAGCCGCCTCAGTTTTCACACTCGGTTACCAAAGGTGATCGCGCCCCGGAAAATCCTGGCTTGCGCTAGGTCACCTCTGCCCTTAGAGCAGCCCTCCCTTCGGACGCCTCGTGTCCTGGCTCGCCGAGCCCAGGCTGGCGCACACCGCTCTGCGGGAAGTGTGTTCCGCGCCGGAGGGGAGGCCTTGTAGCTCAGTCTGGTAGAGCGCCCGAGATGATCGGGAGGTCGGCGGTTCAAATCCGTCCGGGGTCATGGAACTAGCTCAGTCGGGTAGAGCGCAAGACTGTTAATCTTGTTGTCGAGGGTTCGAATCCTTCGTTCCAAAGCATTCGCTCCGCAAAAGCGAATTCACAATCGGGAAGCCGCCTTGCTTTCCGCGCCGTGACGACCCGACCTGCCGCTTCGGTGGCCGCGAGGGCTGGAGCGGCAAGCGCGCCCGGTGCTCCGCGTCATGGCGGATACCGGCCGCCGAAACCGCCGTCGACACGACGCGGCAAGCCTTCGCCTTCGGGTGACGGTGCGCCGCCCGAGGTCCCGCGCGCGCTCGGCGGCCTTTAAGCCATGACCCGCAACGGCCACGCTGGAAGGCGGGGCGGCGACCTTTTCGAGTTTGCCGGAGCGGCGTGGTGCCGCCCCGGCCGCAAGCGGCATCTCGCGGCAAGGGCTGCGAGGGGCCAAGACCATGGAGGTGACGATGACGCGACATATTCTTCGCCTGACGGCGCGGATCGCCGAGAACGAGCGCGGCCTGCTCCGGCGCGACGGCAAGTTCGAGCGCCTGCTCGAGCCCGGCCGGCATGTACTGCTCGACCCGCTGAAGCGGCTCAGCCTCGACATCGTCCCGGTCGTCGGCACCGAACTGCCGGCCGAGCAGCTCAGCGTCTACGAGAAGGGCCATCCGGACTTCGTCGCGCAGCATCTGCACGTCGTGCGCACCGGTCCGGGCGAGGTCGCGATCGTCACCTTGGACGGTCAGCCCCGGCACTTCCTCGCGCCGCTGCAGACGCGCGCCTTCTGGACCTGCGTCACGCGGGTCGAGAGCGAGCTGATCGACACCAGGACCGTTCTCGCGGTCGAGCCCCGTCATCTCGACAAGCTCGACCTGACGCGCTCGCCCTTGGTCGGACTCGCACTCGTCGAGGCGCATGAGGTCGGCCTGCTCTTCTTCGACGGCGTGCTGGTCGACGAGCTCCGGCCCGGTCGTCATGCCTTCTGGCAGGTCGGCCGCACGGTCAGGATCGCCAAGGTCGATCTGCGGCCCCAGCCGGTCGAGATCACCGCCCAGGAGATCCTGACCAGGGACCGCATCGCGCTGCGCGTGACGCTCACGGCCTTCCACCGCGTCACCGACGCGCGGAAGCTCGCGGCGGCGACGAACGATCTCGCCACGACGCTGTACCGGCTGGTGCAGTTCGCCGTGCGCGAGGCGATCGCGACCCGGGCGCTCGACGACATCCTGGCGGCACGCGCCGCCATCGATGCCGAGATCAAGGCCTATGTGCGCCAGCGGATCGCGGCGTTCGGCGTCGAGATCACCGAGCTTGGCATCAAGGACGTGATCCTGCCCGGCGAGGTGCGCGAGCTCCTCAACAAGGTCGTCGAGGCGGAGCGGGTGGCCAAGGCCAACCTGATCCGTCGCCAGGAGGAGACGGCGGCGACCCGCTCGCTCCTCAACACGGCACGCCTGATGGAGGACAACCCGCTGCTCGTTCGCCTCAAGGAGCTCGAGGCGCTCGAGAAGCTGGTCGAGAAGGTCGGCCGCATCGACCTGCACACCGCAGGTCAGGGTGCCGGCCTGGAGGCTCTCCTCCAGAACCTCTACCGGCTCGGCCGCACGCCTGCCGAAGAGCTGGAGCGGAAGGCCTGACCGGCCGCTCCAGCGGCAAACCTGACATCCGCCTGATGGTGGATCCCGGGCCACGCGCTTTCATCGGCGCGTGGCCTTCTTTATGAGGGGCACATCGCGAGGCGGATCGGCTGGCCAGCCTGCGTTCATCTCGCCCTCTCCAGGATCGCGGCCCCGACAGCCGCTCTATCGAAGGATGGTCATGCGCAGCTTCGTCCGTTCGCTCACGGTTTCGCTCTCCCTCATTCTCGCTGCCGCTGGCACAGCCCACGCCGCCGGCGACGTTGCGGTCGAGGTCAAGAACGAGTCGGAGCAGGTCGCCTGCGCCGAGAAGGACAACGTCACCATCAAGGCGATCTCGCCGGAGGTCCGGCGCTTCCGCATCGAGGCGGCGCACCCGGCCTATATCGCCGGCCTGCTGCGCGACAATTGGGACGCCGACTGGACCGATTGCGACATGAGCGGCGATCCCGTCCACAAGGCGCCGGTGCCGCCGCAGCGCATCACCTTCTACGAGAGCATCGAGTACTGGCTCGTCGGCTACACCTTCGAGAGCTTCTGGCGCCCGGCCGAGACGACCTTCCGGGTCGGCGACCGCGTCGAGAAGGGCCTGCACCTCGTCCAGCTCTGGAAGCTCGGCAAGACCGGTTCCTATGAGGTCCTCGTCGTCTATCCGCAGGACGGCTACTGGCGCGTCCGGCCGCTGCCGCCGCAGCAGCTCTCGGCCGCCGCCTATGGCTCCTCCTTCCTGTTCGGCCCGATCGAGCAGGATGGCGCCCGCCCTGTGGTGAACATCAGGGAGATCGCCTTCGATCCCAAGACGCTCTCGTTCAAGCTCGCCTTCAAGGACGGCTCCTCCGGCACGCTCAAGCTCGACAGCGTCGACGAGAACCGCATGGTGCTCGATGCCGTGCTCGACAAGCCAGTGACCGGCGGCAAGGCCTTCGCCGCGCTGCGCTCGATGTACGTCACCGAGTTCAACAACGACGTCGCCCGCATCGCCATCCGCGAGCCCGGCGCCAAGGGCTGGCGCGAGGAAGCGCTGATGCCCTTCACCGGCGGCAAGGCGACCGATGTCTGGATGGGCCGCACCACCCATTCGCGCCACAACACCTCCTCGCCCGACATGGTCTTCCGCAGCTTCTCGAAGGACCCGAACCCGCCGGCCAAGCCGGAGGCGAAGAAGTAGGCTTTCCTCGGGCTCTCGACTGGCCGTTCTTCCCTTCTCCCCTTGCGGGAGAAGGTGGCTCGGCGAAGCCGAGACGGATGAGGGGTCGCTCAGGTCTGGAACGCTCCGCGAGAGGTGGACCGGCTTTCCGGCAATCTCGCGAGACCCCTCATCCCAACCTTCTCCCGCAAGGGGAGAAGGGGTTCCCTCCCACCTGTCCCGTCTGTCAGCCCCAGCTGGAAAGCCGTCCTTGGACACCTCCACCATCGCGACGCTAGCCCTCGGCGCCGCTCTCGCCGGCTTCGTGCAGGGCCTCTCCGGCTTCGCCTTCAGCCTCGTCGCGATGTCGGTCTGGGCCTGGACGCTCGATCCCAAGCTCGCCGCGGTCATGGCCGTGTTCGGCGGCCTGACCGGCCAGACCATCGCGGCCGTGACGGTGCGGCGCGGCTTCGATTTCGCCCGGCTCTGGCCCTTTCTGCTCGGCGGTCTCGCCGGCATCCCGGTCGGCGTGCTGCTGCTGCCCTTGGTCGAGGCCAATCTGTTCAAGGCCGGGCTCGGCATCCTCCTGGCGGTCTGGTGCCCGATCATGCTGTTCGCGCCGCACCTGCCGCCGGTCCGCTTCGGCGGGCGGTTGGCCGATGGCGCGATCGGCCTGATGGGCGGCATCATGGGCGGCTTCGGCGGCTTTACCGGCGTCTTGCCGACGCTGTGGTGTTCGTTGCGCCGCATGGACAAGGATGTGCAGCGTTCCATCGTCCAGAACTTCAACCTGACCATGCTCGCCGCCACCATGCTCGGCTATGTCCTGGCCGGGAACGTCACGCGCGCGATGTGGCCGGCCTTCGCCATCGTCGCGCCGGCGATGCTGATCCCCTCGCTGCTCGGCGGGCGGCTCTATATCGGCATCAGCGAACAGGCCTTCCGCCGCATCGTGCTGACTTTGCTGACCCTGTCTGGCGTCGCTCTGCTGGCCTCGTCATTGCCGCGCCTGCTGGGTGGCTGACGACACGGAACCCTGACGCACCCGCACAGGTTATCGATGACGTGCCCGCCCGAACGGGCTAGCCTGCCGCCTCGATCCGACTGACGAGACCGACCATGCCGCGTTTTGCCGCCAATCTCTCGATGATGTTCAACGAGTGGGAGTTCCTCGACCGCTTCAAGGCGGCCTCCGAGGCCGGTTTCGAGGCGGTGGAGTTCCTGTTCCCCTATGAACACGCGCCGGAGAAGGTCGGCCTCGCGCTCGCTGGCGGCGAGCTCGAGCAGGCGCTGTTCAACCTGCCGCCCGGCGACTGGAACAAGGGCGAGCGCGGCATGGCCGCCCTGCCCGGCCGCGAGGAGGAATTCCGCAAGGGGATCGACACCGCGCTGGCTTACGTCCACGAGACCGGCGTCAAGCGCCTGCACATGATGGCGGGGCTGACCGACCCGAACGATCCAGCCGCCCAGAAGGCCTATCGCGCCTCGCTCGCCTATGCCGCCGACAAGCTCGGCGAACATGGCGTCGACCTCCTGCTCGAACCGATCAACGGCAAGGACATGCCGGGCTATTTCCTCAACGATTTCGACCAGGCGGCGGCCTATGTCCGCGAATCCGGCCGGCCGAACGTCAAGCTGCAGTTCGACATGTATCATTGCGAGCTGATCCACGGCGATGTCGGGGCGCGGCTGGAGGCGCTCTATCCGCTGGTCGGCCATGTCCAGATCGCCAATGCCGAGGGCCGGCACGAGCCCGACAGCACGCGGCCCGATTATCCCGCGCTGTTCGCCCAGCTCGATTCGCTGGGCTATGCCGGCTTCGTCGGCTGCGAATACCGGCCGCGCGCCGGCACGCTCGAAGGCCTCGGCTGGTTCTCGCCCTGGAAGAAGCACGCGTGAGCGGCCCCCGCTTTCCTCATCCGGTCCTCGTCGCCGATATCGGCGGCACCAATTGCCGGCTCTCGCTGGTGCAGACACCCGGCGCGCTGCATGAGCCGCTGGCCCGGATCAGCACCGGCGCGCATCCGACGCCGGAAGCCGCGCTCGGCTCGGTGCTGTCGACCCTGACGGTGAAGCCGCGCTCGGCGATCCTCGCCGTCGCCGGTCCGCTCGATGGGCGAAAAGCGCAACTCACCAATGCCAGCTGGCATTTCGACGGCCCGTTGCTCGGCAAGGCGCTCGGTTTCGAGCAGGGCCTGCTGGTCAATGATTTCGAGGCGCTCGCCGCCTCGCTGGCGGTGCTCAGGGACCGCGACCTCGTCAATCTCGTCCGCGGCCAGCCGGAACCCGAAGGCCCGCGCCTCGTGCTCGGCCCCGGCACCGGCTTCGGCGCCGCTGCCCTCCTGCGGCGCGGCGACACCGGCATGCTGGTGCCGACAGAATCCGGCCATATCGGCATCGGCCCCGAGGACCCGACCGAGGTGAAGCTCTGGCCGGCTTTGGCCGAGGGCGTCGCGCGCGTCACCGTCGAGGAACTGCTCAGTGGCAGCGGCCTCATCCGCTTCCATCGCGCGGTGATGCGGCAATCCGACGTAGCCGAACCGGACGTCAGTGCTGCCGACGTCACCACGCTCGCGCTCGATGGCAATCCCGGTGCGCTGATGGCGGTGGTCTGCTTCTGGCGGCTGCTGGCGCGTGTCGCCGGCGATCTCGCGCTCGGCTTCAAGGCGACGGGCGGGGTCTATCTCGCCGGCGGCATCGTCCCGCGCATCCTGCCGCTCGCCGACAAGGCGACGATCCACGCCGTCTTCGCCGGCAAGCCGCCGGTCGAGGATCTCGCCGCCCGCTTCGCGCTCAACGTCATCACGGCCGATGACCCGGCCGAACAGGGCCTGGCGGCAATCGCCGCCACTCCCGGCCGCTTCGGCCTCGACGATCCCGCGCGCTTGTGGTTTGCCTGAGCGCGCTCGCGCTCACCCGCCCCTGTTCGAAGACGATTCTCAGCCTTGCCCCAGCTCTACGGCATCCAGGTCCTGCGCGCGCTCGCTGCTCTGATGGTTGCGATCCATCACGTCCAGGCCGATGCGGGCTTCCTCGCGGCGAGGGCGGGCACCGCCTTCACGCCTTCGCATGCTCTGCCCTGGACCGCCGGCGTCGACCTGTTCTTCGTCATTTCCGGCTTCATCATGGTGCATTCCTCGGCCGGATTGTTCGACCGGCCGGACGGGACGCGCCTGTTCATCGCCCGGCGTATCGCCCGGATCGTGCCGCTCTATTGGGCCGCGACCACGCTCTTCCTCGTCATGCTCCTCGCTTCGCCCGCATTGATCAATTCCGGCGCGCCGAGTCTGCCGCAGATCGCTGCGTCCTACCTGTTCTGGCCGATGGCGAACGCCGAAAACCAGCTGCAGCCGATCTATTCGCTTGGCTGGACGCTGAACTACGAGATGCTGTTCTATGCCCTGTTCGGCGCAGCGCTGCTCGCGCCGGGCCGGCTGGTCGTGCCGCTCGTCTGCACTGCGCTTGCCGGCCTGGTCGGAGCGCAGGCTTTGGCCGGGCCCCTGCCCTTGCCCTTCGGCTTCTGGGGCCAGCCGATCGTGCTCGAATTCGCCGCCGGCATGGTGGTCGGCCTGCTCCGCCAGAATGGTCTCAGGCTCGACGGCCGCCTGCGCTGGCTGATCGCGGCGGTCGGGATTGCGCTGTTCGTGATCGCTTCCGGCGACGGCTGGGCCCAGACGTCATGGGGCGCCGTCGCCCTGCGAGGCCCCGGCGCACTGCTCCTGGTCACCGCCGCGGCCTGCGGGCGCAACGTCACCGCCCCATCGGCGCTGGTACGCTCGCTCGCGCTGCTCGGTGACGCGTCCTATGCACTCTACCTCGTCCACCCCTTCGCGATGCGGGCGCTGCGTGAGGTCTTCGCCCGGATCGCGCCGAGTGCGACCGGTCTCTTCATCGTGCTGGCGCTGGTCGCAGCGGTGATCGCAGCTCTGGCCGTCTACCATTGGTTCGAGCGGCCGATGACCAAGGTCCTGCGGCGGGTGCTCCGAGCCTGAATGGCCTAAGGCTTCTTCAGCCGCATCCCTTTCAGCGACTGCCCGACGACGCCGCCATCGCGTCGCCGTTCCGGCCGCTTGGCGACGATCGTCTCGACATGCTGCTCCTGCGGGAAATAGCCGCGCTCCAGCACTTCGAGCGTATATTCCTCATAGGTGAGACCGAGCGCCTCGGCCCGTTCCTGCCGCCTCAGCGCAATCTCGCGCGGCTTTTTCCAGGCCTTGCGATGGGCGAAGCGCCAGTCGAAAGTGCGGCCGATCTCGCCTTGGCCGGTTTCCAGCTTGCGCTTCTTCTCTTCCAGCGGCGGGCCGCCATTGTCGCCGATACGGGCAGTTCTGGGCTTGCGCGGGGCCGGCTGTCGCATGAGTTTTATCTCATATGAGATACAAAACGTATCTCATAGTGGATCAAGCTGCACCACCCTGCAAGCCCTGGCAGGGTGACAGGCGCGCCGCCGCAGTCTATCCCGCCCGCCATGGCTCCTTTGCTCCACCTTCGCGACGTCGCGCTCACCTTCGGCGGCCAGCCCTTGCTGGAGGGCGCGGAAATCGCCGTCTCGGCCGGCGAACGGGTCTGCCTGGTCGGCCGCAACGGCTCCGGCAAGTCGACCCTGCTCAAGATCGTGGCCGGGCTGGTCGAGCCCGACAGCGCCGAGCGGTTCGTCCAGCCGGGCGCGACCATCCGCTATCTGCCCCAGGAGCCCGACTTCTCCGGCTACAAGACCTCGCTGTCCTATGTCGAGGCGGGCTTGGGTCCCGGCGACGACGCCTATCGCGCGCAATACCTGATCGAGGAACTGGGCCTGACCGGCGAGGAAGACCCCGCCAGCATGTCGGGCGGCGAATCGCGCCGCGCCGCACTCGCCCGCGTGCTCGCGCCCGAGCCCGACATCCTGCTGCTCGACGAGCCGACCAACCATCTCGACCTGCCGGTGATCGAATGGCTCGAGCAGGAGCTGAAATCGCTGCGCTCGGCCATGGTGCTGATCAGCCATGACCGCCGCTTCCTGAGCTCGCTCTCGCGCGCCACGATCTGGCTCGACCGTGGCGTCACCCGCCGTGTCGAGCGCGGCTTCGGCGAGTTCGAGGCCTGGCGCGACGAGGTGCTGGCGCAGGAGGAGCTCGACCGCCACAAGCTCGACCGCAAGATCGCCCGCGAGGAGGACTGGCTGCGTTATGGCGTCAGCGCCCGGCGCACCCGCAACCAGCGCCGGCTCGGCGAATTGCATGGTCTGCGCGAACAGCGTCGCACCGCCCGCCAGGCCGTCGGCTCGGTCAGACTGGAAGCAAGCGAGGCGCAGGCCTCCGGCAAGCTGGTGATCGAGGCCGTCGACATCGCCAAGGCCTATGACGGCCGGCCGGTGGTCAAGGATTTCTCGCTGCGCGTCGCTCGCGGCGACTGCATCGGCATCGTCGGCCCCAACGGCGCCGGCAAGACGACGCTGATCAACCTGCTCACCGGCGCGCTCAAACCGGACTCGGGCAGGGTCAAGCTCGGCGCGACGCTCGAAATGGTGACGCTCGACCAGCGCCGCGAGAGCCTCGATCCGGCGACGCCGCTCGGCGATGCGCTGACCGGCGGCGGCTCCGACCAGGTCATGGTCGGCGGCACCCCGCGCCACGTCATCAGCTACATGAAGGACTTCCTGTTCCAGCCGATCCAGCGCGGCACCGCAGTCGGCGCGCTCTCCGGTGGCGAACGTGGTCGGCTGATGCTGGCCCGCGCTCTCGCCAAGCCGTCGAACCTGCTGGTGCTGGACGAGCCGACCAACGATCTCGACATCGAAACGCTCGACCTGCTGCAGGAATTGCTGGCCGACTATTCCGGCACTGTCCTGCTCGTCAGCCACGACCGCGACTTCCTCGACCGCGTTGTCTCGTCGACCCTGATCTCGGATGGCGACGGCGTCTGGACCGAGTTCGCCGGCGGCTATTCAGACATGTTGGCCCAGCGCGGCCGCGGCGTCGGCGCCAAGGTACGGGCGGTTCCGGTGAAGGGATCGGCAGTGGCGTCACCGACGCCCGCTCCGACCGCCAGCGTGGCTGCTGGGAAGCGCAAGCTCTCCTTCAACGAGCAGCACGCGCTGAAGACCCTGCCGCAGCAAATCGAGAAGCTGCAGGCCGAAGCCGGCAAGCTCAATGCGGCGCTGGCCGGTGATCTCTACACCCGCGACCCAAAACTCTTCGCCAAGGCGACGGCAAGGCTCGACGAGGTGACGCGTGAGATCGCGCAGACCGAGGAGCGCTGGCTCGAGCTGGAGATGCTGCGCGAGGAAATTGGGGCGTAAGGCGGCTAACTCTCTCCGTCATGCTCGGCCTTGTGCCGAGCATCCACGTCTTGAACACTGCCCTTGATCGACGAAGACGTGGATGGTCGGGACAAGCCCGACCATGACGACAATGCCAAGCTGCGCGGTTGGCCATCCAGCCCATACAATTCCGCTATCCGGCCAATCGCGAAAGCGTATTTATCCCGCCGGCCAAATCGTCCCACAGTCGGCGTGCAAACTGATCCTCGAGGAAACACCATGAGACTGAAGGGCAAGACGGCGCTGATCACCGGCGCGGCGCAGGGCTTTGGCCTCGGCATCGCCGAGACCTTCGTGCGCGAGGGCGCGCGGGTCGCGGTGCTCGACATCAACGGCGACAAGGCCCGCGAAGCGGCCAAGGCGATCGGCCGCAAGGCCTTTGCCGTCGCCTGCGATGTCGGCAAGGCAAAGAGCGTCGATGCCGCCGTGGCCAAGGTGATCAAGCGCTTCGAGCGGCTCGACATCGTCGTCAACAATGCCGGCATCAGCCACCGCAACCAGCCGATGCTGGATGTCAGCGAGGCCGAGTTCGACCGCGTCTTCGACGTCAACGTCAAGTCGATCTTCCTGATGGCCAGGGCGACCGTGCCGCATTTCCGCGAGCATGGCGGCGGCGTCATCCTCAATATCGGCTCGACCGCTGGCGTCCGGCCCCGTCCCGGTCTGACCTGGTACAATGGCTCGAAGGGCGCGGCGAACCTGCTCTCGAAGTCGATGGCGGTCGAGCTCGCGCCGGACCGTATCCGCGTCAACGCCATCGCCCCCGTCGCCGGCGAGACGCCGCTGCTCGCGACCTTCATGGGCGAGGACACGCCGGAGAAGCGCAAGGCCTTCACCGCGACGATCCCCTGGGGCCGGTTCTCGACGCCGCAGGACATCGCCAATGCCGCGCTGTTCCTGTGCTCGGACGAGTCCGAGATGGTGACCGGCTCAGTGCTGGCGGTCGACGGCGGCCGCTGCGTCTAAGAAGGGCGTCATGCTCGGGCTTGACCCGAGCATCTCTTACCGGAGGAGGCTCTGTTGGCACCTTCTCGTCCTGAGATTCTCGGGTCTGCGCTTCGCTCCGCCCGAGAATGACGGCTAGACCATCCCGCCGCCGGTGAGCGGCATCAGCTGCAGCAGCTTCACCGTGCCGTCGAGATCGAAGGCACGGCGCTCCAGGCTGATGACAGGGGCCGTTCGCGGCCCGTCGATGCGCAGGAGGTGCCAGCAGGCGAGCTCGCCATGGCCGCCGCGCAGGCCGATCGAGGCCGATGGCACGCCGACGATCGGCACGTCATGGTCGAGGCCTGGCCGCCAGGCCAGCGAGAAACGGTGATTATGGCCGTGCAGGACGAGCTCCGCCCCCACCCGGCGCAGCATCGCCTCGAAGGCGTCGGCATCGACCAGCTCGCGCGTGCGCCGCGCACCGCCGACATAGGGCGGATGGTGGATCAGTACGACGCGGATCAGCCCATCGGCCTTGGCTTGTGCCAGCAGCTTCTCGGTGACGGCGATCTGGGCCGAACCGACGCGCCCGGTCGCCATCAGCGGCATGGTCGGGATGCCGGTGTTCATCCCGATCAGCGCGACCGGACCGCGCTTGCGATACCAGGGATAGCCCGCCTCCCCGCCATCGCTGGCGCACCAGGGCGCCAGCTCGCGCGCCAGCGCCGAGAGTGACGAGCGCGCATAGCAATCGTGATTGCCCGGCACGAAGCTGACAGTGTCGCGCGGGCCGAGCGTATCGAGGAAGGAGAGCGCCGTCTTGAACTCGGTCGGCAGGCCGATATGCGAGACATCGCCGGTGCAGGCGATATGGTCGGGCTTCTGCGCCAGGATGTCGGCGACGATCAGCCCGAGGATTTCCATGTCATGGGCATGGCGGCGCTTGCGTCGCCAGTTGACATATCCGGTCGCGCGCTTGCCGATCAGCTCGCGCAGCGAGAACTTGGTCAGCGGCCCGAGATGCGGGTCGGAGAGATGCGCGAGCGTGAACACGCTCCAGCGCTTGCCTTCAACGCCTGCGCCCCGTCAAGCACGACGGTGGCGGCAGGCGAAGATGACGCAGCCTCGAAAGGCTCAGTTGGCCGAGCCCATCAGCTCCGAGACGATGCGCGGATCGGTCAGTGTGACGGCCGGCTTCCAGACGAAACGCGGCTTGGCGTTCAGACGGGCGGTGATGAAAGCGAGAAGCATGATAATTCCCCAGCGGTGATGCGATGCTTGTGATCCTCATATATGGCGCGTTTGTGTTATATCGAGAGGCAAATCAGAGTTCTGATATGCGTCTGCTGCATAGAAAATTAATCCAGCATCAGGATTTGCCCAAATCGTGAGCAACGAGGACGGATCGGGCCCGCGCTCCGGCGCATCAGGGGTCGAACGCGTGCCGCGCGGGCTCCGGCGGCTGGCCGGGCGGGCCCTGCACCTCTATTTCCGCCTGCGCCGCGGCATGACGCTCGGCGTGCGCGCCGCCGTGCTGAGCGAGGCCGGCGAGGTCTTCCTGGTGCGCCATACCTATACGCCCGGCTGGCACCTGCCCGGCGGCGGGGTCGAACCGAACGAGACGCTCGCCGATGCGCTCGCCAAGGAATTGCGCGAGGAAGCCAACATCGCGCTGACCGCTCCGGCCGCGCTGCACGGGGTCTTCCTCAACCGCCATGTCTCCGACCGCGACCATGTCGCCGTCTTCGTTGTGCGCTCCTTCACGCAGAGCGGACCGAAGCAGCCCGATCGCGAGATCGCCGAGGCGCGCTTCTTCCCGCTCTTGGCCCTGCCGGAAAAGACGACGCGAGGCACACGCCGACGGCTGGCGGAGATCTCCGAGGCGAAGGCGCCTCCCGCGGAGTGGTGAGCCCTACTTCAACCCGGGCAGCATCCGGCGCAGGACACCGTCCTTGCGAATGAAGTAGTGGAAGAGCGCCGCGCCGATATGCCCGCAGGCCAGGAATGCCAGCAAGAGGGCGAGCCAGCCATGGACGAAGAGCACGCGCTTGGCGGCTTCTTCGTTCGGCGCCGCCAGTGCCGGCAGGTCGAACAGGTTGAAGATCGTCAGCGCCGGGAACAGCGAGATGCCGATCCAGCCGAGCAGCGGCACGATCAGCAGCAGCCCATAGAGCATCCAATGCAGCAGATGCGAAGCAGCCTTCTGCCACCATTCCAGCGTCGGCTCGTCGGGCGGCGCGCCATGCACCAGCCGGTAGATCAGCCGGCCCGCGCTGAGCCAGAGCACCAGGAAACCGAGCGACTTATGGGTGGAGTAGAGCGCATCGGTCACCCCGTCCCAGATGTCGAGCGTGTTGCCGCGATAGGTCATGGCGAGTCCCAGCGGGATCATCACGAACACCGCCGCGACCGTGATCCAGTGCAGCGCCCGCGCCAGCGCACTGTAGACGGCACCGCGTCCCGCGCCTGGCACTACCGGGTCATGCCCCTGCGTCATTTCCCTTACGCGCTCCCGCTCGCCATATCTGGTCAGGGTCCGCTGCGAAGACTATTCATCTGGTGTTCAATCTCACGCTTTTATAGGCCAGTCTGCAATCGGTCGCCGATCAGTCCGATTGCAGGACCTGCCTTGGGAACCACGCAGAAGCGGAAACGTTGTAGGAACGCCGTCGCGCCGGATGCATCCGTCCGAGCGAGGTGCGCGTAACAAGCTCAAATTCCTCCGCGTCCATGGGCGCAATCTGACGGACCTTCCGATGCCTCAGTCGCGTAAGCTTTTCGGCCGGCCGGGTGAAACCGATCTGGTCAGCGTCGACCGCGCTCTCGCCGAATTCCGCGCCGCCCGCCCGGTGCTGCTGCGTCAGGGCGAGGATCTGGCGCTGGCCCTGTCGGCTGAGCTTGCTGAAACTGATCTCACGACCCGCCTCGACTCCCTGTCCGCCGGCAATGCTCGCCTCGTGCTGAGCGCCGCGCGCCTGCGCCGTCTCGGCGCCAAGGGGCGCGCAGAGACGGGCATCCTCGCCATGCCGACGATCGATCTGTCCCGGGTCGAGACACTCGCTCTCAAGCTAGACGCCCGTGTCGATGCCCCCGTTGGTCCGGCCAACGCCCTCGACAACGCCGCGCTCGAGCTCGCCCGCCTCGCACTCGTGCTGCCGGCGGTGATCCTCGTCCCTGTCTCGGCCGCGCAGGTCGCCGGCGAGCCGCTGATCGAGGTGACCATCGAGGCGCTCAACGGCTATCGCGCCGCGCAGGTCGCCCGGCTCGCCATCGTCGGCCGCGCCCCGGTGCCGCTGGAGGGCGCGCCCGACACCGAATTCGTCGTTTTCCGCGGCGGCGAGGGCCTGCGCGACCAGGTTGCGATCATCGTCGGCAAGCCCGATCTCTCGGCCGCGGTACCGGTGCGGCTGCATTCGGCCTGCCTGACCGGCGACCTGTTCGGCTCGCTGAAATGCGATTGCGGCGACCAGCTGCGCGAGACCGTGCAGTGGATGGCCGAGAACGAGGGCGGCATCCTGCTCTATCTCGACCAGGAAGGCCGCGGCAACGGCATCTCCAACAAGATGCGCGCCTACAAGCTGCAGAGCCAGGGCTGGGACACCTACGATGCCGACGAGGTGCTCGGCTTCGACCTCGACCAGCGCCATTTCGACTTCGCCGCGGCCATGCTGAAGCAGCTCGGCGTCTCCAGCGTCACGGCGCTGACCAACAACCCGCTGAAGATCGGGGCGATCAAGGCCGCCGGCCTCGAAGTCGCCGCGACCCAGCGCGTGCTCGGCCGCCCGAACGTCCACAATGTCCGCTATCTCGCCTCGAAGCGCGACCGTGCCGGCCATTTCATCGACATGGACGCGCTGATGGCGCGGGCCGCGCCGAAGGATTGATCCCAAGCCGGGCATGGGGCAGGAAGCCGCCATGCCCGACCGGGACCGCCAGAACATCGAGCCGCCTGCCGCACCTTGGCCAACCGCCAGGGTGATGCTGCTGGTCTGCGCCGGCTGGCTCGCTTTGTCCTGGCCCTGGCTCTCAGGTGCAGTTACCGTGCCCTGGGACGCCAAGGCGCATTTCCACCCGCAGCTGCAGTTCCTCGCCAGCGCCCTGCACAAGGGGCTCTCGCCGTTCTGGACGCCCTTCGTCTTCGCGGGATCGCCGCAGGTCGCCGATCCGCAATCGCTGATCTTCTCGCCGCCCTTCTTCCTGATTGCCCTCATCAACCCGACTCCGGATTTCCGATGGAGCGACGGCGCCCTGCTCGGCTCGCTGCTTGTCGGCGCGCTCTGCCTCGTCCTGCTCTTCCGCGATCGCGGCTGGCACCCGGCCGGCGCGGTCGTCTGCGCGCTTTCCTTCGCCTTCGGCGCCGCCGCCGCCTGGCGCATCCAGCATGTCGGGCAGATACTGAGCCTGTCCTATTTCGCGGTGACGCTGCTGCTGCTCTCACGCGCACTCGAGCGCAGCTCCTGGCGCTATGGCTTCGCGGCCGGCCTCGCCGCCGGCTTCATGGTGCTGGGGCGCGACCAGGTCGCGCTGCTCGGCGTCTATGTCCTCGCCGGGCTGGTGCTGGCCGCCATCGCCATGGCCGACAGGCCGCTGGCGGCACTGCGCGCCAGCCTGATGCCGCTGCTGCTTGGCGTTGTCGGCGCGACACTGGTCGCGACGGTGCCAATCCTGCTCACCGCCGTGCTCGCCGAGGAATCGAACCGGCCAGTCATCGATCTCGCCGGGGCCGGCAAGGGCTCGCTGCATCCCGGCTCGCTGCTGACCGGGCTGATCGCCAATCTCTACGGCGCCTCCGGCCCGCTGGAGAATTTCTGGGGCCCGCCCAGCCCGGCCTGGGAGAAGCGCTTCGGCCCGCTCGACCTCTATCTCGCCCGCAATATGGGCGAGCTTTATCTCGGCCTCCTGCCGATCCTGATCGTTACCGGCGTCGGCATCGTCCGCGGCGCCCTGCTGCGGCGCGAGATCGTCGCCCTCAGCGTGGCGGCACTGATCGTGCTGGTCTACGCGCTCGGCCGCTACACGCCGGGCTTTGCCCTGCTCTTCCATTTGCCTGGCGTCGATTTCTACCGCCGCCCGGCCGATGCGCTCTTCATCCTCGGCGCGTTGCTGTCGATCCTCGGCGGCTATCTCACCCATCTCGTCCTGACCGATACGGCGCCACGCCCGCGCCGCTGGCAGATCGCGCTCGAGATCCTGTTGCTGCTGGCGGCTTTTGGCACGGCGATCTGGCTGGCCTGGACAGTCGGGCGCCTGCATGTCGCCTTCGTGCCGCTGGTCACCGCCGTGCTCTGTCTGATCCTGATCGCGGGTGCGCTCGTCGCGGCACGCGGGCTCGCTTTGCAGGGTGCCAGCATGGCCGCGACCATCATCCTGGCCATCGCCATGGTCGTCGATCTCGGCGTCAACAACGGCCCGAGCGAGTCGACCGCGCTGCCGGCCGGAATGTACGAGGTGCTGCGCGCCGACAGCAGCAACGAGACCATCGCTTTGCTGAAGCGCGAGACCGCCCGCACCGCCGGCCCCGACCGGCGCGACCGCATCGAGCTCGCCGGCATCGATTTCCACTGGCCCAATGCAAGCCTCGTCCATAGCCTCGACAACACGCTCGGCTATAACCCGCTCCGGCTGGGTCTCTACAGCCAGGCGACGGGTGCAGGCGATCATGTCGCCCTGCCCGACCAGCGGACCTTCTCGCCGCTGATGCCGTCCTACCGCTCGCTGCTCGCCGACATGCTCGGCCTGCGTTTCATCGCGACCGGCGTCCCGGTCGAGGAGATCGACAAGCGGCTGAAGCCGGGCGACCTCGTCCAGATCGCACGGACGAAAGACGCCTATGTCTACGAGAACCCGCGCGCCTTGCCGCGCGTGCTCCTCGTCACCGAGGCGCAAGCTGCCGATTTCGGCACCATCCTGAAGACCGGCGAGTGGCCGGCGGGCTTCGACCCGCGCCGCACCGTCCTCTTAGACAAGGCCCCGCCGCCACTGCCGACCGGCCCGGCGCAGGCCGGAAGCGTACGCATCCGCAATTACGGCACGACCGAGGTGCTGCTCGATGTCGAGGCGCCGCGCGGCGGCTTCGTCGTGCTGAACGATGTCTGGCAGCCCTGGTGGCAGGTCGAGGTCGACGGCAAGCCGGCCGAGCTCCTGCGCGCCAACGTCATCTTCCGCGCCGTCAAGGTGCCGCCCGGGCGCTCGACAGTCCGCTTCGTCTTTCGCCCGCTCGACGGCCTTTATCACGCCATCGGCGAGCGGATCCGCAAGGCGAACCCGCCGCCGGTGTGATCAGCCGAGCGCCGCCATCGCCGCGACCGGCAAGGGCCGGTGCGCCGCCAGCACGCGGGCGAGCCCGTCGGGAATGACCGCGCCGTCGCGGATCGTCTCGTCGCGATGGATGCCGCCGGCGATGAACAGGCTGTCGAAGCCCATCATCTTCGCGCCGGCGAGGTCGGTGCGGACCGCATCGCCGATGACGAGCACGCGGGCGGGATCGATATCGCGTCCGCCGCGGGCTTCGCGAGCCGCCGCAAGCGCGAGATCATAGGCCGGGCGGTGCGGCTTGCCGGCCCAGGCGACGTGGCCGCCGAGCTCTTCATAGATCGTCGCCAGCGCTCCGGCGCAGGGCAGAAGATCATGGCCGACATGGACCACGAGGTCGGGATTGCCGCAGATGAAAGGCAGTTCGCGCTTGGCGAAACGCGACAGCAGCGGCCGGTACTGCTCCGGCTGCTCGCGGCGGTAGTCGTTGAGCTCGGTCGCGACGACGAACTCCGCCTCGTCCTCGCCGACGATCTCGACGTCGAAGCCGTCGAACACCGCCCGGTCCCCGTGCTCGCCGATGTGATAGACCTTGCGCAGATGGGTCTCGGCGATGAGCGCGCGGGTGACGTCGCCCGAGGTCACCAGCCGGTCCCAGGCGGCGCGCGGCACGCGCTTTTCGTCGAGCACGCCGGCGATCTGCGCCGAGGGCCCCGGCGCGTTCGAGAGCAGCACCACCGTGCCGCCGCCCTCGCGATAGCGCATCAGCGCCTCGCAGGCCGGATCGAGCGCCAGCACGCCATCGTGGACGACGCCCCAGACATCGCTGATCAGCACATCGTAGCGGGCGAGGAGCGCGCCCGCCTCCATCAGGACAGGAACGCTCATGCCCGGCCAGCCGCCTCTTGCCCGATCCGCGCCTCGACATCGGCCCGACGAGGCAACGGCGCCACCGCGCCGTACCCTTGCGTCGACAGAGCTGCCGCGACATTGGCATAGGCGCCGGCAGTGAAGGCATCGCCGGTGCGGATGTATTCGGCGAGGAAGGCGCCGTCATAGCAGTCGCCGGCGCCGGTCGCGTCGATCGCATCGACCTTGATCGGCACGAAGCGCTGGCGCTTCGAAGGCGTCGCCACCAGCGAACCCTCATGGCCGAGCGTCAGCGCCACGACCTTGGCGCCGAGCCTGAGATAGAAATCGACGATCGCGTCGGGCTGCTCCAGCCCGGTCAGCAATTTGGCGTCGCCGTCACCCGGCAGGACGATATCGGCCATCTCGCAGGCGGCGTGGACGATCGCCCGTGCCCGTGTCAGCGGCCAGAGCTTGAGCCGCAGGTTGGTGTCGTAGGCGGTCAGCACGCCGTTTTCGCGCGCCGTCGCGAAGGCCTCGAACACCGCATCGCAGGCGCTCGCCGAGATCGCCTGGCTGATGCCAGAGGCCTGGATCACCTTGGCCGAGGTGATCAGATCCTTCGGCAATTGCGCCGGGCCGTAGAGGCTCGCCGCCGAACCGGCGCGCAGATAGGAAAAGACATGGCCCTGCGCGCCGTGGGAGACGAAATAGAGCCCGGTCGGCGCCGACGGGTGGGTCGAGACATGGGCATCATCGACGCCTTCCTCAGCCCACACGGTTCGGAAGGTCCGACCCGGCTCGTCATCGCCGAGCGCGCCGACATAGGCGACCTTTGCGCCCTGGCGCGCCGCCGCGATCGCGCAATTGGAGGTGTCGCCGCCAAGGCCGAAGCGATAGGCACCGGCCTCGCCCCGCGTCGCATTGAACTCGCCGAGGGGCTCGCCGATACAAACGATATCCGTCATGAATCCCAAACCGAGAAGAGCGGCCGCAAGCGCGACCGGTTTCCTCACTAGAACATTGCAGGTCGCGGTGAAAAGGCTTTGGCGGACAGGCGCCTATTCCGCCGCCTCGCGGCTCTCCGACGCCACCAGCAGCGCATCGGCCAGCCGGACGATCTCCTGACGCAGGGCCGCCTCGCCGGCGGCCTTGCCGCCGTTCTGCTTGCGCTGCGCAGCAAGCTCGCGCTTGAGCCCGGCCCGATCGGCACGCGCCTGGTCGCGGGCGCCCTGGACGGCGCCGATCTCGGCATGCAGCGCCTCGACCACCTCGTCGCGCTCGCGCAGAGCAGCGTGGTGAGCCGACGCCTCGCTGGCCAAATGCTCCTTCAGGCGGGCTTCGGCCACGGCCGCCGCCTCGATCTTGTCTTCCAGCACCTTGATCCGCGCGAGCGTCTCGGCGTGATCGGCGGATGCCTGGGTCATCGCCGCCTCCAGTCTTGCGATTTCCGCGCCCAGTTTGACGGCGTTCGCATCGGCCGAGCGCAGCGCAGCCTCGGCCTCGTTGGCGCGTGTCGTGAGAGCATCGGCCCGCAGCCTCTCGCTGTCGCGGTCGAGTTTCATGGCGGAAAGGCTCGTGCGCGCCTCGGCGAGCGCCGCCTCCGCTGTGGCGAGCTGGGCCGAGAAATCATCGCGCTCGCCCTCCAGCTTGAGCCGCAGCGTGCCCGCTTCGACCAGGACGACGCGCTGGCGATCATGCTCGCTATTCAAGGTCGAGAGCGCCTGGTCACGTTCGGCGAGCGTTGCTTCGATCCTGTCGTGCAAGGCCCTGAGCTCGGCGAGTTCATGATTGCGGGCTGCAAGGTCGGCCGAGCTGCCGCTGAGCGCCTGGCGTATGTCGGCGAGTTGCGCCTCCACCGCCGCGAGATCGCTGACGCGGCTCGACAATGTCGCCTGTGTGGTCTGGTGACCGGCGTCTTCCCTGGCCAGGGCCTCGCGCGTCTGCGTCAGCTCCTGCGTCCTCTCCGTCAACTCCGCCTCGAGCGCCTCGACCCGTCGCTTGCGCTCCGCCAGATCGGCTTCCAGACGGGAGATCGTCATGTCACGCCGGCCGATCTCGTTCATCGCGCCAGCCCTGGCGGCAAAGCCGCTCTCGGCCTTCTGCTCGAGCGTCCGCTCGCGGATCGCCAATTCGGCACGCAAATGGTCGCGGTCGGCGGCGATCTCGGCAAGCGACAGCGGGAACGCGGCTTCGGCCCGTCGCCGCGCCAACCGGTCGGCCCGGCGGCTCAGCGCCGGCAATGCCGCAAGGGCAAGCAGGCTAGCCGACAGGAAGCCGAGCGCGACGAGCATGACGGCTTCGATCAAGGCAGGGCTACTCCCGTTTCTGCGATCAGCCCGGCGTCAGGCTGCCATGGTCTGAGAGATAAGGCCAGCAATGCCGAATTATCAGATCAGAACGGGTTCCAGGTCGCCTCGGGTGTGAACTTCAGATAGCCGAGGTTGACGCCAAGCCGCCAGCCAACGCCCGTGCGGATCGGCACGACCATGACGCCGCCTGCGGTCAGCGCGGTAAAGCCGAAACCGCCGACGAAATAGACCGAGCCGTCGACGCCGCCGAAACGCTGATAGAGCGCGCTCACGCTCGGCAGGTTGTAGACCAGCATCATCGTACGGGCGCCGTCGCCGCCGAAATCGAAGCCGACCGACGGTCCCTGCCAGAACACCTTGCGGTCGCCGGCATTTCGGGTGAACAGCGTGCCCTCGCCAAAGCGCAGCCCGCCGACGAAGGCGCCCGACGCCTCCTGGCCGAGCACATAGCCGTTTGGCTCGCCCCAGCGGCGCACGGCTTCCTCGACCGTCAGAGCAAAGCCGCGCGAAACATTGCCGAAGAACTGGTGGCCGGAGCTGACCAGTTCGTTCTGGGTGAAGGAGCGCTCGGCCGGCTGGGCGGCAGCGGGACCGGCGGCAAGGCCCGCGCCGAGCAGCAGGGCGCTGGCGAGCAGGGTGCGGCGGGTATGGTTCATCTCATCGTCTCCAGGCAAGCGCCGGGCATGGGCATTCGGCCTCCTGCCGGGATGGCGTCGACGGCGGGTCGTGCGAATCCTCGCGACCACGGTAACCTCCTGGATACGCCGTATGTGTATCCAAGCGGTGAACTGCGGCGCAGGACGTGCCGTAACGCGACTAGAGCCAAGGATTGGTGGGCGATGAAGGCCGCAGCAAGGCATGCCGGGATTGTGATCGCCGGCATCGTGACAGGCTGCGTTCTCCTTCTTGCCGCGCAGGCCAGCCGGGCGTCGGCCCTCCCCACGGGCCTACCCGAACTCCCCGCTCTCGGCGAAGTCATGCAGCGCGACAACCGCACCGGCTTGGCGCTCTCAGGCTTCGATCCCGTCGCCTATTTCCTCGACAATGCCGCCGTTCCGGGTCTGCCTGACTACGAACTGCTTCACGGCGGTGCGGTCTGGCGCTTCGCCAGCGCCGCCAATCGCGATGCCTTTCGCGAGGCGCCGCAGGTCTACACACCGCGCTTCGGCGGCTTCGACGCCAGCGGTGTCGCAGATGGGCGCGCGGTCGATGCCGACCCGCATCGCTTCGCCATCATCGGCTCGCAGCTCTATTTCTTCCGCAGCGACGAGAATCGCCGGCGTTTCCTTGACGAAGCCGCTCTGCGGGTGAAGGCCCAGGAGCGCTGGCCGACCGTCGCGACCTCGATCGCGCGCTGAGCGGGTCAAGCGCAGCGACAGGCCGCCGCCTTCTCGATCGCGAGCCGGGCCAACCTCTCGCAACCGGCCGCGACGAAAGGCGGGTTGCGGAAATCGCGATCGACATTGCCGTAGAGCGGCTTTTCGCCGTCGAGGGTCAGCACGATGCCGCCGGCAGCCGCGAGGATCGCGTCACCGGCAGCGATGTCCCATTCCATGGTCGCCCCCCCGCGCACATGCAGGTCGGCCTCGCCCGAGGCGATCAGCCCGAACTTCACCGCTGAAGACACCGGCGCGCCATCGCCTTTCGCGACCGCGGCCGCGACGCCGGCGCTGACCGTGTCGCCATGGAAGCGGCTCACCAGCATCAGGGGTCCCTCCGCCGGCTCGGTCCGGACATGGACCTGCCGCACCGCGCCAAGCGGCTTGGCCTCGGCATCGAGGTCTTGGGTGAAACTGCGCTCGCCGCCGAACCAGAGCCGGCCGATGGCGGGCGCGGCGATCGCCCCGGCAAGCGGACGCCCGTCCCGGATCGCGGCGATGGCGACGCAATAGCTGTCGCCCGAGGCGAGGAACTCGCGCGTGCCGTCGAGCGGATCGAGCAGGATGAAGACGGAAGCCGGCGCGACGTCGCCGACGCTCTCCTCGCTGATCACCGGAAAGCCCGGCAGCAGTTCGGCCAGCGCCTGCTTGGCGGCGAAATCGGCAGCAAGATCGGCGGAGCAGACCGGCGAGCCGTCCGCCTTGAGCTTGACGTCGCGTGCCGCCCGCTTCGCCAGCAGCACCGCAGCCGCGCGCCGCGCCGCCTCGCCGAGCGCGCGGGCAAGCCCGTCCCGGTCGGTCAGGCGCGGATCGTCTTGAGCGATGGTCATCGTCGAACCAGTCTCGCCGGCGCCAAGTGCCAGAGATCAAGCCATGCCGGGCGGCGCCTCCGGCGACATCATCCTGTTAGCTAGTGCATGTGACGTTAAAGGAAAAGCCGGCTCGCCTTCTGGCAGCCATCTTGCCCGGGCATGCCGGGACGTGCGCTGTGCTCCCGGGGCCGAGGCTATGGTTAACCAGCTGCAAACCAGCCTGGCGCATGCTGCACCATCGATATGGGGCGCCCGCCGCCCTGATTCTCTTGACCGCAGGACCGGATCATGACCGCCATCTCGCTCGAGCCGCTCGATCTGGCCGCACTTCTCTGCAGCCGCGTCTGCCATGACGTGATCAGCCCGGTCGGGGCGATCGTCAACGCGCTCGAAGTCCTCGAGGAAGACGACCCTTCGATGAAGGAGTTCGCGCTCGACCTGATCAAGAAGAGCGCGCGCAACGCCTCGGCCCGGCTGCAGTTCGCCAGGCTCGCCTTCGGCGCCGCCGGCTCGGCCGGCGCGATGATCGATCTCGGCGATGCCGGCGCCGTCGCCAACGGCTTCCTCAATGACGAGAAGCTCTCGCTCGACTGGGAGGCGCCGCGTGCGCTGCTGCCGAAGAACCAGGTCAAGCTGGTGCTCAACCTGCTCGTGCTGGCGACCCAGGCGATCCCGCGCGGCGGCAAGATCACCTGCCGCTGCACGCTCGCTGGCGAGCAGGGCAGCTTCGCCATCACCGCCACCGGCTCGCATGCACGCATTCCGGCCCATGTCGAGGATCTGATCGCCGGCCGCTCCGAGACCGGCGCCATCGATGCCCATGCCGTCCAGCCGCTCTACACGGGCATGGTTGCGCGTGCGGCCGGAATGAAGATCGCCTTCGCGATCGACGGCGACACGGTCAGCATCGGTGCAGAACCGGCCTGAAGACTGGCGGAACAGGCTCGCAGGGCGCGATACGGCGCGGTTTCCGCTCGCTCTCAACCGATCATAAACCCTTGCACCGCAATATCCGCGGCAGCATCGGTGACGTGAGTGAGCGGTCCTTGCATGGACGAGTTGCTGCAAGAGTTTCTCGGCGAGACCGGCGAGCACCTCGACATGGTCGACCGGGAGCTCGTCCGTTTCGAGCAGGAGCCGAACAACGGCGATATCCTGCGCAACATCTTTCGGCTCGTCCACACGGTCAAAGGCACCTGCGGCTTCATCGGCCTGCCCCGGCTGGAGGCGCTGACCCATGCGGCCGAATCCGTCATCGGCCAGTTCCGCGACGGCGCCAGCGTCTCCTCCAGCGCCGTCACCGCGATCCTCGAGACGATCGACCGGATCAAGGAGATCATGGCCGAGCTCGCCGAGAAGGGGCAGGAGCCGCCGGGCCATGACGACCAGCTGATCCACGAACTGCGCGGCCTCGCCGAGCGGGCGAAGCTGGAGCTGGCCACAAAGCCGCAGCAACCGCTCGACCCGGTCGCGGCCTATCTCGCCCGCACGGCCGAAACCAGGGCAGCGGAAGCAGCAGGGGCCGGATCGATCCAGGACGAGATGGATCTCGTCTTCCGTGCCGCACCGAGCCCGCTCGACCAGCCACGACCGCTCAATGGCGAGGATGGGGCCCGCGACGCCAAGGCCGCCGGCCCCGCGACGCTACGCGTCAATGTCGACACGCTCGAGCACCTGATGACCATGGTCTCGGAGCTCGTGCTGACCCGCAACCAGCTGCTCGAGATTGCCCGCCGGCAGGAAGATGCCGGTCTGAAGGGACCGCTGCAGCGGCTCTCCCTCATCACCGCCGAATTGCAGGACGGCGTGATGAAGACCCGCATGCAACCGATCGGCAATGCCTGGTCGAAGCTACCGCGTATCGTCCGCGATCTCTCGACCGATCTCGGCAAGAAGATCGAACTCGAAATGGAGGGTGCCGATACCGAGCTCGACCGGCAGATCCTCGACCTGATCAAGGACCCCCTCATCCATATGGTGCGCAACTGCGCCGACCATGCGATCGAGGAACCGCAGGAACGCGCCGCGCTAGGCAAGCCGCAGGCCGGCACGATCCGGGTCTCCGCCTATCATGAGGGCGGTTCGGTCACCATCGCGATCACCGATGACGGGCGCGGCATGGACGTAGCCCGTATCCGCCGCAAGGCGGTTCAGCGGGGGCTGGTGACAGAAGCCGAGGCGGAGCGAATGAGCGAGGCGCAGATCCTGCGCTTCATCTTCCATCCCGGCTTCTCGACCGCCGACATGGTCACCGCCATCTCCGGGCGCGGCGTCGGCATGGACGTGGTGAAGGTCAACGTCGACGCGATCGGCGGCATGATCGACGTCGCCAGCATCGCCGGTACGGGCACCACGATCACGATCAAGATCCCGCTGACGCTGGCGATCGTCTCGGCCCTGATCGTGGCGACCGAGGGCCAGCGTTATGCCATCCCGCAGGTGGTCGTCCGCGAGCTCGTGCGGGTCAAGGCCAATGGCGAGCACCGCATCGAGCGCATCAACAACGCACCTGTGCTGCGCCTGCGCGAAAGGCTTCTTCCGATCGTCCCGCTCGCCGGGGTGATGGGCAAGGCCGACAAGAGCGGCACCGACGATGGCTTCATCGTGGTGACGCAAGTCGGCGAGCGCCAGTTCGGCATCCTGGTCGAGTCGGTGTTCCACACGGAGGAAATCGTCGTCAAACCGATGTCGACCCGGCTGCGGCATATCCCGCTGTTCTCCGGAAACACGATCCTCGGCGATGGCGCGGTGGTGCTGATCGTCGACCCCAACGGCGTCGCTCGCCTCGTCGGCGTGGCGACGCCGCAGGACGAAGCGGCGCCCGCCCTTCCCGGCGATGCCGTCCGCCCTGTCGAGCGCACCACCATGCTGGTCTTCCGCGCTGGCCAGGACCGGGTGAAGGCCGTGCCCTTGTCCCTGGTCACGCGGCTCGAAGAGGTCGAGGCTGGGCAGTTCGAGAGCGGAGGCGGACGCACGCTGCTCAACTATCGCGGGCGGCTGATGCCGGTCCTCCCGGTCGAAGGCGTCGAGCTCCGGCAAAGCGGACTGCAGCCGCTGGTCATCTTTTCCGAGCAGGATTTCAGCATGGCGCTGGCGGTGGACGCCATCGTCGACATCGTCGACGAGGTTCTCGATGTCGAGATGCTCGCTTTGCCTGAGCAAGGGGTGCTCGGATCGGCCATCATCCGCGGCCGCGCCACCGAGATCCTCGACCTCGCCCATTACCTGCCCAAGGCCAATCCCAACTGGCTCCGCCTGCGCCGGGACGGCGCGGACGGCCCGCGCGTCCTGCTGATCGAGCCATCCGAGTTTCTGCGCGAGATGCTCGCCCCGGTGCTGAAGGCCGCGGGCCTGCAGGTCATTCACGCGGCCGACATCGCGATGGCGCCGGGCCTGGCCTCCGGCAGCGCCGAACTGAATGCCGTGGTGATCGATCTCGACCGCGACGCCGAGGCCGCCTTCGCCCTCGCCGCACGGCTGCGTGCCGAGGATCGGCATGCCAAGCTGCGCATCATCGGCCTGGCCAGCCTGCCGACACCCGAGCTGCATGTCGCAGCGGCACATGCGGATTTCGACGAGGTGGTGGCCAAATTTGATCGGCGCGCTCTGATCGCGGAGCTGGCGGAAAACCGCCATGGAATGAGGCGAGCCGCATGACCGAAGCGACCGGCGACATCGAAACCGGCGTGACCTCCTTCGAGGACTCGCTCGACTACGTCACGGTCACGATCGGCGGACAGCTGCTCGGTCTGCCGATCGAGCGCGTCCAGGACGTGTTCATCGCAACCCGCATCACTCCGGTACCGCTGGCGCCGCCCGAGATCATCGGGCTCATCAATCTGCGCGGACGCGTCGTCACAGCGATCTGCATGCGCCGGCGGATGGGTCAAACCAACCCGCCCGGGAACCAGACCGGGAGCGCCGATGAAGTCACCGCAGTCGGCATCGATCAAGGCGGCGAGGCCTTCGCCCTGATCGTCGATGCGGTCGGCGAGGTGATGCGCTTGAAACGGGCGACCTTCGAGCCCGTACCGATCCATCTTGATCGTGCCTGGGCGACATTGGCCAAGGGCGTCCACCGCCTCGACGATCGTCTTCTGGTCGTCATCGACGTCGACACTGTCCTCAACATCGAACTGCCGGTCGCCGCCTGACGCCGACCCGCCGCCTGGAGCCTAGTGATGAAATATTGTCTCGTCGTCGACGACTCCGCGGTTATCCGCAAGGTCGCCCGCCGCATCCTCGAAGGGCTGCAGTTCCGTATCGCCGAGGCCGAGGATGGCGCGCGCGCCATCGACGCCTGCAAGGGCGAAATGCCGGATGCGATCCTGCTCGACTGGAACATGCCGATCATGGACGGCTATGATTTCCTGCGGAACCTCCGGCAGATGCCGGGCGGCAAACGGCCCAAGGTCGTGTTCTGCACCACCGAGAACGACATCGCCCATATCGCGCGCGCGATGCATGCCGGCGCCGACGAATACATCATGAAGCCGTTCGACAAGGAGATCGTGGCCTCGAAGTTCCATCAAGTCGGCCTGCTCTGAAGTCGCGCGGCATGCAACGCTCCCGCTTCCCGACAGCGCAGTCGCGATGATCTCCGTGCCAAGCATCACCGATCCGATCGGCGCACGTCCGAGCACGGTCGTGATCGCCGACGATTCCGTCGTGGTGCGGGGATTGTTCGCACGCTGGCTCGGCGAGAGCGGTCGCTTCCATGTCGTCGGTGTCGCCGGGGATGGCGAAGCCGCCATAGAGCATGCCGGTCGCCACCATCCCGATATCATGGTGCTCGATCTCGACATGCCTGTGCTCGACGGTGTCGAGGCGCTGCCGCGGATCGTCCGGGAGAGCCCGAAGACGGCGGTATTGCTGACAACCACGCTCACCGAGCGCAATGCGAAGCTCGCCATGCAATGCATGAGCATGGGTGCCGTCGATGTGCTGCCCAAGCCGGACAGTCGCAGCGGTCTGACCTTGTCGCTCGATTTCCGCAGCGAGTTGCTCGGCAAGCTCGGGAGCATCGCGCAATCCCGCCGCAGTGGCGGCCCCCTCGCCGAGAGCACCCAGAGCATCGCGCCGCAAAACGGCATCGTCGACCTGCGCCCGCTGGTGTCCGTGATGCCGCGCTATCTCGTCATCGGCGCCTCGACCGGTGGTCCGCGCGCTGTCGCGAGGGTACTGGGCGATCTCGGCGAAGCCGTCGCGAACCTGACCACGCTGGTCGTCCAGCATATGCCGCCGCTCTTCACCGCCTCCTTCGCCGACCAGATCGCCGCTCAGCTCGGAGTGCCCGCACGCGAGCCCCATGATGGCGAGCGGCTGACGCGCGGCGTGATCTATGTCGCTCCCGGTGGGCGTCATCTCGGCATCGAGCGCAAACTCGGACACATCGTTGCCAGTGTCACCGACGGCCCACCGGTGCATTTCTGCCGTCCGGCGGTCGATGTGTTGTTTGGCGAAGCCGCGCGCCATCTCGGTCCCGCCTCGCTCGGCCTGATCATGACCGGCATGGGCAGCGACGGAACCGACGGAGCCATCGCCTTGCGCCGCGCCGGCGCCGCCGTGATCGCGCAGGACGAGGCCTCCAGCACCGTCTGGGGCATGCCGGGCTCGGTCATGCGCGCCGGGCAAGCCAGCGCGGTCCTGCCGCTTACCGGCATCGGTCCTGCCATCCGCGCTCTCGTCGGCGGGAGGCAGCCCGCATGACGGAGTTCGACTTCGACTTCCTGCGCGTGCTCCTGCAACGCCGCTCCGGCCTCTCCCTCAGCACGGAGAAGCGCTATCTCGTCGAAAGCCGGCTCGGCATGCTCTGCCGACGGCGCGGCATCGCGGGCATCCCGGCGCTGGTGACGCTGCTGCGCACCAGCCCCGCCTCGGAGCTGGAGGCCGCCGTCATCGAGGCGATGACGACCAACGAGACCCTGTTCTTCCGCGACCGCACGCCATTCGATCTGTTTCGCAACGTCATCCTTCCGGAAAAGCTCGTCGCGAATGCCGAGAGCCGGACGCTGCGCATCTGGTGCGCGGCGGTTTCGACCGGCCAGGAAGCCTATTCGCTCGCCATGCTGCTCGACGAGGCCGTCGACCGCTTCGCCGGCTGGACGATCGAGATTCTCGGAACCGACATCTCCGCCGACGTCCTCGATCGGGCGCGCCAGGGGCTCTACAGCCAATTCGAGGTGCAGCGCGGCCTGCCGATCCAGCTCCTGCTCAAGCATTTTCGGCAGGAAGGCGACAAATGGCGCCTTTCGGAGCGGATCCGCGACATGGTCACGCTCCAGCAGCACAACCTGCTCGAATCGAACCATCAATTCGGCCAGTTCGACATCATCTTCTGCCGCAACGTGCTGATCTATTTCGATGTTCCGACCAAGGCGCGGGTGATGGCGGCGCTCGCCGAGCGGCTGGCCAGGAATGGCGCTTTCATCCTTGGCGCGGCCGAGACGGTCATCGGCATCACGACCACGCTGGTACCGGATCCAAAGCACCGCGGCATCTATCGGGACGCATCATCGACCACCCAGGTGCGGCGAGCGGGCCCCTTCGGAGCGCTGGAGCGCAACAACAGCCCCCTCCCCCCGCTCAAGACAGCCAGAACCTGACAGAAGCACAAGGCGGCCTTCCCGCTGCCCTTGCCAAGCCGCGCAAACAAAAACCCCGCCTCTCGGCGGGGTCCCCGTTCACCTGTCGTGTACATCCGACGATCAGGCGATCTAACTGGTAGGCGTCGATGATGACGCCGCTATGACGTGGGTCAGGCTGGAATGCGCTCTTCGGCCTCGCTGGGTTCGCGCAGCACGTAGCCGCGGCCCCAGACCGTCTCGATGTAGTTCTTGCCGTCGGAGGCGTTGGCGAGCTTCTTGCGCAGCTTGCAGATGAAGACGTCGATGATCTTCAGCTCGGGCTCGTCCATGCCGCCATAAAGGTGGTTCAGGAACATTTCCTTGGTCAGCGTCGTGCCCTTGCGCAGCGAGAGCAGCTCCAGCATCTGGTATTCCTTGCCGGTCAGATGCACGCGCTGGGCATCGACCTCGACGGTCTTGGTGTCGAGGTTGACGACGAGGTCGCCGGTCGTGATCACCGACTGGGCATGGCCCTTCGAGCGGCGCACGATGGCGTGGATGCGGGCGACGAGCTCGTCCTTGTGGAACGGCTTGGTCAGGTAGTCGTCGGCGCCGAAGCCGAGGCCCTTCACCTTGTCCTCGATGCCGGCGAGGCCGGAGAGAATCAGGATCGGCGTCTTGACCTTGGCGACGCGCAGGGAGCGCAGCACCTCGTAGCCCGACATGTCCGGCAGGTTCAGGTCGAGCAGGATGATGTCGTAGTCGTAGAGCTTGCCGAGATCGACGCCCTCTTCGCCCAGATCGGTCGTGTAGACGTTGAAGCTCTCGGACTTGAGCATCAGCTCGATGCTTTGAGCGGTCGCGCTATCGTCTTCGATCAGCAGAACCCGCATGTCACGTCCCCAATTTCGCCCCGAGGCCAGCGATCCCGTTGAACCACCCAAGACCCTCGTAGTCCTGGGGACGAACGCTTGCCCGATGAAACGCCACGCGACACGCTACGGGGAAATGGTTAACAAACCCTGATTCCCGGGCGCAAGCGCTTCTTGGCAAAAGGTTGACGATCCTTGTCGAGGTGAGTCGAATTTGACACGGATCGTGTGAGCTTCGGCCGCGAAAGCACCTTTCGCGTAAGCTCGCGTCGAGGAAACAGGCGTAATATCGCCCAGCTCTCCGGCGCAGCTTCGAAACGCAGTGTTAATCACTCCGCTTAATGGAAGGTAAACGGCAGGGATCATGAGCAGCGCTTCGCCTGGCCAGGACCGGTTATCCACACTCGCCACGATGATCGGCGAGCTCGAGGCGACCTCCGTCTATGGTCGCGTCACGGCCGTACGCGGCCTGCTGGTCGAAGTCTCCGGGCCGATCGCGGCGATGAGCCTCGGCGGACGCGTCGGCATCGAAATCGCTCCCGGTGTCCGCGTCCCCTGCGAGGTCATCGGCTTCTCCGGCGAAAAGGCGCTGGTCATGCCCTATGGCGGGCTCGATGGCGTGCGCCGCGGCTGCCCGGCCTATGTCGACCGCGCCGTGGCGGGCCTGCGCCCGACCATGGCCTGGCTCGGCCGCGTCGTCGATGCGCTCGGCCGGCCGGTCGATGGCGGCCCGCCGCTGCCGCAGGGCGAACGCACCATCCCCTTCCGCAACGACCCACCGCCGGCCCATGCGAGACGGCGCGTCGGCCCGCCGCTCGATCTCGGCGTGCGCGCGCTCAACACTTTCCTGACCTGCTGCCTCGGCCAGCGCATGGGCATCTTCGCCGGCTCCGGCGTCGGCAAATCCGTGCTTTTGTCGATGCTGGCGCGCTATGCGCGGGCCGACGTCAATATCATCGGCCTGGTCGGCGAGCGCGGCCGCGAGGTCCAGGAGTTCCTGCAGGACGATCTCGGACCGGACGGCCTCGCCCGCTCGATCGTCGTCGTCGCGACCTCGGACGAGCCGGCGCTGATGCGCAAGCAGGCGGCGCTGACGACGCTGACCCTCGCCGAGTTCTTCCGCGACCAGGGCCTGCAGGTGATGTGCCTGATGGATTCGGTCACCCGCTTCGCCATGGCGATGCGCGAGATCGGCCTCGCCGCCGGTGAGCCGCCTACGACCAAAGGATATACCCCGACCGTATTCGCCGAGCTGCCGCGCCTGCTCGAACGAGCCGGCCCCGGTACCGGCGACGGTGCGATCACCGGCCTGTTCACCGTGCTGGTCGACGGCGGCGACCATGACGAGCCCGTCGCCGACGCAGTGCGCGGCATCCTCGACGGCCATATCGTCATGGAGCGTTCCATCGCCGAGCGCGGCCGCTATCCGGCGGTCAACATCCTTAAATCGGTATCGCGGACCATGCCACGCTCCTGCGACCCGCTCTATTATCCCGTCGTGCAGAAAGCCCGCGCCACGCTCGCGACCTATGCCGACATGGAAGAACTGATTCGGCTCGGCGCCTATCGCCAGGGCGCCTCCGCCGAAGTCGACGAGGCGATCCGGCTCAATCCCGAGCTCGAAGCCTTCCTGAAGCAGGCCAAGGACGAGGCGACCGGCCTCGCCGACGGTTATTCCCGGCTCGCCCGGATCATGGGGATGTGATTCGCGTCACAGCCGGCCGACATGGTCCAGCAGTGCCGTCGCCTGCGGCGAAGCCCAATCCGCCTCGCCGAGCATGTAGCCACGCACACCACCGCGCCGGTCGGTGACATAGATCACCGGAAGTCCCTCCGCGGTCGAGATCGGCTGCCGCGCTCCCGATTCGGCAATGGCCTTGCCGGCACGGTCGTAGAAGACCGGCAGCCGCCTGATGCCGAGGCGCCCGAGATATTCTCTGACGTGCGTCAGATCGCGCTCATCCGTGCTGATGGTCACGAGCTCGACCTCGTTCGCCCTGAAGCCCGCGAGCTGCCGCTCGAAGCGTGGCAGAGTGATTCGGCAGACTGGACACCAGGTCGCCCAGAGATAGATGAGGCTGACCTTGCCAGGCACTGGCCGGGCGATGGCGGGCCGGCCGTCGAGCCCTTGCAGGGAAAGCGGTGCCATCGGCTCGACCGGGTCGAGCTCGACGAACTGATAGCGCGCCGTCCGGAACTGCGGCAGGCGCGCTTCGGCAGAGCCTGGCCCCGCGAGCAGTCCCAATGAGGCCTGCAGGGCAAGGCGGCGGGTCAATGAACTAGGTGGCATCTCGTCTTGCGATCACTCTCATCGGAAGGGCGCGTGATAGGTCGGCACGCGCCATGCGCCCACGCACGATCACGTCAGTGACGCTGCCGACCTTGTCGTTTCCGAGACGAGTCAGGTTCGCAGCCGCCGCACCAGCGCGATCATGGCAAGAAGTGCGAAGCTCTGGATCGCTGCCGATACCATGAGCGTGCCGGACGCCCCCAGACGCTCCACCATCAATGCGAACAAGAGGGGCGCCGCAGCGAAGGTCAGATTCTGCGGCACGGTCAGGCGGCCGAGCATCGCGCCGAAGCCGTTGCGGCCGAACAGCGCCAATGGCAGCGTCGCCCGCGCGACGGCGATCACGCCCATCGCGGCGCTGAACAGCATGACGAAGGCGATCGCGAAGGCGCTGGAGCCCGGTGCGACCGCCATCAACAGGCAGGCGGCCGGTCCGAGTGTGAGTCCAGCCAGCGCCACCCGCTCGACCGGGAGACGCTCGCCCGCCACCGCATCGACTGCGCGCGCCACCAGGGTCGCGGGTCCGCTCAGCGAGGCGATCGTCACCGCAGTCGCCCCGCCGATCCCGGCGCCCTGCATCAGGCCGATGATGTGCAGCGGCAATCCCCAGGAAACAAGCCCGCTCGCCGAGAAGCTCAGCGCCAGCAGCCAGAACATTGCCCGCCGCTCGCCGGGCGGCACCCTGCCCTGCTCCTCGGCCGGCATAGCGGCCGGACCGGGGTCGGCCAATGGCTTGGCGCGATAGGCCGGGATCGCGAGATGGATCGGCAGCACGATCACGAGCTGGATCGCGGCGAAGACGAAAAGGCAGGCGCGCCAGCCATAATCGGCGCTGAGCCAGGCGGTCAGAGGCCAGAACACGCTGGAGGCAAGACCGGTCACCAGCATCATCAGCCCGATGACGCGGCGGGTGCGCTCGCCCATCAATTGCGCCACCGTGACATTGCCGGTGTTGGCGAGCTGCATCGCATGACCGATGCCGATCACGAACCAGGTCGCAAGATAGCTGATCGGCCCCTGTGCCAATGCCAGCAGCGCGAGCCCCAGCGCCGAGATCACCGCGCCCAGCGCCATTGCATGGCGCGTGCCGCGCCGGTCGAGATGGCGCCCGAGCATGGGCGAGATCACCGCCCCGATCACCAGCAGGATGGTGATGCCGCCGAAGACGACTGTCGGACTGAGCTCGATATCGCGTTCGAAATAGCCGGCCAGAACCGAGGGCGAATAATAGATCGAGCCCCAGCCGATGATCCGCGTCAGGGCGAGTCCGGCCAGCAGCAAACTATATTCGGGGAGGCGGTGCGAGGCGGGCAAGGACGTGTCCGGCACGCCGGCACGCGCGCCCCTTGTTTTGATTCGCCTTACATTAGCGGGAGCCGCTCTCTGCCGGCAGAGCCCGCCACGCACCCTCTACATGCATCGAAAGCGAGCGATCCTGGTAAGGAACGATCAACCTCCTTGCGCCATTGTGCTTTTCGTCTCGCGGAGGTGTTCCGGCGACGAGCCGAGGGGTCGGCTCATCGCCAGAGCCGGGTCCGATCGGGTTGGTCCAACCCGATCGGTGAATCCGTCTCTGAACTAAAGTTGGAGACCGTTCTACCGGTCGGCTTGCAATGCAAGCAGAGCGGAACGGGCTCCGGGCGTAATCAGGAGTTGGGCACGACATGAAGTCGCGAGAGACCCTTTTGCGTCTCAAACGCTTCCAGGTGGACGAGAAGCGCCGCCGGGTAAGCCAGATTGAGATGATGATCGCGGAATTCAACCGGATGGCTGGAGACCTCGATCGCGAGATCCAGAACGAAGAGACGCGCGCCGGCATTTCCGATCCGGCCCACTTCGCCTACCCGACCTATGCCAAGGCGGCGCTCGGCCGTCGCGACAATCTGCGCCAGTCCGCCGACAACCTGCAGGGCCAGCTCGACGAGGCCAAGGGTGAGCTGCAGGAGGCCTTCGAGGACATGAAGAAGGTCGAGATCCTCGACGATCGCGAGCGCGCCTCCGAGCGTGCCGCCGAGGCGGCCCGCGACCAGGCGATGATGGACTCGATCGGCCTGCGCACGCGCGCCTGACGACAGTCGCCTATTCGATCACCGGACAATGCGGGACGGCGCTGCGCGGCATCGCCCCGCCGAGGCGCGGATCGTCGACCACTTCGATCCCGCGCTTGAATGCCGAAAAGCCCGAACGCTGGTAGAACTCGACCGCACCCTGGTGGTCGAGGGTGCAGGTATGCACCCAGAAGCGCCCGATCGGCCGCGCCCAGGCGCGCTCGAGCGCGCGGTTCATCAGCCAGCGCCCCGCCCCCTTGCCGACCACGCTCTCGTCCAGGCCGAAAAAGGTGAGCTCGCCCTCACCCGGCTCCCTGAAATCGAGTTCGAGCAGGCCGACATCGCGCCCTTCGAAACGAACCGCGAAGAACTCGACCGCGGGGTCAGCGAGGATCGCCTGCAGCTCCTCGACCGGCTTGACCAGCCGGCTGAACCACATCCAGCGCTCGCCGAGCAGGCGATAGACGGCAAGATAGCGCGCAACGTCCTCGCGCCCGATCTCTTCCAGCGAGAAGCCCTCGACGCCTGGCGGATCGTGCCGCCGTGTCGGGGCCGAGACCATTTCGAGCGAGGTCACGACCGCGGCGATCTTGCCGGCTGGCAGGTCGGTGGTGCCGTTCAGGCTGATGGCGAAGGTCTCGGACATGGGCTCAAGCGAGGCTGGTGGCGTGGAGCGGCCGCATCGATGCGACCGCACCCTCATCTGCTACCGCCTGGCACCGATTCCGTCGAGGAGGGTCGCGACCGCGAGCCCGGCGATCTGCTCGCTGCTGGCCCCGCTGGCGCGGCTCCATTCCGGTACGCGGTTCAGCCCGCCGAGGAAATACGGCACCAGCAGCCGTAGATCGTGGCCGCCCGCGGCCTCCCCGCTGGCGACGCCACCGGCGAACAGGTCGTGCCAGAGCTGGGCGTATTTCTCGCGCATCTTGCGGCTGCGCCGTTTGATGGCTGGCGGCAAGTGCTCGTAGACATGCATGTACTTCTGGTCCTTGCCGACCAGGCTGGCGACATGCATCTCCACCGCCGCCGAAAGCCGCTGCGCGAAGGGCGCTTCCTTCGGGAGATCGCGGATCGTCCCTGCGACACGCGCATAAAGTGTCTCGATACCCTGATTCAGGATCTCTTCGACGATCTCATCCTTCGACTTGAAGTGATAATACAGGCTCCCTGCCTTCATATCGACCAGCGCCGCCACAGCGCGCATCGTGCAGGCATCGTAGCCCTCGCGCACGATGATTTCTGCCGCGGCATCGAGAATCTCGGTCCGCATCGGCTTTGGCCTTGCTGTCTCCACCGCACCGGCCCCGCCTGGCCGTCTTCCGTTCCGCACTCTCATCCTGGATCCGCCCGTCCCCGGCATCCGTGACGATCCGCCCCCTCCGAATCGACCATGCGCCCATCCGGAAGCGCATGATCGACGTCACTACTTTCCCTTGTGCAATGGATCAAGGCGACAACCTTGCCGCTCAAGCTGAAACTCCATAGTCATCGCGCGAATATTAAACCAAACGATAGTTTGGATTGACTTGATCCGAGCATTTCAGCCAGTTTCGAGCCTGCTGAAATCACCTAGATCTGCTTGCTGTTACCGGATGTACCTGCGCATAGCGGGCCGTCTTCGCAGCAGCGGACGCGGCGCTGGCCGACTGGCCAAGACGTCCCGATCTCTCAGCGCTCACCGGGTGTGCCTTTTCGCTCGTGCTTGCTGGCGGCGAGGCCTTCTGGGTCATCGGACTCATAGGGAGCGTGCGGTCCGGTCGGGTGAGCGGAGCGCGGATTTGGCCCTGCGCGCCGCTGTTCATGCGCGCCGGACTGGCCAGGGCGTGGCGCGGTAGCAAAAGCGGCAGGCGTATCGGTCAGACGGTTGTTGTGCTTGTTCGGCATGAGGCAGTCCTCCCTTTCAGGTGAACCGCCTCGCGCCAGCAGAGTTCCGATATGCCGGTTATGCCACCGCGCTGGCATCAGCGTGGAGCGAGAAGCCGCTGCCCCCCGGCTCTCCCAATTCCGGGCGAAGTGTCATCGCCGGGATCAGATAGTCGCCGAAATTCTGGCGGCGGTAGGGAATCGGCGTGGTGGTCGCCAGCGTCCGCATCCGCTCGCGCAGCTGCTCGGCGGCCCGCTCGAAATCCGCCTCCTTGAATCGGTCGACCCGGTAGACGACGTGAGGCGGCAGCACCTCGTAGCCGGGGTAATAGAGGATGCCGTGATTGATCGGAAAGAGCAGATCGTCGATCGGTCCGTTGATACCGCGGGAGGAATAGTGCTCCTCCCAGCCGCCGGCCGTGACGATCAGCATGGCGCGCTTTCCAGCCAGCGTGCCCTCGCCGAAGCGGTTGCCCCAGCGCTTGTCGCTGTGTTCGCCGACCCCGTAGGCGAAACCATAGGCAAAGACCCGGTCGACCCAGCCCTTGAGGATCGCCGGCATCGTGTACCACCACAGCGGAAACTGCAGGATCAGCGTGTCGGCCCAGAGCAGCTTCTCGATCTCGGCCTTGACGTCGTCGGTCAGTGTCCCCTCGTTGAACGCCTGCTTCGAGGCGCCGCCGGCAGCGAAGCGCTCGCCTTCCGGCCAGCTCGGGAAATCGGCGCGGTCGACTTCGGACTTCCAGCCCTCGGCATAGAGGTCGCTGACGCGGACCTCATGCCCCTGGGCCTCCAGTTCAGCGACGGCGACATCGCGCAGAGCACCGTTAAGCGAACGACGTTCGGGATGGGCGAAAACGAGCAGGACCTTCATGGCGGAGCCTTTCCGAGAGGATGAGGCTCTCCAGCTAGGCGCCGCGCGAGCTCTACACTACAACGGCGCAATGAATATGATTGTGCCGATTTATGGATAGATCAGACATCACCCTGGAGCGGATGCGCAGCTTCGTCCGCGTCGCCGAGCGCGGCAGCCTGTCGGCGGTGGCGCGCGAGCTCGGCCTCGGCCAATCGAGCGTGACGCGGCATCTCAACGAATTGGAAGAGGCGCTCGGCATCGCCCTGCTCAGCCGCACCACCCGTCGCGTGACCCTGACCGAGGAAGGCAGCCGCTATTACCAGAACTGCCTCGCCATCCTGCGCCTGGTCGAACAGGCCAGCGACGAGGCCCGCAACACGCGCGACGCCCCTGCCGGCACGGTCCGCCTCTCCTGCACCGCCTCGTTCGGCGTCCTGCACGTCACCCGCTTGATCTTCGCCTTCCAGGACCGGCACCCCGGGATCGACGTCGACATCAGCCTCAGCGACGAGCGCATCGACCTCGTCCGCGACGGCGTCGACATCGCCATTCGCCTCGCTCCGCTCACTGACAGCAACATGAAGCTGAGGTCGCTCGGCCGCTCGCACCGCCTGTTCGTCGCCGCACCGGACTATCTGGCCCGACACGGAACACCGACCTCGCCGGATGATCTCGCCAGGCATCAGGGTATCCGCATGACGAACGTCGCAGGCAGCGCGATGCTCGCCCTCAAGGGCGCTGGCGGCGAGCACTATGCCGTTCCCTTCGACGGGCGACTGCGGGTCGATCACGGGCTCGCCGTGCGCGAGGCACTGCTCGCCGGCCGCGGCATCGCGCCCACCCATCGCTGGCTCGTCGACGATCTGCTGGCGTCCGGCCAGCTGGAGCCGATCCTGATCGACTACACTTTGCCGAGCGTGCCGCTCAGCATGCTGATCGTGCCGGAGCGGGCATCCGTCGCCCGCGTGCGCCTGCTGATCGATTTCCTGGCGGCCGAGATCGCGACACTCCCCGGCATGGCGCAGACCTGATCGTTCCGCTCAGCGCAGCAGCGACTGGCCGGTCATCTCGGTCGGCTGCGCCAGCCCGAGCAGCGCGAGCAGGGTCGGTGAGACATCGGCGAGGCGCCCCTCGGCCAAGTCCTTGGCTTGCCCGCCGATCAGCATCACCGGCACCGGGAAGGTGGTGTGCGCGGTATGCGGATTGCCGGTGACGGGATCGACCATCAATTCGGCATTGCCATGATCGGCGGTGACCAGCAGTGCCCCGCCCTTGGCGATGATCGCGTCGGCGATCTTGCCGAGGCTCGCATCGATCGTCTCGACCGCCTTGATCGCCGCTGACAGCACGCCGGTATGGCCGACCATGTCGGGATTGGCGAAGTTGAGCACGAAGAGGTCGTATTGCCCGCTCTCGATCGCAGCGACGACCTTGCCGGTGAGCTCAGGCGCCGACATCTCCGGCTGGAGATCATAGGTCGCGACCTTCGGCGAGGGCGTCATGCTGCGCTCCTCGCCTTCGAACGGCTCCTCACGCCCGCCATTGAAGAAATAGGTGACGTGCGGGTACTTCTCGGTCTCGGCGAAGCGGATCTGCCTGAGGCCCGCCTTCGAGACGGTCTCGCCGAGGCCGTTGGCGAGGCTCTGCGGGGCGAACAGCGCCGGCATGATCGGGTCGAGCTCGGAGCTGTAGGAGGTCATCCCGACCGCGCCGACGAGTTTTGGCATGCGCGGACGCGAAAAACCGCTGAACGCGGCGAAGAGCAGCGGCGCCAGGATCTCGCGGATACGATCGGCGCGAAAGTTGAAGCTAAGCAGGCCGTCGCCATCGGCCATGCCATGATAGTTGCCGATCACCGCCGGCTTGATGAACTCGTCGCTGACATTGGCGGCGTACGCCGCCTCGATCGCGGAAGCGGCGGTCGGCATCCGCTCACCCTCGCCGAGCGCCAGCGCCTTCCAGGCGAGCTCGACGCGCTCCCAGCGATTGTCGCGATCCATCGCATAGTAGCGGCCACTCACCGTCGCGACCTTCACCTCATGCGGCAGCGCCACTTCGAGCGCCGCGACATACTCGGCCGCCGAGCGCGGCGGGGTATCGCGGCCATCGGTGAAGACATGGATGACGGCCGGCACGCCGGCGGCCACGACGAGCTTCGCCAGCGCCACCGCATGATCCTGATGGGCATGGACGCCGCCAGGCGAGACCAGGCCGAGGATGTGGCAAGTGCCGCCGCTGGCCTTGAGCCGGTCGATCAGCCCGCTTTCATCGAGGGCCTGCTTCAGCGTGCCGTCGGCAGCCGCCTGGTTGATGCGCGGCAGGTCCTGCATCACGACGCGGCCGGCGCCCAAATTGAGATGGCCGACCTCGGAATTGCCCATCTGGCCCTCGGGCAGGCCGACATCGAGCCCGGAGGTGCGCAGGAAGGCATGCGGGCAGGAAGCCCAGAAGCGGTCGAAATTCGGCGTCTTCGCCAGCAGGACGGCGTTGTTGTCCTTGTCGTCGCGCCAGCCCCAGCCATCGAGGATCATCAGCATGACGGGGCGGCTGGACATGCGCGTATCCTGTGCGTCTGCGAACAAGTGCTTGTGCGGATATCACGCTCCGCGCGGCCAAGGCGAGCGCTAAGAATAGCGCCGCAGCCCGCTCGGGCGCTCCCGGGAGAACGCAGCCATGCCGATCAAGGCCGTCGTCTTCGATGCCTATGGAACCCTGTTCGACGTGCAGTCGGTCGCCGGCGTCACCGATGCCGCCTTCCCCGGCCATGGCGAGACGATCACCCAGATCTGGCGATTGAAACAGCTCGAATATACCTGGCTGCGCGCCCTGATGGGCCGCTACGAGGATTTCTGGAGCGTAACGCAGGCCTCGCTCGATTTCACGCTGAAGACCCTTGGTCTGGAAGCCACGCCCGATCTCCTCGCCCGCATCGCCGCCGCCTATGATGCGCTCGCGCTCTATCCGGAAGCATTGGCGGCGCTGCAGGGCCTTGCCCCGACGCGCCTCGCGATCTTCTCCAATGGCAGCCCGGCCATGCTGACCAATCTCACCAGGCAAGCCGGCATCGACGCGTTGCTGGAGACCGTGATCAGCGTCGACGAGATCAGGACCTACAAGCCCGATCCGCGCGGCTATCGCCTCGTCGAGGATCGGCTCGGCCTGACGCGCGACGAGATCCTGTTCGTCTCCTCCAACGGCTTCGACATCGCCGGCGCCAAGGCCTACGGCATGACGGTGGCGCACATCGAGCGTGTAACCTCGCAGGCCCTGCGCGACGAACTCTCGGGCGCGGCGGTAATCGGCCCCAAGAGCCTGTTCAAGGCGCTGCGCATGCAGGAGGAGCAGCTCGGCGCAGGCGCCGATCTAACCATCTCGGCCCTGACTGAGCTCGTCCCTTACGTCGCCGCGCGCCGCTGAGCCTTTGCCTCCAGGAGACCAACGATGATCCGCTTCTACTACCACCCCTCGCCCAACCCGGCGAAGATCGCGCTCTTCCTGGAGGAGGCGGGCCTGCCCTATGAGATGGTGCCGGTCGACACCCGCAAGGGCGACCAGTTCAAGCCGGACTTCCTCGCCATCAACCCAAACGGCAAGACCCCGGCCCTGACCGATGGCGATGTCAGGATCTTCGACAGCAACGCCATCCTGCTCTACCTCGCCGAGAAGACCGGCCAGTTCCTGCCACCGGACACGCCCGAGATGCGCGGCCAGATGCTGTCCTGGCTGATGTTCGTCGCCACCGGCATCGGCCCCTATACCGGCCAGTCCGTGCATTTCTCGCGCTTCGCACCGGAGAAGGTGCCCTATGCGATCAACCGCTACGCCCGCGAGGCCGAGCGACAATGGGGCCTGCTCGACGATCAGCTCGGCAAGCACCGCTACATGCTCGGCGACGACTACACGCTGATCGACATGGCGGTCTGGGGCTGGGCGACACGGGCGCAGTTCGCGCTCGGCGACGAAGCCTTCGCCAGGCTCACGAACGTCCGGCGCCATCTCGATGAGATCTCGGCCCGGCCGGCGGCGCAGCGCGCCGTCGCACTCAAGGACACATTCACCTGGAAGACCGAGGTCGACGAGGAGGCGCGGAAGATCCTGTTTCCGCAGAACGCGTTTTTGAAGGGCTGACCGCACCCGTCATTCTCGGGCGAAGCGAAGCGCAGACCCGAGAATCTCCTGACCGGAAGGCGCGAGGCCGGAGCCTCTTCCGGCCTGAGATGCTCGGCTCAAGCCCGAGCATGACGCCTGTGCAATCACACCACCGCGGTCAAGCCGCCATCAACCATCAAGAGATGGCCGCTGACATAGTCGGAGGCTTCCGAGGACAGGAAGATCGCCGCGCCCGCCAATTCCTTGGTCTCACCCCAGCGGCCGACCGGGGCGCGGCTCTTGACCCAGTTCGAGAAGGTCTCGTCGGCGAGCAGGGCCTGGTTCAATTCGGTGACGAAATAGCCGGGACCGATCGCATTGACCTGAATGTTGTGCTTGCCGAGCTCGGCCGCGAGCCCTTGCGTCATCAAGCTGACCGCGCCCTTCGAGGCCGTGTAGGGCACGATGCTCGGCCGGCCGAGCTTGCTCATCACCGAGCCGATATTGACGATCTTGCCACGACCGCGCGGGGCCATGCGCTTGGCGACCGCCTGGGTGACGTAGAACACCGAGTGCAGGTTCGTCGCCATGAGGAAGTGCCAGTCCTCGGCCGGGAAATCGACAAAGGCGCCGCGCTTCTGCGTACCGGCATTGTTGATCAGGATGTCGATCGGCCCGATCTCGGCCTCGACCTTGGCGACGCCCGCCTCGACCGCTTTCTGGTCGGTGACATCGAAGGCGGCGACCGAGGCCTTGTGGCCGGCGCCAGCAATGGCGCTGCGCGCCTTCTCCAGCTTGCCGGCATCGCGCCCGTTCAGCACGACATGGGCACCCGCAGCGGCAAGACCTTCGGCGATGGCAAGGCCGATGCCCTGGCCGGAGCCAGTGACCAGGGCGATGCGCCCGTCGAGCTTGAACAGATTGAGCGACATCCTATCCTCCCGGTCAGCGGCTGATCTTGCGGCTTGGCAGCGCGTCCCGGCTTCGGTAAGCGGTTTAAAACGATTAGACAATGCCGCGGTAGCATGGCTGCCGCTCACGGGAGACTACCATGCGCGCCGTCGTCATCCACGCTGAGAAGGACCTGCGCGTCGAGGACGCCGCGGTGCCGGAGCTCGGCCCGCTCGACGTCAAGGTCGCGATCAAGGCTGGCGGCATCTGCGGCTCCGACCTGCATTATTACCTCCATGGCGGCTTCGGCACGATCCGCGTGCGCGAGCCGCTGATCCTCGGCCACGAGATCGCCGGCGTCGTCGAGGCGGTCGGCAGCGAGGTCTCGCGCGTGAAGCCGGGCGATCTCGTCGCGGTCAATCCGAGCCGGGCCTGCGGGCACTGCCGCTATTGCCAGTCCGGCCAGCAACAGCACTGCCTGGACATGCTGTTCTACGGCAGCGCCATGCGCTTCCCCCATGTCCAGGGTGGCTTCCGCGAAATCCTGGTGATCGAGGAGCGCCAGGCGGTGAAGCTGCCGGCCCATGTCGGCGCCGCGCAGGCGGCCTTCGCCGAGCCGCTCGCCGTCTGCCTGCATGCGGTCAAGCGCGCCGGCGCGCTGCTGGGCAAGCGCGTCCTCGTCACCGGTTCCGGGCCGATCGGCGTGCTGACCGTGGTCGCGGCCCGCGCCGCCGGTGCCAGCGAGATCGTCGTCACCGACGTCGTCGATGGCCCGCTGCCGACCGCCCTCAAGATGGGTGCGACGACCGCGATCAACGTCATGGCCGGACCGGAGCGGCTGAAGGCCGATTATGGCGCTGAGAAGGGCGCCTTCGATGTGATGTTCGAATGCTCCGGCAACCAGCATGCGCTGACCGGCGCCTTCGACGCGCTGCGCCCGGGCGCGGTCATCGTCCAGATCGGCGTCGGCGGCAATTTCACCATTCCGATGAACGTCGTCGTCGCCAAGGAATTCGACCTGCGCGGCTCGTTCCGCTTCCATGAGGAGTTCGACTGGGCGGTCGAATTGATCGCGTCCGGCCGGATCGACCTCTCGCCGCTGCTCACCGCCTCGATCCCGATCGAGCGCGCGGTCGAGGCCTTCGACCTCGCGGCCGACAAGTCGAAGGCGATGAAGGTGCAGCTGACGTTCGGCTGAGGAACCGCGTCATGCTCGGGCTTGACCCGCGGCTGTCCGGTTCGTTCCGGGCGTCGCGCCGGAAAGCTCGATGATCGAGACCTTTCAGATGCGTGATGCCGGGCAGGACATGCGCGGGAGCCCTCTCCCGGAACGGGGGAGGGTTGGGAGGGGGCATTCGCGCTGACACTGGTTCGATGTTGCGCTAAGCCCCCTCTCCATCTCTCCCCCGTTCCGGGAGAGAGGGCCTGTCTCGGTTCTCCAGCCCCGAGAGTAGAGAGTTTCCGGAGGCGCCTTCAGACCACCCGCCGCAGCGCCGTGCCGGATTGCGGCTCGTCGATCGCGACGCCGTCGCGGCCATTGCGCTTGACCTGATAGAGCGCGGCGTCAGCGCGCGCAGCAGCATCGGTCAGGCTGTCCTCGGGCCGCGCCATGGCTGCGCCCAGGCTCGCGGTCATCGGCACGGCGCGCCCGTCGCTGAGCGCGACCGGGGCCTCGCGCAGCAGCGCCCCGACCTTGCCCGCGATCGTCGCGAGCGTCTCCGCCGTACAATCGCTGATCAGCAGGATGAACTCGTCGCCGCCCCAGCGGGCGCAGGCATCGTAGCTGCGTAAGGCCGAGCGCATCTGGCGTACGCAGGCGATCAGCACCTCATCTCCGGCATGATGGCCATAGTCGTCATTGATGAGCTTGAAGCGGTCGAGGTCGACGATGACGAGCCCGCAGGCCTTGCCGTTGCGCTGCGCCCGATTCTGTTCGCGCACGAACGCCTCCTCGAAGCCGCGGCGGTTCAGCACAGAGGTCAGCGGGTCGTGCAGTGCCAGCTCTTCGAGCTTCTGCGTACGCTCGCGCACCATCGCCTCGAGCCGCTCGGTATTGTCGCCGACGGTCTGGGCCATCTCGTTGAAGGCGCGCGACAGCCGGGCGATCTCGTCATTGCCGTCTTCGCTGGCGACGGCGGTGAAGTCACCGGCTCGGACCCTGGTGACGCCCTGCTCGACCCGCGCCAGCCGGTCGAGCACCTTGCGCTTGAACAGGAAGGTCATCAGCCCGGCGACGGCCATCAGGATCGCCACCATCAAGCCGGCGATCGGCGCGAACAGCTTGCGGTCGATGATGGCGTCGACATCCATCACCGTGACGTTGAACCAGCCGAGCCGGTCGAGGAAACCGACGCCGACCAGCACCTCATGCCCGTCCATCTGCATGAAACGCGAGAGCACCAGCGCCTCGCCCTTGGCGACACGCTGCATCATGTCGGCGAGCGACTTGCGGTCGCCCTCCTCGTCGAGCAGGCGGAAGATCGTCTTCTTCGTCGCCGCGTCCTTGGTCAGGCTGTGGAAGTCGACGACACGCGGGTCGCGATGCGCCTGCACCGCGCCCTGCAGGTCGACGAACATGCTCTGCACGCCGGTCTGCGGGAACTCGACGACCTCCTTGATGAACTGGGTCAGGTCGACGCCGGTGCCGATCAGGCCGAGGACCTTGCCGTCCTTCTGGATGATGCAGTTGATCCAGACCTTGGTGACCGCGAGCACCTCGTCACGATTGACGTTGAGATGGCAGCCTTTGCCGAGCGCGCGGGTCTTGAAATACCAAATGTCCTGGGGAGCACTCGGCGAGACCGCATAGCGCAGCCGGTTGTTCTCGTAGGTATTGTCCTTGTCGTTGAAATAGTAGTGGCCGCTCTTGTCGACGACGGCGAAATAGCTGCGGTCGGTGAAGGAAAGCCGGTAGTGCTCGAGCTCTGCGAGGCCGCGTTTAGCCTTCTCGGGATCGGTCTCGTCCTGCGCCCACTCGACGATCACCGGCGCACGCGCCACCGTCTCGGCCAGCGAGACCTCGCGCATCAGCGCTTCCAGCCCGCGATAGCGATCGAACAGGATCTGCTTCTCGGCGAAGAGCGTGCCGAGTTTCACCACCGTGCCGTTGACCATCCAGAGGAAGATGCCGGAGGCCGGCACCGCGATCGCGACCAACGTCGCCAGGACGAGCACGAGCACGCGCGCCTTCAGGCCCGAATTGGTCCAGGCGGTCAGCAAACCCATCTCGTCGGCGTCTCCCGCGCCCTCCGACATGTTCGGAAGCGCACGGGAGCATGGTGACCGCGATATGGTTTACACTTCGTTGACGAATGTGGCGCCCGCCCTCCCCGACAGGAGACGCTAGAACAGCCCCTCGATCTGGCCGTGCGCGTCGATGTAGATGCGCTCGGCCGCCGGCTGCCGCGGCAGGCCGGGCATGGTCATGATATCCCCGCAGATCGCGACGACGAAGCCCGCACCTGCCGAGAGCCGGAGCTCGCGCACCGGCACCGTGTGGCCCGAGGGCGCACCGCGCAAGGTCGGATCGGCCGAGAAGGAATACTGCGTCTTCGCCACGCAGACCGGCAGGTTGCCATAGCCGGCCGCTTCGAGCTCGGCGAAGCGGGCCGTGACCTTGGCGTCCATCGAGATCCCGGCGGCGCCATAAATCTCGTGCGCGATCCTCTCGAGCTTCTGGCGCAGCGGCATCGCGTCGGGGTAGAGCGGCGCGAAATCCGCTTCGCCGCTGTCGGTCAGCGCCGCGACCTTGCCCGCGAGCTCGGCGGTGCCGGCTCCTCCTTCAGCCCAATGCCGGCAGATCACCGCCTCGACGCCGAGATGATTGCGGCAATAGTGCTGGATCAGCGCATGCTCGGCCGGCGTGTCGCTGGTGAAATGGTTGATCGCGACGATCGCCGGCACGCCGAACTTTCTGATGTTCTCGACATGGCGGGCGAGGTTCGACAGGCCCGCCTCCAGCGCCTTGAGGTTCTCGGTGCCGAGCCTGTCGCGAGCGACGCCGCCATGCATCTTCAGCGCCCGAACGGTCGCCACCACCACGGCGACGTCAGGCTTCAGGCCGGCCTTGCGGCACTTGATGTCGAAGAACTTCTCGGCCCCGAGATCGGCGCCGAAACCGGCCTCGGTCACGACATAATCGGCGAGCTTCAGCGCGGCGCGCGTCGCGATCACCGAATTGCAGCCATGGGCGATGTTGGCGAAGGGCCCTCCATGGACGAAGGCGGGCGTGCCCTCCAGCGTCTGCACCAGGTTCGGCATCAGAGCATCGCGCAGCAGCACCGTCATCGCGCCCTGGGCGTTGAGCTCGGCCGCCGTGACCGGGCGCTTGCTGCGGGTGCGGCCGATGACGATGCGCCCGAGCCGCTCTTCCAGGTCGGCGAGATCGGTCGCGAGGCAGAAGATCGCCATCACCTCGGAGGCGACGGTGATGTCGAAGCCGTCCTCGCGCGGGAAGCCGTTCATCGCCCCGCCGAGCGAGGAAACGATCGAGCGCAGCGCCCGGTCGTTCATGTCGACCACCCGCCGCCAGGCGACATGGCGCTCGTCGAGATCGAGCCCGTTGCCCCAATAGACATGGTTGTCGAGCATCGCCGCCAGCAGATTATGGGCGCTGGTGATGGCGTGGAAATCGCCGGTGAAGTGCAGGTTGATCTGCTCCATCGGCACGACCTGGGCGTAGCCGCCACCGGCCGCCCCACCCTTCTGGCCGAAGCAGGGGCCGAGCGAGGGCTCGCGCAGCGCGATCATGGTGCGCTTGCCGAGGCGCTGGAGCCCGTCACCGAGGCCGACCGTCGTCGTGGTCTTGCCCTCGCCGGCCGGCGTCGGGCTGATCGCAGTGACGAGGATGAGCTTGCCGTCCGGCTTCTCGGCGAAATCGGGAATCGCGCAGGTGTCGACCTTGGCGATGTATTTGCCATAGGGGTGCAGCGCTGCGTCGGGGATGCCGGCTTCCTCGGCAACGACGCCGATGGCTTTCAGCTCCGCCGCGCGGGCGATCTCGATATCGGTCGACATTCCGTCCCCTCACCGTCTCGTCGAACGGAACGCCTGTGCCGGCCGATTCCTCGCGGCGGACTCATGCCAAAAAGCGCCCGCAATCGCCAGCGCGCGGGAACATGGGCGCAATGTGCCCACAGGAGACTTAGGCCGGTCCTTAGGGGCCATCACAGTTCGGCGAGGCAGCGCCTTTGCCCGAAATCGGACATCACTCGCATGGCAAGAATGGCGATGTCGCAAGGGGGAAGCCATGTCAGGTGCTCCAAGCCGGCGTGACCTGCTCGCAAGCCTCTCGGCCGCGGGCTTCGCAAGCCTCACCCTCCCGGCCGAGGCGTTCGCACAGGGCACCGAATTGCCAGCGACGCCGGCCTGCGAGGGACACGCGGCCGCGACCCCGCGCCAGACCGAAGGCCCGTTCTTCACGCCCTCCTCGCCGCAGCGCGCCGATCTGCGAGGTGACGGCAGCGGCACACTGCTGGTGCTGAGTGGCTTCGTGCTGACCCGGCAATGCCGGCCGGTCCCCGGCGCATTGCTCGACTTCTGGCACGCTGATACGTCCGGTCAGTACGACAATCGCGGCTTCCGCTTTCGCGGCCACCTCTTCGCCGATCAGCAGGGGCGCTACCAGTTCATCACTCGCGCACCGGGGCTCTATACCGGCCGCACCCGTCACCTCCATGTGAAGGTGCGGGCGGGCGGCCAGAGCCCGGTGCTCACCACCCAGCTCTATTTCCCCGACGAGCCCGGCAATCGCCGCGACGGCCTGTTCGACCAGAAGCTGCTGATGGCTCTCCGCTCGGCCGAAGGCGGGCAGCTCGGCCGCTTCGATTTCGTGCTGGCGGGATAGGCGCTACGGCCGCGCCTGCGGATCGGGATGGCCGTCGATCCGCATCTGGAACAGGAAATAGGTCGGCGAGCAGAAGCCGTAATCCTTCACCGTCGTGGTCGCACCCGGCACGTCGTCCGGGATAGCCTGGCACATATAGTCCTCGCGGCAGAAGCTGGTGGCGCTGCAGGTGCCGCGATTGCCGCGCGTCACCGCCTTCGACAGGCACTCGTCGAAACGGTTGGTCGCGACGCAATCGTCGAAGGCCTTGCCGCCGGCGAGCCCGCAGATCTCGTCCGGCACCTTGCCATTGGCGAAGCCCGCGAAGGTCCGGTCGCCCGGCGTGCACTGGCGATAGGCCATTCCGGCGGGAACGCCGATCTTGGCCGGCCGGCAATTGAAGGCGGTCTGCGAGAAGCCCGGAGAAAAGGCGCCGAACTGCCCGGTCTTGCGATAGCGGTCGAGATAGGGCTTGCCTGCGGCAGTGGTGATCGCTCCGGTCAGGCAGGGCTGGCCGGAGAAGTTGCGGGCCTCGTCGAGCCTGACGCATTGGCCGAACTCGATCCCGACAGCCTTGCTCTCGACCAGTGGCTTGCAGACCGAGCCTCCTGCGCAGCCCCAACCTTCTCCGAACGCTTTCGCGCTCTCGCCGGTCAGGCAGGGCATGGTCAGCGCGGCCGGCCGATAGGCGAAGCTCCGACCCGCCTGCCAGGTCGCCGGCGGCGCGAAGGACGGCGGGCGATAGCGCTCCGGCTCGGCGCCATCGGCGACGGCTGCGACATAGGCCGCGCGGCGGAAGCCTTCGGCGTAGACATGCGGGGAGATGCCGGTCTTGATCCGGTTCAGCGCCGAGGTCGAGCCGTCGTCGAGCCCGAACATGTGGAAGCCGGCGGTGGCGCCGGCCTGATGGCAACCCATGCAGGAGCCGTTGTCGAGCCGCTCCAGCAGCGCCTTCTCGTTGCGGACAAGGCGGGTCGCGCCGAAATCGAGCCCCGTCAGCGCGCTCGCCGGCACGGCTTCGGTGAAGGGGTGGTTGGCCAGCCGGGCGCTGCCGAAGGTCGAATAGGAAATCGCCTTCGTCGTCAGGAAACGCTCGGGCAGCTGATAGACGCCCCGGTCGATCGCCGGGAAATTGGTCCTGACATAGTCGATCAGCTCCTGCCGGAGCGCTGTATCGGACTTCAGCCGCGCCACGTCCGGCGTGTTCTCCAGTGGCTTCGGCTTGAGCGTAAGGCCTGCTTCGCCTTTCGACGCCGCGAAGACGCGCTGCAGATAGGCCGCCTGTCCGCCGAACGCGGTCTCCATGCCGGACGGGAAGCGCACGAGCTGGGCGTTGAGCTCGACCTGCTTGAGGCTGATCCGCTCCTTCGAAAGCGGCCCGCTGGCGAGCTGCCGCGCCAGCGCGGCCGGGTCACCGCCGGGCGCAATCGACCAGGCCTGCGCGGCCTCGCGGCAGGAGCCGCCCTCGCCTGCCTTGACGCTGAAGACCGCGTTGAGCGTGAACGGCAGGCGCGAGGCGAGCCGGCGCTTGAGCTTGGCATCGTCGAAGGCATAGGCGAGCCGATAGATCAGGCGCACCTCGCCACAACCCGTTTCACCTAGGAACGCCGCGAAATCCTGCCGGTCGAGCCGGTTGACGATCGCCGTCAGCTGGAAGCGCGCGATCGGAGAGCGCAGCCAGCGCAGGTCGATGACCCGGCCGACATTGCCGTCGGTGACCTCGTAGAGCCTGCGGCCATTGGCCTGCATTTCGGCGCGCAACCCGGTGACGTCCTCGCCGATTTGGTCAGCGATGGCGCGAAAGGCGGCACTGCCTTTCGCAAGCTCAATCGTGCTGTCGGCACGCCCGCCGCCGAGGACGTCGGGGAGCGCATAGCCCGTCGCTTCGAGGCGCCGCAGCGTGGCGACATCCTGGACATCGAGCAGCGGTTCGGCCGCGCCGGCGGGCAGGCTCGCGACAGCACAGAGCAGCATGGCCAGACCAAGCCTGCGCCGACCAGCCCCCCGCATGGTGTCCATCTCCAGTCCATTCGCGCCGCATCGCGCAAGGGAAGGATAGCGTCACGCCTGCCAGCGTCCAATTGGGCCGATCGCAGCTAGCCGTCCGCGCGATCCTGTGCCTGCTGGAGAAAGCTGCGCACTGCTGGATCCTCGGCAAGGCCAATGGCTCGGGTATAGGCCTCTCTCGCCGCAGCAGTCTCGCCCGCCCGCACCAGCAGATGCGCCTTCAGCGCCCAATAGGGCTGGTACTCGGCGACCTGCACTTCCGGGAGTTCGGCCAGTAGCGCCAGCCCGCGCCGCGGCCCGAACGCTTCGGCAAAGGCGGCGGCGCGCCCGGTCAGTGCCCCGAGCGTCGGCGCGAGCTGTACCAGCCCCTCATAGAGCTGTGCCAGGACGGGCCAGTCGGTCCGGCCGGCGTGGGCGCGGCCAGCATGGGCCGATTGGATCGCCGCCTCCAGCTGAAACGAGCCGAGGCGGCCCAGGCGCGAGGCGGCCGTCAATTCGTGCTCAGCCTCGACGATCAGCTCGCTCGACCATAGGCGCGTGTCCTGCTCGGAGAGCGCCACGAAAGCGCCTTTGGCATCGCGCCTTGCCGCACGGCGGGCCTCGCAATGCAGGAGGAGCGCGAGCAGGCCCCGCGCTTCCGGCTCGGCCGGCAGGAGGCTCGCGACCAGCCGCGCCAGGAAGATTGCCTCCTCGGTCAAGCCCTGGCGCTTCGGGTCGGTACCGGCAATGTCCTCCCAGCCGCTGCCATAGGCGGCATAGATCGCCTGCAGCACACAATGCAGCCGCTCCGGCAGCTCCGCCTGCTCCGGAACGACGAAGGCAAGGCCGGCGTCACGGATCTTCGCCTTGACTCGGACGAGGCGCTGGGCGAGCGCCGCCGGCGAGGTCAGGAATGCGGCGGCGATCCGCGCTGAATCGAGGCCGAGCACGGTCTGCAACATCAGCGCCGGGCGCACGCCGGGATCGATCGCCGGATGGGCGCAGACGAAGAGCAGCTTCAGGCGCTCGTCGGGGAAGAGGCTCGCGCCTGCAGCGTCCTCAGCCGCGGCCAGGAGCGCCAGCGTCGGCGCCGCATCGCTGCGCACCCGGCCGCGGCGGACACCGTCGATCAGGGCATTGCGGGCGCTGGCGAGCAGCCAGGCTTCCGGCCGGGCTGGTACGCCCGACGCCGGCCAGTGCTCCAACGCGGAGCGGAAGGCGTCAGCGAGCGCGTCCTCTACCGCAGCGAGATCGCGCCATCGCCGCGCGAGCGTGGCGACCAGCCGACCATAGGAGTTCCGGGCGGCGTGCTCGGCCGCCGCCCGTGCTTCCTGCGCAGCCCGCTCCTCAGGCAACCTCGGCTCTCGCCGGCACGACCAGGATCGGCCTGACCTCGACCGTGCCCTGGCTCGCCGCCGGGCTGCGCGCCGCCCAATCGAGCGCGGCATCGAGATCTTGCACCTCCAGGACGAAATATCCGCCGAGCTGCTCCTTGGTGTCGGGATAGGGCCCGTCCTGGACCTGCCGCTGACCATTGCGGACACGCACCGTCGTCGCGGTCTCCGGCGGCTGCAGCCCGTGGCCGGCGACGACGATCCCGGCCTGGTTGAGCGCACCGATATAGGCCATCCAGGCGCCCCAATAGGCCTGCGCCTTCTCGGGATCGTTGCGGGGATGAACGCCTTCGGAATTCTCGCGAAAGATCAGCATGTACTGCATGACACAACTCCTCACGGCCCGCGGCCGTCGCGGGAGGAAGGACCGATTTCCTTCATCCGCCGCCTCGACGCGCGACGATGGCCGATTTCGACAGGAGCCGTGAAAAATTCTCAAGCCGCCCCGGAAGACCGTTCGCGCAGCGCACGCGCCTTGCGCGCCAGCGCCTCGAACTCCGCCCGCATCTCCTCGAGCTTGTCCTCGTCGAGCTCTTCGAGATCGAGCAGCTCTTCGCGTGCCCCTTCGACCTTGTCGATCAACTCGTCGAGCTTGATCTGCATCGCCGCCGTGTCGCGGTTCTGGCTGTTCTGGATGATGAACACCATCAGGAAGGTGACGATCGTCGTCGAAGTGTTGATCACCAGTTGCCAGGTGTCGTTGAAGCCGAAGACCGGCCCAGAGGCGGCCCAGACGACGATGATGCCGAGCGCGATGAAGAAGGTCTGCGGCTTGCCGGCCCAATGCGCCGTCGCCTGCGACAGGCGGGTGAAGAAGGAGCGGCTGTCTCCCGACGCGATGCTGGTTGCCATGATTGCCTCCGGGTGAGCCTGCACCGATCAACCCCGATCGCGTGCAGGCGTTCCCGGAGGGCGAGGGTCAGTGTCAGTAGACGACGACGGAACGGATCGACTTGCCCTCGTGCATCAGGTCGAAGCCGTGGTTGATCTCGTCGAGCGAGAGCTTGTGGGTGATCAGATCGTCGATGTTGATCTTCCCCTCCATGTACCAGTCGACGATCTTCGGCACATCGGTGCGCCCGCGCGCCCCGCCAAAGGCGGTGCCCTTCCAGACGCGGCCGGTAACGAGCTGGAACGGCCTTGTCGCGATCTCCTTGCCGGCCTCGGCGACGCCGATGATGATCGACTCGCCCCAGCCACGATGGCAGCACTCCAGCGCCTGGCGCATCACATTGGTGTTGCCGGTGGCGTCGAAGGAGAAGTCGGCGCCGCCGCCGGTCAGGTCGACGATCGCCTGCACCACCTTGTCGTTGCCGATCTCGGCCGGGTTGATGAAGTCGGTCATGCCGAATTTTTCGGCCATGGCGCGCTTGGCCGGGTTGATGTCGACGCCGATGATCTTGTCGGCCCCGACCATGCGGGCGCCCTGGATGACGTTGAGGCCGATGCCGCCGAGGCCGAAGACGACGACGTTCGCGCCGGGCCAGACCTTGGCCGTGTAGATCACCGCGCCGATGCCGGTCGTCACGCCGCAGCCGATATAGCAGATCTTGTCGAAGGGCGCGTCCTCGCGGACCTTGGCCAGCGCGATCTCGGGCAGCACCGTGAAGTTCGCGAAGGTCGAGCAGCCCATATAGTGGAAGACCTCGCCGCCATCGCAGGAGAAGCGGCTCGTGCCGTCGGGCATCAGCCCCTGCCCCTGCGTGGCGCGGATCGAGGTGCAGAGGTTCGTGCGGCGCGACAGGCAGGACTTACAGCTGCGGCACTCCGGCGTGTAGAGCGGGATGACATGGTCACCGGGCTTCAGCGTCGTCACCCCGGCGCCGACCTCGCGCACGATGCCGGCGCCCTCATGGCCCAGGATCGCCGGGAACTTGCCCTCGGAATCCAGGCCCGACAGCGTATAGGCGTCGGTATGGCAGATGCCGGTCGCCATCACCTCGACCAGCACCTCGCCGGCCTTCGGCCCGCCGATCTCGATGGTCTCGATCGTCAGCGGCTTGCCGGCCTCCCAGGCCACGGCGGCACGTGTCTTCATCGGGCGCTTCCTTCTGATGGTATCGCGGGGATCATTTGAGATAGGTGCGGACGACGCGCATGGTGCGCGCGATCTCGTCCGTTTCATCAGGCTGCGACGCCCCTGCCGACGAACCCGCCAGCATCGTCTCGCGCAGATGGCTTTCCAGCACCTCCGCCATCAGCCCGGTCGCCGCGCCGCGCAGGGCGGAGAGCTGCTGCAGCAGCGCGCCGCAATCCTCGCCGCGCTCGACCGCGAGGATCAGGGCATCGGCCTGCCCGCGAATGCGGCGCAGCCGCGTGACCGCGCGCTTCTTCTCTTCGGGAGTATGCGGCATCCGCTTGATACTGGGGTGGAGTATTATCTTCCCAGTTCTAGGACTGCGCGGAGGACGATGTCAACGCGCCACGCCGGACGCGGCCTAGAACGTCCAGCCGATATCGAGCTGAACGAGATGGCGGCTGAAATTGGTCAGGTCGAGCGGGCCGTGGCGGCCGCGCTCATGGCCGGTGACCTGGACATTATAGGCGATCGACAACGCCAGCCGCTCGGTCGCCTGCCAGTAGACGCCTGGCCCGACGAAGGTGGCGTGGCCGGCATGGTTGCCGAAGCCGAGCGAATTCTGCTGGCGCAGGTGCCGGACCTCGCCGCTCAGGAAGATGCCCTCGCTGAACTGCCAGGCCAGGGCTGCGCCGACCGCGAAGGTCGAGGACCGCGAGAAGGGTTCGGTCCCGTTCCAGACCATGTTGTGGGAGACGTTGAGGGCAGCATAGAGCGTCTCGGGGATCAGGACGCGGTCTGCGAGCGCCCGGAACCCGGTATTGTAACTGTCGAAGCGGCCCGTCAGCTTGTCGTCGTTGCGCTCGGCGCCGATATCCATGCCTAGGGTCAGGCCGAAACCGTGCTGGCCATGATTGAGCAGGCGATAGCGCATCTCAAGACCCGCGCCATGGCTCCTGTCCTTGAGCTTTTCCCGGGCAATGACCGAACGTGTCGTGCCGCCGAACAGCGAGGCGCCGATCTCCAGGCAAGGCAGGACACCGTAGGAGCCGGTCAACGTCGCATTGCGGCTGCGCGAGCGTCCCTCGCGAACGCCGGCATTGCCGCCCAGCGTCAGGCCGAGGCTGCCGCCGCCGAGATCGGCGATGCCCGAACTGTCGGTGAAGCCGAAGGCGTCGGTCGGTGCGTCGTCGGCACTGTCGCAGACCGAAGCGGCGCCCGGTTGCGGCAGGGCTTCGTTCGCCGAGGCCGGAGCGCTCCAGCAGGATACGATCGCGGCAAGCACGAGGACTGGCCGAGCCAGAAGGCCGAGCGTCATTTGCGGTGTTCCCCAGCTTACTGCCGATAGGGAAGCGAGAGCGGCTTAAGCGCTCGTGAATCGGCCGGTCCCAGGCCGAGCAGTCTTTCGCTGGGCTTAACCCAAGGTAACGTTGTTCGCTGGCATTGCAGCGTTCCATCCATTGCCAGCGCCTACGCTTGGCAGGAACTCGCCGGTCCCCATGCGCTGCATGCTCGGAAGCCGACGCCCAGCGCCAGGCGGTCAAAAAAAAAAGGCGCGATCGAAGGACCGCGCCGTAAAGACAGCTGCCAGGGCAGCGGTGCGGCTCAGTATTTGCGGACGACCGGAGCCGGTGCGTAGGTGACCGGGCGCTCGACCGGGCCGCAGCAATCGGGATCGCCGAAGTTCCAGCGCATGCCGATGCGGAAATCGTGGCTGTCGATATCCTTGACCTTCAGCGGCGAGTAGGTCTCGTTCAGGAAGGCGTTGCGGATGCGGCCTGAATGGGCGTCGCCGAGATTGAGATAGCGATAGCCGACTTCCAGCGTCAGGTTCTTGTTCACCTCGTAGCCGACGCCGGCCATCAGCGCCCAGGCCATCCCGGACTTGTCGCCATTGCCGGCGGTGCCGAGCGTGCCGGCGCCGGTGAACTGCAGGCCCTGGTCGGTCAGGCCGCTGATGCGGTTGGTCGCATAGCCGATACCGGCGCCGATATAGGGCGTCAGGCAGTTCCAGGTGCCAAGGTCGACATAGGCGTTGAACAGGGCGACGATCGAGGAGAGGTTGCCCTTGTAGGTGTTGGTCTGGTTGCCGCCGATGAAGGGATTGAACACCACGTCGGTGGCGCCGATCGTGGCGCCGCCGCGATATTCCAGCGTGCCGTCGACGCGGAACCAGTTGTTGAAGCGGTAGCCGATACCCGCGCCGGCGAAGTAGGAGTTGGAGCGATCTTCCTTGGTCACGAAGCTTCCGCCGAACTGGCTGACTTCAGCCTGGCTGTAATCGCCGTAATTCGTGACGCCGACGCCGATGTCGCCGCGCAGATAGATGCCCGACGAGATCGTGCCGCGCAGTTCCGGCGGCGGCGGAGGCGCGGGCTGGGCCATCGGGAAATCTGCTGCCTGGGCGATGGCGGACGCGCTCACGGCCATGGCGCCTGCGAGCGCAAGGGTTTTCAGGCTGCCCATGGCAGGTCCCTTCGAGTTTGCGCGCAGCTGGACTCGAGCGCACGCGAGTTACCGATGGGGAAACCTTGCCATGGATTTCTTAAACGAGGCTTAACCCTAAAAACTAACCCTAGCGACGCGTAAACGAAGACTGATGACTTGCTGGTTCGTTAACATCGCCAGGACTTTCAAACCGCTCCCGGCCGGAACCTCTGCGGAGGCCGGCGCCAGCGCCAGGAATGACGGCAGCGTAGGGTCCCGCGCCCGCTCAGCGCATGATCGAGAATGAAGCGGCGCCGTGTTCCAGAATCATGCGCGGTGGATCGGTCCGCAGATCGGCGCCGAACTCCAGATATGCACGGCTCCATTGCACGCTGTTCTCATAGGGGTCATCGGAGAAGCGCTCTGGAGAAGAATGTGTTTGAAGGTAGGGATAGCGGCTCTGAGTACAGCGCGGATGCTCGCGAACTACCCCATCCTGGCCCAGCGGGCACCATTGCCGCTTGCTGTCGACGGGCACCCAGGCCACGCCATTCTTGAAGCAGTGAATCGCGCGATACTGGCGTTTGATCAGCTCGCGTCCGTCCGCATCGACGATTCCCCAGACGCGGCTGCCATCTGGCGCAATATCGGCCTTGATCGCCGCACCGTCTTCGCCGCATCTCAGGAAGGCTGCACGATCGACCCCGCGCACCGGCGCAGGCTGCTCCTCGCCGCGCGCATTGATCCAGAATTCGCGGCCAGCCTCCTTGGCCCTGAAGAGCCCCGTACTGTCCCCAGGCACGAGTTGATCGTAGCGCGGCTCGACTACGTAGCGCCCCGTCGTATCGATGACGCCCCATTTTCCGCCCTGCGCGACGGCTGCAAAACCCTTCGCAAAATGAGAAACGTCATCGAATACGGGCGTGCCATTCAGCATCAGCCCATCCGTGCCGGCAAATCCCCATTTTGCTCCGAGTTTCACGGGCGAGGGCTTGTCGCAATTGAGCCTGTTGTAGCTGAAGTCGAGTAAGTAAGGCACGGTCGGCTGGCCGTCAGCCCCCACGACCTGAACCTTGCCCGAGCGCAGCAGCAGGCTGATACCCGACGGGCATGTGGCAATCGCTTTGCCGTCATCGGGATGGGCGACGATGCGTCCCTGGCGATCCAACCCGACCCACACGCCGTCGAGGATCACCTTGGATATGTCGCCTGTCTCCGCGCGCTCCGCCTTGTCGAACAGGCGGCCTCCGATGATCTCTCCCGTTTTGTTCATCAGGCCGGTTTTCTCGCCTTCGCGGACCAACGCCAGCCCATTGTTCCAATAGCTGAGCGACCAGGAGCGTAACGGCACCACGAGCTTGCCATCGGGATCGACCGCGCCGCATTGCTGGGTCTCGCGCTTGCCGCCTTCCTGCACGCAGACGATGGCGCGTTCATCGCCCAAGGTCTGGGCCTGCGTGTAGCGCGGCTCGACCTGCCAGCTGCCATCGGCGCGCAAGAGCCCGAAAGCGTCGCCTCCCGTGGTCTTGGCCCAGATCAGGCCGCTCTCCCCGCGGTCGAACGGACGCATCTCATATTGAGGCTTGGCGACCCAGCCCGAACTGCGAGAAAAAAGACCGAGATGGCCCTGGCCCAGTATCAAGCCGAAGGAGAGAGTTTCGAGTTTCTCGAACCCCTCCAAATAGCCTGAGGTCCAGCTCCCCTCGCGCACGAGGAACACATCGCTCGTAAACGGAACAGCCCGAGCGAACTGCGGCTGGATGACCAGTATGCCTTGGCGATCGATGGCCCCCATCTTGCCGTCGATCAGAACCTCCGCATGCCCTCGATGGAATTCTCCGGCCAGATCGAACTGCGGCGGAATGACGACCGCTCCGGTTTCATCGATGAAGCCGAAGCGGCCTTCGACACGGACGGCGGCCAATCCCTCGGAGAACGGAAACACGCGCTCGAAACGACGCGGAATGACCTCCGCCTTCGTCTCGCGGTCGACAACTCCGCATAGGTCGAACGTCCCGCCGCAGAACGATATCCACTTGGCCGACCGGGCTTGCGCGAGAGCCTCGGGTTCCGCATAGAACCAGACAACGAGGGCGAAAAGCACAATGCAGATCGATCGCGGCAATCTCGCCTCCCTGTCGGTGCGGTTTGATACCCTCTCACTTGCGTCGGATTTAAGGTCTGCCGAAGGCAGCTCCTGGTCGCTCAGGCCGCCGCCTTCGTGACCGCCTCGACCACCTCGTCGACGGCGCGCATGACGAGATCGCGATCGTCGCCCTCGGCCATGACGCGGATCACCGGCTCGGTGCCCGAGGGCCGGATCACCAGGCGCCCGCTCTCGCCAAGCAACTGCTCGGCCGCCTTGATCGCGCTGACCACCGGCTTCTCCTCCAGCGGACGCCCCTGCTTGTAGCGGACGTTCTTGAGGATCTGCGGCAGCGGCTCGAAGCAATGGCAAACTTCGGAGACCGGCTTCTCCTGGCGCTTGACCACGGCGAGCAATTGCAGCGCCGCGACGAGCCCATCGCCGGTCGTGCCGTAGTCGGAGAGGATGATGTGGCCGGACTGTTCGCCGCCGAGATTGAAGCCATTGGCGCGCATGTGCTCCAGCACATAGCGGTCGCCGACCGCGGTGCGGGCCAGCGACAGACCAAGCCCCGCCAGATAGCGCTCGAGGCCGAGATTGGACATGACGGTCGCAACGATGCCGGGCGCGGCCAGACGCCCGTCTTCCTGCCAGCTGCGCGCGATCACGCCCATCAGCTGGTCGCCGTCGACGACCTGGCCCTGCTCGTCGACGATCAGGACGCGATCGGCGTCGCCGTCGAGCGCGATGCCGAGATCGGCGCGCAGCTCGCGCACCTTCTGGCTGAGCGCAGCAGGCTTGGTCGAGCCGACATCCTTGTTGATGTTGAAGCCGTCCGGCTCGTCGCCGATGGTGATGACCTCGGCGCCCAATTCCCATAGCGCCTCCGGCGCGACCTTGTAGGCGGCGCCATTGGCGCAATCGAGCACGATGCGCAGGCCGTCCAGGCCGAGATTGCGCGGCAGGGTCCGCTTGGCGAACTCGATGTAGCGGGCATGGGCGCTGTCGATGCGCTTGGCCCGGCCGAGCATGGCCGAGGAGGAGAGCTGCTTGCCGAGATCGGAATCGATCAGCCGGGTAATCTCTGCCTCGACCTCGTCATTGAGCTTGTAGCCGTCCGGGCCGAACAGCTTGATGCCATTGTCCTCGTACGGATTGTGCGAGGCCGAGATCATCACGCCGAGATCGGCCCGCATCGAGCGGGTCAGCATCGCCACCGCCGGCGTCGGCATCGGGCCGAGCTGCAATACGTCCATGCCGACCGAAGTGAAGCCGGCGATCAGTGCGGTCTCGATCATGTAGCCGGAGAGCCGCGTATCCTTGCCGATCACCACGCGGTGACGGTGGTCGCCGCGGCGGAAGGCGATGCCGGTGGCCTGGCCGACACGCATGGCGAGGTCAGGCGTGATGACGCCGTTAGCGCGTCCGCGGATGCCATCGGTGCCGAAGTATTTGCGTGTCATGAGATGGTCCTCGGAGCCTTGTCCGATTGATTGCTTTTTGCAGCTCATACAGGCGTTTCGCCCGCTCAGCTTCTCACAAATTGTGTCGGATCGTATCCGTCAAGGGCGGCCCATCTCTCCTTGGCGTGAATTACGGGGATGAGCATGACAAAGGGCGGCCCGGAGGCCGCCCTTCGATCGTCTTCTGCAGTCTTGTGCCCGCTCAGGCCTGCGGCTGCGGCTCAAAACCCGTATCGGGCTCGTCGCGCTTGCGGCCCTTGCCGGCGCTCGGCACGGCCGAGCCGCGCGGGGCATGCGGTGTGTCGTCGGCATCGCGCGAGGGGCGCTTGCCGGCGATCAGGTCGCGGATCTCGTCGCCGGTCAGCGTCTCGAACTCGAGCAGCGCCTCGGCCACCGCGACGAACTCGTCATGGTGCTTGCTAAGGATCTCCTTGGCGTCGACATAGCCCTGGTGGACCAGCCGGCGAACCTCGCTGTCGATCTTCTGCGCCGTCGCCTCCGACAGGCTCTGGGTCCGGCCCATCGACATGCCCAGGAAGACCTCCTCCTGGTTGTCGCCATAGGCGACCAGGCCGAGCTCGTCGGAATAGCCCATCTGGGTCACCATGGCCTTGGCCATCTTGGTGGCCTGCTGGATGTCGCCGGTGGCGCCGGAGGTGATGTTCTCCTTGCCGAAGGTGATCTCCTCGGCGACGCGCCCACCCATGGCGACGGCGAGCTGCGAGGTGAACTCCTTGAACTTCATCGAGTAGCGGTCACCCTCTGGCAGGAACTTGACCATACCGAGCGCACGGCCGCGCGGGATGATCGTCGCCTTGTGGACGGGGATGCCGGCCGGGACATAGAGACCGACGATGGCGTGACCCGCCTCGTGATAGGCGGTCAGCTTCTTCTCCTCCTCGGACATCGCCATCGACTTGCGCTCGGCGCCCATCATGACCTTGTCCTTGGCGTCCTCGAACTCGAGATGCGTCACCATGCGCTTGCCACGGCGGGCGGCGAGCAGGGCGGCCTCGTTGACGAGGTTCATCAGGTCGGCGCCGGAGAAGCCGGGCGTGCCGCGGGCCAGCACCTTGAGGTCGACGTCCGGCGCGAGCGGGACCTTGCGCACATGCACGCGCAGGATCTTCTCACGGCCGGCGACATCCGGATTCGGCACGACGATCTGGCGGTCGAAGCGGCCGGGGCGCAGCAGCGCCGGATCGAGCACGTCGGGCCGGTTGGTCGCGGCGATGATGATCACGCCCTCGTTCGGCTCGAAGCCGTCCATCTCGACCAGCAGCTGGTTCAGGGTCTGCTCGCGCTCGTCATTGCCGCCGCCGAGGCCGGCGCCGCGATGACGGCCGACCGCGTCGATCTCGTCGATGAAGATGATGCAGGGCGCGTTCTTCTTGGCCTGCTCGAACATGTCGCGGACGCGGGATGCGCCGACGCCGACGAACATCTCGACGAAGTCCGAGCCCGAGATCGTGAAGAACGGCACGTTCGCCTCGCCGGCGACGGCGCGCGCGGTCAAGGTCTTGCCGGTTCCGGGAGGGCCGACCAGCAGCACGCCGCGCGGAATGCGGCCGCCCAGGCGCTGGAACTTCTGGGGATCGCGCAGGAACTCGACGATCTCCTGCAGGTCCTCCTTGGCCTCGTCGATGCCGGCGACGTCCTCGAAGGTGACGCGGCCATGCGCCTCGGTGAGGAGCTTCGCCTTCGACTTGCCAAAGCCCATCGCCCGGCCGGCGCCGTTCTGCATCTGGCGGGACATGAAGATCCACAGGCCGATGAAGATCACAAAGGGCAGCGAGTTGACGAGCAGCGCCATGAACCAGGGCGTACCCTCGGACGGCGCGCGCGCCGAGACTTGCACACCCTTCTGCGCCAGCGTCTTCAGCAGCGCCGGGTCGCCATAGGGGGCGTAAGTGACGAAGCTGCGTCCATCGGAGAAGGTGCCGGTGATCTCCTGTCCGGCAACCACCACATTCGCGATGCGGCCGGCCTCGGACTCGTTGATCAGCTGGCTATAGGGAATTTCGTTGGTGCTGGCGCGCTGGCTCGGACTCTGGAACAAGGTGACCAGCGCCAGGACCAGCAGGAAGATCACCACCCAGAGGGCGAAATTGCGGAAGTTCGGATTCATTAGGGTTCCGATCCGCTCGCCGGCGGAGTTGCCGCGAGCCTGTGGTTTTCGCTGCCTAATCTAGGGCCGCCATGCCCCCTTGCCAAGGGAAGCATGGCCCTTCTTAGGGTTATACCGTCGCAGGGTGAACGCCTCGGCGCCTCCCGCCCTCACGCGCGAGGGTCAAAACGCCGTCTCCGGCGAGCGACAGGCGGAAGCCGCCGAGTGTACGCCGCAGCGTCCCGCCCTCGCGCGCCGCACCGATCAGAGCCTGCGCGCAATCCTCGAGCCGCGCCAGGCGCAGCGGGACATCAGCGTCCTGATCACTGTCCTGCGCCGCCGCAAGCGCCAACGCCAGGCTCCGGATGACGATCTCTTCAGGCTCCTGGCACAGTCGGGCGAAGTCGAACCAGCGCTGTCCGGCTTCGCCCCCCGCCGGCACGGCTGCCAAAGCACGGAGCGCCATCCTGTCCAGAGCCTCGTCGGCTCGTGCCAATCTGCGGGCGAACTGGCCGAGGCGGCCGGCCGTCAGTCCTTCCTGCGCCAACTCCGGCAGCAGCCTGCGCCAGCGAATGCGGGTGAAACGTGGATCGTCATTGGACGGATCGCGCACAAAGGAGAGGCTGCGCGCCTCGCAGGTCGCGACGAGCCTGGATTTTCCGATACCGAGCAGTGGCCGTGCCAGCACGATCCCGTTCGCCACGGTGCGCGGCGCCATGCCCGAAAGACCGGCAAGGCCGGAGCCGGCGGCCATGCGCATCAGCAAGGTCTCGGCCTGATCGTCGAGGGTATGGGCCGTGACGATCGCCGTGGCGCCAAACGCCCTCGCCTCCTCCGCCAGCAGGGCATAGCGTGCGGCCCGCGCCTTCTCCTGGACCCCGGTCTGCGGCTTGTGGCCCAGCCAGCGCTTCGTCCGGTGCTCGATACCGAGCCTGGCGCAGAGCTCGCCGACCATCAGCGCCTCCTGCGCCGCCTCGGAGCGCAGGCCATGATCGACGGTGACTGCCAGAGGCCGCGAGCCCCCCTGCGCGGCCCACTCGGCCAGCATGGCGAGGAGAGCGACGGAATCGGGTCCACCGGATACGGCGACGATCAGCGCGTCCTCGCCGGCGAGCGAGCGAAACAGGACAGCGGCTTCCGCCGCCGTCAGGGGCTCGGCTTCAGCGCTGTCTGCGGGCGTCGCGGTCAAGCGCAGCGGGCGCGCCGCTGCTCGCGCTCGACACCCTGGCGCACCGTGTTGGAGGCGCCGGGGTAGTCGACGCCGACCTTGGCGAAGGTGGCGCAGGCCTGATCGCGGGCGCCCAGCCCGTTCAGGGACATGCCGAGCTTGAGCAGGCTGTCCGGACCCTTGCCTGCCTTCGGATAGTCGCGTGAGATCTTGAGGAACTGCTCGGCCGCCTCGCGATAGCGCTGGCGCTGGAAGTAGCTCTCGCCAAGCCAGAACGTCGCATCCGGTGCCAGCCGGTCTCGTGGGTAGCTCTGCAGGAACTCGCGGAAGCTCATCTCGGCGCGCTCGTATTCCTTGCGCAGCACATGTGCATAGGCGAGGTCGTAGAGCTCGCGCGGACTGCCTGCCTGCCCGGTCGCGGCGACGCTCGGGCCGCGCGGCGTGGTCGGCGGCAGTGCACCATTCGGCACGGGGCGCCCCACGCTGGACAGATCCATGGGGCCTTGCCCCGGATCGCCGGCGAACTCTTCGTCGATGATCTGGCCGAGCTGGCGAGGTCCACCCGCAGCCCCCGGCTGGGCGGCCGGATCGAAAGCGTCGCCGCGGCGCTCGCGTCCGGGAGTGGCGGGAGCAGCCGGGGGATTGGCCGGGCGGGTCGCCTGTGGCGCCGGAGCGGCGCCGCCACGCTGGCCACCGCGCTCGGAGAGACGGAAATCGACGTCCTCCTGGAATTTCCGCAGCTGCTCCGTCAGGCGCCGGTTCTCGAACTGCAATTGCTCGATCTGGCCGGAGAGCTGGCGCAGCTGGTTCTCGAGGCGGCTCGTGCGCACCACGAGATCGGCCGCATCCTGCGCCGCGGCGGGCTGGGTCAGCCCGATCGTCAGTAGCGAAAAGCCGGCAAGCAGGGCATGCCGCAGCAGGGGCCGCGTCCGGCCCGAAATCGAAATCGTCACAAAGCTCATATCAAGCAAACCGCATCGCCCCGAAAGATCAAAGCTATCACACGCGAATACCGCGGCCAAAATATGGAAAAGCCGGCGCTTTCCTTGCGGTAAGCGCCGGCCACGTCAAGCTATTGTCGGGCGTCTGGCGTCAGACGCCGCCGGCACCGTCGAGCACCGTGACGGCGCGGCGGTTCTGCGACCAGCAGGAGATGTCGTTGCAGACCGCGACCGGCCGCTCCTTGCCATAGGAGATGGTGCGGATGCGGTTGCCGCCGATGCCGCGCGAGGCGAGGTAATCGCGCACGGTCTGGGCGCGGCGGGCGCCGAGGGAGTAGTTGTACTCGCGCGTGCCGCGCTCGTCGGCATGGCCTTCGATGGTGAAGGTGTAGCGCGGATAGCGCTGCAGCCAGGCCGACTGCTTGTCGAGGGTCGCGACCGCGGTCGGGGTCAAATCGGTCGAGTCGGTCTCGAAGAAGACGCGGTCGCCGACGTTCACGACGAAGTCCTGGGCGCTGCCGGGGGTGGCGGCGCCGCCGGCGCCGAAGCCATCGGCGTTCTGGTCCTTGGCGCAGGCGCCGAGGGCGAGCGCGCCCATCAGGGCGGCAGCGAGGCGCACGGTGCGGGCGCTGGCAGCGAAGGAGGCGAGCATGTCAAATCTCTCCGAATGTCGGACGCGGAGCGCGCCAAGCGGCGTCACGCGTTATGCCATCAATGATGTGTCAACCTAAACGAGACCTTGCCAAAACAAGGCGAAGTGGCGGCATTGCGGCGTATGGTTAACCAAATATGGCCGGAAACTGACGGTTCGACGATGTTGCATTCCTGCATCAGCGCGCAGCGGTAAGCAGCGGCGACCAGGTTGGATCGGACGCGAAGGCCGGCGTCGGCACCGGCACTTCGACGCGACCAGTGATGTCGACCATATAGAGCTTGCCGCCGGACTGCCCGCCGGGATCGCGGAAGAACATGATGTACTGGCCGTTCGGAGCCCAGTTCGGCGCCTCGTTGTGGAAGCCCTCGGTCAGGATGCGTTCGCCCGAGCCGTCCGGCTTCATCACGCCGATCGAGAACGAGCCGCCGCCCTGGCGAGTGAAGGCGATGAGGTCGCCGCGCGGCGACCAGGAGGGCTGCGAATAGGAGCCCTGCCCAAAGGAGATACGCTTCCCCTCGCCGCCACCGGCGCCCATGACGTAGAGCTGCTGCGAGCCGCCGCGATCGCTCTCGAAGACGATCTGCGAGCCGTCCGGCGCGTAGGAAGGTGACGTATCGATCGCCGAGGTCGAGGTCAGCCGCTGCGTGGTGCGCGAGCCGATGTCGATGGCATAGAGATTGGCGTTGCCACCCTGCTGCAGGCTGAGCGCGATGCGGGCACCGTTCGGCGAGAAGCGCGGGCTCGTGGTCATGTCGGGGAAGTTGCCAACGACCTGACGCTGGCCGGTCTCGATGTTGAGCACATGCACGCGCGGCTGCTCGCCGGTGCGCTGCGCCATATAGGTGACCTCCTGCGCCACCGGCGAATAGCGCGGCGTCACCACCGAGGTCTCGCCGCCGGTCAGGTAGCGCACATTGGCGCCGTCCTGGTCCATGATGGCGAGGCGCTTGCGCCTTGCCTCCTTCGAGCCGGATTCGTCGACGAAGACGACTCGCGTGTCGAAGAAGCCGCCGACGCCGGTGATCTTGGTGAAGACCGCATCCGAGATGATGTGGCCGACCCGGCGGGAATTGTTCGGGTCGGTGAAGTATTGCTGACCGTCGATCTGCTGGCCGGCGACGACGTCCCAGAGCCGGAACTCGGCCTTGAGACGGCCGCCGTCGCGCGAGACCCGGCCGATCACCAGCGCCTGCACACCGGCGGCCTTCCAGGCCTCGAACTGCGGCGCGGCGTCGAAGGGCGGGTTCTTCTCGGGATGGCGCGCCTTCTCGATCGGCAGGAAGTAGCCGCAGCGCTTGAGGTTGTTGGCGATGATGCCGGAGACCAGCGCGCCGCCCTCGCCAGCGAAATCGGCGACCGCGATCGGCATCGGCTGGAAGGTGCCCTTGCGCAGGTCGATCACAAGCTCTGCCCGGGCCGGGGCGACCAATTGGGGTAGGATCAATCCGGAGCCGGCCAGTGCGAGCGCATGCCGGCGGGTCAGCCCGGCGGGCTTGCCGGCCGAACGGGAAATGGAATGATCAATGCGATCCATGGCGGTCACAGCACGTCCCTGGCGTCGAAATTGACGATGACGTCGCGCCAATCGTCGTAATAGGCGGCAAATTGCGCGGGAATGCGCAGCGGCGAGCAGCGACGCGTCGCCGTCAGCGCCGAATCCGCCGCGACCCTGAAGAGCGGGTCGGACGAAGAATTGGTCACGCTCGCCTGGCCGATCAGCGAGCCGTCGGTGTTGAGCTTCATCCTGACCTGCGGCACCACCGGCTTCGGCGCGCTCTGCAGCGCGATCGGCACGTTCCAGCACTTCTGCAGCTGGTCCTGGATGATGCCCATCAATTGCGCCCTGAGCGAGGGCGAGAGCTTCTGCGAGGAGCCGGTCTGGGTGCCGAGCGAGGCGGTACGGTTGATCTGCGGCGCGCTCGCGCCCGAGGACTGCGCCTGCTCCTTCGACTGCAGCAGCTTGGCGATGTCGTTCGGGTTGAAGTTCTTGGCGATCTCGGCCTCGCGCTTGGCCTTGGCCTCGGCCTCCCGCTTCGCCTTGGCTTCGGCGGCAATCTTGGCCTTCTGCTCGGCTTCCGCCTTGGCCTTGGCCTCCGCTATCGCCTTCTCCTTGGCTGCCTTGGCTGCCTCGGCCTTAGCCTGCGCTTCCGCCTCGGCCTTGGCCTTGGCGGCGGCCTTGGCCTCCTGCTCGGCCTGCTTGGCCTTGCGTTCGAGCTCGGCCTCCTCGGCGAGCTTCGCCAGCTCCTCGCGGCGCTGCTCTTCCTCGCGTGCGGCAGCCTGCTCGGATTTCTGCGGCGGCTGCTTTACCGGCTCGGCCGGCGGAGTCGGCCTCGGAGTCGGGCGCGCCGGCGGCAGCGGCGCCGCGACATTGTCATCGGCAACCTTGAGCTCGGGCGGGCGCGAGGGCGGCGCCGGCGTGTCCTGCTTGGCCTCGCCCGCTTCCTTGCGCTCGACGATCTCGGACTGGCGCTCGGCCCGCTGCTGCGGCTGCTCCTGCACCTTCTCGGCCTGGCGCTCGCCGCGCGTCACCTGGTTCAGCGCCGAGGGATCGATCACCTCGACGGCGATCGCCTCCTGGTGCTCCGGCAACGGCGCCACGCCGGAAAACGCCAGCAACCCCGCGACCAGAACGGTCGCGTGGGCAAGGGCGGAAACCGCCAAGCCGGGTTCGGAACGCGAGACCATCAACGCGACGGCACCTTCTCGTTCAACGCGAATGCGGCTCGGTGACCAGCGCCACGCGCCTGAAGCCGGCGCTGGTGATGGTCGCCATCACCGAGGCGACACGGCCGTAATCGACCTGCTTGTGGCCGCGCACATAGATGCGCTCGTCGGTGCCCTGCTTGGCGATGCCTTGCAGCTTCTGCACCAGGTCGGGCTCGAGCGTCGGCTGGTCTTGCAGGAAGATCTGACCCTTGTCGTCGATGGCGATGGTGATCGGCTTCTGATCGACATTGATCGGCTTGGCGCCGGTCTGCGGCAGGTCGATCGGCACGCCGGTCGCGATCAGCGGCGCGGCGACCATGAAGATGATCAGCAACACCAGCATGACGTCGATGAACGGCGTCATGTTGATTTCGGCGATGGCCCCATGGCGACGGGGCCGGCGGCGGCGCCCCCCGGCCTTGGGACTGGCTGCGGCTGACATACCCATTGTTCAGGCCCTCACGCCGCCAGGCGTTCGTCGATCTGCCGCGACAGGATCGCGGAGAACTCGTCGGCGAAGGCTTCGAGCCGGTTCTGCGCCTTGGCGACCTCGGCCTGCAGCTTGTTGTAGGCCATCAGCGCCGGGATCGCGGCGAACAGGCCGATCGCGGTGGCGAACAGCGCCTCGGCGATGCCGGGCGCGACGACTGCCAGCGAGGAATTCTTCGAGACCGCGATGGCGGTGAACGAGTTCATGATGCCCCAGACCGTGCCGAACAGGCCGATGAACGGCGCGGCCGAGGCGATGGTCGAGAGCACGAGCAGCTTCGATTCCAGCCGCTCCGCCTCGCGCTGAATGGTGACGTCGAGCACCTTGTCGATGCGCGCCGACAGGCTCGCGACCGAGCGCCCGCCATTCTCGAAGGAGCGCTTCCACTCGCGCATCGCCGCGACGAAGACGGCCGCCATGTCGTTGACCGGCCGGTTTGCGAGGTCGCGATAGAGCTCCTCCAGCGAACGGCCCGACCAGAACACCTCCTCGAACGCATCCATGTCCTGGCGCGTGCGGCGGTAGAGCAAGGTCTTGTCGATGATGATCGACCAGCACCAGATCGACGCGGCCAGCAGCCCCATCATCACGAGCTTGACGACGATATGGGCGTGCCAGAACAGCGACCAGAAAGACATGTCGATCTGCGGCGCGGCCTGCGCGATCTCCACGGCGGGGTTCATCCTGTCATCCTTCTGCCTGGCAGGCGCGAAACCGTGCTCGGCCCGCGCAGCCCACTCTTCGCGCCGCGAAACTCGCGCCGCCGCCCGTTTCTGCGCTCCGGGGATATGCCGTTGACACCATTTACCGCTGAATTCGGCGAAAGATGGGCCAAACGGCGGTGCTCGCGTTGCGCCTGGGGCCTTCTGTCCCGTTAAATCCGGGTCAAGGTTAAGGGGCGGCATGGTTAATATCGCGTTATGACGGCCATGCGGCCATCGCGAGGGGGCGGTCTGCGACTGCTCGGACCAGACGCAAGGGCATCGCCGAAACATCGAAAGCAACGCGCTAAAACGCCAACGGCCCGCTTCCGTGAGGAAGCGGGCCGCCGACGGTCGTCAGCTCTGAAAAGGGGCGATCAGGCGCTTTCGACAGTATCCGTGCCGTTGTTGTTGCGACGGCGCTCGTTCATGAAGTCGTCGAACTCGGCCTTGTCCTTGGCCATGCGCAGCCGACCGAGGAAATCGTGGAATTCGCGCTGCTCGTCCTCGAGACGGCGCAAGGTCTCGTCGCGATACTCGTCGAAGGCACGGTTGCCGCTCGACGACGGGCCGCGGCCCCAGCCGCCGCCAAAACCGCCACGGCCACCCCACTGCTGGGCACCGCCCATGCGTTCGCGCAGGCGCTCCATCTTGTCCTGCAGGCGATTCATCCGGTGCTCGTAGCGAGCCGGTCCGCAACCATGTCCCATGCGTCCACTCCAGAAAAGAAAGGCCAGGGTCGCCAGACCCAGCGGCCAGAAGATGATGAAGCCGAGCACCGCGAAGGCGATCCAGGCTCCCTTTCCATATTCGTCAAGCTTCGCGACGATCGGCATCGATCCCTCTCGAACTCGAAAGGCAGCGGCGGATGCCGCTGCCGGCCAACCTCCCGATCGGCCTTCGCCGACCGTGTGAATGTAAATCACATTCACATATCTGGACGCAACTGCCAAGGCTTTCAAGACAGCCGGATCAAAATTTTCCGCGGAACGTCAGACGGCTTGATCGGGGGGCAGGCCCAAGCCTTTGAGATAAACCAGCATTCCAGCCTCGAGTAGATCTGCGGCCGACATCGGCAGCGGCCGCCGGCCGGCATCGGCGCGACCAAACAGCGCCGCTACGCCGTGCGACATCGCCCAGATATGCAGCGCCATCATCAGCGCCGGTGGCCGCTTTCCTTGCGGTAGTACCGCGATCAACGTCTCCGCGGCCTGGCGCAATTGCTGGAAGGCGCGATCGGCCGCGGCGCGCAATTCCGGGCTCGCGTCGAGCGGGACACCGGCCTCGAACATCGCAGAGTAGAACGCAGGCTGATCATGGGCGAAGGCGAGATAGGCCGGACCAAGCCGGTGGAAGGCCGTCTCGGCATCCGGCTTGCCACCGTTCCAAGCCTTGGCCAGGGCTGCCTCGAAGGCAGTGAACCCTCGCACCGCGACATCGGCCAGCAGCTCATCACGATCGCGATAGTGCCGGTAGGGCGCCGCCGGGCTGACGCCTGCCATGCGCGCGGCCTCGGCGAAGGTGAAGCCGTTCGGGCCCTTCTCGCCGATCAGCCCCAAGGCGGCGCGCACCAGCGCCTCCTTGAGATTGCCGTGGTGATAGCCCCGCGGCTGCTCGGGCTCGTTGCGTTTCCAGCTCATGTTACGGGCCCTAACATGGCGATCTGCCAGCGTCGATGCCAGCGGCAGCAGGAGCGATCAGAGGATTTCAAGGCCGAGGCGATGCCTGAGGACATCGGGGATGCGCCGAGCCTTGCCGCCCCCGACGCAGGCGACCTTGACCTGTGCCGTGATCAGCACCTCCTCGCCACGCAGGATGCGCTGGTCGAGTTCCATGGTGGCGCCGCGCGCCAGCGTCGGCCTGGTCTCGACCGTGAGCAGATCGTCCATCACCGCCGGCCTGACGAAATCGATCAGCATGCGCCGGACCGCGAAGCCGAGCGCCGCGTCACCGTCGAACAACTCGCGCTGCTCGATGCCGAGCGCCCGGATCAGCTCGGTCCGGCCACGCTCCATGAAGCGCAGATAGGAGGCGTGATAGACGACGCCCGAGAAGTCGGTGTCCTCGTAGTAGACGCGGATGGAGATGCTGTGGGCGCCGGCCATGATCGTCCTTCTGCAAGATGGCGCGCGATCTTTAGACCGGCCTTGCCCGCATGAACAACCGTAGCCCGGGCTCGGAACCCGATCGCTCCCGTCTCGTTCCAGCCCAGGAACGAGACGGAGATGGCGATGCGTAAGCTGAAACAGGCAGCTCAGCGCGCGAAAGCGCGCCGGGATCTGAAGGAGAAGAAGCAGCCGGCGGAAGCTATCCGCCACGACGGGCCGGCGAAGAAGTCGATGAAAGCGGGTCGACGGAACGGTCATTCGCCTCCCGGACCCGCCTCGAACGCCGGCGAAGGACTCGACCGGAAGGTCACCCTCCATTGAACGCGCGTCAGCGCTTGCAGGGCTTGCCCATGAACGAGCCGCAATCATAGGGCTGCGACAGCGCGGCGCGGATCGAATGCGCCTTCCCGTCGATGCGGTTGACGATATCGTCGATGCGCCAGCCGCCGCCTTCCTCCACCATCAGGAAACGGACAGCCATCTTCTGTCCGAAGCTGCGGAAGGAGGCGACGACCCGAGCCCGCCCGCGCGAGGCTTTGCCGGCGAGACCGACCTGCAGATCCTTGAGTTCGCCATCCTGGCCGTTGATGAAGGGATCGGCCCCGACATGGCCGATATCGCCGCTCTCGTCCTGGAAGAGGTCATCGCGGGCGAACAGCGCTGCCAGGCTCTTGCTCATCAGCCGGTCGCGATGCGGCGGCCGCCAGGGCGGCTCGCCGCTACCGTCCAGTGTCTTCTGCGTGACCTCATAGGCCTTGCGCACCGTGGCGTCGGGTGTCGGCTCGGCGGCATGGGCCACCGCCGGCAGCAAGCCGCATGACACGACGACCAAGGCGAGAATCGTCATCCGCAGAAAGGACAATCGCGCCTGATTCATCATGGTTTCGGTTCCGATCGCCCGAACGACTCCGGCATCATTGCACATGCGGAGGAGCATGACTTGCGTCCTTCAGAGCAGGGAAATGACGCACTCCAGCCATGACAGATGCGTGACTGGTCGACCGCTATGCTGCTCGCCTTCTTCTCGTCCCCCTATCAAGCAGAAGCAAAACGGTCCCCCAGATGAGATACGGCACTGCGTAGATCGGCAACAGGATCGACCCGCCAAGCCAGGCAACCTCAGGCTCGCTCGACTTGGCTCCGAGCGCTGGGAGTATCCAGATTTCGACCTGCTCCCCCAGCAGGGGCGGATCGACAGCCGTCACGACCAGGGACAAATGATTGCGCCCTCGCTCGAAAACGGCGCTCGACGCGGAGTGTTCGCCGCTCCCTGCAAGCGGGGCAAAACCGCGAGCCGTACCCGTCGCCGCATAAGCGATCGTCCGCCCTGCAGCGTAACGCACGGCCTCCTGCCAGGATGGCCGGACTTCGATCTCGAGGCGCGCGACGCCTTCCGGCGGCTCGCTCTTGTCAGAAGCATTGCGCGCAGGAAACCGGTTCCGCGGAATCCACGCCTCCATCCGCAGTGGGCCGCGATTGAGGCGCAGGACCGAAACCGCAACCGTTTCACCGAGCTTGAGCCTCAAAGGAGCGATTGGTGTTTGGCTCGCAATGGAAGCGAGGACGGCATAGCCAAGAAGCAGAAGGCCGACGGTGAAGAAGAGCCCCCACCTCAGCCGCATCAGCCCTCTCCGTCCTCATCCCCGAACAGGCCGAACTGCGCGCCCTCCCGATTAGGCTCGGGCATGCCGAGATGCCGGAAAGCGTGGGGCGTCAGCAGCCGCCCACGCGGGGTACGCTGGATGAAGCCCTGCTGCAGCAGGAACGGCTCGATGATCTCCTCGATCGCGTCGCGCGGCTCCGAGAGCGAGGCGGCGATGGTCTCGATCCCGACCGGCCCGCCGCCGAAGTTGATCGCGACGGTGGTGAGGTAGCGCCGGTCCATCTGGTCGAGGCCGATCGCGTCGACATCGAGCAGGCCGAGCGCCTTGTCGGCGACCTTGCGGGTGACGATCGCATCGCCGTCGACGATGGCGAAGTCGCGCACCCGGCGCAGCAGGCGCCCGGCGATGCGCGGCGTCCCGCGCGAGCGCTTGGCGATCTCGTTAGCGCCGTCATCCGACATCGGCACGCCGAGCACCCGCGCCCCGCGCGCGACGATGCCCTGCAATTCCTCGACCGTGTAGAACTGCAGCCGGATCGGAATGCCGAAGCGGTCGCGCAAAGGCGTGGTCAAAAGGCCAGCGCGGGTAGTGGCGCCGACCAGAGTGAACTTCGGCAGGTCGATCTTGACCGAGCGTGCCGCCGGCCCCTCGCCGATGATCAGGTCGAGCTGATAGTCCTCCATCGCCGGATAGAGGATTTCCTCCACCGCCGGGTTGAGGCGGTGGATCTCGTCGATGAAGAGCACGTCGCGCTCTTCGAGATTGGTCAGTTGCGCCGCGAGGTCGCCGGCCTTGGCGATGACCGGCCCGGAGGTCGAGCGGAAGCTGACACCGAGCTCGCGCGCCACGATCTGCGCCAGCGTCGTCTTGCCGAGGCCGGGCGGGCCGACGAACAGGACATGGTCGAGCGCATCGCCGCGCGTGCGGGCGGCATTGATGAAGACCTGCAGATTGGCGCGCGCCGCCGCCTGCCCGGTGAAATCGGCGAGCGAAAGTGGCCGCAGCGAGGCCTCGCTGTCGTCGTCGCGCTTGTCCGCCGTCATCAGGCCCGGACGCTTCGGCTCACTCACAATTCGATCTCCAGCTCCAGCGCGTCATGCACCGGAATGTCCTGGTAGCCGGTCTTGATGATCGTCGGAACCATGGCGCGATAGGCGTCGATCGCCTCGACATAGAGCCCGGAGAAGCGGAAACCGTGCTTCTGGTAGAACACCAGCGCCGGCATGTTGTCGTTGGTCAGCATCGCCCTGAGCTTGCGCGCGCCGGCCGCCTTCGCTGCCGCCTTCACCGCCTCGAGCATACGCGAGGCCGCGCCCTCCCCCTCCTTGAGGGAGTGCAGCGCGCACAGCACCGCGATATCGCCGTCGCGCGCCCAGCTCGCGACCGCCAGCAATTCGCCCTCGGCGGTGAACATGCCGATCAGGGGCAGTTCGGCGCAATCGTAGAGCTTCGAGCCGATCATCATGCGGTGCGAGCCCCAGTGCCGCATCATCAATGCGAGGAACGCCGACTTGTCGGCGATCTCCCGGAAGATCACCGTCGGTCCCTTGCTCATTTCGCCAGCTCCTTGAGGCCGAGCCGGATCAGCTGCGCCGTGCCGGCCCCCTCGCCCGCCTCGCGCGAGGCCGCAGCGACCGCCGCCACGGCCTGCGCCTGCGGGTAGCCGAGATTGGTCAGCGCCGAGACGGCGTCCGCCACCGGCTGCGGCAGCCTCTTGTCCTCGAGCGCGCCGGAGAGCTGCGCCAGCGCCGGATCGACATGGCCGAAGGCCGGCGCCTTGTCCTTGAGCTCGGCACAGATGCGCTGGGCGAGCTTGGGGCCGACGCCGGGCGCGCGCGCCACCGCCGCCTTGTCGTTGCTGGCGATCGCGGTGGCGAGCGCGCCGGGCTCGAGCGTCGAGAGGATCGCGAGCGCGACCTTGGCGCCGACGCCCTGCACCATCTGCATCAGCCGGAACCAGTCGCGCTCGGTATCCGACATGAAGCCGTAGAGCCGGATCGCGTCCTCGCGGACATGGGTCTCGATCGACAACGCCGCCGCCTCGCCGATCTTGGGCAGGCGCTGCAGCGTGCGCGAGGAGCACTGCACGACATAGCCGACGCCCTGCACGTCGACGATGACATGGTCCTCGCCATACGAATCGATGAGGCCCTTGAGCTTTCCGATCATGCCTCCTGTTAGCATGGCGGCAGCCCGCCGCCAGACCGGATCATTCGCGGCGATCATGCGTTCTCCACCGGCGATCTCGGGGAGCTCGATGTGCTGACGAAGACGAGGGATCTGCGGACCGGCCGTTCGGTCTGGCAGGGCAAGCGGCCACCGCGCTTTCCGAGGCACGAGATCACCGGCGATACGCAAGCCGGTGTCGTGATCATCGGCGCCGGCATCTCCGGCGCGATGCAGGCCGAGGCGCTGAGCGCCGCCGGCTTCGACGTGCTGGTCGTCGACCGGCGCGGCCCGATCCGCGGCTCGACGCCGGCGAGCACCGCTTTGCTGCAATACGAGATCGACCAGCCCCTGACCAAGCTCACGCGCCAGATCGGCGAGGATGCCGCCATCCGCGCCTGGCGCCGCTCGCGTCTCGCCGTGGACGGACTGGCGGCTCGAATCCGGGAGCTCGCGATCGCGCCCATCACCCGCCGCGACTCGCTCTACCTCGCGGGCGATGTGCTGGATGTCGCAGCATTGCGGCATGAGCATCGGGCCCGCCGTCACGCCGGCATCGAGAACGCCTTTCTCGATGCTGCGACGCTGGGCGAGCGCTTCGGCATCGATCGCGAAGCGGCGTTGCTGGGCTACGACAATCTCGAGGCCGATCCGGTCGTGCTCGCCACCGGCTTCCTCCGCGCCGCAATCTCTCGAGGCGCCCGCCTCGCATGGCCGGTCGAGATCGTCGACCTCGATGCGAAGCCACGCTCCGTCAGCCTGCGCACGAAAGGGGGACGCCACATCCGCTGTCGACACCTCGTCTTCGCCACCGGCTACGAACTTCCGTTCGGAAAGCTGCCCAAGGGCCACGAGGTCCTTTCGACCTGGGCGCTGGCGACCATCCCGCAAAAGAAACGGCTCTGGCCCGAGTGTTGTTTCATCTGGGAAGCGTCCGACCCCTACCTCTACATGCGCAGCACCCGCGACGGCCGCGTCATCTGCGGCGGCGAGGACGAGGATTTCGTCGACGAAGACAAACGCGACGCTCTGATCGAGCGGAAGACAGAGGCCATCCGGCGCAAGCTCGGCCAGCTCCTGCCGCAGCTCTCGACGGAGGTCGACTACACCTGGACCGGCACCTTCGGCGCCTCCGCGACCGGCCTGCCGACCATCGGCGAGATGCCGGATATCCGGAATTGCTGGGCGGTGATGGGCTTTGGCGGCAACGGCATCACCTATAGCCGCATCGGCGCCGAGATCGTCCGCTCCGGCCTCACCGGCAAAGGCGATCCGGATGCCGAGCTCTACGCCTTCCGCAGCTGATATTGCGCCAGCAGCGCCCGGGCACCGCGGTGCTGGGCATGGCAGATCGCGACGGCGAGGGCATCAGCCGCGTCGGCGCTTCGCGTCTCGGCCCTGGGCAACAGCACGCGGATCATCGCCTGCACCTGCTTCTTGTCCGCATGACCGACGCCGACCACGGTCTTCTTCACCAGATTGGCGGCATATTCGGCGACGTCGAGCCCGGCCAAGGCCGGCACGACCAGCGCGATGCCGCGCGCCTGGCCGAGCTTCAGCGCCGATTGCGGATCGCGATTGACGAAGGTTTCCTCGACCGCGACCTCCTGCGGCTGATGCCGCGCGATCACGCCGGCGATGCCCTCGTGCAATTGCCGCAGGCGGTCGGCGAGCGGCTGCTTCTCGTCGCTCTCGACCACGCCGCAGGCGACGAAGGAAAGCTTCGTCCCCTCGCTGATGACGACGCCCCAGCCGGTCTTCCTGAGACCGGGATCGAGGCCGAGAATGCGAATCGGATCGGACATCGGCGCAGACTAGATGATTTCACCTGCCGTGGATGGATGAACGGCAGTCATCGCTGTCATCACCGCAACGGGGGTTGATCGTATCGCCCCTTCCGTGAAGGAAAGAAAATCCTTCTCCGGCGATCCGATGACAGCTCTCCTGATCTCGCTCTTTCCCGGTGTCACGCTCGACGGCATCGCCGTCCTGATCGGCGCGACCCTGCTCGGCGGGCTGGTCCGCGGCTTCACCGGCTTCGGCTTCGCCATGGTGTTCATGCCGCTGGCTTCGATCGTGCTCGGCCCGGTCGCGGCGCTCGGCCTGATCTGGGTGATCGACCTGCCCTTCGCCCTGCCGCTGGCGGCGCGCTCGGCCAAGCGGGCGGAATGGAGCGAGGTGATCCCGCTCCTGATCGCCGCGACGCTGACCCTGCCGCTCGGCATCGCCCTGCTCACCTGGCTCGATCGCGAGACCATGCGCTGGCTGCTGGCGCTGCTCGTGCTCGCTGCCGTCGCGCTGATGGCTTCGGGCTGGCGCTATCACGGCAAGCCCGGCATCCCGCTCTCGCTCGGCGTCGGCGCAGCCTCGGGCCTCTGCAACGGGCTCGCCAGCATCGGCGGCATGCCGCTCGCCGTGTTCTGGCTCGGCGCCCAGCGCAACGACCGGCACAAGACCCGCGCCAACCTGCAGACCTATTTCGGGCTGAGCACCGTGGTCAGCGGCGCGGTTCTCTGGCTCAAGAGCATCATCACCTTCACCTCGCTGGTGATGGCGCTCCCGCTTTTCGCCGTCTATGGCGTCGGCCTCTGGCTCGGCACGCACGCCTTCGGCCTGGCCTCGGAGCAGACCTTCCGGCGCATCGCCTATCTGACGATTTTCCTGAGCGCGCTCGTCAGCCTGCCGTTCTGGGACGGGCTGATCGGGCGATGACGAAAGCCGTTATGCCCGGGTCAGCCCGAGCATGACCATGGACAGAGCTCAGCCGAGCTTGGCCATGATGTCGTCGGCGATCTCGAAATTGGCGAAGACGTTCTGGACGTCGTCGTCATTGTCGAGCGCCTCCATCAATTTCATCATCGACGCCGCCTTCTCCTCGTCGAGCGGCGCCGTGGTGGTCGGCCGCCAGACCGGCTTGGCCGAAGCCGGCGCGCCGAGCGACGCTTCGAGAGCCTTGGAGACCTCGTTCAGGGCATCGAAGGCGCACAGGATGGTGTGGCCGTTCTCGTCCGAGATCACATCATCGGCGCCGGCCTCGATCGCGGCCTCCATCACCTTGTCGGCATCGCCCGCTTCCGGCGGATAGCTGATCTCGCCGACGCGGTTGAACATGAACGAAACCGAGTTGCTCTCGCCCATCGCTCCACCGGATTTGGTGAAGTAGGAGCGGACGGCGGAGGCGGTGCGGTTGCGATTGTCGGTCAGCGCCTCGACGATCACGGCGGTGCCGCCGGGGCCGTAGCCCTCATAGCGGACCTCGTCATAGTTCTCGCCCTCGCCGCCGAGCGCCTTCTTGATGGCGCGCTCGATATTGTCCTTCGGCATGTTCTCGGCCCGCGCCGCGAGCACGGCCATGCGCAGGCGCGGATTCATGTTCGGGTCGGGCATGCCCATCTTGGCGGCGACAGTGATTTCACGGGCCAGCTTCGAGAACAGCTTGGAGCGCACCGCATCCTGCTTGCCCTTGCGGTGCATGATGTTCTTGAACTGTGAATGGCCGGCCATACGCCCTGTTCTCCGCTGTTTATGCGCCGGCCGGCTTATACTCAGCCGGCTCGTGGCGAGGCAAGCACCGTCATTTCATCGCCGAAGACCGAAATCCGCCCCGCGCTTAAGCGTTTGTTGGCAAGTCCCGACCACTCTTGGCAGGCAATACTTCCGGAAAACCGCGTCCAGACAGCGCATGAGCCATATCATAGCCGAGCATACCGCGCGTCTGCGAACCTTTCGGATCGATGCCGTCGATATCGATCTGCTGCACCAGCAGGCCGGTTTCGCGAGCACGCGTCTGCCGACCTTGCTTCCCGAGCTGCATGAGCGCTTCGAGACCTGGCCGGAGATACTGGACGTGATGAAACGCCCCGAAGTGCATGAGCTCCGGCTCGCGCACTGGATCAGGCTGGTTTCGGGCGAACTCGAGGAGGGCTATCTGCAATCGGCGCACGCCCTCGCCAGCGCCTTCAACGACAATGGCGTTCCCGTTCATGCGGTCGCGATCTGTCACGCGATCGTCGGCAATGCGATCGGCGCCGAGCTCGGCCTGCTACGCGATGGCCTCGCCAAGCTCAGCCACTTCTGGCAGGCCAAGGAATACAATCGGCGCATCGCGCTCCGGGCCGCCTTGCAGAAGGCGGTGCAACTCGATCTCGAACTGCTGCTCGAGACCTATACCCATGTCCAGCGCCAGAGCCGCGACCGCAGCCTGCGCGAGATCTCGACCTTCGAGGTCACGGTCCGCGACGTCGTCGGCACCGTTACCGGCGGCGCCCGCGTCGTCGAGGAGATGGCGCACAAGATGAACGGCGTCGTGAAGGACACCGGCGTACAAGCCGTCGCCGCCGCCCGCGCTTCGGATGAGGCGTCCGAAAATGTCGGCAGCGTCGCCAGCGCCACCGAGGAGCTCTCGATTTCGCTCAGCCAGATTTCCGAGGAAGTCGCCCGCGCGACGACCAAGGCGCATGCCGCCAGCACGGCAGCACTGCGGACCGAAACGATCGTCAAGAGTCTTGCCCAATCTGCGCAGACGATCGGCGCCGTCGTCGACCTGATCCGCGACATCGCCGAACAGACCAATCTGCTGGCGCTCAACGCCACGATCGAGGCGGCCCGCGCCGGCGAGGCTGGCCGCGGCTTCGCCGTCGTCGCCCAGGAGGTGAAGCAGTTGTCCGCGCGGACCGCCAAAGCGACCGACGAGATCGCAGCTCAGGTTCCGGCCATGCAGGCGGCGACACAGGAGGCGGTCGAAGCGATCGAGAGCATCGTCACCTTCGTCGGCGAGATGGATCAGACGACGCTGACGATCGCGAGCTCCGTCGACGAGCAGCGCGCAGCGACCCAGGAGATCGCCCGCAGCATCAATTTCGCCTCGCAGGGGACGCAGGACGTCGCGCAGGCAATCGCCAACGTCAACGACTCCGCCCAGACGGCCGGCATGGGCGTCGACGAAATGCTCGGTCTCGCCCAGGCACTGACGCGCCAAGCCGAAACCCTGACCGGAGCCTTCGAGAACCTGACCAGGCAGAACCGCGCCGCCTGAGCAGAGACCGTCACCGACCTGTCAAGCATGGCTCTTAGCTTTGAGTCATTCTAACTTGAATGATGGGAGGGGCCGGTCATGACCGAAGAGACCCAGTACGAATCCACCTTCGGCGCCAGCATGCTCGAGCATGACGACGCACCGCCACAGAACCACTCCGCCAACCCGACCATGGGCGAGCTGATCGGCCAGCGCTTCTCGCGCCGCGGCCTGCTCAAGGGCGCCCTCGCCGTCTCCGCCATCTCGGCGACGGTCGGTGCGGCCGCGCTGGCGACCGCCGAGGAAGCCAAGGCCCAGGCAAAAGGCTCCGCCTTCAGCTTCAAGGAAGTCGAGGCCGGGGTCGACGCCGACCATCATGTCGCCGAAGGCTACCAGGCCGACGTGCTGCTGCGCTGGGGCGACCCGCTCTTCCCCGACGCGCCGGCCTTCGATCCGACCAGGCAGACCGCCGAGTCACAGGCGAAGCAGTTCGGCTACAACAACGACTTCGTCGGCTATCTGCCAGTGCCGGGCACGGCCAATCCGTCAGCCCATGGCGTGCTCTTCGTCAATCACGAATACACCAACCCGCATCTGATGTTCCCGGGCGTCGTCGAGATCAAGGACGGCAAGCCGGTGATGAAGAACGCCACCCCGGAGCGTTTCGCGGTCGAGGCCATGGCGCATGGCGCGACCGTCGCCGAGGTCCGGCGAACCGACGGCAAATGGGCGCTGGTGACGGACTCCAAGTACAATCGCCGCCTCACCGCCGCCACCGAGATGCAGCTTTCCGGCCCGGTCGCCGGAAGCGACCGCGTCAAGACCAATGCCGACGCCAGCGGCCGCAAGGTCTTCGGCACATTGAACAACTGCTCGGGAGCGATGACGCCCTGGGGCACCTTCGTCTCCGGCGAGGAGAACTTCCACGGCTACTTCTCCGGCAAGCTGCCGGACGGCCATCGCGAGGAAGCCAACTACAAGCGCCTCGCCGTTCCCTCGGCGCCCTATGCCTGGGGCCGCTTCGAGGAGCGCTTCGATCTCGCCAAGGAGCCGAACGAGGCCAATCGCTTCGGCTGGGTCATCGAGGTCGACCCGTTCGATCCGAACTCGGTGCCGAAGAAGCGCACCGCGCTCGGCCGCTTCAAGCATGAGGGCGCCGACAGCATCGTCGCCAGGGATGGCCGCGTCGTCGTCTATCTCGGTGACGACGAGCGCTTCGACTATGTCTACAAATTCGTCACCGCCGGCCGCTTCGATCCGAACAATCGCGCCGCCAATATGGACCTGCTCGACAGCGGCACCCTCTATGTCGCGAAGTTCGCCGCCGACGGCACGGTCGAATGGCTGCCGCTGGTCTTCGGCCAGGGCCCGCTGACGACGGCCAATGGCTTCGCCAGCCAGGCTGACGTGCTGATCGAGAGCCGCCGCGCTGGCGACCTGCTCGGCGCTACCAAGATGGACCGGCCGGAGGACATCACCCCGAACGGCGTCAACGGCCGCGTCTATGTGATGCTGACCAACAACACCAACCGCAAGGAAGACCAGGTCGACGCCGCCAATCCGCGCGCCAAGAACGCCTTCGGCCACATCATCGAGATCATCGAGGACGGCGGCGACTTCACCGCGACCAAGGGCAAGTGGGAAGTGCTGCTGAAATGCGGCGACCCGTCCGTCGCCGCAGTCGGCGCGAGCTTCTCGACCGAGACCAGCAAGAATGGCTGGTTCGGCATGCCGGACAATGCCGTGGTCGATTCCGCCGGCAGGCTCTGGGTTTCCACCGACGGCAACGGCCCGCAGGAGACCGGCCGCACCGACGGCCTCTGGGCGGTCGACACCGAAGGTGCAGCGCGCCGCACCTCGAAGCTGTTCTACCGCGTGCCGCATGGCGCCGAGCTCTGCGGCCCCTGCTTCACGCCGGATGACACGACCGCCTTCGTCGCGGTCCAGCATCCGGGCGATGACGGTCCGGACTGGCCGGCCTTCGGCCGCCGTTCCTATTACGAGGACCTCTCGACCCGCTGGCCCGACTTCAAGCCGGACATGCCGACGCGTCCCTCGGTGGTGGCGATCACCAAGCGCGGCGGCGGCAAGATCGGCGTGTGATCGCCAACCGTCATGGTCGGGCTTGAGCCGATCATCCCGTGAAAATGAAACGCCCGGCGGAATGCCGGGCGTTTTTACTGGTCGTCGTGAGATTCTCGGGTCCGCGCGATGCGCGGCCCGAGAATGACGTAGCGGTCACGCCGCCTTCTTGGCACCGAAGGTCGGGTCGAGCTCGCCCTTGGCATAGCGCTTGGCCATGTCGGCCAGGGTGATGACGCGCTTGATCTTCGAGGCCTGGCCGGCCGTGTTGAACTCCTCCAGCCGCTTCTTGCAGAGCGCGGTCATCGCCTCCATCGCCGGCTTGAGATACTTGCGCGGGTCGAACTCGCCGGGGTGCTCGGACAGGATCTTGCGGATCTGGCCGGTCATCGCCATCCGGTTGTCGGTGTCGATGTTGATCTTGCGCACGCCGTGCTTGATGCCGCGCTGGATCTCCTCGACCGGCACGCCCCAGGTCTGGGGCATCTTGCCGCCGTACTGGTTGATCACGTCCTGCAGGTCCTGCGGCACCGAGGAGGAGCCGTGCATGACGAGGTGCATATTCGGCAGCTTCTTGTGGATCTCCTCGATGACATGCATCGCCAGGATCGCGCCGTCGGGCTTGCGGGTGAATTTGTAGGCGCCGTGCGAGGTGCCCATGGCGATGGCGAGCGCATCGACCTTGGTCTCGGCGACGAACTTCACCGCCTCGTCGGGGTTGGTCAGGAGCTGGTCATGGCTGAGCTTGCCCTCGAAGCCGTGGCCGTCCTCCTTCTCGCCCTCACCTGATTCAAGCGAGCCGAGCACGCCGAGCTCGCCCTCGACCGAGATGCCGCCGAGATGGGCCATCTCGGTGACGGTCTTGGTCACGCCGACATTGTAGTCCCAGTCGCCGGGGGTCTTGCCGTCGGCCTTGAGCGAGCCGTCCATCATCACCGAGGTGAAGCCGGCCTGGATCGCGGTCATGCAGGTCGCCGGCTCGTTGCCGTGGTCGAGATGCACGCAGACCGGGATGTGCGGATAGATCTCGGTGACCGCGTCCATCATGTGCTTGAGCATGATGTCGTTGGCGTAGGAACGCGCACCGCGCGAGGCCTGGATGATCACCGGTGCGTCCGTCGCGTCCGCCGCCGCCATGATCGCGAGCGCCTGCTCCATGTTGTTGATGTTGAAGGCCGGAACGCCGTAGTCGTTCTCGGCGGCATGGTCGAGCAATTGGCGAAGCGTGATGCGGGCCACGATGATCCTCCGGTTGGGCTCTGCTTTATCCGGAGGGTTTAGAATCGAACTGTGGCGGACGCAAAGCGAAAGCGCTGAAAACGTGAATGCGTTCAGCGCCCGCGGGCTTCCAGAACCCTGACACGCTCCTCGATCGCTGCGACCTGCTCGGCGAAGTCGCCCGTCACGGCCTTGGCCATGACGAGCAGGCCAGCCGTGTCGCGGCGTTGCTTGCGAACGAGATCGCCGAGCTCGTCGAAGCGCTTGTCAACGGCATCGAAGCGCTTGTCGTGCTCGGAGAGCTGCGCCTGAATCCTCTTCAGGATCTCGTACATGGCCGTCTGCACGTTCTCGCTCATGCACGAGAACATAGCAGAAACATTGCCCTGCGCAACCGTAAGCTGCGGCGCCAATCAGACCTTCCGCAGCGCCTCGACACCCGGCAACGCCTTGCCTTCCATCCATTCGAGGAACGCGCCACCCGCGGTCGAGACATAGGTCAGGTCCTCCGCGACCCCGGCATGGTTCATCGCCGCGACCGTATCGCCGCCACCAGCGACCGCGACGAGCCTGCCGTCGCGGACGCGCTCCGCCACCGCCTTTGCCACCGCGACCGTCGCGGTGTCGAAAGGCGGTAATTCGAAGGCGCCGAACGGCCCGTTCCAGACCACCGTCTTCACGGTGTTGAGCTTGAGCACCACCTCCGCGACGCTGAGCGGGCCGGCATCGAGGATCATCTCGTCGGGCCCGACCTCGCCGATCGAGACGACGCGATGACCGGGATGGGCCTTGAACTCGCGCGCGACCAGCGCATCGACCGGCAGAATGATCTCGCAGCCGGCCGCCTTGGCCTTCGCCTCGATCTCACGGGCAGTGGCGGCTAGATCGTGCTCGCACAACGACTTGCCGACATTAATGCCGCGCGCGGCGAGGAAGGTATTGGCCATGCCACCGCCGATGGCGAGCACGTCGACCTTCTGCACGAGGTTGCCGAGCAATTCGAGTTTGGTCGAGACCTTGGCGCCGCCGACGATCGCCATCACCGGCCGGGCCGGGTTGTCGAGCCCGGCCGAGAGCGCTTCCAGCTCGGCCTGCATGGTCCGGCCGGCATAGGCCGGCAACAGATGCGCCAGCCCTTCCGTTGAGGCATGGGCGCGGTGAGCGGCCGAGAAGGCGTCGTTGACATAGAGGTCGCCATTGGCGGCGAGTGCCTTGACGAACTCGGGATCGTTCGCCTCGTCGCCGGCGTGGAAGCGGGTATTCTCGAGCAGCAGGATCTCGCCATTCTTGGCGGCGGCGATCGCCTTCGGCGCCTCCGTGCCGATGCAGTCGCCGACGAAGATCACCGGCTGGCCGAGCGCATGCGCCAGCGCCGGCACGACCTGCCGCAGGCTGTTCTTCTCGTCGCGGCCTTTCGGGCGGCCGAAATGCGCGAGCAGGACGACCTTGCCGCCCTTCTGCGCGATCTCGCGGATCGTCGGCAGGATGCGGTCGATGCGGGTGGTGTCGCTGACCCTGCCCTCCTCCATCGGCACGTTGAGATCGACACGAACGAGGACGCGCTTGCCGGCGAGATCGGCGTCGTCGAGGGTGCGGAAAGCGGGCATGGAGAGCTCTCTCAAAGGCGTTGAAACAGGCTGGGATAATCCACGACGAGGCCGTCCTCGTCGACCGGAAGCTCGGCGGTGAAACTGCCATCGGCCGTCTCGAACCGGAAGAGCCTCGGGGTGAGGCAGGTATAGATCTGCTCGGTGACGAAGGGCTCGAAGCTGTCGAACGGCACGAAGAGCATAGCGATGCGCCGCTGCTGGTCGGGCTGCCAGGCGCACCGGCGGATCGGCAGCGTGTTGGTGAAGGGCGTGGCCGAGAGGTCGATGTCGATGCAGGCGTCGAAGGCCGGCAGATGACCGCGCTCGCCGTCGTGCCATGCATCGTCACGCCGGGTCATGGCGAGACCGCGGCCGTCGGTCGTCGCGATCTCGAAGGAGCGCACCGTGAAATCGTAGTCGCAATCGATGCGATAGCGCGCACCGAAGCGGCTACCATCGCGCTCACCGACCAGTGCTGCGTCCGCGCGAAGGCCGTTCGCCTGCGCACGCACGGTCAGATGTTCGAGCCCGTCGCCTTCCAGCGCCCGCCAGCGGACGCTGCGCCCGCCCGCGAGACTGGCGGCCGGGCGAAAGCTCATCGCGGCAGGATCGGCGGCAGAACGCCGGGAACGCCGCTCTTCAGCACGATCACCGTCAGGATGACGGTCAGAACCGCCGTGACGATACCGGTGAGCAGCAGGGCGCCGAAGCGCGGGGTGGCGTTGACGCGCTGGCGCAGCGACGAGAGCTCTTCGCGCAGGCCGGCGAAGTCCATGGTCCCAGCGGCGAGGTCGACCTTCTGGGCGCTACGCTCCAGCGAAGCCTCGGCACGGGTCAGCACCGCCTCGTAGCGCGCGAACTTCTCCTCGATCCGGGCGGTCTTGTCCTCGATCCGCGAGAGCTGATCGAGCTTGCGCGGGTCGCTCGGCGCGAGCGGCTCGGCAGGCTTCGCCTCGGTGGCGCGCGCCGCGGCGATCTCGGCCATGCTCGGGGCCGGCGGCACGGCGATGGTCTCAACGGGCGTGGTCGGCGTGGCGACGGTCGGCTCGATCTTGTTCATTGCGCGGTCCGTTCCTCGGCGGGGTAGGCGCGGCCGCACCGGGAAGGCGCGGCCGCAGCAGAAGTGTGGGTCAGATCAGCTTCGCCATGGCGACGGCGGTGTCGCTCATGCGGTTCGAGAAGCCCCACTCGTTGTCGTACCAGGTGAGGATGCGGACGAACTTCTCGTCCATGACCTTGGTCTGGTCGAGCGCGAAGGTCGACGACGCCGGATCGTGGTTGAAGTCGATCGAGACGTTGGGCTGGTCGGTGACGGCGAGGATGCCCTTCAGGGCGCCGCGCTTGCTCGCCTTGATGATCGCCTCGTTGATCTTCTCGACCGTGGTCTTGCGCTTCGAGATGAACTTGAAGTCGACAACCGAAACGTTCGGCGTCGGCACGCGGATCGAGGTGCCGTCGAGCCGACCCTTGAGCTCGGGAATGACGAGGCCGATCGCCTTGGCGGCGCCGGTCGAGGTCGGGATCATCGACATCGCGGCGGCGCGGCCACGATAGAGATCCTTGTGCATCGTATCCAGCGTCGGCTGGTCGCCGGTATAGGCATGGATCGTGGTCATGAAGCCCTTGTCGATACCGACGGCGTCATGCAGCACCCTGACCACCGGCGCGAGGCAGTTGGTCGTGCAGGAGGCGTTCGAGACGACGATGTGGTCCTTGGTCAGGGCCTCGTTGTTCACGCCGAAGACCACCGTCAGGTCGGCGCCGTCGCAGGGAGCCGAGACCAGCACACGCTTGGCGCCGGCGGCGAGATGGGCCGCCGCCTTGTCGCGGGTCGTGAAGATGCCGGTGCATTCCAGCGCGATGTCGACGCCGAGCGCCTTGTGCGGCAGGTCCTTGGGATCGCGGATCGCGGTCACCTTGATCGGGCCGCGGCCGACGTCGATCGTGTCGCCGGAGACGGTGACAGTGCCCGGGAAGCGGCCGTGCACGGAGTCGAAGCGGAAGAGATGCGCATTGGTCTCGACCGGGCCGAGATCGTTGATCGCCACGACCTCGATGTCCTTGCGCTTCGACTCGATGATCGCGCGCAGAACGTTGCGTCCGATACGGCCGAAGCCGTTGATCGCCACCTTGACCGTCATCTCAATCCTCTCCTTCGCCGTTCGCCGGCAGAGCCGGCGTCATTCACGCGGGCAAATCGGCCAAACCATGGCGGAACGCAAGGGCAGGCCTTAAAAATTTCAACGCCGTTCAGCCGTTGTGACGCTTGATCGCAGCCTCTGCCACCGCCTCCGGCGTGATGCCGAAATGCTTGTAGACCTCCTTGTAAGGTGCGCTCGCCCCGAAGGAGGACATGCCGACGAAGCCGCCATGGGCGCCGATCACGCCATCCCAGCCGAAGCGCACGGCAGCCTCGACCGCGATCTTGATCGGCGCCTCGCCGATGATCGCAGCCTTGGTCGCCTCGTCCTGCTCCAGCAGCGCCTCGAGCGAAGGCACCGAGACGACGCGGGCGCGAATGCCCTTGTCGGCCAGCAGCTTGCGGGCAGCGACCGCGATCTCGACCTCGGAACCCGAGGCGAAGAGCGAGACCTGCGCCTTGCCGCCTTCGGCCGCCAGCAGCTCATAGGCGCCCTTGGCCGAGCGGTTCGTCGCCGAGGCGTCGGTGCGGACCGGCGCCAGATTCTGGCGCGAGAGCGCTAGCACGGTCGGCCCGTCGGTGCGCTCCAGCGCGATCTGCCAGGCTTCCGCCGTCTCGATCGCATCGGCGGGACGCAGCACACGCATGTTCGGCATCGCACGCAGCGAGGCGATCTGCTCGATCGGCTGGTGGGTCGGCCCATCCTCGCCAAGGCCGATCGAATCATGGGTCATGACGTAGACGACCGGCAGGCCCATCAACGCAGCGAGCCGCATCGACGGGCGGGCATAGTCGGCAAAGACCAGGAAGGTGCCGCCGGCGGTGCGGAAGCCGCCATGCAGGGTGATCCCGTTCATCGCCGCGGCCATGCCGTGCTCGCGGATGCCGTAGCGGACATAGCGGCCCTTCGGGGTCTTCGGCGTGAAGTCCTCGAAGCCCTTGGCCCGGGTGTTGTTCGACGGCGTCAGATCGGCCGAGCCCGAGACCAGTTCCGGCATCACCGGCACGATCACATCCAGCGCCAGTTCGGACGCCTTGCGGGTCGCGACCGTCACCGGGCTCGCAGCCAGCGCCTTCTTGTGAGCGACGAGGGTCTTGGCGAGCTTCACCGGCACGGTATGAGCCAGGCGGCGCTCGAACTCGCTACGCTTGCGCCCCGACGTCGCCGCAAGGCGCTCGTTCCAGGCCTTGCGCTCGGCGTAGCCGGTGGCGCCGAAACCGCGCCAGGCCTTGAGCACATCGGCGGCGACCTCGAACGGCCCGCCGGTGATGCCGAGCGCCTTCTTGGCGGCGGCGAGTTCCTCGGCGCCGAGCGGCTCGCCATGTGCCTTGGAGGTGCCGGCCTTCTTCGGCGCGCCGAAGCCGATCACGGTCTTGCAGGCGATCAGCGTCGGCTTGTTCGACTTCTGGGCGCGGCGGATCGCCGCCTCGATCGCGTCGGGATCATGCCCGTCGACGCGCTCGGCCTTCCAGCCGCAGGCCTTGAAGCGGGCGAGCTGGTCGACCGAGTCGGAGATCGACAGCGGCCCGTCGATCGAGATGCCGTTGTCGTCCCAGAGCACGATCAGCTTGTTGAGTTTCTGATGGCCGGCGAGCGCGATCGCCTCCTGGCTGATGCCCTCCATCAGGTCGCCGTCGGAGGCGAGCACATAGGTCTTGTGGTCGACCAGCTTCTTGCCGAACTCGGCGGCGAGCATGCGCTCGGCCATCGCCATGCCGACCGCGGTGGCGAGACCCTGGCCGAGCGGGCCCGTGGTGGTCTCGACGCCGGCGGTCATGAAGTTCTCGGGATGGCCCGGTGTCTTCGATTCGAGCTGGCGGAACTTCTTGAGGTCGTCGAGCTCCATGCCGGGCGTGCCGGTGAGATAGAGCAGCGCATAGATCAGCATCGAGCCATGGCCGGCCGAGAGCACGAAGCGGTCGCGGTCGGGCCAGCGCGGCTCGGCTGCATCGTATTTCAGGATGCGGGTGAAGAGCACGGTCGCGACATCGGCCGCGCCCATCGGCAGGCCGGGATGGCCGGACTTGGCCTGCTCGACGCCGTCCATGGCGAGAGAGCGGATGGCGTTGGCGAGCCGCTCGTGCTGGGCGCGGTCGATCGCAGGCGTCGTCATGGAATCTCTCCGGCGAGGGCGGAACGAGGCTCGCGCCGAAGCTGGCCGGCGGCGAGCAGCGAACTCTTGAGAAAAAGGTCGCGCGTTCGATAGGCTGCCCGCTCAAGCGGAGTCAATTCGCCTGCGAGGCCGCAGATATCGACTTTTCCCCACGCTTCGATCGGATCGAAGCGGTCTAAGCGCTTTCCACCGTCATATTTGTTAAACTAGGCTCCCGAATCGGATGAGCCGGCTCCAGCCGGCCCGCAGAGGAAGAAGCGTGGCGTCTCCAGGACTGGATCACGCCCTGTCGCGTCTCGAAGGCGCGCTCGGCCAGCTCGAAGCAGCCGCTCGCAGGCGGCTCGAAATCGAACGTGGCCGCGCCAATCTCGAAACCGAGCTCACCTTGATGCAGGACGACCGGGCTCGCCTCGCTGTCGAGCTCGACGGCGCCATGGCCCGGATCGGCCAGGTCCAGGGCGTCGCCGAAGAGGTCGACCGCAAGCTCGATCGCGCCATGACGGCGCTCGCCGAGGTCATCGCGCGGGTCGAAGCCCGTCCCGAGGAAGAAGCCGAGCAGGACGCCTGATGCCCCAGGTCAACGTCACCATCGCTGGCAAGGCCTACCGCATGGCATGTGGCGAGGGCGAGGAGCCGCATCTGGAGGCGCTCGCCCAGCTCTATGACGGCAAGATCGAGGAGATGCGCCAGGCCTTCGGCGAGATCGGCGACATGCGCCTGCATGTCATGGCGGCGCTGATGGTCGCCGATGAGGCCACCGAGCTGAAGAGGAAGGTCGAGACGCTCGAAGGCCGTCTGCAGTCGCTGCAGGGCGATGCCGGCTTCGCCGACCAGCGCGCCGGCGAGGTCGAGGAGAAGGCGGCCGCCGCCCTCGTCGCTGCGGCCGAGCGGATCGAGAGCGTGGCGAAGAGCCTGTTGCCGGGACAGGTGGGCTGAGAGCTCGCTTCACCGACGCCACTTTTCCCGCCGCCTTTGCAATTCCTCAATCATGCCCGACTGACCCTTCTCGATAGCAACGAATCGATGAAGGCACGGCGATGAGCGACAGAGTCCGGGTGGCGATTCTCCTAGGTGGCAGGTCCTCCGAGCACGAGGTCTCGTTGATGTCGGCCACCAATGTGGTCAAGGCGATCGACAAGGCGAAATACGACGTTGTGCCGATCCTGATCACCAAAGCCGGCGCGTGGCGCGAGCTCGAACTGCAGAACGGTGTCCTGCCCGATCCGATCCCGCAGGACGGCGCCGAGCTTTGCCTGCTGCCCGGCGGCAACGGGCGCCTGCTGCGGCTGCAGGACGGCGCCGCGCCGCAAGCGCTGCCGAAGATCGACGTGCTCTTCCCTGTGCTGCACGGGCTCGACGGCGAGGATGGCTCGGTTCAGGGGCTGGCTCAGGTCGCTGGCATCCCGCTCGCCGGCTGCGGCATCGTCGGCTCGGCCAATGCGCTCGACAAGGACATCGCCAAGCGGCTGCTGCGCGAGGCCGGCCTCGGCGTCGCCCGCTCGCTCACCGTTCGACGGGGCGAGGCACTCAGCTTCGAAGAGGCCAGCGCCGCGCTCGGCCTGCCGCTGTTCGTCAAGCCGGCCCGGCAGGGCTCCTCGGTCGGCGTCAGCAAGGCGATGGATGCCGAGAGCTTCACAGCGGCCCTCGCCGAGGCCTTCCGGCACGACCGCGTGGTTCTGGTCGAGGAGTTCATCGCCGGCCGCGAGATCGAGCTCAGCGTGCTGGAGCAGGCTGATGGTAAGACCATCGTCTCGCTACCGGGCGAGATCGTCGCCGCCGCGAGCCATGGCTTCTACACCTATGAGGCCAAGTACCTCGACGAAGACGGCGCCCGCGTCGAGGTTCCCGCCGATCTTCCCGAGGAGACGATCGCCAGCCTGCAGGAGCTGGCGAAGCGTGCCTTCTACGCACTCGGCTGCGACGGCATGGCCCGCGTCGACTTCTTCTTGCGCCCCGACGGCAGCGCATTGGTCAACGAGATCAACACCATCCCCGGCTTCACCGACATCAGCATGTTCCCGAAGGCGCTCGCCGCCAGCGGCATCGCCTATCCCGATCTGATCGACCGGGTGATCCGGCATGGGATGGCGCGCGGCGCCTGAGCGGAAAAATCCCGGCGGCTTTTCGCGATCCGCCTCTGGCGCTTTGCCGGCATGCGTCCTACCTTGTCGCGGCGGGGCTGCCTGGTGCGTGCGAGTCATGTATTCCCGGGCCCATACGACTCCCTAGGGAGCTGTCCCTGACTGGGTCCCTGGACCCGGACACACGGCGCCCACCTACTTTGTAGGTGTCCCGGGATCGAAATCTCCACGGCCGAGGTGGCTCCGCACCCCATGACCGATACCGCCTCCCTCGTCCCCTCTTCCCGCAAGGCCGCGCTCCGAGCCGAGGCGCTCGCCCGGCGCGACGCGCTCGACCTCGACGATCGCCTGCTCTGGGACGAAGCCCTCGTCGCCCGCGTCCTGGCACTGCCGGTGTTCGCGCAGGGGCCGGTCTCGGCCTATTGGCCGATGCGCTCGGAGGCCGATCCGCGCCCGATCCTGGAAGCCCTGCACGAGCGCGGACTGCCGCTCTGCCTGCCGGCGATCGTCGAGAAGCGCATGCATTTCCGGCGCTGGGCGCCCTGGGAACCGATCGTGCCCGGCGGCTTCGGCACGCTGGTGCCTTCCCCCGAGCAGCCCGAGGTCAGGCCTGCGATCCTGATCGTCCCGCTCGCTGCCTTCGACCGGCGTGGCTACCGCATCGGCTACGGCAAGGGCTATTACGACCGCGCCATCACCGAGCTGGAGCCGGTCGCGACGGTCGGCATCGCCTACGCCGCGCAGGAGATCGAGGCTGTGCCCGCCGAAGCGCATGACCGCCGCCTCGACTGGGTGGTCACGCAGGACGAGACGATCCGCTGCGGTTGATTTCGCCGCGGCGATCACGTCATTAGCAGGCGCGCCTTTCCTTCAAGACGCCGCCGTCTCGCCATGCTTTCTCAAAACCGCACGATCGTACTGCGCGGCCTGGGAAGCCCCGGGATGGCCGACTTGCGTGGACATGCGACAGGACGGGCTGTGATGCGCAGCTCAAGCGTTGGATCGTGACATGCGTCTGCTCTTTCTCGGTGACATAGTCGGACGTGCCGGCCGCCTCGCCGTCCAGGATCGCCTCCCCGGCCTCCGCAAGCGCTGGAAGCTCGACTGCGTCGTGATCAACGGCGAGAACTCGGCAGGCGGCTTCGGGATCACCGAGGCGATCTGCGACGAGACGCTCGCCGCCGGCGCCGATGTCATCACGCTCGGCAACCATTCCTGGGACCAGCGCGAGGCGATGGTCTTCATCGAGCGCCAGCCGCGCCTGATCCGCCCGGCGAACTACCCGCCCGGCACGCCGGGCCGCGGCGCGACCGTGATCGAGGCGAGGAACGGCGCCCGCGTCCTCGTCGTCAACGTCATGGGCCGCCTGTTCATGGACGCGCTCGACGATCCCTTCGCCGCGCTGGAGCGTGAGCTCGCCGCCTGTCCGCTGCGCGAGGCCGCCGACGCCGTCATCGTCGACGTCCATGCCGAGGCGACCAGCGAGAAGCTCGCCATGGCCTATTATCTCGACGGTCGCGCCAGCCTCGTCGTCGGCACCCATACCCATGTCCCGACCTCGGACACGCGCGTGCTGCCGGCCGGCACCGCCTATCAGACCGATGCCGGCATGTGCGGCGACTACGAGTCGATCCTCGGTATGCAGAAGGAGGAGGCGATCCGCCGCTTCCTGCAGAAGACGCCGGGCTCGCGGCTTGAACCGGCGCTCGGCGAGGGCACGCTGTCGGGCATCGCTGTCGAGACCGACGATCGGACCGGCCTTGCCAAGGCCGCCTGGCCGGTGCGTCTGGGTGCGACGCTTGCCGAGACCTGGCCGGCCGCCTGGGATCAGTAAAGCGGCCGATGTCGCAGCTCTTCTCCGCTTTCGTCGCCGTCTTCGTCGGCTACGCGGCCTCGGTCGCGGTCGTGCTCGCGGCAGCGCAGGCACTCGGCGCGACGCCGGGGCAGACCGTCTCCTGGCTCGCCGGGCTCGCTCTCGCCAAGGGGCTTGCCAGCCTGATCCTGTCCTGGCGGCACCGCATGCCGATCATCTGCGCCTGGTCGACGCCGGGCGCGGCGCTGATCGCGGCCGCGAGCGGCGTCGACATGGCCTCGGCCGTCGGCGCCTTTCTCGCGGCAGCGGCGCTGATGATGGCGACCGCCGCCTTCCGTCCGCTCGGAGCGCTGGTCGAGCGCATCCCGATGAGCATCGCTGCGGCCATGCTCGCCGGCGTGATTTTCCGCTTCGTCGTCGCCGTCTTCGACGAGATGAAGCTGCAGCCGGCACTGGTGCTGACGCTGCTCGTCGTCTTTCTGCTGGCGCGGCTGTGGAATCCCTTCCTCGGCGTCATCGCCGCGCTGGGCGCAGGCCTCGCGCTCGCCTTTGCGACAGGCACCGCGACGCTGCCTGCCGGACCGGTCGCGCTGACCCATATCGAGCTGATCGTCCCGCATCTCGATCTCACTGCGCTCGTCGGCATCGGCATCCCGCTCTATCTCGTCACCATGGCGGCACAGAACCTGCCGGGCTTCGCCGTACTGCGCGCCTCGGGCTATCAGCCGCCGACAGCGTCCTGCCTATTCGTTACCGGGCTGATGTCCTTCCTGACGGCGCCGACCGGCGCGCATATGGTCAACATGGCGGCGATCAGCGCCTCGATCTGCACCGGCGCCGACACCCATCCCGATCCTAAGCAGCGCTGGAAGGCCGGAATCTGGTACGCCCTGCTCTGGCTCGTCATCGCCGCCACGGCCGGCCTCCTGCTCGCCCTGATCCTCGCCATGCCCAAGGCGCTGATCGTCGCCGTCGCGGGCCTCGGCCTCGTTGGCTCGCTGACCGGCGCGCTCGGCCAAGCGATGGGAGGCGACAGGGACCGCTTCGCTGCGGTCGTCACCTTCGCCGTCGCGGCCTCCAGCCTGTCGCTGTTCGGGGTCGGCTCCGCCTTCTGGAGCCTGGTCGCCGGGCTTATGGTCTTGACATTGGATCACGCCGCAGGCCGTTTGCGCGCAAGATCATGACTACGAACCTGCCCCGCACCCGCCTGATGCTCGTCACGCCGCCGATCCTGGATCCCGGCGCGATCACCTTTCGCCTGATGCAGGCCTTCGCCGGCGGCGATGTCGCCGCCGTGCTGCTGCGGCTCGCGCCCGGCGACGAGCGCAGCCTGACCGAACGGGTCAAGGCGCTGGCGCCGCCGGTGCAGGCGCAGAACGTCGCTCTGGTTGTCGAGGCCTCGGCCCAGGTCGCCAGCCGCGGCGGCGCCGACGGCGTGCATCTCACCCAAGGCGCCGAAGCGATCGCCGATGCGCGTTCCAGCTTGAAGCAGGAACGCATCATCGGGGTCGGGGGCCTGCGCTCGCGCCATGACGCCATGGATATGGGCGAGGCCGGCGTCGACTACGTCATGTTCGGCGAGCCGCGACCGGACGGTTCGCTGCCGCCCTTGCCGGCTGTGATCGAGCGCGCCTCCTGGTGGGCCGAGATCTTCGAGACGCCCTGCATCGCCTATTGCCCGGATGCGGAGTCGGTGCCGGCCCTGATCGAGACCGGCGCCGAATTCATCGCGCTCGGCGAATGGCTGTTCGCCGAAGGGGTCGACATCCGCACGGCGGTCGCCGAGGCCGATGCGGCGATCACGGCGCAACATGCCCGCAGGACGGCGCGATGAAGCTTGCGCTCGCCGCGCTCGCTCTGACGCTTGCCATGCCGGCCGCCGCAGCGGAACCGGACCTCGCCTATGGCGCCTATCAGACCGGGCACTATCGACGCGCCCAGGCAGAAGCCCTGAAGCGGCTCGAGGCCGATCCGAACGACGCCGCGGCGATGACGCTGCTCGGCGAGATCTATCGCCAGGGGCTCGGCATCCGCGAGGAAGCGAAGGCAGCGGCTGACTGGTATCGGTTCGCGGCCGACAAGGGCGACGTCAACGCGACCTTCGCGCTCGGCATGGCGATGCTGGAAGGCCGCGGCCTGCCGCGCGATCCGAAGAAAGCCGGCGCCCTGCTGGAGAAGGCTGCCGCCGCCGGTCACCCCGCCGCCAACTACAATCTCGCCATCGCCCTGCTCGCGACGGGACGGCCGCAGGATGACCAGCGCGCCATAGGCTGCCTCAGGGTCGCCGCCGCCGCCGATCTCGGCGATGCCCAGCATGCGCTCGCCGTGCTCTACAAGATGGGCCGCGGCGTGCCGCAGGATGACGGCATGGCGGCTGAATGGATGGGCAAGGCGGCCGCCAACGGGCTGATCGCCGGCGAGGTCGAATACGCGATCATGCTGTTCAACGGCGACGGCGTCGCCAAGAACGAGCAGGCTGCGGCCCGGCTCTTCATCCGCGCCGCCAACAAGGGCAACGCCATCGCCCAGAACCGCCTGGCCAAGCTCTACCAGTTCGGCCGCGCCGTCCCGCCCGACCTGTCGGAAGCCGCCGCCTGGCATCTCGCAGCGCGCACGCAAGGGCTGGCCGACGCTACGCTCGACCAGGTGCTGGAACGGCTTTCGCCCGAGCAGCGTGCCCGCGCCGCCCGCCTCGCGGCCGACCGGATCGAAGCCACGGCCTTGACGACGCCGAGCCAACCGAGCAAGTGACGGGCGAATTGGTGGCCGCTAGGCCACCACCGCTCTTTGATAGCCTGTTCTCTTCTGTCGCGCGTTTCGCGCCCGAGGTTTCGACAATGATCCGCTCCCCCCTGATGACCGTGATGACCGATGCCGTGATGAAGGCGTCGCGTTCGCTGAAGCGCGATTTCGGCGAGGTCGAGAACCTGCAGGTCCTAGCCAAGGGTCCGGGCGATTTCGTTTCGAAGGCCGACCACAAGGCCGAGGAGATCCTGCGCGCGGCACTGGAGAAGGCGCGGCCGGGCTACGGCTTCGTCATGGAGGAGAGCGGCGTCGTCCAGGGCGCGGACGAGAGCAATCGCTGGCATATCGATCCGCTCGACGGCACCCACAACTTCCTGCGCGGCATCCCGCACTGGAACATCTCGGTGGCGCTGGAGCGCGACAACCAGTTCATCGCCGGCGTGATCTACGACGCCGCCAAGGACGAGCTCTTCATCGCCGAGAAGGGCAAGGGCGCCTATGTTAACAATCGCCGCCTGCGCGTCTCCGGCCGGCGCGAATCGGCGGATATGCTGATCGGCATGGGCGTGCCCCATATCGGCAAGGGCGGCCACCCGCTCTTCCTGAAGGAACTCGGGGCGGTGATGAGCCGCTTCGCCAATGTCCGGCGCATGGGCTCGGCTGCGCTCGACATCGCCTATGTCGCCGCCGGGCGCATGGACGCCTATTGGGAGCGCGGCCTCAACACCTGGGATTTCGGCGCCGGCGCGGTGATGGTGCGCGAGGCCGGCGGCACCTTCGGCACGCTCGACGGCAAGCAGCCGACCTCGGCCAAGGACGTGATCTGCGGCAACGAGGCCGGCGAGCCGGCGTTGCGCGCAGTCCTCAAGACCGTGGTTTGATCGGGAGAGCGCCGTTTCCTGCTTGATCCCGGCGTGGCGGGAGGCGACAGTCGCCGCCGCGACGAAACCGGATCGGATGAGCAGGCATGGCCAATGACGAGGCGGCCCCTGAGGTCCCGCCGCTGGAGCCCCCAGCGCCGGCGCCCAATCGGCCGCAGACGTTCCGCTTCTCCCGCCCGCTGCGCTATGTCCTCCGCGCGCTGGTCTTCCTCGCGCTGATCGGCTTCCTGATCTTCATCCTGCAGGACGGTCTGCGCGCTGCCGTTCTGGCCAATCCCGGCCTCAACGGCCTGATCCTCGGTGCCCTCGCTGTCGGCGTGCTGATCACGCTGCGCGAGCTCTGGCGCATCGACAGCGAGGCGCGTGCTGCGACCCGTCTCACAGCCGACCCGCTGGGAACGACGATCCGGCGCAACCAGGTGATCAGCCCGCTCGGCGCGGTGCTGCCGGCGCTGGAGCGTCGAACGCTGGCCCCAGCCCAGGCCGCGACCCTGCTCGAATCGATCGCGGTTCGGCTCGACGATGGCCGCGAGGTGCTGCGCTACATCGCCGGCCTCCTCGTCTTCCTCGGCCTGCTCGGCACCTTCTGGGGCCTGCTCGACACCATTTCGTCGATCGGCAACGTCATCAAGAACCTGCGCACCGGCGCAGAGGCTGGTGTGCTCTTCGACGACCTCAAGGCTGGCCTCGCCGCACCGCTCGCCGGCATGGCCTTGTCCTTCTCCGCTTCGCTGTTCGGCATCGCCGGCGCGGTCCTGCTCGGTTTTCTCGATCTTCAGCTTGGCCAGGCGCAGCGCCGTTTTCGCAACGAGGTCGAGGACTATCTCGGTTCCGCGACCGCAAACTCCGCAACCATTCCGCTGGCAATGCCTGTCGCCGGCCCGGCGATGGCCGGCGATGTCGTGGTCGAGCGCCTCGACAAGCTCCAGGCGGCGATGCAGGACGGCTCCAACAACCGCGCGGCGACGCAGGCGCTGGCCAATCTCGCCGAGGGCATCCAGGGCCTCGTCCAGCACATGCGCTCCGAGCAGCAACTGATCCGCGACTGGGTCGAGGCACAGGCGGCGCGCGAGAAGGATCTGAAGCGCCTGATCGAGCGCCTCGCCGCCGAACGCGTGGGCGAGTCATGACGCTGCCACGCTGCTGCGGCATCGCGTGCGTTGATCGCAAGGAAGACTGAGCATGGCCCTGTCGCGCGCGCACCGCCGGGAAGAGACCAACTTCTGGCCGGGCTTCGTCGACGCGCTCTCGACGATGCTGATCGGCATCGTCTTCCTGCTCTCGGTCTTCGTCCTCGGCCAGTTCTTCCTGTCGCAGGAGATTTCCGGCCGGGACACGGTGCTCGACCGGCTGAACCGCCAGATCGCCGAGCTCAGCGACCTGCTCGCCCTCGAGCGCTCGAGCGGCAAGGAGGCGAAGGATTCGCTCGCTTTGCTGCAATCCTCGCTCGCCAGCGTTGAGGCCGAACGCACCCGCGTCCAGGGCCTGCTCGATGGCGCCGCCCGCAACAACGCACCGACCCAGCTCGCCGACACGCAGAAGGCGCTCGACGCCGAGAAGCAGCTTTCCGCCAAGGCGCAGGCCACCGTCGAGCTGGTCAACCAGCAGATCGTCGCGATGCGCCGCCAGCTCGCGGCACTGGAGGAGGCGATCGGCGCCGCCGAGGCCAAGGACAAGGAATCGCAGGCGCGCATCTCCGAGCTCGGCTCGCGCCTCAACGTCGCGCTGGCCCAGCGCGTGCAGGAACTGGCGCGCTATCGCTCCGACTTCTTCGGCCGGCTGCGCCAGGTGCTCGGCACGCGGCCCGACATCCGCGTCGTCGGCGACCGCTTCGTCTTCCAGTCGGAAGTCTTCTTCGACGCCGGCCAGGCCGTGCTGAAGCCGGAAGGCCGCGGCGAGCTCGACAAGCTAGGGGCGATCATCGCCGATCTCGGCCGCGAAATGCCGCCGGATCTGCCCTGGATCCTGCGCGTCGACGGCCATACCGACAACCGGCCGATCCGCTCACCGCAATTCCCGTCGAACTGGAGCCTGTCGACGGCGCGCGCCGTCGCCGTGGTCGAGTACCTGGTCAGCAAGGGCATCCCGGCCGACCGTATCGCCGCGACCGGCTTCGGCGAGTTCCAGCCGCTCGACGTCGCCAACAACGACGAGGCGTATCGCCGCAACCGCAGGATCGAGTTCAAGATCACCGAGCGGTGAGATGGCCTAACTGGCCCCTCAATGCCGCTGGGCGATCTGGATCAGGTTGCCGCAGGTGTCGTCGAACACCGCTGTCGTGACCGGGCCGAGGTTCACCGGCGGCTGAGTGAAGACGACGCCGTGCGCGGACAGTCTCGCATGCTCGGCATGGACATCCTCGACCCCGAACGAGGTCGCCGGGATGCCGTCGGCGACGAGCGCGGTCTTCCAGGGCTGGGCCGCCGGATGCTCGTCCGGTTCCAGCAGCAGCTCGACACCCTCGGAATCGCCGGGCGAGGTCAGGGTGAGCCAGCGATGCTGGCCCATCGGGATGTCGTGCTTCAGCTCGAAGCCGAGCATGTCGCGGTAGAAGCGCAGCGCCTTCTCCTGGTCATCGACCAGCACGCTCGTCACGACGATCTTGATCGGCATCGGCCCTCTCCTTCTCCGGCGGCTCGGCCAGCGGCCGCATCCACACATCCCACATCTGCCGCAGCGGCGAGCGTTCGAGGAAATGATGCTTGCTACGCCAGCGCCATTCTGTACGGAGCAGACCCGCCTCCTCCAGCACCTGCAGATGCTTCGACAGCGCCTGCCGCGACAGGCTCGCCCCGTGCCAGCTGATCAGGCGCACATGTAGCTCGAACAGTGTCTGACCATCCCGTTCTGCGAGCTCGTCCAGCATGCGGCGCCGCGTCGGATCGGCCAGCGCCCGAAAGAGGCGATCGAAGTCCATTGGGCTGTCGTTAGCATGCGGATAGATGTCATGCAATTAAATGGTTGCATGAACGGATCGCCACAGGCTGCGTCTGCCCGTCTGGAAAACCTATGCGCGCAAGTCTGGCGAAAAGCTGCGGCGTGCCATGCCCTAGCGATAGGTGCATCGTCTCACGCCCATGCTAGGCTCACAGCTGGTATGGTAGTATCCCAGACCCAGACCACTGCAGCCGAGCCGGGCAGGAGCAGCATGATCGATATCCGCATCACCCCCGACAAGAACGAGCTCGGCCGGCAGGCAGCGGCGCTCGGCGCCGAAGCGATCCGCACGGCGATCGCTCGTCATGGCGAAGCGACGATCATCGTCGCCACTGGCGCGAGCCAGTTCGAGATGCTGCAGAACCTCGTCGTGGCCGAGGGTATCGACTGGTCGAAGGTCACCGCCTTCCATCTCGATGAATATGTCGGCCTGCCCGAGAACCATCCGGCGAGCTTCCGCGGCTATCTCAGGGAGCGCTTCCTTGCGCCGCTCGCGGTCAAGCCGGCCTTCAACTTCGTCAATGGCGAGGGCGATCCCACTGCCGAGACGCAGCGCCTCAACGCGCTGATCGCCGGGCGCCGTATCGATCTCTGCTTCGCCGGCTTCGGTGAGAACTGCCATCTCGCCTTCAATGATCCGCCGGCCGATTTCGAGACGGACGAGCCCTATATCGTCGTCACGCTCGACGAGGCCTGCCGCAACCAGCAATTCGGCGAGGGCTGGTTCGAGAGCTTTGCCGCGGTGCCGGAACAGGCGATCTCGATGAGCATCCGCCAGATCCTGAAGAGCGAACTGATCGTCCTCTCGGTGCCGGACGCCCGCAAGGCGCAGGCAGTCAAGGATGCGCTCGAAGGCGAGGTGACGCCGCTGCATCCGGCCTCGATCCTGCAGCGCCACCCCAACACGGTGCTGTTCCTCGACCCACCGGCCGCCTCGCTGCTGAAGCAGGGCTGAGGCGACGATGTCCGTCTCGCCCGGTCTCGTCGACCTCCAGATCAACGGCTTCGCCGGGATCGACTTCAACGACCCGGCGATCACGGCAGTCGATCTCGACCGGGCGCTGGAGGCAATGCTCGCGACCGGCGTCACGCATTGCCTGCCGACGATCATCACCGCCCATCCGCATGAACTGGTCGAGCGCTTCCGGGCGCTCGACGCCGCCGTCGCCGGCAGCAGGCTCGGGCCATTGATGTGCCCGGGCTACCATCTCGAGGGGCCGTTCCTGAACCCGGCCCCGGGCTATCATGGCTGCCATCCGCCGCAGGCGATGACGGCGGCGCGGCCCCAGCTGATCGCCGAGGTCGAGTATGGCCTGTCGCGGCCGATCCTGATGGTGACGCTCGCCGCCGAGAGCGAAGGTGCCGTCGCGCTGACGAAGACCCTGGCGGATGCCGGCAAGATCGTCGCCATCGGCCATTCCGCCGCCGACTTCGATCAGGTCGCGGCCGCTGCCGATGTCGGCCTGTCGCTCTCGACCCATCTCGGCAACGGCCTGCCCCAGACTCTTCACAAGCTCACCAATCCGCTGTTTGCCCAGCTCGCGGAGGACCGGTTGATGGCCGGCTTCATCGCCGACGGCATCCATGTCCATCCCAGGGCGCTCGCCGCACTGATCCGCGCCAAGGGCTTCGAACGCTCGATCCTGGTCACCGATGCGGTGGTCGCTGCCGCCGCGCCGGTCGGCCGCTATCATTTCGCCGGCATGGCGGTCGATCGCATGCCCGATGGCTCGGTCCGGCAAGAGGAAGGGCTGCTCGCCGGTTCGGCGCTCTGCCTCGACGAGGCCGTCCGCAATGTCGTCGCCTGGGGCATCGCGACGCCCCAGCAGGCCTTCGCCATGGCCTCCGACCACGCGCTCGCCGCGATCCGACCGGCGCTCGCAGCGCATGGCATCGTGCTTGCCGAGGGTGAAGTCGAGTGGTCGGATGAGCTTTTCGTCAGGCGGGTCCGCCTCGCCGACCAGGAACGTCGCTACGACGCATGAGCGCCGCCAAACGGTGCGACAACAAGAGGGGAAGGCAATGACCAGGAAGCTTCAGGGCATCGACCGCCGCACCGTGCTCGGCGGCTTAGGGGCGCTCGCAGCCGGCGGCCCGGCGCTCGCCGCCTCACCGCCGCTGCCGACAAGCCCCGTCGTGATCAGCGTCATGGATGTCGGCGGCGCGCTGGCGCTGATGCAGAAGGCCTTCGAGGACTACCGCACCGCCAATCCCAAGCTGGTCTCGCGCATCGCTTTCGTGAAGGCCCCTGCCCCCGAGCTCGCCAGCAAGCTCAAGGCGCAGCAGGATGCCGGCAAGGTCGATCTCGACCTGATCCTGACCGGCAGCGACGGCCTCGCCGCCGGCCTCGACCAGAAGCTGTGGCAGAAGATCCTGCCCGACTTTGCTGACAAGTTCCCGAACATCGAGGCCAATTACGAGCCGGCCGCGCTCAACCTGCACAAGGCGCAAGGCGACGGCTTCGGCGTCGTCGTCAACTATTACCCGTCCGGCCCACTGCTCGAATACATGCCCGACCGGGTCAAGAATGTGCCGACCACCGCCGAGGAACTGCTCGCCTGGGCCAAGGCCAATCCGAACAAGTTCATGTATGCGCGCCCGACCAATTCCGGCCCGGGCCGCACCTTCATGATGGGCCTGCCCTATCTCCTCGGCGACAAGGACCCGCAGGATCCGGTCGGCGGCTGGGACAAGACCTGGGCCTATCTGCAGGAGCTCGGCCAGTACATCGAGTACTACCCGGCCGGCACCGGCGCGACGATGAAGGAGTTCGGCGACGGCTCGCGCGACATCATCATCTCGACCACCGGCTGGGACATCAATCCGCGCGCGCTGGGCATCGTGCCGAAGGAAGCGAAGATCCAGACGCTGAAGGGCTTCCACTGGGTCTCGGACGCGTTCTTCATGTGCGTGCCCAAGGGCCTGCCCAATGACCGGCTCGCCGTCGTCCTCGACATCATGGCGCATGTGCTGACGCCGAAGATGCAGGCCTATTCCTATGACGAGGGCTATCTCTATCCTGGCCCGGCGGTGAAGAACGTGCCGCTCTCGCTGGCGCCCGAGTCGAGCCAGAAGGTCATCGCCGAGTTCGGCCGGCCGGAATATGCCGACCTCATCGCCAACAACCCGATCGAGCTGCCGCTGAAGCCCGACAAGATGGTCGTCGCCTTCAGGAAGTGGGACGAGCTGGTGGGGGCGAAGCGGGCGAAGTGAGCCAAAGCGTCATTCTCGGGCGGCGTACTGCGCCGACCCGAGAATCTCAGGACGAGAGGGCGCCAATGGGAAGCTCCTCCGGCCTGAGATGCTCGGGTCAAGCCCGAGCATGACGGCAGGTGGCTGGCGCGCATTGACTTCCCCACTGCCATGCGCTTTTCATCGCGGCAGAGCGCATGGGGCGCCACCAGTCCGCGGCAAGGGAGCCTGCTCCCACCCACATATCGAGCGACGACATCGCATCATCGCTTTCTTCCGGCCTGTCGAGCGGACATCAGGCTTTCCTCGGAAGGAAGACCCATGTCTGATCCCAGCCGCGAACTCACGTCCCGCTCGACCCTCGAAACGATCCGCCGCCAGGCCAAGCGCTGGCTGAAGGAGATCGAGGCCGGCGATGCCGAGGCGCTCGACCGTTTCCGCAAGCTGATCCCGAACCATGCCGGCGCGGCCAAGCTGCGCGAGGTCCAGCATGCCCTCGCCCGCGACTACGGGCAGGCGAACTGGGCGGCGCTGAAGCAGGAGCTCGCCGCGCGCGAAGCAGCGGCACGCGGCCATGCCGCGCTCGTCGTGCTGTTCCTGGAGAAGTCGGCGCTGCGCTATGGCGTCAGGCCGGGCACACAGAGCTGGGGCGAGTACGAGGCCGACCGGCCGGCGCGCGGCGCGCTGGCGCAGCGCCTGCTCGAACGCCACCCCGAGATTGCTCGCGACAGCATTCACACCGCCGTCGCCGCCCATGATCTCGATGTCGTTCGGAGCTTTCTCAGCAAGGATGCTCCGCTCGCGGACCGGCCCAGCGACTTCGACGGCTGGACGCCGCTGGTCCGCCTCGCCTTCACCCGCCTGCCGAACGAGGCGCTGTCACGCAACGCCGTCGCGATCGCGCAGCTCCTGCTCGACCAAGGCGCTGACCCGAATGCGCTGTGGAGTGACGGCACCAATCATTTCACCCCGCTGACCGGCGTCATCGGCGGCGGCGAGAGCGCTCAGCCACCGCATCCGCAGGCCGAGGCGCTGGCACGGCTCCTGATCGACCGAGGCGCCGATCCACTCAACGGTCAGGCGCTCTACAACTCGTCGCTCGGCGCCGACGAGGTGTTCTGGCTCGACCTGCTCTGGAGCGAGACCGACAAGCGCGGCGAAACCGGGCGCTGGCGCGAGCCCGTCCGGGAACTGCCGGCGCCGCCGCTCGACTATCTCCTCGGCAACGCCGTGCCGCGCCAGCCCAAGCGCGCCGCCTGGCTCCTCGCCCATGGCGCCAATGCCCAGGCGCTCAACGCCTACTCGAAGCAGAGCCTGGTCAAGCAGGCCATGCTCGACGGTCGCAGTGATCTCGTCCGCCTGCTCGTCGACAATGGCGCGAGCCCGGTCGAACTCAGCGGTCAGGAGGCCTTCACCGCTGCGGTCGCCCGTGGCGACGAGGGTGAGGCGCGCCGGCTGCTCGACGGCAATCCGGAGTTCCTGCTCAGCCCGGCGCCACTCTTCGTCACGATCCGGCAGGGTAAGCCGGAGATCGCGGCGCTCGCACTCCGGCTCGGCGTCTCGCCGGATGCCGAAACGCGCGACGGCGTCCGCGCTTTGCACGAGGCGGCAGGGAGCGATGCGATCGAGATCGTCGCGCTCTTGGTCGAGGCGGGCGCTGAGATCGATCCGATCGAGCGTCGCTATGGCTCCACCCCGCTCGGCTGGGCACGGCATCAGGGCGCCAGCGCCGCGCAGATCTATCTGGCCTCGCGCAGCCGCGACATTCAGGCTCTGTGCGAGGCCGCCGAGATCGAGCGACTGGAGACGCTCTTCGCCGGGGAGCCGGCGCTCGCCACGGCACCGGCTCGCTCCGGCGAGCAGCCCTTGTTCTGCCTGCCCGACGACGACACCAGCGCCTGCGATCTCGTCGAGTTCCTGCTGGCAGCAGGGGCCGACCCGGCCGCGCGCAACGCGGAAGGACTGATGCCGGCACAGGCGGCGCGCAAGCGGGGGCTGCTCGATGCCGCGACGCTGATCGAGGCTTCCCTTCTCCCCTCAGGGGAGAAGGTGGCAGCGCGAAGCGCTGACGGATGAGGGAAGGGCCGCGCAAGCGGCCCTTTTTCGTTCACCCAGTCGTACTGCCCTCATCCGTCTGCTTCGCAGACACCTTCTCCCCCGAGGGGAGAAAGGAAAACTAAGCCGCCTCCAGCCCGAACTGGAGCGCCGCCAGCCGCGCATAGAGCCCGCCCTTGGCGACGAGGGCGGCGTGCGTGCCTTCCTCGACCACCCGCCCATCCTCCATCACCAGGATGCGGTCGGCTGAGAGGATGGTGGCGAGGCGGTGCGCGACCACCAGCGTGGTCCGCCCCTGCATTAATCGGTCGAGCGCGTCCTGCACGGCGCGCTCGCTTTCCGAATCGAGCGCCGAGGTCGCCTCGTCCAGCAGCAGGATCGGCGCGTCCTTCAGTACGGCCCGGGCGATGGCGAGCCGCTGGCGCTGGCCGCCCGACAAGGTGACGCCGCGTTCGCCGATGATCGTGTCGTAGCCATCGGGCAAAGCGCGGATAAAGCCGTCCGCCGCAGCGAGCTGGGCCGCCTCTTCGATCTGCGCTCGGCTCGCCCCGGGGCGGCCATAGGCGATGTTGTCGGCGACGGAGACGCCGAACACGGTCGGCTCCTGCGGCACCAGAGCGAAGCGGCTGCGCCAGTCGGTCGGATCGGCTTCCGGACCGGCGACGCCGTCGACGACGACGCGTCCGGCGAACGGGTCATAGAAGCGCAGCGCCAATTGCAGCACCGTGCTCTTGCCCGCGCCGGAGGGGCCGACCAGCGCGACCCGCTCGCCCGGCTTTATCGAAAGGTCGAGATCGGCGAGCGCGAGGTTGCTGCGGCCGGGATAGCGGAAGGAGACGCCCTCGAAGGCGAGCGCGCCGACCGGCGGCTGCGGCAGCGCCTTGGGATGCGGCGGTGCGGCGATGGCGGGCTTGGTCGCGAGGATTTCGCCGAGCCGCCCGGCGGCGCCGGCAGCGGCCGAGATGTCGCCATAGACCTCGGAGAGCTGGCCGAGCGAGCTTGCCGCCAGAACGGCGTAGAGCACGAACTGCGACAGGCGCCCGCCACTCATCCGCCCGGCGAAGACCTCGGTCGCGCCGACCCAGAGCACCAGCACGACGCTGGCCGAGACCAGGAAGATCGCGATGCCGGAGAGCCAGGCGCGCGAGCGCGTCGCATCGCGCGAGGCGGCATAGGCGCCGTCCGAGGCGCCCTGGAAGCGCGCCGTCGTGTCGCGCTCGGCACCGAAGGACTGCATCGTCCGGATCGCGCCGATCGCCTCCGAGGCGAAGGCGGAGGCGTCGGCCAGCCGGTCTTGCGCGGCGCGAGCGCGCTTGCGCACGCTGCGCCCGGAGAAGACCAGCGGCAGCACGACCAGCGGGATCGCCCCGATCACGATCGCCGAAAGCTGCGGGCTGGTGATGATCATCAGCACCAGGGCGCCGAGGAACATGATGCCGTTGCGCAGCGCGATCGAGGCGGTCGAGGCGAAGGTCGACTTGATCTGGGTGGTGTCGGCGGTCAGGCGCGAGACCAGATCGCCGGCGCGGCTGGCGTCGAAGAAGGCGGGCTCGAGCCGGGTCAGATGCGCGAAGACGTCGGCCCGCAATTGCGAGACGACGCGCTCGCCGACCGTCATCACCAGATAGAAACGGAACGAGCTCGCCAGCGCCAGCACGGCTACGACGCCGATCAGGATCGCGAAATAGGAATTCGCCAGCTGCTGCTCGCCGCCGGAGAAGCCGACATCGATGACGCGCCTGACTGCCATCGGCAAGGCCAGTGTCGCGACCGAGGCGACGATCAGCGCGACGAGCGCGAAGGCGATCCGCTGCTTCTGCGCCAGCGCATAGGGCCAGAACGAGCGCAGCGCGCTGAAATCCGGCCGCGCCTTCTGGTCTTCGTTGTTCTCGTTCGCCACGCTTACCTATCCCGAAAAGCTTGCACCGTCGCTGCGGCTGCGCTATGGGCAGCCGACTTCACGACAGGCTCATACGAATTGTTCGAAGAGCCGGCGATGTGCGCCGTGTTCCGGCCACCCGCTTTTCGACAATTGAGGATTTCGCCATGAAGACCGGCATTCATCCCGACTACCACACCATCAAGGTCGTCATGACCGATGGCACCGAATACTTCACGCGTTCGACGCTGGGCAAGGAGGGCGACACCCTCAACCTCGACATCGACCCGAAGACCCACCCGGCCTGGACCGGCGGCACCCAGCACATGCTGGACCGCGGCGGCCGTGTCTCGCGCTTCAACTCGCGTTTCGGCGCTCTCGGCGCTCTCGGCAAGAAGTAATTCGCGTTTTCGCGGCCCTTCGGGCCTGCGACCCCTACAGAAAAGCCCGGCCTCGCGGCCGGGCTTTTTGCGTTGATGGCGACGATAGGCCGCGGCGCGTCCTCCTCAGCGCAGCAGGCCGAGCCGCGCCTGCAGACTCTCGAGCTGACCGCGTACCGGATTCGCCGCGGCGGGACGAACAGCGCCGGACATCTGCTCGTCGAGGTTCCGGATGCGCTCCTGAAGGCGGATCGAATGGCCGATCAAGTCGCGCAGTCGCTGCGGCAAGCGCTCCGCCTCGGCGCTGGTCGGCTGCAGCATCGGCTCGGCGATGCGCACCTTGTTGTGTTCGTTACGAGCCTGCTCGGCGCTCATCTCGCCCTCGGCAACGGCACGTTGCACCAGGAGCCAGGAGGCGATCTGCATCAGCCGCGTCGTCAAGCGCATGCTCTCGGTCGCGTAGGTCAGCGAAACTTCGCGCGGCAGCGCCGCCGACTCGGCTCGCCCCTCCCCGTCGAGGTACGAGGCGGTCGCCTCGACCAGCCCCATACCCTCGCGGAACAGCTGCATGAACGCGTCCGATTTGACGAAGCCGCGCGCGAATGAGATCGCGCCGTCCTCGACCTCGGGCCTCAGCATCGTCAAATCGGTCATCCCATGTCTCCAATCGGCACAGCGGCGTGCGATCGAAGGACGCAACGCCGGTTCTGGCCGGGACGTCGCAAGGATAACGCCATGATCTTGTCCGCGCCGTGGTAACGCATCATTAAGGTTAACGGTGCGATGGTCCGGTCCGGCGACGCCCCCGCCTTGCCCGGCTGGATCGGGCAACAGACGAAAAAAGAGCCGCCCCGAAGGCGGCTCGAAGGTCAACAGGGAGGCGTCAAACAGAGTGGGCAGGAGCCACTCGACATCCAGACAAACTGGACAATACGATTCATAATTCGGAATCGTTAAGCGACCGTTAACGCCGCCCGAAAATGCGACAAATTCGAACGATCCCGGCGCAGTTCCCGACTTAGCGCGTTACCGTCAGCTTCAGACCGAAGCGCTCGCTGACGAAGCGCTCACCGAGCGAGTAGCGATAGGTGCCCCCGAGGCTGACGCTGGGCGCGATCTCGCGCTTGATCTCGATACTGTGTCCGCCAAGTACGGTCACCGGCGCCTGCACGACCACGACGGTGTCAGGCAGCTTGAGCCGGAGCGCGGCGAGCGGTTTTCCACCATCCTCGCGCAATCCGAGATTGGCGATGTCTTCCAGGGCAGCCGCGGGTGTGGCAGCGAGCAAGGCCATGGCGAGCGCGACCAAGCGCATCGTCTGTCTCCTGTCTTGAGCAGGCGCACCATCGCGGACAGCATTCGGCTGTCCCGGGCTTCGTCCACCTGCTGTCATTGTCGGAATGGCTCCGGCCGAGCATCGCATCGGCGCGGCAGGCGGCATCCGGCCGCCTTCTGTCCACGTCCTCAGGATAGGCGCTTGCGCTCGCTATGCGAAGATGAATATCCGTTCATCGACTGGCGCATCTTGTCGCGTGGCAGGAAGGACTCAACCGTTCCGAAATTGTCGCGGCACCAGCGACAGCTGTTGACCGCCGCGGTTTCGCCTCAGGCCTTCTTGAAGAAGGCGTCGGCGGCGGAGCGCGACGCCGATTTCTTCTCGCGGGCCTCCTTCAGCCGCTCGACCTCCGCTTCCAGCAGTGCAATGCGTTCGCCGAGCTCGGCGACGGAGAGTTGCGACAAGTCCTGCCCGATCTCGTGAGCCCGCTTCGGCACCGGACGGTCGTCGTCGAGAAATCCAGCCATCATAGCCTCGCCTTGCATCCTCGGAGCGCGCGAGCTTAATCGGAGCACAACGCCAGCACCACAGGCGAGGAGATGCCCATGACCACCCAATCGCCCCCCGCCCTGCCCGCGATGATGACCGCCATCGGCTTCGATGCACCCGGTGGCCCGGATGTGTTGAAAGCGCAGCAGCGCCCCGTACCGCAACCGGGCCCCGGCCAGCTCCTGGTCCATGTCGCGGTCGCCGGCGTCAACCGGCCCGACGTACTGCAGCGCATGGGCGGCTATGCCCCGCCGCCCGGCGCCTCCGACATCCCCGGCCTCGAGATCGCCGGCCGGATCGTCGCCCTCGGCGAGGGCGTCTCGCGCTACGAGGTCGGCGACCAGGTCTGCGCTCTCGTCGCCGGCGGCGGCTATGCCGAATATGCCGTGGTCCATGAGGACAATGCCTTACCGATCCCGGCCGGGCTGTCGCTGGAGGAAGCCGGCGCCATCCCCGAGACCTATTTCACCGTTTGGACCAATGTCTTCCAGCGCGGCGGCCTGAAGAAGGGCGAGAGCTTCATGGTGCATGGCGGCACCTCGGGCATCGGCACCACTGCGATCCAACTCGCCAAAGCCTTCGGCGCGACCGTGCTGGCGACCGCCGGGTCGGAGGAGAAATGCGAGGCCTGCCGCGAGCTCGGCGCCGACCATGCCATCAACTATCGCACCGAGGATTTCGTCGCCGCGGCCAAGGCGGCGACCGGCGGGCACGGCGTCAACCTGATCCTCGACATGGTCGGCGGCGACTATATCAACCGCAATTACGAGGCGGCTGCCGAGAGCGGCCGCATCGTCCAGATCGCCTTCCTCAACGGGCCGAAGGCGGAGGTCAATTTCAGCCGCCTGATGCTGAAGCGGCTGACCCATACCGGCTCGACCCTGCGCCCGCGCACGATCGCCGAAAAGGCGGGAATCGCACGCGAGCTCGAGGAGAAAGTCTGGCCGCTGCTGACCGAGGGGCGCTGCAAGCCGGTGATCCACGCCCGCTTCCCGCTGGCGCAAGCTGCCGAAGCCCACCGGCTGATGGAGAGCAACGCCCATATCGGCAAGATCGTGCTGACGGTGTGACGGCGAGCTTGTCCACCTAATGCATCATCACTCTCGATAGAAAAGTGCCGCCGCCAAGAAAGGTCGTTCGATGGCGCTGTCAAAGCTGGAACAGAAAGCAAGGCGCCTAAAAAGCAAGGAACTCTCGGCGGCTCTCAGGCGTCTCCGTGTCGGGACAAGCTGGCGCTTAAATTCAAATTTCCTTTTTCAAGAGCGAGCCAGCTGGTTTATCAGCGTAGTATTCGCGACGTGGTTTTCTGAAAAGCGGACAACGGCAATTCTCTATATCAAACCAATGGCTCTGGATCCGTTATTCTGGGAAATAACAGGAATCGAAGAGAACAAAAGCATGCCATTATCTTTTCGTTGGAACGGCGCCTGGACGTGCTCGACTCCCGCATTCAGCAAGATCGAGCTAGACGACGAGCTTGAACCACACCCTCTTGCAGGCAGCTTATTAGATTGGTCTGAGCAGCAGAGTTCAAATTTCGAGAAATACAGCATCGATGAATTTGTGACGTTCATCCAAACTGCCCCGCGAGGCTATCCCGGCGCATTTCTCGCCGCTGAGATAACAGGTCTTATTTTGCAGGGAAAGTTGAAAACGGCACAGGAAAAATGCCACAATGCTAGATCGCAAAACGAGAGCGGCGGATTTGTCTGGGGACCACCAGAAGATCGAACATCGTTCGTTGATGCTGCTGAAAGCTGGTCGGCACGTTTCAAAAATTGAATTTCTCCGACATCTCACAAGCGTCACGACAAACCGCGGTATCGTTCCTCCATGGACAGCGACCCCGGCTTTGCCTATAAGGCGCGCCATCCTCCTCATCGTCGATGATTTGGATGACCGGCCGGGGCGGCCGGTCGGCGCCTGAGAGCTATTGCCCGCGACATTCCAGGAGACGGCCCGTGTCACAAACGCCGCTGATGCCGAAAGCCACTGCGGTCTGGCTGGTCGAGAACACCTCGCTGACCTTCGAGCAGATCGCCGAGTTCTGCAAACTGCATCCGCTCGAAGTGCGCGGCATCGCCGATGGCGAGGTCGCGGCCGGCATCAAGGGCCTCGACCCGATCACCTCCGGCCAGCTCACCCGCGAGGAGCTCGAGCGCGCCGCCAAGAACCCGTCGCACCAGCTCAAGCTCGCCGAGCGCAAGGTCAAGGTGCCAGAGATCAAGCGGACCAAGGGCCCGCGCTACACCCCGGTCTCGAAGCGCCAGGACCGCCCGAACGCGATCCTCTGGCTGCTGCGCAACCATCCCGAGCTCAAGGACGCGCAGATCATCCGCCTGATCGGCACGACCAAGACGACGATCGCCCAGATCCGCGATCGCACCCACTGGAACACCCAGCAGCTGCAGCCGATCGACCCGGTCAGCCTTGGCCTCGCCTCGCAGATCGACCTCGACTTCGAAGTGGCCCGCGCCGCCAAGGAGCGCCCGGCCATGGTCCTGCAGGACACCGGCTCGACCCTGCTCCCGGCTGAGGAGACCACCGCGCCCGCGCCGGCACCGGCCTCCCAGCCCTTCGCCGACATGAGCCGGCCGAAGCGCGAGGAAGAAGAGAAGATCGACGTCGATTCGGTCTTCGCCAAGTTGAAGCAGCTCAAGCGCCCGGCCGACGAGGACGACGACGGCGGCTACTGAGCTTGATTGGCTGATCGAGGCTGGAGGCGAGCGACTGTGACCACGGATCTCGCCTTCACCTTCCTCGGCAGCGGCGCGCCGCCCGTCAGCCTGCGCCGCGCCGGCCCGGCCCATCTCGTCGAGGCGGGCGGCAGCAAGCTCCTCATCGATTGCGGTTCCGGCGTCAGCCAGCGCCTCGTCGCCGCCGGCCATGCCGGGGCACAGATCGACGCGCTCATCGTCACCCATGAGCATTCCGACCATCTGGTCGATTTCTACCAGCTGATCGTCTCGTCCTGGCATCAGGGCCGCAACCGGCCCTGGCGCGTGATCGCGCCGGAGCCGGCACTCGCCAATATGCGCGGGCAGTACGAGGCCTTCGCCCGCGAACGCGCCTTGCGCATCGCCTTCGAGAAGCGCCCCGATGCAACCGGCCTCGACGTCGTGTTCGAAGAGCTGCGCGAAGGCCCGATCGCGGGCCTGGGCGACCTCACCGCCGAGGCTTTCCTCGTCGATCACAAGCCAGTCGAGCCGGCTTTCGGGCTTGCGCTGTCCGCGAACGGCAGCCGCATCGTGTTCTCCGGCGACACCCGCCTGACGCCCTCGCTCGAACAGGCTGCCGAGGGTTGCGACCTGCTGGTCTGCGAAGTCTTCATCGACAGCCAGATGCCGGTCGCCCCCGGCGTGCGCTCCGCCGAGACGGTGGCGTCGGTACAGAGCTATCACATGACCCCGGCAGTCGTGGCCGGCCTCGCCCAGCGCGCCGGCGTCAAGGCGCTGGCGCTGACCCATCTCGTTCCGCCGGGGGCCGACACCGCCGCACTCTTCGCCGAACTGCGCGCCGGCGGCTATGGCGGACCGCTGATCGTCGGCGAGGATCTGATGCGGCTGGAATGGCCGGCGCGGCTGCTGCGCTGGAACGGCGCCGCGGTGGGATTCTGATCGCGGCGCGGCTCAGGCCGCGCGGCGCATTCCCGCGCTGGCCTGCCCGCCATTGAGCCGGAAGCCGCCCGCCAATCTAGCGACCGCTTCGGCCGCCTCGGCCATGCCACGCCCGGCCGCAGCCGTGCGTTCCGCCGCCTGGGCGTTGTCCTGCGTGGCAGCATCGATCTCGACCAGAGCCCGCTCGATCGCGCCGACGCCTTGCGATTGCTCGGCCGTCGCCTGGCTGATCTCGCCGAACGCCTGCGCGACCTCCTCGACCTCGCTGGAGATGGTGTTGAGGCTGGCACCGGCCTCGCGCACCAGCTTCACCCCCTCGTCGACATGGACCTTGGTCTCGCTGATCAAAGCTCGCACGTCACGCGCCGCATCCGCGGATTGCTGGGCAAGCCGGCGAACTTCGGTCGCGACCACGGCGAAGCCGCGCCCGCCCTCACCCGCCCGCGCCGCCTCGACCGAGGCGTTCAGCGCCAGGAGATTGGTCTGGAAGGCGAGCCCGTCCATGACCTCGACGATGTCGACGATCCGGCGCGCCTGCTGGTCGATCCTGTCGATCGCCTCGACCGCGCGGCCTGCGACCGCGACGCCCGCGCCGGCATCGTCGGCGGTCGAGCGAGCCTTGCGCGCCGCCGTCTGGACGATGTCGGAGGTCTGGCGGACGGTCGCCGCGATCTCCTCGACAACGCTGGAGGTGTCCTGCAGCGCATTGGCCTGGCTTTGCCCGCGCTGCGACAAATCGAGCGTCGCCGAGAGGATGTCCTCGGCCGCAGCGCGCGTCTGAGATGCGTTATCAGCCACGGCCGAGAGCGCCCCGGCGAGCGCCTCTGCCGAGCGGTTGAAATTGCCGGCGACGGCAGCGAGCCGCCCTTCGAAGCCGGTCGACATCCGCGTGCTGAGATCGCCATCGGCCAAGGCCGAGAGCGCGCGGTCGGCCTCGTCCAGGAAGGATTCGCAGGCCTCAGTCAGTTCGTCGATGCCGCTCACCAATGTACTGAACCGGCCGAGATCATCGGTGCGGACGGTCCGGGCCGAGAAATCGCCGCGCTTGGCCGCGTCGACGACGCCGGCGACGGCTTCGAGCAAATGCGCTTCGATCGCGGCGCGCTCGGTCTCGCTCGCTTCGCTGTCATGACGCAATGTCTCGGCGCGCTCCTGGTTGAGTTGAGCCGTAGAGGCTGCCTCATCGGCCTGGGCGAGCGCAGCAGCGAGCCGGTGCGCGATCCAGATCAACGCGCCCGCCTCCGCCAGCAGGATGACGGCATGGACGACGACGCGGGCGAACTCGCTGCCATCAGGGAACACCGCCGCCGGATAGGCGAAGTTGAGCACGAGGTGATGCACCGCTACGACCGCCGTCGCCGCCAGGATCGAGCGCCAGCAGCACCAGGCCGTCATCACCGCGAGCGCGGCGAAGAAGGCCATGTGCATGTCGATCTGGTAGCGCGTGCCCTCGGCGGCGAAGACCAGCAGCGCCACCTGCCCGTTGATCGCGATGGTCGAGATCACGCGGGTCGAAAGACCGATCCCGTCAGAGCGCCAGGCCAGCATGGTAGCGGCAGCGAGCAAGGTCGAAACCAGCCCGATCGCGATCAGCGCCGGATGGCCGGCGAACCAGGCGACGGCGCAGGTCACCGGCACCAGCAGCCATTGTCCGGTCATCAGCGGCTTGGCGAAGGCGCGGCGGAACGTCTCGAGGCTCTGGCTCATGGGGACCGTCTCGCTGGGATGAGGGGATCGCGCGCCTGGCCGGAACAGCCGCCACCGAGCCCTGCCAGGACGAGGGCGGCGCCGGAGCTATAAAGACGCGTCGAGAAACCGGGGATGTCCGAACGGGCCAGCAGGCCGAAGCGGCCGATCGGGGCCAGAATGACGCCGTCCGCCCGGCTCACCGCTTCGGCGGCCGTGGCGGAACTCGCAGCGAGCACGACGACAATCGCCCCGTCGCGCGGCGCTAGAACGACGACGATCGGTGCGAGCAACACACCGATCGCCAAGGCCAGAGGTCCGACGCGGAGGCGATGCGCCATCGTTTAAATCCGGCGGGATAAGCGCCTGCGATCCTGAACGATTCTGTTTAAAGCAACGTAAAGTTGTACTTTCGCCGAACTACCCGGCCTTGCCTTCAGCCCAGCCCCCTGCCCTTCAGCGCGGTCCCGATCTCAGCCAGCACCGCCGGGTCCTCGATCGTCGCCGGCATGGCATAGTCCTCGCCATCGGCGATCTTCTTCATCGTGGCGCGCAGAATCTTGCCGGAACGGGTCTTCGGCAGCCGCGCCACCGTGATCGCCAGCTTGAAGGCTGCGACAGGGCCAATCTTGTCGCGCACCAGCCCAACCAGCTCCTTCTCGACCTCAGCCGGAGACTGCGTCACGCCGGCCTTCATCACGACGAAGCCACAAGGCTGCTCGCCCTTGAGCGCGTCCTTGATGCCGACCACCGCGCACTCAGCCACAGCCGGGTGCGAGGCCAGCACCTCCTCCATACCGCCGGTCGAGAGCCGGTGACCGGCGACATTGATGATGTCGTCGGTGCGGCCCATGATAAAGACATAGCCATCCGCATCGATGAAGCCGGCATCCGAGGTGTTGTAGAAGCCGGGATAGGTTTCGAGATAGGCGCTGCGGAAGCGAGCATCGTCCTGCCAGAGCGTCGGCAAGGCGCCGGGCGGCAGCGGCAGTTTTGCCACGATCGCGCCCATCGTCCCGGCCGGCACTGGCTTGCCGCCCTCGTCGAGGCACTGGATGTCGTAGCCGGGCAGCGGCACGCTCGGCGAGCCGTGCTTGATCGGCAGCAGGCCGAGCCCGACCGGATTGCCGACCATGCAGGCGCCGGTCTCGGTCTGCCACCAATGGTCGACCACCGGCACCCCGAGCACATCCTCGGCCCATTTCAGCGTGTCGGGATCGGCCCGCTCGCCGGCGAGGAAGAGCGTGCGGAACTGCGAGAGATCGTAATTCTTGAGGAACGTCGCCTGCGGGTCCTCCTTGCGGATCGCCCGAAAGGCGGTCGGCGCCGTGAACATCGCCACCGCCTTGTGCTCGGCGATCACCCGCCAATAGGCGCCGGGATCGGGCGTGCCGACCGGCTTGCCCTCGTAGAGGATCGAGGTCGCGCCCAGCAGCAACGGCCCGTAGACGATGTAGCTGTGGCCGACGACCCAGCCGACATCGGAGGCTGTGAACATCACCTCGCCGGGCTTGACGTCGTAGAGCTGCGTCATCGTCGCGAGCAGCATGACCATGTGCCCGCCATTGTCGCGGACGACGCCCTTGGGCCTGCCGGTGGTGCCGGAAGTGTAGAGCACATAGAGCGGATCGGTCGCGGCGACTTCGACGCAATCGGCCTTGCGGCCATTGGCACGGGCAGCGGCAACCAAGGTCCGCCAGTTCTTGTCGCGACTGACATGCATGGAGGCGTCGGCCTGCGGCCGTTGCAGCACGATGCAGGCGTTGGGTTTATGCGTCGCTAGATCGATCGCGGCGTCGAGCAGCGGCTTGTACTCGACCACCCGCGTCGGCTCGACGCCGCAGGTCGCGGTCATGATCAGCTTCGGCGTGGCGTCGTCGATACGGGTCGCCAGTTCCTTGGCCGCGAAGCCACCGAACACGACCGAATGCACCGCCCCGATCCGGGCACAGGCCAGCATGGCGATGGCTGCTTCGGGGATCATCGGCATGTAGAGGATGACGCGATCGCCCTTGCCGACGCCCTGGTCCTGCAGCACGGCCGCGAGCGTCGAGACCTCGTCGAGCATTTGAGCGTAAGTAAAGCTCGCCTTGGTGCCCGTGACCGGACTGTCGTAGATCAGCGCCGTCTGCTCGCCCCGGCCGTCGCGGACATGCCGGTCGAGCGCGTTGAAGCAGGTGTTGCAGCTCGCATCCGGGAACCAGCGGCCATAGATTCCGGCCTCCGCATCGAAAATCTTCTGCGGCGGCCTGATCCACTCGATGCCCCCCGCGATCTCGGCCCAGTAGGCCTCAGGGTCCCGCTGCCAGGCGGCATAGATCTCAGCATAGCGGCTTGCATGGCTGGCAGTCATGAAAAGCGTTCCTCTTCGCCTGCTATCGGCCTAGAGCTGAACTCCGGGCTGGCCGTCTGCGGGCCGGATTTGGCGCGGGATCGTGCCCATGTCCGCTCCTTGCGCGCAAGCGTTCGTCCGTCAGACTTTCAGCGCAACCGGATGGGCTGCGCTGCACACCCGGCCCAGCCGGCAGCCGCGCGGGACGATGACCTTCGACCTCACCTTCTTTGCCGTCATGGTCCCGGCCGTCGTCCTGATGGGGCTATCCAAGGGCGGCTTCTCGGGGCTCGGCCTGCTCTCGCTGCCGCTGATGGCGCTGCTCGTCTCGCCGGTGCAGGCAGCGGCGATCATGCTGCCGATCCTGATCATCCAGGACGTCGTCACCGTCTGGTCCTATCGCCGCGAATTCGACCGCAGGAACCTCGCAACCCTGCTGCCGGGCATGCTGCTCGGCGTGCTCGCCGGCTATCTCCTGGCGGCGAAGGTTTCCGACGCCGTCGTCGGCCTCGCGGTCGGGGTGATCTCGATCGGTTTCGCCTTGCGCCGGCTTCTCGCCGGCAAGACCTCAGCCCAGCCGGTGACGAAGGCGAACTACACGGCCGGCACGGTCTGGGGCGCGATCTGCGGCTTCACCAGCATGATCGCCCACGCCGGCGGCCCGCCCTTCCAGATCTATGCGATGCCGCAGCGCCTGCCTCCGGCGGTTTTCGTCGGCACCGGCGCGCTGTTCTTCGCGCTGATGAACTGGATCAAGGTGCTGCCTTATTTTGTCCTCGGCCAGTTCAGCAGCCAGAACCTGATGGCCTCGACTGCGCTCGCCCCGGTCGCGATCCTCTCGACCATCGCCGGCGTCTGGCTGGTCCGGCGCGTCCCGGCCGAGCGCTTCTACACCATCATTTACTGGCTGCTGATCGCAGTCGGCGTGAAACTGGTCTTCGACGGGCTGCGTCCACTCTTCGGCTGATTGCCCGCAGCGGGCGGCGCTTCTAGGCTGGTTGGCAACGACAGCTGGGAACGCCGAACGCTATGCCGATTTCGCCTTACGACACCGATCTCGACCGCAACCCGGCGAACTTCCAGCCGCTCTCGCCGCTGCCCTTCCTCGAGCGCGCCGCCAGCGTCTTCCCGGACCATATCGCCGTCATCCATGGTCCGCTGAGGCGGCCTTACGCCGAGCTTTACGCCCGCACCCGCCGCCTCGCCTCGGCGCTGAAGCAGCACGGCATCGGCAAGAACGACACGGTTGCGGCAATGCTGCCGAACACCCCAGCCATGCTCGAATGCCATTACGGTGTGCCGATGTGCGGCGCGGTGCTGAACACGCTCAACACCCGCCTCGATGCCGCGATCATCGCCTTCTCGCTCGACCATGGCGAGGCCAAGGTGCTGATTGCCGACCGCGAGTTCTCTGGGACGGTCAAGGAAGCGCTGGCGCTCTGCAAGGCGAAGCCGCTGGTCATCGATTACGACGACCCCGTCTATGACGGCCCGGGCGAGCGCCTCGGCAGCGTCGAATATGAGGATTTTCTCGCGCAGGGCGATCCCGATTTCGACTGGGTCATGCCGACGGACGAGTGGGACGCGATCGCGCTGAACTACACCTCCGGCACCACCGGCGATCCCAAGGGCGTGGTCTACCACCACCGCGGCGCCAACCTGCTCGCGACCTCGAACGTGCTCACCGGCGGCATGGGCCGGCACCCGGTCTATCTCTGGACCCTGCCGATGTTCCACTGCAATGGCTGGTGCTTCCCCTGGACGATCTGCCTGCTCGCCGGCACCCATGTCTGCCTGCGTCAGGTCCGGGCCAAGGCGATATACGATGCACTGGCCGAGCATGGCGTCAGCCATATGTGCGGCGCGCCGATCGTGATGTCGGCACTGCTCAACGCGCCCGATGCCGAGCGCCGCAGCTTCCCGCAGAAGGTGAATTTCTTCACAGCCGCTGCGCCGCCGCCCGAGGCGGTGCTCGCCGGCATGGCGCAGGCCGGCTTCAACGTCGTCCATCTCTATGGGCTGACCGAGGTCTATGGCCCCGCCGTGGTCAACGAGTGGAACGGTGCCTGGGACGCCTTGCCGGGTGGCGAGCAGGCGGCGCTGAAGGCGCGCCAGGGCGTGCGCTATCCGGCGCTGGAAGGGCTCGACGTGCTCGATCCGGAAACGATGGAGCGCGTGCCGCATGACGGCCAAAGCCTCGGTGAGGTGATGTTCCGCGGCAATGTCGTGATGAAGGGCTATCTCAAGAACCCGAAATCGACCGCCGCCGCCTTCGCGGGCGGCTGGTTCCATTCCGGCGATCTCGGCGTGATGCATCCCGACGGCTATATCCAGCTCAAGGACCGCTCCAAGGACATCATCATCTCCGGCGGCGAGAACATCTCCTCAATCGAGGTCGAGGACGCGCTCTACAAGCATCCGGCTGTGCACGCCGCCGCCGTCGTCGCTAAGCCCGACGAGAAATGGGGTGAGACGCCCTGCGCCTTCGTCGAGCTGAAGCCGGGGCAAACCGCCACGCAGGACGAGATCATCGCCTGGTGCAAGACGCTGCTTGCCTCGTTCAAATGCCCACGGACCGTGGTCTTCACCGAGGTGCCGAAGACCTCGACCGGAAAGATCCAGAAGTTCAAGCTGCGCGAGATGGCGCGGGCACTGTGATGAAGCGTCGCGCGATGGCGGCCCGTGCCCATTGGCCGACCCGCGCGACAGCTCATCGACGATTCAGCTCGGGATCAGGACGTTGGAGTAGTGCACGGCGGAAAACGGAAAATCCGTGCTTGCCCATTGGCGCAATGCGCGGAAGAGCTTTGCGTAATAGCCCCTCTCATAGGCCGACGGCGTTACCCACCAGCTGATATCGACTTCGCACTCCGCCAGTTCTTCTGAAAGCGACGTGCGCCTTCCCAGCGGGTAGAGATAACAACAGCCGAGATACTCCCGGTCGACGGTGTATACGGCGTAGCTGAACGAATACCCTTCACGAAATTCGCACTCGTGCCAGACCAGATCGATGAAGTTGCCATCCTCGGTGACCGCAACCGTCGGCCAGCCACCCCCGCGCGTCTTCTGGATCAGCGCGATGCTGGCGTTGATGCCGGCAACATCGTCCGCGAGATGCTCGCGCCCGAGGACCGTCGCGACAAGATCCTCGAAAAACAAGGTCGAAGGTGCGAGGAACTCCGCAGGCAGCAGGATGGGTTTTACGAGTCGAGTATAGTCCACGGTCTCTTCCTACTCGCCGATCAAGCCGACATCTGCCGGCCTCGGCCGCCGACCTTGGCATCATAGAGGGCAGCGTCGGCGCGGTGGTAGACCTCCGCGAGCGTATCGCCGGGCCGGATCTGTGTCAGGCCCGCTGAGAACGAATAGTGGAAGCTTGGCTGCGACGGCAGGGATCCAGGCCGGCCGACCGCTCTGAACAGGCGCTCGATCAGGAGCTCGGCTGCCGCCGGCCCGAGCTGCGGCAGGATCAGCAAGAACTCCTCCCCACCAACCCGCCCGAAGCTGTCGGCGGGGCGCAGATTCCTCTGCACGCTCTTGCCAAAATCGATCAGCACCGCATCGCCGAACTGATGGCCGAAACGGTCATTGATCTGCTTGAAGCGATCGATATCGAGCAGCGCGACGCAGGTTTCGCTGCCCTCGCCGCGGCTCTCCCTGGCAATAATCTCCTGCAGCACGCTCATGCAGTAGCGCCGGTTCGAGATCCCGGTCAGTTCGTCGGTCTGCGAAGCCTTGCGGGCACTGTCCCGGTCTTGCCGCAGACTGCGTTCGCCGGTTCGCAGCTCGGTGATGTCGGACGCTATGCACAGCATCCAGCCGGTCGGCGAAACCGTTTCGGTCATCCATAGCCAGCGGCCATCGGTGATATCGGTCTCGAAGGCGCGGTAGGCGGTTTTCCCGCGGCGGGACCGGGCCGAGGTCAGCCAGTGCTCGAAATCCTCGGTCGCGAAGGCGACACCGCGGCGCTGCTCGAAATTGCGCCGCACGATCTCAGCCCAGCTGATCGCCTCGTGCGCGGCGACACCATAGGCCGCGCGATAAGCAGCGTTCGATCTCCGCAGGATGTCCTGCGGATCGAAAAGCGCCACGAGCGTGCCGCTGGTCTCGAAGAGGCTCTCGGTGATATCGCCGAACAACGCCATGTGCGCCGCACTCCTGACGATACGTTACGTGGGAGTGTTTAGCGGCGGGTAAAACTGTGCTGCGCAAAGCGCGCGTTCGTCGCGAGCTGCCGCGGCTCACGGGCGGCCTCACAGCTCGGCCGCCGCCCAGTCTCCGACCCGCGCAAGGAATTGCTCAGCTGCGTTCAGCTCGGCGAGCGCGATCCACTCATTCGGCTGATGCGCCTGCGCGATCGAGCCGGGGCCGCAGACCAGCGCCGGGATGCCTGCCTGCTGGAAGAAGCCCGCCTCGGTCCCGAACGGCATCGCCATCGGCGGCCATATCCCGCCGAGCCGGCGCGCTACTCCGACGGCTGGACCGGCTGGGTCGCAAGAGAGCGGCGGCACGCGTGCAAGCGGCATCGTCTCAACGCTCACCCCGGCAGCCAACCCGGTCGCTAATCTTTCAATTGCGGCGAGCACAGCGCCGGCAGTCGCTTCATCGGGTGGCCGGAACTCCCAAACGACCTCGCAACGCTCCGGGATGATGTTGATGGCGCTGCCGCCCTCGATCTTGCCTATGTTGACGCTGGTTCCACTACACGCATCACCAAAGGCCGCGAGCGTCGCGACGAATGCCGCCGCCGGCTCGATCGCGCTGGCGCCGAGGCGCGGATCGCTCGAATGGGCGGCGCGGCCGTGGAAGACGCTGCGGTAGCCGTAGAAGCCGCGATGGCTGAGCCCGATGCGCATCTGCGTCGGCTCGCCGATAACGGCGAGCGCCGGAGCCAGATCGCGCGCCTGCATGTCGGCGATCAGGAGTGGGACGCCGAGACAGCCGACCTCCTCATCATAGGACAAAGCCAGGTGGATCGGCCGCCGAAGGTCCCGGGCCCGCCAGCCGGGTACCGCTCCAAGACAGGCGGCGACAAACCCCTTCATGTCGACGGCGCCGCGGCCATGTAGCTGCCCGTCGCTGCTGGTGAGCACGAACGGGTCGCTCGCCCAATCCTGGTCGTCGACAGGAACGACATCGGTATGCCCGGAGAGGACGATGCCGCCCGGCATGTCGGGGCCGATCGTCGCCAGGATATTGGCCTTGGCGCCCGAGGCATCGCTGGTCAGATACACCCGCGCTCCGAGCCCTTCCAGATAGTTGGCGGCCCAGTGGACCAGATCAAGATTGGAATGCCGCGACGTCGTGTCGAAGGCCACGAGCCTGCGCAGGATCCCGGTCGTATCCATGACCACTCTCAGAGCCGGGTTGGGCCGGGTTGAGATGCCGGCCGCTGCCGGGCACCCACCCAATTCCCGGTCGCGAGGAAGAAACCGGCGAGGATCAGCGCCATCCCCATGACGTGGAAGCCGCGTACCGGCTCGCCCAGCGCGATCATCGCGAGCAGGGCCGTGAACAGCGCCACGAGATGGAACGACACACCGGTGACGCTCGGTCCGAGAGTAGCGACGCAATGCCCCCAGAGGATGAAGGCGAGCAGCGAGGCGAACACGCCGATATAGAGAACCGCAGCAACCGAACCCGCATCGGTCGGGATGCGTGCGCCCTGTGCCAGCTCGAGGGCCCAGAACGGCGCGAGCACCAGCAGGCCGGCCGCCATGGTGGCAGCCAGGAACACCAGTGGGCTCAGGCTCGCCGGCTTGCGCCGGAGCAGGACGGAATAGATGGCGTAGTTCGCGACGGCGATGAGCACCAGAAATTCGCCGCCATCGGCCCGCAGGCCACCTAGCTGTTGCAGATCGCCGCGCGCGACGATCCACACGACGCCGGCGAAGGACACTGCGATGCCGGCGAGCGTCCGGCGCGAGACGCGCTCGACGCCGAGCGCGAAGGCCGCGAGGGGCACCATCAACGGCAGGGTCGAGTTCAGGAAGGCGACGCTGGCTGCAGGCGTCGTCCGCAACGCGAGATATCCCAGCGCGTTGTAGCCGGCGACGCCGAAGGCGCCGCAGGCGGTGATCAGGGCAAGATGCTGCCGGAGCAGCGCCCGCTCCCGCCAGGCCTGCTTGCCGATGAAGGGAGCAAGACAGGCCAGCGCCACGAGCCAGCGTCCAATGGCCAGCGAGACCGGCGGAAAGCTCGCACCGAGCGCGCGACCGAGGACGAGATTCCCGGCCCAGAACAGCGGCGGCAGCCAGAGCAGCAGAAGCGGACGCACCCAGAGCCTTTGCAACAAAGCAGACATCGCCGCCTCACACGCCGTCGAGGCCGATGCGCACGCGCCGGTTGTGCCGGCCCTTGTTGTCGATCTTCAGGATCCGCACCGGCCGCGACGCCCCAGTCGAAGCCAGATGCGTGCCGCCGCAGGCCTGGCGATCGAGCCCGACGATATCGACGACCCTGATCTTGCCATCGGCCGTCGGCGGCGGCGTAACCGAGCGCGAGCGGATCAGGCCGGGCTCGTCGAACGCTTCGTCCTCACCGACATAGGTCTCACGGACTGCCAGGTCCTGGGTGATCACGTCGTTGATAGCGCCCTCGAGGCCGCGCAGGCGCTCGTTATCCGCCTCTGGCAGGTCGAAATCGATCCGTGCGGTCCCGTCCTCGTTCATCTGGACGCCGGTCACGAGCGCGCCGTCGAAGCCCTGATAGACCAGCGCATTGACGATGTGCAGATCGGTATGGAGCTCGCGCATGAGCTGCCGGAACGGGCGGTCGACCTGCGCGGCGACGGCGCCCGACAGCATCACCGGCTCGACGAGCAGGTGCCAGATGCCGTCCGTCTTCGTCTCGAAGCCGGCGATCAGGACCTCGCCGCCCGACCAGTGCAACGTTCCCCTGTCGGGGAGCTGGCCGCCGCCACCAGGATAGAACGGCGAGCGATCGAGCCGGACGCGGCCCGGCTCGGCAGCCACGACCGCGGTTTCGAGGTCGAACACCTCCGGCTCGTCCAGGCAGAAATAGCGCGTCACGCGAAGACTCCTTTTCGTTGGGGAGTCTGGCGGGTTGGCTCAGCGCGGTATTGGCGGAAATTGATCGATCAGATGGCAGGGCCGGCCCGTTGGTACTGAAGCGGCGTGATCCCAAACGAGCGCTTGAAGTGCCTGGTCAGCGCGCTCTGGTCATAGAAGCCGCTGGTCAGGGCTGCATCTGCGATGGGCGCGCCGGCCTTCAACTGGCGAATCGCCGCCTTCAGCCGGAGCTGCGTGAGATAGGCGTGAGGCGTTAGCCCGATCGTGCGCTTGAACAGGCCGATGAGCTGGAACGGCGTCATGTCAACCCAGAGCCCCATCTCGTTCAGGTTCAGCCCGTTTTCGGCATGCTGGACGGCCATCCGCCGCGCCACGGCTGCAACCGCCTTCTCGTCGCGTGGGGCGATCGGGATCAACCGGGCACCGTCGCCATGGCGCGCGAACAATTGGCCGAAGCTGGCGACGAGGAGCTCGCGCTCTTCGAGCGGATCCTGACCATCATCGAGCGAGCGATGCAGCCGGGCGAAGGCTGCGATCAGATCGGCATCGCCGAGGACATTGCGCATGAAATAGGCCGGCCGACTGATCCCGAGATCGGCGGTGACCTGATCGATGGCAGGCTGCGTCAGGTAGATCGAGCGGTAGCGCCAACGCTTGCTCCAGCCCATGCGGCCGGAATGGGGCTCGGCGGGATTGAAGACCAGCAGGACGCTCTCCCGGGCCTCGTCGCTGCGCCCGCGGCTCTTGAACTCCGCGCCCCCGCTCTCCGTCACGGCGACGACGAACGCATCGTGCTGGTGCGGGGCGTAGTCATGCGTCGTGAAGTCAGCGTGGAGGCAGCTGAGCCCGTCGACGCCGGCCGCATTCCAGTAGCGAGTGGTGTTGCGTGTATCGACCCGGGCCAACGGCGCATCCCTCGTGGCGCAGCGATTCTTGCACGATCAACGCAGCGCGTCCAAGCCCGGCCGCGCTGGCGACCGGAAGGCTGGTGGCTGGCCCGGTGCTCGACCCCCAAAAAACCGGCCCCTTTCGGGGCCGGTGACGCGCCTTGCGCGGATTCGTCACGGGCCGCCGCGGCCCGCTCTGTCATCTCAGTGCAATGTCGGTGACGGCATGGTCAACCGCACGCGCTCGATCTCGTCCTTCAGCAGCAGCTTCTTTCGCTTCAGCTCGGCCACGCTGAGATCGTTCGACGAGGGGCTCGATACCGCCTGGGCGATAGCTTCCTCGAGCTGGCGATGCTTGCGTTCAAGCTCGGCGAGATGGGTCTGCAGCGACATCTGGATCCTCCTGATGAGCGTTCTGGCAGGTCAAGTCTGACACAGAGCCGGCTTCGCGTCTGCGGGGCAGACGTGCACCGCACCATGAGTTTCTGTGATCCCTTCCGGGACCTTTCCCGAGGCGCGTGAATGCGAGCGAGCCAGCCTTGCATCTGCCCGGGCGGCACCCTTGCCGCGCCGCCCGCACCTGCGCATAGTCGGCCGCGATCGCGGCGATGATGAGACGGCTTCATGGGATTCGAACTGAGCCCGGAGGAGATCGAGGTCCTGGAGGCGGAGCTCGCGCGATTGCGCGAGGAGCATCGCGACCTCGACAGCGCCATCGATGCGCTCGAACGGCTCGGCCCGGTCAACCAGATCCAGATCCAGCGCCTGAAGAAGCGCAAGCTCTATCTGCGCGACCGGATCTCCTATCTCGAAGACCAGCTGACGCCGGATATCATCGCTTAGGCGCGGAAATTCCGCGGGAATCCCGATTCCGCGCTTGCCTGTGACGTTGCGGCCGGTCTAGATCGCGCGCTTCCTCCCTCCTGCCGGGAAGCATCTGATCTCATGGCCGAGCCGACCCCTCCCGTCGCCATCATCATGGGCAGCCAGTCCGACTGGGCAACGATGCGCCATGCCGCCGAAACGCTTGGTGAGCTCGGCATCCCCTTCGATGCGCGCATCGTCTCGGCCCATCGCACGCCCGACCGGATGGTCGACTTCGCCAAGGGCGCGAGAGCAGCCGGATTCAAGGTCATCATTGCCGGCGCCGGCGGCGCGGCGCATCTGCCGGGCATGACGGCTTCGCTCACGCCGCTCCCCGTCTTCGGCGTGCCGGTCGAATCCAAGGCGCTCTCCGGTCAGGACAGCCTGCTCTCGATCGTGCAGATGCCGGGTGGCATTCCGGTCGGCACGCTCGCCATCGGGAAGGCCGGCGCGATCAACGCCGCCTTGCTCGCCGCCGCCGTGCTCGCACTCTCCGACGACGCTCTCGCCGAGCGACTCGACGCCTGGCGCGCCAGGTTGAGCAATGCCGTCGCCGAGCGCCCGAAGGACGAGGCATGAGCCAGCCTGATCCACGCGGTCTCGGCCCTGGCGCCGTGCTCGGCATCCTCGGCGGCGGGCAGCTCGCCCGCATGCTGGCGCTCGCGGCGGCCGATCTCGGCGTACGCGCCCACATCTTCGCGCCCGAGCCCGACAGCCCGGCCTATGAGGTCGCCGCCCGCCACACCATCGGCGCTTATGAGGACGAGGCGGCGCTCGCCAGCTTCGCCGACGCCGTCGATGTCGTGACCTACGAGTTCGAGAACGTCCCCGCTGCGACCGCAGCCTTCCTCGCCGCCCGCACGCCGCTGCATCCCGGCGCCCGGGCGCTCGCGGTGACGCAAGACCGTCTCACCGAGAAACGCTTCGTCGCCGGGCTCGGCCTTGCCGTCGCGCCGTTCGAGCAGGTCGACTCGCTTGCCGATCTGGAGCAGGCCGTCGCCAGGCTCGGCCGCCCCGCCGTGCTCAAGACCCGCCGCTTCGGCTATGACGGCAAGGGTCAGGTCAAGATCGCCGACGACGTCGATCTCGCGCAGGCCTGGGACGAGATCGGCCATTTCCCGGCGATCCTCGAAGGCTTCGTCACCTTCGCGCGCGAGGTCTCGGTCGTTGCCGCCCGCGCTGCCGATGGCTCCTTCGCGGCCTTCGATGTCTGCGAGAACGAACATCGCGACCACATCCTGGCGCTGACGCAGGTGCCTGCCCGCATCGATGTGGCTGCAGCCGACGCCGCCATCGAAGCGGCACGGCGCATCGGCGAGGCGCTCGGTTACGTCGGCGTCTTCGCCGTCGAATTCTTCCTGGTCGAGGGCAAGACCGGCGAACAGGTCGTCGTCAACGAGATTGCTCCGCGCGTCCACAACTCCGGACACTGGACCAGCGAGGGCGCGCAGACCTCGCAATTCCACCAGCATGTCCGCGCCGTCTGCGGCTTTCCGCTCGGCGCGACGACGCGGCGCGGCCGCGTCACCATGGAGAACCTGATCGGCGACCAGGCGAACGACTGGCGCGCCATCCTGGCCGAGCCGGGCACGCATCTGCACCTCTATGGCAAGCGCGAGGCCAGGCCCGGCCGCAAGATGGGCCACGTCACCCGCGTCGTCCCCGAGGACGACTGAGGCGTGACGCCGGATCAGGCGAAACCCGCGTGTTTGCGCGCGTTTTGCCGCGCTGCAGCGTGGACAGGTCACGGGAATTCTGGTATCCGCACGACCTTCGCGGCGATCTTCCGGACGGGAGGTCGCCGCCCCGATTCCGGACCACCGACAACGACGGACTAAGAGACGTGCAGGTTCTCGTTCGCGACAACAATGTCGACCAGGCGCTGCGGGCGCTGAAGAAGAAGATGCAGCGCGAGGGCATCTTCCGTGAGATGAAGCTTCGCGGCCATTACGAGAAGCCGTCCGAGAAGAAGGCGCGCGAAAAGGCCGAGGCCGTTCGCCGCGCCCGCAAGCTGATCCGCAAGAAGCTGCAGCGCGAAGGCCTGCTGCCGGCGCCGGTGAAGCCGAAGCGCCCCGAGCGTCCCGCTCGGCCGGCGGTCTGACCACGCAAGGCTCCGGCCGCCGCCCGCTACCGTTCTGATATCTGTGTGCGCCTGGAGCTTCTCCGGGCGCTGTCATTTTTGTAGCGTCGTTAACCAAACTTTGGCAGGGCTTGGGCGTTTTGGAGGATGGGCGGCGCACCGGGGCGGTCGCGGCGCATGGCAGGCGAGAGCTTGAGCAATGGATAAGAACATGGTCACAGGCAGGAACTGGCTGATCGCGACGGGCCTGGCGCTCGCGCTCGCAGGCTGCGACACGGTGAGCATGGGCTCCGGCGCCGGCGTTGCCGAACTCCAGACCGAGAACACCGAAGCCGCGAGCGTCAATATCGGCTCCCTGAGCGAGGTGGTCAGCCGCAACCCGAACGATCCGCAGGCCTACAATACCCGCGGCGCGGCCTATGCCCGTGTCGGCCGCTATTCCGACGCCATCTCCGACTTCACCAAGGCGGTGCAGATCGATGCCAATTTCGCGCCGGCCTACACCAATCGCGGCCTGGCGCTGCGCCAGAGTGGTCGCAACGACGCTGCGCTGCAGGATTTCAACCGCGCCACCACGGCCAATCCGAACTACGCCCCGGCCTATATCGCCCGCGCCAATCTGCTGCGCCTGCAGGGCAACAGCCAGCAAGCGCTCGCCGATCTCAACACCGCCATCCGCCTCAACCCGGAATCGGCCGAGGCTTTTCATGCCCGCGGGCTGGTCTACCAGAAGGAAGGCCAGCACCAGCATGCCGTCACCGATTTCGACTCGGTGATCGACCGCAATCCCTATACCGCCCCGCCTTACATCGCCCGTGGCGAGAGCCTGAACGCGCTCGGCAAATACGACTCGGCGCTCGAGGACTTCACCGCCGCGCTCAATGTCGACAACCGCAATGCCGCCGCCTGGGCCGGCCGCGGCTTCGCCTTCGAGAAGCAGGGCAAGAAGACCGAGGCGAGCGAGGCCTATCAGCGCGCCCTCGGCCTCGACGGCAACAACCAGATCGCTCGTGCCGGCTCCGCCCGCCTCGGCGGTGGTGGCGGGATGTTCCGCCTCTAAAGCCGGATCCCCGCCTACTGCCGCGCCGCTGCGGTCACCGTCTCGCTGCCGGCCAAGCGTCCGGCATCCAGGTCGGCGAGGAAGCGCCTGATCTCCGGCGCCGAGCCATGCGCCGGCAGGTTCTCGTGATTGCCCTCCGGAAAGCGCACGAAGCGCTTCGGCGGATTCGCCAGCGCAAACAGCGCCTCACCCTGGTTGAACGGGATGACGCCATCGCGCTGGCCATGCAGGACGAGCAGCGGCGCCTTGACCTTGCCGATGACCTGATCCGAGCGGAACTGATCGTGCATGAACAGCCCGACCGGGACGTAAGGGTAGAGCTGCTGCGCCACCGCGGCGGTCGAAAGGTATGGCGCTTCCAGGATCACCGCCTTGAGCGACATTTCCGCCGCCAGCTTCACCACGACGCCGGTGCCGAGCGACTCGCCATAGCCGACCAGCCGCTCGGCGCCGAAACGCGCCACGGCGGCCGCATAGGCCGCGCGCGCATCCTGCGCCAGGCCATCCTCGGTGGGTAAGCCGGTCGAACCGCCATAGCCGCGATAGTTGACCGCGAACAGGCCGGTTCCATCTTCGGTCAACGCACGAAAGCGCGTCTGCCGGATCGGGCGGCCGAAATTGCCGGCATTGCCGTGGAAGAACAGCAGCACCGGCTTGCCCTTGCGCGGCGGCACCACCCAGGCGATCAGCTTCTCGCCATCGGCAGCGGTCAGCGTCGCCTCCTCGACACCCGGCAGATTGGCGCCGGCGATCTCAGCACGCGCCGGATTGCGCGGATACATCATCTCGCGCTGCTTGAGGTAGAGCAGCGCCAGCACGGCGGCATAGGCGCAGAGCGCTCCGATAGCGAGAAGCTTCAGGATCCTGCGCATCACCGGCTTCCTTCAGGCCTCGCCAGAAACGAAAGGGCCGGCATCGAGCCGGCCCTTTGCGACGTTCCAATGACGAGTGCCGCTATCAGTGAGCCATCGCCTTGACGATCTCGTCGGTGACCTTCTTGGCGTCGCCGAACAGCATCATCGTGTTGGGCCTGAAGAACAGCTCGTTCTCGACGCCGGCATAGCCGGCCGCCATGCCGCGCTTGATGAACAGTACGGTCTTGGCCTTCTCGACGTCGAGGATCGGCATGCCGTAGATCGGCGAGGCCTTGTCGGTCTTGGCGGCCGGGTTGGTGACGTCGTTGGCGCCGATGACGAAGGCGACATCGGCCTGGCCGAATTCCGAGTTGATGTCCTCGAGCTCGAAAACCTCGTCATAGGGCACATTGGCTTCCGCCAGCAGCACGTTCATGTGGCCGGGCATGCGGCCTGCCACCGGATGGATGGCGTACTTGACCTCGACGCCTTCCTTCTTGAGCAGGTCGGCCATCTCGCGCAGCGCATGCTGAGCCTGTGCCACCGCCATGCCGTAGCCCGGCACGATCAGGACCTTGCCGGCATTCTTCATGATGTAGGCCGCGTCGTCGGGCGAGCCCTGCTTGACCGGGCGAGCTTCCACCGCGCCGCCCGCACCGGCCACGGCGTCATCGCCGCCGAAGCCGCCAAGGATGACCGAGATGAAGCTCCGGTTCATCGCCTTGCACATGATGTAGGACAGGATCGCGCCGGACGAGCCCACGAGCGCGCCGGTGATGATCAGCGCCATATTGCCGAGCGTGAAGCCGATGCCCGCCGCCGCCCAGCCCGAATAGGAGTTCAGCATCGAGACGACGACCGGCATGTCCGCGCCGCCGATCGGGATGATCAGCAGCACGCCGAGCGCGAAGGAGACCAGGACGATCAGCCAGAACAGGACATGGCTTTCCGTCTTCAGGAAGATCAGCAGCATCACGAAGAGCGCGACGCCAAGGCCGATATTGATGGCGTGGCGCTGCGGCAGCATGATCGGCTTGCCGCTCATTCGCCCGTCGAGCTTGAGGAAGGCGATGATCGAGCCGGTGAAGGTGATCGCGCCGATGGCGACGCCCAGTCCCATCTCGAACAGGCTGGCGCCCTTGATCTTGCCGACCTGGCCGATGCCGAAGGCTTCCGGCGCATAGAGCGCCGCCGCCGCCACCAGCACGGCGGCAAGGCCGACCAGCGAGTGGAAGAAGGCGACGAGCTGCGGCATCTGCGTCATCTGCACGCGCTTGGCCATATAGGCACCGAAGCCGCCGCCGATGGCGATGCCGAGGATGACGAGCAGCCAGCCGGAGAAGCCGGCCGGCGGATAGAAGATCACCGTGGTCAGCACGGCGATCGCCATGCCGATCATGCCGTAGCGGTTGCCCTGGCGCGAGCTCGTCGGATGCGACAGCCCGCGCAGGGCCATGATGAAGAGGACGCCTGAGACGACGTAGAGAAGGGCGGCGAGATTGGCGGCCATGCGCGTCAGCCCTTCTTCTTGTACATGGCGAGCATCCGCTCGGTGACGAGGAAGCCACCGAAGATGTTCACCGAGGCCAGGATCAGCGCGATGAAGCCGAAGACCTTGGCCCAGAGCGGCCCGTCGCCCATGGCAGGCGCCACCTGGACACCGACCGCCAGCAGGGCGCCGACGACGATGACCGAGGAGATCGCGTTGGTGACCGACATCAGCGGCGTGTGCAGGGCCGGCGTCACCGACCAGACCACGTAGTAGCCGACGAAGACGGCGAGCACGAAGATGGCGAGCCGGTAGACGGTCGGATCGACGCCAGTCGCAGCGCCAGCGGCGGCCGCAGCCTGGTCGGCATATTTCTCGGCGAGTTCAGCGGCCTGTTTCGCCAATGCCGCGGCGGAGCGGGCCTGTTCGAGCGCCTGTTCGGGTGTCGGATTAGCCATGACGTGACACTCCCCTATGCAGTGCGTTAGGCCTTCGCCGCGAAATTCGGATGGATGACGGCGCCGTCCCTGGTCAGGCAGGTCGCCTTGACCAGCTCGTCATCCCAGTTCACCGCGAGCTTCTTCTCGGCCTTGTCGATCAGCGTCTCGACGAAAGCGAAGAGGTTCTTGGCGTAAAGGCTCGAGGAGGTCGCCGGCAGGCGGCCGGGCACGTTGAGATGGCCGACGATCTTGACGCCATTGGCCGTGGTCACGATCTCGCCCGGCTTGGCGAGTTCGCAATTGCCGCCGCGCTCGACCGCAAGATCGACGATCACCGAGCCGGGCTTCATGCTCTCGACCATCGCCGCCGAGATCAGCTTCGGCGCCGGGCGCCCCGGGATCAGCGCGGTGGTGATGACGATGTCCTGCTTGGCGATATGGCTCGCCGTCAGTTCGGCCTGCTTGGCCTGATAGTCCTTGGACATCTCCTTGGCGTAGCCGCCAGCGGTCTGCGCCTGCTTGAACTCCTCGTCCTCGACGGCGAGGAACTTGGCGCCGAGCGATTCGACCTGCTCCTTCGTGGCCGGGCGAACGTCCGTCGCAGTGACGATCGCGCCCATGCGCCGCGCCGTTGCGATCGCCTGCAAGCCGGCAACGCCGACGCCCATGATGAAGATCTTCGCCGCCGGCACGGTACCGGCCGCGGTCATCATCATCGGCAGCGCCCGGCCGTATTCGGCGGCGCCGTCGACCACCGCCCGATAGCCGGCGAGATTGGCCTGCGAGGACAAGACGTCCATCACCTGCGCACGGGTGATGCGCGGCATGAACTCCATGGCGAAGGCCGCGACATTGGCTTTCGCCAGCGCTTCGACCTGCGCCTCGCTGCCATAGGGGTCCATGATGCCGACGACGAGCGCGCCGGCCGGCAGGCCCGCGATCTCGCTTTCGGCCGGACGGCGCACCTTCAGCACGATGTCGGCGCCGGCCAGCGCCTCGGCAGCATTCTCCGCCAGTTTGGCGCCTGCCGTCTCGTATTCGCTGTCCGTAATCCCGGAGGCGAGGCCCGCCCCCTTCTCCACTGCGACATCGGCCCCGAGGCCAATGAACTTGCGGACGGTTTCCGGCGTCACGGCGACGCGGGTCTCCGCCCCTTGCGTTTCGGCTGGGACAGCGATGCGCATGGAGGCCAGGCCTTTCGGGCTTAGTAGAGGAGGAGCGCGAGCAGCATCAGAACGAGGGGAACGAGCGTGGCGCGCCAGCCGATCGACGGGGCGGCGATGCCGACGCCGGTGCCGACCAGCGTCAGCAGCGTGCCGATGATGGCGGTACCCCAGGCATGCTTGGCGCCGCCGACAGCGAGCGCCGCGACGATCGCGAGGCAGGCGACGGTGCCGACTTCGGCGAAGTGGATGAAGCCCACGTAGGTGCGCTCGTGCTCCGGGTAGTCCATCTGCGGAATGTCGGCAGCGTGTCCGTGGTCGGCCATGAAAAAAGTCCCGAGTTCAATCCTGTCCTTTACGCCCTGTACCGCACCTGAAAAGGGTCGGCAACGGAGCGCCGGAGCGAGCGCGCCCATTTTGTAGGCAACAGCCGCATGACGCTAAGGAAAAACCGTATCCGGCATGACTTAAATCGATTTAACTGACGATGTCGAGCATGACTTGCCGTGGTAGCCCCGGCGGACCATGTGGCACCGCGTCACAACTGTATTGCCGATTCTGATCGTCAGGAATTCCCAAGACCAACCGTCGCGAGCGCCCCTCTTTGCTCGCTCTCCACCCGCGCGACGCTGAAATTCTCGATCTCCTGCTCGAACAGCCGGTGGAAGTTGAGCTCGGCGTCGAGATGCAGGAAGACGCCGCCCAAGCCGATCGCGGCGCGGTCCATGAAGACGAATTCGCGTGGCACCGTCACCGGCCCGCGCGCCTTCAGCGCCGAATGAACCTGGAAGGCCTGCTTGCGACCGTATTCCGACGGCTTGACGCCCTCGGCGATGCGGCGCGTGCGGTCCTCCAGCAGCGGGCCGTAGATGAACTTCGCCCAGATGTTGAGCGTGTCGATCAGCTCCTTGTTGAGCCCCTTGAAGCCCCAGACCTCGTAGGCATGGACGACACGGGCTTCGTCGCCTTCGAGCAGGCCGCGATAGAGATCGACCACGCCGCCGACGAAGCTCGGCGGAAAGATCCGGATGCAGCCATAGTCGAGCAGGTTGATACCTCCCGGCTCGCCGCCCTCCTGGAAGACTGTGTAGTTGCCAAGATGCGGATCGCCATGGATGACGCCGTGATGGCTGAACGGCCGCCACCAGGCCCGGAACATCGCGGTCGAAATCCGGTCGCGGACCTGCTGGCTCGCCTGCTTGTGGTTGAGGATCTTGTCGCCATCGAGCCAGCCCATGGTCAGGAGCCGGCGCGTCGACAGCTCCGGCACGACCTCGGGCACGTGCACCTCCGGCGTGGCAGCCAGCATGTTCTGGTAGAGCGCGACGTGTTTGGCCTCGCGGCGATAGTCCAGCTCCTCGCGGACGCGGGCGCTGATCTCCTTGGCAATCTCGCTGGTGTCGATCACTGCGCCCATGCGCCGGTGCAGACCGAACAGGATCTCAAGCTGCGAGATGTCGGCTTCGACAGCCGATTCCATGTCGGGATATTGCAGCTTGCAGGCGACCCGGACGCCGTCGAGAGTCGTCGCCCGATGCACCTGCCCGAGCGAGGCTGCCGCAGCCGGCTTAAGATCGAACTCGCCGAAGCGCTCGCGCCAGCTCGGACCAAGCTCGGCCTGCATCCGGCGCTTGACGAAGGCCGCCCCCATCGGCGGTGCCTCCGATTGCAATTTCTGCAGTTCGGCGGCGTATTCCGGCGGCACCACGTCGGGGATGGTGGCGACGAGCTGCGCCACCTTCATCAGCGGCCCCTTCAGCCCGCCGAGCGCCTTGGCCAGCGCCTCGGCATTGGTGGCGTTGCGACCCTCCAGCCCGAACAGCTTGGTGCCGGCGATCCGCGCCGCTACCCCGCCGACATTGGCGCCGACGCGGGCATAGCGCGCCGCGCGGGCGGAGAATCGATTGGCTTCGCTATCGCGTTCGGACATCGGGGCTCGCGCGGCTGATGACGGGCTGCTACCCGATGTAGGCGCTCCGCCAGGGAAAGCCAGCCGACACGCTGTCTCAGGAACGTCCAGTCTTCGCGACCGCCGCCAGCTGCGCCCTGACCTCGGTCACACTTGCCGGCCGCCCACCGGCCGCTTCGACCTTGCTGACCATGTCGGCGATCAGTTTCACATTGCTGCGCCTCTCGCCGAAGCGCGCGTCCTCCAGCCCGGCACGGACATGGACGCCGCGCGCGACCGCCGGGGCTATGATCTCAGAGAGGTCGACGCCGAGCCCGGCGATCATCACCGGAGCCTCAGGTGCACACTCCGCCAGCAGTGCGAGATGGGCCTCCAGCGCATAGGGTTTCGGCGGAAAGCCCCAGGCAAAGGCGTCGGAGAACATCAGCCGGTAGATCGGCGTCGGCATGCCCGGATAGGCCCTGGCCAACGCAGCCCCGAGCCGGGTGAAGCCGGGCTCGTAGATCGCATAGCTCGGATGGATCTTGTGGCGCTGGGCGACGTCCATCCCCTCACGGATATGCTCGCCGGGGTTCTGGTAGATGAAGCCGGCCTCGCCCTTGGGAATGCCCGCAAAGGTCGTCCAGTTGCACGAACCGGGGTCGAGCACGCCCCATTCGACCAGCCCGCGCTTCGCCAATTCCTCGAGATGGGTGTAGCGGCCGGAGCCGATCAGATCGCCGGCATAGCCTGATCCCAGGATCGGAATGGTCGGATAGACGATCGCGTCGACCTTCGCCCTGATGCCCTCGATCGCCTGCGCATAGAGCTCCCAGTCGTCGCGCTGGCGGCCGGTCTCGACATCGTAGACATGCAGATGGACGATCGCGGCGCCGGCCTCGACCGCCGCGATCCCATCCGAGACGATGTCGGGGATCGCGATCGGGATGCCGGGCTGGCGCTCCTTGCCCCAGGGCCCGTTGATCGCAGCCTCGATCCAGATCGGCTTGCTCATGCCGGTGCATCCTTCGGCCAGTTGTCGCGGATCCAGCGCGTCAGCCCCTCCTCCTCGACCTCGCCGGCCGCGAGCGCGAGGATGATCGCGGCGGCATCGGCTTCACTGGGCGCGAACTCGATTCCGTTCAGCCGAAGGAAGATGATCAGCGCCAGCAGCGAGACACGCTTGTTGCCATCGATAAAGGGATGGTTTTTGGCGATGCCGAATGCATAGGCCGCTGCCAGCGCCGCCATGTCAGTCTCGCCATAGGCAAAGCGGTTGATCGGCCGCGCCAGAGCGGATTCCAGCAGGCCGCGATCACGAACGCCGTCGGGGCCGCCGAAGAGCACCAGTTGCTCGGAATGGATATCGGCGACGACATCGGATGTGAGCCAGAACGGCTCGGTCACTTCGCCAGCTCGCGCAACGCATTGGCGTATTGCTTCATTGCCTTGCGGGCGATCGCCATGGTGCGCTCATGCAGGTCGGCGTGCGGCGTCAGCTTGAAGGCGCCTTCAGGCTGCTCGACCACTGTGAGCTTGTCGCCTTCCGCCAGCTTCAATCGCGCCAGCAACTCCTTCGGCAGGATGATGCCGACCGAATTGCCGATCTTCCGGACCTGCAGGACCATGGCCTGCTCGGCCGCGGGCTTCTCGGGCTTGTTCATGGCGCGCTCCGGAGCTTGCCTGTTGTACGAAATGTATAACAGACAAATGCCTAGCAGTCAGCGCCGCTCTCAGTGACGGTTGTCCTCGGCAGCCTCCTTCGAAAAGAGGCTGCCAAGGATAGATACGTTCGCCTCACTCGCCCTTGTTGACCGAGATCGGCTTCAGCACGTTGCTCGGCTGGACATACTTGGCGACCAGCGCGTCATAGGTGCCGTTCGCCTGCAGGCGCTCCAGCGCGCCCTTGACCGCGTCGCGCAGCTGGCCGCCCTCGGCCGTCTTCGGGAACGGGATGCCGGTGAGCGAGCGGGTGAAGGGCTCGCCGAGCGGGATATAGGTGTTCGGCTCGAGCTTCTGGAAATGGCTCATCGTCTCGCTGCCCTGGACGCCGCCCTGCAGGCGCTGCGTCTTGAGCTGGGTGCGGGCGTCGACCGAGCCTTCCGTGCCGACCACGGTGATCGCCGGCTTGCCCTTGGCGACGCAGTTGGCGTCGCTCCACTCGCCGATCTGCTTCGGCCAGTTGGTCGAGCGACTGGCGCCGACGCTCTTGCCGCAGAGATCCTCGACCGACTTGATCGTCGAGGCGAAGGCGGTGACGGTATAGAACTGCGCGCCCGAGACCATGTAGTCGACGAAATCGACCGTCTCGCGCCGGGCCGGCAGGTCGCTCATGCCGGCCATCACCATGTCGACGCGACCAGTCGTCAGCGAGGGCAGCATCTGCGCGAAGGCGGTGTCCTGCCATTCGGCCTTGACGCCGAGCTCCTTGGCGATCGCCTCGCCGAGCTCGTAGTCGAAGCCCACCATCTGGTTGGTCGCCGGATCCTTGTAGACGATCGGCGCGTAGTTCGGCTGGGTCGCGATGACGATCTTGCCGGCGGTCTTGATCCGATCCGGCAAGGCCTGGGCCTGGGCGGCGAGCGCGGTGCCGGCGAGCAGCGCGGCGGCGAGCGAAAGGCGAAGCATGGTGGTCTCCCTCTTGTCTTTGCTTAGGTGCACTTGGTCTTGGGTCACTTGAGGACGGCGGCGATGAAGTCGCGGGTGCGGGCCTGGCTCGGCGCGACCAGCACCTGCTGCGGCGGGCCCTGCTCGACGATCTCGCCCTTGTCCATGAAGACGACATCGCTCGCGACCTCGCGGGCGAAGCCGAGCTCATGGGTGACGACGATCATGGTCATGCCGGAGGCGGCAAGGTCGCGCATCACGTTCAAGACTTCGCCGACGAGCTCCGGGTCGAGCGCCGAGGTCGGCTCGTCGAACAGCATCACCTGCGGCTTCATCGCCAGCGCACGGGCAATCGCGATGCGCTGCTGCTGCCCGCCGGAGAGCTCGATCGGATAGGAATCGCGCTTCTCGGCCAGGCCGACGCGATCGAGCAGCGCCATCGCCTCGGCGATGATCTCGCGCCGCGGCCGCTTCAGCACGGTGAGCGGGCCCTCGATGATGTTCTGCAGCACCGTCATGTGGTTGAACAGGTTGAAGCGCTGGAAGACCATACCGGTCTTCAGGCGCTGGCGCGCGATCTCGGCGTCGCTGAGCTCGTGCAGTTCGTTGCCGACGCGGCGATAGCCGATCAGCTCGCCGGCGACGGTGATCGCGCCGGCATCGATCTTCTCGAGCTGGTTGATGCAGCGCAGCAGCGTCGACTTGCCGGAACCGGACGGGCCGATGATGCATTGCACCGCGCCCGGCTGGACCGAGAGCGAGACCTTGTTCAGCGCCTTCAAGGGGCCGAACTGCTTGGTGACGCTGGCGGCGACGACGATCGGGGACAGCGGAGTCACGCGGCGGCCTCCTCGGCAATCTGAGGCTTGGCGCGGCGCTCGCCCCTGCCCTTCGAGAAGGCGCGTTCGAGGAAGAACTGGCCGATCTGCAGGAGAGTGACGACGAGCAGGTACCAGCCGGCCGCGACGATCAGGAGTTCGATCACGCGGGCATTGGCGTAGTAGACGTTCTGCGCGTTGCGCAGGATCTCGGAGAACTGGATCACGCTGGCGACCGAGGTCAGCTTGACCATGCTGATCACCTCATTGCCGACCGGCGGGATGATCACCCGCATCGCCTGCGGCAGCACGATCCGGCGCAAGGTCGTCAACCGCGTCATGCCGATCGCCTTGGCGGCCTCGGTCTGCCCGACGTCGACCGAGAGGATGCCGGAACGAACGACTTCGGCTGTATAGGCGCCCTGGTTCATGCCGAGGCCGAGCAGCGTCGCCATGAACGGGCCGATGATGTCGATGGTCCGCCACTCGACCACGCCGGGGATGCCGATCGTCGGGAAGACCAGCGCCAGGTTGAACCAGAGCAGGAGCTGCAGCAGCAGCGGCGTGCCGCGGAAGAACCAGATGTAGAACAGCGCGACACCGCGCAGCACCGGATTCGGCGACATGTACATGATCGCGAAGACGACACCGAGCACGATGCCGAGCCCCATGGCGCAGACGGTCATGATCAGCGTGTTGACGAGGCCGGCGAGAATGGCCGGCGCGGTGAAGAACTGCGCCACCACCGGCCAGGCGATCTGCCCCTGCGCGAACGCCTTCACGATCCAGGCCAGCACGAACAGGATCGCCGCAGCGGCGATCCAGCGGCCATAGAAGCGCTTGGGAACGATGGTCAGGCCGGCGAGCTCGGCAAGGCCGCGGTCCGGCATGGTCTGGGTTGCACTGCTCATGCCGCGCGCTCCCTCGTCCACTGCGCAAAGCCGGAAAGCCAGCCGCGGAAACGGCCGATCTGCTCGACGACCCGCGCCGGCGCCGTGCCGCCATGGCCGCTGCGCGCCGCCACCGCCGCATCCAGCGTCAGCACCGCGAGCACGCTCTCGTCGAGGCGCGGATCGATCGCGCGCAATTCCACCGGCTCCAGCCCTTCGAGCTCGCGGCCTATCTCCTCGCAATAGCGCACCAGCGCGCCGCTGATCTCATGCGCCTCGGCGAAGGGCACGCCCTTGCGGGCGAGATGATCGGCGACTTCGGTCGCCAGCGCAAAGCCAGCGCCTGCCTGCGCCCGCATCACCTCGGGCTTGGCCTCCATCGTCGCGACCAGCCCGGCGAAGGCCGGCAGCACCTCGCCAAGCACGTCGACCGCGTCGAAGGCGGCGCGCTTGTCCTCGGCGAGGTCGCGGTTATAGGCGAGCGGCAGGCCCTTCAGTGCGCCCAGCATGGCGACAAGGTCGCCTGTGAGACGGGCCGCCCGGCCGCGCGAGATCTCGGCGATATCAGGGTTCTTCTTCTGCGGCATGATCGAGGAGCCCGTCGCGAAGGCGTCGTCGAGCACGACCCAGCCGAACTGGCGCGAGGTCCAGAGCGTCACCTCCTCTGCCAGTCGCGACAGGTTGGTCGCCAGCATCGCCGAAACGAACAGGAACTCCGCGACATGGTCGCGCGCGCCGACGGCGTCGACCGAGTTTTCGCACGGGCCGTCATAGCCGAGCGCCCTGGCGCTGAGCTCCGGCGTCAGCGCGATCGCCGAGCCGGCGAGCGCAGCGGCACCCAGCGGCGAAAGCGAGGAACGCTTCTCCCAGTCCTGCAGGCGGGAGGCATCGCGCGACAGCGCCTGGCCATGCGCCATCAGCCAATGGCCGAAGGTGACGGGCTGGGCGCTCTGCAGATGGGTGAAGCCCGGGCAGACAGAGGCCGCATGCCGCTCGGCCTGGCCAGCGATGGCATCGAGCAGTTCGGCCAGCATCGCGCCGATCACCCGCGCCTCGGCGCGCAGATAGAGTTTCAGATTATTCGCGGCTTGGTCGTTGCGCGAGCGCCCGGCTCTGAGCTTGGCGCCGGTCGCGCCGATCCGTGCGGTCAGCACGCGCTCGATGAAGGTATGGACGTCCTCATCGCTCTCGTCCGGCGCGAGCGTCCCGGCGGCGAGATCGGCGGCAATCGCTTCGAGCGCCGCGACGATGGTCTTGAATTCGTCCTGGCTGAGCAATCCGGCGCGCTCCAACTCGGCCGCATGCGCCTTGCCGCCGGCGATGTCCTGCGGGGCGAGGCGGGCATGGGCGCCGGCCGCGCTCGACAGCTTCATCATGCGCGGGTCCGGCGACTTACGAAAACGGCCGCCCCAGAGACGCGTATTATGGTTCATGATCTTCTCCCCTACCGGGAACCCTGCCCTCTTGACCGCGCAACCGGCAAACGAAACGATCTCCTCAAGGGTAGTCGTTGAAGGAATATCTATTGGCCGGCCGCAATCTCCCGCCGTCGACCACGGCGCTTAGGGTTTTCCTCGCCGTTGCCCGCCTCGGCTCGACGGCGAAGGCGGCCGGCGAGGTGCATCTGACCCAGAGCGCCGTCTCCAAGCAGATCCAGGCGCTGGAGGAGCATCTCGGCACCGAACTGTTCGAGCGCAGCCCCGTCGGGCTGAAACCGACCGAGGCCGGCACGATCTACCGCCCCTATGCCGAAGCCGCGATCGAGCAGATGGAGCGCGGCGCCCGCCGCCTCGCCGAGCGCGCCGCGATCGGCCGGCCGATCCGCCTGCACATGATCGCCATCGCCGGCGAGCGCTGGCTGATGGAGCGCTTCCCCGAATTCGCCCAGGCCCATCCCGAGATCGACGTCCAGTTCACCAATTTCGTCAGCGAGAACGAGATCGAGGAAGCCGATCTGGAGATCGTCCACGGCTTCGGCCCGTGGCCGGACCGGGAATCGCATTACCTGTTCGGGCGCCAGGTCGCGCTCGTGGCGGCCCCTTCCGCGCTCGAGCGCCTGGGCGGCTTCAATCGCGCCGCCGACATCCAGAAGATGACGCTGCTGCAGCATTTCCAGATGCCGGCCTTCTGGGCCGAGTTCACCGAGGCGCACGGCCTGCGCGGCGCGGTTCCAGCCCACACGGTGCGCTACGGCTATTATTCCGTGATCATCCGAGCCGCCGTCGCCGGGCTCGGCGTCGCGCTCGCGCCGCGCTGCTATGTCGCCGAGGAACTGGCCTCGGGCGCATTGGTCAATCCGCTCGGCCTCAGCTTCGACAGCGCGACCGGCTGCTGGCTGACCGTCACACCGCAGAGCGAGCGCAGCCCGGCCCTCGACGCGCTGGTCGCCTGGCTCTGCGAGGAAGGCCGCCGCTTCGATGCGGCGGGTTGAGCCCCTCCCCGCCATGCTCTAGACCGGCCGCGATGCTTCCGATGGCGAAGGCCCGATGCGCATAGCCGTGACCGGACGGACCGGGCAGGTCGTCCAATCCCTCCTTGCTCGCGCCGGGGCGGCAGGCGTGACCGTCATCCCGGTCGGCCGGCCCGAACTCGATCTGGCGCAGCCGGAAAGCGCCCGGCAGGCGCTGGGCGCAGCGCAGCCCGACTGCATCGTCAACGCCGCCGCCTACACCGCGGTCGACAAGGCCGAGACCGAACCGGACTTGGCGATGTGCATCAACGGCGAGGGTGCCGGAGCTGTGGCGGCAGCCGCTGCATCCCTCGGCGTGCCGCTGATCCATATCTCGACCGACTATCTCTTCGACGGCATGGCGCCGCGTCCCTGGCTGGAAACCGACCCGACCGGCCCGCTCTCGGCCTATGGCCGCTCGAAGCTCGCCGGCGAGGAAGCCGTTGCCGCCTCGACCAACGACTGGACGATCCTGCGCACCGCCTGGGTCTACAGCCCCTATGGCGCCAACTTCGTGAAGACGATGCTGCGCCTTGCCGAAACCAGGGACGAGCTCGGCGTCGTCTCCGACCAGCTCGGTTCGCCGACCAATGCGCTCGACCTCGCCGATGTGATCATCGGGATCGCGAAGGCGCTGGTCGCCCGGCCTAGGGCTGCCTCGCTGCGCGGCGTCTTCCACGCCGCCGGCACGGGCGAGGCAAGCTGGGCCGATCTCGCCGAGGCCGTCTTCGCTGCCTCGTCTGAGCTGGGCGGGCCGAACGCCGCCGTCCGGCGCATCGCCACGATCGACTACCCCACCCCCGCCCGCCGGCCGAGCAATTCCAGGCTCGACTGCAGCCTGCTCGCGCAGCGCCACGGCCTACTCCTGCCGCCCTGGCAGGACTCAGTGAAGACCTGCGTCGCCACGCTGCTCGCGAAATCGCGAAGCTAAAGGAGCCATCATGAAGGGGATCATCCTCGCCGGCGGCAGCGGCACGCGGCTTCACCCGATGACCATGGTGACGTCGAAGCAGCTGCTGCCCGTCTACGACAAGCCGATGATCTACTACCCGCTCTCGACGCTGATGCTCGCCGGCATAAGCGAGATCCTGATCATCTCGACGCCCGAGGACGCGCCGCGCTTCGAGGCGCTGTTTGGCACTGGCGAGCGCTGGGGCCTCAAGCTCTCCTACGCGGTGCAGCCGAAGCCGGAAGGGCTGGCGCAGGCCTATCACATCGGCGCCGATTTCGTCGCCGGCGGCCCGTCCGCCCTGATCCTCGGCGACAATCTCTATTACGGCGACGGCCTCACCGATGTGCTGCACCGCGCCGCCGCCCGCACCAGCGGCGCGACCGTCTTCGCCTATCGCGTCAGCGATCCCGAACGCTATGGCGTTGTCTCCTTCGACGCGACCGGCAAGGCGCTCTCGATCGAGGAGAAACCCAAGGCCCCGCGCTCGCACTGGGCGGTGACCGGCCTCTATTTCTATGACGCCGAGGTGGTCGAGATCGCCCGCAAACTGAAGCCCTCGGCCCGCGGCGAGCTTGAGATCACCGACGTCAACCTCGCCTATCTCGAACGCGGCGCGCTCAGCGTCGAGCGGCTCGGGCGCGGCTATGCCTGGCTCGACACCGGCACGCCGGATTCCCTGGTCGAGGCCTCCGAATTCGTGCGTACGCTCGAGCGCCGCCAGGGCTTCCGCATCGCCTGCCCCGAGGAGATCGCCTTCGAGAACGGCTGGATCGACCGCGAGCAATTGCAGGCGCTCGGCCAGGCCCTGTCGAAGAGCGGCTATGGCCAGTACCTGCTCGGCGTCGCCGGGCGCGATCACTCGGCCTGACACCGCACTTCCCCTGACGATGCAGAGCGCTCATGCTGCATCGGCGCTGGCCGAAGCCGATGGGCTGATCGAGATTGCGTCGCAGCCGCGCCGAAGACGTGCACGAGGACCGAACACCACATGAACGCCCCCGCCAGCACGCCCGGCGCCTCCCGGCATCCCGCTCTCGATGATCTGACCACCGCCCTGCGCGAACTCCTCGGCCCGCGCTGCTCCACCTCGGACAGCGAGCGCGAACATCACGGCCATGGCGAGTCCTATCACCCGACCAAGGCGCCCGATGTCGTCTGCTATCCGCAGACCACCGAGGAGGTCAGCCAGATCGTGAAGCTCTGCCATCAGGCGAAGGTGCCGGTCATTCCTTTCGGCGCCGGCACCTCGCTCGAAGGCCATGTCGTCGCGCTGCATGGCGGCGTCTGCATCGACCTCTCGCGCATGAACGCGATCACCGCCGTCAATGCCGAAGACCTGGACTGCACAGTCGAGGCCGGCGTCACCCGCAAGCAGCTCAACGAGCACCTGCGCGACACCGGCCTGTTCTTCCCGGTCGATCCCGGTGCCGACGCGACGCTCGGCGGCATGACCGCGACGCGCGCCTCGGGCACCAATGCGGTGCGCTATGGCACGATGAAGGACAATGTGCTGGCGCTGACCGTCGTGCTCGCTGACGGCACGATCCTGAAAACCGGCGGCCGCGCCCGCAAATCCTCGGCCGGCTACGACCTCACCCGCCTCTTCGTCGGCTCCGAGGGCACGCTCGGCGTCATCACCGAGATCACGCTGCGGCTCTATGGCATTCCAGAAGCCAGCTCGGTCGCGGTCTGCTCCTTCCCGGACATCGCCAGCGCGGTCAATTGCGCGATCGAGACGATCCAGTGCGGCATCCAGGTCGCCCGCGTCGAACTGCTCGACGAGACCTGCATGCGTGCGATCAATCGCCACAACAATCTGAGCTATCCCGAGACGGTCGCGCTCTTCCTCGAATTCCATGGCACGGAAGCGGCTGTGGTCTCACAGGCTGAAACCGTGCAGATGCTGGCCGAGGGCCATGGCGGCGAAGGCTGGCGCTTTGCGACCAGCTCCGAGGAGCGCAACAAGCTCTGGCAGGCGCGGCACAATATGCACTACGCGCTGCTCGCCTTGCGTCCCGGCGCCAGCAGCTGGGGCACCGACACCTGCGTGCCGATCTCCCAGCTCGCCGCCTGCATCACTGAGATCAAGGAGCACGCCAAGGACGCGCCCTTCCCGGTCACGGCGCTCGGCCATGTCGGCGACGGCAATTTCCACATGGGCTTTCTGATCAGGATGGATTCGCCGGACGAGATCCGCGAGGCCGAGCGGCTGAACGGCCTGCTGGTCAACCGCGCCATCGAGCTCGGCGGCACCTGCACCGGCGAGCACGGCGTCGGCTATGGCAAGGCGAAGTTCCTGCGCAAGGAGCATGGCGACGCCGCCGTCGAGGTGATGCGCACGCTGAAGGCGAGCCTCGACCCCGACAACATCATGAACCCCGGCAAGGTGCTGCCCGCCTGACGCTCCGTCGTGGAATGACCGGGTTCGGCGGGCCGTTCACGGTTATTGCGGATCAAGTCAGGTCACGGTTCAGGCCGGCTTGATTTTCGCGCTACGAACGACGTCTCCCCATTTCGCAGTCTCGCGCGCGACGAAGGCCGCATAGTCGGCCGGTGTTCCGCCGACCGGTTCGGCGGTCTGGATCGCAAATCTGCGCTGCACCTCCGGCAAGGCGAGCAGCTGGTTGAAGACGGCATTGATCCGCGTCACGAGCTCGGGCGCGGTTTCCCCGGCGACGTGGATGCCGTGCCAGGTCAAGGCCTCGAAGCCGGGCACGTCGAGGCCGATCGGCCTCACCTCCGGCAAAGCCTTCACCGGCTGGGTGTTCCCAACTCCGATCGCCCTGACCGAATTCGCCTCGATGAAGCTGCGCGAGGTCGAGATCGTCGAGATCGCCAGCTGCACCTCGTTGGTCATCGTCGCCTGCAGCACCGGCCCGCCACCACGATAGGGGACATGCGCGATCTCCACCTCCGCCGAGCGCTTGAACAGCTCCATCATCAGGTGCGACGCTCCGCCAGGGCCGGCCGAGGCGTAGTTCAGGCTTCCGGGTTTCGCCTTGGCGAGAGCGATGGCGCCCTTCACGGTTCCGTCCGAGACGCTCGGATGCGCGATCATCACCATCGGCAGGTTGGCCAGATGGATCGCATGCCGGAAGCTGCTTTCGACATTATAGGGCAGGCTGGCGAAGAGCGACTGGGCGACAGCATTCGCCCCGATGTCGCCGAGCAGGAGCGTGTGCCCATCGGGCATGCTGCGCGCGACCTCGGCCGCGGCGAGCGTGCCGCCGGCTCCTGGCTTGTTCTCGACGATGAGCGGCTGCCCCGCCGCGTTCTGGAACTGCTCGGACAGGATCCGCGCCAATGCATCTGCCGCGCCGCCGGCAGCAAAGGGGATCAGGATGCGAACCGGCCGATTGGGCCACGCGCCCTGCGCCCGCGAAACGGCCGGGAACGCGGCCAGCCCGCAGCTCATCATCCCGCTAGTGAACGCCCGTCGTGTCGGTCCCCTCATGACCTATCCTCCCATGTTCTGTTTTCTTGGCGATGACATCGTCATGGCGCCCGATGCCGAGCAGCTGCCGTGCCATGGCCGGCGACGCCAGCGGACGCCCCTGTCTTGCTGCATGCGCCACCCATTGCCTGACCAGCGCGGCATTGCCCGGAGCGACTGAGCCGTCGTTCAGCCGCCGGATATCCTCGAGCCCGGTCCGCACATGCCCACCCTGTGCCACCGCCAGCTCGAGGATGGCGACATGCGTCGCGATGTCCGAACCGGTCTGCGCCGACACCGACCATTCGCTCTCCTCCGGCAGTTCGCGAAGGAGCCATTCCAGCAGCGTGGCGTCCGGCTTCAGCGTGCCGGGCAATCCCATCACGAACTGGAAGAAGAGCGGCCGGCCGATGCCCGCTGCAGCCAGCCGCGGAACGCATTGGAGATGGGCGCTGTCGAAGATCTCGATCTCCGGACGCAGCCCGACCCGAGCAATCGCCGCCGCCAGCGACATCTGGAAGCTCGGATGATTATCGTAGAGGCGATCGGCGATGTTGAAGCTGCCACCGGCGAAGCTGACGATCTCGGCGCCGGTCCCGACCACCGCCAGACGCTGGGCATGCGAAGCGCGCCCGCCATCGTCGCCAGCCGAGAAATCGAGCACGGCATCGCAGCCACTGGCCCGGATCGCAGCAGCGATGGCGGAATAGACGGCCGGTTCCATCGTGGTCTCGCCGGTCGTCAGCCGCGCATGGATGTGGATGACGGCCGCCCCAGCCGCGTGGCAGGCGATCGCATCCGCGACGATCGCGCCTGGGTCGAGCGGATGTCCAGGGCCGGCGGCCAGAGGCGATATGCCGCCGGTGAGAGCCGCACAGACGATCAATGGCTTGCCTTCCGACCGATGCTGGGCTGTCACGATCATTCTCTGACTGCTTATGATAACGTTAACAGTGAACGTTATCATTCGTGATTGTCAAGACGATCGCCAGCACGCAATGTGGAGTGAGGATCACGAGCGAGGACAGCCACGCCGCCATGCGCGACTCCGTGGATCAAGGCGCCGGCAACGCGACGATACGCGACGTCGCGAAACGCGCCGGCGTTTCCATCATGACGGTGTCGCGCGCCTTCAGCTCTCCCAAGACCGTGGCGGCGGCAACGCTGCTTCGGATCGAAAGCGCAGCCGACGAGGTCGGCTATGTGCCGCATCGGCTGGCGGGCGCGCTGCGCTCAGGCGTGTCGCGCATGGTCGCCGCCATCGTTCCTTCGCTGGAGAACAGCTTGTTCGCAGCCTTTCTTCAGGGCCTTTCCGATGGGCTTGCAGAGAACGGGCTGCTGCTGACGGCCGGCGATGCCGGACGCCGTCCCGACGCGGAAGACCGCCTGATCGCGGAATACCTTACCCTGAAGCCCCGCGCACTCGTGCTGCACGAAACCGCGCACAAGCCGGAAACGGTCGCGCGCCTGCGCCGGCTCGACGTGCCGGTGATCGAGGTCGGCGATCTCGTCGACGATCCCATCCAGCACAATCTCAGCTTTTCCAACAAGGATGCGGCAGCGACCGTGACGGGCCATCTGCTGCAGCGCGGCCGCCGCCGGATTGGCTTCCTCACCTTGCCGACAGCGGTCTCGACCCGGGCCAGCCGACGTCTCGATGGCTACTACGCCGCCTTGCACGAGGCCGGCGTCGAGATCGTGCCAGAGCTGATCATCGAAAGCGCCGGCGGATACGAGGCAGCCATCGCCGCTGCCGAGCGGCTCCTCGGCTCCGGTGCGCGACCCGATGCGATCCTCGGCGCCGGCGACGTGTTCGCGATCGGCGCGCTGCTCGCCTGCCAGAAGGCGGGACGTCGCGTGCCGGAAGAGATCGCGATAGCCTCCTTCGACGATCACGAGATCTGCCAGCAGCTCTCGCCTGCCCTGACGGCCCTCTCGATTCCACGCCGCGAGATCGGTTTTCGCACCGCCAAGCTGATCGCCGGGCTCGGCGAGGGCAAGGCTGCCGGGATCGCCATCCGCGAAGACGTCGGCTTCACGCTTGCGGCGCGCGCCAGTTCCTGAGGCTCACCAGTCGCTGGCTTCATGCGGATGCCGCAGAAGCCCAGCGGCCGCCCTTGACAGCGGCCACGACAACTCCATATCTACACCTAACGTCAGGTTTATATGAGACTAGAATTGCCGTCGCTCATGCAGATTGGCGAGCTCTCCGAGCGCGCCGGGGTCAGTCATCGCACGATCCACTACTATGAGAGGTTAGGCCTGCTGGCGCCAACCGAGCGCGAAGGCGCGGGCTATCGCTATTACGGCGAGGTCGCCCTGAAACGGCTGGAGAAGATCGCCGCCTTGAAGCGCCTCGGGCTCAGCCTCGACGACATCGCGGCCGTGATCGACCTCTACTTCGAGGATGCGAGCGGCATCAAAGGCAAGGAGAAGGTGCTGGAAATCCTGCAAGCCCAGCTCGCCAAGGCGGATGCCCAGCTGCATGAGCTGAACGCATTCAAGCGCGATCTGGAAAGCAATATCGCCCGCATGCACACGCTGATCGAGCAAGCCAGGCAAGCATAGGCAGGAGGAGGTTCGGCATGAATGCGTCCAAAATCTACACTTGACGTTAGATTACATATTCAGCTCCCACCTCGACCCGAAGGAGTCTTCGACATGCCCCGCATGCCCCTCATCGCGCTCGCCACACTCGGCCTCACCGGCGGAGCCGATATCAGCCCTGCACTTGCAGATGTGCCGAAAGGAAAGGCTATGACAGCACCGATCCCGACGACCCGGCCGGCCACCTCCACCACTGAGGCCTTCATGCCTGCCGGATATCGCGAAGTTGCGCGCCGCGCCGTTACCGTGGACGGCGACAGCGCCGAACTCGTCCGCTATGAGCGCGCCGACGGTCGCAATGCCTCACTCGGCGGCGAGCATTTCAGCACGGTCATCGCCGCCAATGGCCGGCTCAAGGGTTTTGCCCGGATGGACCTCGATCTGGTCGGCCGCCCCCTGCCCTCCCGCGGCGAGGCCCAGGCCATCGCCATGGATTTCCTGCACGCTACGGCGCCAGACCTGTTGCCGGGGATGGAAATCAGCTGGATCGACACGCATGACGAGCCGCTGCGCGTGAACCGCAATGGGCGCACGGAGAACCTGACACTCACCGGCATGAAGGTGAAGATGCGCAATGCCGCCGACAATCGCTGGATGTGGGTCATCGTCGGGACTGACCGCAAGGTCATGGTGTTCGAGCGCGACATTCACTGGATCACGTTCCCCGGCCACCGCGGCACGGAAAAATGGCTCCACGACGCCTGGCTCGCAAAACAGGGGCAGCGCGCACGTCAATCCTGATCGTGATCTGGGCTTGCCCGGACGCCCGCTGCGATAGATTGCTGCCCTCGCGCCGAAGCATGAACGGACCCGCATGCGGACTTATCGGCAACGGGTCCATGCACGAACCTTCAAGCTTACTACGTCGTGGTGCCCGCATAGACCCCCGCCTCGTCGCGGAGCCAGCCGACGAAGGCCTGAACGTTGACGTTCTCGTCGAAGCGCTTGGGGTAGACGACGTAGTACGCGTCCTCGCAGCGCATCCGATGTGGACAAGCAACCATCAGCGCGCCTGACTGGATCTCTTCCCGGACCAGGAAATCCGGGAGGATCGCGACGCCGATGCCAACGATCGCAGCCTGGATCACCAGCGAATAGTACTCGAATTTCGGCCCGGCGATGCCATTGACACCGCTGGCGCCCGCATCGGCTAGCCAGTCGCGCCAAAGATAGGGCCGCGTCGTGTGTTGCAGCAATGGCAGGCGAGCAAAACCGTCGGGGCTGGCCAACGCCTCGCCGCCGATCAGCTGGGGCGCGCAGACGGGGATGACATGCTCGTCCATCAGGTGGTGGATGCGCGCGCCTGGCCAAGTCGGGCTGCCGAAATGGATCGCGGCGTGCGCCTTGTCCTCCTCGAAACTGAACGGGCGGATCTTCGAGATCAGGTTGATGTCGATCGTCGGGTGCTCGGCGATGAACCGCGCCAGCCGCGGCACCAGCCAGCGCGAGCCGAAGGTCGGCAGGCAGGCGACCGTCAGCACGCCGCCCTTGCGGCCATGCGACAGCAGCCTGGTGGTCGCGACCTCGACCCGGTTCAAGAGGCTGCGCAGCTCCTCGGCATATTCCTCGGCTGCAATGGTCGGGGTCAGCCGCTGCTTGTCGCGCAGGAACAAAGGCTGGCCGAGCAATTCCTCCAGCGCGGCTAGGCGGCGACTGACGGCGCTCTGCGTCAGGTTGAGCTCGGCTGCCGCCCGCGTGACGCTGCGATGGCGTGCGACCGCCTCGAAACAGGCGAGATCCCGGGTCGGCGGCAAGGTCCTGCGCACGGGGCTCGCTCCATCCCGCTCATTCCAATCCGGAATGATCTGCATCGGAAATCAGCAATGGGCAAGCCGCCCGGCCAGCCCTAGCCTCCCGAGCGAGGGAACGCGACACGCAGGTGGACACACACGCTCGGAACAGGGCGCGGGGCCGTCTGCTGGTTCAGAAAACAAGAAGGGGGAGGGCGATGAAGCTGGCGACGGCATTCGCGGGCGCGCTGATCGGGCTGGGCACCAGCATGGCCCTGGCACAGCAGCCGGTTCCGGAGATCAAGGTGCTGACCTGGCCCGCCGCCAAGTACCAGCACTATTTCGAGACCTCGAACTATGTCGCCGAAGGCTGGCGCAAGCTCGGCCTCAAGGTCACGCTCGACCCGCAACCCTTCCCCAATCCGATGCTGTCGAAATGGTTCAAGGAGCATGATTTCGACGTGGTGATGTCGGTGCTGTCGGGCTCGCCGCAGCGCTCGGAGCCGGACTTCTTCACCAACGCCCAGTTCAATTCGCGCAACAGCGCGCCGGGCGATTCCAATGTCGGCTCCTTCTCCAGCCCGAAGGTCGACGAACTCGGCGCCAGGCAGCTCGCCCTCTACGACGCGCAGGAGCGCCGCAAGGTGATCCACGAATTGCAGCGCGTGCTGGCCGACGAGCAGCCCGAGGCGGTCCTCGCCTATGTCGTCAACACCTTCGCGATGAACACGGCCAAGGTCGAGATCCCCGGCTATGAGGACACCTCGGACGGGCCGCGCTCGCTCTGGAACATGCTGCGCCTGACCTCGAAGGCCGGCACGGCGGTGAAGATCGGCCGCACCATCGACCAGGGCACCTTCAACCCGCTGGCGGCGACGATCGTCGAGGACTTCAACACGCTGAGCCTGGTCTACGACAAGCTCGTCGAGCTCGGCCCCGACGGCTCGCCGCGCATGTGGCTGGCAGAGGCGCTCGAGGTGGTCGATCCGACCACTGTGGTGGTGAAGCTCCGCCAAGGCCACAGTTTCAGCGACGGCAAGCCGGTCACCGCAGAGGACGTCAAGTTCTCCTTCGACTATCTGAAGCGCTGGGACGCCGCCTATTTCAAGAAATACTTGGAGAAGCTCGCCTCGGTCGAGGTGGTCGACGCCACGACGGTGCGCTTCAAGCTGACTGAAGCCTACGCGCCCTTCATCATCAACACGCTCGGTCAGGTCCTGATACTGCCCAGGCATGTCTGGGGCGACGTGGTCGAGAAGACCGGCATCGCCAAGCCGCAGGATTTCCGCAACGCGCCGCTCGTCGGCAGCGGCCCCTACACGCTGCGCTATTGGCGCGAGGGCCAGGAGATCTCGCTGCTGCGCCGGGCCGATCATTTCGCCAAACCGGCTTCCGACTTGCTGATCGTCGTCTTCGGCTCGGCCGAGCTTGTCGGCGCCGCGCTCAAGAAGGGCGACATCGACGTCTCCTTCCAGCCGATCGTGCCGACCGTGGTCAAGGAATTCGCGGCCGAGAAGAACGTCAAGCTGATCCAGGCGCGCTCGAACGGCCATATGTCGATGCGCTACAACACGGCGCGCCCGGCGCTCGCCAGCAAGGCGCTGCGCCAGGCCATGGCGCATGCCATCCCCTATGACGCCATCATCGAGGAGGTTCTGGGCGGCGATGCCGGCCGCAGCGCGACGCCGATCGTGCCGGTCAACGCCTTCTGGCACGACGTCTCGATCCCGCTGCCGGCCTATGACATCGACAAGGCCAAGGCGATCCTGAAGGCGGCCGGCTACAGCTGGGGCCCGGACGGCGCCCTGCGCGCCCCGGCGAAGTGATCGCCTCTGGTCCCGCGATGATCGACGTCCGCGACCTGACCAAGCACTATGCCGCAGCGGCGGGCTTGCGCTCGCTGCTGCCCGGCCAGCGCGGCGAGGTCACGCGGGCGGTCGAGGGCGTCAGCTTCGAGATCGCCGCCGGCGAGGTGCTCGGCCTCGTCGGTGAATCCGGCTCGGGCAAGTCGACCACCGGGCGCCTGCTGGTCGGGCTCGAGACGCCGACCTCAGGCACGATCCGGATCGACGGCACCGACAGCGCCGCCGCCCGCGCCCGCGACAAGAAGGCCTTCCACCGCCAGGTCCAGATGATCTTCCAGGACCCCTATGGTGCCCTCAACCCGCAGCACACCGTCGATGACCTGGTCGGCCGGCCACTGCTCTACCAGGGCGTCCGCGACCGCGCCAAGGTCGCAGCGAGCGTCCGCGCCGTCCTCGCGGAAGTCGGCCTCAATCCACCCGAGAGCTATCTTGGCAAGCACCCACATCAGCTCAGCGGCGGCCAGCGCCAGCGTGTCTGCATCGCCCGCGCGATCATTCTGGAGCCGCGCTTTCTCGTCGCCGACGAGCCGGTCTCGATGCTCGACGTCTCCATCAAATGGGACATCGTCCGCCTGCTCAAGCGCCTCGCTCGCGACCGCGGCATCGCCATGCTCTACATCACCCATGACCTTGCGACCGTCGGCGCGGTCTGCGACCGGCTCGCTATCATGTATCGCGGCCGCATCGTCGAGACCGGCCCGGTCGAGGCGGTGCTGTCGGCGCCGCGCGATCCCTATACCCGCACGCTGATCGCGGCGATCCCCTCGGCCGATCCCGACATCGTCCGGGTCCCGCCGCCCGCCCTCCGGCAAGCGGCGCTCTGAGCCATGGCCGGCTATCTGCTTCGCCGCTTCTGGCACATGGTCCTGACGCTGTTCGCCATGGCGACGCTGATGTTCTTCCTGTTCCGGCTCCTGCCGGGCGACCCGACCGCGACCGTGATCAGCCCCTCGCTCTATCCCAAGGCGCAGGAGGCGATGCGCCAGCAATTCGGGCTCGATCGGCCACTCTTCGAGCAATACCTGATCTATCTCCGCAATCTCTGCCTCCTCGATTTCGGCTTCTCCTTCCAGACCAACCGGCCGGTCTTCGAGATGATCCAGGGCCGGCTGCTCAACACGATCCTGCTGATCCTGCCCTCGATGCTCGCCGCCTACCTGCTCGGCGCCGTCATCGGCGCGATCGCCGCCTGGAAGCGCGGCGGCGCGGCCGAGGTCAGCCTCGTCTTCACCGCGACCGCGCTGCAATCGGCGCCGCTGTTCTGGCTCGGCATGCTCGCGATCCTGCTGTTCTCGATCAAGCTCGACCTCTTCCCGATCGGCCATATCGTCACGCCGGGGGCGTTCCCCGAGCAGGACTGGCGGATGTATCTCTCCGCCGACTTCCTGCACCATCTGGCGCTGCCCTTCCTGGTCAACACGCTCTACCAGCTCTGCTTCCCGCTGCTGCTGATGCGCTCGACCATGCTCTCGACCATCGGCGAGGACTATATCGAGCTCGCCCGCATGAAGGGGCTGAGCGAGCGCCGCGTCCTCTTCGGCCATGCCGCCCGCAACGCGCTGCTGCCGCTGGCGACGACGCTGCCGATGATCCTCGGCTGGGCCGTGGCCGGCTCGGTGGTGATCGAGACGGTGTTCTCCTGGCCCGGCCTCGGCCTGCTGATGATCGAGGCGATCAGCCGCGCCGATTATCCGGTCGCGCAGGCCGCCTTCCTGCTCATCGCCGTGCTGACCGTGCTCGGCACCTTCATCGCGGACCTGCTCTACGGTCTGCTCGATCCACGCATTGTCTACGCCTGACCATGCCGACCATCATCCTCGACTTCTTTCGTGCGGTCTGGCGCGGCCCCTTCGGCCCCACCGGCCTGGTGATCCTCGGTCTCTGCGTCGCGCTGGCGATCCTGGGGCCCGCGATCGCGCCTTATGATCCGGTCGCGCGCAATTACGATGCCGCCGGCAAGCTCCTGCGCCTCGCCCCGCCCTCCTGGCAGCACTGGCTCGGCACCACCCTGCTGGGCCGCGACGTGCTCAGCCAGATGCTGGTCGGCGCCCGACCGGCTTTGCTGGTCGGCGGTTTGACGGCGCTCGGCACCGTCGTGATCGGCGTCAATATCGGCCTGATCTCCGGCTATTTCGGCGGCCGCATCGATTCCTTCCTGATGCGGCTGACCGACATGTTCCTCGGCCTGCCCTTTCTGCCCTTCATCATCATCGTGCTCTCGCTCACCGGCCGCAGCCTGACGACGATGGTGATCGCGATGACGCTGGTGATGTGGCGCTCGACGGCGCGGGTGGTGCGCGCCCAGGTGCTGTCGCTGCGCGAGATGCCCTTCATCGCCGCCGCGCGCATCACCGGCGCCAGCGATCTCGCCATAATCTATCGCGAGATCGCACCGAACATCATGCCGATCGCTTTGGTCAGCGTTGCCTTCGCGCTCGCCTGGGCGATCATCACCGAGGCCAGCATCGGCTTCCTCGGCTTCGGCGATCCCTCCGTGGTAAGCTGGGGCTCGATCGTCTACGACGCCTATGCCTCGCAGATGATGTACCGCGCGCCCTGGTGGGTGGTGCCGCCGGGCATCGCGATCATGGTGCTGGTCTCGGCGGTCTATTTCGTCGGCCGCGCCTATGAGCAGGTCGTCAACCCGCGCCTGAGGACGGGCTGACGCCATGGCAGGAAACGAAATCCGTCCCCTGCTCTCGATCGCCGGCCTCTACGCGAGCTACGAGACCCCGCGCGGCCCGGCCAGTGCCTTGGCCAATATCGACCTCGAACTCGACAAGGGCGAGAACCTCGGCCTGATCGGTGAATCCGGCTGCGGCAAGAGCACCTTGCTGAAGGCCGTGATGGGCGTGATGCCCGGCAATGCCCGCATCGACGCCGGCAGCATCGCCTTCCAGGGTCGCGACCTGGTCACGGCCAGCACCGAGCAGCGCCGCAGCGTTCGATGGGCCGGCATCTCGATGGTGACGCAGAGCGCCCTCAACGCGCTCAATCCTGTCCTGCGCGTCGGCGACCAGATCGCCGAGGCGATCCTCGCCCATCGCCAGGTCTCCCGCGCCGAAGCCTGGCGCCGCACGCAAGAGCTGCTGGCCATGGTCGGCGTCGCGCCGGAGCGGGCGCGCGACTATCCCCATCAGTTCTCAGGTGGCATGCGCCAGCGCGCCATCATCGCCATGGCATTGGCGCTGGAGCCGCCGCTGGTCCTCGCCGACGAGCCGACCACCGCGCTCGACGTCGTCGTCCAGGACCAGATCTTCCGCAGCCTGCGCGAGCTCCAGCAGCGGCTCGGCTTCTCGCTGCTCTTGGTGACGCATGATCTCGCTCTGGTCATCGAGAATTGCGAGCGCGTCGCGGTGATGTATGCCGGCGAGATCGTCGAGACCGGCCCGACGCGTGACGTCATCCGCCGGCCGGCCCATCCCTATACGCTCGGCCTGAAGAACGCCCTGCCGCGCCTCGGCAGCCGCGCCGAGCCGATCGCGATCCCGGGCGGTCCGCCGGATCTCGTCGAGCCGCCACCCGGCTGCCGCTTCGCCGCGCGCTGTCCTTTCGCCTTGCCGCTATGCCGGAGCGAGCCGCCGCCGCTGGCCGCCATCGCGCCGGGCCGGCAGGCCCGCTGCCATCGCGCCGCCGAGATCGACGCGCTCGCTCCACTCGCAGCCCTGCCGCAGACCTGGGACGCCCTGCGCGAGGGGTGCGCTGATCCCCGCCCGAGATTGCAATGCGGCCAGCCTCTTCAAGATCCAACCCCGACATGGAGACCGACGTGAACTACTTCGCCTATGCCAACCTGATGGACATCGACCTGATCCGCGGCGTCGCGCCCTCGGCGAAAGCGCTCAGCATCGCCTGCCTGAAGGACTATGAGCTCTCCTTCGGAACCACGACGGATGGCGCCTACAACGGCGCGCGGCTCGCCCCCATCAAAGGCGCCGAGACCTGGGGCGTTCACTACGAGCTCTCCGACAGCGATATGGCGGCCATGGACAAGTCGGCGGGCACCGACAAGGGCCATTGGGCACACAGAACTATCGTGCTGCACACGGTCAGCGGCGAGGTCGTGAAGTCGACGACTTATGACATGCCCAATCCGTCGGGACCGGCCGGCGCGCCGGCGCACTACATCGAGCCGCTGCTCAAGGGCGCCCGCGCCAACAAGCTGCCGCCGGCCTATATCGAGAAGCTGGAGAGATTGCTGAAAGGCGCGTGATCGCCGCTCTCGGAATATTTCCGCTCGCTTCGGAATAAGCGCGCTCGCGCGACGTTTCCGTCGCTATGACGATGCTCTCCTCCTCTCCGCCCGCCGACCTCCCCCTGGCCGGCGGCCTTCGTTCCGATCACTGGCGCGTCGCCCGGGTAGCACTCCGTTTGGGCTTGCCCATCCTGATCGCCGGTGCTCTTGCCGTCGCCATCTGGCTCGGCCTGCCGCTCGATGCCCGGGCGAAGACGGCCCTGATCGTCTTCGCGTTCGCCATCGTCGGCTGGTGCCTGACCGCTCTCGATGACACGCTGATCGCCCTGGCAGCCGCCGTGGCCCTTGTGCTCTGCGGGCTGACACCAGCCCGCAATTTGCATGCAGCGCTCGGCAACGAACTCACCTGGCTGCTGATCGGTGCCTTCGTCATCGCGGCAGTGCTACGCGCCTCCGGCCTGACCGAGCGCCTGGCCTCGGCTGCGTTGAGCCATGCCAAGAGCGTGCGCGCGCTGTTCCTCGCCACGAGCGGCGTGATCGTCGCAACCGCTCTCTTCGTGCCCTCGACCTCGGGGCGCGCGGCGCTGCTGCTGCCGGTCTATCTCGCTCTGGCCGCCGTCATCGAGGACAGGCGCATCCGGCGGGCGCTCGCGCTGCTGTTCCCGACAGTGATCCTGCTCTCGGCCGGCGGGAGCTTGATCGGCGCCGGCGCCCATCTGATCGCGATCGAGATGATCCAGCGCAGCGGCGGCCCCGGCCATGGTTATCTCGGCTGGCTGCTTATCGGGATGCCGCTCGCCCTTCTGGCGAGCTTCGGCGCCGCTTTCACAATCCTGTTTGCTTTCCTGCGACCAGAGGAGCGGGCGCAGATCATCAGGCTGCCAGCGGCCGCGGTTGAGCCGCTTTCCGGCCGGCAGCGCTATGTCGGGGCGCTCGTGGGGCTGGTCGTCATCGGCTGGTGCACGCAGCCGCTGCATGGCGTCGATGCTGCGTTGGTTACGCTTTGCGGCGCGATCGGGCTGACCCTGAAGCCCTTCGCGCCGATCTCGATGAAGCAGGCGGTGAAATCCGTCGAGTGGCAGCTCATCCTCTTCCTCGCCGCGACCACACTGATGGGGCAGGCGCTGATCGAGACTGGTGCCGCGAGCGGCCTGCTCCAGCCTGTGCTCGCCGCATTGCCGCCCGACACCCTGGCGCACCCGGCGACGGTCGCCGCGCTGGTCACGGCCGTCGCCCTGCTGTCGCATCTGCTGATCACCTCGCGCAGTGCCCGGGCCACGGTCCTGATCCCGCTGCTGGCGCCGCCTTTGGCCGCGCTCGGCTATGATTTCGGCGCGCTCGCCATCCTCATCGTGATGGGGACCGGTTTCTGCCAGACGCTCCCGGTCAGCGCCAAGCCAGTCGCACTCTATGCCGATCTCGAGCACGAAACCTATCGACCGCGCGATCTCATCGGGCTGTCATTGCTCCTGCTGCCGATGATGGGCGCGCTGTTGCTCGCCTTCTCGCTGTGGATCTGGCCACTGGCCGGCCTGGCTCTGCGCTGATCGCATCTCTCGAAAAAATTGAGCCGGCAACGGAATAAGACACCCAGGCCGTCGTTTTCAGCTGCAGAGGCGTGTGACGGCCTCGGGATTCCGAGAGGATTTGCAATGACCCTCAATATTCTGATCGCTCCTTCCGGCTTCAAGGAATGCCTGGACGCCAGCGATGTCGCCCGGGCCATCGCCGAGGGAGTCAAGACGGCGATGCCGCAGGCCAGGACGATGCTGGCGCCGCTGGTCGATGGCGGCGAGGGCTTCACCCGGGCACTCTGCGCCGTGACCGGTGGCATTCTGCACGAGCGCGCCGTGACCGGTCCGGTCGGCGATCCCGTGCAGGCGTTCTTCGGCTTTCTCGGTGGGACCGGCCCGAAGACTGCGGTGATCGAGATGGCGGCAGCGGCCGGCCTGGCGCTGGTTCCGCGCGACCAGCGTGACCCGACGCTGACGACAAGCTACGGCGTCGGCGAGCTGATCGCGGCGGCGCTCGATGCCGGGGCGGAGCGCATCCTCCTCGGCTGCGGCGACAGCGGCATCAATGACGGCGGCGCCGGCATGGCAGAGGCGCTGGGCGTACGCCTGCTCGACGAAGGAGGCGCGCCGATCGGCCGGGGTGGCGCGGCACTTCGCAAGCTCGCCCGCATCGACCTCGCCGGGCGCGACCCGCGCCTCGACATCGTCCGGATCGACGCGGCGGTCAACTGGCACAATCTGCTGCTTGGCCCCCGCGGGGTCGCCCGCGTCTTCGCTCCGCAGAAGGGCGCGAGCCCCGAGCAGGTCGAGCTTCTCGAAGCGGCGCTCGAACTCTATGCCGACAGGCTGTACGCGGCGACCGGCCGGGATGTCTCGACTGCTCCTGGCTGCGGCGCCTCTGGCGGGCTCGGCGCCGGTTTGTATGCGCTGTTGGGCGCGACGCTCCACCCGCGTTATGACATCGTCATGCGATATCTCTCCTTCGAAAGCATGCTGCGCCGGGCCGACCTGGTCATCACCGCCGAGGGCTGCCTCGACGAGCAGACCCCGTTCGGCAAGATCCCGGCCGAGGTGGCGCGCCAGGCGCGCGCTCGTGGCATCCCGGTCGTTGCGCTGGCTGGTACGATCGGGCGCGGCAAGGTCCGGATCAATTTCGAGCATGGGATCGACGCCTTCGCCAGCATCCTCAAGCGGCCCTGCACGCTGGAGGAGGCGATCGCAGAGTCCGAGAAGCTGCTGCGTCGCGCCGCCGAGGACGCGATCCGGATGATCGGCGTCGGCATCCGGCTTCGGCGCGAGAAGGTCGCGGCATGAGCCGCGTCCCCCTTCGCTCCGCTCTGCGAGCCTCGCTGCTCGGCCTCGCGCTCGCCGGCGCGCCCTTCATGGGCGTGCCGGACGGCGCGGGGCGCCTCTTTCCTGCGATCGCGGACGACAGCGATGGCGACGACGGTGGTGACGGCGGTGGCGGGGCCGGCGGCGGGAGCGGAGGCGGTCAAGGCAGTGGTGGCGGCAGCTCGGGCCGTTTCCGCACCGGGGGCGAGCACCGGATCGACGCCGGTCGCCTGCTGCGCTTCTTTGGCGTCGAGGCGAGCCGGCCCCGTCGCGCCCAGCGCAGCGCGCCGCGCCCGGCCACTGTGGCGGTGCCGCGCGAGATCGTCGCGGCCGGACTGACGCAAGCCGAGCTCGATATCCTCAGTGGCGAAGGCTTCCGCATCGTCGCGCAGCGCAATCTCGGCCTGCTCGCCAATCTCACCGTCCGGCTGCGCGCGCCCGCCCGGTTATCGATGCAGCGCGCTCTCGAGCGCATCCGCGCACTCGCACCTGCAGCGCTAGTCGACCTCAACCATCTCTATCGCGGCGCTGCCAGGCCTTGCTCCGAGGAGCAATGCTTTTCACTGGTGGCGCAGGACGCCCGGATCGCAGGCGCGTGCTCAGCGCGCGGCGTCATCGGCATGGTCGATACCGGCGTCGACACCGAGCATCCGGCGCTCGTCGACAGGCCGGTTGAAACGCAGACGATCCGTGGCCCGGGCCATCTGGCCGCGCTCAAGCAACACGGCACCGACATCGCCATCCTGCTGACGCGCGGTGTCCAGAATGACGGCCGGGCGCAGATCATCGCGGTCGATGCGTTCCATCGGCGCGCTGGCAGCGACAATGCCGACAGCTTCGACCTCGTCGGTGCGCTCGACCTGCTGGCGCAGCGCGGGGTCCGCGTCGTCAACCTGAGCCTTGCCGGGCCGGCCAATGTGCTGGTCGAGCAGATCGGGCAAACAATGCATGAGCGCGGCGCCGTGCTCGTGGCGGCCGCCGGCAATGACGGGCCTGGCGCCGAAGCGCGCTACCCGGCCGCCTATCCCTGGGCCGTCGCGGTGACCGCGATCGACCGCGACGAGCGCATCTATGCCCGCGCCAATCGCGGCAGCCACATCGCTTTCGCCGCGCCGGGCGTGCGCATCCAGATGAGCGACAAGGCGATGCGCCCGGGCGTACCGCGCTCGGGCACTTCTTATGCGGCGCCGCTGGTCACCCTCGCCTTCGCGCAAAGGGCCGCACGCGAGGACGCGACGAGGCCGCAGACTTTGCTGGCCGCCCTGTCGGTGGAGGCGCGGGACCTGGGCGAGCCCGGTCATGACCCGGTCTTCGGCTGGGGCCGCCTCTCCTGCAACCCCTGACGCTACCGGGCCACGGCAATGCACGAGACCGGCATCGATCGACAGGGATATCCCGCACCTTCGCAAAGCGCGTCGTCGCCCTTCGCGACGGAGTTGATTTCGCTGCTGCCGCGCCTGCGGCGCTATGCGATGACGCTGACGCGCTCGACCAGCGAGGCGGAGGATCTGACGCAGGCCGCTTGCGAGCGGGCGCTGAGGGCACAGGCACAGTGGCAGGAGGGCTCGCGGCTGGACGCCTGGCTTTTCAGCATCGCCCGCAACCTCTGGATCGACCAATTGCGCAAGCGCCGGCGGGAGGGAGCAAGCGAGACGCTGGATCTGCATCCGGAGCTGCAGGGCGAGGATGGCAGGCAGGTCACCGAGACGGCCCTGACTGCCGGCTCGGTCCAGCAGGCCCTGGAGGACATGCCGTCCGAGCAGCGCGACCTGCTGCTGCTCGTCTGCGTCGACGGCCTGAGCTACCGCGACGCCTCCGACCGACTGTCGATCCCGATCGGGACCGTGATGAGCCGGTTGTCGCGCGCACGCCTCGGTTTGGCGAAGAGACTGGGAATGGAGCCGACATGACGAACCTCGCTGTGACCGACGAGGAGCTGGTGGCGCTGGCGGACGGCGAGCTTGCCCCGGACGCGGCCGAACGCCTGCATGCGCGCATCGTCGCCGACCCCGACCTGGCGGAACGCTTCGCGATCCTGGCGGAAACCCGCTTCCTGCTGGAGGCAGAGAGAGCGGAAACGCCGGCGAGGCCGGACCATCTTGCGGCAGCCGTCGCCACCGCGGACAGCCCGCCGGCTGCGGCGCGCCTGTCGGTGATCCCAGGAGGAAAGCCGGCGACCCCGGACGCGCCTTCGCGCCGCTGGCCACGCCTCGCCTTGCCGCTCGCCGCCAGCTTCCTGTTCATGGCTGGCGGGCTAGCGGGCTATCTCGCAGGCGGCCGCGGGCGGCCCAGCGCCGGTATCGCGCTGGCGGGGTTCTCCCGCGATGGCATCGATGCGGCCTTGTCGCAGGTCGCGAGTGGCGGGGACGTCAGCCTGCCGGGCGGCAAGCTGCGCGTGGTCGCCTCGTACAAGCTTGGGGATGGCCGCTTCTGCCGCGAATACACGCTGGCGCGCGCAGCCGAGCCGGGCTGGGATGCGGTCGACTGCCGTGAGGCCGGCAATTGGCGCACGGAATTCCTCGCCGCTAAGGCGCTGGCGGCGACCGGTTATGCGCCCGCGAGCGGCGAGGCCAGTGCCGAGGCGTTTCTCAGTGGGCGTGGCGCCGAACCCTTGTCGCCCGAGGAGGAAGGCAGGCTGCTCGGCGCCAGCAGATAATATGGCCGAGGGTGTAGAGCCAGCGCCCTTGCAATGGTTGCCGAAGCGCTGAGAGGGGGCTCACGAGCCGCGTCGCGGCCAAATCTCGCCGCGCAGTGCGTCAGTTCTCACCAAGTTCTTGGAAAAGAATGGCGCTCCCATGGGGAGCCAAAGAGCCAAGTGAAGACAAGTAGTTAGCAGAAAGTGGGACGAATTCTCGTCCCATGAAATCCTTATGCTTTCTATCTCACCTGTCCCACCGATTTTTGGACATCTCCCCCCACCCGCAATTCCGCCGGTGGGCTCGCTTCCACATGGAGACTGCGAATTGCAGGTCACCGAACTCTGGCCCGAGCACTGGGCCGGATCGAACGTCGTCGCGCGCTTCAGCGTGCGCCTTACCGACGAGCTCAAGCTTGTCGGCCTCAAACTCCATCGCAAGGACGATGGATCGTTCCGCGTGCGCCCGCCAAACCGGTCGGGCGCGGCTGCCTTCCACATTGGGCCGAAGCTGGCTCGCGAGATCACTGAAGCCGCTGTGGCGGCGATGACTGGAGGGCGTGCGCCCCGTGACGTTGCCAATTGAACTGACCGACGAAGAGCGCCTGGATTACATCCAAACGGCGTCACCGCTGATTTTTGGCGGCGACGAAACACCGGAAGAGCGCGCAGCGATTGTCGCTGAGTACACCTCAATGCGGGTCGCGATAATCGAAGCAGAAGCCGCGGCCGAGGCCAAGATTGAAGCTGCTCGAGCTCCCGCGATTCCCTCATCCCGCCCGAACTGGTTCCCGGCCGCCAACGACAATCTCAAGAGCACCGCCATCGACGGCGAAAGCCTCCTGGCGATGGAATTCGAGCCGGTGCGTTATGTCGTGCCGGGCTACATTGCTGAGGGGCTGACGATCCTCGGTGGTCGGCCGAAACTGGGCAAATCCTGGCTCGCACTCGATTTCGGTATCGCCGTCGCCAGTGGCGGCGTGTCGTTAGGCGTCCGCTGCCGGCAAGGCGATGCGATCTATTTCGCATTGGAGGACAACCGCCGTCGGCTGCGCGACCGGCTTCTGACCGTTCTGCCGAAGAGCGATAGGCCGGACATCGCCCGTCTGACGCTCGAGACTGAAGCGCCCAAGGTCAACGCGGGACTTATCGCGCGTCTAGACGCTTGGCGTACCGCTGCTTCGGATCCCCGTCTTGCAATCATCGATACATTCGCGATGGTCCGCCCCGCCCGCGGCCAAAAGCAGGATTCCTATGCTGCGGACTACGAGGCACTATCACCGCTGCAGCGTTGGGCGAGCGAGCACAACATCGCGCTCATCGTTGTCACTCACGTTCGAAAAATGGAGGCCGAAGACCCGTTGGAGATGATCTCCGGCACCAACGGCCTGACGGGCGCCGCCGATTCCATCCTTGTGCTCAATCGCACTTCCGACGGCCCGAAGCTGTATGGACGCGGGCGTGATATCGAGGAGATCGAGAAGGCGCTGCAGTTTGACGGGGGCCGCTGGTCGGTGTTGGGCGACGTCGCCGAAGCGAAGCGATCAGACGAGCGTCGCGCCGTTCTCGGTGCTCTACGGGACGGTCACCGATCACCCGTCGAGATCGCAGGCGCGATCGGCAAGCCTGCAACCAGCGTCCAATACCTGCTCGGCAGGATGGTGAAGGCGGGCGAAGCTGAGAAGTCCAAATATGGACTCTATACACTCCCCTCAGAGTCCTCAGACTCCTCAGAGTTAGATTCCTGATATCAATTTCCCCTCAGAGTCCAAGACTGAGGACTCTGAGGGGTCTTAGGGGGTGTATCTAGAATTGTCGACGTTGCACCGTTTTGCAGTGACCATAGTGTATCAACGATCCGCCAGCGGTTGTGAAAGCTGACTCGATCTTTCCGGTGTAACGGTTCAATCTAAAGCTCTGGCGGATGGGCACTTCACCGATGATATAGGAAGTCTCTCCGCTGATCTCAGAATCACTAGCGTTAACCGTGAACTCAGCACCTAGCCTTTGCCTCTTTGCAGTGCCCTTATTTTCCGATTGAAACGTAATCGTGTAGAACGTTGAGCCTCTGGTCGGCTCAATTGAGTTCTTCGTCGTGTCAAATGTTTCGATCCATCCACAATCGATATTGAGCGTGGCTTGAGCGCTGGCAGTGCATGGAGATAAAGACGCTGCCCCAAAGAGTATGGTTCGCTGCAACACCTTCGCCCAGCAAATCATCGGAAAATTCACATCCCTGGTTGTATCGCTTCAAGTTGCAAGCTTATCCTTGCGGCATCTGAGGTTGTGGGGATCGAAATGTCAAAGGGCGACGACGACAAGCCGCAGTTGCCGACAATCCGAGACAGGCTGTCAGAATGGTTGGGCGTCCAGCTTCCCGGTCTCCCTTCGATGCCGCAGACGCTCAAAAACTTAGACAAGGCGGTTAGCAACGTCGTTCTGTCACTGGGCGACAACGCTAAGGCTCGTATCGACGCTAACACGGGCAAGGTCCAGGCGGGTGGTAAGATCGGTGTTGACGACCTCGTCCGCAATGCAGAGGAGCGGCGCAAACTGGAGAACAGAGCTGCGATAACGCACATTGCGGTCGAAGAGGTTAAATCGAATCCCGGCAAGATCGACGCCGGCGCGGAGATTGAAACAGACTGGCTCAACACCTTTGCGCGAATGTCAGAAGAAAAAAGCTCAGAGGATTTGCGACTCCTGTTTGGAAGAATATTAGCAGGCGAGATAAGAAAGCCTGGATCTTTCTCATTGAGAACCCTTCAATTCGCTTCAGCTCTATCGAAACAAGAAGCCGAAATAATTTCGGGATTCTTTTCATACGCTTTAAATGGGTCTTTTGTTCCATTTTTGGACGATGAAAGCCGTGATCCAAACATCGCGAAAAGAATCGCAATGCAGGAATTGGGCTTGGCAAGCAATGCCAATTCGCTTGGTGGCCTAGCTTGGACGGCAACTATTCCGCCAGGAGGTCATGTTCCAATCCAGGCAACTCATTTGGGGTAGTAGTTACAAATAAATCTTCCCTTGAGATCAATCTCAACGTGTCATGCCAAGTGTTAAGTCAAACCGCAAAGGATCTTCTTTCAATTGCAACTCCGCCACCTATGCCTCAAGAATTTGCACGCGACGTTGGCAATATTATACTTAAGGATCTGAACTCAAAGTATTCAACCCAATCAAAATCAAAGGAGGTAGCCGTTGTGCTGGTCATACACGATCAGGCCGCCGGCAAGCTATTACCGTTCGAGACACTTGAGCTGCCTGACGAGGCTGGATAGCTGCATTCCCCGCCCCCTCCCATCTTGCCCGCCCCTCACCTGCCGGAACGGCACTGTCCACGAGCACGATCGCTAACGCAGAAAATCCTATGAGGAGAAAGCCGGAGCCGCCGGTCAAACGGAGCTCAATTGCCAAGCAATGTCATCTTCGATTTCCAATGTCACGAAGCGATACTCGTCCGCGAGCACTGGCGCGTTCGGCAGTGTTGACTTGGCCCAATAATATGTCGCAGCGCAGGCTAGTTCATAAGCTTCAAACAAGTCCTGCAGTACCGGTTGCTGTGAACGATCGCGAAGGCGATCACGCCACTGTGGGCGGCGGAGCATCAGCCGAGCGAGGCCAGATCTTCCAATGTTGGTCATGGCGCAAATGGCGTTTGGTCGACGCGATGAGTATCGCGCAGACATCAATGCCCGGCAATCATGTCGAAGCCCGTGCGCGCCAGCGCGCGCGAGGCTAGCGTAGGAAGATTAGAGGCAGGAGGACGCCCACTCCCAGCACGGCAACAACCGCAACCCTGATCAGGACGCCCCAAACGCCGCCACTTACCAACATTGCAGTCTCCTCTGGCGCGCATGAACGCGCCAAAGCGAGACTGGTTCCGGGGGGCACCGAAATCGCCGCACATGACATTAGGAGATAGACCTGCCTCGTTCTCACGCGCGACTAAATCGGGATTTTTGATTTTTTGATTGCGGTAAAGGAGCAACAGCCGATCGAATCCGTAAGGACCATCAAGTGGTTATGATGCGCCTTGAAGCTTATCCCCTTGATCCACATCTTCCTACTAGATGTAGCGGTTCCTTGACGTTTCGCTCGCTGAGGGACTAAATTTAGTGAGAGCCTCATAGCCGGCCACCTGGTCCGCTCTACCACCACCCTACCAACCACATCAAGAAAAGCCGCCAGCGCCCGCCTGTGGGCTGGGAAGCGGCCATCAATACTATGACGCCAGGCAATGGCGCTTTGAATCAACAAAGTCTTGGGGACGCCATGAATATCAAAGTCACTGCTGCCGGCGGAAAATCGCTGGCAGAGCAACTCAAAGCGCTGATCGCCTATCGCAATCGTCCAGAAGGTCCATTTGAAGCGCTGGGCACAAATTGGACGACCGTACCGACAAACGACAACGCCTCCCCCGATGAGATCGCAGACCTTCGCCATGAGCGGAAGCTGCTGATCACGCCGTCCGCAGACGAAATCATGAAGCACGTCGCGGCAGGTGACATTGAACGGAACGATGCGGGCCAGATCGTGCGCATTGGGAACCTGCGCTTCAGCGACGGAACGCAGGCTGAGTGGGCGTATCGGCGGCAGGAAGGCAGCACTAGCAAAGTTGAAGGCTACTATCGGCGAATGCCGGCAGGCGCCCTGCTCGCCAGCCGCGAAGAGGTTGACGTGGCCAAGGGCGGGCCGGGCTACAGCAGTGCCGAGTTGACGGCCAGCAATCGCTATTTCGCCGAGATGCTTGGAACGCTTCCAGCCCGCTTCATCAAACGCGTCCGCCGACCGAAATGGAAGCTCGTTACGCGTCACGATGCTCAGAGATGGCTAGACGAGGCCATCTCGAATACGCCCGTCATGCCGGCAGTCACCTACTACCCCCCCGGCCTGCCGTGTGGATCCAAGCGCATTTCGGACAGCTTCAATGGGATGAAGGTCGCCGCAACTGGACAGTCGGGCGCTATCGCCTGGCAGGACATAACCGGCGCCATCGCGCAGCGCGAGATTTGGGAAGAGACGCTTGCGGCGATGAGGGCGGAGGACGTGGCGACGCTCGAGACCGCGATGACGGCCCGCAGCTTTGCAGAGGTTGGCGTCGCCGCTGGTCAATCGCCTGCATACGCCGACAAAAGGAGCGGCGGAAAGCGCCGCCTGCTCGCCGCGAACGACAATCTCTCCGCTGCGCTGAAGAAATCTGCGGCGTGAGGTAGGGATTCAGCTTTTTGGGGGAGAGTATAGTGAGAGGGAAGAAATTCCCTCCCGGCAGACCCCTGACTTCAACGCCCTGGCTCATCGCCGGGGCGTTTTCTTCGGCGGGCTGCCACCGGCCGGCTCAAGTTACGACCTCGAGCTTAAAAGTTGAACGCGAGTTGCCCCGGGTGCGACCGCCAATGAGCACATACATGCTCCCGGCGGCCGAACCGGGTTCGCAGGTAGGCGCGAACCCGAACAACTTTTGACTTCAGCACGAACCTCATGCCTACGCCTCCGTCTTCTTCTCGACGGGGGTGAGCCCCGCCGCCCCAGCCCTGCTTGACGCAGTTCCGTGTCGCGTATGGGTGCGAATCGCTTCGCTCGAATAGACGTCGCCGGCGGCAACCCGACTTTACGTAAGCGCACGAATTGCGTGCATGCAACCTTGCTTCCACACGCTACCCCGTGGGGAGGCTTTCTTTTCGCCTATTTGATGCGGAGTGCCGCACCTCTCGCCGCGCAGAGCGTCCCGCTGCGTGGCCGCCCGGCGTTGAGTCTCTGGCTCCGCCGGGCACCCCATTCAGGAGATCATATGGAGCGCGCTTATAGCCAGCGCCTGGCCGACATCACTGGCCGCAGCTTTTCGTCATGCCGCCAGCAGCTTCGCTGCCTGCGCGAAGACGGACTCGTTCCGGGCCACGGCGAGACACCGACCGCCGCCAACGTCGCCAACATTGTCCTCGCGCTCTCCGCCGACACAATCGGCACGGCACCGGAGCGCGTCCGGACTTTATCCGCGCTTCCGCAAGCTTCGACCACCAGCCTCCCGCCAACAGCCGGCGCAATGCTCGCCGGGCTGCTGAACGCCTGCAAGACCGGACCAGTTTTTGGCTACTTCGACGTCGAAGACGGCTTCCTGCATCTGGGGCCGGGCAATGTCGTATTGGAGTGTTTAACTCTCGTCGGCAAGCGCGCCTGTGTCCGCTACGGCTCCGATCCGGCAGGCATTTCCAAAGCAACGACGATCCCGTTGCCGGTCGTCGCCAAATTCTCACACCTATTCTGAGGCATTATGAAGCCAATCGATATTCCGAAAATCAAAGACTGTTCAAAAGTTCTCGCCGGCCTGGAAACAAAGCGCGACGAGATCAGTCAGCTCATCGAAAAGAAATTTGCCGAGCAACTCGCTATCGGCGCTGAGCCAGACGACGCGCCGCCGTCGGACCCTGCCGAAGCCCGGGTGGCCGCTCTGCTCGGCAGACCGCCTGTCCCCGTTACGGGATCGAAGCGCGAGCGACTAGGCAAATTGACGCTCGAACTGTCGGACCTCCGGCGCGCTCTCGAAACGCTCAGCCAGCAGATTTACGTCGAGCGCAGCAAGGCCATGCGGGTGCAGCGCGCCCATGTGCGACCTGAGTTCCTTCGCCGAATGCAGGTTTTTTGCCGGGCACTCGCTGGCGTTCACGCGGCAAACCTGTCCCTCAAGGACCTTGAAGACGCCGTTGAAGAGGCGGGCTGCAACGCTCACCATGAAGAGCTCCGCGTACCGAACGGCATCGGCTCGCCCACGGATAAGAGCGGGCCGTTGGCCCGTTTCTTCAAGGAAGCCGCAGAAGCCGGCGCGATACCTGCGCGTGACATTCCGGCGGAGTTGCGATGACCATTTCTATCGCGTTGCCGCGCGCCGTCACCTCGTTCCGGCAGCGTATGTCCGGCAACGATAAGCCAGCCCGCCAAACCCCGTCAGCCCCAGCCGTCGCACGCAGGCGCTTCCTGTCTTCAGACGGTCGCGAAATTGCGCATCCAGCTGTACAGGGCTGGGCATGCTTTCATGGCCGGGCCTTCTTCGCCAATGACCGTTTCCGTGTCGTTCGCGCCGGTGGGTTCGCCAACACGCTAGAAGATGGGAAGCGGAAGGCGCTGCTTTTCGATCACGATGAACGCCAGGATTTTGGCGGCACAGATAACGGCCTCGAATTTGCTGCCTGTGCCCAAGGCCTGGCATTCCGAATGCCCCTCAACAACGACGCCGCAGGTCGCGCGATCTTCGACACCGTGATGTCGAATGAGCGCCCTTGCGTGTCGATCGGCGCCGATGTGACCGAGAAGAAAATCCGCTGGGCGGCTGGTATCGAATACGACGATTGCACCAGGGTCGCTCTTCGCGAAATATCCCTCGTGCCCGAGGGAGCCGTTGCTAACACCTACGCGGCGATTGTCGACCTGGACCAAGAGAATCCTTATCTCTTTCTCGCCTGCCGATCGGCGAGCTTCGCGACACAGGCGGCCGTGGCGAACGTGACGGCTCGCGGATCTCGCCTCGTCGACAAATTGCAGCGCCTGAGGGCGCCAGCATGATTGGCGAGGTTATCAGCGTCACACCATCCGGTGCCCGCATCCGGGCCGATGGTGAAACTGGTGCGGGGCTTTGGCTGCATCGTTCGGCCTTCGGCACGCATGAACCGATGCTTGGCGACCGGATCGAATACGAGACGTACGCTACGGCGTCAGGTCAGGTTTTTGCCCAGCATCTGAATGTTCTCACCGCCGAACAGGCGGAGGTCGCTCGATGTCTCGGCTGACGGACAAGCGGCCATGGCTTCGACTGTATGGCACGGCGCGCTGGAAGCGCATTCGCGCAAGCCAGTTGGCTGCTCAACCATTATGCGAGCGCTGTCTCGCCATGGATCTTGTAGAAGAGGCGACGGTGGTCCACCATCGCACAGCACATAAGGGCGACGAGGCGTTGTTCTGGTCGGGTCCGTTCGAGTGCCTTTGCGCCACCCACCATAATCGCGACGGCCAGCTCGAGGACCACGGCAAGGTCGTCGTGACGTTCGGCGCAGACGGCTGGCCGCTGTGACCCCCCGGGGGCACTCAATTCTTCAGAGGCACCGTTCCGCCCGCAACGGGCCGGTACCAACGCCCATAGCGCCGCAGTTGAAATCATGACCCCAAAAGGAAACTTAGATTATGCCAATGCCGCGTACGCCGCTGGCAAAGGCCCGTCTTACTGGCCGCGATAAACGCGATCCGGCCCGTTTTGCAGGCCGTAACGAACCACTGATCGATGATGACCTAGGTGATGCCCCAGACTGGCTCGTCAACACCGACTCGACGAAGCCGCTGGAGGCCTGGGAGCAACTGCGCTCGAGCATCCCTTGGCTCAATAGCAGCCATCGCGGGATCGTCTCGATAGCGGCGACTGTCATGGGCCGCATGATCGGCGGTCAGGAGGTCGGCATCCAGAGCATGAACTTACTCCGGCAATGCCTGGGCCAGATGGGCGCCACGCCAGCCGACGCAGGCCGCATCACCTTGCCCGATGCGCTTGGCGAGCCCGATCCGGCCGACGAATTCTTCGACTAGCTATCCCCGCCCCCCGCTGGCTTTTCCTCTGGCGGCACTTGGGCGTGGTTCCGCTTGCCGCGCGACGTGGCCCCTAACGGCTTCGCCGGTGGGTTCAATTCCAGGGTCTCTGCTGGTGGCACCACGATCGAGGCGGGTAGCGCTTCCGTGACCTGGTATGGAATGGCATGGCGCATCGCGTAGTTGTTGTCGCGATCGATCCTATAGTCGTCGACGTGGCGGCGAGCTAATCTCGCCGCCCTATCGCCTAAACTTAGCCCTTAGCCTTCGCGCGAGCGCGTGCAGGCGGGGTCTTCCGGCGCTGTTGGCCCAAGCCCATCTTCTTGGCAAGCTGAGAGCGCGCCTCAGCATAGGCCGGCGCGACCATCGGATAGTCAGGCGGGAGCCCCCACTTGGCGCGGTATTCTTCTGGCGTCATGTCGAACGCCGTGCGCAGATGCCGCTTCAGTGACTTGAACTTCTTTCCGTCCTCGAGACAAATCAAATAATCCGGCGTGATGGATTTCTTGACCGGCACAGCGGGCACGGCTTTTTCCTCAGGAACAGGTGCGGGAGCCTGCCCGAGGCCAGCTAGCGCGGCGTGCGTACTCGCAATCAGGGCGGCCAACTCGTTTTGCGGCACGCTATTGTTCGCAACGTAGGCGGACACGATGTGAGCCGCCAGTTCCACTACGTCCTGATCATTCTCCGACATTTTCTTTTCCACTTTGACAAAGCGATCGATCTTAATCTGCTCGATGATTCTGCTCATCGCTGCAAGGTATTTTTATGGCAGTAGATATAGAAAAACTCAGCCTCTTGCTGGAAGTGCAGACCAACCGCTTCGAGCAGCAACTGAAGCGTCAGAATTCACAGGCGTACCGTCTGTTTAAACAGATGGAAGACCGCGCCAGTGCGATGGAAAAATCCATCGGCGCGTCTTTCTCCGCCCTCGGCAAGCGCGTGGCGGGTGCTTTCGCTGGCATTGCCGTCGGCTCCACCCTCAACGATATTCGCAAGACCGCCGACGAATACGCAAAGATCGTCAACACGTTGAAGGTCGCGGGCGTCCCTGATGCCCAGCGCGGCAATATTCTCGACGCACTGATGAAGTCGGCGCAAGACAACGCTGTACCGTTGGAAGCGCTGGCGTCGCTATACGGCCGCGTCAGCCAGGCTCAGACGACCCTCAACACCTCCAGCGGCGAGCTTCTAAAGTTCACCGACCTAGTCTCACAGGCCCTTCGAGTCGGCGGCACGTCGGCGACCGAAGCTCAGGGTGCCCTGCTGCAGCTTGGCCAGGCGCTCTCAGGCGGCAAGGTCCAGGCGGAAGAATACTCGAGTTTGCTCGATGGCGCGTATCCGCTGCTGCAGGCCGTTGCGGCGGGGCTCAGGGAAGCCGGAGGCGACGTCTCCAAGCTGACCGCCCTTGTCAAAGACGGAAAGGTCAGCTCGGAAGCTTTCTATCGGGCAGGCCTCGCTGGCGCGCAGGTGCTTCAGGATAAACTGGCCAGTGCCGTCACGACGACGGAACAGGCAACGCAGCGCCTGAAGAATGAATTCACCCTCGCTGTCGGCAAGTTCGACGAGGCGGTTGGACTGACACCCGCGCTTGTTTCGGGTTTGAACAATGTCGCCGGCAGCATGGCTGGAATTGGATCTGCGGCGACGTCGACCGTGCTGACGGTTGGAGCGCTCATCGACAAGCTTGGCGAGCTCGCGCGCGCGAATGCCGGCGTTCAGCGTCAGCAGGCCCTTTCCTATCAGGATGAGCGCGCCGCGCGCGTTGCAGCCGCCCGAGAGATGGGCACAGCGAACGCGGGCGGACGGGCGACAGTTGCCGCTGAGCAGGCTGCTGCGAACGAAGCCGCCGCCGCAGCAAACCGCAAGGCTCTGGCGGGCTTCCGCGCTAGTGAGGTCGAATTCGCGAACGCGCTGAAAACGACCACCCTGCCCGCGGCCCGCCCAAAGGGTCTTGGCAAGAAGGATGGCCCCACCGTCAGCCTGAACGACTTCAAAGTCCCTGGCGACAAGGACGGCAAAGGCGGCGGTGGGGGATCCAGCAAGGAGACGCTGGATGCATATGAGAAGGCCCTAGTCGCCAGCGAAAAGCGGCGCCAGGCGCTGCTGCTGGAGGCTGAGACCGAGGGCAAGGGCACTTTCGCGAAGGCCAAGGCTCGCGAAGCGCTAGAGCTAGAGACCGCCGCCAAACGCGCGAACATTCCGGTGACGGAAGCGATGCGCAAGAAGATCGACGAGGCCGCGACGGGTTATGCCAACGCCAAGGTCAAGGTCGAAGAGGTCCAGAAAGCCGTCGAAGGCTTCAACGACGCCAGCAAGTTCTTCGGCGAAGGCATCACCGACGCACTCGCCGACATGATTATCGACGGCGAGAAAGCTGCCGACACCATGAAAGCGCTGATCAAGCAGTTGGCAAAGGCGGCCCTTCAGGCGGCGATCGTCGGCTCGGGACCGGTCGGATCAATCTATGGAATCGAAAGGAGCGCCGCATGAGCGCCGTAAACATTATCAAGACTGACGAAGCAATTTATCTCTTCACCGACGGCGCGTCTTATTACGGCGACGGCACGCTCGGCGCTGTTGGGCAGAAGGTATCGTTACTTGCTCACCTGAATTGCGCCATCTCCTGCCGCGGCCCAAAGGGCTTTGCCGAGGAACTGGCGCAGGCGATCAACGACGCATATGGCTCATTCGACGAGCTCGTTGAGAGCTTCGCTCTTGCCGTTTCGAACTTCTACTTCGTCGGGCGCGATCGATATGCGCTGTGCGCCACCGGGCCAGAAATCGAGGTCTACCTGGCGGGCTGGTCGGAAGCGCGTGGGCCCGAGAGCTACGTCGTGACCTCGCACTCGCTGTACGGGCCGGCTTGGGAACTCCAGCCACTCGGGCCCCTGGCCATCGCGCCGTTCGATGCGGATCTTGAAGCGCGGTGCGCGGCGCTGGAGCCCGGCGAGGACGTCATCAGCACGGGCGTTACTCTCATGGAAGAGCAGCGGAATGTACGCGGCGCGCATGCTGGCGTCGGGGCTTCTGTGGCCGGCGTTGGCGGGTTCTGCCAGGTCACCATCATCCGGCCACAGTCGGTCCAGACCGCCGTCGTCAGGCGATGGGAGGATCAGCTGGGCGAGGTGCTGGGGGAAGCGGCTTAGTGATGGCTATCCATCCTTCACAGATGCGCGCGAATCGAACTCCGCAACTAGAGCCTCAATGCGATCGGCAGCGGTTCGAAGAGCTGGAGCAATTTGTCGAGCGGCTTCAGCTTCAACTGTTCGATATGGAGCGTCGTCTTTCCCGAGCACAATCTCGGTCCACGGAAGATAAAACGAGGTTTTAATCCCGGTTGTTGAGCGAGCTATGCTAATGTTGAATTCGACTTCGAAGTGGCTGGGAGCGCCCGGCTGAGCATGATTGTGTGTAGTTACGTTGCCTTCACGAACAGTTGACGCAGGCACCGGCTCAACCTCGCGCCTAAACGCGATCCTGCCATTACCGAGTGCTGCAGCGAATTCATCCTTATCGTCACTCATTCCCTCTGCACCCCTTCTAATTGGCTTACGGGCATTCAGGCAACGACAGCAGATTGTCGTTCCATTTTCCGTCAGCATAGGTCCGCAGATACTTCCCATTCGGCCCGTCTACGACGCCGATGTTCCCTCGGTTCCCCTTCACCAACGTGTAGAAGGTGTGTTCCTTCCGTTCGATCCAGTCGATTACAGACTGTCTCGTCCACTTGCCGGTGGAGTTTCCAAGGTGCGTGATGCCCTCGTAGGGATTATTTCTCGGTGTCTTGTTGATGCATGTGACATGGACGTCAGCCATTTGATTTGCCCCGATTGCCGCTGCGTAAACGGATCACGCGACGGTTGCGCTGTCCAGCCCAGCAGCGCGCATAGGATGAGTTGCTGACACCTTTTGTTCACGTCGAGGTGTAACTATATGTGTGTGATCTCGGCCATTCGGCGCGCGGTGCGCCGGGTGGCTATTGGCGTTGTCCACAGGTACAGTCCGAATCGGATTGATCCTTGGATGCGTCTAAACCGTTCTTTTGTGCCCGTCGGTGGCCGCGAAAAACTCGCAAACCGGTACGATGGGAGAGGTGTGTCTGGTGACTGAAACGAACGGAGGAGGTTATGGCTAACCACTCTGCGACAGCCATCGCAAATGCGTTCCTGCGGCGCAGGGGAAACTCGTTTCCACCTGCGCAAATGCAGTTGCAGAAACTTGTCTATATCGCGCACGGCTGGAATCTGGCCGTGAACGAGGAGCCCTTAGTCCGGGAGCGGCCCGAGGCTTGGGATAATGGCCCGGTGTATCGATCGCTATGGGACCATATCCGGGACTACGGTTTCGCCAAGTCAGACCAATTGCTTCATAGGCCGCGGACAGATGACCCGATTGAGGAGGAACTGACTCCCGCCGAAGAGGCCATCATAGATCACGTTTGGAGTAAGTACGGTACATATTCAGGCATTGATCTTTCCAAGATGACTCATCAGCCTGGAACACCTTGGTCTTTGGCCTATGAACGCGGCCGGAATACGTCGCTTCGCAACGACGAGATTCAGGAGCACTACGTCCAGTTGGCTTTGGCTGGCCGTGAGCACCAAACCTGACATAACACTTCAGGATATAGACAATGCCCCGTCGTCTCTACCGGAGGCGACGGGAGCCGTCGCGCGAGTGGAATATGACGCTCTCTTAGACAGATTCACGAAAGTCTCTGAAGATAAAGTCAATCTACAAGCCGAAATGGAATCATTGAAAAAGAAAGTAAATACAACGATTATATTAGATGACTTGATAAAGCCGTACGCTGACAAAACGTTTATGTTTATGTGTATTTATTGTGCTTTTGTGGGATTATTAATTCTAATGCACGCAGGCGGAGCCTTTCAGGCACCGCTTGGGGAATCTGTCCTTCAGATCCTCGTAGGAAGCACCGCAGTCACTGTCATTGGCTTAGTGGGTATGGTTCTCACAGGAATCTTTATCGGGGCACGCAAAAACGGGTCGTAGGGATACACTCACCGCCTAGTGACCACCATCGTCCGTCAGCCACCGCGCAACCACCTTCGCGAGATCTTCGGCCTCCTCCGGCGACCACAAGCGAGCCACGTCGCGGCGGAGCGGATTCGGATCGCTCGGAATCTGCAGCGATCAGCGGCGTCGCGAAAGCGATAGACGCGCAGTGGGAACCGGAGCTGCATCGCTCCATGCTCCTGATATGTTCTAATTTGTCGAGTCGGGATGCGGCTGGCCCGGCCGCGTCAGCTCGGTAGATTGCAGAACCGCTGCGCTACCTTGCGCCACTCAATAGCTGACGCGAGTGAACCGGAGGCTTGGGTGCGGCCTTCGACGGCCTGGACCATTCCGCGCGCGGCTCTACGGGGAGCCCACCGCCAGACATTATGCCGGGAGCACATAAGCCTGGGGCCATATTGGCGTTCGAAATTTTGAACTCTTTTTCAGCCTCGGCGCATGTCACCCACTTGTCACCCTTGCCCAAGGCGTAATCGAGCCAATTAAAGAACAGACGATAGGACGCCAGGATTGAGACCGAGCCCTCGGCGCGGTTGCCGTCGCTGTTCTGCGCCTTCTGCTCGATTCGAATTGTCGCCTTGGTCCCTTCGGGCGTGGGGACGGCCTTGAATTCATAAATGTCGGTTCCGACAGCTGAAGCTATCACTATGTAGACAAGCCACTGTCTGCGGGCTGTGAAGCCGTCAGATGTGTGGGCGAAGGTCACGTCGCCTGGATCGGCCGACGTAAGCACTGCCTCCGCGGCTCGGATAACCTGCTCAGGATCTCGGTCCCTGTATACGCGCTGCGTCTCTGCAAGCCACTGGTCGCGCGTTTCAAGCTGCTGCGAAGCGCAGCCAGCCAATGCAACGGCCATCGCCGCCGCCATCAACTTATTCATTATGGTTGCCCCATTCCCCAGGTAATGGTGCACGCTCTGGTTGGTTCAGTCCAGCCCGCCGCTCGACGAATCAGCCCCCTACGTTGCATTTCCTCAAGAGGACTACGACCTCCTCCATCGGCCGCCCTTCTGCCACCGCTTGGAGGTAATCGGATACGGCCAGAGCGTTCCTGACGATCCCTGTGAGCTCAGGCGCCGGTGGCGCGTCTCTCAGTGGTAATGTCCAATGTATGCGATGATCGGGATGGGTTACGCGATAACGCCGCTGGACCACTTTCGCGTCGTAATCATCCTCAGAACGGATCCACAGGAAGGTGTCACCAACGTTTGGCAGGACGCCGCCGAAGTGTTCTAGGCTGAACACATCGGCACCCGTGACGACCCCGCCATGATGAGCGGTGACCAGCCGGACGCGGACAGAGTGATCCACGACAGGCTCCTCAATCGGCTTGTTCATTATCGCTTCTTCCCTCTTGCCAGCAGCTTGGCAGCGCGCTCCTGCAGCGCTCTCTTACGCAAGCTCTCGAATGCTTTTTCTGCCCCTCGCAGCGGAATGGAATTCTGCAGGCTGACCTCGGGATGAGCGCGCATCGCCTCCCACATTTGCCGGACGTCAGCGTCGTTGAAGCGAATGTCCCGGCCGAACCTTGCGCCGATGCCGTGGCGCTTGGCGGCACGGGCGACAGCGCTCTTGCTAACGCGAAGGTACGCGGCGGCTTCGTCGAGGTCGAAAATCCTTCCAAGTGGGCCGTCGGTCATGGCTTGGGCCTCCGGCGCGGTGACTCGTACCTGCCCGTGACGATGCTGGGATCATGCGCCTGCTGCTCGGCGGGGCTCGCCAGGCGCGCTTCAACCGTTGGCCAGTGCCATCTGATGATCTGGCCTCGGTTGACCTGAGCTCGCGGGACGAAGCCAGTGCGAACCCACTGGTCAAACGTGTCGACGCTGATCTCCAACAGCTTCGCTGCCGTGTGGCGGCTTACGAAGACGGGGCGGAGATCGGTTTCACCCTTCACGAGCGCACCAACGCCGCGGCATCCCGTTCAGCCCGTTCGCGGACCCACTTGTCGAAGGCATCTTCTTTCGGCGCTACGGCAGGCCGGATACCCGCCGCGTTGTCGAGAACCAAGTCTATCGCTCGCCGGTCAAACTTGCGGGTTGCGCGGTAAGGCGCCGGCATATCGCCTGACGCCACCCACTTGGTGAATGTGGGCGCGCTGACGCCGCAATAATCTGCCGCCTGCTGCTTTGTAAGCAGCCGCGGCCCGTTGTCATCTTCGGACATGGACTCGCCTCAAGTTCAGGCAGAGTCATGGCGCGAATCTTACTGCGAGTCCATAGGGTGATTCATAAAACTATTGGTTGACAACCAGTGGCGCGCAACCATTTGTCAAACCGTAGGAGTCTGACAATTCAAATTAGGAATCGCTATACTTTTGACGTCTGACGCTGCGCCCGCAATTTCACGACTCCTTCGCCACGCTCGTCGTCGATGAATTCGACGCCAGCGGCTTGGAGGGCTTGGGCGAGTATGCGGAGCGTCGCGCTTTGGGGCGCCGACTTGCCGCTCTCGAAATTCCGGATCGTCGCGTTTCCGATCTCTGCAGCTTCGGCAAGCTGTTGCTGCGTCCACTCTAGGAGGGCGCGCGCGGCGCGGCATTGGGCTGGGCTTATCATTTTTCCAGCGGTAGCCGACTTCGGCGCTCTACGCTAGGGCTAGCGAATATCGCTTGACATGCTGTTCGTATATATTTATCGCTATGGTTAGCGAAAAACGCTAATTCGGAGCAACGCCATGGCCAGCATCACCGGCACCCACAAGCCCAACGCCAAACCGTCTTCCGGCTACACCCCGCTTCCTATCGGCGACTACGCGCTGGAAATCGTCGAGACGGATTACGACGTCAACGCCAAGGGCAACGGCATGGTGCTTAAGTGCAAGGCACAGATCGTTGGCGGTGCGTACGAAAGCCGCCCGTTCTATATCAACTACAACCTAGAACATGCTGATCCGCAGACCATGGAAATCGGCCAGCGCGACTTCGCAGGACTGCGCCGGGCTACGGGTGTGCTCAATCCTGACGACACCGAGCAGCTGCACTTCATCCCGTTCCGCGTGAAGATCGGCGTGCAAGAGCGCACCGGCGCGAACATCATCAAGGAGTACTTGTTCGACGAAGCGGCGCCAGCGGCGAAACCCCGCAACCGCCGGCCTGCCGGGGCACCCGCCAAGGGCGGGCCCGGGCCCGCCCATTCGCTAGCGCCATCGCATGCCCAGCTCGAAGTCAGTCGATGACTTGAACGATGCGCCGGGTTCGCGGCTCGACGAGAACGGTGCGACCATTCACGACGGTGTAGTTGTAACCCTGAGCGCCGTATTCCCTTGGCACCTCGCGATAGACGATGCCTCCCTCGTCCGGCAGGACTGTGCCGACCGCCATTGGCTCGGCATAGGTGTAGGACGGGACGCGCTGCTCCACCACATAGGTGCGGAAGCGCGGCGTATCGTCGATCATTACGCCGCCGGCAGGATCCCGTTTCAGGGGAGCCTCCACCGTTCCGACGCCGAGCGCCGGATCGCGCGTTGAGCCGCCAGTTGGATCGCGGACGACCACCCCGGAATTCTGAGCGAACGCCACGCTGGGCAAAATCACTAACGCCAATGCGAATGCGAGTTTCTTCATGACCGAACTCCCGATTGCGTGCTTGATGCAGCAACCAAGATGCGGCGATGAGGTTCCGGCAAAAGAGAAACGGGGGTGCGGAAACGCCCGGAGCGGAAGGCACCCGGGGCGGCCCGAAGCAAAAGCCTTGGTCCATAGCCGCGTGACGCCGGGCCTTTGAAGGGGCTGGGGGGCTAGTCATTGGCCCGGCGCCGCCGCCGCATCGACAGCGTCCTAAATGTTTGAAGGGCTCGTGGCGGGATTGTGGCGATCGGCCGAAGCCCCTTGCGCTGCGATATCACGCTCTGGCGCGATCGAAGCCCAACTGTCGTCGTGCGCGAGATATCGAGCAACCGCGATCTCCAAGGCTGCGCGCTCCCGTGCGGCAGCGGAGTTGCGGGCGGCTGGATCCAGCATACGGATCCGCTTTAGCGCTGCTCGAAACTCGCCTGCTGTGGTGATGTGAACTTGAGGGGTTTCAGGACGAATGACCACTTTATCTTGCATGGTGAGCCTCCTCCGCTCAGCAAGACGTTTCCCCAGCCAATCGCCGATTCAAAAAATTCAAATCGCGGCAAAATTCGGGCAGAGCCCGCTCATTTCTTGATGATCGGCTCCGTTGAGCCGTATTTATATAGCCAACATTGAGGGGAGCCTCGAATGCAAGCAGCCAACGACAACAGACGCAGCCACGGCTTCATGCCGCGCGGGCTCTCGCGCGTACAGGCCGCGTTCTACTTCGGCATTTCGCCTTCGCTGTTCGACGATCTTGTACAAGAGGGCCGCGCGCCCTCCCCTCGGACGATCAACACCCGCACGATTTGGGACGTTCGGGATCTGGACGCGGCGTTTGACAGCTTGCCGTATCGGAACACTGTGTCTGACGCGAACCCGTGGGATGATGCCGCTTAATGCCACGCCCGAACCCGCCCCGGCTCAGCAAAGACGTCGACCGGCACGGCAATGCGCGGTGGTACGTTCGCGTGCCTGGCCAGCCAAAGGTCCGCCTGACGCAGGAATACGGCTCGGATGCGTTCTGGAGTGCGTATCGCGACGCGCTCGCCGGCAAGCCGCTCGACAAGAAGGCCGCACCGGAGAAGGCCGAAAAAGGCAGCTTCCGAGAACTCTGCCAGAAATACTACGCCAGCCCTGAATTCAAACTGCTGGACCTTAGTACGAGGGCGTGGCGAACCCGCGCCCTCGATCTCGTGTGCAAGACGAAAGGCAGCCTGCCTGTCGATCGAATGGAGACCAAGCACGTCCGCCGGCTGCGGGATGAGCTTGAGAAGGCTGCCGCCAATCAACGCTTGAAGGCACTCAAAGCGCTCTTCGGTTGGGCAGTTGAAGCCGAAGAGGTATCGGCCAATCCGGCTCGAGACGTGAAACTCATCAGGTACAAGACCGACGGACATCACTCATGGACTGTCGAAGAAGTCCTGCGTTTTGAAAAGCGCTGGCCGGTGGGCACTAAACCACGGCTTGCAATGGTGCTGATTTACTATTCGGCTGGGCGTCGCGAGGATGCTGTACGCCTCGGCCCGGCACATATCCAGAATGGCCGACTTCGTTTTCAGCAGGCAAAGAACGAGCATCGCTCGCCGGTCGACATCGACATTCCTGCCGATCCTCACCTTTTGGAAGCTATCGCGGCGGGCCCCTGCGGCAAAGAGACATTTCTTGAGACGCAGTACGGCGAGTCGTTCACACCAAATGGTTTCGGCAACTGGTTCCGTGAGCAATGCGTCGCCGCGGGTGTGCCTGGACGTGCTCACGGCTTGCGCAAGGCCATTGCTGCACGGCTCGCTGAGAGCCAGGCGACTCCGCACGAGGTGATGTCCGTCACAGGGCACAAGACGCTGGAGGAGGTTGAGCGCTACGCCCGCGCCGCCCGTAAGCCGCGGATGGCAGACTCAGCGATGATGAAGCTTCAAGCTGGATCGATAATTGTCCCACCGGATTCCGAGGTGGGACAAGAAGAGGAAAAAAGCCTTATAAAACAGGCTCATTTGGCGCGAATGGCGCTCCCATGGGGAATCGAACCCCAGTTTTCGCCGTGAGAGGGCGACGTCCTGACCGCTAGACGATGGGAGCAGCGCGGCAAGGCCGTCCGTATAATCGGCACCGCCTCGCGCCGCAAGCCCTTCCGTGCAGTCGACGAAGAAAAACCTGCGGACGGGTGAAACCTGTCCGCAGGGCGGCCATTCGCGCCCTACTCCGCCGCTTGCACGCCCTCGCCCGGCGCCAGCACCGGATAGTCGGTATAGCCCCTGGCATCGCCGCCATAGAAGGTCGCGACATCCGGCGTGTTGAGCGGGGCGTCGAGCTTGAGCCGCTCCGGCAGGTCGGGATTGGCGATGAAGAGCCGGCCGAAGGCGATGAGGTCGGCCTCGTCCTTCTCGATCGTCTCGACCGCGAGCTCGCGATTGAAGCCGTTATTGGCGATGTAGGCGCCGCGGAAGGCCTTGCGCAGAGCCTGGTAGTCGAAGGGCAGATAGTCGCGCGCATCGCGCGTCGCACCCTCGACGACATGGATGAAGGCGATGCCACGCTTGTCGAGCTCGCCGACGAGATGGCCGAACAGCGCCTGCGGATCGGTATCGCGGGAGTCATTGGCCGGGCTCACCGGCGAGATGCGGATGCCGACGCGCTCCTTCGGGAACACCTTGGTCACCGCATCCACCACCTCCAGCGTCAGGCGCACCCGGTTCGCGATCGAGCCGCCATAGACGTCCTGGCGCTGGTTGGAGCCGTCGCGCAGGAACTGGTCGAGCAGGTAGCCATGGGCGCCGTGCAGTTCGATGCCATCGAAGCCCGCGGCCTTGGCGTTCTCCGTAGCCCGGACGAAGTCTGCGATGATGCCAGGAATCTCGTCGAGCGCCAGCGCGCGCGGCTCCGAGACCTCGGCGAAACCGCTCTCGATATAGGTCTTGGTCTTGGCGAGCACGGCCGAGGGCGCGACCGGCGCCTGCTTGCCCGGCTGCAGCGAGACATGGCTCACCCGCCCGACATGCCAGAGCTGCGCGACGATCCGCCCGCCCGCGTCATGCACGGCGTCCGTCACCGCCTTCCAGCCGGCGACCTGGGCGTCGCGATAGATGCCGGGCGTCCAGATATAGCCCTGGCCCTGCTGCGAAATCTGCGTCGCCTCGGTGATGATCAACCCGGCGCCGGCGCGCTGGCGGTAGTACTCGACATTGAGCGCGTTCGGCGCATCATCATGCTTGTTGGCGCGGTTGCGGGTCAAAGGCGCCATCACGACGCGATTCTTCAGTTCGAGATCACCAAGGCGGAACGACGTGAACAGCTTGGGTGAGGCGGCAGAGGCATGACTCATCGTGGCGATCCTTGTCGCGAAGCGGCCGCAAGGCCGCAGGAGGCATCCATGGCGCCAGTCACCGTCATGCGGGCCGGAGCCGTCGCAAGGAACATAGGCGACATGGCAGGAATTGGCAGGGGCAGTCCTGCCAGGTCCGCAAGAAAGCAAAGACGCTCTCTTTGCGGATGGCACCGAGCATGAGCCTTTCCGAAAACCTGGCGGAGACGAAAAAAACGCCCTCCGCACGCGGTTTCCTCTGGGGAAATGGCTGGCTGCGCCGAAGCATCTCGGGCGCCGTCGGGCTCGTCTACCCGCCTTCATGCGTCGGCTGCCGGGCTGCCACGAGCGAGGCGCAGGGCCTGTGCGCGCAGTGCTGGAGCGGGCTTGGCTTGATCGACCGGCCCTATTGCGAGCGGCTCGGCACGCCGTTCGAGGTCGATCTCGGCCCTGGGCTGATCTCCCCGGCCGCGATCGCCGACCCGCCGGTCTTCGCAAGGGCTCGCGCCGCCTGCCGCTTCGACGGCACGGCGCGCGAGCTGGTGCACCGGCTGAAATATGGCGACCGGACCGAGCTGTCGCTGATGCTCGGGCGGATGATGGCGCAGGCCGGCCGGGAATTGATTGCCGATGCCGATCTCGTCGTGCCCGTGCCCTTGCATCGCTTCCGCCTGTGGACTCGGCGTTTCAACCAGGCGGCGGCGCTGGCTGCGGCGATAGCCCGGCAATCGGGTCGGCCTTTCGCACCGCAGGCGCTCGCCCGCGTCAAACGCACGAAGCAGCAGGTCGGGCTGACCAAGGCGCAGCGCGCCGGCAATCTCCAGGGCGCCTTCAAGGTCTTGCCGGCGATGCGCCCGCTCGTCGAGGGCCGGCGCGTCCTGCTCGTCGACGACGTGCTGACCACCGGCTCGACCGTCAATGCCGCCTCGCGTGCGCTGCTGCGCGGCGGGGCGAGCGCGGTCGACGTGCTGACCTTCGCCCGGGTCGTGACGGAAGCGTGACGGCTCCCTATATTGCCAGGCGAACTCGTCTTTCAGGATAAGCCGATGCCGCAGGTTACGATCTACACCACGGGCTGGTGTCCGTATTGCCAGGCCGCCAAGGGACTGCTGACCAGGAAGGGCGTCGCCTTCGAGGAGATCGACGTCGATGGCAAGCGGGAGCTGCGCCAGGAGATGACGGCGAAGGCCGGCGGGCGCACCAGCGTGCCGCAGATCTTCATCGGCGAGCGCCATGTCGGCGGCTCGGACGATCTGCACGCGCTCGATGCGCGCGGCGAGCTCGACCCGTTGCTGAAGGCAGCCTGAGGAGACATCGCGATGACCGCGCCACGCTTCACCGCCGCCTGCGTCCAGATGCGTTCGACGCGCGATCCGCAGCGCAATCGCGACGATGCGGTCCGCCTGATCCGCCAAGCGGCAGCGGCCGGCGCGAACTTCGTCCAGACGCCGGAGGTCACCAATCTCTGCGAACGCGACACCAAGCGCCTGCGCGAGATCAGCCAGAGCGAGGGTGAGCACGAGGTGCTGGCCGGGCTGCGGCAGGCGGCGCGCGAGGCGAAAATCTGGCTGCAGATCGGCTCGCTCTCGGTCAGGGCCGGCGAGAAGATCGCAAACCGCGCCTATATGATCGATCCCGCCGGCGAGATCGCCGCGCGCTACGACAAGGTCCACCTCTTCGACGTCGATCTCCCCAATGGCGAGACCTGGCGCGAATCCAACACGTTTTCCGGTGGCGACCGGGCGACGCTGGTCGAGACGCCCTGGGGGCTGATCGGCCTATCGATCTGCTACGATGTCCGCTTCCCCTATCTCTACCGCGCCGAGGCCGAGGCCGGCGCCTTCATGCTGACCGCGCCGGCCTGCTTCACCCGCCAGACCGGCGAGGCGCATTGGCAGGTGCTGCAGCGGGCCCGCGCCATCGAGAACGGCGCCTTCATGGTCTCGGCTGCGCAGGGCGGCCTGCACGAGGACGGCCGCGAGAGCTATGGCCACTCGATCATCGTCGATCCCTGGGGCCGCGTGCTCGCGGAGGCCGGCAACGAGCCCGGGCTGATCATGGCCGAGATCGATCTTGCTTTGGTCGCGGACGCCCGCCAACGCATCCCGACCTTGCGCCACACCCGCTCCTTCGCAGTCGACATCCGCAAGGGCGAACCGCAGCTCGACGCAGCCGAGTGAGCGCGAAACTTGTCGCGGACCGGCCGCGCCCCTATCTGCAGCCGTTCCGGCAGGCCCTTTGAGTTGACATGATCCGTTACACCCTGATCTGCGACAACGCCCATGAGTTCGAGAGCTGGTTCGCGAGTTCCGGCAGCTTCGACGATCAGGCCAAGCGCGGTTTCGTCACCTGCCCGATCTGCGACAGCGCCAAGGTCGAGCGCGCCGTGATGGCCCCGGCCGTGGCCCGGACCGATCGCGGCCCGCGGCCGGCCGAACCTGCGCCTGAGGCTCCGGCACCATCGCCCGTCCCCGCTCCCTCCCCTGCTCCCGCCATCCAGCCGGCCGCACTGATGGGCGAGAAGGAGATGGCGTTCCGCGCCATGCTGACCGCGCTCCACGAGCATGTCGCCGCAAATGCCGAGCCCGTCGGCAAGCGCTTCGCCGAGGAGGCCTTGAAGATCCATCACGGCGAGAGCGAGAACCGCGCCATCTATGGCGAGGCCTCCGCTGAGGACGCCCAGATGCTGCATGAGGAAGGCGTCGAGTTCCTGCCGCTGCCGCGCCTCCCGGAAGGGCGGAACTAGCGCCCGCGCCTGCGCTAACTGGCAGCGGTCCCGTTCTGCCTACGCAGGTAGACGATCTGGATCGTCAGGCCGACGATCAAAAGGGCGAGGAGGCTCGCCTGCGCGCCCAGGAGGAGCGGCGAGTTCAACTCGGTGACGAAGGGATGGCCGTCCGGCACGCGGCGCAGGATTTCGGTGACAGTCGGCAACATCAGCAGAAACGCGCTGAGGCTCAGGCAGACCGTTTCAATGTAAGTGCCAGCACGCCCCAGACTGCGAACCTGGCCGGCGCCATAGCCCGCAAGCAACAGCACGATCGTGATCGCGCCGATGACGTAGCCGGCCGGCTGATGCGTGACGACGAAAACCGTCGCGCTACCGATCAGCATCGAGGCAAAGTAGACCACGCCCGCCTTCGACCAGGGTATGATGCGGCCGTGCCGGGCGAACATATACGCAGCTGCCGGAATGGCAGGCAAAGCACCGAGCGTGTGCACCCAGCCTAGTGGCGAAATTCCGAACATTGGACAGTCCTTCCTGCTCAGGCAAAGCTCATCTACCTACTAGTCGGTAGACGAATGCGCGTTATCGCTCCGCTCTCGTCGGAGCTTAATCTCAGATCGTAAGTCGGTGCAGCAGCGGGTGGAGCACGGTGCCGAACACCTTGGCATCACCATGCGCGCGCGCCGACAGCATGGCCCCATGGATGGCGGCCATGAACATCTCAGCCTCGGCATCAGCCGTTGCGGCCAGTCGCAAGCTGCCCTCCTCGGCGCCATGCGTCATGACCCGGCTCAGCCAGGCCGACAGCATTCGAAAATGAGCGCGCACCTCTGTCCCGACCTCTTCGGGCAGGACCGGAATCTGGCTCGCGAGCAGGGCGCAGATGCAGAACGGGGCGGTCGAGTCGGCGATGCAGCTTTCCCAGAAGCCGGCATAAGCACGCAACTGCCCAGCGGGATCGGGAATATCCCGTTCCAGCGCCGCGAGCCCCGCTTCGGCCTCGTCCCGATACCGCGCGACGAGAGTGCGGACCAGCTCGGCCTTGCTGGGAAAATGATAGTGGATGCTGGCGTTGCGGATACCGATCACCTTGGCGATATCGGCATAGCTGAAGCCATGGTACCCGCCCGCGACGATCAGCGTACGTGCACAAATCAGGATATCATCGGACCTGTTGGCAATATTGGACATAAAGCATCTACCTTCTAGTAGGTAGAATATCGAAAGCTGCGGCGATTGCAAGCTCGGCAGAAGCCCCGAGTTTCACTTGGAGATGGCTATGGGCTTGCAATCAGCGTCACACGGGCATATACCCGCAACCCATGTCGGTTCCCTGCATCTGCACGACCCTGCGCTCGGCCTCGCGCCGGATGATCGCCTTCTATGACGAGACGATCGCTCCGGTCGGGGTCAACATCGCGCAGTTCAGCCTGATGCGCTCGATCGCCCGGGTCGAACCGGTGACCCTGACCGCGCTCGGCCGCCGCGTCGAGCTCGACCGCTCGACCATCGGCCGCAATGTCCGCGTGCTCGAGAAGATGGGCCTCGTCGCGCTCGGCCGTGGCGAAGACCAACGTGAAGCCACGGTCGCGTTGACCGATGCCGGCCACAAGGTTCTGGAAGACGGCGCTCCCCTCTGGGACGGCGCACAGAAGTCGCTCGACGACCGCCTCGGTGTCGAATTCATGCGCCAGTTGCACACCGCACTCGATTCACTCTGATTTTCTCATGCATATGCGGGCATATACCCGCAAAAGGAGCCAATGATGCCGACGGATCTCGCAGAACCAATTCAACCGGTCGGCCTCGCCGCCACCTTCGCCCGCCGCGGCATCCATTATGGCTGGGCCGTCGCGGCTGTGACCTTCCTGACCATGCTGGTCACCGCCGGCTCCGTCGGTGCGCCCGGCGTCTTGATCCTGCCGCTGCAGAAGGAATTCGGCTGGGCGACCTCCGAGATCTCCTCGGCGCTGGCGATCCGGTTGCTGCTGTTCGGCCTCATGGCGCCCTTCGCCGCCGCCTTCATGAACCGCTTCGGCGTCCGCCCCGTCGCGATGGTCGCACTCAGCCTGATCGCTGCGAGCATCATCGGCTCCTTCTTCATGACGCAGCTCTGGCAGCTGGTGCTGCTCTGGGGGATCGTGCTCGGCTTCGGCACCGGGCTCACCGCCATGGTGCTCGGCGCCACCATCGCGACGCGCTGGTTCGTGCAGCGCCGCGGCCTCGTCGTCGGCCTGCTCACCGCCAGCACCGCAACTGGCCAGCTCGTCTTCCTGCCCTTGCTCGCGGCCCTGACCGAGCAGGTCGGCTGGCGCGCCGCCATGACCTTCGTGCTCGGCATGATCGCTCTCGCGGCAATCGGCATCCTCGCTTTGATGCGCGACCGGCCGGCCGATGTCGGCCTTGCGCCCTATGGTGGCACGCAGATCGTGCCGGCCCCGGCGCAGCCAGCCAGCCTCGGGGCGATGCTCGCCTCCCCGATCGTCGCGCTGCGCGACGCCGCGAAGACCAGCACCTTCTGGATCCTGTTCGGCACCTTCTTCGTCTGCGGCGCCAGCACCAACGGGCTGGTCCAGACCCATTTCGTCGCGCTCTGCGGCGATTACGGCATGGCGGCGGTGACGGCGGCGAGCGTGCTCGCGGTGATCGGCATCTTCGACTTCCTCGGCACGGTCGGCTCCGGCTGGCTTTCGGACCGCTATGACAGCCGCTGGCTGCTGTTTTGGTATTACGGCCTGCGCGGGCTCTCGCTGCTCTTCCTGCCCTTCACCGACTTCTCCTTCTACGGCCTCTCGATCTTCGCGATCTTTTACGGGCTCGACTGGGTCGCGACCGTGCCGCCGACGATCAAGATCGCTGCCGACCGCTTCGGTGAGAAGGCCACGCTGGTCTTCGGCTGGGTCTTCACCGGCCACCAGCTCGGCGCCGCCTTCGCCGCTTATGGCGCCGGCTTCAGCCGCACCGTCTATGACAGCTACCTGCCGGCCTTCTTCATCGCCGGCGCGCTCTGCCTCTTCGCCGCCGGCTTCTGCATCATGATGCGCGGCGGCGAGGCCAAGCCCGTGCCCGCCGCCGCCTGAACGGAGACCTCATTATGACCTCCCTGCCCTATCGCAGCGCCCTGATCGTCGGCGCCGGCTCCGGCATCAGCGCCTCGCTCGCCCGCGCCCTGGCGGCGCAAGGCGTCAAGGTCGGGCTCGCCGCCCGCAACACCGAGAAGCTCGCCACACTCGCAGCCGAGACGGGCGCCGCGACCTTCCAGGTCGATGCCTCCGATCCGGCCGCCGTCGCAAGCCTGTTCGAGGCGGCGGGCGACGGGATCGGCGAGCCCGATGTCGTCATCTACAACGCCAGCGGCCGGTTGCGCGGGCCGATTGCCGAGCTCGATCCGGCTGGGGTCGCGCAGGCGCTCGCGGTCACCGCCTATGGCGCCTTCCTGGTGACGCAGCAGGCTGCGCGGCGGATGCTGCCACATGGCCGCGGCGCGATCCTGCTGACGGGCGCGACCGCCGGCATCAAGGGCTTCGCGCTGTCGCCGCCCTTCGCCATGGGCAAGTTCGCCTTGCGCGGCCTCGCCCAGAGCGCCGCGCGCGAGCTCGGGCCGAAGGGCATCCATGTCGCGCATTTCGTCATCGACGGCGCCGTGCGCAGCACCCGTCATCCGGATACGGACGACAACACGCTCGACCCGGACGCCATCGCCCAGAGCTATCTCGACGTACTCCGGCAGCCGCGCAGCGCCTGGTCGCTCGAGGTCGAGCTCCGGCCCTGGGTCGAGCGCTTCTGACCTCGGTCAGAGCTTCTCCATCGGCGGCACCTTGAAGGTCTCGACCGTAGAGGCGCCGCCGGCGAGCAGCACCTCCCATTCGGCCTCGGCTTTCACCCGCGCCAGGCACGGCGCGAGCTTGGCCTCGACTAGCCCATGCGGCACGAAGACGAGCCCGTCATCGTCGCCGACGACGAGATCGTGCGGGGATACCGCGACGCCGCCGAAGACGATCGACCCGTTGACGACGCCGCGCTCCATCGAGGACGGGCCGCGCGGCATGACCCAGCGCGAGAAGAAGACGAAGTCCGGCCATTGCGAAACCGGCCCGACATCGCGCACCGCGCCGTCGACGACGACGCCGGCAATGCCCTTGCGCCGCGCCGCCCCGCCGAGCAGGTCGCCGATCATCGCCGCATCCTTGCGCCCGCCGGCCGCGACCACGATGACGTCGCCGCGCTCGGCGACGCTGATCGCATGATGCACCGGCCCGTAATCGGCCGGCTCGCACCAGGCGGTGATCGCCTGGCCAACCAGACGCTTGCCCGGCGCGAAGGGACGGATCGGCCGGATCGCCGGATCGGCATGGCCGATGCCGCCGAGCTGGTCGGCGATCACCGAGCTCGGCACCGCCTGCCAGGCATCGATCAGGGCTTGCGACAGGCGCGGATGGGCGGGCGCGGCGAGACGGGTCGGCATAGGCGTTTCCTCGGTTCTTATGGCTTGTTGGTTCAGGCCGCCCGACCGGGCTGCTCGGCGAGAAGACGGCGCACCGCCCGCTCCAGCCGGCGCACGCCCTCGACCAGCACCTCCGGACGCGAGCGGGTGAAATTGACCCGCATCGCGCTCTTCAGCGTCCCCGAGGGATCGAACACGCTCGACGGCACGAAGGCGACGTTCTCGGCCAGCGCATGGGTGTAGAGCGCATCGGTGTCGATCGCCTCGTCCTTCGCCCGCATCCAGACGAACATGCCGCCCGGCGGCACCTCCCACTCGAACCAGTCGGAGAGGTGCTCGGCCGCAGCCGCGCAGAGTGCATCGCGCCGCTCGCGATAGGTCGCGACGATCTTCGGGATATGCTGCGCCTCGAAATCGCTCTCGATCATCTCCAGCGCGATCGCCTGCGTCAGCAGGCTGGAGGCGATATCGGTCGACTGCTTGGCCAGCGCCAGCGTCGCGATCAGTGAGGCCTCGGCGACGACCCAGCCGACGCGCAGGCCGGGCGCCAGGCTCTTCGACAGCGTGCCCAGATAGATCACCGGCCCGGCATAGGCGCCGTTCGGATGGCGCTGCGCGTGATGGGCGAGGAGGCTCGGCCCGGTCGGCCCGTCGAACTGCAGCGGCAGATAGGGATCGTCCTCGAGCAGCCAGGTCCCGGCCGCCTCGACCTTGTCGAGCAGGGCGGCGCGCTGATCCTGCGGCACCAGCACGCCGGTCGGGTTGGAATAGTTCGGCACGGCGTAGACGAACTTGGCCTGGCGCAACGCCGCATCATGCCCCGGCGCCTGCAGGCTCCAGTCGAGCTTCTCATAGCGCGGCATGCGCGGGCGCCAGGCGTCGAGCGCGCCGAGATAGGTCGGGAATTGCGAGAGGATCATCTCGCCGGGATCGACCAGCGCCTTGCCGACGAGATCGAGCCCCTGCATCGCGCCCGTCGTCAGCAGCACGTTCTCGGGCCCGAAGCGGCGTCCGGTCGCCGCGCTGAAACGCTCGGCGATCGCAGCCCGTAGTGCCGGCAGGCCTTCGATCGCGCCGTATTCGAGGATCTGCGTGCCCAGCGCGTCAGCGCCCGCTCCTGCGCCGCGGCGATCGCCTCGACCGGGTAGATCTCGCTCGCGGGCAGGCCGCCGGCGAGGCTGACGACATCGAGCCGCCCGCCGATCGCCATGAACTGCTGGGTGATGCTGTTGCCGGTCGAGAGCCAATGGGCCAGAGCCGGCCGCTCTCCCGGCTGCCGCATATCAGAAGTCACCATGACGCCTGCACCATCTTCCTTCGAGCGAAACCATCGCCCTCACGCGAAGATGTAACACGTCAAGCACGAGACATCCGTGCAATGATCGATCGCTTTACATGATCGGCGCGTTTTATCACCTTTAGACGAAATTTACGGAGTGAAATTCGCTCATGATCGAACTGGATCGCATCGACCAGAAGATCCTGGCCGAGCTGCAGCAGAATGGCCGCGTCTCCAATCTCGAACTGGCCGAGGCGGTCGGCCTTTCGCCGACGCCCTGTGCCCGCCGCATCAAGCGGCTGGAGGAAGCCGGCGTCATCGAGGGCTATGCGGCGAAGATCAGCCCGACGGCGCTCGGCTTCAGCATCTGCGTGATGGTCAGCGTCAAGCTCGCCAAGCAGAGCCCGGACGCCGCCGAGCAGTTCATGACCGCGATCCGCGCCCAGCCCGAGATCACCGAATGCCTGCTGGTCACCGGCAATGTCGACTATCTCCTGCGCGTCTGGGTCAAGGACATCGAGGCGCTGCGCAGCTTCATCAGGGAAGCCCTGCAGGCCATCCCCTGCGTCGCCGAGACCTCGACCATGGTCATCCTGGAGACGCAGAGCTCGAACCGGCTGCTGAGCGTCCCCGGCCAGACTCCGAGCCGGAAGGCGCAGCCTGCCCGGCCCGCACGCGAGGCGGACCGGGGTTGATGCTGCTCGCGCCTACTTCGCCGCGACCTTGGCCGGCGCCGCCTTGTGGACGCGGCCATTGCTCATCACAAACAGCACGCGCTGCAATTCAGTGATGTCCTTGGTCGGATCGGAGGCGACCGCGATCACATCGGCGGCCTTGCCGGGCTCGAGCGTGCCGATCTGCTTGGAGAGGTCGAGCAGGTCGGCGGCATCGACGGTGCCCATCCGGATCGCGATATCAGCGGGTATGCCGGCCTTGACCATCAGCGCGAACTCCTCGGCATTGTTGCCGTGCTCGCTGACGCCGGTATCGGTGCCGAAGGCGATCTTGACGCCGCCGCGATAGGCGCGCCCGAGCATGTCGAGCATCAGCGGGCCGACCTGCCGCGCCTTGTCGCGCACCGCCGGCGGCAGGAAGCCCTCCTCGTCCGCCATCTTCACCACAGTCGCGCCGGCGAGCACGGTCGGGACGAGATAGGCGCCGCTCTTCTTGAACAGGGCGATCGACTCGTCATTGAGATAGGTGCCGTGCTCGATCGAGTCGACGCCGGCCCGCAGCGCCGCATTGACGCCATCGGCGCCATGGGCGTGCACCGCCACCTTGCGCCCCATGGCATGGGCGGCCTCGACGATGCCCTCGAGCTCGTCGTCGAACATCTGCTTGCCGGTACCGGCCGCCGTATTGCTTAGCACGCCCCCGGTCGCCGTGATCTTGATCACGTCGGCGCCGCGCTTGATCTGGTTGCGCGCCGCATGGCGGCATTGCTCGCGGCCATTGCAGATGTTCTCGCCGAGCTCCGGGAAGACGTCGGGCGCGAAGCCGTTGATGTCGGAATGGCCGCCGGTCGCCGAGATCGACTGTCCGGCCGCGACGATCCGCGGCCCGGGCACCTGCCCCCGGCGGATCGCATCGCGCAAGGCGAGCGCCGGCGCCCCACGCGAACCGAGATCGCGCACCGTGGTGAAGCCGGCATCGAGCGTGCGCCTGGCGTAGACGACGCCGTCGAGCGCGACGTTCTCGCCGGTCTTCTTGACGCGCTGGAGTTCGGTGTCGCGCGCCCGCTCCGAGGTGATGTGGACGTGGGAGTCGATCAGGCCCGGCAGCACATAGCGGTCGCTGAGATCGACCACCGTCACCGACTGCGCCGGGGCGCCGATGCTGTCCGCCGCGACGAAGCCGTCCTTCAGCTCCTGGATCAGGCTGTTCTTGACGATGATACTGGTCTTGGCCCGGGCCGGTGTGCCGGGGACGGCGAGCACCGAGCCTGCATGAATGATCGTCCAGCGGTCGCCCGCCGGCGCTTGCGCCAGGGCCGCCGGCGCCAGGACCGCGGTGAACGCGGCGGCGAGCATGATCGCTTTCGACATCGGTTTCCTCCATTGCAGCGACGTCATCGCCACGCGCCACCCTGCCTGTCGGCAGGGCGTATTGCGTCGAATGCGTCGCTTGATCGTTGCGCAAGGTTATCCCTGCGGCTGGCGACAATCTGCGAATGGCCGACGGAGACAGTCAATCGACAGGATGGCCGAGCGAGCATGCCCCTGTCGCAACCCTGACGTGCTTCGGCCTCGGCCCAACCGGGCTCAGCGGGCCTTCTCCCAATGTCGTAGGCGACGCCGCAGCCCACTGGCGTTATCTTCGCTGCAGTGCAACAATCGAGATTGCACGAGCACATCAAGACGGCACGGCAGGGAGCGACCATGAACGCGATCGATCCGCTTCGGAATCAGGTCCAGCGCGACAAGCCCTGGATTTTCCGGACCTATGCCGGCCATTCCGACGCGTCCGAATCGAACAAGCTCTACCGGACCAACCTCGCCAAGGGCCAGACCGGCCTCTCCGTCGCCTTCGACCTGCCGACCCAGACCGGCTACGATCCCGACCATGTCCTGTCGCGCGGCGAGGTCGGCAAGGTCGGCGTGCCCATCACCCATCTCGGCGACATGCGGGCGCTGTTCGCCGAGATCCCGCTGGCGCAGATGAACACGTCGATGACGATCAATGCGACGGCGGCCTGGCTGCTCTCGCTCTACATCGCCACCGCCGACGAACAGGGCGCCGATCGCGCCGCCCTCCAGGGCACGACCCAGAACGACCTCGTCAAGGAATACCTGTCGCGCGGAACTTACGTCTTCCCGCCGCGTCCCTCGATGCGGCTCACCACCGACATCGTCGTGTTCACGGCGCGCGAACTGCCGAAATGGAACCCGACCAATGTCTGCTCCTACCATTTGCAGGAGGCCGGCGCCTCGCCGGTTCAGGAGCTCTCCTTCGCGCTGGCGACCGCGATCGCCCTGCTGGAATCGATCAAGGCCCGGCCGGAAGTAGCGCCCGAGGAGTTCGGCGGCGTCGTCGGCCGCATCTCCTTCTTCGTCAATGCCGGCATGCGTTTCGTCACCGAGCTCTGCAAGATGCGGGCTTTCGTCGATCTCTGGGACGAGATCACGCTGAAGCGCTTCAGCGTGCTGGAGGAGCAGCACCGCCGCTTCCGCTATGGCGTCCAGGTCAATTCGCTCGGGTTGACCGAGCCGCAGGCCGAGAACAATGTCTACCGCATCCTGATCGAGATGCTGGCGGTGACGCTGTCGAAGAAGGCCCGCGCCCGCGCCGTGCAATTGCCGGCCTGGAACGAGGCGCTCGGCCTGCCCCGCCCCTTCGACCAGCAATGGTCGCTGCGCATGCAGCAGGTGCTGGCCTATGAGACCGACCTGCTTGAATTCGGCGACATCTTCGACGGCTCGAAGGAGGTCGACGCCAAGGTCGAGGCGTTGAAGACGGCCGCACTGGAGGAATTGGCGAAGATCGACGCCATGGGCGGCGCGCTCGCCGCCGTCGAGAGCGGCTACATGAAGATGGCGCTGGTCGAGAACGGCGCCAAGCGCATCGAGGCGATCGAGCGCGGCGAGCAGATCGTCGTCGGCGTCAACAAATTCACCACCAGCGAGCCCTCGCCGCTCTCGGCCGGCGACGGCGCCGTCGTCACCGTGCCGGATTCGGTCGAGATCGAGGCCATTGGTCGGCTGAAAGCCTGGCGCGCCGCGCGTGACGGCAAGGCGGTCGAAGCTGCCCTATCCGAGCTCGCCAGCGCCGCCAAGGAGGACCGCAACGTCATGCCGGCCTCGATCGCCTGCGCCAAGGCCGGCGTCACCACCGGCGAATGGGCGCAGACCCTGCGCGAGATCTTCGGCGAATACCGCGCTCCCACCGGAGTCGATACGAGCAAACTCGGCGACGATACCGGCCTTGCCACCGTCAAGGCAGCCGTCGCCTTGGCGACCGAGAAGCTCGGCCGCACGCCGCGCTTCCTCGTCGGCAAGCCGGGATTGGACGGCCATTCGAATGGCGCCGAGCAGATCGCGGTGCGGGCACGCGATGCCGGCATGCAGGTCTCCTATGGCGGCATCCGCCAGACGCCGGAGGAAATCGTGACGCAGGCCAAAGAGACCGAGGCCGACATCATCGGGCTCTCCATCCTCTCCGGCTCGCATCTGCCGCTGGTGCGCGACGTCACCGCGCGACTGCGCGTCGCCGGCATGGACGTCCCCGTGGTGGTCGGCGGCATCATCCCGCCCGATGACGAGAACGCGCTGAAGAACATGGGCGTCGCCCGGGTCTATACGCCCAAGGACTTCGCCCTCGACGGCATCATCGCCGACGTCGCCGGGCTGGCGGCGAAGAAGGGCTGAACTACTAGGCCTCCCAACCACCGCGTCGTCCCGGACGGAGCTTAGCGAAGATCCGGGATCCATTCCGGAGCCTTTCCGATTAAGGTTCAGGCATGGGTCCCGGGTCTCCCTGCGGTCGCCCGGGACGACTCGCGTTTTGGTGTCTCTCAACGCGTATTTTGCTACCTGGCTTCCCGGGTTCTCCGCATACGCGAAACCGGCTCAGGCTTCCCCAAGCGCGTGCGGATGACTATCGTCCCGAAACCGCTCGATTGCCGCCATAGTGCTGGCGCCGATCAGGCTGAATGGCGGCAGCCGGCAGGGCCGCAAGGGATTCGCTGAGGAGAGGATGAAGCGCATGCCCGCATGGCTGCAGACCAATTTGACCGGAAGCACCATTCGCGCCGCCTGGATCGGCGCCGCCTGCTTTGTCCTCGCAGCGCCCGCCGCTGCCCAGACGATGGGCTTCGATCCCAGCGACTTCGGCAAGGTCAGCATGCCGCGCCGGCAGAGCACCGGCGACGCCGCGACCCATATCGAGAACAACAAGGGCGCCTTCGAGCCGATCGCGGAGCTCGACCAGCGCGATCCGCTCGCCAGGATGGCCAAGCCGGTCGGACGCATCGACATCCTGTTGAAGGACAACAAGACCGGCAAGCAGTCGGGCGCCCATTGCACCGGCGAATTGCTGCCGGGCGATTACGTCCTCACCAACCACCACTGCCTGCCGCAGAGCGGCGAGATGACGCCGATGCGCGCCATCATCGTCATGGATTTCCTGACGCAGGACGGCAAGGGCGCGAAGGTCTTCGAGCTCGAACCCAAGCCGGTCGAATTCAACGCCAACCTCGACTACGCCATCGTCAAGGCCAAGGGCAATCCGACCGCGACCTATGGCTCGGTCAAGCTCGCGGCGACGCCGACCGGCGGCGCCCCCTCGCTGATGGTGATCCACCACCCGGCCGGGCGGCCCAAGGTAATGAGCCGCTTCCGCTGCATGGCGACACGCCAGCAGGGCGACGCGGCCGAGATGCGCCATCGCTGCGATACGCTCGGTGGCTCGTCCGGCTCGCTGCTCTACAACGCCGGCAATGCCGGCATCGCGCTGCACAAGCAGGGCGGCCTCGCCCCCAATGATCCCAACAGCTACAACACCGCGACCAGCATGACCGCGCTGCTCCAGGCCAGCCCCCTGCTGCGCAAGATGGCCGGCGCCGGCGGGCAAGCCCCGGCCGCGGATGGCGGCGGCGGCGTCGCCTCGGGCGGTGGCCAGGACGATCAGCCGAACTCGACCGAGCGCAGCAATCTGCGCGGCTCGGACAATCTCGATACCGACGGGATGAACTCGCTGCTGAAGAACTGAAGCGGATTGTCATTCCGGGGCTTCGCGTAGCGAAGAGCCCGGAACCCAGAACCGATGCCAGTTTGTATTGATGCTGCGAGGGCCGATGCCTCCTTCACCAATGGTATCGGCTCTGGATTCCGGGCTCAGGCCTGCGGCCTGCCCCGGAAAGACGGGAGCGAGTTCCCCGAAGCCTTCCTACCTTTAGCCCTGCTCGCCGTGGCTGCGCCCATAGGGGTTGCGCGGCGGTGAGCGCCAGCCTTCGAGCGTCGCCGGGTCGGCCTCGTAGATCTCGACCTTGAGCGGATGGCAGATTGCGGCGTCGCTTGAATGGGTCTGGCCGCAATCGCCGCCCGGGCAGGCCGAGATCGCCCCGAGCAGGTCGATCTCAGCGAAGAGCTCGAGGAAATCACCGGGCCGGACCGGGCTCGCCTTCATGAAGTATTGCTGGGTGTCGCGGGTGAAACCCGTGCACATGAAGACGTTGAGCACGTCGTGGACGTGATACTCGACCTCGCGTGCCGGCAGCCCCCTCGCCTGCCCGAGCGCGCGGGCGAGGTTCGAATGGCAGCAATGGTGGTAGTCGCCGCCATCGCCCAGCAAGCGGTGGGTATAGGGATCGCAGCGCGTGCCGATCACGTCGTGCACGCCGGCACCGTCCTGGTCGAAGCCGTACCAGCCGAGCGTGTCATAGCTGATCGTCGCCATCGGCCGCAGGTACGGCAGGTTGCTCCAGAGCCGGTCGCCCAGCCCGACATGGGTCGCGTTCAGGGCGCGCGTCTTGCCGCTGAAGAAGCGCTCGTCGAGATCGTCGGCGTTCCATAAATTGAGGTCGCCAACCTGCGGCCCCTCGATGCTGACGACCCGGAAGAAATGGCCCTTCGGCACGCGGAAGCTGCCGGCCTCGCGCGGCGGCACGATGATCTCGTCACGCTTGATCAGCGTCTGGCGAGCCTTTGCCAGCATCGCCATGTCGGCGCCGGGCAGGCTGCCATTGGGGTAGACCACGACCGGCGGCTTACGCCGGCGCTCATCGGCATCGGCGGGGGCAATCACCTGCGAATCCGTCGTCATGGCCTCTCCGGCGGCTCTTGAGTTTGCGAATGTCCTGTCTGGGATCGCGCTAGGCCAGCCCGCTGCTCTTGAGCGTCTGGTAGGCCTTGAGAATTTCCTGCAGCCGCCCCTCGCGCGAGCGGTCGCCGCCATTGGCGTCGGGGTGGAAGCGCTTCACCAGTTCCTTGTAGCGCGCCTTGATCGCGGCGCGATCGGCGCTCTCGTCGAGATCGAGCGTCTCCAACGCCTTGCGCGCCACCACGCCGACGCGCGACTCAGCCCGCTCCTGCTCGCGGCGGACGCGGCCGCGGAACAGGCCGAAGGCGTCCTCGACTTCCGCGCTCTCCTGTCCGCCGGTCACGCGCCCACGCTGCGCCATCCGGGCCGCACTGGCGTTGACGCCGAGCTTCCAGGTCGGCCGGTGGCCGATCTCTTCCTGTTTGGCGTAAGCCGCGAGCGCCTCGTCGTTCATCCCCGCGAAGTAGTTATAGGTGGCGTTGTAGGCCTTCACATGCTCGAGGCAGAACTGGAAGAACTTGCCTTCCTTGCCGCGCCCCATCGGCGCGCGGAACTCGCCCGCCTTCGTACAACCCGGGTGGTCGCAATGGCGCGCATCTGCCTCGACCACCTCTTCCGCCTCGGAAGGGCCGATCCTGATCCGGTCGAAAAGGCGCGAATTGAAGTTCATCGTCTCATGGTTATGCGGGCGGAACGCAGCGTCGACAAGACGGCCGCCGCGCGGATCGCTCTCGCGTCCGCAGCAAGCGAATCGTCCGGCCTGAAGCATGGCCTCGATTGCTTAAGGAACCCGGCCCACCCGGAACGGCCGGCAACCTCGGTATGTAGTGATCCGGCGGACCGAACTCAACGGCCGCAGGCGACATCGCCCCCGGCCGCGAGCGTGAGCTTCGTCCCGCGAGGCACGCGATAGATCGGCGCCTCGCCGGAGGCCGGCGCAGTTTCCACCACCCCGACGCCGACATGAGAGCCCGGAGAATCCGGCTCCAATGAGGCGGCGATCACATTGGCTCCCGCTTGTGTCATCGGCACGAAGACGGCATTGGCCGGTACCTCCATCCGGCGCGGCCTGAGCTCGACCTTGACCGCTTGGTCCGGATTGATGTTCTCGCGGTCGATCTTCTTCACCGGCCCCTGCTGCTCGACCATGAAGGCCTCGACCTCGAGCGTCGCACGCACGCCGAGCGCGCAGGTCGTAATGCCCTTGAGCCTGAGCGCATCGAGCGCCGCCTGCCCCGCCGGCAGGACGAGATAGCCCTCCGGCCGCGCCCGGCGGCTCGTCACCGTGACCTTGCGTGAGTCGCGAAACTCGACCGGGGTCGGCATGTCCGTTCCGGTCGCCGGATCGACCAGCGGGATCGCGACAGTCTCCGTCTCGATGCGGTGGCCGACGATCAGCTCGCCGTGGTTGCGCGCCAGTTCCGCCCGAGCCGCCTTCACCGCCTCCAGCACGGCCTTGTCATTGGCCGCGACCGTATCGAGCACGGAGCGCGAGATCACGTAATGCGTGGCGATGCGGCGCTCCAGGTTCTCCAATTGCAAGCCGACACCGCGCGTCTCGATCAGGAAGGAGACCGCACCGGAGAGCCCGAACAGGTTGCGCGCGATGCCCGGCGCATTGCCGCCCATCGAGACCAGCTTGTCGTCCTTGCGGTAGCTCGTGGTGAAGTACCAGAACGAGGTCAGGCCTTTCTCCGCCATCGCCTTGTCCATGGCGGGCTTGACCAGATCGGCCGCGATCCTGGTCGTCGGGGCCGGCACCGCCGGGTTGGTGGCATAGAGGATCATCGCATCGGCGGCGTTGAGTCCGCCGAACTTCTCCAGCCAGCGATTGGCGACCGAGAATTCGTGCACGTCGACGATCACGTCGGCCGGCAATTCGGCCAGTTTGGCATGCAGCGCCCGCGTTTCCGGCAGCGTCAGCAGCAGATGGTCCCGGTTGAGGTCGAAGCCGCTGGCGCCGGGCCGCTTGTCGGCTGTCGCCCCGTCGGGATTGCTGCGCGGCACGATCACCACCACGAGCTTGTCGAGCACGGTACCAAGATCGCCGATCGCCAGGTCATGCGCCAGCGCCAGCATCGCCTCTGCCCCGGCCGGCTCGTTGCCATGCTGCTGGCCGACGAACCAGACGACCGGCCTGCCCAAAGCCTTCAGCGCCGAAGGATCCTTCAGCCCCTCCTTCGAGAAGATCAGATAAGGCAGGTCGCGCCCCTGCTGCGATGTGCCGAGCGAACCGAGCGCCACCCGAGCGGACGCCTTGGCGGCGAGATCGGCGAGGAAGGCTTCGAGCTCGGCCTGCGTCGTCAGCCCGGGCGTGCCACGCGTCAGCGCCGGTGTCGCGAGTGGTATCGGCACCGGCTTGTAGCGGGCCAGCACCGCCTCGCTCTGCTTGTAGTCGGCGACGCGCCCTTCATCCTGCGCCAGCGCGGGCATTGCGGCGACGCAAAGCGCCAGAGCGAACCTGCGCCAGATCGCCATCATCACCGCCTCCGACCGAAAGACGCGTTTCCACCCCGCCCGACAGGGATTATGAGACTGCCCTGGAAGCCGAGCAAGCAACACGAGAGAAACCCGCATGCCGACCATGGCCGACCGGATCGCCGGCAAGCTCACCGCGCAGCTCACCCCTGAGCATCTCAGGGTGATCGACGAATCGCACCAGCATCACGGCCATGCCGGCTGGCGCGAGGGCGGCGAGACGCATTTCCGCGTCGAGATCATCGCGCTGGCCTTCGCTGGCAAGAGCCGGCTCGAACGCCATCGCCTGGTCAATGCGGCGCTGTCCGAGGAGCTCGCCAGCGGTGTGCACGCACTGGCGATTGCGGCGCGGGCACCCGGCGAGGCCTGAGCCTCAGGCGGCCTTCCGCTCCGGCGTCGCCAGATAGATCGCGGTCGAGGCCAGCAGCAGCGCAGCGAAGCCCCAATGCATGTTGGCGTAGGCGAGCGCCGCGCCCTGCCCCGCGGCCCGCTGCGCCGCGACGAACCAGCCGGAGCCCCACTGGATCAGCCCGGCTCCGGCAATGAACAGGAAATTGATGAAGGTCATGCCGCGCCCGACCAGATGCGCCGGGAAGAACTCGCGCGCATGCGCCATCAGGATCGCATAGGTGAAACCCGTCGCCCCGACGAGCGCGAACAGGGCTGCCGCCCCTATCATGGAGCGTTCGCCTAAGAGTGCGAGCAGGCCAAAGCCGATCCCGGTCGCGACCGTTCCCCAGGCGACCAGCGCCTTGCTGCGGCCGGCCCGCTTCTGCAGTGCGCCATAGGCGAAGGCACCGACGATCATCGTCGTCGCCATGCCCAGCGTCGCATGGCCGGCGGCGATGCCATCGAGCCCATGAACCTGCGTCATGTAAGGCGCGATCCACAGGCCCCGCGCCGTCGCGATGATCGCGTAGCCGACGAGGGTGATCGGCGCGAGCAGCCAGAGCGGCCCGATCGCGGCGATGCTCTTGAGTCCCTGCAGCAGCCCTTCATGCTTGCCCGAAGCGTCGGTGACCGGCGGTGGGTCGCGCACCAGCACTCCGGCGAGCACGGTCGCGAGCAGGAACGCCACGGCGAAGGCGAGCATGGTCGGGCGCCAGCCATAGGCCTGCGCCGCCAGGGCGAGCGGCGCCGCCCCGACCAGATTGCCGAGCGAGCCGAGGCCGATGAAGATCGAGGTCAACAGGCCGAAGCGCGCCGGCGCTTCAGTCCGGGCGAACAGATAGAGCGACGACATGAAGATCGGCGAGCAGCCGATGCCGACCAGCGCCATCGCCAGCGTGGCGATGTTGGCGTTGCCGGCCTGTGCGAACAGGAAGGCGCCGACGCTGCCGATCGCCATGGTCACCGCCACCGTCCGGCGCGGCCCGATCCGGTCGAGCGCCCAGCCGACCGGGAACTGCGCCAGCGCGAAGGCGATGAACCAGGCGGCCCCGAGCAGGCCGAACTCGGCCGGCCCGATGCTGAGGTCGCCCATCACCGGCCCGGCGATCACGCTCAGGAAGGAGCGGTAGAAGATCGACAGCACATAGGCGGGCAGCAGCGCGAGGAAGATGATCACGCCGCCCCTCCGGCCAGTACGAAGATGGCCGCCGACGCAGGTTCGACGGCGGCCTCTTGTTTCACTTCACCCGCTCGAGCACCGAGACGTAGTTCGCGACCGCAGCGCCGCCCATGTTGAAGATGCCGCCGAGGCGCGCATCCTTCACCTGCATGCCCTCCGGCGCCTCGCCAACGAGCTGCATGGCGCTGAGTACATGCATGGAGACGCCGGTCGCGCCGATCGGATGGCCCTTGGCCTTGAGGCCACCGGAGACATTGACCGGCAGCTTGCCGTCCTTCTGGACCCAGCCTTCCTTGATCGCGCGGGCGCCGTCGCCCTCCTTGGTCAGGCCCATCGCCTCGTATTCGATCAGCTCGGCGATGGTGAAGCAGTCATGCGTCTCGACGAAGGAGAGATCCTCGAGCGCGACGCCTGCAGCGGCCAGCGCCTGCTGCCAGGCGCGCGCGCCACCCTCGAACTTCAGGATGTCGCGGCGCGACAGCGGCAGGAAGTCCTGGACATGGGCCATGCCGCGGAAGCCGACGGCGCGGCGCAGGGTCTTGGCGGTCTCTTCGTCTGCCAGCACGAGCGCAGCCGCGCCGTCCGAGACCAGCGAGCAGTCGGTCCGCTTCAGCGGGCCGGCGACGTAGGGGTTCTTCTCGCTCTCCTCGCGGCAGAAGGCGTAGCCGAGATCCTTGCGCATCTGGGCGTAGGGGTTCTCGACACCGTTCTTGTGATTCTTCGCCGCGATCATGGCGAGCGCGTCGGACTGGTCGCCATGGCGCTGGAAATAGGACGAGGCGATCTTGCCGAAGACGCCGGCGAAGCCGCCCTGCACGTCGCTCTCCTGCGCGAGATAGGAAGCCTTCAGCAGGTTCTTGCCGATCTCCGGCCCGGGTGTCGTGGTCATCTGCTCGACGCCGACGACCAGCACCACCTTGGCGGCGCCGGCCTTGATGGCGCGCACGCCTTGGTGCACCGCGGCCGAGCCGGTGGCGCAGGCGTTCTCGACGCGCGTCGCCGGCTTGAAGCGCAGCGCCGGGTCGGCCTGCAGCACGAGCGAGGCGGTGAAGTCCTGGGCCGAGAAGCCGGCGTTGAAATGGCCGAGCACGATCTCGTCGACCTGGTCGGCGGTGATGCCGGCATCGACCAGCGCGTCGGTGGCGACGCGCACGATCAGGCTCTCGACCGTCTCGGTATCCTGCTTGCCGAAGGGCGTGTGGGCCCAGCCGACGATTGCAGCGCTCATGGCCTTCTCCTCGCTAATGTGCAGATACACAGTATCTGCTCCCGCGAAGGCGCGATCGCAAGCCGGCAAGCGCGCACTCCTCCCGTGCGAGGAAAGGCCAATGAACGCGCCGGGTGTCAAGCGCGCAGCTCGCGGCCCTGCCCTACCCGACGGACAGGACGAGCAGGAACCCGACGCCGGCGACGATCAGCGCCATGCCGGCAAGCTCGCGCCAGCTCGTGCCTTCCGAGAAGATCCGGCGCGAGGCGATCTGGGCCAGCGGCACCTCGACCAGCGCCAGCGTGCGCACATTGGCGGCCGTCGTCAGCGAGAAGCCGAGGAACCAGCATTGCGAGGCGGCGGCGCCGAGGAAGCCGGCCGTCAGCGAGCGGCGCCAGTTGCGCAGGCTCAGTACCAGAGCCTTGCGATTGGCGGCGAGCATGTAGAGCGTCAGGATCAGCGTCTGCAAAGCAAGGCCAAGCGCGAGGATCGTGGTCGCCCGCATCAGGAAATGGCCTTCCGGCAGCGCCTGGATCGAGCCGCGAAAACCGATCGCCGAGAGCGCGAAGGCCGCGCCGGCGCCGATCCCGAGCGCCGCCGGACGCATGCCCGCCGCGCTGAGCTTGTCGCCCGGCCGCCACGACATCAGCACGACGCCGGCAGTCGCCACGACGATCGCCGCGAACTTCGCCCAGCCCAGCGCATCGCCGAGCAGCACCGAGCCGAAGAGCGCGACCTGCACCGGCTCCGTCTTGGTATAGGCGGTCGTCACCGCGAAGGAGCGCTCGCGCATCGCCGCCAGCATCAGCGCCGTGGCGAGGATCTGGGTCAACGCGCCGAACACGGCAAAGCCGAAGGAGCGCAGATCCGGCGCCGGCGGCAGCCTGTCGCTGGCAACACAGACGAGGACGAGGAAAAGCAGCGCGAAGGGCAAGCCGAACAGGAAGCGCACCTGCGTCGCGCCGACGACGCCGATCACCTCGGTCAGCGAGCGCTGGGTCAGATTGCGCGCGGTCTGCAGCAGCGAGGCGGCCAGCGTCACCGGTATCCACAGAAGGGTGAAGCTCACGCGCCGAGATCCCGGAGAAAAACCGCCGCCGATGCTTTGAACCACCACGCAGCGCTAGGCAAATCGCCCGATGAGGGGTAGGTATGCGTCATGAGCGAGGCAGGATTGTCGCCCGCCGTCTCGAAAATGCCTCAAGCGTCGCGTTGAAGCCCTCGACCCCCGCCAAGACAGGTTCAGACCTCAGACGATGATCTCGTTTCGCCTCGCCGCCGGCGCCACGCTCGCCTCGCTCCTCGCTGTCGCCGTTCCGGCTGAGGCCGGCACAAGCGTGGTCGTCGACGCCTCTAGCGGCGCCGTGCTGTCGAGCGAGAACCCGACGCAAGCCTGGCATCCGGCCTCCACTACCAAGATGATGACGCTCTACCTCGCACTCAAGGCCATGCGTGAGGGCAAGATCGGACTGGAGACTGCGATCCCGGCCTCGAAGCGGGCCGCCAGCCAGCCGCGGGTCAAGGTCTACATCAAGGCCGGCCAGGAGATCACACTCGACAACGCCATGCGCATCATGATGGTGAAGTCGGCCAACGACATCGCCTATGTCATCGCCGAGGGTGTCGGCGGCGACGTCGAGACCTTCGTCTCGATGATGAATGCCGAGGCCCGGCGGCTCGGCATGAACGATACCCATTTCGTCAATCCGAATGGCTGGCATCATCCCGACCAGCAGAGCAGTGCCCGCGACCTCGCCGTGCTCGCCATGGCGCTGATGAGCGAGTTCGGCCGCTACTCCGACTACTGGAACACCGGCGCGGTCCAGCTCGGCAAGCAGGTGCTCAACAACACCAACGGCCTCGTCGGCCGTTATTACGGCATCAGCGGCATGAAGACCGGCTTCGTCTGTGCTTCCGGCTTCAACGTCGTCACCACTGCGACGCGCAATGGGCGCACCCTGATCGCCGTCGTCCTTGGCGCCAATTCCGGGGCGGAACGTACCGTCAAGGCGGCGCAATTGCTCGATGACGGCTTCGGCAAGTGGGGCGGCTTTGGCGGCAACATCGCCAGCATGCCATCCGGCAATGGCGGGCGCGCCTACAGCATCTGCGACAGCGTCCGCCGCGGCGGCCATGCGCTCGGCGACGATGTCGACTCGGCGGGGCCGATCAGCTTCATCTCGACGAACAGCGGCGTCGGCGGCAATGCCGAGGGCACCTCGGATCGCTTCGCCGTGGCCGTGCCGCAAGGCGGCGCCTCCGGCTCGGTGCTGACGCGCTCGCCTTCAGGCCGCATCACGCTCGGCCCGCGCGCCAAATTCGAGCCGTTCCCGGTTTCCTTCGGCCGCTCGCCCGGCTCGGCTTCAGCACCGCTCGCCGCCAACGCCGTGGCCAGGCCTGATACCCAGATCGCGCGCGAGACGATCCAGCCCGGTGCGCCGGTCGCGGCCGGGCTCGTCGCCGGCAGCCGCACCTTCTCCGGCAACGGCGCGATCCCGCCCTCTTCCTCCGCCTTCGCGCCGGTTGCGCCGACACCTGAGGAGCGCCCCGCCGCGGCCGCGCTCGGCTCCGGCCCGATGCGCTTGCAGGGCGCGATCCAGCCTGGCGCCGCGACGCCCGCGAGCCTGCGCCCCGGCGCTGCTGCCGGCATCAAGGCGGCGAACAAGCCCGCCGCCAAGCCGCTGCTGACCAAGCCGAAGCAGGAAAAGGCTGACCCGGCCAAGGCCAAGCCCAGCCAGGCGCAGGCCAAGCCGCTCGCCAAGCCGCCGGCCCGGCCGGGCGCGAAGCCGACTGCGGCCAAGCCCGACGCCTGATTTCAAGACACCGGCCGAGGGCTGCAACGTGCAGGAGCGCAGTGCCTCCTCGGTCCAGCAAGGCCTCGTGCTAGCGCTCGCCTCCGCCGCCGCCTTCGGTACCAACATCGTCAGCGCCCAGCTCGCCAGCCAGGCCGGGCTGAGCGGCCCGCTGATCGTCTTCTACCGTGTCTTCCTGATGCTGGCGCTCGTCGCCGGCGCCGCCCTTATCTGGCGCGCCAGCCTCGCCGTGCCGCGCCATCGCTGGCCGGCGCTCGCCCTCTTCGGCGTCAGCACCGCGCTCACCGCCTGCGCCTATCTCTCCTCGGTCGCCTTCCTGCCGATCACGGTGGCAGCCGTGGTCTTCTATACCTTCCCCATTCTGATCGTGCTCGCCGAGCCGCTCTTCACCCCGGCCCGCTTCAGCCTCGACCGGGTCGTGATCGCGCTCCTCGCCTTTCTCGGCGTCGCCATGGTCGTCGGGCCCGACTGGCATGGGCTCGACCCGCGTGGGCTCGCGCTCGCGCTCGCCGCGAGTGTCCTGGCCGCGGTGCAGTTCTTCTCGGCGGCGCGTTGCGGCGACACCGGGACCTTGCCGAAGCTGTTCTGGTCGCATCTCGTCATCCTTCCGGTGACGCTCGCAATCCTCGCCCTCACTGGCCTGTTCCAGCCGCCGTCGGCCCTGGTGCTCGCGCCAATCGCGGTCGCGATCACGATCGGCGGCTATCTGATCGGCTTCCTGCTGCAAGTGCTGGCGCTCGCCCGTGTCGCGCCTGGCCCGGCTGCCCTCGCCTTCTGCGCCGAGCCGGTCTTCGCCGTCGCGATCGCCGCGGTCTTCCTCGGCGAACGGGTCGGCTCGCTGCAATATGCCGGCGGAGCCCTTGTCATCGCCGCGATCATCGCCAATGTAATATTGGAACAAAAGCGAGCCCGCCGATTGCCGGCGGTGGCCGTGCCAGGAACCTGACCGCCGATGTCCGAGCAGCCCGTCCGTCCCGAGCCGATCCCGCTGACGCTGCTGACCGGTTTCCTTGGCGCCGGCAAGACCACGCTGCTCAACCGCCTGCTCAAGGACCCGGCCCTCGCCAACACCGTCGTGCTGGTCAACGAGTTCGGTGAGATCGGCCTCGACCACCTCTTCGTCGAGGGCATCGAGGACGGCATGATCCTGCTCGCCTCGGGCTGCCTGTGCTGCACCATCCGCGACGACCTGATCGTCACGCTCGAGGACCTGCTGCGCCGGCTCGACAATGGCCGCGTCGCACCGTTCCGGCGGCTGGTGATCGAGACCACCGGTCTCGCCGATCCCGCGCCGGTCCTCAACGTCCTTATCAACCACCCCTATCTCGCCATGCGCTTCAAGCTCGACGGCGTCGTCACGCTGGTCGACGCGGTCAATGGCATGGCGACGCTCGACGCCCATCCCGAGGCGCTCCGGCAGGCTGTCGCCGCCGACCGGCTGGTGCTAGCCAAGACCGACATCGCCACCGACGCGGATGCCGTTGCCGCGCTGCGCAAGCGGCTCGGCGAGCTCAATCCCGGCATCGCCATCCTGCCCCCTGACGCTCCCGCCCAGGCCATCGTCGGCGCCGGCCTCTACGACATCGCCGAGCGCCCGGACGAGTTGCGGCGCTGGCTCGCGGCCGAAGCCCTGGACGATCATCACCATGATCACGACCATCACCGCGATCATGGCGTGGCGCACAGCCATCATCATCATCACGGCAGCCACAACCATCATCACCACGACGTCAACCGTCACGACGCCAGCATCCGCGCCTTCACGCTGACGGCAGAGGCGCCGATCCGCGAGGCGACCTTCGATCTGTTCTGGACCCTGCTGCGCTCGACCCATGGTGCCAGGCTGTTGCGCTTGAAGGGGCTGGTCGCACTCGCCGAGCATCCCGACGGGCCGCTGCTCGTCCATGCCGTCCAGCAGATCCTGCATCCGCCGGTGCTGCTGCCGGCCTGGCCCGACGCCGACCGGCGCTCTCGCCTCGTCCTGATCGTCAAGGACCTGGAGGAGGAGACCGTCGCCCGGCTCTGGTCGGCCTTCCTCGGCCGGCCCGCTCCCGCTCAGGCCGAGGCTCATCACCACCATCACGCCTGAGAGGCGCGCCGGCCCGCTTCTTGGTTCGTCATGCGCAGACCCCTGCCCCGCTCCGCGCCCACGTGCCGATCCGGCACGGAAGCGCACCGAAGCGGGGCGAACCGCGGAAGGGCTGCGCCATGCCGAACCTCGCGTCCCAGGCTGCGCCAAGCCAGATGGCGCCAAAGCAGCGTGCCGTGCTCACCGGCCCAGCCGGACTGTCGATCGAGCGTCGCGCGCTCGCCGCCTGCGCGGCCATCGAGGCAGAATGGCGCGATCTCGCCGCCCGCGCGCTCGAACCGAACCCGTTTTTCGAGCCCGACTTCGCCCTCCCTGCCGCCCAGCATCTCGTCGACTTCCGCAACACGCCCGTACTGCTGGTCTGGAGCGGCACAGCCCCGTCCCGGCGTCTGCTCGGCCTCGTCCCGGCGCGGCTCCAGCGCCGTCTGCTCGGTCATGACGAGCTGATCGGCTGGAACAACCCTCGCCTCGGCATCGCGACACCACTGGTCGACCGGGATCAGGCGGAGCGCGTCATCGCCGCCCTGCTCCACGCCCCCGGTCGCTGGGGTCTCGCCAATACGCAGAACCTGCAGCTGCATCGCCTCGATCTGGACGGACCATTCCTGCGCCATGCCTTGCAGGTAGCCGAATATACGGGCCACGGCGTCTCGGTCGAGCCGATAGCGGCGCCCGCAATCACCCCGGGCCTTCCAGCTCTGCCCGCCCTCCGCCACGGCCTGTCACGCCATGGCAAGCTCACCTTCGCCGAGTCGAGCTCGCGCCAGGAGCTGCGCGACATGATCGAACTCCATCTGGCGCTCGAAGCTTCGGGCTCGCTGGCACGTGCCGGCGCCGCCGCGCTTCAGGACATCCGTGAAAGTGCCTTCCTGCGCGCCATGACCCGCAATCTCGCCCGTAGCCATCGCTGCCGGGTCGGCCTGCTGAGCATCGACGACAAGCCGGTCGCCGGCGCAATTTTCATCGGCAAGGGCTCGCGCCTCTGGCTCTATTCCGGCGTCGAGGACGACCGCTTCGCCAGCTTCGCCCCGCTGGCCCAACTCGTCACCTGGTTCGGCCGGCGCAGCCGCCAGCGTGAGATCGTCGGTGAAGTGCCCGGCCCGCATGTCGTCACGGCAGCGCAGCGTCTCGGCAGCGCCCGGCTCACCGTCACGGCGGCGGCCGCGCGCCGCGCGCCACTCGTCATCCGGCGTCGCGCAGCAGCCGCCTGATGATCTTGCCGGTGGTGGTCATCGGCAATTCCTGGCGGAATTCGATCTCACGCGGGTATTCATGCGCCGCCAGCCGCTCGCGCACGAAGCCCTGGATCTCCGCGACCAGCTCGTTCGACGGCGTGTAGCCCGCCTTCGGCACGATGAAGGCCTTGACGATCTCCGTCCTCAGCGCGTCGGGTTTGCCGACCACCGCCGCGAGCGCCACCGCCGGATGGCGCAGCAGGCAATCCTCGATCTCGCTCGGGCCGATGCGATAGCCCGACGAGGTGATGACATCGTCGTCGCGGCCGACGAAGCGGATATAACCCTGCGCATCCTGCGAGCCCTGGTCGCCCGTCGTCATCCAGTCGCCGATGAACTTGGCCTCGGTGGCCTCCGGCTTGCGCCAGTAATGCAGGAACATCACCGGGTCGGGCCGGCGCACCGCGATCTGCCCCTCCTCCTCCGGCTCGCAGATGCTGCCATCGGGCCGGATCACCGCAACGTCATGGCCCGGCACCGCCTTGCCGATGAAGCCCGGCTTGACCACGCCGATCGCGGCGCAGGAGGCGAGCACGAGGTTGCATTCGGTCTGGCCATAGAACTCGTTGATGGTGAGGCCGAGCGCCTCGCGCCCCCAGGCCAGAGTCTCGGCGCCGAGCGACTCGCCGCCCGAGGCGACCGTGCGCAGCTTGAGGTCATAGCGCCCGCGCGGGTTCTCCACCGCCCGCAGCATGCGTAGCGCCGTCGGCGGGATGAAGCAGTTGCGCACCCCGAGATCCGCCATCAGCCGGAACGCCTCGTCGGGATCGAATTTCGCCGTCGGCCGCGCCACGATCGGCACGCCGTGATGCAGCGCCGGCAGGAGGTTGTTGAGGAGCCCGCCGGCCCAGGCCCAGTCCGCCGGCGTCCAGATCAGATCGCCCGGCTGCGGCAGGAATTCATGCGGCATCTCCACGCCGGGCAGATGCCCGAGCATCACCCGGTGCCCGTGCAGCGCGCCCTTGGCGTTGCCGGTGGTGCCGGAGGTGTAGATCATCAGCGCCGGGTCGTCCGGGCCGCTGTCGACCGGCGTGAAATCGTCGCTCTCGGCTTCGAGCAGACGATCCAGCCCCTCGGCCCGCCCTTCCGACCCATCGGCCGAAATCACCACGTCCAGCTCCGGCAGCGGCTCCTCGATCTGGCCGAGCTTGGCGAGACCGGCAGAATTGGTCACCAGAGCCTTCGCCCCGCAATCGCGCAGGCGATAGGACAACGCATCCGCGCCGAACAGAGCCGCCAGCGGCACGGCAATGGCGCCGAGCTTGTAGGCTGCCATATGCGCGATCGGCACCAGGCGTCCCTGTGGAAGCAGGATCGCGACCCTGTCGCCTTCCCCGACGCCACGCCGGCGCAGCGCATTCGCAAGACGGTTCGACTGCGCGCGCAGCTCGCCATAGCTGACCGGCACCACCGACCAGTCCGGCTGGATTTCCAGGATCGCGACCTTTCCCGGATCGACCGCTGCCCAACGGTCGCAGCAATCGACGCCGATGTTGTAGCGCTCGGGAACCTGCCAGCGAAAGGCTGCGCGCAGGCGCTCATAGTCACGGATGTCGGGGAGCATGCGGCAGGCCCAAATGACAGATTGAGCACGCGCCGATCGGCTCATGCTCTCACGAAGCGGCGCACGATAGGCGAAGCCCAAAGCCGCTGTCACCTTGGCCTAAAGTAAACCGGCGAGCCGTTCAGAATGCCCGCTCGGCCTCCGCCGGCAGGAAGCCCTCGGCGAAGGCATTGCCGGCCTTCGCCTTGTCCTTGAACGGGAAAGTCAGCGCGATCTGGTCAAGCGCCTTCTGCCAGCGCGTCCTGTCGATGCCGCCGAACCCGTTTGCCTTGACATTGGGCGTCATCACATAGTGGTCGAGCGCCATCGTCAGGCGCTCCAGCTCGATCTCGGGCCGGGCGCCCTCATTGCGCTGGAGCACGGCGGCGATCGCCGCCCGCGGATCGGCGACCACATCCCGAACGCTGCGGGTGATCGCCCGCAACAGGCCGCGCACGGCCTGCGGCTTCTCGGCCAGCAGCTTCGGCGAGACGATGACGGCATTGCCGTATAATTCGACACCGTGGTCGGCCATCAGCAGCGTGACGATGTCGTCGGCCGGTACGCCCCGCGCCTTCATGTTGACGACCGAGGTGTGGGCGAAGCCGAAGATCGCGTCGAGCTCACCGGAAGCCAGCATCGGCTCGCGAACCGTGAAACCGATATTCTCCAGCTTGATCTTGGCATCGTCGATGCCGTTGACCTTCTTGAACACCGGCCATTGCGCGAAGGCCCCGTCCGCGGCGGGCGCGCCGAGCTTCTTGCCTTCGAGACTCCGGGGATCAGTACTGATCCCGCGGCTCTTGCGCCCGACGATCGCGAAGGGCGGCCGGTCATAGACCGTCATCACCGCCTTGAGATCGACGTTCGGATTCTCGTCGCGGAAGCGGATCAGCGAGTTAACGTCGCCAAAGCCGGCATCGAAGCCGCCGGTCGCGATCCGCGGCACGGCCTCGCGCGAGCCCGTGCCGGGCTCGATCGTGACGTCCAGTCCTTCGTCGCGGAAATACCCCTTCTCCAGGGCGGTCAGGAATAGCGCCGCTGGCCCCTCGAAGCGCCAGTCGAGCGTGAACTTGAGCGGCGTCGCGGCTGCAGCGGCTCGAACAAATCCCGCCGACGCGACCAGCGCGCCTCCGGCGAGAATGCGCCCGAACCCGCGCCGGGACAGCGGCGCGTCAAGCGGGGGCATGGCAGCGGACATGGCAAGCTCCGGAACGACCACAGCCGATACGGGCGAAAGCGCCTCCAGGCGGTGCTCGACGAACAGCGCAGAGACGCAACGCAACCAAGAACCTCCCTAACCGGCAGGTCAAGCGCCAAGAGGGCGAGATCGCGGCGAATTCGCGGAAATGGTTACGTTTTTCTGCGGCAGAGCCGCGGGTGTCACAACGGCAGGGCCCCGTCCGTCTTGACCTCTTCCATCACCGCATAGGTCCGAGTCTCGCGCACCGCCGGCAGCGCCAGCAGCACCTCGCCGAGGAAACGGCGATAGGCGTTCATGTCGGCGACGCGGGTCTTGACCAGATAGTCGAAGCCGCCGGCGACCATATGGCATTCCAGCACCTCGGGAGCCCGCTTCACCGCCGCGGCGAAGCGCTCGAAAGCGTCGGGCGTCGTCTTGTCGAGATAAACTTCGACGAAGACCAGGAGATGCAGGCCGAGCTTCACCGGATCGAGCGTGGCGCGATAGCCGGTGATGTAGCCCTCGCGCGCCAGCCGCTTCAGCCGCTCGCCCGTCGCGGTCGGCGACAGCCCGACCTTCTCCGCCAGCTCGACACCGGCCGCGCGGCCATCGTTCTGGAGCAAGGCGAGCAGGCGCCGGTCGGTTCGATCTAGAGCCGCAGCATTCTCTACCATATCAAAATCCCACAGGATTATTCGCTACATAATCGCTGAAATCTCCATTGATATCCAGCTCGCTTGCGATGATTCTGCAGATCATCCCGCCGCCGAGATCCGGAGCCCTTTCCATGGCCGCCCCCGCCCCGCGACCTGCCGTCGACACCGCGCCCGTCTTCCACGCGCCCTATGCCGAGGACGATGCCGCGATCGCCGGTCGCCTGCTCTCCGGCGGGCGCCGCGACCCAGTCGCCAAGGCCCGGGTCGACGCCCGCGCGACATCGCTGGTCGACGCGATCCGCACCCGCAAGGTCGGCCTCGGCGGCATCGAGGAATTGCTGCGCGAGTATTCGCTCTCGACCAAGGAAGGCCTGGCGCTGATGGTGCTGGCCGAGGCATTGCTGCGCGTGCCCGACGCCGCTACCGCCGACCGGCTGATCGAGGACAAGCTCGGCCAGGGCGACTTCGCCCATCACGAATCCAAGTCCGACGCCTTCCTGATCTCGGCCTCGTCCTGGGCCCTCGGCATCACCGCCCGCATCATCCAGCCGGGCGAGACCCCGACCAGCATCATCGGCAACCTCTCCAAGCGCCTCGGCCTCCCGGCCGTGCGCACCGCGACGCGCCAGGCCATGCGTGTCATGGGCAACCATTTCGTCCTCGGCCAGACGATCGAGGAGGCGCTGAAGCGCGCCCGCTCCGGCTCGGGCAAGCTCTACCGCTATTCCTTCGACATGCTCGGCGAGGGCGCCCGCACGCAAGGAGACGCCGACCGCTACTACGCGTCATACGCCGATGCGATCGACGCCATCGGCCGCTCCGCCGGCAACGATCGCCTGCCGAACCGTCCGGGCATCTCGGTCAAGCTCTCGGCCCTGCATCCGCGCTATGAGGCGACCAATCGCGAGCGCGTGCTCGCCGAACTGACGCCAAAGGTGATCGAGCTCGCTCGCCAGGCCAAGACATACGACCTCAACTTCACCGTCGACGCCGAGGAGGCCGACCGGCTCGAGCTCTCGCTCGACGTCATCGCCGCGGTGATGGCCGACGCCTCGCTCGCCGGCTGGGACGGTTTCGGCCTCGCCATCCAGGCCTATCAGAAGCGCGCCAGCGCGGTGATCGACCACATCGCCGCCCTCGCGCAGACCTATGACCGCCGGCTGATGGTCCGCCTGGTCAAGGGCGCCTATTGGGACACCGAGCTGAAGCGCGCCCAGGAGCGCGGCCTGCCCGACTATCCGGTCTTCACCCGCAAGGCGATGACCGACCTCAACTACGAGGCCTGCGCCAAGCAGCTGCTCGCCTTGCGCCCGCGCATCATCCCCCAGTTCGCCACCCATAATGCGCTGACCGTCGCGACCGTCGCCGAGATGGCCGGCAACGCCGAGAATTTCGAGTTCCAGCGCCTGCATGGCATGGGCGAGGCGCTCTATGAGCGCCTGCTGCAGTCGGATTCCGGTTTCGCCTGCCGCACCTACGCGCCGGTCGGCGGCCATCAGGACCTGCTCGCCTATCTCGTCCGCCGGCTGCTCGAGAACGGCGCCAACTCCTCCTTCGTCGCGGTCTCCGGCGATCCCGACGTACCCGTAGCGCAGCTTCTGGTGCCGCCGGCCGACCTGATCGGCTCAACCAGCGCCGCGCGCCACCGCCGCATCCCGCTGCCGGCCGAGCTCTTCGGCCCATCCCGCCGCAACTCCGCCGGCGTCGAGCTCGGCGACGCGCAGAGCCTGGAGACCCTGCTCACCGAGATCCACGCCGCCGCCGCCAAGCCCGTGCCCGGGGCCGTGCCGCTGATCGACGGCAAGCCCGGCACCGGCACCGCCCGCGACGTGCTCTCGCCGATCGACGGCAAGCCGGTCGGCCGCGTCACCGAGGGTGATGCCGCCAGCGCCGAGAAGGCGATGGCCGCGGCCAAGGCCGGCTTCCACGCCTGGAACGCGACGCCGGCCCGCAACCGCGCCGCCTCTTTGCGCCAGGCCGCCGACCTGATGGAAGCGCGCCGCGGCCCGATCCTGGCGCTGCTCCAGTCCGAGGCCGGCAAGACGCTGGACGACGCCATCGCGGAACTCCGCGAGGCCGTCGACTTCCTGCGCTATTACGCCGCCGCGGCCGAAGCCAAATTCGCCGTGCCGACCGCCCTTCCCGGCCCGACCGGCGAGGACAACCGCCTGATCCTGCGTGGCCGCGGCCCGTTCGTCTGCATCGCGCCCTGGAACTTCCCGCTCGCGATCTTCATCGGCCAGGTCGCCGCGGCGCTCGTCGCCGGCAACAGCGTCGTCGCCAAGCCGGCGCCGCAGACCCCGCTGATCGCCGCGCTCGCCGTGCGCCTCCTCCACGAGGCCGGTATTCCCAAGACCGCGCTGCACTTCGCTCCCGGCGACGGCAAGCTCGGCGCGGCGCTGGTCGCACACAAGGACGTCGCCGGCGTCGCCTTCACCGGCTCGACCGCGACCGCCCGCGCCATCAACCGGGCGCTCGCCGCCAAGGACGGCCCGATCGTCCCGCTGATCGCCGAGACCGGCGGCCTCAACGCCATGATCGTCGACGCCACCGCTCTGGCCGAGCAGGTCGCCGACGACGTCGTGCTCTCCGCCTTCCGCTCGGCCGGCCAGCGCTGCTCGGCTTTGCGCCTGCTCGTCGTGCAGGAGGACGTCGCCGACAAGATGGTCGAGATGATCGAGGGCGCCGCCAGCGAGCTCACCCTCGGCGACCCGCGCGCGATCGAGACCCATGTCGGCCCGGTGATCGACGCCGCCGCCAAGGAGCGGCTCGACGCCCATATCGCCGCGATGCGCTCCGCCGGCCGCGTGACTTATGCGGGCAAGACGCCGGCTCTGCCCGGCACTTTCGTCGCCCCGCACATCATCAAACTCGACAAGGTCGCGGATCTGACCGCCGAGCATTTCGGCCCGGTGCTGCATGTCGTGCGCTGGAAGGCTGGCCAGCTCGACAAGGTGCTCGCCGAGATCGAGGCGACCGGCTACGGCCTGACCTTCGGCCTGCATTCACGCATCGAGACGACGGTCGAGCTGGTCGTCGACCGGCTCTCGACCGGCAACATCTATGTCAACCGCAACATGATCGGCGCGGTCGTCGGCGTGCAGCCCTTCGGCGGCCACGGCCTGTCGGGCACCGGCCCCAAGGCCGGCGGCCCAAACTACCTGCCCCGCTTCGCCACCGAGCAGACGGTGACGATCAACACCGCGGCGGCCGGCGGAAACGCGAGCCTGATCGCGATGGGGGAGTGAGAGACAGCACCCTTCTCCCCTCGGGGGAGAAGGTCCCGGCAGGGGGATGAGGGCGCCTCGACCGGGTGAACCATCCTTCCCTCATCCGTCAGCGCTTCGCGCTGCCACCTTCTCCCCCGAGGGGAGAAGGAAGAACCCCTACTCCGCCGCCCTTGCCGCCGCCTGCTTCAGCCGCGCCAGCGCTTCCTCGGCCCCGGCCTTGACCGCCGGGTCCGTCACCTGCCCATCCTGCGCGATGCGCTCGGCCAGCGCCTCAACGCTGGGCTCGGTCCCTGCGGCCACGAGCTTCAGCACGGCATTGGCGAGCACGTTCGGCCAATAGGCCGCGCCGCCCTTGGCCAGCCCCTTGGCCTTGCGGCCCTCGAATTCCTTGGTGAGCTGTTCGGGGGTTTTTCTGGCCATGGCATCGGGCTTTCGGTGAATCGTGTCTGAGCCGAGCTTATAGCAGCAAGGCCAGACAAGGCGCGGGGTCTCCCTCTTCCGTCATGGTCGGGCTCGTCCCGACCATCCACGTCTTGCGGCACCAACAGCAGGCGCGCGGGTCAGGAATGGCCTCCGGGCACCCGGTCGGAGCCGGGTGAAGACGTGGATAGTCGCCACAAGGGCGACCATGACGGAAAAGGGGCTCTACCGCCCTCTCCTTCACCTACCTCCCACCCCGCAGCGGAATCGCCTCGATCTGCGCCTTGTGGACGGCGATCTTCCGTTCCGCCTCCTTCCAGGCCGTCCCGGCGTCGACGCCCTGGACGCGCAGGCGAACCGCCTCGCGAAAGGTCGCGCGCTGCTCCTCGGAGAGCGCGGTCGAGATGAAGTCGCCGCCGCATTGGTCGCCATTCGGCCCGACGCAGGCTTTTGCCCGCCGGCAGTCCTTGCGGCCGCACATCCGCCAAAGCTCCCAGATCGTCGCGATCTGGCGCAGCATGATCGGCCGCTCGCGCTGGAAGCGCTCGAACTCTTCTTTCGTCGCGCCGCTATGGTCGGGATTGCGGGGCATGGGGTGTCCTCCAAGTAGCCTCCTTCTCCCCTCGGGGGAGAAGGTCCGGCAGGGGATGAGGGCGGGACGACCGGGTGAGGCGTCGAGCGTCGTGCTGGACTTCCCTCATCCGTCAGCGCTTCGCGCTGCCACCTTCTCCCCCGAGGGGAGAAGGAAGACACGCCCAAGCGTCGTCCCCGCCCGCAGGCTCACCCTGCGGGCGTCGTGCATGTGAGGGGCAGCGGAGCGCCGCGAGGCGCGTTTGGTGATCCGCTTCCATTGAGCCAGGAAGCGGCGCGGATGGATCCCCATCCGCACGCCCCGTGGCGCTCCGCCAGGCGGCGATTTGAAAGCTCCGGGCCGCGCTTCTGTCACGCCGGCCTGAGCCGGCGCGGTCTAGCGAGCTCCTCGCGCAGAGGTCGTATTGCCTCCAGGTCGGTTCCCGAAGCCTCCCGGGAGCGAGGCGCAACCCTCGCCCGCAGGCGCCGCACCCACCCCGCCGATCAGCGTGCCTCCGGTCGGCCGCCCCTCGGGGATGGGATGCGGGTGATTATACGGTGAGTGCGGAGGGCGGGGATAAGTTGCCTTCTTTTCCCCTCGGAGAAGAAATTTACCCACATCCTACTCCCTTGTGCGCACCACCGCCTGGTGCGATCGGCCAAGGTGATCAGCTGTCTTTCGGATCACAACAGGATTCCGTGAATTCCATCCTGAATTCTCTTCTTTCCCCAAGCCGAGTACTGCAGGTTGCATGAATGGCGCTAAGCGGAGTTCGCTGAACCGCGGGGAGAGGGAGCCCGTCAAGATGGCCACCAATACGAGCGGCCCACAGTCCAGCTATCACCCCATCTCGGGCGATCGGCCGCTTCAAGATGTTGAGGGTGATCGGCTCGGATTTGGGGAGTTGGCAAAGCGCTTAGCCTTTGCACTAATCCATCAAGCGTCAGCTGATGGATTAGTTGTTGGAGTCGAAGGTCGATGGGGCTCTGGTAAATCAAGTTTACTGAATCTGACAGCTCGAGCTTTTGAAGCCCTAACACCGGAGAAAAAGCCGGTCGTAGTTGAGTTTAAGCCATGGCTGATCGGCGACCGCGATTCACTTTTGGCCTCGTTGTTTGCACAACTTGCTAATGAGATAGAGAAGATCGAGCTTGAATCTGGAACATCCGGCCGGAAAGATAAACGAGAGCGGGAAGAGATACTCTCCAGGATAAGGGATTATGCGGCCAAGGCGGAAACGCTTGGCTCCATAATCGAAACCATCCCCGGAGCGTCATCCACTGGGAAAATTTTTAAGACCATCGCTGCTGCATTTAAAAATAAGGCCACAGGACCCTCATTAGTCCAACTAAAGCGTGAAATTGACGAGGGCTTAGCAACATTGCCGCGTCGTATCGTAGTCACTATCGACGACGTTGACCGACTTGAGCCGAAAGAAGTTATTGAATTACTTCGATTAGTACGCTCCGTCGCCGATTTTCGAAATGTGATTTATCTCCTTTGCTATGATAGCGATGTTCTCGCGCAAAGCATCCAAGCTGGCATTCAGATCGAAAATGGCCACGCCTTTCTAGAAAAAATTGTTCAAGTTACCGTCGCTGTCCCAATACCAGAACCGTTTCAACTCCGGCGCTGGTTCGAGCAGGAATTGGGGAGATTTGCGACTACTGATGATCAGGAAGAAAATCAGCGCCTCATTAGCGTAATTGCTAGCGAAGGCGGACGCCGATTGACCACACCGAGGGCAGTAACGCTCGCACTAAACTCTCTTGGACTCATGATACCAGCGCTTTCTGATGAAATTGAACTATCAGATCTCGTTTGGCTTCAGTTAATCAGAATTGGAAATCACAGGCTTTATCGTTGGATAGAATCATATACCGGAAACTCCGCCGCCACCTCAACATGGCGCGCGTCTGTCAGCATCGAGGATAGGAAACAATCTTTTGAAGAACTTAAAATAATACTTGCAGCTGATAAAATGAATTTTGAGCAATATGAATTTGAATTAGCAGAGCACCTGCCTGGAATTAGAGGACTCTCGCTGAATGATGATGAGAAAGAGCCCCCGATATACCACCGGCAAGAACCTTCTGATCGTGAACAAGCAATACGTGGGAAACGACTGGCAAGCCCGGACCACTATCGACTCTACTTCGCGTTGGCTCAACCGCAGCATGCACCAAAAGCAGATGAATATGAACTCCTGTTAAGATCAGCAAGTCAATCGAAAGAAAATGTCTCAAATCTACTGGTCGAATGGGCGAATATTAAAGACCCATCCGTCGGAAGTAAAGCCGATGTGATGCTCGATAGGCTACGGCAACGCGCAGAAACTCTTTCGCCTGAACAAGCGGAACGTATTTTCCTCTCATTAGCCGATATAATGGATGAAGCTGGCCGGATTACCGGCGACGACGACTTCGGCACCCCGGCTATTTGGAGAGAAGGGCAACGCTGCGTTAAGGTATTAATTTCGACAGTGGGTTCAGATAAATCGGCAAAGCTGCTCCAAGAAGCATTTAGCAGCGGAAAAGCGTTAGGATGGCTTACGAATATACTTCGCCACGAAATTTTCGCTCATGGAAGATACGGTGATCGCCGCGCTTCTCCAAGTGAGTGGATTCTCTCTGATGCCGACTTAGATGTTGTTGCTCAGGCAATGTTAGCTCGCTACAGCAATATGACATTTAATGACTTCGCAGCTCTACCCAATCCGTTGAGCTCCTTATTCGCTTGGCACCAGAGCGGAGGCGAAGAATCTGTTAGTGCACTTGTTCAGGCCGCCTCCGCCGATGATGAGGGGCTGGTGCACGTGCTTGAGAATATGACGGGCACGGTCAGCTCGTCCGAGGGCAAATATCGGACACTTAGCAGAAGAAACATAGAACCGTTCCTTGATTACGACAATGCGCGCTCGCGCATCGAAAAATTGGCCGCTTCTCCCCAATCTCTCCTCCAAGAACGAGCCGCAAGACTTTTGGATAATTTCAAAGTTGCTCATGATTATTGATACTCCAAACCTCTCCTAAATGGGGATGTTCGGGTTCAAAAGCGGTCGGCGAGCTTCGAGCATACCCGCCACCTTGACTCCCCTACCCCGCCATCCTACGCCCATCGACGGGACACGCCTCCCCACCGAGGCGCGCCCATCTGCAAGGATGGAGAACATCGATGGCGAATACGATTCCGGCCGCGCGTCCGCGCGTGCCGCATTTCTCGTCCGGCCCCTGCGCCAAGCGCCCCGGCTGGACCCTCAAAGCCCTCAGTGACGCGGCGCTCGGCCGCTCGCACCGCGCCAAGATCGGCAAGGACAAGCTGAAAGCTGCGATCGACCTGACGCGCGAGGTGCTGCAGGTCCCGGCCGATTACCGCATCGGCATCGTGCCGGCCTCCGACACCGGCGCTGTCGAGATGGCGATGTGGTCGCTGTTGGGCGCCCGTGGCGTCGACATGGTCGCCTGGGAGAGCTTTGGCGAGGGCTGGGTCACCGATGTCGCCAAGCAGCTCAAGCTGGCGGATGTGCGCACCTTCACCGCCCCCTATGGCGAACTGCCGAACCTGAAGAAGGTCGACAGCAAGAACCGCGACGTCGTCTTCACCTGGAACGGCACCACCTCGGGCGTGCGCGTCGTCGACGCCAGCTGGATCGCCGAGGACCGCGAGGGGCTGACGATCTGCGACGCGACCTCGGCCGCCTTCGCCCAGAAGCTCGATTGGCCCAAGCTCGATGTCGTCACCTTCTCCTGGCAGAAGGTGCTCGGCGGCGAGGCCGCGCATGGCATGATCGTGCTCTCGCCCCGCGCGGTCGAGCGCCTCTTGACCTACAAGCCGGCCTGGCCGCTGCCGAAAATCTTCCGCATGACCTCGGGCGGCAAGCTCTCCGAGGGCATTTTTGCCGGCGAGACGATCAACACCCCGTCCATGCTCGCGGTCGAGGATTATCTCGATGCGCTTCACTGGGCCAAGAAGGTCGGCGGGCTCGACGGGCTGGTGAAGCGCGCCGACGGCAATGCCCGCGTCATCGCCAAGTTCGTGCGCGAGAACGACTGGATCGACTTCCTCGCGGTCAAGCCGAAGACGCGCTCGAACACCTCGGTCTGCCTCAAGTTCACCGACCCGGCCGTGACGGCGCTCTCGGCCGAGGCCCAGGCGGCGTTCGCCAAGCAGGTCGTCTCGATCATCGAGAAGGCCGGCGCCGGCTACGATCTCGGCCATTACCGCGACGCCCCTCCCGGCCTGCGCATCTGGTGCGGCGCGACCGTGCAGTCGCGCGACCTCAAGGCGCTGATGCCGTGGATTGCGTATGCGTTTGCCGAGGCGAAGGCGGGGTTGAAGAAGGCGGCGTAAGCGCCGCCGTCATTCCGGGGCGCGGGCGAGAGCCCGCGAGCCCGGAACCCAGAACCGATGCGTGGCCTCGCTGGCCGCGCCCGTTCCGCCATTTCCTGATTCACCTGCGTTTCTGGGTTCCGGGCTCCTCGCTGCGCTCGGCCCCGGAATGACAGCGGAGTTCCATCCCATGTCCGCACCCAAAGTCCTGATTTCCGACGCCCTTTCCCCCGCCGCCGTGCAGATCTTTCGGGATCGCGGCATCGACGTGACCTTCGATCCCAATCTCGGCAAGGACAAGGACAAGCTCGCCGCCGTGATCGGCGACTATGACGGCCTCGCCATCCGCTCGGCGACCAAGGCCACCGCCAAGCTGCTGGAAGCCGCGACCAAGCTGAAGGTGATCGGCCGCGCCGGCATCGGCGTCGACAATGTCGAGATCCCGGCCGCGACCGCGCGCGGCGTGATCGTGATGAACACGCCCTTCGGCAACTCGATCACCACCGCCGAGCATGCGATTGCGATGATGTTCGCGCTCGCCCGGCAGATCCCGTCTGCTGATCTCTCCACCCAGGCCGGAAAGTGGGAAAAGAACCGCTTCATGGGCGTCGAGATCACGGCCAAGACGCTCGGCCTGATCGGCTGCGGCAATATCGGCTCGATCGTCGCCGAGCGCGCCATCGGCCTCAGGATGCGCGTCATCGCCTTCGACCCCTATCTCTCGCCGGAGCGGGCGGTGCAGCTGGGTGTTGAAAAAGTGGAGCTGGACGAGCTTCTGAAGCGCGCCGACTTCATCACCCTGCACGTGCCGATGACCGAGAAGACCAAGAACATCCTCTCGGCCGAGAACCTTAGCCGTACCAAGAAGGGCGTGCGCATCGTCAACTGCGCCCGCGGCGGCCTGGTGGATGAGGCCGCTCTGGCGGAGCTCATCAAGTCCGGGCATGTCGCTGGCGCCGCCTTCGACGTGTTCTCAGCTGAGCCGGCGGAGCAGAACCCGCTGTTCGGCCTCGACAACGTCGTCTGCACGCCGCATCTCGGCGCGAGCACCAATGAGGCGCAGGAGAACGTCGCCCTGCAGGTCGCCGAGCAGATGAGCGACTATCTCCTGAAGGGCGCGATCACCAATGCGGTGAACTTCCCGTCGATCTCGGCGGAAGAGGCGCCGCGGATCAAGCCGTTCGTCGACCTCGCCGAGAAGCTCGGCTCCTTCCTCGGCCAGCTCACCGAAGCGCCGGTCAAGGGCATCCGCATCGAGTACGAAGGCGCGGTCGCGAGCCTCAATCTCAAGGCGATCTCGGCAGCGGCGATCACCGGCGTGCTGCGGCCCTTCCTGCCCGAGATCAACATGGTCAACTCGGCCATGGTCGCCAAGGAGAAGGGTATCGTCGTCGAGGAATTGACCCGCGAGGTCGCCGGCAACCTGGAAAGCGTCATCCGCATCGTCGTCGAGGCCGAGGACATGCCGCGCCATGCCTCGGGCACGGTCTTCCATGACGGCAAGCCGCGCATCATCGAGATCCGCGACATCCAGGTCGATGCCGAGTTCGCGCCGCACATGCTCTATGTCCGCAATGCCGACAAGCCGGGCTTCATCGGCGCCTTCGGCTCGCTGCTCGGCGATGCCGGCGTCAATGTCGCGACCTTCAATCTCGGCCGCGACAAGCCGGGCGGCGACGCGATCTGCTATGTCGCCGTCGACGAGCCGGTCTCGGACGAACTGCTGGCGAAGATCCACGAGATCCCGATGGTCAAGCGGGCGCGCCGGCTGAAGTTCTGAAGGTGCAGGGCCCGCCGCCGGTGAGGGCGGCGGGCTGCTTCAGCCGCCTTCAGCTTTCGTAGAGGAAGCCGGCATGGACCCAGCCCGAGAAATCGGGCTGGCCGGCAGCATTGAGCACCGAGACGAAACGCCATTGCCCATCGGCCTCGTGGGCGATCACCACCGTCCCGTCGGGTAACGGCTTGGGCCGCAGCGCCGGATGCTCCATGCCGGGGCCCGAGCGGATGTTGAGGCCTGAGGGCGAGCGCACGATCAATGTCGCGACTCCGCCTGCCGCTCTCCCGAACACCTTGGCGCGGAAGGAGTTCATGTTCCACGCCGGGCCTGGATCCGATTTGCGGCCGGGCGAGATGTCGTCGTGGCCAATGATCTCCTCGATGCCATAGGCAGCGCAGATCGCGCGCGCAGCCTCGAGCGTCGTCTCGATCTGCGCTTCGGTGAAGGTCTCCCAGCCGCCATCGGGGGTGCCGTATTTGTGACGTGCCTCGATGACCTTTCCGGCATCGACCCCAGCATTGGTCCACGAGATCCAGCCGGCGCCGGTACGCCGTAGCGGGCCCCAGTTCTCGACCTCGATGCCAATCGAATGCTGGTTGAGGCCGTTAAAGCTCTGGCCGGCCTTGTCGATCCAGCTGCTCTTGCCGGCATGCCAGCCGACGACGTCGAATGGCACGCATTGGACGATCGAGCCGTCCCGGCGCACCACCAGATGGGCCGAGACCTCCGCCGCGGGCTTGGCGAAGTAAGCCGCCGTATCGAAGGACGGGCCGCTTGCGGTGTAGTGGATGACGAGGAACTTCGCCGCGAGCGCGCCACCGGTATTGGGCGACTTGACGAATTCGACATTGCTGGCACCGACCGCCAGCTTGTGATTTCTGACCTTGTACACGGCTTCTCCCTCCATATGCGCCGCGTAGCCCGCGGTCGGCTGGTTCAGATTTTTCGAACAGCTTCAATGTCTGGGGAGCGGAGGCGTCCCGGGCCCGGGCCAGATCGGGCCCCGCCTCCTGCTTCTGCGCGGGCTGAGCTTGCGCCAACCGCCCTGGGCAGCCAGCAGCCAGTTGTAGCGGGCATTCTCGTCCTCGGCGGTTGATGCGAGGCCGACCGCCTGCCGCGAGACCTGCGGATCGCCGAGGTCGTACAGGAATTCGCTGGCATGGATGCGCAGCGTCCGGTCGCGATCGCCGGCCGCCTTGAGCTGCAGCGCGCGATCCTCGTCACCATTCAGGACCTTTGCGGTCCGGCCGGGATCGGCCTTGTTCCGGCGCAGCGTCTCGGTCAGCGCCACGCCGGCAGCCACACGCAGGCGCGGATCATTCCTTATCGTCTGTCGAATAAAGGCAAGCGTCTCCACCTCGCGCCCCCCAGGATGCGGTGTCGACGGCCGCCGGGTCGAAGCGAAGGCCGAATGCAGGATCGATTTTTTAGTTGTTGACGCCAGAAATGCGTATCATGGGTTGCATTTAACTACAACTTTGCATTCGCAAGATCATGCCGGGATCACGCCCAAACGGCGCCGCAATCTCGCTCCCCTGTGGCCGCCCGCCACAGGGGATTTTTTGATGTCGACCCGCCGCGCCTTCGCCCAAACCTTCGCCTATGCCTGCTCCGCCGCTCTTGCTGTCCTCGCCGCCTCTCCTGCCTTCGCCGACTGGGACAAGGGCAAGCTCGATGCCGGCATCAAGACGATCGAGCAGAGCACGAAAGGCCGCCTCGGCGTCGGTTTGATCGACTTCAAGGATCGCAGGAGCTGGTCGCATCGCGGCAGCGAGCCCTTCCCGCTACAGAGCGTCTTCAAGCTGCCGCTCGCCATCGGCGTGCTGCAAGCGGTCGAGGCCGGCAAGTTCAAGCTCGACCAGAAGATCACCGTCACCCGCAACGATCTCTCGCTCTATCACAGCCCGCTCGCCAAAGCCTTCAAGGGCGAGCGCAACGAGTATCCACTGCGCGAACTGCTGACGCGCTCCACTGCCGAGAGCGACAACACCGCCGCCGACCTTCTGTTGCGCCTGATCGGCGGGCCGCAGGCGCTGACCGCGCTGCTGAAGGACGGCGGCGTCACCGGCATCTCGGTCGACCGCTATGAGCGCGTCTTCCAGCCGGAGATCCTGGGCCTGCCCGGCTATGGCTGGGACCGGCAGATCGACACCGCCAAGTTCTACGCCGCGATCAGCGCGATCCCCGCGGCCGAGCGCAAGAAGCGTCTTCAGGCGACGCTGACCGACAAGCGCGACGCCGCCTCGCCCGACGCCTCGATCGCCTTCCTCGAAGGCCTCGCCAAGGGCACGTGGCTGCGCGATCCCGCCCATGCCGCGCTGCTCGACAAGATCATGCTGGAGGCCAAAACGGGCCCGAACCGGATCAAGGCCGGCCTGCCGGCCGGGGCGCGCTTCGCCCACAAGACGGGCCTCGGACCGAGCGCTGACGGGCTCAACCACGCCACCAATGATATCGGCATCGTCACCCTGCCTGACGGCCGCCGCTTTGCCATCGCGGTCTATCTCGCCGGCGCGCAGGTGGGAGAAAAGGAGCGCGAGGCAGCCCATCAAGCGGTGGCGCGGCTGGCGGTGGAGAGCCTGCGGTAACCGTCAGCCGGGCGGCGGCCCGGACCAAAGCCGCCACCTACGCACGGGAAAGTTGCATTGACAAATCGGGGACAAGCCCCCATTTGTAGCACTCGATCTAGGCCGAACGAATTGGCCCGCGCCTTTGTGCGCTTTGCTGACGACATTCTCCTCATCGAAACACGCATGTGCGGTCGCCATGCGTGAACGATCACTTGCGACAAGGGAGCATGGCCATGGCCAACGGCACCGTAAAATGGTTCAACGGCACCAAGGGTTTCGGCTTCATCCAGCCGGATGATGGCGGCCAGGACGTCTTCGTCCACATCAGCGCCGTCGAGCGTGCTGGCCTGCGCGATCTCCGCGACGGTCAGAAGATCTCGTACGAGCTCGTCCAGGACAAGCGTTCTGGCAAGATGTCGGCCGATAATCTGCGCGCCGAGTAAGCTGACACGCTGTCCAGCGAGAGATCAGGGACAGGCGACCGCGGATGTACCGGCGCCAGACCCACTCCAGGCCGGATAGCTGAGGAAGGGTCGGGATCAGCCCGGCCCTTTTTTGTTTCGAACAGACGTTTTCAAGAAGGAAGCCCGAATGCAGGTTCTCGTCCGCGACAACAATGTCGAGCAGGCGTTGCGCGTCCTGAAGAAGAAGATGCAGCGCGAAGGCGTGTTTCGCGAGATGAAGCGGCGCTCGGCTTATGAGAAGCCCTCGGAGAGGCGCGTTCGCGAGAAGGCCGACGCCATCCGCCGCGCCCGCAAGCTCGCCCGCAAGCAGGCGCAGCGCGAAGGTCTGCTCCCCGCTCCCAAGCCGAAGCCGCGTCCGGTCCGGCCCCCGCGTCCGGCGGTCGCTGCATCCTGACCCTGACCAGAGGAGCCGCTGCCATGTCGACCAAAGGGCTCACCGCCGAACAGGCCAAGCTTCGCGCGGAACGCAACTTCGCCAAGACCGAGCAGCGGCGACAGGAGGCGGAGAGCGCGCTCGAAGCCGTCCGTGCCGAACAGCAGGCCGTCGCCGAGAAGACGGCCAGGCTGCGCGCGCTGCGCCTCGCCAAGGAGGCAGCTGACGCACAGACGGCAGCCGCCGAGGCTGCGACGAAACAGACGACTGCGAAGAAACCTGCAGCCGCTCGCCGTACGATACGGAAGGTCAGCCCGGCGCGCTGACCCGCAGGCGGCGCAACAGCATGCCGCCCTACCCGCTGCCGCCGCTACCCACGACTATTTCGGCTGGCTTTCGAGCCCGGCGAGATAGGCGCTCAAGGCCCGCTCCGGCCCGTGCCAGGAGGCGCCCTTGCCCTGCAGCTCCGGCGCCTCCTTCCAGCCGGGCTCGATCCCGGTCATGTTCGGCAGCAGATGGGCGATGCCCTTGTGGCAGTCGATGCAGGTCTTTTCCTTCGTGACTAGATAGCGGCTGTGAATATCGGCGGCGCGGCGCGTCTGTTTGGTGAAGTCCATCGCCACGGATGAATGGCAGTTGCGGCATTCGAGCGAGTCGTTCGCCTTCAGCCGCGACCATTCGTGCTTGGCGAGCTCGAGGCGCATGTCGAGGAACTTCTCGCGCGTCGAGATCGTGCCGAAGATCTTGCCCCAGACCTCCTTTGACGCCTGCATCTTGCGGGCGATCTTGTCGGTCCAGTTATGCGGCACATGGCAGTCCGGGCAGGTCGCGCGCACGCCCGAGCGGTTGGAGAAGTGCACCGTCGACTGCAGCTCCTGATAGACGTTGTCGCGCATCTCGTGACAGGAGGTACAGAACTTCTCGGTATTGGTGATCTCCAGCGCCGTGTTGAAGCCGCCCCAGAAGATCACGCCGCAGACGAAGCCGCCGAGCGTCAGGAAGCCGAGCGGCAGATAAGCGCTCGGCCGGCTGATGATGCGCCAGAAGGCGACCACCATCCCCCAGAGCCGCCAGAAGAGCGCCTTGAGCTTGCCCATCACCGCGCCCCGCTACGGTTTACGGCCGACATCTTGGGCATCCTGAAAGAGATTGGGCACGAGCGGCGGCACATCAGTCTGCTGGACATGGCAGGCGGTGCAGAAATAGCGCCGCGGCGTCACGTCGGAGAGCACCTGCCCGTCGCGATCCTGGAAATGGGTGACGCTGATCATCGGCGCGCCCGAGCCTTCGGTGAACTCGCGCTTGTGGCAGTCCATGCAGCGATTGGTGTTGAGGGTGAGCTGGTAGCCGTCGATCGCATGCGGGATCACCGGCGGCTGCTCCGGGTAGTTGCGCATACGCCTGACGTCGTCGACGATCGGCCGGCCGAGCGCCGGCACCCGCTCCAGCTCCATGGGTTGCGGCGTGCCGGTCAGCCGCGGCACGGTCTTCACCGGCGCGCCGTCCTGCGAAAAGGCGGCGCCGAAGGCGAGGACGAGGCAGGCCGCGAGCGCGGCCTTAAGAACGGTCGGCGCGCGCATCAGGCGGTGACCGGCAGGATCTTGACCGCGCATTTCTTGAAATCCGTCTGTTTGGAGATCGGATCGGTGGCATCCAACGTCGTCTTGTTGATCAGCTGGCTCGCATCGAACCACGGGACGAAGACCACGCCCGGCGGCATGCGGTTGCGCCCGCGCGTCTCGACGCGGGTGCGCATCTCGCCGCGCCGGGAGATGATCCGGACTTCGGCACCCTGATTCAGCCCGCGGCTGCGGGCGTCCTCCGGATGCATGAAGCAGCGCGCGCCCGGGAAGGCTTTGTAGAGCTCCGGCACGCGCATGGTCATCGAGCCGGAATGCCAGTGCTCGAGCACGCGGCCGGTGACCAGCCAGACATCGTACTCGCTGTCCGGCATCTCTGCCGGCGGCTCGTAAGGCACGGCGATGATCCGCGCCTTGCCGTCCTTGTTGCCGTAGAACTCGACGCCCTTGCCGGGCTTCACATAGGGATCGAGCCCCTCGCGATAGCGCCAGAGCGTCTCCTTGCCGTCGACCACCGGCCAACGCAGCCCGCGCACCTGATGATAGGTGTCGTAGGGCGCAAGATCATGGCCATGGCCACGACCGAAGGCGGCATATTCCTCGAACAACCCCTTCTGCACATAGAAACCGAAGGCCTTCGCCTCCCGGTTCTCATAGCCGGGATCGATCTCGGAGATGTCGAACCTGTCGACAGTGCCGTTGCGGTAGAGCACGTCGAACAGGGTCTTGCCCTTGTAGTTCGGATTGGCGTTCAGGATCTCCGCCGGCCAGACCTCATCGGTGGTGAAGCGCTTCGAGAACTCCATCAATTGCCAGAGATCGGAGCGCGCCTCGCCCGGCGCGTTGACGAGCTGGTGCCAGACATGGGTGCGCCGCTCGGCATTGCCGTAGGCGCCCTCCTTCTCGACCCACATCGCCGCGGGCAGGATCAGGTCGGCCGCCATCGCGGTCACCGTCGGATAGGCGTCGGAGACGACGATGAAATTGTCGGGGTTGCGATAGCCCGGATAGGCCTCGTTGCTGTTGTTCGGCGAGGCCTGCAGGTTGTTGTTGACCTGGATCCAGTAGAAATTGAGCTTGCCGTCCTTGAGCATCCGGTCCTGCTCGACGGCGTGGTAGCCCGGCTTCTCCGGGATGATCCCGTGCGGGACGCGCCAGATCTCCTCGGCATGCTTGCGATGCTCGGGATTGGTCACCGTCATGTCGGCCGGCAGGCGATGGGCGAAGGTGCCGACCTCGCGCGCCGTGCCGCAGGCCGAGGGCTGCCCAGTCAGCGAGAACGGGCTGTTGCCGGGCTCGGAGATCTTACCGGTCAGCAAATGCAGGTTGTAGACCATCTGGTTGGCCCAGACGCCGCGCACATGCTGGTTGAAGCCCATCGTCCAGAACGAGGTGACCTTGCGCTTGGGATCGGCATAGAGCTCGGCGAGCTGCTGCAGGAAGCCGGGCTCGACACCGGTCAGCGCCGAGACCTTCTCCAGCGTGTAGTCCTTCACGAAGGCGGCGAAGGCCTCGAAGTCGATCGGCGTCGTCGCAGCGGGATCGGCCGCCTTCTTCGCCTTGACCTCGCGCGGATCGTCGGGCCTGAGGCCGTAGCCGATCTCGGTCGCGCCCTTCACGAAGGTGGTGTGCTTGTCGACGAAGTCCTTGTTCACCCGCCCGGTCGTGATGATGTGGTTGGCGATGTAGTTGAGGATCGCCAGGTCCGTGCCCGGCTTGAACACGATCGGGATGTCGGCGAGGTCGGAGCTGCGATGGGTGAAGGTCGAGAGCACCGCGACCTTGACATGCGGGTGGCCGAGGCGGCGATCCGTCACCCTGGTCCACAGGATCGGGTGCATCTCCGCCATGTTCGAGCCCCAGAGCACGAACGCATCGGCATGCTCGAAATCGTCATAGCAGCCCATCGGCTCGTCCATGCCGAAGGTGCGCATGAAGGCATAGGCCGCCGAGGCCATGCAGTGGCGGGCGTTGGGGTCGAGATTGTTCGAGCGGAAGCCGGCCCGCATCAATTTGGTCGCGGCATAGCCCTCGAAGATCGTCCACTGGCCAGAGCCGAACATGCCGAGCGCGGTCGGCCCCTTCTCCTTCAGCACGCGCTTGGCCTGAGCCGCCATGGTGTCGAAGGCCTCGGCCCACGACACCGGCGTGAACTCGCCATCCTTGGCGTAGGCGCCGTTCTTCTTGCGCAGCAGCGGCTGCGTCAGCCGGTCGTTGCCATACATGATCTTGGAGAGGAAATAGCCCTTGACGCAGTTGAGGCCGCGATTGACCTCGGCCTTCATGTCGCCATGGGTGGCGATGACCCGGCCCTCCTTGACGCCGACCATGACGCCGCAGCCGGTGCCGCAGAAGCGGCAGGGCGCCTTCGACCAGGAGATCTTCAGCGCGTCGACGCCACCGGCGACGGGCTGCGCCACGGCTTCGCTGCTGACATTGGCGGCCAGCGCGGCGATCCCTGCCGCCTGGGCCTTGAGCAACTCGCGACGGGACAGGCTCATCTGTCATCTCCTGTGTCGTCGAAGGGTTCGATCTGCTCGAACACCATGTTGGCCGAGAACACACCGTCCATCAGCGCCATGGTGGTGAGCCGGCTGCCGATCTCGCCGCTGTTCTCGCCCTCCATCACCACCACGATCTTGCTGCCTTCGACCGCGCGCACCTCGGTGTCCGGCATGGCGGCGATCAGGCGCGCGATGTCGGCGCAGTGCTCGGGGCGGGCCGTGACGACCGCGCTGGAGATGTGGAAGAAGCGCTGCGGGCGAGCGGACGTGGCGTCGCGCTCGGGCAGGATGTCGCCGGTGAGGAATTTGCGGCGGTCGATCTCGCGCTTGCCTGTCAGCATGGCGGGACCTCAGTGCGGCGATCCGGGAGGTCCGGGCGGTCCGAGGATCAGCTGCGACATCCAGACGAGGAAGCCGTAGCCGCCGACGATCCCGACAGCGACGATCGGCCAGATCAGGACCGCAAGCGTCAGAAAGGCCAGGATCTCGGCCCTTCTGGTTGGCTGCACCGGGTGCACCCCGCCGGTGCCGGTGGTGTCAGTCCCCATCGCCGCCCTCCATTCTCGTCGGCGTCGGCGATCACATATCGCCGTCAGCCAGATTGGAGCTTGTCAAAGGAGCCTAGTCCTCACTCACAAGTTGTCCAGCCCGGCGCTGCCGCAAAGTTAGCGGGATGGCGCCGGACTGCTTTGACATGGATCAATTACAGGAAGACCGCGGGCGCGGCTTCAACGCTTGCGTTCGGCGATCCAGATGCCGCCCAGCACCAGCGCCAGCGCGAAGCCGTGATAGAGCGCGATCTGCTCGCCGAGGATCGCGACGGCGAGCAATGGCGCGAACACCGGCACGAGGTTGACGAAGACGCCGGCACGGCCGGGGCCGATCAGCTCGATCGCCCGCATGAAGAAGAGCTGCGACAGGATCGAGGGGCCGATCACCACATAGATCAGGATCAGCCAGCCCTTCAGCGTCGGCCAGAAGGCCTTGCCGGTCGCGATCTCGACGCCGAGCAGCGGCAGCGAGACCAGGCAGGCGACGATCGCCATCGCCGTGAAGAAGATCAGCCCGGGCATCGGCGGGCGCGTGCGGATGCCGACCGTGTAGCCGGCATAGAACACGCAGGCGATGATCATCCAGAGATCACCCGGCACGAAGCTGAGCTGCGCGAGGATGTGCCAGTCGCCGCGGCTCGCCGTGACCAGCACGCCGACGATGGTGACGGCGACCCCGAGTGCCTGCAGGCCGCCGATCGGCGTGCGGAAGGCGAAGAAGGCGCCCACCAGCACGAAGACCGGGATCGAGCCCTGCAGAATGCCGATGTTGATCGCCGTGGTCGAATAGGCCGCGATGTACATCAGCGTGTTGAAGGCGGTGAAGCCGAAGGCGCCGAGCAGGATCACCTTGAGCCAGTTCGCCTTCAGCGCCGGCCAGTGCTCGCGCAGGCCCTGCCGGAACATGTAGGGCATCACCGCGCAGACCAGGACCCAGCGCAGCGCGGTCAGCGTCATCGGCGCGATCTCGCCGACAGCGAGCCGGCTGGCCACGGCATTGCCGGCCCACATCAGCGTGGTCAGCGTCAGCAGCAGATAGGCGTTGGCCCAGATTCGCTGCGGAAGGGAGGCGGCCGGCTGCAAGATGCATGATCCTCATGTCTGCGGAGCGCTTGCATAGCCTTGCACGCAGCGCTTCTCCTATGAGAGGAGGCGCAAAGCAGACCGTCGCCGCACGCAAACGTGCCGAGGAAGATCATGAACGTGTTCAGCCGCAAGCCGCTCCGCGTCCTCGTCGTCGACGGCTACAAGCGCGAAGGGCGCGAGGAGTATATCCGCGACGCCGGCGCGACCCCGTCGGAGGCCTATGCCGCCGAGCTGCGCCGGATCGAGCCCTCGCTGATCACGGATATCTGCCTGCCGGCCGACGAGGGCGCCAACCTGCCCGACGGCACCGGCCTTTCCTCCTATGACGGCATCGCCCTGACCGGCTCCTCACTGCATATCCACAGCCCGGAGCCAGCGGTGACGCGGCAGATCGAGCTGATGCGGGCGATCTACAAGAGCGGCACGCCCTGCTTCGGCTCGTGCTGGGGCATCCAGATCGGCGCCGTCGCCGCCGGCGGGACGGTGGCGCTCAATCCGAGCGGCCTCGAGATCGGCTTTGCCCGCCGCATCGCCGTCAACGAGGTCGGCGCCAGGCATCCGCTGCTCGCCGGCCGGCCCGCCGCCTTCGACGCGCCGGCGATCCATTTCGACAGCATCGTCGCCCCGCCTACCGACGCCACCATCCTCGCCTCGAACGCGATGAGCCCGATCCAGGCGGCCGAGTTCCGCCAGGACGGCGGCAGCTTCTGGGGCGTGCAGTACCACCCGGAATTCTCGCTGCGCCTCGTCGCGACGATCCTGCGGCGGCACAGCAAGATCCTGATCGAGCGCGGCTTCCGCAGGGACGAGGCCGATACGGCAGCCTGGCTCGCCGATCTCGATGCGCTCGACGCCGATCCCGCCCGCCGCGATCTCGCCTGGGCCCATGGCCTCGACGAGGAGGTTCTCGATCCGGTCAAGCGCGTGACGGAGCTGCGCAACTTCCTGGAGATACGGGTGAAGCCGCAGGCGAGCGTGCGCGGACGGGCGTAACTCCGTCATGCTCGCCCTTGTGGCGAGCATCCACGTCTTGAACACGACGTTCGACTAGCCAAGCAAAGACGTGGATGGTCGGGACAAGCCGATCATGACGAGCAAATGCACAGGCTCACGCCGCTTCGGCGGTCCTGTTCGCCGCCGCCCCGAACACCTTGCCGCCGAGCGCCCGCGCCGTGGCGAGGTGCTCGGACATCTCCGGCACCGGCACCAGGAATTCCGAGGTCACCACCGGCGCGCCGCAATAGCCGAAGATGCCGTGGTCGATCTGCGTCTTCATCGCGCCGTAATAGCCGTGGCGGGCGAAGGTGCGCATGTCGGCGCCGGCGAGCGCGACGAGATGGACCGGCAGATGCTGCAGCTTCTTGACCGTCTTCATGTCCTCGAGCTCGTCATAGGCCCAGCCATTGGCGAAGACGCGGTCGATCCAGCCCTTCATCAGCGCCGGCATCGACCACCAGTAGATCGGATAGACCAGCACCAGCGCATGGGCCCGGTCGACCCGCGCCTGCTCGAAGGCGATGTCGGCGGGCTGGACGATCTCGCGGCGGTGGACGGCAAGATCGTTCGGCGAAAAGCGCGGATCGAAGCCTTCCTTGGCGAGGTCGGCGATCTCGACGCTGTGGCCGGCGCCGGAGACGCCGTTGGCGAGCGCCTGCGCCACGGCGTGGCTCAGCGAATTGGGATCGGGATGGGCGACGACAACGAGGGCATGCATGGGATGTCTCCTGCAGTGATTGCGATCCGCCAGGGATCATTATATACTTTTAGTAAGTTACTTTTGGTACATAAGATATGTCAAGCCTCGATATCGACCGACCGCGCCGGCAACGCCTGACGCGCGAGGATCGCCAGCGCCAGCTCATCGAAACCGCCTGGCGGATCGTCGGCGAGGAAGGCACCGATGCTCTGACGCTCGGCCGCCTCGCCGAGCGGGCCGGCGTCACCAAGCCGGTGGTCTACAGCCACTTCGTCACCCGCAGCGGATTGCTGATCGCGCTCTATCGCGACTTCGACTTGCGGGAGTACGCGACCATGAACGCCGCGATCGATGGAAGCGAGGCGACCCTTGCCGGCAAGGCCGGGGCGATCGCCTCCTCCTTTGTCGATTGCGTGCTGACCCAGGGGCGCGAGATTCCTGGCGTCGTCGCAGCCCTGGCCGGCTCGCCCGAGCTCGCCGCGGTCAAACGCGATTGCGACCTGATCTTCCTGGAGCGCTGCCGCAGCCTGCTCGCGCCTTTCGCTGAGGGCCAGCCGATCGCGACCGCGGGCTTGCGCGCCATGCTCGGCGCCGCCGAAGGGCTGTCGCATGCCGCCGCGACCGGCGAAATCGACGCTGACGAGGCGAAGCGGGAGCTGTTCGAGACGATCACCGCCATAGTCGCGCGCAGCGCGAAGGGCTAGCCAGCCGCCTGCGGGCTTCCACGGACCCCGCTAGCCCTGTAAGTGCGCGGGAGCTCCAGTCTCTCAGCGTCCCGGACATCATGATTCGCCTCGAAAGCATCGGCAAGCAGAACGGCCAGCAGATCATCTTCATCGAGGCCTCGGCGGCGCTGCAGAAGGGCGAGAAGGTCGGCCTCGTCGGCCCAAACGGCGCCGGCAAGACCACGCTGTTCCGGCTGATCACCGGCGAGGACCTGCCTGACGAAGGCCAGGTCAGCGTCGATCGCGGCACCACCATCGGCTATTTCAGCCAGGATGTCGGCGACATGAAGGGCCGCAGCGCCGTCTCCGAGGTGATGGACGGCGCCGGCCCGGTCAGCGCCATCGCGGCCGAGTTGAAGGAGCTCGAGGCGGCGCTGGGCGATCCCGACCGAGCCGACGAGATGGAGGATCTGATCACGCGCTATGGCGAGGTCCAGGGCCGCTTCGAGGAGCTCGACGGCTATGCGCTCGACGGGCGCGCCCGCGAGGTGCTGGACGGCCTCGGCTTCAGCCAGGAGATGATGGAGGGCGATGTCGGCGCGCTCTCCGGCGGCTGGAAGATGCGCGTCGCACTCGCCCGGATCCTGCTGATGCGGCCCGACGCCATGCTGCTCGACGAGCCGAGCAACCATCTCGATATCGAAAGCCTGATCTGGCTGGAAAGCTTCCTCAAGGGCTATGATGGCGCGCTTCTGATGACCTCGCACGATCGCGAGTTCATGAACCGCATCGTCGGCAAGATCGTCGAAATCGATGGCGGTACGCTGACCAGCTATTCCGGCGACTACGAGTTCTACCAGCAGCAGCGCGCGCTCGCCGAAAAGCAGCAGCAGGCGCAGTTCGAGCGCCAGCAGGCGATGCTCGCCAAGGAGGTCGCCTTCATCGAGCGCTTCAAGGCGCGCGCCTCGCATGCGGCGCAGGTGCAGAGCCGGGTCAAGAAGCTCGACAAGATCGAGCGCGTCGAGCCGCCCAAGCGCCGCCAGACCGTGCAGTTCGAGTTCCAGCCGGCGCCGCGCTCCGGCGAGGATGTCGCCACCCTCAAGAACGTGCATGTCCGCTATGGCGCCAAGACGATCTATGACGGGCTCGACTTCCAGGTCCGGCGCAAGGAGCGCTGGTGCGTGATGGGCGTCAACGGCGCCGGCAAGTCGACACTGCTGAAGCTGATCGCTGGAACCTCGAAGCCCGATAGCGGCTCGGTCGCGGTCGGAACCAGCGTCAAGATGGGCTACTTCGCCCAGCATGCCATGGAGCTGCTCGACGGCGACGCCACCATCTTCCAATCGCTCGAAGGCTCGTTCCCGCAGGCTGGTCAGGGCTCGTTGCGCGCGCTCGCCGGCTGCTTCGGCTTCTCCGGCGACGATGTCGAGAAGCGCTGCCGCTTCCTCTCCGGCGGCGAGAAGGCCCGGCTGGTCATGGCCAAGATGCTCTATGACCCGCCGAACTTCCTGGTGCTCGACGAGCCTACAAACCATCTCGATATCGCCACCAAGGAGATGCTGATCACGGCGCTAGCGCAATATGAGGGCACCATGCTGTTCGTCAGCCACGACCGCCACTTCCTGGCGGCGCTCTCCAACCGTGTGCTCGAGCTGACGCCCGAGGGCGTCCATCTCTATGGCGGCGGCTACACCGAATACGTCGCCAGCACCGGCCAGGAGGCGCCGGGACTAAGGGGATGAGTGCTTAGCCGCGCCTTCTCCTTTCTCCCCTTGCGGGAGAAGGTGGCCTGCAGGGCCGGATGAGGGGTCGCGCAGGTCTTGAAAGCTTCGGACGATGTCGCGCCGGGTCGGCGATCGATGGCGCGCGCCCTCACCCTGACCCTCTCCCCCAAGGGGAGAGGGAATATGGCGTGAATACCCCCTGACGCTGCGAAAACCCTGCTGGTGGCGGCAAGGATCGGCTACAACCGATGGATGGTGGCTGCACCCTGTGGTGCGCCTTCCACCTTCCGGCCCAATTCCGCCCTCGCCGCGCCGAAATCCACCGGACAAATCGCGGCCACTTGATTTGTCGGGGGACAGCATGATGAAGAATGGACTGGCAGCAGCCTTGATTTTTGCACCGAGCCTTGCCGGCGCTGCCGAGATCGAGCTCGCCTCGAAAATCGACCGCGTCACCGTCTACCCCGACGGTGCAGTGGTGACCCGTCTCGGCAAGGCGTCCCTGCTGGAGGGCGCTTCGCAGATCGTGCTGCGCGGCCTGCCCGCCAGCGTCGATCCTGCTTCGATCCGGGTCGAGGCGCAGGGCAGCGGCGCCTTCTCGATCGGCGCGGTCGATGTGCGCCAGGTCCCGGGCGAAGCACGCCCCGCGCTCGACCAGGTGCTCGAAGGCAAGATCCGGGCACTTCAGGGCGAGAAGGCGAAGCTCGCCGGCGAGGTCAGCGCGACTGAAGCCAAGCGCGCCACGATCGAGAATTTCGGCAAGGTCGGCCCCGACAAGCTGGGCGAGGGCGGCAAGGTCCTGCCCGTCAGCGACTGGCCGGCGGTGTTCGACGCGATCGGCACCGCGCTGGTCAAGGTGCAGGGCGAACTCCTCGCGCTGCGTAACCGCATCTCCGATCTCGACGCCGAGATCGCCGCGCTGGAGCGGGCAAGGCCGCAGGCTCCGCGCGCCAGCCAGCCCAAGCGCGACGTCGCCATCGCCGTCGAGGCCAGGGCGCCGGTCGCGGCCGACATCTCCGTCAGCTACCGCGTCGCCGGCGCGAGCTGGCTGCCGGTCTACGAGGCGCGGCTGACGACAGGGAACACCAATGGCGGCGCCGAGATCGCCTTCACCCGCCGCGCCGAACTGCGCCAGCGCACCGGCGAGGACTGGAGCGAGGTCGCGGTCGAGCTCTCGACCACACGCTCGGCGCAAGGCACGCGCGCGCCGGAACTCAACCCGTTGCGCATCGCCTTCTACGAGCCGCCGGTGGTTTATGACGGCCGCGCCCGCAGTCTGCCGGCTCAGGGGCTGGTACTTCGCTCGCAGCCGATAGCGCCCGCTCCCGACGTCGAGATGGCGGAGGTGCCGGTCCCGGCTGCGCCGAAGCAGGCCGAGGTCCAGACCGCGAGCGTCAGCGCCGGCGCCTATCAGGCGAGTTTCAATGTGCCCGGCCGCGTCAGCGTGCCCCAGGACGGCTCCAGCAAGGCGGTCGTGCTCACCCAGACCAGGATCAAGCCGGAGCTCTCTGCCCGCGCCACGCCCGAGCTCGAGGAAAAGGCCTATCTCGAGGCCAGCTTCAGCCATGATGAGGAGGCGCCGCTGCTCGCCGGCGAGGTCTTCCTGCATCGCGATGGCGCCTATATCGGCAAGGGCCGCCTCGGGCAGGTCGCGCCGGGCGACAAGGTCGAGCTCGGCTTCGGCGCCGACGACCGCCTCAAGGTGACGCGCGTTCCGGTGCGCCGGCGCGAGAACGATTCCGGCTGGCTCGGCTCGACCCGCACCGACCAGCGCGAGTTCAAGACTGTGGTGAAGAGCCTGCACGCCCAGCCGGTCAAGCTCATCGTCACCGAGCGCGTACCCTTCTCGGAGAACAGCGCGATCACGGTCGAATTGCTGTCGCAGAGCACGCCGCCGACCGAGAAGCAGATCGGCGACAAGCGCGGCGTCTCGGCCTGGAGCTTCGAGCTCGCACCGGGCGCGCAGAAGGAGATCCGCCTCGCCTACCGGATCAAGTATCCCGGCGACCGCGAGGTCGTCTTCGACCAGCCGCGGCGGTAGGCGCCCTACTCCGCCGCGATCGCCTGCCAGCCCTGGCCGAGCTCCTGCTCGACCAGGCCGACCCAGTAGCGCACGCCGGCCGGGATGATCTCGTCGTTGAAATCGTAGAGTGGGGTGTGCAGGCCCTTGAACGACCCGTCCGCCGCGACGCCGTTGCCGATGCGCATGAAGGCGCCGGGGCAGACCAGCATCATTTCGGCGAAATCCTCGCCGCCCGTGCCGCGCAGCATCTGGCCGTTGACATGCTCCGGCCCGACCGCGGTCGAGGCCGCCGCGACCGCGACCCGAACCTGCTCGGCCGCGTTGACCAGCGGGCTGGTGCCGCGATGGTAGTAGGCGTCCGCCTCGCAGCCCCAGGCCTGCGCTGTCGCTGACGCCAGCTCGGCGATGCGGCGCTCGACCAGATCGCGCACGTCCTTCGAATAGGTCCGCGCCGTACCGCCGATGACGAGCTCCGACGGGATGACGTTCGAGGCGTTGACATCGCCGCCATGGATGAAGCCGACGCTGATCACGGCCGTGTCGAGCGGTGCGACATTGCGACCGATGATACCCTGCAGGCCGAGTACGAAATGCGCCTGCGCATAGGTGATGTCGGTCGAGCGGTGCGGCTGCGAGCCGCCATGGCCGCCGACACCGCGGAAGGTCACCCGCCAGGAATCCGCCGCCGCCAGGAAGGGGCCGACCGCCGTGCCGAAATGCGATGCGGGCACGCCCGGCGTATTGTGCAGGCCGTAAATCGCATCGCAGGGGAAGCGCTCGAACAGCCCGTCGGCGAGCATGGCGTTGGCACCGCCGCGGCCTTCCTCGGCCGGCTGGAAGATCAGGTTGACCGTGCCGCCGAAATCCCGGTTCTCGGCGAGATAGCGCCCGGCGGCGAGCAGCATGGTGGTGTGGCCGTCGTGGCCGCAGGCATGCATGCGGCCGGGAAACTTCGAGGCGTGCGGCAGCCCGGTCAGCTCCTCCAGGGCAAGGCAGTCCATGTCGGCGCGCAGGCCGATGGCGCGCTGGCCCGGCTGATTGCCGCGGATGACGCCGACGACGCCTGTCTGCCCGACGTTTTCAGTCACCTCGACGCCCCATTCGCGCAGCTTGTCGGCAACGAGTTTGGCCGTGCGATGCTCTTCCAGCCCGAGTTCGGGATGCGCGTGAATGTCACGGCGGATCGCCGTGAACTCGGCGTGGTGCGCGCCGAGCCAATCGTCGAACTTCGTCATGATTGTCGTTCCCCAGCCTGCGGCGTTCTTTTGCAGGCATGGCTCATGCCATCGCCTGTCGCCGCCCCCTCCTTCTCATACGACTGAACGCCGCCAACTCATTCTGCGAACACGGCAAAACAGCCATGCTCCAGGAGACTGACGGGCCGTCAGGGGAGCCGTGAGCGAGAGGCTAGGAAGGGAGTTCAGCCCGCCATCGCGACTTCGGCACCGCGGCCGAGATCGGCCATCCACTGGCGATAGCGCGGCTGCATCTCGAGCTGATGGGCGTAGTGCCGGCCGAGAGCGGCGGTAAGCTCTCCGCCGCGCTTCAACTGTGCGTCGGCGAAGCCGATCATCACCGAATTCGGCCAGGCCTGCGGCCGGATCGTCCTCAGGCGGGCGAACAGCGCGTCCTCGCTTTCGTCGGGGTTCACCAGCGCCATCAGCGACAGCATCGCCGCGGTCGAGCGCGAAATGCCCATATGGCAATGCACCAGCAGGTGCCCCTCCTGCCGCTTCAGCGCCGATTCCCGCAGCTTCGCGCCGAAATCGAGAATCTCGGCGACATGGGCGTCGGTCGGATGCACGCGGCCTTCCTGCGGCGTAATGATGTCGTGAAAGCGCAGCGTCGTCCGCTCATGCGCTTCATAGGCGACAAAGGACTGCAGCTCGGGCAGATCGGGATCGAGCAGCGACAGCACATGGCTGACCTTGCGCGCGCACTGCGCCGGCAATTCCTCGATACCGCAGATGGTGAGAGTCGAAATGGCGATGGGCAGCATCGGCGTTTGTCCCTGCTCTGTAAGGCGCCGGGTTAATCCTCCCCGGCCACCGCCGCAACCGCGATCGCCGCAAGGCTGCCCTGCCCTTCAGGGCCTGACCTCGTAGCGCAGCCACTGAATGCCCTCGCCCAGGGTCTTCGCTCCGGCGAGCACAAGATTGCCGCGCACACCGTCGGCGAAGAGCCGGCCGCCGGCACCGAGCGCGACGGGATAGACCATCAGGTTGTAGGCATCGACCAGCCCGGCGCGCTGCAGGCCATGGACGAGCTTGCGGCTGCCATAGACCAGGATGTCACCGCCTGCCTCTTGCTTCAGCGCCGCAATGGCGGCGAGCGCATCGCCCGCCAGGATCGAGGTGCCCTGCCAATCGGCCTTGGTCAGCGTTGTCGAGGCGACATGCTTCGGCAGCGCGTTGATCTGGTCGGCGAAAGGACTGTCCGTCACATGCGGCCAGACCGCGGCGAAGGCGTCATAGGTCCGGCGGCCGAGCAGCAGGGAACCTGCGGCATCGAGCTCCTCCTGCTTCAGCCGCTCGCCTTCCGGCCCGCGCGTGAACGGCCCGGTCCAGTCGCCGAGGCCGGAACTCTCCATGCCGACCGGGTCCTCGATGACGCCATCGAGCGAGATGTACTGGGTGACGACGAGCCTGCGCATGCTGCTTCTCCTGCGTTCGCGAAGCAGTGCTGCACCGCTCCCTCTGCCAGCACGTCGAACCGGAAGCGGCGGAATCGACGGCGTTCCGGAAAATTCTTTCTCCGGCTTTGCCGCTGTCAGCCTTGACCTTGCCATCCTCTTGGACGAAGAGGGCTTGCAAGGACCCACCCGAAACCCCGGCCTTGCGCCGGGGTTTTTATTTGTGCGGGCGCTTGCGTCGGCGTGTTTCCGGTCGAGCAATCGGAAGCGGCGCCGACCCTGTAAGTCAGCGAGAGGGAATCATCCCCATGGCGAACGTGGTCGTGGTCGGCGCCCAGTGGGGCGACGAGGGCAAGGGCAAGATCGTCGACTGGCTGTCGAGCCAGGCCGATGTGGTGGTGCGCTTCCAGGGCGGCCACAATGCCGGGCATACCCTCGTCATCGACGGCACCGTCTACAAGCTCTCGCTACTGCCTTCGGGTATCGTGCGCCCGGGCAAGCTTTCGGTGATCGGCAACGGCGTCGTCGTCGATCCCTGGCACCTCGTCGAGGAGATCGCCCGGCTGCGCGGCCAGGGCGTCGCGATCAGCCCTGAGAACTTGCGCATCGCCGACAATGCAACGCTGATCCTGCCGCTGCACCGCGAGCTCGACCATTTCCGCGAGACCTCGAATTCGGCGCTGAAGATCGGCACCACCAAGCGTGGCATCGGCCCGGCCTATGAGGACAAGGCCGGCCGGCGCGCCATCCGCGTCATCGACCTCAAGGACGAAGCGGTTCTGAAGGCCAAGATCGAGCGCCTGCTCGCCCACCACAACGCGCTGCGCCGCGGCCTCGGCATCGACGAGGTCAACGGTGGCGAATTGCTGAAGCAGCTGACCGGGATCGCGCCGCAGGTGCTGCCCTATGCCGACACGGTCTGGGCCTTGCTTGACGCCCAGCGCCGCGCCGGCAAGCGCATCCTGTTCGAGGGCGCGCAGGGCGCGCTGCTCGACGTCGACCACGGCACCTACCCGTTCGTGACCTCCTCCAACATCGTCGCCGGTCAGGCCGCGACCGGCTCGGGCCTCGGCCCCTCCGCCGTCGGCTACGTGCTGGGCATCGCCAAGGCCTACACCACCCGCGTCGGCGAAGGCCCGTTCCCGACCGAGCTCTTCGACGAGATCGGCGAACTGATCGGCCAGAAGGGCAAGGAGTTCGGCGTCGTCACCGGCCGCAAGCGCCGTTGCGGCTGGTTCGACGCCTGCCTGGTGCGCCAGACGGTCAAGACCTCCGGCATCGACGGCATCGCGCTGACCAAGCTCGACATCCTCGATGGCTTCAAGGAGATCAAGGTCTGCACCGGCTACAAGCTCGACGGCGAGATCATCGAGCACCTGCCTGCCGGCCAGAGCGATCAGGCCCGGGTCGAGCCGATCTACGAGGTGATCGAAGGCTGGGAAGGCTCGACGGCGGGCGCCCGTTCCTGGGCCGAATTGCCGGCGCAGGCGATCAAATACGTGCGTCGCATCGAGGAGCTGATCGGCGCTTCCGTCTCGGTGCTGTCGACCAGCCCGGAGCGCGACGATACGATCCTGGTCCAGAACCCGTTCGAGGGTTGACGGGCCGGGCCAACGCGGACATGTGAGGCCAATGGCCGACTTCCACCCCATTCTGGCGCGCGCAATCGCCGGGCTGACCGACAAGTCGCCCGAAGCGCGCCGCTCCGTCTATGACCGGGCGCGCACGGCGCTGCTGGCGCAACTGCGCAGCCTCGATCCGCCGCTCTCCGAAGCCGACATCACCCGCGAGCGGCTCTCGCTCGACGAAGCCGTGTCGCGCATCGAGGCGGAGATCGCGCTCGCCGAGGCGATCGAGCCGAGCCTGCCTCCCCTGCCCATGGATGAGCCGGCGCCCGCGCCGGCTACCCCACCCGCACGGCCGCAGCCCGAACCCAAGCCGCGCCAGGCCACCCCACAGGAGATGCCGCGCTTCGATGAGCGGGCCGCCTCCGCCGAGGATGCGCAACCCCTCCGTCCACGCGTCGCGCCGCCACGCAAGCGTGGCGTCGATCCCGGCCATGTCCGCACCGCCATCGTCGGCGGCGGCGTCGCACTCGCCGTCGCGCTGATCGCCGGTGCAGCCTATTACGTCAACAAGGTCGCCCCGCAGGACCAGCCCGTCCGCCAGCGTGTCGAAGCCCCGGCAGCGCCGGCGCAGCAGGACCAGGCCGGCAAGATCAGCGAACGCGCCGGCGGCGAGTCCACTCCGACGCCGAGCCAGCAGTCCGGCCAGCGCCCGAACCAGCAGGCGGGCTCCCAGCCGGGCAGTGACATCGCCGTCGCCCAGCGCGCCATCCTCTACATCGAGGTGCCGGAAGCCCCGCAGCAGCCGCGCACCGTGCAGGGCCGCGTCCTCTGGCGGCTCGACAGCGACATCGCGGGTCCCGGCCAGCCGGTCGAGACCATCGTCCGCGGCACTATCGAGATCGCTGATGCAGGTCTGGCGCTCGACTTCACCATCCGGCGCAACACCGACACGGCATTTCCAGCCTCGCACATCATCGGCATGCGCTTCACCACCTCGGGCGAAGCAGCGAACGACGCGATCCGCGAGGTCGGCGTGCCGCAATTCAAGCTCGAAGAAGGCGAGCGCGGTGCCCCGCTCTCGGCGATCTCCTCCGCGCTCGGCGAAAACCTCTTCGTCGCGGCTCTGTCGAACGTCCCGGTCGAGGCCGGGCGCAACATCGACCTGCTGCGCAACCGCAACTGGATCGACCTGCCGGTGCGCTTCGCCTCCGGGCGGCGCGGCATCATCACCTTCGAGAAGGGCGGCGCCGGCAACCAGACCATCGCCGAAGCCCTGAGCCGCTGGCAGGGCTGAGGCGTATCCGCCGCCTCAGCGCCCCTGGCCTGACGCCAGCTGCCGCATGACCTCGGACATCACGGCGTCCTTGCCAGTGGCGTAGTCGGCGAAGCCCGGTGAGATCGTGACAGTCGGCCGGAGGTCGCCGGCCGGCACGCCATAGACATAGTTCAGCAGGAAGCAGGTCGTGATCTGCGACAGGCTGCAGCCATGCTCCCAGTCATGGAAGGCGGTCGTGTAGCGCACCGCGAGCTTCGAATTGGGGAGGAAGGTGAGCCCGCCCTCGCCCCAGAACTGCAAGCGATCACCCATCGCCTCGCCGACTATGACGACGCGCGCTCCGGCGAAGTGCTTCAGCCTCGCCGCCGTGCTGATCGCTGCCGAAAACGTGTTCGCGCTGGTCAGGATGAAGAGCTTGCCCTCCGGCGGCAGGAGCTGCGGCAGCCGGCGCGTGAAGTCAGCCGTCAGCGTATAGTCGCCGCCGCGGTTGAAGCGCAGATCGACAATCGCATTGCGAACGGGCTTCTTCACCGCTTGATCCAGCATGTCGGACAGGTAGCGGGACACGCCGACGGGGCCCTGATCACCCACCCGGTTTATCTGGACGTAGAGAAGCTCCTCTGCCGGATAGGCGTGCCAGTAGTTGGTGTCGAGGCGCGCGAGGTACGGTGGCAGCGCGACACCATCGAGCACATGGCGCCAGCCCGTTGCGCCGCCGGCTGGCGCGATCGAGCTGAGGTGACGTCTCGGCCAGAACTGAGCGTTCAAAGGCGGGAGAGTGGCGGCATGGGCAGCAAGCTCGACCGATCTTGCGCTCCCATTGGCGAAGCGGACCTCGTAGGAACTGGCCTTCACCGTCTCGGCGAGACCGGCCGCATGCAGAAGCTCCGGCGAGATCACCAGGTTCGGCACGAATTCGCGGGCGAGATTGGCGGGGCCGCCGACATAGGGACGGAGCGCCTCAACCAGTTCTGCCGTGCTGCGCCCATTCACGCCGACGATCTGCCCGCCGAGGAGCTGGCGACGCTCGTCATCGGCAGCGATCACGAACAGCCCGTCGGCGAACCAGCCGAGGCGGATCGGCACGGCGTTGAAGCCATGGTCGCCGACGAGCCCGAGCACGTTGGTGTGGCCGTTGTCCGCCAGGGCCACGGCCTTCGCCGCCGCCATCGCCAGGCCGGCCCGGTCGAGCTCACCGGCTCGCAGTTCGAGAGCAGCGATGGCCTGCATGAACGCTGACCGGCTTTGCGCGGTGAAGCTGCGCTCGACCTCCGGCAAACGCCGCAGATGCGCGAGGTCCTGCAGATTCCTGTCCCGCTGCGAGGTCGCCGCGGGAAAATCCGCCTTCGGATAGGATTTCAGCGTCGGGTAGAAGATGATGGCGAGCGGAATCGCGACGAGAGCGAACAATGCCGCCACGATCGCCAGCAGCTTGAGCCCACGTCGGCGCCACGATCGCCTGGGAACCTCACCGTCTCGTCGCATGCCCTGAGCGATCTCCAGCGGATGGCTTCACGCTTACCACTGCCCGGGACAGATGGCGGCAGCACGAAACGGCGCTGCCGCCGGCCGCTCAGCCCCCCGCCACCTTCTGGTAGTCCTTCACGTCGGAGAAATTGATCTCCGGCGCGCGCTCGGCATCGTATTTCAGGGTGAACTGCGACGAGGCCATGAAGACTGGGTCGCCGTCGAGATCGTCCGCCATGGACGACGGCTTGGCGGCCGTGAACTTCTGCAGGGCTGCCTTGTCCTCGCTCGAGATCCAGCGCGCGATCGCGAACTGGCAGGGCTCGAAATCGACGGGGAGCGAATACTCCGCCTCCATGCGCTCTTTCAGCACGTCGAGCTGCAGCGCGCCGACGACGCCGACGATGGCGGGGGCGCCGTCATGCGGCAGGAAGAGCTGGACCACGCCCTCCTCCGCCATCTGTTGCAGCGCTTCGCGCAGCTTCTTCGCCTTCATCGCATCCTTGAGCTTGACGCGGCGCAGGATTTCCGGCGCGAAGCTCGGCACGCCGCGGAAGACGATGTCCTCGCCCTCGGTCAGCGTGTCGCCGATGCGCAGCGTGCCATGGTTCGGCAGGCCGACGATGTCGCCGGCATAGGCTTCTTCCGCGATCGAGCGGTCCCGGGCGAAGAAGAACTGCGGCGCGTTCAGCGGCAGCGGCTTGCCGGTGCGCACCAGCTTCGCCTTCATCCCGCGCGAGAGCTTGCCCGAGCAGACCCGCATGAAGGCGATGCGGTCGCGATGGTTCGGGTCCATGTTCGCCTGAATCTTGAAGACGAAGCCGGTCATCTTCGGCTCGTCCGCCTCGATCGGCCGCTTGTCGGCCGATTGCGCGCGCGGGCTAGGCGCCAGGCGCCCGAGCGCGTCGATTAGGTCACGCACACCGTAGTCGCGCAGCGCCGCGCCGAAATAGACCGGGGTCAGATGGCCCTCGCGGAAGGCCTCGAGATCGAAGGGCTTGCAGCCCTCGCGCGCCAGGAAGACCTCCTCGCGAAAGGTGTCGGCAGCACCATGGGGCAAGAGCTCGTCGAAGAGCTTGTCGTCCTCACCGGCGACCTTCTGGCCGGCATCGCTTTCGTCGCCCTTCTGGTTGCGGCGCAGTGTGTTGCTGGCGAGGTCGAGCGTGCCGACGAACTCGCGCCCGCGCCCGACCGGCCAGGTCATCGGCGCGACGTCGAGCGCCAGCGTCGTCTCGATCTCGTTGAGCAGGTCGAAGGGATCGCGCGTCTCGCGATCGACCTTGTTGATGAAGGTGACGATCGGGATGTCCCTGAGACGGCAGACCTCGAACAGCTTCTTGGTCCGCGCCTCGATGCCCTTGGCGGCGTCGATCACCATCACGGCCGAGTCGACCGCAGTCAGGGTGCGATAGGTGTCTTCCGAGAAGTCCTCGTGGCCGGGCGTGTCGAGCAGGTTGAAGACGTGCCCGTCATATTCGAAGGTCATCACCGAGGTGACGACCGAGATGCCGCGCTGGCGCTCGATCTTCATCCAGTCGGACGAGGTCTGGCGCCGGCCCGCCTTGGCGCGGACTTCGCCGGCGAGCTGGATGGCGCCGCCGAAATAGAGCAGCTTCTCGGTCAGCGTGGTCTTGCCCGCGTCCGGGTGCGAGATGATGGCGAAGGTGCGCCGGCGCGCATGGGGCGCCGCGGCAGCCGCCGCGTTGTCGAGGGTCGAAAGATCGGTCATGGCGTGGTCAAGACAGGATGCGCCGCGCAAGTCAATCGGGCGAGCCGTCATTACGCCATCGCGTCGCGCGCATCGCGCACATTCCAACCCAAATTTAACCAAGCCATGCTCTGATCGGCGATGGGTTCCCAGCCGCGCACCGTGACGAAGCCGTGGCCTCCTGACGCGCGACACAGATGGCCACCCTGCGCACGATCTCGAGCCAGATTCTCGGCGCGATCTCGCTTCTCGTCATAGCCGCCGCCCTCGCCATCAGCCTGGGCATCCACAGCCTTGGCCAGTACGCCAGGGTGACGGACGAGATGCAGTCGATCACCCACCGCTCCGCCCTGGCCGAGCGGATCAATGGGCTGGTGAACGCGGTCGTGATGGAATCGCGTGGCATCTATATGAGCGAAGGCGCCATCGGAGCCGAGCGCTTCGCGCCGCCGCTGCTGCAGAACCTCGTCGAGATCGAATTGCTGATGGCCGAATGGCAGCCTCTGATCGAGGAGCAGGAACGGTCCGACTTCGAAAATCTCAAAACCCGCGTTCGGGAATTCCTCCACTTCCGGCGCGACATCGTCCGGCTCGGTCGGCAGGGCGCCACCCAGGCAGCCCGCGCAGCCGGCAACGACGACGCCAATCGCGACAATCGCAAGGCGCTCAACGAGACGCTGAAGCGCATCGCCGGCAGCTATGACGGGCGCAGCGCCGCGCTCGACGCCAGGCTCGAAGCGATGCAGCGCGACAGCGTCAACCTGCAGATCGGCGTCGGCGCCCTCTCGATCCTGGTCGGCCTCGGCCTCACCATCCTGGTCGTGCATCGCCGCGTCTCCCGCCCGCTGCGCAAGCTCGCGACGACCATGCGCAGCCTGGCCGCTGCCGAACCCGTCACGACCATCCCGCTCGTGCGGCGCCAGGACGAGATCGGCGACATGGCACGCTCGGTCGAGGTCTTCCGCGACAACGCCCTCGCCCGAGAGGCGCTCGAAGCTGGAGCTGCGCGCAATGAGGCCGGGCGGGCAGCGCGCCAGCAGCGCATCGCCGAGATCGTCGCGGCCTTCGACGCCAGGCTCGCCGATGCGCTTCAGACCGTCGAGACCGGCGCCCATACGCTCGAGGGCGCGGCGCGGGCGGTGAGCGAGATCGCCAGTGCGCGCACCGTGCAGATCGACGGAGCGCAGAACGCCTCGCAAGACGCGTCCGGCAAGGTCCAGCACGTCGCGGCGGCGGCCGAGGAACTGTCCAGCTCGATCGCCGAGATCGCCGATCGCGTGATGCGCGCCAGCGCCATGGTCAGCAGCGCCGCAGCGGATGCTCAAGGCGTGAGCCGGCGTGTCGACGGGCTGGCACGCGCCTCGGAGCGTATCGTCAGTGTCATCGACCTGATCCGCGACATCGCCGAGCAGACCAATCTGCTGGCGCTCAATGCCACGATCGAAGCTGCCCGCGCCGGCGAGGCCGGGCGCGGCTTCGCCGTGGTTGCCACCGAGGTCAAGACGCTGGCGAGCCGCACCGCCGAGGCGACGAACGGCATCGCCAGCCAGGTCGAGGCCTTCCGCGGCGAGGCTGCGGGGGCCGTGGCGGCGATCGGCGCGATCGCCGCCACGATCACTGAAGTCTCGCAGCATACCAGCGCCATCGCCGCCGCGACCGAACAGCAGAAGAGCACGACCTCCGAGATCGCCCGTAACGCCCATGCGACCGCCGATGACGCGGCGACCGCGGCCCTGGCGCTCGACAGCCTCGCCGCCGCCTCCGGCGAGGCGACCGGCGCCGCCGTCGATACGCTGCGCACCGCCGAGAACCTGGCGCGCGAAGCGGAAGCGCTGCGCGGCGCCGTCGCGACCTTCTTCGGCCAGATCAAGGCGGCCTGAAACGGCCTCGTCGGATTTCAGTTCTTCAGCCGGTAGCCGGTCTTGAAGATCCAGGCGATCACCGCGATGCAGGCCCCGAGGAAAACCAGCGTCATCGCCAGGCTGACCTCGATGCCGACATCGGCGACGCCGTTGAAGCTCCAGCGGAAGCCGCTGATCAGGTAGACGACCGGGTTGACCAAAGTCACCGCCCGCCAGAATGGCGGCAGCATGTCGATCGAGTAGAACGAGCCGCCGAGGAAGGTCAGCGGCGTGATGATCAGGAGCGGGATCGCCTGCAGCTTCTCGAAGCCATCGGCCCAGACGCCGATGATGAAGCCGAACAGGCTGAAGGTCGCCGCCGTCAGGATCAGGAAGAGCAGCATCCAGATGGGGTGGGCGATCTTCAGCGGCACGAACAGGAAGGCGGTGGCGAGGATGATCAATCCGAGGATCACCGACTTCGTCGCCGCCGCCGCGACATAGGCGAAGACCGCCTCCCACCAGGCCACCGGCGCCGAGAGCAATTCGAAGATCGTGCCGACGAATTTCGGGAAGTAGATCGCAAAGGAGGCGTTGGCGATGCTCTGCGTCAAGAGCGAGAGCATGATCAGGCCGGGCACGATGAAGGCGCCATAGGGCACCCCGTCGATCGCGGCCATGTGCGATCCGATCGCCGCGCCGAAGACGATGAAATAGAGCGAGGTCGAGATCACCGGTGAGAGGATGCTCTGCAGCGGCGTGCGCCAGGTACGGGCCATCTCGAAGCGGTAGATCGCCTTGATTGCGTGCAGGTTCATGCGTTCGCCCTCAAAAGGCCGACGAAGATGTCCTCGAGCGAGGACTGGCTGGTGCGCAGGTCGCTGAAGCGGATGCCGGCCTCGGCGAGATCCTTCATCAGCGCGGTGATGCCGGTGCGCTCGGCCTTGGTGTCATAGGTGTAGACGAGCTCCTCACCCTCGGCCTGGAGGGCCAGGCCGTAGCCGGAAAGAGCCTCGGGGACCGCGTCCAGCCGGGTCTGGAGATGCAAAGTGAGCTGCTTCTGGCCGAGCTTGCGCATCAGCTCCGCCTTCTCCTCGACCAAGATGATCTCGCCCTTGCTGATCACGCCGACCCGGTCGGCCATCTCCTCGGCCTCCTCGATATAGTGCGTGGTCAGGATGATGGTGACGCCGCTGTCCTGCAGGCGCCGCACAAGCTTCCACATGTCCTGACGCAGCTCGACGTCGACGCCGGCGGTCGGCTCGTCGAGGAACAGGATCTGCGGCTCATGCGCCAGCGCCTTGGCGATCAGCACGCGCCGCTTCATGCCGCCCGACAGCGTCATGATCTTGCTGTCGCGCTTGTCCCAGAGCGAGAGGTCGCGCAGCACCTGCTCGACGATGGCCGGGTTCTTCGGCTTGCCGAACAGGCCGCGGCTGAACGACACCGTCGCCCAGACGGTCTCGAAGGCGTCGGTGGTGAGTTCCTGCGGCACGAGGCCGATCCGGCTGCGCGCGGCGCGGTAGTCGCGGATGATGTCGTGGCCGTCGGCGAGGACCGTGCCTGTGCTCGGATTGACGATGCCGCAGACGATGCTGATCAGCGTCGTCTTGCCGGCGCCGTTCGGTCCGAGCAGGGCGAAGATCTCGCCGCGCCTGATGTCGAGATTAATGGTCTTGAGTGCCTGGAAGCCCGAGGCATAGGTCTTCGACAGGCCGGATATCTGGATGATCGGTTGCATGGGCGAACGCTATACTCGCAGCACGGCAAATGGGTGAAGGCGGGATGGTGCCGTTTCGCCCTGCCGGCACGACATCCCGCGGAAGAAGAATGGCCGGGCGAGCCCGGCCATAGCAAGTCCTTCTACAAGATCCTGTCAGCGCATGAAGAACCAGAGCAGGATGATGATCGGAATCGGAACGCCCACCAGCCACAGAATGATCGAACGCATCGACGCTAACCCCTTGATTGTCATCGGATGAAGATGACGGGACAACGTCGCGAGGCCGCCGGCGGTTCCGCCAACGGCCGTCGATCTCATTTGTAGGCGATGCTGTCGATGATCGCCTTCATCGCCGCATCATGCGTCTTGTGGCCGTCGAGCGAGGCCCAATAGGTCATCATGATGATCTTGCCGCTCGGCACGTTCGGATTGATCGCGACGTAGCGGATCAGTGAGTCTCCGTCCTTGCTCTTGGCCTTGAGCTCGGTGAACGACCAGGCCTTGCCATTGACCTCCTGCTTGATCGTCTCGGAAGCACCGGTGACGGTGACGCCCTCCTTGTCGAAATAGCCATTGTGCTCCTTCTGCACGGTATCGATCTCACCCGGTGCGACCACTTCGAACCAGAGATAGATCTCCTCGTCCGGCGTCTTGATCTCGACGCCGCGCTTGATCTTCGCCGTCGTCCAGGCGTCCGGCACCGTGACGACCGCAATAGGGTCCGCATCGGTGATCTGGAGGGCACCGGCGAGCGCCGGCAACCCGCTGAAGCCCGCGAACGCGACCGCGAGCGCGCAAACCATCTTCCGCAACATGGGTGTCTCCTTGCCCCGCCTGGATCGGCCGGGCAGACGCGTTCGCGGCCGGCGATCCACGGTCGCGACGTTGCGGCAACGAGCGTGAATGACAAGGGTCGGAAGGGGCGATTCAGGCGAGTTCGGCAGCCGAAGGGTGCCAGAGGGGTTGATAGCCATTCACAAGCACCGCCAGAGACGACGGCGGCGTGACAACGGCGACGAAACCGGCGGGCAGCGGCCGGCTCGCGACATAGCCGGACGGCGACCAGAGCAGCGCCTTGCCGCCGCGCACGGCGAGGAACTCGCCCTCGCCCGTGGCGATCATCGCCCCATCCGGCAGGCTCTCTGCCGAGAGCCTGTGCAGGCGCTTGCGCCGGCCGTCGCGCCGCTCGCGATCGAGTCGCTCGTCGATCACGGAGAAGAGCGGCACTTCGGCGAGCCCGAGCCCCGCGACCAGTGCCGCCCGATAGGCATGTGCGTCGGCGCGCCGGCATTCGACGCAAGGGCGATGCCCGGCGGCCAGTGCCGTCACCTCGTCGCAGAAGAACAGCTCGGTGTAATAACGGCCCCAGACATCGCGCTGCCGGCCCTTGAACGAGAGCACGCAGCAGATCCACTGCCTGGTCGCATAGAGCCGCGCCGGCAGTACCTGCGTCGCTGGATCATGGAACTTGCCGCCGCGATTGCCGAACAGCAGCCCGCGCGCCGGATCGGCGAAGAGCGAGCCATCGGGACGGATGCGGTTCGGCAGCGGCATGGGGCGAGCCTAGGCAATGATCACGCCGGATCATGTCACCAGCGCACTGCCCTTGCGACACCTTGCCGGACTCGCCCCGCCCCTGGCTTTCCGGCAAGCTCCCGGAGCGCAGAAAAAGCCGAAGGCGGATGCGCACAGGGGCAGGACAGCATGGACCGGACCACCGAAAACGGCGCGCCGCCGCTGATCGCGCACCCGTCGCGCGGCGCCATCCTCGGCGAGATCCATGCCCGCCCCTTCGCGCCGCTGGCGACGCCTCAGCGGCTGCTGCACTTCGCCTTCATGACCGACCAGGCCCAGGCCGCCGCCGATCGCGAGGCGCTGGCCCGCTTCTGCGCCGAGCGCGGCGTGCCAGGTCCCGCCGAGGGCGCCAAGCACCATCGCACGAGGCTCGGCGAGACCAGCCTGCGCTGGGAGCAGCACAGCGAGTTCACGACCTATACCTGGGAACTGCCCTCTCCCGGCACGGTCCCGTTCCTGCCGGCAAGCCCGGTCCTGCCGCATGGCATGCACGCTCTGCCGCAGCCGGGACCGCATCTGGTCGCGGTCGACCTGCATCTGCTGCCTGAAGCGACTGCCATCGATCTGGAAACGCTCTTCGATGCGGCGAGCCTCGCCGCATCGCGGGTCGATGGCGAGGCCGCCATCGCCGCAACCGACTTCCGCGCCGGCGCCGACGGCTTCGTCCGCATCCTCGTGCTCGACCGCGAGCTCACCCCGGCAAAGGCCGGCGCACTGGCGCAACGCCTGCTGGAGGTCGAGACCTATCGCGTGCTCGCTTTGCTCGGCCTGCCGGAGGCGCAGCGCCTCGCGCCTTCCGTGCGCCGCACCGAGGAGGTGCTGGTGCGCATCGCCGGCACGATGATGCAGACCGACGGGCTCGCCGCCGACAATGCCCTGCTCGACGAGATGACGGCGATCGCCGCGACGATGGAGTCGGAGGCCGCCTCGGCGAACTATCGCTTCGGCGCCAGCCGCGCCTATGACAGCATCGTCGGCCAGCGGCTGGAGGCGATCGGCGAGGCGCCCTATGGCGGCTGGCCGACCATCGCCGCCTTCCTGTCGCGGCGCATGGCGCCGGCGATGCGCACCTGCCAGATGCTGCAGCAGCGCCAGCTCGATCTGTCGCGCCGGCTCGCCCGCGCCGCCAACCTCCTGCGCACCCGCGTCGACGTCGCGCTCGAACAGCAGAACCGCGACCTGCTCGCGGCGATGAACGACCGCACCCGGCTGCAATTGCGCCTGCAGCAGACGGTCGAGGGGCTCTCGGTCGCGGCGATCGGCTACTATGTCGTCAGCCTGTTCGGCTACCTCGCCAAGGGCGCCAAGGATGCCGGCTATTTGCCGGTCGATGTCGGCATCGCGACCGCATTGTTCGTGCCGGTGGCGATCATCAGCGTCTGGCTGATGGTCCGGCGCATCAGGCGCGGCCACAGCGACGTGTGAGCTGCCGTTGTAGAGCGATCGTCGGAACGCTATATCGCCCCTGTCGGAAAAGGCAGACTTGGTCTGGTGAGCCCAAGTCCTTTCGGTAACGAAAGCTCTGGTCTTTGGCTTCGTGCTCGAGATCCCCACGACGAACAGCGGACACCATCCCGGTGCCCAATCGTTCGTCCGTGAGGTTCTGAAGTTCGAGGAACGCTCCGGTCGAACATCGACCCAGGAGCAGTTCATGCACAGCCCCCATTCGGCCCCATATGATGTCGTGATTGCCGGAGCCGGCCCCGTCGGCCTGTTCCTCGCCTGCGAGCTGCGCCTCGCAAACCTCACGGTCCTCATGCTGGAGCAGGCCGAGGATCCGCGCTCGCCCTTGAAGCGGCTCCCCTTCGGCATGCGCGGCCTGTCGGCGCCCACCATCGAGGCCTTCCATCGCCGCGGATTGCTGGACGAGATCGCGCCGCCACGTCATGCGAAGGACGCCCCCGGCAAATCTGCGGCTGCGGCGCATTGGATGCAGCAGCCGCGCCGTCCTGCCGGCCATTTCGCCGGCATCCAGTTCTATCTCGACGATGTCGACGCCTCGAAATGGCAGTACCGCCTGCCGAGCCCGGCCGGCACCAACATGGCAGTCGAGATGGAGGCCCTCGAAGCCGCCTTGACCATCCGAGCACAAGCAATGGGTGTCGAGATCAGGCGCGGCCTCGGCGTCACCGAACTCGACCAGTTGGATGAAGAAGTGGCCATCCGCGCCGGCAAGCAGGTCTTTCGCGGACGCTGGCTGGTCGGTTGCGATGGCGGCCGGAGCACCGTGCGCAAGGCGGCCGGCTTTGAGTTTGTCGGTACCGAGCCGGAGTTCACCGGCTATTCCGTCGACGTCGAACTGGCAGATCCGGACGAGCTCGATCCAGGCCGGCATTATACGCCGGCGGGCATGTACACCTATGCGCGGCCCGGAACGATCGCGATGGTCGATTTCGACGGCGGCGCCTTCCACCGGACCGAGCAGATCACGCTCGAACATGTGCAGGCGGTGCTGCGCCGGGTCTCCGGCACGGACGTCACCCTTGCAGCGCTGCGGCTCGCCACCACCTGGACCGACCGCGCCTTCCAGGCGAGCGCCTACCGCAAGGGGCGGGTGCTGCTCGCTGGCGATGCCGCGCACATCCACTCTCCCCTCGGTGGCCAGGGACTGAACCTCGGGCTCGGCGACGCGCTGAACCTGGGCTGGAAGCTGGCGGCTACGATCCGCGGGGATGCGCCGGCCGGGCTGCTCGACAGCTATGCGAGCGAGCGGCATCCGATCGGGGCGCAGGTTCTCGATTGGTCCCGCGCCCAGGTCGCGCTGATGCGGCCGACAAGGAGCACGCGCGCACTCGAAGCCATCATCCGCGATCTCATCGAGACCCGCGATGGTGCGACCTACTTCGCCGAGCGCGTCTGGGGCATCTCCCTCCGCTACGACCTCGGTGACGGCCATCCCCTCGTGGGCCGCAGCGTTCCCGATTTCGAACTGCTGGACGGAATGAGGATCGGCGAGCTCCTGCGCGGCGGGCGAGGCCTGCTGCTGGACTTCGACACGCGCGCGCCGCTGCGGGCGCTCGCAAGCCGCTGGCACGGACGGATTGCCTATGTCGCGCACGACGCCGTAGATCGGCTTGGCTTGTGCGCGGTGCTGGTGCGGCCCGACGGTGTCGTGGCCTGGGCCAGTGAGGTCGCGCCTGTCGAGCAGGAGGCTTCCGAGGCGGCGCTGCGCTGGTTCGGCGAACGCCAGCGAGGCGGCTGAAATGCCGCCGCCGCAGCGCTTTAGCCGCGCAGGCCGGCCGTGATCGAGCCGCGATAAGACAGCGCTGCCGGGATCAGCGCGGCGAGCGAGCCGAGGAGCAGGATCAGCCCGACCTGAACGAGCTCTGCCGAGCCCAGCGCGAAGGAGAGACGCAGGCCCGTCTGCGCCTCGAACAGGCCGGAGACCGCGAGCGTCGCGACAGCCCCGAGCCCGAGGCCGAGTGCGCACCCCGCTGCGACCAGCCCGGCCATGCCGAGCCAGACCACCAGCAGCACATAGGCTCGCGGCGCGCCGAGAGCGCGCAGCACGGCATAGCGCCGCCGTCTCAGCCCGGTGACCGCAACGAGCAGCAGGAAGATCGCCGCCAGGATCAGCACGGCATTGAGGACGGAGGCGACGCTCAGCACCTGCCCGACGTCGCCGAGCGTGCGGTAGAGCCCGACCAGCACCTCAGCCGGGAAAAAAGCCATGGTGCCACCCTGCCGGTAGCGCGCCCTGAGCGCATAGGCGTCGGCGACGGCCTTCGGTTTCACCACCAGCGCGGGAACGCCGGGAATGCGCTGGCCGTCGAAGGGCTGCCCTAGCGCAGCGTCCTCGCTGGCATGGCCGTTGCCGAGCCCGTGCACCTCCCAGACGCTCTCGACCGGAACCAGGATCGCCCGGTCGAAGGGGGAGCCGAGCCGCGGCAGACGGCCGACCGCGACATAGGCATGGCCCTCATGGCGATGGCTCGCCTCCTCGGCATCGGCGACGCCGCGCTTCGGCCAATGCCCGGCGATGGCGTGCGACGGCTCGATCTTGTCGCCGAGCTTGTAGGTGACGTCGGCGCCAAGCACGGCCTCGCCCTCGCGGGCGAACAGGCGGCCCTCGTTCGGCTGCAGGCGGCCCCAGCGGCCGGCGAAGGCGAGCGTGGTGCCGATCACCGGATGGCCGCGGGCGATGTCGCCGAAGGCGAGCGGCGCGACCGCAGCGACGCGAGGATCGCGCGCGAGCTCGTTGAGCAGGCGCCCGTCGACGAGCGGCAGCGCCTCGGGCTGCAGGTAGATCGCCGACATCACCAGCTGCGTCTGGCTGCCGGGCGCGCCGATCAGCAGGTCGAAATCATCGGCGGCGCGGGCCGAAGCCTGGCGCAGCGCCCGCTCCTGCGCGCCGATGGAAACGCCGATCGCCACCGCCAGCGCGACCAGCGCCACGATCGCCGCGGCCGTCCAGCGCAGCGCCCGCAGATCAGCGATGACCATCGGCAGCGGGTTCATGCGGCAGCTTTCAGATGAAGCGGCCCGTCGCCGATCGCTACGACATGCTGCATCCGCGCCAGCAGTGCCGGATCGTGCGAGGCACAGAGCAGCGTCGCGCCGCTCTCTTTGGCCACTTCGACCAGCAACGCTCCGACCTCGGCCGCATGCGCCGGGTCGAGGCTCGCTGTCGGTTCGTCGGCGAGGATCAACGCCGGCGCATTGAACAGGGCGCGCGCGATCGCGACGCGCTGCTGTTCGCCGCGCGAGAGCACGGCGGCGCGGCGGCGCAGATCGGTCAGCCCCATCCGCCCGGCGAGCGCGGTGGCGCGCGAAACCTGGCTCTTGGTCCGCTGCCAGCGCGAAAAGCTCGCCGGCAAGGTGATGTTGGCGAGCACGTCGAGCTCGGGCACGAGATGAAAATCCTGGAAGACGAAGCCGACCGTCTCGCGCCGCCAGCGGTCGCGCTTCGCACCCGGCAAGGTCGAGACCACGATGTCGCCCCAGCCGACGCTGCCGGCATCGGGCGAGAACAGCCCGGCGGCGAGGTGCAGCAGCGAGGTCTTGCCGGAGCCGGACGGGCCGCGCAGGCCGATCAGAGCGCCGGGCGACGCGATGAATTCGGGAATGTCGAGCACGCGAAAGGGCCGCCCGTCGCCGTCGCGATGCTCGACCTCGATGCCGGAGAAACGTAGGGACCGAACCGCGCCGGCCGCTCGCTCAGACACTGTGGAAGCCGGCATCGACCAACCTGATCTGGCTGACGAAGCCGGTCTCGGCATCGGTCGAGGAGCCGATCTCCAGCCGGCCGCTGACCGCGACCTTCTGGCCGGCGCTGACCATCGGCGTCGCCGCGCGCATGAAGACCACGACGATGTCGACCGGCCAGTCGGCGTCCGACTGGCAGAACGGGCAGATCGCCAGCGGCTCGCGCGTCAGCACGAAGAAATGGCTCTCCGGCTTCAGTGGCGGTGCCATGTAGCCGGTCATCCTGACCGGCTTGCCGCGCAGCGAGGTCGCCCGGTCGGAGAACTGGAAGCCGAGCACGCCGAAGGATTTGTAGAGCCCGTCGAAGGTCAGCGTCTCCGCCTCGGCCGCGAACGCGCGCAGCGAGACGGGCAACGCCGCGAGCCCCGTGAGGAGCCCGCGGCGGGAGAGCGTGCGGCGCCCTTGCGGGCGCCGATCTGGTGAGCGATGGCTCACTTGCCGCCGAGGGCCAGCGCCTCCGCCATGACGCGGAAGACGAAGACGTTCGGCTTGTGGCCACGGAAGCGCTCCGAGCCCGGGCCCATGGCGGTGAGCAGCACGTCGTCGGCCGCGTGGACGCCGGAGTTGGCGTCGAAGGGCAGGTTGCCCTGCTTGCGGGTGGCGAGCGGACCGGTGCAGTCCTTCTCATTGGCGATGTTGGTCTTGCCGTCCGGGCCCTTCACGGCCGGGACGCGCTCGCCATCGAGATAGGGACGGCCGGTGTCGCAGGTGTCCGGATAGCTGCCGAAGGCGACGGCGAGGCGGCGCGAGGTGTCGACCTTGGTCGGGTAGCCGTCGGCATCGCGCGGGCCGTAGTTCGGCGGCAGCGACTCGTTGTAGGTGCCGAGCTTGTCACGCAGCAGCTGGCCCGGGCGATCGTCGTCATAGGTGCCGATGATTGAGATCGGATGGGCGTGGTCGGGCACGACGATGATCAGCGTGTCGTTGCGATCGCCGGCGAACTCCTTGGCGACCTTGACGGCGTTATCGAGCATGATCGTGTCGAACACCGCGCGCTCCCAGTCGAGCGAGTGGCTGTATTTGTCGATACGGGCCGATTCCACCATCAGGAAGAAGCCGTCCTGGGCGCCCTTCAGCATCTCGATCGCGGCCTTGGTCTGCTCGACCACGTCCGGCTGATCCGGGAACTTCGAGATCGAGCCCTTCTTGGCAAGACGCAGGTCGAAGGCGCCGTCGATGTTCGAGGTGTTGTAGAGGCCGAGCAGCTTCTTGGAACCGCCGGCGACCGCGGCGTTCATCTCGGTCTTGGTGGTGGCGAGCGCGTAGCCCGCCTCCTTGAACTTGGCGATGAAGTCGAGATCGTCGGTGCGCTTGGTGCCCGGCGTCGACTTCGGCAGGAAGTTCGGCGAGCCGCCGCCCATGATCACGTCGGGCTGCACGTCGAAGAACATCTTGACGATGTCGTTGTAGTCCGAGCGGCGGCGGGTATGGGCGACCATCGAAGCCGGGGTCGCATCCTCGATCTCGGCATTGGTGACGACGCCGATCGCCATGCCCGCGCGCTTGCGCTTGATCACCTCGGAGATCGTCTCGACCTTGGGGTGGTCGAGCGTCAGCGCGTTCTTGGCGCAGTAGATGCCGAGCGCGTTGACGCAGGATTTGTGACCGGTGGTGTAGGCGCTGGCGGAGTTGGCGCTGTCGGTCACGACCGAGTCGGTGCCCGAGGTCGAGATCAGCGCCATGTTCGGCATGTCGTCGATGGCGAGCTCGCCGCCATAGAGGCCCTGCTCCCAGCCCTTAGACAGGATACGCGCCGCGGTGCGGTGCGCGATCGACATGCCGTCGCCGACGAAGAGGATGACGTTCTTGGCCTTGCGCTCAGCGGTCGGGTAGACGGTCCAGTTGACGGTGGCCTTGTCGTTGCCCTGCGTCGCCTCAACGACGTACTGGCCGGCCGGCAATTGCGCGCCGCGCAGCCAGAGCGCCGAATGCTTCTGGCCTTCCTCGTTCTGGACGAACTGGACCTCGCGGCCGAAGGCTTCGGCGACGGGCTTGCCGTTGATCGTGACCTTGACGTCGGCGGAGGCCGGCGCATTCGGGAACTCGACCTTGAAGTCGAAGCGCGAGCCTTCAAGGATCTCGGCGCGGGTCAGCGGATAGATGGTTTGCGCCGTCGCCGGCGCCACGCTGGCGAGCATCGCCGCCGCCATCAGCCAGGTTCGCTTCTGCATGATCTTCTCCGCCCCATGGGAAAGCCAGGTCGGCGGAGCGTTAGGAGCGTCAGATGACAGTATGATTACTGCGACCAAGGCATATTTGTTATGTTATAACACATCGATTTATTATCACCGCGAGCTTGAATTTCGACCTACCGTCCGCGCCGCAGGCAACGAACTGTAGCAGGAGCTGTGCTAAGTCGCGCACCGTGATGGGAGACGACGCATGAGCACTGCGAGCGATGCCCGCTTCTGGGACCGGTCTTCGAAGAGCTACGCCAGATCACGGATCTCGGATCAGGCCGGATATGAGCGCACGCTCGAACGGACAGGCGCCCTGTTGAAGCCGAGCGACAGCGTGCTCGAACTCGGTTGCGGCACCGGAACGACGGCGCTGCGGCTCGCAGACGGGGTCGAAAGCTATCTGGCGGCGGATCTCTCCGCTGGCATGATCGCCATCGCACAGGAGAAGCTCGCGGCGAATCCAGTGGAAGGTCTCTCCTTCCGGGCAGCGACGGCCGAGGCGCTCGCTTCCGAAACCGCTCGGTTCGATGCGGTTCTCGGCTTCAACTATCTCCACATGGTCCGCGATCTCCCCGGCACGCTGCGCAGCATCCATGCCCTGCTCGCGCCCGGCGGCCTGCTCATCACCAAGACGCCCTGCCTCGGCGACATGAACCCGCTGATCCGGCTTGCCCTGCCGCTCATGCAGATGATCGGAAAGGCACCCCATGCCGGCGTCTTCAGTGCGCAGGAACTGAGCAGTCTCATCGCCGCCGCAGGCTTCGAGATCCTGGGCACGGAACGCCATGCGAGCAAAGGCAAGGACAGCCGGCCTTTCATCGTGGCGCGCAAGACATAGCGCTGGAAGCTTGGGCTGAGTGGAGCAATCCTCGCTCAGCGACGTTTCGTTCCAAACGATCGGGCAAGTACAGGCCACTCCTGACAACTGCTGACACCCAACACCCTTATCAGCCCGCCCATCGCTTGAGGAAACGCCGAAAGGGACATCGCATGCTGACCTTCTATCACTCGCCGCAGTCGCGCTCCTTCTCGATCCTCTGGCTGCTCGAGGAGCTCGGCCAGCCCTATGAGATGGAGCTCGTCGACATCCGTGCGCAGGGCGGTCCGCCGGAGAGCTATCGCACCATCCAGCCGCACAAGAAGGTGCCGGCAATCGTCCATGACGGCACCACCGTCACCGAACGCGCCGCGATCTGCCTCTATCTCACCGAGCAGTTCCCCGACGCCGGGCTGGCGCCGGCCGTCGGCGATGCCGACCGGCCGGCCTTCCTGACCTCGCTGGTCTATACAGACGCGGTGCTCGACCCGATCATCGCGACCTCCATGCACAAGTTCCAGTACGAGGCGCGCGGCTTCTCCTTCGGCTCGCATGCCGACACGGTCGCCAATCTCGCGAAGAAGCTCGGCGAGCACCCCTATGCCGCCGGCGAGCGTTTTACCGCCGCCGACACCCAGCTCGGCGCCGGCATCCATTTCGGCATGAACATCGTCGGTGTGTTGCCGCGCCTGCCGGTGTTCGAGGCTTATATGGGCCGGATGATGGAGCGGCCGGGGCTGCAACGAACCCTGCAGAAGGATGGCACGCTCGAGCCCGGCCAGGTGCCCTGAGAGCAAGCGCCCTGATAAGGCTCACTCCTCCTTGAAGCCGTAGTCGGGAATGCCCTGCTCGTTGCCGTAGTATTTGTACGGCAGGAACTTGCCCGACATGGTGATCCTGACCCGGTCGCCTTTGGGGTTCGGCTCACGCTCGAAGGCGATGTTGAAGTCGATCGCCGACATGATGCCGTCGCCGAACTCCTCCTCGATCAGCGCCTTCCAGGCGGGACCGTTGACCATCACCATCTCGTAGAAGCGGTAGATCAGCGGATCGGTCGGCGGCATCGGCGTGCCGGTGCCGCGATAGGGCACCTCGTTGAGCATGCGCTTCTCGGCCTCCGACAGGCCGAACAGCGCCGCCGCCTTCTCGGCGAGCGGCTTCACCAGCTTCATCTGGCCGAGCAGAGCGCCGATCACCAGCACCTCCGACATGCCGCCGATCTCGTCGGTGATCTGTTTCCAGCTCCAGCCCTTCTCGCGCTTGATGTCGAGAATCTTCTCGGTGAGCTCTTCGCGCTTCATCTCATCCTCGCTGATCGCAGCCGCTCATGGCGGCCGTCGGCGAGCGGCTAGCAAGGTGCGGGCCAGACTGGTCGGGAGATGAGAAGTGGTGCGCGTTCGGTCAGCGCCGGCCGAACTGCAGCTGTTCCAGTGCCGCGATCTGCTGCGCTACGGGAGAGACCTGAGCCGCCAGCGAGATCCCCTCGAAATGGCGACGGCCACGGAAGCGGGCACGCTCGAAATTCGAGCGACCGTCGAAGGCGGCGTTGCTGAACCAGGCGCCACGATCGAAACGCGCGCTGGCGAAGCTCGCCATCTGCCCGAAACGAGCCTCCTCGAAGCCGGCATTGCCGGCGAACTCGGCCTCGCCGAAATCGGCGGCCCCGGCGAAGTTGCAATCGCCGAAACCTGCCTCGCCTGAATGGCGCGCGCCGCGGAACTGCGTCACCCCGTCGAAGCGCGAGCCGCGGAACCAGGCGTCGCCGATGAATTCCGCCTCGACGAAGCAGGCCGTGCCCTCGCAGCGCATGTCGCGGAACTCGGCGGTGCCATGCAGAGTCGCCGCGCCGAAATCGGCGTCACCGGCGAAATGCGCCTTGTCGAAGAAGGCGTCGGCGCGAAAGCTCGCGTCGCGGAAGCTGGCCGGGCCGTGGAAATGCGCTTCGGAAAACCAGGCATCGCCGCAGAAGGCGCTGCCGGCGAAGCGGGCAGCGGCCGGGAAGATGATGCCGCCGACGTTGAAGTCACCTTCGAAGATCTCGTCGACCAGCTCGACATCGGCGAAGAGGCGCCAGAGGGCGAGCAGAGGGCCGTCGGCACCGATGCGGCCGCGCAGCCGCAGCATCTCGCCAGCCCAGCCATTCCAGCTCGCTGCCCCCTCGCCGAGCCGCGCCAGCACCGCCTCGCGCCGCGCCGCCATGAAGGCCGACGCCTCGGGCCCGGCCGCGCCATAGCGCGCCGCGCGCTGCGCCGCGGCGAAGCCGGCCTGATGCGGCCGCGCCCAGGAATTCACCTGCAGAAGTTCGGCGCGTGCATCGGGCACGAGCCGGAACAGGCTGGCCATGTCGGAAGGCGCCCTCTGGTTAACGATTCATTAGCCATAAGCGAGCCGTCGAAATGGTTCAATCGCTGCTTTCGCCATCGGCGCTACGGCCCCCACGCTCCGGCCGTCGACCAACCCACGAGTTTCATCGTTCGGTGCAGCACACTCTTAACGTTACAGGCCGATAACCTTCTGTAGCGTAAGGCATTTGAAGTATTTTCCACGCGATCAAAGGGCATAAGCCACGCGGAACACCGAGCGCCGATGAACGCCTATCTGCCGTTGATCCTGTTCACGGTGCTGACCAATGCAGCGGCGCAACTGATGCTGAAGCGCGGCATGGGCGGCGTGGGGCACCTCGATGTCGGTAATGACGGGCTGATTCCCACCGTCTTCCGCGTCGTCTTCAACCCCTTCGTCTTCGCTGGCCTATGCACCTTCGTGGTCAGCATGGCCTCGCATCTGATCGTGCTATCGAAAGTGCAGATCAGCTACGCCTATCCTTTCCTGAGCCTCGCCTACGTCGTGGTCGCCGTCTACGCCTACTTCGTCTTCCAGGAGGATCTGAGCCCGGCCCGCATCGCCGGCATCGGCTTCATCGTCCTGGGCACCATCTTCATCGCACAGAGCTGAGGGACGTCATGGACCTGTTCGCCCGCTTCATTCTCCGCCTCGGCGCGCTCTTCGCTCCGGCGCAGCCGCAGCTGAAGCCGATCCCGGTCCCGGCGCGCCGCCCCGACCAGCGACGCTGACGCGAAACCGGCGAAACGCGACATGAAGCACATCATCATCGGCGGCGACGGCTTCGTCGGCTCGCATCTGGCGGCGGACCTCGCGGCGATGGGCGAGGACGTCCTCGTCTGCGACATCCAGAAGAGCGCCCATCCGCACTATGGCAAGGTGCCGTTCCAGCGCGTCGACGTGACCGATCCGGCGAGCCTCAACGCGATCGCGCTGGCGCCTGATGATCTCGTCTACAATCTCTCGGCCAAGATGCTGTCACCGATCGTGACCCGGAAGGAGCGCTACGACTTCTTCTGGCCGGTGAACTTCCATGGCACGCAGAACATCCTGAGCTGGATGGAGGCAAACGGCGCCAACCGGCTCGTCCACTTCACCACAGACATGATCTACGGCCATTCGGTCACCGTCCCGCAGGACGAGGATCATCCGGCCAGGCCCCTCGGCGAATATGGCGAGAGCAAGCTCGCCACCGAGACGCTGGCCCAGACCTATCGCGACAAGGGCTTCCGCATCCCGATCTTCCGGCCGCGCCTGATCATCGGCCCCGGGCGTCTCGGCATCCTGGTCAAGCTCTTCCGGCTGATCGATATGAACCTGCCGGTGCCGATGATCGGATCAGGCAACAACCCCTACCAGTTCATCTCGGTCTTCGACTGCGCCAGCGCCTGCATCGCCGCCTGGAAGGCCGATTTCCCGAACAGCGCCTATAATCTCGGCTCGGACGATCCGCCGCCGGTGAAGAAGCTGCTCGGCGACCTGATCCGCCATGCCGGCTCGAAGTCGATCCTGCTGCCGACGCCGGCTTCGCTGGTCAAGCTGACGCTCGACACGCTCGATGCGATCAACCTGCCGATCATGGATCCCGAGCAGTACAAGATCGCCGACGAGATCTGCATCCTCGACACCTCCAAGGCCAAGCGCGAGCTCGGCTGGGTGCCCAAGCACCGCGACGAGGACATGCTGCTGGCAGCCTATACCGAATACCGCAAGGCCAAGGACGAGCTGAGGAGGAAGGCCGCATGAGCATGCCCGCCTACAAGACGGACGAGGCGGCTCCGCAGCCCTCGCGCCCGCAGCTGATCAGCGTCGAGGCCGCCAAGCAGCTCGATGCCCAGCAAGTCAAGGAGCTGTTTACCGCCCATATCAATCCGGGCCAGGTGCATTTCCTCAAGCTGCTCGGCTTCGACAGGATCATCGTCGATCGCGCCGAGGGCATGCACTACATCACCCGGGACGGCCGCAAGATCCTCGATTTCTTCGGCGGCTTCTGCTCGGTCGCCTTCGGCCACAACCATCCGCGCATCGTCGCCGCCCGCAAGAAATTCCAGGACGAGAACCGCCATGAGATCTGCATGGCGTTCATGTCGCAATACGCCTCGGCCCTGGCCAAGAACCTCGCCACCATCGCGCCCGGCGATCTCGACATGGTCTTCCTCGGCTCGACCGGCTCGGAGGCGATGGAAGCGGCGCTGAAGGTCGCCGAGCAGGTCCAGGGACCGGGCAAGTCCAAGATCCTGCACGCTGCCAACTCCTTCCACGGCAAGACCAAGGGGGTACTCTCGGTCACCGATTCCACGCTCTACCAGTCTGGGTTCAAGCTGGTCGAAAACCGCGTGAAGGTGCCCTTCGGCGACATCGAGGCGGTGCGCCAGGCGCTGGAGAGCGATCCCTCCATCGGCATCGTCGTGATGGAGACGATCCAGGGCGGCGGCGGCATCGTCGAGGCTCCCGAAGGCTTCTGGCGACAACTGCGCGCGCTCTGCGACAAGCACGGCGTGCTCTGGGTCGCCGACGAAGTGCAATGCGGGCTCGGCCGCACCGGCCAGTTCTTCGCCTTCGAGCGCGACGGCGTCGTCCCCGATGTCACCGCCCTCGCCAAGGCGCTCGGCGGCTCCAAGGCGGCGATGAGCGCGATGATCGCCCGGCGCGACATCTACATGAAGGCCTATGGCAAGCCGAAGACGGCGCTGATCCACGCCCAGGCCACCTTCGGCGGCATGGGCGAGGCCTGCGTCTCGGCGATCGAGGCGCTCAACGTCCTCTATGACGAGGACCTGATGGGCAATGCCAGACGCCAGGGCGACTACCTGATCGAGCGCCTCAACGAACTGCGCGCCAAGCATCCGACCCTGCTCAAGGAGATCCGCGGCCGCGGCCTGATGATCGGCGTCGAGTTCCAGGACATCAGCGAGACCATGCCCTTCGGCGTCAAGCACATGGTCGCGCTGCTCGACGACAAGCTGAAGGGTTCGCTCTGCGGCTTCATCGGCGCGCTGCTGCTGAAGGACTACGACGTGCTCGTCGCCTTCACCGAGTACAATCGCAACGTCATCCGGCTCGAGCCGCCGCTGATCGTCACCCGCGAGCAGTGCGATCAGTTCATCGATGCGCTCGACGACCTGCTCTCGCGCGGCATCACCCGCATCGTCACCGATTATCTGCGCAAGGTCGCGGTGGCGAAGGGCTGAGCAAGAAGGTTACTCCGCTTGTCGAAGGGCCGGCCCGCGCCGGCCCTTTTGCTTTGGGCATGAAGCTTCAGCCAGCCTTGACAGCAAGGCCTCAGCCCCCAAGTCTATGGGCATGACGACGAAGCGCAGCCTCGTGATCCGGATCGCCCCGATCGCGGAATCCTAGCCCCGGACTCGGCCCGAGCGCGCCCCGAGTCCAGGGGCGCCGTCGATGCTGTTCCCGAGTGGAACAGCGCGGCTTCCAAGGCGTCTCTCCTCAGAAGCTTTAAGATTAGCCGTTCGCGCTCTGGCGCCGCCGTCGCGCGCGTCATCGCAGGATACCAAACCAATGACCCAGTCGACCCAGAAGACCCATCGCAAGCCGAAGATCATCGTCGGCGAGATCGACCATGAGCGCCTCACCGGCCTCGCCACCACGGCCCTCGAGCGCGTGCCCGAGGTCGCGGAAGAGCTGCTCGCCGAGATGGACCGCGCCAAGGTCGTCGCGCCTGGCAAGCTGCCGGCCGACGTCGTGCGCATGGGCTCCTTCGTCACCTTCGATTCCGATAGTGCCCAACATCGCCGCGTCCAGCTCGTCTATCCCGGCGAGGCGGATATCGAGCAGGGCCGGGTCTCGGTGCTGACCCCGATCGGCGCGGCCCTGATCGGTCTCGCCGCTGGCCAGTCGATCGCCTGGACCGCCCGCGACGGCAAGAAGCACGTCCTGACGGTGACCGCAGTCGAGCAGGCGGCGGCCGCGCTGGCGGCCTCGTAGGCCGGATCAGGCGGTGGTCACCCGCCGCCAGAAGCTCGACGAGAAGGCCGGATCGATATGGCGCGCGAAGTCGCGCCAATGCGGGAACGAGGCCTCGAAGGTCGCCGCCGACATGCGGGCATCCTTGTAAGGATTGACCCGCCCGCCGGCCTCGATCGCGATACGGTCGAGCCCATCAAGCAGCTTCAGCGTGCGCTCGCCGCGATGCGGAAAATCGAGCGTCAATGTCGCGCCAGGAAGCGGAAACGACATCATCCCCGGCGAGGGCACGTCGCCGAACAGTTTCAGCACGGTGAGGAACGAGCTCTCCCCCGCCTGCAATGTCAGTCGCAGCATCGCCTCGACCGCCTCGCGCGCACTCGCCATCGGCACGGCGCACTGGAACTGGCGCAGGCCCCTTGGCCCATAGGCGCGGTTCCAGTCGCGGACGCGGTCGAGCGGGTAGAAGAACGGCCGATAGGCGATACGCCGCGGCTCAGGCGTCCGTGGCTGGGCGGCGCGATAGAGCGCGTTGAACGCGCGCAAGCTCAGCCGGTTGATCAGGGGAAATGGCGGCTTCAGCGGGAACGGCAGGGTCGGCCCGGCCTTCGCCGGCTGAGCGTCGGAGGCCGGCGCGTGATTGGCGCGGAAGAACACGCCGCGCCCAAAATGCCGTCCGCTGGCGAGCGAGTCGACCCAAGCGACGGTGTAGTCATGCGTCGCATCGGCTTCGGCGGCGATGGCGAAGAACGCGTCGAGCCCGTTGAAATGGAACGCCTCCTGCAGCATCTCGGCCGAAGCGACCGGCATCAATTGCAGCTGGACTTGGGTGATCAGCCCGGTCAACCCCATGCCGCCGATTGTCGCGGCGAAGAGTTCGGCATTCTCAGTCGGCGTGCAGGTCAGGATCGAGCCATCCGAGCGGGCAAGCTCGAAGCGGCGCACATGCCGGCCGAAGGTGCCGGCGCGGTGATGGTTCTTGCCGTGGACGTCATTGGCGAGCGCGCCGCCGATGGTAACCAGGCTGGTACCGGGCGTCACCGGCGGGAACCAGCCGGCGGGGACGCAGAGCTTCAGCACCTCGTCGAGCAGCACGCCGGCCTCGCAGAGGATGATCCCGGTCTCGACGTCGAAGGAGAGGATGCGGCCCAGCCGGCGCGCCGCGATCAGGCCGCCACCATCGTTCAAGCAGGAATCGCCATAGGAGCGGCCATTGCCATAGGCCAGGACCGGATTGTTGGGCTTGCGCCCGGCGAGCCAGTCAGCCGGTTCGACCAGTTCGGAATCCGTGGCGTCCAGCCCACCCCAGGAGCGCAACGAAGCGGGCTCCCCGCTCACGGCAACACCTTCGCTCCGACCATGATGAGCACGACGACCGCACCCATGAGCTGGCTGCGCCAATCCCGGATCATGAACATCAGCGGATCATCAGGCATATTGCCGCGCCGGGCCAGGAACCACATGCGCGCTATCTGGTAGAGGATGACCGGGCAGACCAGCCAGATCATTTCGGGATGGCGGTAGAGCTGCTTGACCGCAGCGCTGTCGACATAAAGCGCCATGATCAGCACGCAGGTGCAGCCTGAGGCCATACCGAGCTGCGACAGCGCCTCGATATCCTCGGCCTGATAGCCGCGGCCAGCCTTCTTCAGCCCTGATTGGTCATGGGTGATGCGCAATTCGGCATAGCGCTTCATCAGGGCAAGGCTGAGGAACAGGAACATCGAGAAGGCGAGCAGCCAGGATGAGATCGGAACCGCGGCCGCGGCATTGCCGGCGATGATACGCACCGTGTGCAGGGCGGCGAGACCGAGGACGTCGACCAGGAGCTTGCGCTTCAGCACGAAGAGATAGGCGAGCGCCAGCAGCAGATAAGCGCCCCAGGCCATCAGGTAGAGGTCAGGCCGCGGCAGCAGTGCCGCCAGCGCGACCGAGACGACCAGCAGGCCCGGCACCATCGCATAGGCTTGGCCCTTGCTGATCTCGCCGGCCGCGAGCGGACGCTTGCACTTGGTCGGATGACGCCGGTCGGCTTCGACGTCCAGGATATCGTTGAGCAGGTAGATCGACGACGCCATCAGCGAGAAGGAAACGAAGGCGACGAGGCCGTAGAGCAGCGCGTTCGAGGCGAAGACGTCGTGATTGAGCAGGATCGGCACGAAGACGAGCCCGTTCTTCGCCCAATGATGCGGCCGCATCGCCCGAAGCATCGCCGGTAGAGCCATCGTCCCCGTCTTCGCCACCCTGCCGAACAGATGACACGGTCCGGTCCGGCTTGTTCCGGACGGTCCGCGCGCTCATGACGCGCATTGATGCAGCAGGAATCCTAATTCCGCGTGGATCGGCGGATGCGGGGTCCTGACCTTCTCGGATCATCCTTAATTTTAAATGCCCGACCTCAGCCGGCCGATATCACCCGCATGATGCCGGCGGTCGGTTCCGCCCAGCGCAATTCGCCCAGCCGCAGCATCGCGTTCACATGCGCGAAGACCTCGCTGAAGGCGAAGGAGAGCTGGTGCGGATCGAGCGGCCGCGTGAACATCACCGGCACCAACTCGGCGACCGAATGCGGCCCCTTGGCGACCGCTCCGGCGATCAGCCGGCAGCGTTCGGCGTGATGGGCGCTGAGCGCGGCGCAGCGCTCGGCAAGACCGTAGAACGGCAACTGGTGCCCGGGCAGGACCAGCGTTCCCGGCGGGATCGCCCGCGGCAGTACGCTCAGCGAGCGCAGATAGAGGCCGAGCGGATCGCCCTCGGGATCGACGGCCCAGACGCTGATGTTCGGCGTGATCTTGGCCAGCACCTGGTCGGCCGCGAGGAAGACGTTCGCCTCCGGGCAGTGGAACATCAATTGCTCCGGCGCATGGCCGTCTCCCGCCAGCACGAAGAAATCTCGGCCGCCGATCCTCAACACGTCACCGGCGACGACGCGGGTGAAGGTCGGCGGCAGCGGCGTGACTTGACGAAGATAGCCATGGCCCAGCGTCGAGACGACCAAAGTCACCTCGGCCGAGAGCCCGTGTCGCAGATAGAAATCCTTGTAGACCGGCGCCTCCGCCGCGCCCGGGCTGAGCGAGATGTTGAGGCAGCCGAGATAGCTGGTCTGGCTGGTCAGAAGCGGCGTGCCGAAGCGCTCATGCAGCCAGCCGGCAAGCCCGATATGGTCGGGATGGAAATGCGTGACGAAGAGCCGGGTCAGCCGCTTTCCTGCGAGCGCCCCCGCCATCAGCGCGAGCCAGGCCTGCTTCGTCGCCTCGTCGCCGATGCCGGTGTCGATCACCGCGAAGCCATCGCCGTCCTCGATCAGGTAGATGTTGACGTGGTCGAGCCGGAACGGCAGCGCGATCCTGGCCCAGAAGATGCCGGGGGCGACCTCGATCAGCTGGCCAAGCGCCGGCGGTTCGGGGAACGGAAAGATCAGGCCGTGCGGATCGGGAGCGTGCAACTTGGTCAGCCCTGAACAATATCTGCAGGGTTCATAGCAGGCGACTATCGGGCCGGACAACGGTTGTTAAGCCTCGAGCGGCAAGATCGTATCATGAGCGATTTCGACACCCTGCGGCGCGACTGGCTCGCCCATCTCGGCCATGAGCGCCGGCTCTCGCCGAAGACGCTCGAGGCCTATGGCCGCGACATCGACCAGTTCGCCACCTTCCTCACCCATCATCTCGATGCCCCGCCCTCGCTGAAGGCCGTCGCCGCCCTGAAGCCGGCGGATCTGCGCGCCTTTCTCGGCTATCGCCGCCGCGACGGCGTCGGCAACCGCACGCTGATGCGGCAGCTCGCGGCGCTGCGCTCGCTCGCCCGCTTCGGCGAGCGCAGCGGCCGGCTGACCGCCGCCGCCTTCGCCGCGACGCGCGGGCCGCGGCTTGGCAAGGGCCTGCCGCGCCCGCTCGACGCCAAGGCCGCCGCGGCCGTGACCAGGGCCGACAGCCGCGCCGGCGAGGAGCGGCCCGACTGGGTGCTCGCCCGCGACGCGGCCGTGCTCTCACTGCTCTATGGCAGCGGCCTGCGCATCTCGGAGGCGCTCGGCCTGAAGCGCTCGCAGGCGCCGGTGAGCACCGCCGATGCGCTGACCGTGCTCGGCAAGGGCGGCAAGACCCGGATGGTGCCGGTGCTGCCGGTCGTGGTCGGCGCGATCGCCGATTATCTCGCGCAATGTCCGTGGCGGCTCGCGCCCGAGGGGCCGCTCTTCGTCGGTGTGAAAGGCGGGCCACTCTCGCCGCGGATCATCCAGCTCGCGGTCGAAGGCCTGCGCGGCTCGCTTGGACTGCCGGGCAGTGCGACGCCGCATGCGCTGCGTCACTCCTTCGCCACCCATCTGCTTGGCCGCGGTGGCGATTTGCGCGCCATCCAGGAACTGCTCGGCCACGCCTCGCTCTCGACGACGCAGATCTATACCCGCATCGATTCCACCCGCCTGCTGGCAGCCTATGATTCCGCCCACCCGCGCGCCCGGGGATAAGCTCCTTACCTTCGGTAAAATCGTCTTGATTCCGTCACGCGGACCGGCCATCACGCCCGGCCTTTCCGGGGGGAATCACTGATGGCTTCAGCCGCACCAGACGTCACCGAAGACAACCAGCCGACCAGCAAGGTCAATAAGCGCATCGCGCTCCTGATCGGCATTCTCGCGCTCCTGCTCGCCTTCTCCGAGATCGGCGGCAAGAATGCCGAGCAGGACGCGCTCGCCAGGAACATCGAGGCCTCCAATCTCTGGGCCTTCTTCCAGGCCAAGACCATCCGCGGCACGACGCTGCGCACCGCCGCCGACGCGATGGAGGTCGAGCTTGCCGGCGCGACCGACCCGGCCCTGCGCGAGCGCCTGCAGAAGCGCATCGACGGCTGGAAGGCGACGATCGCTCGCTATGAATCCGAGCCGGAGACCAATGAGGGCCGCAAGGAGCTGATCGTCCGCGCCAAGGCGGCCGAGGCCAGGCGCGATATCTCCAGCGCCCGCGACGACAAATACGACATCGTCTCCGGCCTGCTGCAGATCGCCATCGTCGTCGCCTCGGCTGCGATCATCACCGGCGTCGCCCTGCTCGCCTGGACCGGCGTCGGCCTGGGCGCGCTCGGGCTCGCGCTGATGGTGATCGCCGAGGTCGCACCGACCGCACTGTTCTGATCACGCAAGGGCGCGACCGCTCAGTAGTGGATCGCGCCCTTCGAGCCGCCGCCGCAGGCGATCGCATCGCCATTGATCGCGACGCTGCGCGGCGAGGCCAGGAAGGCGACGATGTCGGCGACCTCGGCCATGTCGACCAGCCGGCCGATCGTGACATTGGCGGCCATGCGGCGCTCGACCTCCTCGGCCGCCAGCCCTGACGCCGCAACCCGCGCTGCGACCACGCCCGGCGTCTTCTCGGTGCGTGTCGTGCCGGGATGCACCACTGTGACGTTGATCCCCTTCGGACCGAGCTCGTCCGCCAGGTTCTTGGTCAGCGCCGCCACCGCGACATTGCGGATCGAGCCGATGGTCGAGCCGGTCAGGCGCGCCGCCAGCCCGCTGATGTTAATGATCCGGCCCCAGCCATTGGCTTCCATCACCGGCGCGGCCTCGCGGGCCATCCTGAGATAGCCCATCACCTTGACGTTGACGTCGTCGAAGAACAGCGCGTCGGTGATTTCGGCGAGCTTGGGCGGCGTCGCCTGCCCGCCGGGCTTGGCTGCGGCGTTGACCAGGATGTCGAGCCCGCCCAGCGCCGCGACGGTGCCGGCAATGACCGCTTTCACCGAGGCATCGTCCTGCGTATCGACGGTGAGCCCGACGATCCTGCGGCCAGTCTCGCGCGCCAGTTCGGCCGCGGCGGCATCGAGCTCCGCCTGGTTGCGCGCGGCGATGACCACGTCGACGCCCTCGAGCGCCAGCTGCCGCGCAATGGCGCGGCCGATTCCCTTGCTGCCGCCCGTGACCAGAGCGCGTTTGCCGTTCAGCATTAAATCCATGGTGAGGTTCCTCGAGGGCGTGGTCGCGGGCCCACCAACGCAGGTGCTCCCGGCAGTTTCGAGCGCATCCTGCGGGAGCGGTGCGGCCCGGTCCAGCGCGCCTCTCACACCCCGTTCTGCTTTGCCCGCGAGAGCACTTGACCAACTCATATCTCTGTGGTTATGAATAAACTCATAGCCAACGAGTTATCGATCTCAGATGCCAGACGCTCACGACATGCTGTTCAGGACGCTCGCCGATCCGACGCGGCGCGCCATCTTCGAGCGCCTGTGCCGGGACGGCGAGCTGACGGTCGGGGCGCTGACCGCGCAGGCAGGCGTCTCGCAGCCGGCCGTCTCCAAGCATCTCGGCGTGCTCAAGCAGGCCGGGCTGGTGCGCGACCGGCAGGCCGGTCGCCAGACCCATTACAGCGCCCAGCTCGGCGCACTCAGCTCGCTGATCGACTGGACCAGCCAGATGGCCGGCTTCTGGGAGGCGCGGTTCGATGACCTCGAAAATTTGCTTGCAAGGATGGATCAATGACCACCGCCACGCAGACACGCTCCGTCACCGTCGAGCGCGAGATCGCCCATCCGCCGGAGAAACTCTGGCGCGCCCTGACCCAGCCGCATCTGATCGCGGAATGGCTGATGAAAAACGACTTCGCGCCGACAGTGGGCCACCGCTTCAAGCTGCGTGGCGAGTGGGGTGGCGTGCTCGATTGCGAGGTCCTCGACATCGAGACGAACCGGATGCTGTCCTACACTTGGGACTTCGCCCATGACGACCCCGCCTTCGACATGAAGAGCGTCGTGACCTTCACGCTCACCCCGACTGCCAAGGGCACCCTGCTGCGCATGGAGCAGGCCGGCTTCCGGCCGGAGCAGAAGCAGGCCTTCGGCGGCGCCAGGGCCGGCTGGCAGGAATTTCTGGGCAAGCTGGAAGAGCTGCTGGCACGCGAACCGTGAACGCTCGCCCCCGCCCTCATCTCGAGAAGGAGGTTTCGTTGACTTGGAGCAACGCCATCCGGCAGGGCCATCGCTGGCTCGCCCTCATCTTCACGGCGACCGTCATCGCCAATTTCGTCGCCATGGCGCAGGGGCAGCCACCAGCCTGGATCGTCTACTCCCCGCTGCCGCCGCTTTTCCTGCTGATGTTCTCGGGCCTCTACATGTTCGCGCTGCCCTATGCCGCCGGCTGGCGCAGCGGGCGGCGGGCAGGAGGCTAGGAAGAGCGCGATGGCTGGCAAGACCTCGAAGGCGGCAGCGAAACCGAAGGCCGGCGAAGGCGGGCAGCCCGTCCTACTCTCGGGCGGCAATCCGCAGATCGCCAAGGGCTATGGCGAAGAACCGGTGCAGGCCTACATCGCCGCAATGCCGGGCTGGAAGAGCGCGCTCGGCGCCCAGCTCAACGCACTGATCACTAGCGCCGTCCCTGGCGTCAGGAAGGCGGTGAAGTGGAACTCGCCACTCTACGGCATGGAGGACAATTACTGGTTCCTCGGCATCCATGTCTTCACCAGATATGTGAAGGTCGCCTTTTTCCGCGGCGCCTCGCTCGATCCGCTCCCGCCCGGCACCTCCAAACAGAAGGAGGTGCGCTACCTCGACATCCACGAAGATGACGAGCTCGACGAGGCACAGTTCACCGCCTGGGTGAAGCAGGCCGCCGCCTTGCCGGGCGAGAAGATGTGACGACGACGAGGATATTGGCCCCATGAAGCAGGCGAACGACAAGACCGGCGACGCAATCTCGGCCTCCGAACAGATCGATGCCCGGATCGCGGAACTGACCGACTGGCGCGGCGCGACGCTCGCTAAGGTCCGCGCCGTCATTAGGCAGGCCGATCCCGAGGTCGAGGAAACCTGGAAATGGCGCGGCGTCCCGGTCTGGGAGCATGCCGGCATTATCTGCACCGGCGAGACGTATAAGGGCGCGGTCAAGCTGACCTTCGCCAAGGGTGCCTCGCTCCCCGATCCCGCCGGCCTGTTCAATTCCAGCCTCGACGGCAACACAAGGCGCGCCATCGACATCCATGAGGGCGCTGCGATCGACGAGGCGGCGCTGACGGCGCTGATCCGCGCGGCGGTGACGCTGAACACCGCCGGGAAGAAGCCGAAGAAGGCGTGATCAACCGGTGCGCTGGGGAGCGCGCGGCCATTCCGGCCCCTGCCCGCGCAGTCGCTCCCAGGCGCGTGCCATCTGCAGCACGCCGAGATCATCGAAGCGTTTTCCGGTGATCTGCAGGCCGATCGGTAGGCCGGATGCGGTCATGCCGGCATGGACCGAGATCGCCGGCTGGTCCGACATGTTGGCCGCGACCGTAAACACGATGTGCTCGAAGGGCCGCTCGGGATCATGGATCGGCGAGGCCAGCTCGGCGGCAAAGCTCGGCACCGGCGACACCGGCGAGAGCACATAGTCGAAGGGCGCGATCGCCTTCAGCGCCGCATGGCGGATCGCCAGCATCTGGCTCATGCCGCGATGCACCTGCGCCCCGGTGAGCGAGCGCCCGCGTTCGGCCCAAGCGTAGATATAGGGCAATACCTTGTCCTGCCGCTCCCTGGGCAAGGCGCCGATCTCTGCCCAGGCGCGCTGGCGCCAGAAATCGTCAAGCCCGTCGAGCATGTCCTGCGTCAGGAAGGGCGGCGCCAGTTCGACGATCGCCCCAGCCTTGCGGAAGGCGTCGGCCGCCTTGACGATCGCCGCCCTCACCTCCGGCTCGACCACCAGACCGATGCCGGCTTCCAGTTGCAATCCGATCCTGAGCCCGCGCGGCTCGCGCTCCAGATCAGTCCAGGCGATCTCCTGTGGCGGCAGGCTCATCGGGTCGCGCTCGTCCGGCTTCGAGATCTCTCGCATCATCAGAGCCGCATCGGCGACCGTGCGCGTCATCGGCCCGGCGACGCGGCCATAATAGGTCGGGTCGATCGGCACCCGGCCGAAGCTAGGCTTCAGCCCGACCAATCCGCACCAGCCGGCCGGCAGGCGGATCGAGCCGCCGATATCGGTGCCGACATGAAAGGGGCCATAGCCGGCCGCACCGGCCGCACCAGCGCCCGCCGAGGAGCCGCCCGGATTCTTGCTGAGGTCGAACGGGTTGCGCGCCAGCTCGTGGAAGCTCGACAGGCCGGAGGAGAGCATGCCGTAATCCGGCATGGTCGTCTTGGCGAAGATGACGCAGCCGGCTTCGCGCAGGCGCTGCGCCGGCGGCGCGTCGGCCAAGGCCGGACTGAGTTCCATCGCCGCCGTGCCGAGCGGCACCGCTACGCCCTTGGTCGCGATATTCTCCTTGATCGTGCACGGCACGCCATCGAGCGGCAGCGCCTCGCCGCGACGCCAGCGGCCTTCGCTGTCCTTCGCGGCGATACGTGCGCCCTCGGGATCATAGGCGTAGAGCGCCTTCAGTGACGGCTCCCAGAGCGCGATGCGCTGGATCACGGCTTCTGTGACCTCGACCGGCGAGAGCTCGCGCGAACGGAAGGCCCGGAGCATGTCGACGGCGCTGAGATCGGCGAACTCGATCATGACTGAAACTCCGCAAGCATATCCATAATCAATCCCGCGAGCGGCGCATGCGCGGATCGACCGCGTCGCGCAAACCATCGCCCAGCAAATTGAAGGCCAGCACCGAAAGTGCGATCGCAGCGCCCGGGAAGATCGCGAGCCAGGGCTGCGCCGCCATGAAGGTCTGCGCTTCGTTGAGCATCCGCCCCCAGCTCGGTGCTGGCGGCTGCGTGCCGAGGCCGAGATAGGACAGGCCGGCCTCGGCCAGGATGGCGAGTGCGAACTGGATCGTCGCCTGCACCACGAGCACGCCAGCGATGTTGGGCAGGACATGCTGGCGCGTGATCGCCATCTCGGTCAGCCCGGCCGCACGCGCCGCCAGCACATAATCCAGCGCCCAGCACTGCAGCGCCGCTCCCCGAGCAAGTCTCGCGAAATAGGGCAGGCTGAACAGTGCGATCGCGATCACGGCATTCATCATGCCGGGCCCCCAGACCGCGCTGATCATGATCGCCGAGAGCACCGCCGGGAAGGCGTGGCTGAAATCGGCCATGCGCATGATCAGATTGTCGAGCAGGCCGTCGCGCCGGATCGCGGCAATCAGCCCGAGCGCGCTGCCGATGGTCAGGCCGAGGCCGACCGCGCCAAGGCCTACCGCCAGCGAATTGCGGGCGCCGACCATGATCATCGAGAACACGTCGCGGCCGAACTGGTCGGTGCCGAACCAGTGCTCGGCCGAAGGCGGACGCAAGCGCTTCAGGATCGCCATCTGGGTCGGCTCATAGGGCGTCCAGAGATAGGAGACCAGCGCCATCGCGACCACGAGCCCGCCGAGCAGCAGCCCGGCGAGGAAGGATGGTGAGGCCCACCAGCGCCGTGGGTGGGAACGGGGCGCGACCGCGCTCATGACGCCTGCCGCAGGCGCGGATCGATCAGCCCATAGAGCAGTTCGATCGCGAAGTTGATGAAGACGACCAGCGCCGAAAACAGCATGACGAGGTCCTTGACCACGATCAGGTCATGCTGGGCGATCGACTGGAAGACGAGCCGCCCAAGTCCCGGCAGGGCAAAGACGTTCTCGATGATGATCGCGCCGGCCAGCAGCACTGAGAATTGCAGGCCCAGCACGGTGACGACCGGGATCAGCGCATTGCGCAGAACATGGCGCAGCATGGTCCGTCGCCGGCTCACTCCCTTGGCCCGGGCGGTGCGGACATAATCCTCCTGCATCGTCTCCAGCATGGCCGAGCGGGTGACGCGGGCGAGGATCGCCGCCTGCGGCAGAGCGAGCGCGACGGCCGGCAGCAGGAGTGAGCGCAGCGCCGGCCAGAAGCCGGCCTGCCAGCCCGGAAAGCCGCCGGCCGGCAGCCAGCCGGCACCGACCGCAAAGACCAGCACGAGCAGTAGGCCGAACCAGAAATTCGGGATGGCGAGCCCGGCCTGGGCGAAGACCATCACCGCCGCATCCCCGGCGCGGTTGTGGTTGGCCGCGGCGAGTGCCCCGAGCGGAATGCCGATGGCGGACGCGAGCAGGATCGCCATCGAAGCCAGCGGCAGCGTCACCACCATGCGCTCGCTGATCAGCTGCGTCACCGGCACGCGATAGGTGTAGCTGAGGCCGAGATCGCCGCTGACGAGCCCGCCGATCCAGGAGAAGAAGCGCAGCAGCGCCGGCTGGTCGAGCCCCATCTCGGCCCGCAGCGCGGCGAGCGCCTCCGGCGCCGCGTTCAGCCCGAGCGTCACCGCCGCCGGATCGCCCGGCAGGATCTCCAGCACGAGGAAGATGACGATCGCCGCACCGAGCAGCGTCAAGGCGAAGGCGAGGAGGCGGCGGAGCAGGTAGGCGGTCACAGCTTCACCTCGCAGCGAGAGGGTCGGACGGTGCTCTGCTCGCCGTCATTCCGGGGCAGGCCGATAGGCCTGAACCCGGAACCCAGAACCGATACCGTCACCGGAAGGAGCGGCGATCTTCGTGACTTTCCGAGAAACCATATCGGTTCTGGATTCCGGGCTCGCTGCTGCGCAGCGCCCCGGAAAGACGAAGAGGACGTCATAAGCGTCAGCGCCAGCGCACCTCCGCAAGCGGGGTCAACGGCAGCGGCCAGTCGGTCCACATGCCCTCCAGGTCGGCCCTGGTCACCGTGATCTTCGGCAGAATGAACAGGAAACCGTTGACCGCATCGCGCGCCAGCATGCGCTGGGCGTCGCCATAGAGCTTGTTGCGCTCGGCCTCGTCGACGGTGCGGTCGATCTTTTCGATCAGCGCCTTGAACTCGGGATTCCTGTACTGGAAGTAGTAGTCGTCGCGGGCGTAATTGGCGATGTCGAGCGGCTCGGTGTGCGAGATGATCGTCAGGTCGAAATCCCTGGCCTTGAACACCCGCTCCAGCCATTGCGGGAATTCAAGCGGCTCGATCTTGGCGGTGATCCCGATCTGCGCAAGCAGCGCCGCGACGATCTCGCCGCCGCGCCGGGCATAGGCCGGCGGTGGCAGGCGTAGCGTACACTCGAAGCCCTTGGGGAAGCCGGCCGCCGCAAGCAGCGCCTTCGCTTTGGCGAGGTCGACCGGATAGGTCTGGGTCAGGTCGACATAGGCCGGGTGCAGCGGCGAGAAATGGCTGCCGATATAGTCGAGATCGAAGCCATAGATGCCGAGCGCGATCGTCTTACGGTCGAGCACGTGCGAGATCGCCTGGCGTACCCGGACATCAGTGAATGGCGCCTTGGCGTTGTTGATGGCGAGGATGGTCTCGCCCTCGGTCTTGCCGAGCGTGACCTTGAGCTTGGGATCGGCCTTGAGCTGCGGGATCGCCTCCGGCGCCGAGAGATTGGTGAAGACGTCGATGTCGCCGGCCCTGAGCGCCGCGACCTGCGCCTGCGGGTCGGAGATGAAGCGGAAGGTCGCCTTTGCCAGAGAAGGCTTGGTTCCCCAGTATTCGTCATTGCGCGCCAGTTCGAGCCGGTCGCCGCGGTTCCAGCGTGCGAACTTGAACGGGCCGGTGCCGACCGGATTGGTCTTGTTGTTCGCCGCCGTCGCCGGCGAGACGATGATCGCGTCGCCCCATGAGAGCCCGTAGACGAAGTTCGCCGTCGGCTGCTTCAGCTTGATGGTGACGGTGACCGGATCGGGCGCCTCGATGCTCTCGATCGGGGTGAAGATCCAGCGCTGGGCATTGGTCGAATCGGGCGCGACCGCGCGCTCGAAGGAGAACTTCACATCGCGTGAGGACAGCGGCGTGCCGTCATGGAAGCGCGCATTCGCCCGGAGCTTGAAAGTGTAGGCGAGGTTGTCGGGCGCAAGCGTCCAGCTCTCGGCCAGCGCCGGCACGAGCTTGCCGGTGCGGTCCATCGCCACCAGCCCCTCGAAGATGTTCTGCAGCACGACCTCGCGGATCGCCTGCGCCGCGCCCGAGGTCGGATCGAGCGTCGGCGGCTCCAGCGTCATGCCGATGGTGACGGCGTCCTTGGCCTGTGCGAAGGCGGAAAGCGGAAGCTGGGTTGCGAGTGCGGCAAGGCCCGCTCCCGCCAGAAGATCGCGCCGCGTCGTCATCGTCCCGCCTCCATAGTCGTTGCGGGGCAAGATGGCGCGGGAGACGGGAGCGAGGCAAGAGCACTGAAGAGCGCGTCATGCTCGGGCTCGCCGCGAGCATCTCAGGCCGGAAGAGGCTCAAGTAACGCCTTCTCGTCACGCGATTCTCGGGTCTGCGCTACGCTTCGCCCGAGAATGACGCGCTCTTATCAAACAAAGTAATCCGGATAGCTCGCCTTGAGATGCACCAGATCGGGCAGCAGCGTTCCCAGATGCTGGCGCATCGCCACGACTGCGGCGGAGGCGTCATGCCGCCTGATTTCGTCGACGATGGCGAGGTGCTCGCGGATCACCATCGCCATCCGCCCCGGCACTGGCAATGTCATGCGCCGGCAGCGGTCGATCTGGCTCTTGGCCGCCTGGGCGAGCTTCCAGACGCCGGGATAGCCGGCGATGTCGGCGAGCACCTCGTGGAATTCCTCGTCGGCGAGGTGGAAGCGCTCCTGATCACCAGCCTCATGCGACTCGTGCAGCACGGCGATCGTCGCATCGAGCCGGGCGATGTCGTCCGCGCTCGCCATCCGCGCCAGCACCTCGACCGTGGCGCATTCCAACGCCTGGCGGATGAACACCGCCTCGGGGATCGCGCTGGTCGGGATGCGGGCGACGAAGGTGCCGGCCTGTGGAAAGATCTCGACCAGCCCCTCCTCCTTCAGCCGAATCAGCGCCTCGCGCACCGGCGTGCGGCTCATGCCGAAGCGGGCGGTGAGGTCCTTTTCGACCAGCGGAGCACCTGGCCGGACCACCATGTCGAGGATCTCGCGGCGGAGCTCGTCCTGCACGACAGAGGCAGCTGTGGCGCGGCCTGCCGTCGCCGCGGCGAGGCGTTGAGGCCTGCGTTCGCGGCGCGCTCCGCCGACCTCGCCTCCTCCTAGCGACTCCGACATCGTCCTATCCCGGCCATGATCGCTCCCTTATTGGACCACGATGCGTGCTCCGCAGCCAATCAGGGCGTAACACGGCTGGGCAGCGCATACTAGTATATTAGTATATTGACATCACCAGCGCCGGCCCTATGGTCCGGCCCGATAGGGGAAACGCCAGCGATGCTGCTGCACGACGATCGTCTTTTGCCTGCCGAACCGGTGACGCGCGGCATTGCGCGCCGCCTCTATGCCGGCGTCCGCGACCTGCCGATCATCTCGCCGCATGGCCACACCGATCCGCGCTGGTTCGCCGAGGACAAGCCCTTTCCCGATCCGGCGACGCTCTTCGTCAAGCCTGACCACTACATCTTCCGCATGCTCTATTCGCAGGGCATCCGCCTCGAGCAGCTCGGCATCGCCCGCAAGGATGGCGGCGAGGTCGAGAGCGATCCGCGCAAGATCTGGCGGCTCTTCGCCAGCAACTGGCACCTGTTCCGGGGCACGCCGACGCGGCTCTGGTTCGAGCACGCCGCCTTCTCGATCTTCGGCATCACCGAGCGCCTCTCGGCCGAGAGCGCCGACCGCATCTACGATCGCATCGCCGAGCAGCTGGAGCAGGACGCGATGCGCCCGCGCGCTTTGTTCGAGCGCTTCAAGATCGAGGCGATCGCCACCACCGAAGGCGCGCTCGATCCGCTGAAATGGCACGACATGATCAAGGCGTCCGGCTGGGGCGGCAAGGTCATCACTGCCTATCGTCCCGACAGCGTCGTCGATCCCGAGTTCGAGGGATTCAAGGACAATCTCGACCAGTTCGGCGAACTGACCGGCGAGGATGTCACGAGCTGGAACGGCTATCTCGAAGCCCACCGCAAGCGCCGCGGCTATTTCATCGAGCGCGGCGCGACCTCCTCCGATCATGGCCACGCCACCGCCCGCACCGCGAACCTGACGCCGGCCGAATGCGAAAAACTCTTCGCCAAGATCCTGAAGGGCAAGTTCTCGGCCGAGGACGCCGATGTCTTCCGCGGCCAGATGCTGACCGAGATGGCGAAGATGAGCCTCGATGACGGGCTCGTGCTGCAGATCCATCCCGGCTCCTACCGCAACCACAACCCATACCTGTTCGAGCAGTTCGGCCGCGACATGGGCTCCGACATCCCGCGCGGCATGGACTATGTCTCGGCGCTGAAGCCCCTGCTCGACGCGGTAGGCAATGAGCGTGGCCTCACCGTCATCGCCTTCACTCTCGACGAGACCAGCTATTCGCGCGAGCTCGCCCCGCTCGCCGGCCACTACCCGGCGCTGAAGCTCGGACCGGGCTGGTGGTTCCTCGATGCGCCCGAGGCGATGCTGCGTTTCCGCGAGCTCACCACCGAGACCGCCGGCTTCTACAACACCGTCGGCTTCAACGACGACACCCGCGCCTATCTCTCGATCCCGGCGCGCCACGACGTCGCCCGCCGGATGGACTGCCACTACCTCGCCAAGCTCGTCGCCGAGCACCGTCTCGACGAGGACGAGGCTGCCGAAGTCGCCCACGATCTCGCCTATCGCCTGGCCAAGGAGGCCTACCGGCTGTGACCAGCGCTACCAAGACCATCGACGAACGCCAGGCCGCCCATCCGCGCGACGTGCGCGGCTATGACACCGAGACGCTGCGCCAGGACTTCCTGATCGAGCGCATCTTCGTGCCCGGCGAAGTCGCGCTGACCTATAGCCATTACGACCGCATGATCGTCGGCGGCGCGATGCCGGCGGCCAAGCCGCTGACGCTCGATCCGTTCGCGCCGACCGGCACGCCCTTCTTCCTGGCGCGCCGCGAGCTCGGCGTGATCAATCTCGGCGGCACCGGCTCGGTCACCGTCGACGGCGAGCGCTTCGAGCTGCCCAATCTCGATGCGCTCTATGTCGGCCTCGGCGCCAAGGAAGTGTCCTTCACCAGTGCCGATCCGGCCAACCCGGCCAAGTTCTATCTGACCAGCGCCCCGGCGCATCGGGAGGCGAAGCACCAGCTCATCCGCAAGGACGACGCCAACACCATCCATCTCGGCTCGGCCGAGACCTCGAACAAGCGCACCATCCGGCAATACATCATGCCGAACAGCACCGGCACCAATCAGCTGGTGATGGGCATGACGGCGCTGGAGCCGGGCTCGGTCTGGAACTCCATGCCCTGCCACACCCATACCCGGCGGATGGAGGCCTATCTCTATTTCAACCTCGACCCCGCCCACCGCGTCTTCCATTTCATGGGCGAGCCGCAGCAGACCCGCCACCTCCTCGTCGCCAACGAGCAGGCGATCATCTCGCCGAACTGGTCGATCCATTGCGGCTGCGGCACCTCGAACTACTCCTTCGTCTGGGCCATGGCCGGCGACAATGTCGAGTTCACCGACATGGATGCCGCCCCGGTGGAGACCCTGCGCTGATGGCGACGGCCTCGCCCTTCTCGCTGGACGGCCGCACGGCGCTGGTCACCGGCGCCAATACCGGCATCGGTCAGGGCATTGCCCTGGCCTTGGCCGAGGCCGGCGCGAAGGTCGTCGCCGCCGGGCGTTCGAGCATGGCGGAGACGGAGAAGCTGGTCGCCGAGGTCGGCGGCAGCTGCTTCGCACTGCAGGCCGATCTCCAACAGGAGGGCATCGCTGCGCATGTCGTCGAGCAGGCTCAGGCGCTCGCCGGCCCGCTCGACATCCTCGTCAACAATGCCGGCATCATCCGCCGGGCGGACGCGCTCGATTTCAGCGAGAGCGACTGGGACGAGGTGATGAACCTCAATCTCAAGGCCAATTTCTTCCTGGCTCAGGCCTTCGCCAAGGCGGCACTCTCCGCCGGCCGGACCGGGCGCATCGTCAACATCGCCTCGCTGCTTTCCTTCCAGGGCGGCATCCGCGTCGCCTCCTATACGGCGAGCAAGAGCGGGCTTGCCGGCCTGACTCGGCTGCTCGCCTGCGAGTGGGCGGCAAAGGGCATCAACGTCAACGCCATCGCGCCCGGCTATGTCGAGAGCAACAACACCGAAGCACTGCGCGCCGATCCCGACCGCAACGCCGCGATCCTCGCCCGCATCCCGGCCGGGCGCTGGGGCAGGCCGTCCGATATCGGCGGCGCGGCCGTGTTCCTGGCGAGCGACGCCGCGGCCTATATCCACGGCGCGATCCTTCCCGTCGACGGAGGCTGGCTGGCGCGATGACCGACCGTCTCAACTCCTTCTTCCAGCATGATGCCGAGATCGCCTGGGAGCCGACCGAACCCGGCGTGAAACGCAAGATCATGGCCTATGGGCCGGACCTGATGGTGGTGCGCGTCGCCTTCGAGAAAGGCGCGATCGGCAAGGCCCACCAGCACCCGCACCGCCAGGCTTCTTACGTCGAAAGCGGCGTCTTCGACGTCACCATCGACGGAAAGACCAACCGGCTTTCGGCGGGCGATAGCTTCTTCGTGCCCGAGAACCTCGTCCACGGCGTCGCCAACATCGAGGCCGGGCAGTTGATCGATTCCTTCACGCCGATGCGGACGGAATTTTTGTGAGAGCTCGCCGTGTCGGCCGTGCCGGCGCGGCTCCCGTCTGGGGACAAGAACGACCGGAATAAGCCGGCAACTTTATTGGGGAGAGGACAAGACCATGCTCAATCGACGGAGTTTCTCCGCGCTCGCCAGCGTCGCTTTCGCCGCGCTGCTCGCGACCTCGGCTCAGGCGCAGAACGTCACCCTGCGCTCGACCGACATCCACCCGACCGACTATCCGACGGTCGAGGCCGTCCGGCATATGAGCAAGCTGCTCGATGAGCGCACCCAGGGGCGGATCAAGATCAACGTCTTCCATTCGGCCCAGCTCGGCCAGGAGAAGGACACGATCGACCAGACGCGCTTCGGCGTCATCGACATCAACCGCATCAACATGGCGCCGTTCAACAACCTGATCCCGGCGACCAACGTGCCCTCCCTGCCCTTCATCTTCCGCTCGGTCGACCATATGCGGAAGGTCATGGACGGCAAGATCGGCGATGACCTGCTCAAGGACTTCGAGAAGCACGATCTGATCGGCCTCGCCTTCTACGATTCCGGCTCGCGCTCCTTCTATAATTCCAAGAAGGCGATCAACTCGCCCGCCGACATGAAGGGCATGAAGATCCGCGTGCAGCAGTCCGACATGTTCGTCGCGCTGGTCTCGGCGCTCGGCGCCAACGCCACGCCGATGCCGTTCGGCGAGGTCTATTCGGCCCTGCAGACCGGCGTCATCGACGGCGCCGAGAACAACTGGCCGTCCTATGAATCGACCCGGCATTTCGAGGTCTCGAAATTCTATTCGGTGACCGAGCACTCGCTCTCGCCGGAGGTGCTGGTGATGTCGAAGAAGAGCTTCGACAAGTTCAACGCCGCCGACCAGGCGCTGATCAAGGCTGCCGCCAAGGAGTCCGTCGCCAAGATGCGCGAGCTCTGGGACGCCCGTGAGAAGGCCTCGGAAGCCAAGGTCAAGGCCGGCGGCGCCCAGGTCAACATGGTTGAGAAGCAGCCCTTCATCGACGCGATGAAGCCGGTCTACGACAAGTTCGTCACCGACGCGAAGCTCAAGGACATGGTCGCTGCCATCCAGGCGGTGAAATGAACTGACCAGCGGGGCGGCTTCCGGGCCGCCTCGCCCGTTTCTGTCATCCCGGACAAGCCGCGAAGCGGCGCTGATCCGGGATCCATGCCTGAACCGTTCCGGCATGGATCCCGGGTCTTCGCTTCGCTGCGCCCGGGATGACTCAAGAAATTTAGACAGAACCGGACATCCCATGCACGCCTTCACCGCGCTTCTGACGCGCCTCGGCGCCAAGCTCAGCCTCTATGCCCTGTTCACCGCCGGCACCGGCCTCGTCCTGATGACGATCATGGTCGCCTGGGGCGTGTTCGGCCGCTATGTCCTCAACGACACGCCGATCTGGGTCGAGGCCGGCTCGCTGTTCCTGATGTCCTGGTTCATCCTCTTGGGTGCCGCCGTCGGCGTACGCGAGAGCGACCATCTCGGCTTCGAGGTCGGGCTGGTGATGTCGCCGCCGCCCGTGCGCGCCGCGCTGATCCTGATCGGCGAAGGTCTGGTCTGCGCCTTTGGCATCGCCATGCTGGTCTACGGTACCCAGCTCGCCGCCGGCACCTGGAGCGACCGCATGCCGATCATCGGCATCTCGCGCGGCTGGGACTATGTGCCGATCGCCGCCGGCGGCGCGCTGATCGCCCTGTTCGCGCTCGAGAAGATGCTGCTCTTCGTCACCGGCGAGAAGCAGGCCCCGCTCGGCTTCGGCCATTTCGGCTCCGAGCAGGAGGTCTGAACCATGGAACTCTGGGTTCTCTTCGGCACCTTCTCGCTGCTGCTGCTGATCGGCGTGCCCGTCGCCTTCTGCCTCGGCATCGCCTCGGTCGCGACCGTGGTCTATATGGGTCTGCCGCCGGTCGTCGTCTTCCAGCAGATGAACTCCGGCATGAACGCCTTCGCCATGATGGCGATTCCGTTCTTCATCTATGCCGGCGACCTGATGATCCGCGGCGGCATCGCCGAGCGGCTGATCCAGATGGCGGCGAGCCTGGTCGGCCATCTGCGCGGCGGGCTCGGCCAGGTCAACGTCGTGACCTGCACGCTCTTCGGCGGCATCTCCGGCTCAGCCGTGGCGGACGCTTCCGCCGTCGGCGGGCTGATGATCCCGCAGATGAAGAAGCGCGGCTACGACGCCGACTACGCCGTCAACGTCACCGCGAATGCGGCGATCATCGCGCTCTTGATCCCGCCCTCGCACAACATGATCATCTATTCGCTCTCGGCGGGCGGCAATCTCTCGATCGCCGATCTCTTCACCGCCGGCGTCATCCCCGGCCTGCTGCTCTGCGCTGCGCTGATGTTCGCCGCCTGGGCAGTGGCGGTGAAGCGCGGCTATCCGCGCGAGCCTTTCCCGGGCCTTGCCGCCGTCGGCCGCTATGTCGTGCTGGCCCTGCCCGGCATCCTGCTGATCGGCATCATCTTTGGCGGTGTCCGCTCCGGCGTTTTCACCGCGACGGAATCCTCCTGCGTCGCCGTGGTCTACGCCATCCTGGTCACCATCCTGGTCTATCGCCAGCTGACCTGGACCGCCTTCGTCGAGGCGACGCTCGGCGCCGTCCGCACCACCGCCATGGTGCTGCTGGTGATTGGTGCTGCCGGGTCCTTCGGCTGGCTGATGGCCTTCCTGCAGGTGCCGCAGGCGACGATCGCGGCGATGAAGGCGGTCTCCGACAACCCGCTCGTCATCCTTTTGATGATCAACATCATCCTGCTGGTGCTCGGCACCTTCATGGACATGGCGCCGATGATCATCATCTGCACGCCGATCTTCCTGCCGGTGGTCAAGGCCTTTGGCGTCGACCCGATCCATTTCGGCGTGATCCTGATCCTCAACGCCGGCATCGGCCTCAACACCCCGCCGGTCGGCTCGGTGCAGTTTGTCGCCTGCGCCATCGGGCGCATCTCGATCGGCGAATCCATGCGCACGATCTGGCCGTTCTACGGCGCCTCTGTTGCCGTGCTCCTGCTGGTGACCTATGTGCCCGGCATCTCCCTCTGGCTGCCGAGGCTGTTCCATTGACCCGTCTGTCCTCCGCCACCCTTGCCGCGCTTCCGGCCGCCGTCAGACGGCCGGGCTATGACCGCAGCAAGCTCCAGCCCGGCATCGTCCATCTCGGCCTCGGCGCCTTCACCCGCGCCCATCTATGCGAGTTCACCGACGACGCGCTGGAGCGGGAGTTCGGCGCCTGGGGCATCATCGGCGCCAGCCTGCAGCGGCCCGACCAGCGCGACCGGCTCAAACCTCAGGACGGGCTCTACACCTTCCTGAAGCGCGCCCCGGCCGGGCCCGAGCTGCGCGTCATCGGCTCGGTGCTCGACGTCCTCGTCGCCCCCGAGAGTCCGCAGGCGCTGGTGGCGAAGCTTGCCGCGCCCGAGACGAAAATCGTCTCGCTCACCGTCACCGAGAAGGGCTATTGCCATGATCCGGCGACCGGCAGGCTCCGGGGCGACCATCCCGACATCGTCCACGATCTCGCCAATCCCGCTGCGCCGCGCTCGGCGATCGGCCTGATCGTCGCCGGCCTCGCCGCCCGCAAGGAAGCCGGCCTCGGCCCCTTCACCGCGCTCTGCTGCGACAACCTCCCCTCCAACGGCCATGTCCTCGCCGGCCTCGTCCGCGATTTCGCCGCGCTGCGCGACGACAAGCTCGCCGCCTGGATCGAGGCCAACGGCGCCTTCCCCTCGACCATGGTCGACCGGATCGTGCCGGCGACGACCGAGGCTGATATTGCCGAGGTCGCGAGCCTGCTGGGCCTCGACGACGCCGCACCCGTGATCGGCGAGCCTTTCCGGCAATGGGCGGTGGAAGACGTGTTTGCAGCGGGCCGGCCGCGCTGGGACGCGGTGGGCGCGCAGATGGTCTCGGAGGTCGCGCCCTTCGAGTTCATGAAGTTGCGCATGCTCAACGGCGCGCATTCGAGCCTGGCTTATCTCGGCTATCTCGCCGGGCACGAGACGGTCGCGGCGGCGAGCGGCGATCCGGTCTTCGCCCGTTTCCTGCAGGGGCTGTGGAGCGAGATCACCCCGACCGTGCCGGCTCCGCAGGGCGTCGATCTCAAGACCTATGCCGGCGACCTGCTCGCCCGCTTCCAGAATCCGGCGATCAAGCATCGCACCTGGCAGATCGCCATGGACGGCTCGCAGAAACTGCCGCAGCGCCTGCTCGGCACCATTCGCGAACGCCTGAAGGCTGGCGCGCCGATCGACCATCTTGCCCTCGGCGTCGCCGCCTGGATGTCCTATGTCACCGGCACCGACGAAAAGGGCGAGCCGATCGACGTGCGCGATCCGCTCGCCGGAGAATTCGCGATCCGCGCCAAGGCCCTCGGCCGCGACGCCGTAGCGCTGAGCAGCGCCCTGTTCGGCATCGGCGCGATCTTCGGCGACGACCTGCCGCGCGAGGAGCGCTTCACGCGGGCCGTGGCCGGTCATCTCGGCAGCCTGTTCCAGAAGGGCGCGAAGGCGACGGCTGCGGCGCTGGGCTAGGAACGCCCGTCATGCTCGGGCTTGACCCGAGCATCTCAGGCCGGAAGAGGCTCCACCGGACGCCCTCTCGTCACGAGATTCTCGGGTCTGCGCTTCGCTCCGCCCGAGAATGACGCGTTCGGTCCCCCTTGATCCTCACCCCACCCTGACGCCAGATACAGGCGATGTTCGCCCGCTTCGCCAACGCCCTGGCCACGAGCGCCCTCGCTGCTCTGCTGCTCCTGCCCTCAGCTGGAGCGAAGGCCCAGGCGCAGCCAGCCGCGACCTATGTCGTGCCGAACTACTGGGATCCGAATGTCCGGGTCGAGCGGCCGGATCTCGGTCCGCCGCGGGTGATCCGTTTCCTGACCGACGACGATTTCCCGCCGATGCATTTCGCCACGCCCGAAGGTGGCGTCACCGGCTTCTCGGTCGAGCTCGCTCGTGCCGTCTGCGAGAAGCTGGCCCTGAGCTGCACCATCCAGGCGCGCCGCTTCGACACCTTGCTGGATTCCCTCGCCGAGGGCCGCGGCGACGTGCTCGCCGCCGCCATTCCGGTCACAGCTGAGCTGCGCTCACGTTTCGCCGCCAGCCAGATCTATCATCGCTCGCCGGCTCGCCTGCTGACGACACGCGGCAATGCCCGGGCTGAGCTCGAACTGGGTAGCTTGCGCGGCACGCGCGTCGCCGTCGTCTCGGGCACGGCGCATGAGGCCTTTCTCGAACGGCTCGCCCCGTTCATCCAGCGCCGTACGGCACCCGACCTGCAGGCGGCGCTTGCTCTGCTGCGCAGCGGCGATGCCGAATATGTCTTCGGCGACGGGGTCGCACTGGCGCTGACCATCGCCGGGCGCGGTGGCAGCGAATTCGCCTTCGCCGGCGGCCCTTATCTCGAAGCGCGCTATTTCGGCGAGGGCGTCGGCTTCCTGCTGCGCAAGGACGACCTCATCCTGAAGCGGGCGATCGACTACGCGCTGCAGGGCCTCTGGGACGATGGCACCTATGCCAGGCTGTTCATCCGGTTCTTCCCGGTCAGCCCGTTCTGAGTGTCATCCTTGGCCGGCTGACTCGGCTTCGCCAGGCGGCCTTCCTCCGCCTTGTAGAAGAACTGCGAAGCGACGAGCCAGCCCTTGAGCGGCCGCAGCGGCGGGATGCAGGTCAGCAGCACCAGCGGCAGCGTCGTCACCAGATGCACCCAGGTCGGCGGCTGGTAGCTCAGCTCGAGCCAGAGCGGGAAGGCCACGGCCGGCACGCAGACGAACATCATCACGAAGAAGGCCGGACCATCCGCCGGATCGGCGAAGGAGTAATCGAGCCCGCAGGCCTCGCAACGCGGCTTCAGTGTCAGGAAGCCGTCGAAAAGCTGCCCTTCGCCGCAACGCGGGCAGCGGCCGCGCAGACCGGTCTTGAGCGGAGACAGCGCCGGCCAATGCTGATGTGCCATGTCGTCCTCCTGACGGTGAAGCAGCATGATTGACTGCATTCATCGGAGATTGACCGCTACATAGCGCCAATATTGATTGCAGTCAATATTGGCAAGCGTGCAACACTGTCGCAGGTCATGCGCCTGATACAGGCCGTTGCGATCAAGCCGGCTAGAGCGCGCGAACACTCGCTTCCGGCGCCTGCTCCAGCGCGTGCGCCATGAAGGCGAGCGCATCGCTGAGCGCCTTGCGCCCAATCGGTCCGCCCAAGCAGATGCGGGCAGCCTCCGGCGCCGGCCCCTTCGCGGCGAAGGCGTCGCTGGCGACGATGCCGATCCCGGTCGCCTGCATCTGCCCGACGAAAGCTGCGCGAGTCCAGGGCGGCGGCAATTCCAGCCAGAGATTGAAACTCAGCGGATCCGTGCGGCTTAAGCCCGCCGGCAGGATCTCGGCCGCGAGCCGCTGCCGCGCCGCCGTCTCCGTCCTGAGAAAATCGAGCAGCGCATCGGCACTGCCATCCTCGATCCAGCGCGTCGCCAGCGCCGCGGTCAGGGGCGAGGCCATGATGCTGCTGGCACGCAGGGCCGCGGCGAAGGGCCAGCCCGAGCGGACATCCGGCGCCACGACATAGGCGAGCCGCAGGCCGGCACCGAGGCATTTCGACAGACCGGCAATGTGCCAGGTCAGTTCAGGCGCGAGCGCAGCGAATGGGGCTGGTGCCGCGCGAGGCACGAAGCCATAGGCTTCGTCCTCGATGATCACCACGCCATGGCGGCGAGCGATCGCCACGATCTCGCCGCGCCGCTCTGCCGGCATCGTGATCGTCGTCGGATTCTGCAGGACTGGATTGAGATAGAGCGCCTTAGGCTTCAATCGCACGCAGGCCTCGGCGAAAGCCTCGGGATCGAGGCCGTCGGCGTCCATCGTCAGACCAGTGAGGGCAAGGCCGAGTTGTGCGCAGATCGAACGGATGCCGGGATAGGTCAACGCCTCGCACAGCACCGGATCGCCCGGCCTGGCCAAGCTAGCCAGGATCGCCAGCAGCGCCGCATTCGCGCCCGGCACGACGAAAAGCCGCTCGGGCGCCGGTGCCAGGCCACGCCGGCCGAGCCAGAGCGCGGCCGCGGCCTTGTCGGCGGGCGCGCCGCCGAGCGGCTGATAGCGCAGCAGACTGACGAGCCGCTCGCCGACCTCCGCCATGCCCTGCCTCAGCCGGGCGATCAGCACGGGATCGTCGGGCTCCGGCGGCAGGGTCATCGAGAGGTCGACCAATTCCACTGCTGGTGCCCGCGGCGCCGCGACCTTGGCCGGCGAGGCCTTGACGAAGGTGCCCTGCCCGACCCGTGACTCGACCAGGCCGCGCCGCTGCGCCTCGACATAGCCGCGCGCCACAGTGGTGAAGTCGACCGCAAGCGCCTCGGCCAGCCGCCGTTGCGGCGGCAATCTATCTCCCGCTGCCAGCGCCCCCGCCGCGATGTCGGCGGCGATCCGATCGGCAATGGCGAGATAGCGCGGCTTGTCGCTCTGGGTCAGGTCCGGCAGCCAATCCATCGATGCGATCCGTCATGAGGCGAAGCACTGAATGGATTGACTGTATATTGTTGCAGAGGATCGTTGTCACCTGCCTGCCGAGTGCGAGGTGGGTTATCCTGCCTGTACCTGCGGTCGGGCATCCGCCAGGCCGCTGATCGCCGCGAACAGCCCGGCATCCGCGCCGATGCCGGCGTTCGGCGCCGTCAGCAATGTCTCGCCATAGAACAGCGAATTGGCGCCGGCGACGAGGCAGAGGATCTGCGCCTCGCGCCCCAGCGTTGCCCGCCCGGCCGACAGCCGCACAGTCGCCGCCGGCATCACCAGCCGGGTCGCCGCGACCATCCGGACGAGATCAAGCGGATCGACCGGCGGACGCCCTGCCAACGGCGTGCCCGCGACCGGGATCAGCGCGTTGATCGGCACGCTCTCCGGGTGCGGCGTCAGTACGGCGAGCGCCTGCAGCATCGCGGCCCGATCGCGCACGCTCTCACCCATGCCGATGATGCCGCCGCAACAGACCTCAATACCCGCCGCCCGCACCGTCGCGAGCGTATCCAGCCGGTCTTGGAAGGTCCGGGTCGTGATGATGCTGCCGTAGAACTCCGGGCCGGTATCGAGGTTGTGGTTGTAGGCGGTCAGGCCGGCCTGGGCGAGGCGCTCGGCTTGGTGCGGCTTCAGCATGCCGAGCGTGACGCAAGCCTCCATGCCGAGCGTCCTGACGCCCCAGACCATGTCGATGACGGCATCGAATTCCTTGCCGTCGCGAACCTCGCGCCAGGCCGCGCCCATGCAGAAGCGCGAGGCTCCAGCAGCCTTGGCCCTGGCAGCCAGCGCGACCACCCGCATCGGGTCCATCAGCCGCTCGCGGGTTAATTCGACCTCGCGGTGATGTGCCGATTGCGGGCAATAGGCACAGTCCTCCGGGCAGGCCCCGGTCTTGATCGAGAGCAGGCTCGCCTTCTGCACGTCGTTCGGATCGTGATGGCTGCGATGCACACCATTGGCCCGGCCGATCAGCTCGAGCAGCGGCAGCTCATAGAGCGCAACGACCTCTTCGACCGTCCAATCATGGCGGATATCCCCGTCGACGCCGCTCATGAGCGCCACCGCTCACCAAGGCGCAAGGCGGCCGGCGCAAGCGCGGCGCCGACGGCGACCACGCCGATCTTGATGAGGTCGCCGAGCACGAACGGCCACAGGCCGACAGCCAAGAGCTGCGATGCCGGCACGAACAACGCCAGCCAGGCGAGCCCGAGGCTATTGATCAGAGCAAGCCCGGCGAGCATGGCAAAAACCTGCCCGAGCAGGCCCCCGCCCTGAGCGAGCCTTCCGACCAGCCAGCTCGCGACCAGAAAGCCGGCGAGATAGCCGCCGGTCGGGCCGAGCAGATAGGCAAGGCCAATACCGCGCTCCGGCGAGCCGGAGAATACCGGAAACCCGGCCGCGCCCGCGACGAGATAGGCGGCGACGATCGACACCGCCATCTGCGGCCCGAGCGCCACGGCAAACGCCATGACGGCGAGCGTGTGCAAGGTCATCGGCACCGGCCAAAACGGGATTTGCGTCTTGGCCGCGAGCACCATTAGGCCAACGCCTGTGATCACGACTGCTGCGCGTCGGGCGACGGATGCGAGCCGGATCGCCCGGCTCCCTGTCAGGGTGGAAGGCATTGAAATCTCCAGTTATCTATAATTTACTGATTGATCGATAAATTACTCCATGAATATCAGGATTTGGCAAGCCTGGGAATCTGAGGCGCTTCTAACCGCCAAATCGAATCACCCGGAAAGATCGAAAAACGATAATTTCGCGCAAAAAATCGACCCATCAAGGCCATTTTGTCGCAAATTTTTCCTGAGAAATAGTTTTATAGATAATTTTTAAATCAAGGCCTTTACAGCCGAGGAAATCGCCGGAGGACGCCATCTGACCGGGCAGCAGCAGGGCCCGCCCCTGTGCGAGAACCAAGGCAGCCCGCGATATGAATACTAGAATGCGGCCGTCTCGACCGCCGGAGCTCGGGGTAGGTTCAGCCGACGATCTCGCCGCGGAAGGCCCAGCGCGTCATCCGCCGCTCGACCAGAGCGCAGGCGGCGTACATCAGCACGCCCATGATCGCGATGGCGAAGAGGCCGGCGAAGGTCGTGGCGGAATCGTTGCGGGCACCGGCCGAGAGCATCAGAAAGCCGATGCCGCGATTGCCGCCGACCGTCTCGGAGATCACCGAGCCGATGAAGGCGAGCGTCACCGCGACCTTCAGGCTGGCGAAGAGATAGGGCATGGCGCGAGGCACGCCGACCTTGGTCAGGATCTCCCACTGGCTGGCGCCAAGCGAACGCATCACGTCGCGCATCTCCGGCTCGATCGTGGCAAGGCCCGTGGCGACGTTCACCACGATCGGGAAGAAGGAGATGACGAAGGCGGTGATGATCGCCGGCAGAGCCCCGACGCCGAGCCAGATCATCAGGATCGGCACGATCGCGACCTTTGGCACGGCGTTGAAGGCGATCAGCAGCGGGTAGAGCCCGGAATAGACGAATGGCGAGGCGCCGACGGCAAGGCCGAGCAGCACACCGAAACCGATCGCCAGCACGAAGCCGATCGCCGTCGTCCACAAGGTTTCCAGGCAGTATCGCAGCAGGATGTCCCAGCGCTGGACCATCACCTCGAAGATGCGCGTCGGCCTCGGCGCCAGGATCTCAGGCACGTCGAAGACGATGCAGGCAAGCTCCCAGAGCAGCAGCAGCCCGGCCATGGCGAGCCAGGGCATGGCGACGAGCAGGACCTGCCTCTGCCGATCAGTCATTTTTCGATCCCGCCGGGGGGCTGCATCACGCATGCTCCATATGGATGCGCTCACGCAGGTCGTGGACGATGTCGACGAACTCGGCGGTGAAGGTCGTCTCCAGCGTGCGGGGCCGCGGCAGCTCGATCTTGCTGATCTTGACGATCCGCCCCGGCCGGCGGCTCATCACATAGACGGTGTCGGCGAGATAGACCGCCTCGCGCAGGTCGTGCGTCACCAGCACCGCGGTGAAGCGGCGCTCCAGCCAGAGCGCCTGCATCACGCCCCAGAGCTCCTCGCGGGTGAAGGCGTCGAGCGCCCCGAAGGGCTCGTCGAGCATCAGGATCTCGGGCTCGTGCACCAGCGCCCGGCACAGGCTGGAACGCTGCTGCATGCCCCCCGAAAGCTGCCAGGGGAACTTGTCGCCGAAGCCGCCGAGGCCGACCGAGGCGAGCAGCGTCTCGACCCGCTCGATATACTCGGCCTTGTTCCTGCGGAAGCGGCGCTTGTGCGGCTCGACCACTTCGAGCGGCAGCAGGATATTGTCGCGCGTCGTGCGCCAGGGCATCAGCGTCGGCGCCTGGAAAGCCATGCCGACGCCGCGGATCGGGCCCTTGACCGGCTGGCCGTGGACGCGGACCTCGCCGCCGCTCGGCGGCAGCAGGCCGGTGACCAGCTTCATCAGCGTGGACTTGCCGCAGCCGGAGGGGCCGACCACGGCGATGAACTCGCCCTTGGCGATGTCGAGCGTCGCATCCTCCAGCGCCAGCATGCGCGAGGGGCCGCTGCCATAGGCGAGGCTGACCTTGCGCAATTCGACGAGGGGCGTGTCGGTGGAAGCCGGCATGAAGAGCGTCATTCTCGGGCTTGTCCCGAGAAGCTCAGGACGAGGAAACTCCAGGAGATGGCCGGGTCAAGCCCGGCCATGACGGCTGGGTGTCACGGCGCGACCATGCGCTCCGCCTTGGGCGGCAGGAATTTGTTCGAGAACACCTTGTCGGGCGCCGGCGCGGCCGGCAGGCCGAAGGCGTCGGCGACGTCGGTGACCGAACGGGCGAAGCGGGCCGGATCGACATCGCCCATGCCGCTCTCCTTCACGAAGGGCGTCAGCACGTTCATCTTCAGCGACAGGTCGAGGCGCTCGGCCTCCAGCTTCTCGTCGATCAGCGGATCGCGCTTCTTCACTGCGGCGAGGCCGACGGCCGGATTGGCGGCAACCTCCTTCCAGGCCTTGGCGGTGGCGCGCAGGAAGCCTTTGACCACCTCCGGCTTCTCGGCGAAGGCCGGCGAGACGATGATGCCGTTGCCGTACACGTCCATCTTGTAGTCGGAGTAGTTGAAGGAGACGATGTCCTCCTGCTTCACGCCGCGCGCCTTCAGGTCGAGCACCGACGAGAAGAAGTGGCCGCTGATGAAGTCGACCGTGCCCTGCACCATCGACTGCTCGCGCAGCTGCGGCGTCAGGTTGACGTGATTGACGGTCTTAGCGTCGATGCCGACCTTCTTGGCGAAGGCGGGGAAGAGCCGGAAGGAGGCGTCGAACACCGGCGCGCCGAGCTTCTTGCCGGCAAGGTCGGCAGGCTTGCTGATCCCGGTTTTCTTCAGCGTGTGCACGCCGAAAGGCGGGAAGTCATAGGCCATGAAGACGCAGAGGATCTCCTTGCCGGCGTTCTTGGCGTTGTACTCGATCAGCGAGTTCACATCGGCAAAGCCGATATCGTAAGCGCCGGTGGCGACGCGCTGGACCGCGCCGGCCGAGCCCTGGCCGGGGTCCATGGTCACGTCCAGCCCCTCGGCCTTGTAGTAGCCCTTCTCCAGCGCCACCAGGAAGGGCGAGGTCGGCCCCTGGAAGACCCAGTCGAGCGTGAACTTCACCGCCGTCTGCGCCTGCGCCGGAGACATCGCGCCCAAGGCCAGCGCCGCTGCACTGACCAATGCGACGCGGCGGCTGAGCGCCCACGCCAAGCCCTTGCCGGCCCGCTGCGAGCCGGACATCCCCCACTTCACCTCACGAACCATCGAAGCCGACCCCTGCTTATGTTGTACGACGACGCTAGCGGGGCCCGGTTCGGAGTCAATCGAGCCGCCGGGGTTGTCTGCCGCTTTTTTGGGCGCGGTCATTCGTGCCGCAGGCAGGGCGACGCCTTCCTGCTCAAGGCGCGCTCGCGCTGATGATCTTCAGCTTGAAGACATGCGGCCGGTTCGGCCGGGTCATGAAGGCGTAGTCGACCAGATCGAGCTTGTCCTGCGGTTTGAACCAGGGGCGGAACTGCGGCGGCCGCGGCCGGCCGATCCAGGCATCATTGCCAAGAAAGAGCAGGTCGCGCGACAGCGTCTCCTCGAGCAGAAGTGCCGGATTGTCCTTGTCCCAATGGCAGACGCCGTTCTTCGGCCCGACCGGCCCGCCCTTCCAGTTCCAAGTGTAGGCCGGAGCCTTGTTGGGTTCGATCGTTTCGTGGACTTCCAAGGTTCCGGCATGCTTGCCGTTCACGCCGTGAAACACGCTCAGCCGATCGGTTTTGATGATGACCTCCGACATGGCGAACCCTCGCGAGCTGCCCCGTCCCAGCGCCGAGCATAGACCGATCCCTGGCGGCGGGCAGCAGCTGAGAGCGGAACATGAGCTCTACGCGAGGGCGCCAGACCGCCGGCCGCATTGACGCCGCCCCTGCATATCTGCGAAACCGCCCGCTTCCCTGCCCTATCCAGCGAGACTTGAAGCCAAAATGCCCGCTTTCGACCCCGCGCTGATCGAAGCCGCCCGCGTCTCGGCCGCCTGGCCGTTCGAGGAAGCCAAGAAGCTCGTGGTGCGGCTGCAGAAATCGGGCAAGCAGGAAGCAGTGTTCGAGACCGGCTACGGCCCCTCCGGCCTGCCGCATATCGGCACCTTCGGCGAGGTCGCGCGTACTTCGATGGTTCGGCATGCCTTTCAGGTGCTGACCGATGGCGCCATCCCGACCCGGCTGATCGCCTTCTCGGACGATCTCGACGGCCTGCGCAAGGTGCCCGACAACGTCCCGAACAAGGAGCTGCTGGCGCAGCATCTCGGCAAGCCGCTAACCGAGGTGCCGGACCCGTTCGGCACGCATGACTCGTTCGGCCGGCACAACAATGCCCGGCTCTGCGCCTTCCTCGACCAGTTCGGCTTCGACTACGAGTTCAAGTCCTCGACCGACGCCTATCGCGCCGGTGAGTTCGACGCGACCCTGCTCAGGATGCTGGCCCGCTTCGACAAGATCATGTCGATCATGCTGGCGACCCTGCGCGAGGAGCGCGCCGCGACCTATTCGCCCTTCCTGCCGATCCACCCGAAGACAAGGATCGTCATGCAGGTGCCGATCGAGGCGCGTGATGTCGAGGCCGGCACCATCACCTGGTCCGATCCGCAGACGGGCGAGCGCTTCACCACACCGGTGACCGGCGGCCATGCCAAGCTGCAATGGAAGCCGGACTGGGCGATGCGCTGGGTCGCTCTCGGCGTCGACTACGAGATGGCCGGCAAGGACCTGATCGACTCGGTCAAGGTTTCCTCGCAGATCGCCCGCGCTATCGATGGCACCCCGCCGGAAGGCTTCAACTACGAGCTCTTCCTCGACGAACAGGGCCAGAAGATCTCGAAGTCGAAGGGCAATGGCCTCACCATCGAGGACTGGCTGAGCTATGGCTCGCCGGAGAGCCTGGCGCTGTTCATGTACTCGCGTCCGCGCGAGGCCAAGAAGCTGCATTTCGACGTCATCCCGCGCGCGGTCGACGACTACCTGCAGTTCCTCGGCGGCTATGACCGGCAGGACTGGAAGAACCGCCTCGGCAACCCGGTCTGGCACATCCATGCCGGCACGCCGCCGCAGCCGGACGTGATCGCCACCGGCGCGGGCGACAATGCGGTGCGCACCCAGATCTCGTTCTCGCTGCTGATGAACCTCGTCGCCGTCGCGAATTCCGAGGACAAGGCCGTGCTCTGGGGCTTCCTGCAGCGCTATGCGCCCGGCATCTCGCCGCAGACGCATCCGCGGCTCGACGCGCTGGTCGGCTACGCGCTCGCCTATTTCCGCGACTTCGTGAAGCCGGCAAAGCATTATCGCCCGGCCGACGAGACCGAGCGCGCCGCCTTCATCGCACTCGACGCCGCGCTCGCTGCGCTGCCGGCGGGTGCGAGCGCCGAAGAGGTTCAGGACGCAGCGCTCGACGTCGCCCGCGCCATCCCGCGTTACCAGAACCTCACGGCCAAGAACGCGACGCCGGAGCGGCCCGGCGTCTCCGGCGACTGGTGGAAGGCGATCTATCAGGTGATGTTCGGCGAGGATCAGGGCCCGCGCTTCGGCTCCTTCGCCGCGATCTACGGCCTCGACAACACCCGCAAGCTGATCGCCAAGGCGCTCGATGGCGGGCTGATCCGCGAGCACGAGGCCTTCCTGGCGGCGCGCCAGCCGCTCAGCGCATGAGCACAGCGGCGGCTGAGGCGGTCGAGAAGGCCATCGCCAGCCGCCGCGCCGTGCGCGCCTTCCTGCCTGATCCCATCGATCCCGCATTGGTGCGCCGCCTGATCGAACTGGCGGCGCAGGCGCCGAGCGGCACCAACATGCAGCCCTGGCGGCTGCGCGTGCTCGGCCCCAGGATCCGCGCCAGGCTGGAGACGGCGCTGGTCGCCGCGCTCGACGATCCCTCCCCGCGCGAGGAGGAGTATCGCTACTACCCGGTGACCTTCCGCGAGCCCTATCTCTCGCGCCGCCGCAAGGTCGGCTGGGATCTCTATGGCCTGCTCGGCGTCGCCAAGGGCGACCATGCCGGCATGCGCCGCCAGACCGAGGCCAATCTGCGCTTTTTCAGCGCCCCGGTCGCGCTGATGCTGACGGTCGACCGCGATCTCGAGATCGGCTCCTGGCTCGATCTCGGCGCCTTCGTCCAGACCCTGCTGATCGCGGCGCAGGGCCACGGGCTCGACTCCTGCCCGCAAGCGATCTTCGCAAGATTCCACGCGGTCGTCCGGCGCGAGCTCGCTATTCCCGAGGGTGAGGTGGTAGTCTGCGGCATCGCGCTCGGCAAGGCCGATCCGGAAGCGCCGGCGAACCGGCTCGTGCCGGAGCGCGAGCCGGTCGAGGGCTTCACCAGCTGGCTGGATTAGCCGCTGCGCGCTTCAACCCGCCACGGCGGTGTACTCGGTCTCGACCGAGGAATCATGGAGATGGTGGTCGTAGCCGTAGATGTGGATCGAGATCGCATCGCCGACACCGCGGTTCTGCATGCGATGGATGTTCGGGCCTGATGGCACCATGCAGGCGACGTAAGCAGCACGGCGCTCCTGCTCCTCGGTCGGCACGGCGCGATTGGCATCAATGGCGCGATACCAGGTTTCCGTGACCGTGCCCGAGACGACGCCGAAGCAGCACGAGCAATGATGGTCGTGGATGCAGGTCGTCGAGCCTTCGCCCCAGACCATCGCCCAGACGCTGACGGCGTCGTTGCCGGCGAGCAGGTTGCGGGCATAGCCGCCCGGCTTGCGCTGCAGCGGCAGGGCCTGGATCAGGTCGGGGACCGCGACGAGCTCGTTGAGGACGGCACGGGCCGCAGCGAGATAGTCGCGCGAGCAGGTGCCCTCATGGGTGCGCAGGGCATTCAGGACAGCGCCGCGCCGCTCCTCGCCGAGAAAGCCCTGCATGTTCTTGATCTCCACCGCACCGAATGACGGGGGAATGATAGGCCGGGCCCGGTGGCAATGGTTTGCGATCCCTCGTCTAAAACGGAGTAATCTTAGAAACAGATACCAATTCTAGCTACAATATGAGAAAGAAATTTCTACGCTCGAGCAGCGAGTGATATTCTGTTCCGAGGGGATCCCCAATCGTGGTCAAGCTCGACGCCTTCGACCTGCGTATTCTCGCCTTGCTGCAGGAGGATGCGAGCAAGCCGCTGGCCGAGATCGCCGATGCGGTCGGGCTATCGCCGACGCCGTGCTGGCGGCGTATCCAGAAGCTCGAGGCGGAAGGCCATATCCGGCGGCGGGTCGCGCTGCTCGACCGCGACAAGCTCAAGGCCGGCGTCACCGTCTTCATCGCGGTGAAGACGGCGCGCCATTCGATGGAGTGGCTGGAGCGCTTCCACGCTGCCGTGCACGACCTGCCCGAGATCGTCGACTTCTACCGGATGAGCGGCGACATCGACTATCTGCTCAAGGCCTATGTCTGCGACATCGCCGCCTATGACGCGCTCTACAAGAAGCTGATCGCCCGGATCGAGCTCAGCGACGTCACCTCCATGTTCGCCATGGAGGAGCTGAAGTCGACCACCGCCATCCCGCTCGGCTTCGCCGCCGAGGGATGATCAGCTCTCCGTCATGCTCGCCCTTGTGGCGAGCATCCACGTCTTGGAGACCGCATTCATCGAATGAAGACGTGGATGGCCGGGACAAGCCCGACCATGACGGCAAGGCCTACCTGTTGATCTCGAACAGGCCGGCGCAGCCCATGCCGCCGGCGACACACATGGTGACGACGGCATAGCGCGCCTTGCGCCGGCGGCCCTCCAGAAGCGCATGGCCGACCAGCCGCGCCCCGCTCATGCCGAAGGGATGGCCGATCGCGATCGCGCCGCCATTGACGTTGACCTTGTCGGGGTCGATGCCGAGCGTATCGCGGCAATAGAGCGACTGCGAGGCGAAGGCCTCGTTCAGCTCCCAGAGGTCGATGTCAGAGATCTTGAGGCCGTTGCGCTCCAGCAGGCGCGGCACGGCGAAGACCGGGCCGATGCCCATCTCGTCGGGCTCGCAGCCGGCCGAGGCGAAGCCGCGGAAGATGCCGAGCGGCGTAAGGCCACGGCGCTTGGCTTCATCAGCCGACATCACCACGCTGGCCGAGGCGCCGTCCGAGAGCTGGCTGGCATTGCCGGCAGTGATGAACTTGTCCTCGCCGCGCACCGGCTTGAGCTTGAGCAGCCCCTCCAGCGTCGTCTCGGGCCGGTTACCCTCGTCCTTGGAGAGCGTGACCTGTTCCTGCCGAACCTCTCCCGTCGCCTTGTCGGTGGCGGCCATCACCGCGCTCATCGGCACGATCTCGTCGTCGAACAACTGGCGTTGCTGGGCGCTCGCAGTGCGGCGCTGGCTCTCGACCGAGAACTCGTCCTGCGCCTGGCGCGAGATGCCGTAGCGCTCGGCGACGATGTCGGCGGTCTCGATCATCGTCGTGTAGATCGTCGGCTTATTGGCCTTCAGCCATTCGTTTTCGGTCAGGTCGCGCCGCACCACCGGCCCCACCAGCGAGATCGACTCGACGCCGCCGCCGATCGCGACCGGCACGCCATCCATCACGACGCGCCGCGCCGCATGCGCAATGGCCTCCAGCCCCGAGGCGCAGAAGCGGCTGACGGTGACGCCGGCGGACTGCACCGGGATGCCGGCGACGAGTGCGCCATGACGGGCGACATTGCCGCCGGTCGCCGCTTCCGGGTAGCCGCAGCCCATCACAACTTCCTCGACCGCTTCCGGCTCGAGCTTCGCCCGCGCCATGGCGTGCCTGATCGCATGGGCGGCCATGTCGGCGCCGCGGACCTGGTTGAAGGCGCCGCGATGGGCCTTGCCGATTGGGGTGCGGGCAGTCGAGACGATGACGGCTTCAGTCATGGCGATCCTCTTCGGTCTTTGGCTGTTCGCTTTTAACTCGATGTCATCCCGGACGCAGCGAAGCGGAGATCCGGGATCCATGCCTGAGCCTCTATCGGGAGGGTTCAGGAATGGGTCTCGGGTCTCCCTTCGGTCGCCCGGGACGACACAATATTCTTGAATCGCTGGCCGGTTTATCCAGCAGTCTTCACGGCCGAAAAGCCCTTGCCCTCGGCGGCGAGCTTGCGCAGCAGCGGCGCCGGCTCGAGCGAGGCATCGCCGCTTTCGGCCGCCTGCTGCTCCAGCCGCTCGACGATCGCGCTGAGCCCGACGCTCTCAGCCCAATGCATCGGTCCGCCTCGCCAGGCCGGCCAGTTGTAGCCGTTGAGCCAGACCGTATCGATGTCGCCGGCGCGGGTCGCAATGCCCTCGTCGAGGATGCGCGCGCCTTCGTTGACCATCGGGTCGAGCAGGCGCGCCAGGATCTCCTCGGCTGTGAAGCTGCGCCGCGTCACGCCCTTGCTGGCCGAGACCTCGGCGATCAGCGCCTCGACCTCCGGATCGCGCTCGCCGGCACGGGCGCCCTCGGGATAGCGGTAATAGCCGCGCCCGGTCTTCTGGCCGAACCAGCCGCGCTCGCAGATCGCATCCGCCACCGCCGCGCTCTTGCCGCGCGCCTTGCGGCTGCGCCAGCCGATGTCGTTGCCGGCGAGGTCCGACATGGCGAAGGGCCCCATCTTGAAGCCGAAGCCGGTCAGCGCCGCATCGACCTCATGCGGCAGGGCGCCGGCGACGAGCAGGCGCTCGGCGGCGCGGGTGCGCGCCTCCAGCATGCGGTTGCCGACGAAGCCGAAGCAGTTTCCGACCACGACCGGCACCTTGCCGAGCTTGCGGCCGAGGCCGATCGCGGTCGCGACCACATCGGCCGCGACGCCGGCCGGACGCACGATCTCCAGGAGCTTCATCACATTGGCCGGGCTGAAGAAATGCAGGCCGAGCACCTCGGCCGGCCGGCTCGTCACAGCGGCGATCTCGGCGAGATCGAGATAGGAGGTGTTGCTGGCGAGGATCGCGCCCGGCTTGGCGATCGTGTCGAGCGCGCCAAAAATCTCGCGCTTGACGCCCATCTCCTCGAAGGCGGCCTCGACCACGATATCGGCCTCGGCAGCGGCAGAGAGCCCGACGGCCGGGGTGATCAGGGCCATGCGCTGCTCGCGCACCGCCTCGGTCATCGAGCCGCGCTTGACCGAGAAGCCATAGGTGTCGCGCACCCGCGCATAACCCTTGTCAATCTGTTCCTGCGTGGCCTCGATCAGCGTCACCGGGATGCCGGCATTGGCAAAACACATCGCGATGCCGCCGCCCATGGTGCCGGCGCCGATCACGGCGGCGCGCACGATCGGGCGCGGCTTCACGCTCTCGTCGATGCCAGGGACTTTCGCCGCTTCGCGCTCGGCGAAAAAGACATAGCGCAGCGCCTTGGAGCGCTCATCGCCGAGCAGTTTTACGAACAGCGCCCGCTCGGTCGCATGGGCCTCGGCCGGCGCCAGCGTGAAAGCGCCGCGCACCACCTCGACCAGCGCCGCGACATTCGGCATCTCGCCGGACTTCGCCAGCGCATCCTTCGCCAGCGCCTCGAAGGCCTCGCGATCGGCCGCCGTCAGCTTGTCGGCGCGTTCGCCGGTCTTCGCTGGCGCGCCCTTGCTTGCCAGCTCCTGCGCCAGCGCAGCGGCTGCTCCCACGGCATCGCTCTCGACGAGCTTGTCGACCAGCCCGAGCCCCAGCGCCTTCTGCGCCGGTATCGGTTCGCCCGAGAGCATCATCGGGAAGGCAGCGGCTGCCCCGATCAGGCGCGGCAGGCGCTGCGTCCCGCCGGCGCCGGGGATCAGACCGAGCTTGACCTCGGGCAGGCCGAGTCTGGCGGCAGGCGTCGCCACGCGGCCATGGCAGGCGAGCGCGACCTCGAGCCCGCCGCCGAGCGCAACGCCCTCAATCGCCGCGACGACTGGTTTCGGCGCGTTCTCGATCGCGGCCAGCAGGTCCGGCAGGATCGGCGGCGCCGGCGGCTTGCCGAATTCGCTGATGTCCGCGCCGGCGATGAAGGCGCGGCCCTTGGCGGCGATGACCAGCGCAACGACATCGGCATCGGCCATGGCCTGCGTCAGCGCCTGCAGCAGGTCGGCGCGCAGCGTGGCCGACAATGCGTTCACCGGCGGATTGTCGAGGCTCGCGACCGCCACATCTCCGTGGCGGCTCAAGGTGACGGTAGGCATGCGATCTCCACCCTGTCTTGCCGGCGCGGCGTCACGCCTTGATTATTTGAAACTTAAAATAATGTCGGTTGCACTGCAACGACGCAGAACCTGCCGGGCTTCCTTGACCGGCGCAATCCCCTCCCCCATCGTCTGCCGCCGCCTCGGGCGGGAGAGACGATGAGAAGGTTTGCATGACCGAGACCGTTCTGAGCGAGACCCCGGCCGAGGGCGTCAGGCAGATCACCATGAACCGGCCCGACCGGCGCAATGCGCTCGACCGCGCCACCTATCAGGGTCTGATCGACGCGCTTGCCGCGGCTGACGCCGACGCCTCGGTGCGCGCCGTCGTGCTCACCGGCGCCGGCGGCTGCTTCACCAGCGGCAACGACATCAAGGACTTCGCAGCGGCCGCGGCCACAGGTGTCGGCGCCGAGATCGCCATCGACTTCCTGACCGCGATCTCGACGGCGAAGAAGCCGATCGTCGCCGCGGCGGAAGGTTTTGCCGTCGGCATCGGCACCACCATGCTGCTGCATTGCGATCTCGCCTATGCCGGGCGCGGCGCCAGCTTCCGCATGCCTTTCGTCAGCCTCGGCCTCTGCCCGGAGGGTGGGTCGAGCTATCTCCTGCCGCTGATCGCCGGCAGCAAGCGCGCCGCCGAATTGCTGATGCTGGGCGAGCCCTTCGGACCCGAGGTCGCGCAGGACGCCGGGTTGATCAACGCTGTCACCGACGATGGCGGTGCGCTCGCAGCAGCTCTCGATAAGGCCAGGGCGCTGGCGGCGTTGCCGCCGCAATCGGTCGCGCTGACCAAGTCCCTGCTCAAGCGTGGCAGCGCCGCCGCCGTGGCCGAGACGATCGGGACCGAGGCGCGCCATTTCGGCGAGCGGCTGAAATCCGCCGAGGCGCAAGCCGCCTTCATGGCGTTCCTGACCAAACGCTGACGACGGCGCGCATCCTTCGCACTGTTGTCGCGGAAATCGCGGAACATCCTGCTCCCCGTCTGGTTGACGCACGCGCCTCCTGGCGCCGCTGTGTAAGGAGCAGGATGTGCAGCTGAAGGTCGTCGCCACCCTCGTCTATCGCTTCGACCATGAAACGCCGGTGATCGTCGCGATCGAGCCGGCGCGATCCTCGGACCAGACCATTTTGTCCGACCGGCTGCTTGTCGACCAAGGGACCGAGCTGATCCGCGACCTCGACGCCGACACAGGCATGCGCCGCTTCCGCGCCGTGCTGTCGGGCCAGGTCTCGATCCAGTATCAGGGCACGATCGACAACGGCACGCGCCGCCTGCTGCATGCCAATGCGCGCCAGCATGCCTGGGCCGAATTGCCGGCGGAGGTGCTGCCCTATCTGCTGCCCAGCCGCTTCTGCCCCTCCGACAACCTGATGCGCTTCGCCCAGCGCGAGTTCAGCGACATCGAGGCCGGCGGCGCCAAGGTGCTCGCCGTGGTCGACTGGTTGCAGGAGCATGTCGATTACGTGCGCGGCGTCAGCAACGCCCAGACCACGGCCGAGCAGACCTTCATCGACCGCGCCGGTGTCTGCCGCGACTTCAGCCATCTCGCCATCGCGCTCTGCCGCGCGCTCAACCTGCCAGCGCGCGCCGTCAGCGTCTACGCCGCCGAGCTCGACCCGCCGGACTTCCACGCCGTCTTCGAGGTCTTCCTCGACGGGCGCTGGTGGCTGGTCGACCCGACCCGGCTGGCGCCGGTCGAAGGCATGGTCCGCATCGCCGCCGGGCGCGACGCCGCCGACATCGCCTTCCTGACCAGCGGCAGCCTGTGCCAGTGCCTGAACCAATGGGTCGAGGTCAGCCGCATCGAAGACAGTGAGCCGGCGCAGGCGGCCTGACCCGGCGTTGAGCGGGCCGCTCAGCCGCGGCGATCAATCATCGTCGTCATCGTCGCGCCGGCGCCTGCGCCGCCGGGAGTGGTAGTAGTCGTCTTCGCGCCAGCGCCGCCGATAGCCATCATCGTAGTAGCGGCGGCGATACCAGCGACGGCGCCGGCGATCATCGTCGTCGTCATCATCGTCGGCCCTTACGGCGGTCGCGGTCAGCGCCGAGCCGGCGATCGCCATGGGCAAGGCGAACAGCGCCAGCCGCAGCAACGTTCGTCGTTTTTCGTCGATCTCGGACATCATCGTCTCCTCCATGTCCGCCATGCCCCATGGCAGCGGGACAACTTGGCGGATTTGGGAAGAACGAGTGGCGACCAGCCTTATTCCCGAGGACGCCTGGTTTTTCGCAGCACGGTTCAGGCCGGGCGCGGCGCGGCCAACCTCCGCGTCTTGAGGAGGCTGCGTATCAGCGCCGCCAGGAAAAGCGCCGCCTGCACCACGACGATGCACGGTCCGGTCGCGACGTCGAGATGGAAGCTCAGGATCGTGCCGGCGACGCTCGACGTCACCGCCGCCGCGATCGCGGTCAGGAGCATCAGGTCGAAGCGGCGGGTGGTCAGGAAGCCGATCGCCCCCGGCGCAACCAGCATGGCGACGACGAGGATGATGCCGACGGCCTTCAGCGCCGCGACGATGGTCAGCGCCAGCATGGCGAGCAGGCCGAAATGCAGCGCCTTCACTGGCAGGCCAATCGCCCGCGCATGCGCCGGATCGAAGGCATGCAGCAGGAAGTCGCGCCGCTTCGCCAGCATGATGGCGGTGACCGGCAGGGCGATCAATGCCGTCTCGGCTATGTCGCCCCAGGTCACGCCGAGCATGTTGCCGAACAGGATGTGCAGCAGGTGCTGGTCGCTGTCGACCTTGACGAAGAGCACGAGCCCGAGCGCGAACATCCCGGAGAAGACGATGCCCATCACCGTATCCTCCTTCACCCGGCTGTTCTCCTTGAGATAGCCGATGCCGAAGGCGCAGGTCAGGCCCGCCGCGAAGGCGCCGATGGCGAGCGGCAGACTGGCGATATGGGCGAGCACGATGCCGGGCAGCACCGCATGCGAGACGGCATCGCCCATCAGCGACCAACCCTTGAGCACCAGGAAGCAGGACAGCACGGCGCAGACGAGCCCGACCATCACCGCGACGGCAAGGCCGCGCAGCATGAACTCGTGGGCGAAGGGCGCCAGAAGCCAGGTTTGAATGAGGCTCATGCCGCCGCTCCCGTGCTGGCGGCCCGGCGCGCGCCGAGGCGGCCATGCTTGGGCGCAAACAGGAAGGCGGCGAGGAAGAGCAGCGTCTGGAAGACGACGATCAGCCCGCCGGTCGAGCCGTCGAGGAAGTAGCTGGCATAGGCGCCGACCGCCGAGGTGACGACACCCATCGTCACCGCGATGGCGATCAGCCGGCCGAAACGGTCGGTCAGCAGGTATGCGGTCGCGCCGGGCGTCACCACCATCGCGATGACGAGGCAGGCGCCGACCGTCTGCAGCGCCGCGACCGTGCAGGCGCTGAGCAGCACGAAGAACAGGATCTTGAGCCGCGTCGGCGACAGGCCGACAGCGCGCGCCTGGTTCTCGTCGAAGAAGACCAGCATCAGGTCCTTCCAGCGCAGCAGCAGGATGGCGAGCGAGATAAAAGCGATGATCGCGACCTGGATCACGTCCTCGTCGGAGATGCCGAGGATGTTGCCGAGCACGATCGACTGGACGTTGACCGAGGTCGGGTTGATCGAGACGATCATCAGCCCGACCGCGAAGAAGCTGGTGAAGACGATGCCGATCACGGCATCCTCGCGCAATTGCGTGCGCACCCTGACCAGCGCCATGGCGAGCGCCGCCAGCAGGCCGGAGAAGAAGGCGCCGGCGGCATAGGGAACCTTCAGGAGATAGGCGAGCGCGACGCCCGGCACGATCGCATGCGCCAGCGCATCGCCCATCAGCGACCAGCCCTTGAGCATCAGATAGCAGGACAGGAAGGCGCAGACGCCGCCGACCAGGGCGGAGACCCAGATCGCCTTGACCATGTACTGGTAGCCGAAGGGTTCGAGCAGGAGCTCCATCACGGCTGCCCGTCCTTCCTGCCGGCGGCGGGCTTCTCGTGGTCGCGGTCGCCATAGAAGACGAGCGGGCGCTCGTCGTCGGTGATCACGGTGACGCGGCGGTCGTCGGCATCGGCATGCAGGCTCGCGCCTTCCAGGCGGAAATGCCGGAGCGCGCCACCGAAGGCCCGCTGCAGATTGTCCTGGGTGAAGGTCGTCTCGGTCGGCCCAGCCGCAAGCACGGTCTTGTTGACGATCACGACCTGGTCGCAGAAATCCGGGATCGAGCCGAGATTATGGGTCGAGACCAGCATCAGCCGCCCTTCCGCCCTGAGTTCGCGCATCAGCCCGACGATCTGGTCCTCGGTCTTGACGTCGACACCGGTAAAGGGCTCGTCGAGCAGGATGACCTGCCCACCCTGCGCCAGCGCCCGCGCCAGGAAAACGCGCTTGCGCTGGCCGCCGGAGAGCTCGCCGATCTGGCGACGGCGGAACTCCAGCATGTTGACGCGATCGAGCGCCTGCTCGGCCGCCTCGCGATCCGCCCGCCGCGGCAGGCGCATGAAGCCCATATGGCCATAACGCCCCATCATCACGACGTCGTCGACCAGCACCGGGAAAGTCCAGTCGACCTCCTCGGCCTGCGGCACATAAGCGACGAGGCCGCGCTTCAGCGCTGCACGCACCTCCATGCCGGCGATGCTGACCAGCCCTTGTGCCGGCTTGAGGAAGCCCATCAGGGTCTTGAAGATCGTCGACTTGCCGGAGCCGTTGACGCCGACCAGCGCGCAGATCGTGCCGGGACCGAGCGCGAAGGAGGCGTCGTTCACCGCAGTCACGCCATTGGCGTAGCGGACGGTGACGCCGCTGACCACGATCGACGGCGTGGGCCCCTGCCCCGGGCGGATCTCGGCGCTCTGCAAGTTCACTGGCCGAACCCCTTCGCAATCGTGTCGACGGTGACTTCGAGCAGCTTGAGATAGGTCGGCACCGCCCCGCGCGCATCGGAGAGCGAGTCGACATAGAGCACGCCGCCATATTTGGCGCCGGTCTCGCGCGCGACCTGCTTGGCGGCGCGGTCCGAGATCGTGCTCTCGCTGAACACGGCCGGGAGCTTGTTTTTGCGGACGAGGTCGATCAACCGGCGCACCTGCTGCGGCGTGCCCTGCTCGTCGGCGTTGATCGGCCAGAGATAGGCTTCGCGCCAGCCATAATCGCGGGTCAGGTAGCTGAAGGCGCCCTCGCTGGAGACGAGCCAGCGCTTGTCGGCCGGCACCTTGTCGAGCCGGGCACGCAGAGGAGCGTCCATCGCCTTGATCTGCACGGCGTAGTCGGCGGCGTTCTTCGCATAGATCGCGGCATTGGCCGGGTCGGCCTCGCTGAGCGCCTTGCGGATGTTCTCGACATAGATCAGCGCGCTTGCCGTCGACATCCAGGCATGCGGGTTGGGCTTGCCTTCATAGGGCCCCTCCTTGATGCCCATCGGTTCGATGCCAGTGGTGACCACCGCGCTCCGGACGTTCTTCACATTGTCGAAGAACTTCTCGAACCAGCGCTCGAGATTCATGCCGTTCCAGAGCACGAGATCGGCCGACTGCGCCTTCACCACGTCGAGCGGCGTCGGCTGGTAATCATGGATCTCGGCGCCCGGCTTGGTGATCGACTCGACAATCGCCACCGTGCCGGCGACGTTCTGGGCGATATCCTGGATCACCGTGAAGGTGGTGACGACACGCAGCGGCTTGCCCGGCGCGGCCTGCGCCAGGGCGCCCCCGACAGAGGCGGCGAGGCCAAGCGCAAGCGTCGTGGCGGCGGCAAGGCCAAGGAAGCAGCGGCGCGGGAACATGGTCTCTCCGATAGCGGGACTGGGGATAATGTAACGCTATTGCAACCTACTTGCATTTGTCAACGCAATTGCAAATGAATTGCGATAAGGTATTTTTGCAAATGCCTCTCAGCGTTGCTACCTCTCTGGGATGAAAGGAATCGACCAGCGCGTGGAGGCGTTCGAACTCCAGCTCCGCAAGGCGGGCCTGCGCATGACCCAGCAGCGCCGGCTGATCCTGCGTGTCTTGGCGGAGGCAGACGACCACCCCGACGCGAAAGGCATCTTCACCCGCGCCTTCGTGCACGACCCGACGCTGTCACTCTCGACGGTCTACCGCACGATGAAGGTGCTGGAGACGCAAGGGGCGATCGAGCGCCACGCCTTCGAGGACGGTGTCTCGCGCTACGAGCACGCCGACCAGGCCCATCACGACCATCTGATCGACATCGAAAGCGGCAAGGTCATCGAGTTCTCCTCGCCGGAAATCGAGGAGCTGCAGGCGAAGATCGCCGCCAAGCTCGGCTATGAGATCGTCCGGCACAGGCTGGAGCTCTACGGCAGGAAGCTCGGCAAGCCGGCCAAACGCAAGCGGACCGAGAGCTGAAATCCGGCCTTGGCGGCGATCGGTTTACTGAATCTCAATCGCCGGCTTCGATAGCTCACGCAACGGCAACCTGCCGTCCCAAGATGCGTGTCGGTTTTGAGCAATCGCTTCGAAAAGCCAGTCGCCGCCCATCAGCGGCCGGGTACCAGCCTCGATACCAAGCTTATCCTGGGCTGCATGGTCCTGCTCGCGCTGGCGCTGGCGCTCGCGCTCGGCCTGATCGCCATTCTCGGCAGCGACTATGCCCGCGCCAGCCGGAACCTCGAGGCGCTGACGCTCTACCAGAAGGTCCTGACGGCAGCGAACCGGCTCTCGGCCGAACGCGGCCCGATGAACAGCGTGCTCGGCGAGGAACCGGCGCCCGACACGCCGGCCCGGCGCAAGCTCGCCGAGTTCCGTGCGCTGAGCGACCGGGCACTGGCCGAGATCGCACCGGATGCAGACAACGAGGTGATCCGGCACCTCGTCGCGCGCGACAGGCTGGCGGCCGTCCATCTCCGCCTCACCGAAGCGCGCCGCGCCGCCGATCGGTTGAGCGCCCTCCCCCTGGCCGAGCGCAGCAGCACCGAGATCCGGGGCGCGATCACCGGCATGTTCGATGTGGTCGATACGATGCGGCCGGTGGTGGCCGCCGCGATGGCCGAGCTGACGGAACACGACAGCTCACTGGCCGGACATGCATTGGGCGGGCTGATGCTCGGCGATCTGCGCGAATATGCCGGGCGGATGGGCTCCTTCCTTGCCCCTTCGATCGCCGCCCGCGTGCCGCTCTCTCCGACCGCCTACGACGAGCTCGTCCTGACCTCCGGCCGCATCCTGCAGATCTGGCAATCACTGGAGCGCCAGCTCGCCCTTCACGCCGATGCGCCGGACCTGATCGCGGCCGTAGGCGAGGCAAACCGGCTCTATTTCGGCGAGGGCCTCAGCCTGATCGCGCGCTTGACCGCCGAAGGCAAATCCGGCGGCTACTCGGTCACCACCGAAGAGATGACCCTGCAATATGTGCCATCGATGGCGCCGCTGGAGCGGCTGCGCGCGCGCTTCCTCGACGATATGCTGGCGCATGCGCAGGATGCTCGGATAACCAGCGCCTGGTGGCTCCAGGCCGTCGCCGCCTTCACCGTTCTGATCGTCCTGACCAATGTGTTCCTGCTCCTGGCGGCACGCCGCCGGATCTTCAGGCCGCTGCTGCGGGCCCGCGACCATATCGTCGCCCTCGCCGAGGAGCGTGATCTCGATCGAGCCGCCCGCACCGGCAATCATGACGGCGAGATTCGCGAGCTGTTCGCGGCGCTCGAAACCCTGCGCCTCAAGCTGCGCGAGCGCCTGAGGCTGACCGAGCGCCTGAAGGTGCAGGCCGAGACGGATGCGCTGACGGGGCTGCTGAACCGCCGCACCTTCGACCGCCTCGGACAGGGCGATCCCGATTTCGATTATCTGCCTATCGAGACCGGCCTGATCCTGATGGACATCGACCGGTTCAAGCCGATCAACGACACCTATGGCCATATTGCTGGCGATCAGGTCCTGCGGACCATTGCTGGGTTGATGGCGGAGATGGTCCGCAAGAACGATCTCGTCATGCGCTATGGCGGCGAGGAATTCGCCATTGTCCTGCCCAATACCGGGATCCGCACGCTTGCGCGGATCGCCGAGACGCTGCGCGCGGCGATCGTCGAGCAGGCGATCATGCTGGGCGACGGCACGGAACTGCGCGTCACCGCGAGCTTCGGCGTCGCGACCGGCCGCCGCGATGGCCCTGGCTGGGAGATCCTGATCGAGGCAGCCGACCAGGCGCTCTACGCGGCCAAGGCAAGCGGCAGGAACCAAGTCAGCATCGCCGGCGAGCAAATGCTCGCCGATCCCATCGCGATCAAGCCGGTCAGGATTGCCTGACGTCGCGGGCGCTCAGCCCGCCTTGCGCTTGTTCTGCCGGTTGGCGATCAGGTCGTCGACGACGGCCGGATCGGCCAGGGTCGAGGTATCGCCGAGCGCACCGAACTCGTCCTCGGCGATCTTGCGCAGAATGCGGCGCATGATCTTGCCGGAGCGGGTCTTGGGCAGGCCAGGCGCGAACTGGATCAGGTCGGGCGAGGCGATCGGACCGATCTCCTTGCGGACATGCGCTACCAGCTCCTTGCGCAGGTCTTCGTTCGATTTCTCGCCCGCCATCAGCGTGACATAGGCGTAGATGCCCTGTCCCTTGATATCGTGCGGATAGCCGACCACCGCTGCCTCCGAGACCTTCGGATGGGCGACCAGCGCCGACTCGACCTCGGCCGTGCCCATGCGGTGGCCGGAGACGTTGATCACGTCGTCGACACGGCCGGTGATCCAGTAATAGCCGTCGGCATCGCGCCGGCAGCCGTCGCCGGTGAAGTACTTGTTCGGATAGGTCGCGAAATAGGTCTCCTCGAAGCGCTTATGGTCGCCATAGACCGTGCGCATCTGGCCCGGCCAGCTCTCGGCGATGACGAGGTTGCCCTCGGCCGCGCCCTCCAGCACCTTGCCCTCGGCATCGACCAGCTCGGGCTTGACGCCGAAGAAGGGCCGCGTCGCCGAGCCGGGCTTGAGCTTGGTCGCGCCCGGCAGCGGCGTGATCAGGATGCCGCCGGTCTCGGTCTGCCACCAGGTGTCGACGATCGGGCAGCGATCGTCGCCGACGACGCGGTGATACCACTCCCAGGCTTCCGGGTTGATCGGCTCGCCGACCGAGCCGAGCAGGCGCAGCGACTTGCGCTTGGTCTTCTTCACCGGCTCCTCGCCGGCGCCCATCAGCGAGCGGATCGCGGTCGGGGCGGTGTAGAAGGTGTTGACCTTGTGCTTGTCGACGACGTCCCAGAAGCGCGAGATGGTCGGATAGGTCGGGATGCCCTCGAACATCAGCGTCGTCGCGCCGTTGGCGAGCGGCCCGTAGAGGATGTAGCTGTGACCGGTGACCCAGCCGACATCGGCGGTGCACCAGTAGATCTCGCCGTCATGGTAGTCGAAGACGTATTGATGCGTCATCGAGGCGTAGACGAGATAGCCTGCCGTCGTGTGCAGAACGCCCTTGGGCTTGCCGGTCGAGCCTGAGGTATAGAGCACGAAGAGCGGGTCCTCGGCCTTCATCTCGGCCGGCGGGCAGTGACCGGAGGCCTTCGCCGCCTCGTCATGGTACCAGACGTCGCGGCCTTCCTTCATGGTAACGTTGCCGCCAGTGCGCTTGACGACGATCACCGTGCCGATGCCGCCCTTCACCTTGTCGTCGGCCGCATCGACATTCTTCTTCAGCGGCACCGGACGCCCGCCGCGCAGGCCCTCGTCGGCCGTGATCACGATCTTTGAATCGGCGTCCTCGATCCGGTTGGCGAGCGAATCCGGCGAGAAGCCGCCGAACACCACCGAATGCACCGCGCCGATCCGGGCACAGGCCAGCATCGCATAGGCCGCTTCGGGGATCATCGGCAGGTAGATGGTGACTCGGTCGCCCTTCTTGACGCCGTTCGCCTTCAGGACGTTGGCGAACTTGCAGACCTCGGTGTGGAGCTGGCCGTAGGTGATCTTCTTCGATTCGCCGGGGTCGTCGCCTTCCCAGATGATCGCGGTCTGCTTGGCGCGAGTGGCAAGGTGCCGATCGACGCAGTTGTAGGCGACGTTGGTGGTGCCGTCCTCATACCATTTGATCGAGACCTTGCCCGGCTTGTAGCTGGCGTTGCGAACCTTGCTGTAGGGCTTGAACCAATCGATGCGCTTGCCGTGCTCGGCCCAGAACTTGTCCGGATCCTTGATCGAGGCCGCATACATCTTCTTGTACTTGGCATCGTTCAGCCATGCCTTCTTGGCCCAGGCGGCCTGCACGTCATAGATCTTCTCGGACATCTCAAGCGTCTCCCCAGACTTGGGCCGTCATCAGGGCCGGTTTCATCGGCTCGCAGCGACGCGCCACGACGATCCGACCGGCCTTATTCGAGTTCGTCGCATCATAGGCAGCGAACCCGCGCCGACAAGCACCGCGGGCTCGCACTTTGGTGTCACAGACTTTTGGCGAGGTTGTGCAGTGCGAAACGGGCCAAAAACCGGCCTATCTCACGGCTTCCGGAACCATGTCCAGCGGCCGGCGCGGCCCCGCCATGCGCTCGACGAACCACTCGAACGGCCCCTTGGCGAAGACCTTGCCCCACAGCGACGCGACAATCAGCAGGCCGAAATAGACCAGCACCGCCAGCCCGATACCGGCCGCCGGGCCGAGTCGGCCGTAAAGGCCGAGGCCATAACCGAGGAAGATCAGCGCGCAGGCGATCGACTCGCAGATGTAGAGCGACAGCGACAGTCGGCCATCCGCCTGGAAGATGCGCCCGATCCTGGCGCCGAGGCGGCTGTTGAAGACGCTCAGGCCGGTGCCGATCAGGACGAGGCTGAGCAGCGGCGGGAACAGCCCGCGCAGGATCAGTTCGGCCGCAGCGAAAGCTGGCTTCATCGCGCCGGGTGGTGCCACCGCCATGGCCGCATAGGCGATATTGCCGATGAGAGCCGGCAGCCAGAGCAGGCGGGCGATCGCGCGGCCTTGTGCTGCAAGGCTGCTCAGCGGCGCGGAGCCGAGATGCCGATAGGCCGCCATACCCAGGAAGAACATCATCGCGACATGCGGCAGCGTGATGAAGGGCGAAAGCCCGTAGAACACCGCCCATTCGACCAGTCGATAGCGCACGATCCCGAGAAAATCGCCGGAGCGGTGCAGAGCGACAGCAGCGGCATCGTCACCCTTCCAGCTGTCCGGTTCGATGATGCCGACAATCCCCAGAAGGGTATGGGTGAGGATCGCGAGCAGCCACATCAGCGCCGCCGCCTTGACGAGGCGCAGCGCCGACCAGCGCGCCGCCAGCGGCAGGATCAGGCCGAGCAGGGCATAGGCCAGGAGGATGTCGCCAGCGAAGAGCAGGAGCGCATGGGCAACGCCGAGCAGCCCAAGCGCCAGCAGCCGTCGCCGATAGCGTTCCGGGCCGTTGGTTTCGATCTGGCGCGCCGCGCCATAGCCGAACAGGAACGAGAAGATCAGGATGAACTTCGCTTCGAACAGCGCCTGGATCAGGAAGACCGCGAAGCGGTCGAGCGCGCCGGGAAAGGCCGAGCGCCACCAGTCGCCGCCGAAGCCGAAGGGCATGGCGAAAAACGGCAGGTTGACGACGAGGATGCCAAACAGTGCGACACCGCGGATCATGTCGATGGCCGGGTCGCGCCCGGCCGCGGTTGGAGCAGGCGTCATCACAGCTGCTCCGTCAGCTTGAGCAGGGTTTCGCGCGTCGCAGCGGCATCGCCCTCGTCCAGCCTGGTGAAGAAGGCGCCATCGACGGCAAGCCGGATCGCGATCGCAAGGCCGCGCGGCAGTCCATCCTCGCAGGCCGCCTCGAGCCAGCGCCGGTCGGCGGCGAGGAGCGGCGCGAGCGCGGGCGACTCCGGCGGCAAGGCGGCGATCAGCACGCCGAGCAGCCGGTCGATCTCATCGCCATTGGTGAAGGCGATCCCGATATAGGCGCGCAGCCAGCGGCCGGGCCGGGCGGGTTCGGGCTCGCTTCGCATAGCCTCGGCAATGGCGAGCTCGGTCAGCGCGACGATGCCCTCGACCAGCGCGATGAGCAGCCGCTCCTTGTCTGGGAAATGGTAGAGGATGCCGCCCTTGCTGACGCCGGTCTCGGCCACGAGCCGGTCGAAGGTCAGCGCCTCGACGCCGCTGCGGACGATGATCGCCCCGGCAGCTTCGAGCAGTTCGGATTTCTTGCTTCGGCGCACGGCTGCACCTCCATAACTAAACCGTCCAGACGGTATAGTTATGGAGTTTGTCGCCAACCCGCAAGAGGGGACTAAGCGCTACAGCCCGCCCATCTTGCAGACGAGAGCCCATTCCTCGTCCGTCACCGGCTGCACCGAGAGGCGGAAGGAGGTGACGAGCGACATCTTGGCGAGCTTAGGCTCGGCCTTGACCGCGGCGAGCGAGACCGGCTTCGGCAGCGGCTTCAGCGCCTTGAAATCGACCAGCACCCAGGGAGGACCGGCCTCGACCCAGGGATAATACTCCTTGATGACCTCGACGATGCCGACGATCTCGAGCCCTTCGTTGGAGTGATAGAAGAAGACCTGATCGCCCTTCTTCATCGCCATCAGGTTGAGCTTGGCGGTGTGGTTCTTCACCCCGTCCCAATGCGTGCCCTTCGCCCCGGCCTTGACCTGGTCGTCCCAGGAGAAGACCGAGGGTTCGGATTTGACCAGCCAGTGCGCCATCAGCCTTCGTCCTCTTCCTTCAACGGCACCGGTGGCCGCGACGCCGCCTCGCCCTGTTCGTTCCAGAATCGCACCATCTCGCGTGTCAGTGCGGCGTAATCCTGGGGCGAGAGCTCGATCCGGGTTTCGCCCTCGCCGAAAGGCAGGATCAGCACGAAGCGATGCGTGTCCTCGCGGCGCCGGCGACGCAGTTCGATCACCCGCCCGGCGATGCGCCCGGCGAGCGGCACTGGCTGGCTCTCGGCCACCAGTTCGGCCCCGGTCGTCTTGCGCACCTCGGCGATGCCGCGTGCCACGCGCTTCGTCAGATCGGACCAGTCATTCGCCATTCCCGTCTCCGCTATCCCGCCTCATGGCCGGATCTCGACCGCGGTCCCTTCCGGAACGCGCGACCAGATCTCGCGAATCTCGGCATTGGTGACGGCTATGCAGCCATCCGTCCAGTCGCGTTCGCGATGCAGCCCGCCCAACCAGCCGAGGCCATTGCGGATGCCGTGGATCATGATGTCACTGCCGGGCGAGACTCCGGCCTGCCTGGCCGTGTCGTTCGCGCGCGCATCTGGGTAGGAGATGCGCAAGGCCAGATGATAGCGACTGCGCGGATGCTTGAAGTCGACGGTGTAGACGCCCTCCGGCGTGCGGCCATCGCCCTCGCGCGCTTTCTGTCCGACGGGGTTCGAGCCAAGCGCGACCGCATAGCGTGCGAGCACCTGGCCGTCGCGCTCGAGCGTCAGCCGGCGGGCAGCTTTTTCGATCACGACCCGTGTCGCTTGCGCATCGGTCGACGCGCGGGCCGGCAGTGTTCGAAACGCTTGCGTGAACTCCAGCCCGAGCGCCAGAACCGCTCCGGCCATGGCGAAAATGGCGATGCGCTTCAGCATCGGCAGTATCAATTCTCCGCCCGCACCGGGCGCGCCAGCAGGTCAGCGACCGCTTCGCGCACGCCGACAGTGCCGGCGATGATGCTCGCGACGGCCTCCGCGATCGGCATGTCGATCTCCCGCGCCCGCGCCATCTCGACCAATACGGACGCAGTGAAGGCGCCTTCCGCGAGCTTGCCGCCGGCAGCTTCGGCCGGCGTTTTGCCCTGCCCCAGAGCCTGGCCATAGGCGAAGTTTCGCGATTGCGCCGTCGCGCAGGAGAGCACGACGTCGCCCAGTCCCGAAAGTCCCATCAATGTCTCGGCCTGCCCCCTATGCGCCTCGCCGAAACGGCGCAGCTCGGCAAAGCCGCGCGCAACGAGGGCGGCACGAGCGCTCTCGCCGAGGCCGAGGCCGATCGCGATGCCGGCGGCGATGGCGAGCACATTCTTCGCGGCACCGCCGATCTCGACGCCGCGCGGATCATTGCTGTGATAGATCCGCAGCGTCGACGAATTCAGCGCCTCGGCCAGCGCCCGTGCCAGAGCGGCATCGGCGCAGGCGAGCGTCAGCGCCGTCGGCAGGCCGCGGGCGATGTCGGCGGCAAAGCTCGGCCCTGACAGCACCGCTGGAATCGCCTGCGGCACTGCCTCGGCGATGATCTGCGTGGTGAAGCGCCCGCTGCCCTGCTCGATGCCCTTGGCGGCCGAGATCACCGGCAGCCCACGCGGCAGCGCCGGAGCCAGCAGCGTCGATGCCGAGCGCAGCGCCTGCGTCGGCACCGCCAGGATCAGCGCCTCGACCCTGCCCAATGCCGCGATGTCGGAAATCGGTTCGATCGCCTCGGGCAACTTCGCGCCCGGCAACCGCGGCGCCTCACGCTTCTCGCGAAGGCTCGCCACGGTCGCTTCGTCGCGGGCCCAAAGCAGCACGCGTTGTCCGGCTCGCGCTGCGGCGAGCGCCAGCGCCGTGCCGAAAGCGCCGGCGCCGGCGACGCCGATCGTCCTGTAGCGGTTTTTTGCGCTCACGCCTTCGCCCTGAGTTCGTCGAGCGGCCAGCGCGGACGCGCCACCGCGCCCATATCGTCGACGAGGCCGAGGCGCAGGCGCTCGAGCCCGGCCCAGGCGATCATCGCGCCATTGTCGCCGCAGAGCGCCACCGGCGGCGCGACCATCGGCAGGCCTGCCTCGGTGGCGAGCCGCATCAGCCCGTTGCGGATCTGCTGGTTGGCGGCGACACCGCCGGCGACGACGAGCGAACTCGGCTTGATCCCGGCCTCGCGGCAGGCGCGCAGGCCGGCGCGCGTGCGGTCGACCAGCACGTCGACGACCGCGGCCTGGAAGGAAGCGCAGAGGTCGGCGACGTCGCGGTCCGACAGCGGCGCGATCCGCTCGGCGACCAGCCGCACCGCCGTCTTCAGGCCCGACAGCGAGAAATCCGGATTGGGCCGCCCGCTCATCGGCCGCGGGAACTCGAAGCGCTCGGGATCGCCGCTGCGCGCCTCGCGCTCGACCGAAGGGCCGCCCGGATAGGGCAGGCCGAGCATCTTGGCGATCTTGTCGAAGGCTTCGCCGACCGCATCGTCGATCGTGGTGCCGAGCCGGAGATAATCGCCGACGCCGCGCACGGCGAGCAATTGCGTATGCCCACCAGAGACCAGCAGCAGCAGATAGGGGAAGGCGAGATCGTCGGTCAGCCGCGCCGTCAGCGCATGGCCTTCGAGATGGTTGATCGCGATGAAGGGCCGCCCGGTCACGAGCGCGATCGCCTTGGCGGTGGTGAGGCCGACCATGACGCCGCCGACCAGCCCGGGACCTGCCGCTGCAGCGACGCCGTCGATCTCGGATGGCTTCATGCCGGCGGTCTCGAAGGCGCGGGCCACGATCCGGTCGATCGCCTCGACATGGGCGCGCGCCGCGATCTCAGGCACGACGCCACCATAGGCGGCATGCGCCGCGATCTGGCTGAGGACTTCGTTCGAGAGGATCTTCGCTTCGCCGGAACGTTCGACGCAGACGATCGCGGCGGCCGTCTCGTCGCAGGTCGTCTCTATGCCCAGAACTCGCATGCTCGTCATGGTGTTGGGCGGGCATCGGCGCCGGTCGCCGGGCTGCCGCCAGGGTGCGCGGTTTCGCGCGGGGATTTCCTCCGTATAGTGCTGCATGAAGGAGAAGGCCAATGGCCAGCGCCGTTTGATGGCGCGAAAGCGGAGACCTCATAGAGAATGACCGACATGCCGACCCCGCCACGCGAAAGCCGGCTCCCGGGCCGCTTCATCCTCGGCACGCGTGGCAGCCCGCTTGCTCTGGCGCAGGCGCACGAACTCGCCCGCCGGCTCGGCGCCGCCCATGGCTGGAGCAGCGCAGAACTGCCGCTCGACGTGATCCGCACCACCGGCGACGCGATCCAGAACCGGGCGCTCTCGGAGGCCGGCGGCAAAGGACTCTTCACCAAGGAGATCGACGCTGCCCAGCTCGCCAGCACCATCGATTTCGCCATCCACTCCGCCAAGGACCTGCCGACCGCCCTCCCCGATGGCCTCGTCATCGGTGGCTACCTGCCGCGCGAGGATGTCCGCGACGCGCTGATCGCACGCGGCATCTCCAGCCTCGCCGACCTGCCGCAAGGCGCCGTCGTCGGCTCGGCCTCGCTGCGCCGCCAGGCCATCCTCAAGCGCGCCCGGCCCGATCTCCAGGTGACGCTGCTGCGCGGCAATGTCGGCCGGCGGCTTGAGAAGGTCGCGAATGGCGAGCTCGACGCCACCCTGCTCGCGCTCGCCGGATTGCGCCGCCTCGGCCTCGCCGACAAAGCGACCGGCATCCTCTCGCTCGATGAGTGCCTGCCGGCCGTCGGCCAGGGCGCCATCGCCATCGTGATTCGCGCCGGAGACGCGGCCGCTGCCGCGGCACTCAGCCCCATCATCTGCCGCGACACCGGCCACGCGCTTGCCGCCGAGCGCGCCTTCCTGACCGAGCTCGACGGCTCCTGCCGCACGCCGATCGCCGGTCACGCCACCGTCAATGGCGAGCGCCTGCATCTGCGCGGCCTGCTGCTTTCGCCCGACGGCACGGCGAGCGCCGAGGGCGAGCGCCATGGTTCCGTCACGGAGGCCGCGCAACTGGGAGCCGATCTCGGGCGCGAATTGCGTGCCCGCGCCCCGGCGGGCATCTACGATCCGGCCTGAGCGAAGCCCGCACGAGGAGGCGATATGCGCGTTTTGGTGTTCAGACCGCTCGAGGATGCCGAGCGCAGCGCGCAGACCTTGCGCGAGCGTGGCAAGGATCCGGTGGTCGCGCCGCTGTTCTCGATCCTGCCGAGCGATGAGAAACCGCCCAGAGGACCGTTCGATGCGCTGGTTTTGACCAGCGGCAATGCCGTGCCGGCGCTGGAGACTTTGCCGAAGGCTTGGCGCAACACGCTTCCCGCCTTCTGCGTCGGGACGCGTACGGCGGAGACCGTCGGCACGCTCGGCTTCAGCGCACACAGCGCCCGGGGCGGGCGCGCCGAGCTGCTAGCGCTGATCCTCGAACGCCTGCCGAGGGGGCAGAAGCTGCTCTTCGTCGCCGGCCGCGATCGCCACGAGGACCTGCCGCAGCAACTGCGCGACGCCGGCCACGACGTGACAGTCTGGACGGCCTATCAGGCGAAGGCGGTCGATGCCTTGCCCGCCGCCGCTGCCGATGCCTTGCGGGACGGCTCGGCCGACGCCGCCCTGCATTATTCGCCGCGCAGCGCCCTCGTCTTCGTCGATCTTGCCGGCAAGGCTGGATTGGCTGAGCAGGCGCAAGCCTTGCCCCAGGTCACGCTCTCGGCCGAAGTCGCCGCCGCGCTGATCTCGGCCGGTTCCGATACTGTGCTTGTCGCCGAGCATCCCGAGGAGGCCGCGCTCTTCGCCGCCCTCGACCAGCTTCCCACTCGCACTCTGCTGACCGCCGATGCTAAGGAGCCGGCAGCGGCGGACGAGAAGGCGGACAAGGACGGCATGACGGCAGAGCCAAGCAGCGAACAGGGCCAAGCCGGAAAGCGCCGCAGCCGCTCGGGCCGGACACCGCCGACAATCGAGCTCGCCGCGACTGAAACCGTCGAGACGCCGCCTCCGGAGGCCGCCAGCTCGGCTGCGAACGCCGCCGAGGCCGAACGTGCCGAGACGCAGGCCGAGGCCGTGCTGCCGACCGAGGCGCTCGCCCAGGAATTCACGCCGCCGCCGGTGCCCGAGCATCAGCGGCGCTACAGCCTGCCGACCGTCGCACTCGCCGGCCTCGCCGGCGGCGTGATCGGCGCCGGCATGGTCCTTCTGGGCCTGCGCCTGTCCGCTCCCGATGACGGCGCCCGCTTCGCCGAGCTCACCAAGCGCGTCGAAAGCTTGCAGGCGCAGAGCGCCGCTTTGCCCAATCGCGCCGCGCTCGACGCCGTAGACCGCAAAGCCGCCGCTGCCGCCGAGAGCGCCGCCAGGGCGAGCAGCGAGGCACAGGCCAATGCCACCCGGCTCGCCGAACTGGCCAAGGCTGCCCCGGCAGCCGGCGCCGGCATCCCTGCCGGGCTGAACGAAAAACTCGACCGCGCCGACAGCATGGCCGCCGCCGCCCGCGATGCAGCCGCGACGCTGGGCCAGCGCCTCGCTGGCGTCGAGGCCGCGGCCAAGAATGCTGCCCAGCCGAGCAAGCAAGCGCTCGCCGCGGCGCGCGTCGTCCTCGCCGAGCGCATCCGCGATGCGGTCGGCTCCGGCCGCCCTTTCCAGACAGACCTCGCCGCGCTCGGCGACATTCCGGCCGAACAGAAGACGGCGCTCGCCGCCGTGGCCAGTTCCGGTGCCGCCACGCGTGAGCAGTTGCTGGCGCAGTTCAAGAGCCACCACGCTTTGTTCGTGCGTGAGACCGCGCCGGCGGCGAACAGCTGGGAAGACAAGCTGCTTGGGCTGGCGAGCCGCATCGTCACCATCCGACCTGTCGGCGAAACGGTGTCCAACGACCCGGCGACCCTGCCGATCAGGCTCGAGACGGCACTCTCCCGGAACGAGATCGCGAAGGCTGCCGAGCTCTGGACCCAGCTGCCCGAGCCCGCGCAGCGCGGCAGTGAAGCGTTCGGTGCGGCGCTGAAACTGCGTGCGGTCGCGGAATCGACGATCAACCGTATCGCGCAAGATGCGGTCGCGGCACTGGGTACGGCAGGCTGAGAAGGATAGATCCCGATGGTTCGCGTACTGGTCTATCTCTTCGTTATCGCACTGCTCGCCGCCGGCGCCGTCTGGCTGGCAGATCGGCCGGGTGAAGTCCTCGTCGTCTGGCAGGGGCTGGAATATCGCAGCACTGTTGCCATCGCAGCGATCGCCGTCGTCATCCTCGCTTTCCTGGTGATGGTCGCCTGGGCGATCTTGCGCTTCGTCTTCGGCCTGCCCTCCGCCTTCGGCTTCGCCTCGCGCGCCCGCCGCCGTGCCCGCGGCTTCGAGGCGATCTCGCGCGGCATGGTCGCGATCGGCGCGGGCGATCCCGTCGCCGCCGGGCGCCATGCCGTCGATGCCCGCAAATTCGCCGCCAATGAGCCGCTGACGCTGCTGCTCGAGGCGCAATCGGCCCAGCTCTCGGGCGATCGCGGCCAGGCCGAGGCCGCCTTCAAGGCGATGCTCGACAAGCCCGAGACCCGTGTGCTCGGCCTGCGCGGGCTCTTCGTCGAGGCGCGTCGGCGTGGTGACATGGCCGCCGCCCGTGCTTTCGCCGATGATGCGGTGCGCCGCTCGCCTTCTCTGGCCTGGGCCAATGACGCCCTGCTCGACTTCCACACTGCCGCCGGTGACTGGCAGGCGGCCCGTACCGCGGTCGAGCGCCGCGCCGCGCTGCGCCTCGCCGACAAGGGCGAGGCCAAGCGCCAGCGCGCCGTCCTGCTCGCCGCCGAAGCGCTCGAAGCCAAGGATCGCGAGCCGGAGAAGGCCCTTGCCGCCGCGCTCGAAGCGATCAAGCTTGCGCCTGGCCTCACGCCTGCAGCCGCCCTCGCCGGCCGGATGCTGTCGGAACGCGGCGACATCAAGAAGGCGGCGCGGCTGCTGGAAGCGGCCTGGAAGCAGGTCTCGCATCCCGATATCGCCGGTGCCTATCTCGATGTCCGCCCGGGCGACAGCGCCCGCGACCGTCTCGCCCGGGCGGAGACGCTGACCAAGCTCAGGCCCGCCGATCCCGAGGGCGTGCTGGCCCTGGCCGGCGCCGCCATCCACGCCCAGGATTTCGCCCGCGCCCGTGCCACCCTGAAGCCACTGCTTGCCGGCGGCGCCTCGGTCCGCGCCTGTCTGCTGATGGCCGAGCTGGAGGAGGCCGAGCACGGCGCCACCGGCCGCGTCCGCGAATGGCTGGCCCGTGCCACTCGCGCACCGCGTGACGCCGCCTGGGTCGCCGACGGCCTCGTTTCCGATCAATGGCTGCCGGTCTCGCCGATCTCGGGCCGGCTCGACGCCTTCGTCTGGACCGTGCCGCCAGCGACGCTCGGCAGCCAGGGCTCGCATCTCGACGACGACGTCCTCGCCGATCTCGACGATCCCTCGGCGCCGCTGCTCGAAGGCAAGGCGGAGGTCGCCGAAGCGGTGACAATTCCGGCAGCGGCCGGACTCGCTCCGCCGCCTGCACCCGAGCCGCCCAAATCCGAGCCCAAGGTCGAGCCAAAGCCGGAACCCAAGGTCGAGATCAAGCCGGAAACCTCCGTCGCGGCAGCCCCTCCTCCGGCCGAGCCGGTCGTCGGGATCGCGCCGGCGACGACAAAACCGACACCACAGCAGGCCAAACCCGCGCCGGTCGTCTTCCCGGTCGCGCATGCACCGGACGATCCCGGCCCGGAGCAGCAGGCGCCGGGCGAGGCCAAGGGCCGGTTCCGGATCTTCAGCTGAGGCCGCAGCGCGTGTCATTCTCGGTACTGCGGCCGCGAATGACACGTGCGATCCCTTGCATCGACAGGTGCAGTTTAAGCGCCGCGCGCCTATAGACGGCGCATGACCACACCCGAAACCGCCACCCCGCAACCTGCCACCGAACTCGTCATCGCACCCGAACAGGCCGGCCTGCGCCTCGACAAAGCCCTCGCTCTGCTCGGCGGCGAGGTCTCGCGCGCCCGTCTGCAGCAGGTGATCAAGGAGGGCGGCGTCAGCATCGACGGGACGGTCGTCGCCGATGCCAGCCGTAAGGTCGCCGCCGGCCAGCGCCTCAGCCTCGTCATGCCCGAGGCCAAGCCGGCCGCGCCGATCGGCCAGGACATCCCGCTCACCGTCGTCTTCGAGGACGAGCACCTGATCGTGATCGACAAGCCCGCCGGGCTCGTCGTCCACCCTGCCGGCGGTCATGAGGACGGCACGCTCGTCAACGCGCTGATCGCCCATTGCGGCGAGAGCCTTTCGGGCATCGGCGGCGTGCGCCGGCCCGGCATCGTCCACCGGCTAGACAAGGACACCAGCGGCCTGCTCGTCGTCGCCAAGAACGACAAGGCCCATCGCGGCCTCGCCAAGCAGTTCGCCGACCATGGCCGCACCGGACCGCTGGAGCGGGCCTATCTCGCGCTGGTCTGGGGCGCGCCGCGCCGGCAGACCGGCACGATCGACGCGCCGATCGAGCGTTCCAACCGCAATCGCGAGAAGATGATGGTGGTCGGCGAGGGCCGCGGCCGCGAGGCGATCACCCATATCGAGCTGATCGAGCGCTACCCCCCTCTGCTACGCGGCCACGAGGAGGTCGAGGCACTGGCGAGCCTGGTCGAATGCCAGCTCGAGACCGGCCGCACCCACCAGATCCGCGTCCATATGAGCCATATCGGCCACCCGCTGCTCGGCGACCAGCTCTACGGCTCCGGCTTCATGACCAAGGCGAGCCGCCTGCCCGAAAATGCCCGGACAGCACTCGCCGATCTCGGGCGCCAGGCATTGCATGCGCGCCTGCTCGGTTTCGAGCATCCGGTCACCGGCGAGGAATTGCGCTTCGAGTCGGAACCGCCCGCCGACTTTGCACGTTTGCAAGCAGAACTCTCGATCCTGTGACTGATTTTTGCTGCGCCGCCCACTTTCCGCCACCCTCGCATCGTCTATACTGCGCTGCGAAAGCGGATGGCTAAAGGGGCGCCGCTGGGTGCACGGCAGGTGACTGGACGGAAGTCGTCGCCGAGGCAGTGCACCGGATGATCCTGCCCGATGGAACATCGGGTGGTTGGCTCGCCGTTCAGCGGGAGCCGGAAAGGAGTACGAGCATGGCGACTGCGTCGTTGCCCGTCATGTCCGCGGAGGGCGGACTTTCACGTTATCTGGACGAGATTCGTCGGTTCCCGATGCTGGAACCGAACGAGGAATTCATGCTGGCCAAGAGCTGGCGCGAGCATGGCGACCGCGATGCGGCCCACCGGCTCGTGACCTCGCATCTGCGCCTCGTCGCCAAGATCGCCATGGGCTATCGCGGCTACGGCCTGCCGATGGGCGAAGTCGTGTCGGAGGGCAATGTCGGCCTGATGCAGGCGGTCAAGCGCTTCGAGCCCGACAAGGGCTTCCGGCTCGCGACCTATGCGATGTGGTGGATCAAGGCCTCGATCCAGGAGTACATCCTGCGCTCTTGGTCGCTGGTGAAAATGGGCACCACCGCCAACCAGAAGAAGCTGTTCTTCAACCTGCGCAAGGCCAAGAGCAAGATTTCGGCGCTCGGCGAGGGTGATCTCAAGCCTGATCAGGTCAAGAGCATCGCGACCAAGCTCGGCGTCAACGAGCAGGACGTGATCGACATGAACCGCCGCCTCGGCGGTGACGCCTCGCTGAACACGCCGCTGCGCGAGGACGGCGAAGGCGAGTGGCAGGACTGGCTGGTCGACGATAGCGAGAGCCAGGAGCGCCGCCTCGCCGATTCCGAAGAGAGCGACAACCGCCATCTGGCGCTGCGCGAGGCGCTGGGCGTTCTCAACGATCGCGAGCGCCGCATCTTCGAGGCGCGCCGCCTTGCCGAAGACCCGATCACCCTGGAGGAACTCTCCGAGGAGTTCGGCGTCTCGCGCGAGCGCGTCCGCCAGATCGAGGTCCGCGCCTTCGAGAAGGTGCAGGACGCGGTCAAGAAGGCGCTGGTGAAGATCGAGGCGCCGCGGGCAGCCCTGCCCGCCGCCTGATCAGTAAAGCGGCTGCAACGGCTGCAAGGGCAGTCTGAGCGGCCCGAGGAAAACCCTGCCTTCGCGCAGGACCAGCGGCGGCAGCGGCGAAAGCCCTGCCGCCGTATTGCTTTGCCCACCATCGCTGCGCCCGCCGAGCAAGGCGCCGAGGCCCGCGGTCAGGCCGCCGACCTTGATGCCGGCGATACGGTCGACACCGGCGACCGCCGCCGCGATCTTGCCGGCTGGCCGGTGCGCCTCGTCGAGCGCCACCAGGCCGGTCGCCTCGAGCCGCGTCGGCCCCTTGGTCAGGACGAGCTTGGTCACCTCCAGCCCGCCGCCTGCGGTTCGCCAGGCTTCGAGCGCATCGGGATTGAAGCCGCGCCGGAACGACGGCGCCTGCGACAGGCTGGCCTGCAGATCGAGATCGGCGAGCTGGCCATTGCCGATCAGCGCTTCCAGCGCCGGCAGCACGCCACCCTTGGCGTTGACCGCAAGATCGACTGTCCCCTCGCTGGCAAAGCGCTGCGGGTTGGGCCGCAGATGCGCTTCTGCGGCATTCGCCCGCCAGGTCTCGGCAGCTTCCTGCCCGGGCTCGGTGACGGTCAGCACCGGCTCGCCCAGCACCAGCGAGAAGCGCTCGAAGGCGAGCCCGCTGAGATGCAGGCTCGCGGCCAACCCCTTCCAGTCGAGCGCCGCCTTGCGCCCCTGCGGCAGGTTCGCCAGCATCGGCCCGGTCATCTGCAGGATGATGTGGCCTGGGGTCCAGACCTGCGCGACGGCGACCGCCGGCCCGGCATCGACCTTGACCTCGTCGCCCCAGCGCGTGGACGTCAGCGTCAGGCTGGCGCAGCGCACCTCGATGCGGAAGGGATAGCCGCCGACGCTGCGCTCGCGACAGGTCCAGTTGCGCCCGGCCCGTGCCTCGCGGGCGATGCCGGCATCGAGTTCCTGGTCGACCTTGCTGCGCGCGAAGCCCCAGATGCTCGACCAGCCAGCGGCGAGCAGCGCCAGCAGCACGAAGGGCGCGTAGAGCCAGAAGCGGCCATGCCGGCGCACGGGCGTGATATCAGACATGCGCGGGCGCTCCATTGCGAAAATCTCGGCAGGTTGATAGCGACCGGGGCCGCAGCGCGCCAGCGCTGGCGGAGATTATCCGCCAACGGATCGCGCTTGCCTCTCTGGCGAGGCAAGCGGGCTAAATTGTGAGGATCGGATGACGGGGCCGCTTCCGCCGGAAGATCTCTGGGTGTTCGGCTACGGTTCGCTGATCTGGCGTCCCGGCTTTGCCTTCGTCGAGCGCGCCAGCGCGCGCCTGCACGGCTACCACCGCGCGCTCTGCATCTATTCGCACGTCCATCGTGGCACGCCCGAGGTGCCCGGCCTGGTGCTCGGCCTCGATCGCGGAGGCATCTGCCGCGGCGTCGCCTTCCGCGTCGCCGCCGACCAGGCCGAAGAGACGATCGACTACCTGCGCGCCCGCGAGCAGGCGACCGCGGTCTATCTCGAACGACGGCTGACGCTGCGGCTCGACGACGGCAGACGCCTCAATGCGCTCACCTATATCGCCGACCGCGACCACTATCAGTATGCCGGTCGCCTGCAGGAAGAGGCGGTGCTGGCCTTCGTCCGGCAGGGCAAAGGCGTCTCGGGGGAGAACCCGGACTATGTCCGGCGCACCCATGAGCATTTGCACGAGATGGGCATCCACGATCCGCTGCTGGCGCATCTCGTCGCCGAGCTCGACAAGGCTGGCGGGCCGGCGTCGCCCTGAGCGCTCACGCCTCGGGCACCAGGTCGCAGAGCACCGCGCGGCGGCCGGCGCCATCTTCGGCCAGGAGATGAATGTGGATCTCGCTGGCGCCGGCCATGGCGACGGCGTCGCGCCAGCGCGTCAGCGCCGCGTCGATGCCGAACGGCCCGCTGTCACGCGCCGCGACGATCTTGCGGTCCGGCGACACTGCCAGCAGCACCGCATCGCTGAAGCCGAGCGCGTGCCCGTCCTGAATGGCGAAGACCGAGGCGACATAGCGCCGGCCGGTACGGCCGCGCCAGGCGGTGAAGCGGCGCTCGGCGAGCTGGGCGGTAGCGCGCAGCGGCATCTCGCGCACCTGCCCCGGCACGACGACAGCGTCATCGAACAGCGGAACAGCGCGCTCCGCCTTGGCGGGCTGGAGCGCCTCCAGCAGATTGAGCTGACGCGGCATCTTGTCGATCGACCGGTTGCGGTCGAATGGGAAACGGGCTCGGGCCAAAGCAGCCATGTCGTTCCTCCTTTGTTCCAGAACAAAATCGGAACACTCGAGCCCCTTGTCAAGGCCGATCAGGCGCTGGGCTGCGCCTCCTGACGTATGCTGACAGGAGGTGGCACGCCGAGCCGGTCGAGCTCGGCGAGACCGTCGGCCAGCAGCCGGTTGCTCGCGGTCTCGATCTGCTCCTGCAGCAGGGCGTGGAACGCCACCTTGTCCATCCCCGGCGGGATCGGCGGCAGGATCTCGACACGGATCGTACCCGGCCGCTTGATCAGGCTGCGGCGCGGCCAGTACAGCCCGGCATTGAGCGCGACGGGCACGCAAGGCACGCCGAGCTCGGCATAGAGATGGGTAACGCCGTATTTGTAGGCCGGCTCGGCGCCGGCCGGCCGGCGCGTTCCTTCCGGGAAGATCATCAGCTGGCGGCCGTTCTGGCCGAGCTCGACCTTGGCGCGCCGGGTCACCTCCTGCAGCGCCCGGCTGCGGGCGCCGCGATCGACCGGGATCATCCTGAGCTTGATCAGGCACCAGCCGAAGAAGGGCAGCCAGGTCAGTTCGCGCTTGAGGATGTAGACGGGATTGCGGAACACCGTGACCAGCGCGAAGGTCTCCCAGGTCGACTGGTGCTTGGCCGCCATCATCAGGCCGCCGGCCGGAATGTTCTCCACGCCTGTGATCTCGTAGCGCGTCCCGACGATCACCCGCATCCACCAAAGCGAAGTCTCGGCCCAGCACAGCGCAACCTTCAGCAGGAAACGCGGCGGCAGCACCATCGTCACCATGGCCGCGAGCAGCCAGAATGCGAGGTTCAGATAGAAGGCGACGTTGAACAGGAGAGAGCGGATCAGCAGCATGATCCGCAAGAACCCCGGCGGCCCGGGCGCGTCAAGAGCCAGCCGGAGAGATCAGGCTCCGCGCGCCTGCGTTGCCGCTCGCGAACGCTTGTCGTGCTCGGGGCCGATCTGATCGCCCGGCTTGGGCGAGATCGGCTTGCGCCCGCCGATGATCACGGAAAGCCGCGAGGTCTCGGGGTCGGTCTCGAGTTTGCTGCGCACCGCTGCGACGAGGTATTTGAGGTATTCCGGCACCAAAAGGCGAACTGTATGCCAGTCGCGCCACCAGCCGGCGACGTCGACCTGATCGGTCACCACGGGGTGGGACACGACACGTACGCCCGGCATCGCATGGCCGAACTCGAGCAGCGTACGCGGCATGTGGTAGTTCGACGTCACCAGCAGCAGCGAGCGGAAATCGTGACGCCGGACCCAGCGTCGCGCCTCGATCGCGTTGCCGATGGTGTTGCGGGCGCGATAGTCGAGATCGACGCAGCAGGCGAGCGCCTCGCGCGCGCTCGGATTGAGCTTGGCCAGCTCCTCGCGGCTCGTCCGCTCGTTGACGCCGCTGATCAGCAAACGCCGCCCGCGATCGGCATTGAGCAGGCTAACGGCGTCGCCGATCCGCTGCGCCCCACCGGTGACGACGACGATCGCATCGGTCCGCGGCGGCGAGACAGCTTCGGCCATCGAAAGGCCGGTGGCGAACCGGACATAGCCCGCGGCCACGGCGAAGCCGCCAAGCAGGAACGACCAGAGCAGGAAACGGCGCAACCAACGGCGCCGCGGGGAGGCGAGCGTCGTCATCGGTCGCAGGGCAGCCAGGCTGTCCTCAGCACTGGGAAGATGACCTTGCCGGGTTCCAAGCAGCACCATGAGATCGGGTAACTAACCGCCCAATCGGGCACAATGACGGCACTTCACAACCCCGCCGCGCAGCGAGTCAGCCCATTGCCCTGAGATAATGCCGCACCGTCAGCCGCGAGACGAGTCCCGCGATCGCCGCGACCACCGCCGCGACCAGGGTGACGACGGCATAGCCGGACCAGCCGATCTCGAACGCCCCGAACAGCGCCTGCAATTGATCGGCCTCGGGCGTCGCGCTCCAGGCCGAGGACAGGAAGCCGAGCAGAGCGATAGCGATGATCGCCGCAAGCCCGCCGGCGGCCCCCCCGCGCAGGCCGAGCGCGACAAAACGCGTCTGGAACTCGCGCGCAATGAACTCGTCGGTCGCACCGACGAAATGCAGCACCTCGACCGAATCGCGACTGCCGGCCATGGCACCGCGCGTGGCGAACGCGACGGCCAGCCCGGCCGCCACCAGCACCAGCAGCACCACGGCGACGCCGGCCAGGATGATCGTGCTCGCCATGGTCGAGAGGCGGCGCACCCAGAGCCGGTGGTCGTCGAGCGTCGCGCTCGGCACCTCGCGCCGCAGCGTCTGGCTGAAGGCGACGAGATCATTGGCGGAGGTCGAGGACAGCCGCAGCACGATCAATCGCGGCACTGGCAATTCGACAAGGTCGAGCCCTGCGCCAAGCCATGGCTCGAGCAACTTGTCCGATTCGGCCCGCGGCATCGGCCGCGCTTCGGCCACGCTCGGCACGGCCCGCGCGAGCGCGATTGCGCGGGCGATGTCCTGCTCGATATTGCGGCGCGGATCGGGCCTGACCTGGATCGTCATCTCGTTGGCGACCGCACCACGCCATTGCTCGGAGGCGCGGGCCGCCAGTAGCGCCGCTCCGGCGCTGAGCGCCGCGAGGAAGGTCAGGATGGCGATAACGACGACGAGCGCGCGCCCTGCGACCGAATCGACCGGCACCAGGGGCTGGTCGCGGCGCAGGCTCGCCGGCAGGCGCTGCCCGCTGCGCGGACGCTCCTCCTCGGCTTCGTCCATGTCGAGATGGTCAGGCATCGACATGCAGATGCCCATCCGCCAGCACCAGGCGCGGCGCGTCGTAGAGCTCCATCAGGGCGATGTCGTGCGTCGCGATCACCACCGCCGTTCCCAGCGACTGCAATTCCATGAACAGCCTGAGCAGGCGGCGGCCGAGGCCCGGGTCGACATTGCCGGTCGGCTCGTCGGCGAGCAGCAATTGCGGCCGGCTGATCAGGGCCCGCGCGATCGCGGCGCGCTGCTTCTCGCCGCCGGAGAGCACGGCCGGCACGGCATGCATGCGCTCGCCGAGCCCGACCCAGCGCAAGAGCTCGACGACCTCGGCGCGATAGCTCGCCTCCTCCTTGCCAGTGACCCGCAGCGGCAGCGCGACGTTCTCGTAGACCGTCAGATGGTCGAGCAGCCGGAAATCCTGGAAGACGACACCCATGCGCCGACGGAAATCCGTGAGCGTGGCGGCGTCGAGGCGCGACACGTCCTGGCCGAACAGGTTGACCAGGCCGCGCGTCGGCTTGAGCGCCATCAGGACCAGCCGGATCAGCGTGGTCTTGCCCGCTCCCGACGGCCCGGTCAGGTACTGGAAGGAACGCGGCGCGATACTGAAGTTGATGTCCTTCAGCACCTCCGGTCCCATCCCATACCGCAAGCCGACATTCTCGAACCGAACCAACGCAGTTCCTCTCGCTCACTCGCATCCGAATCGCGCCGGACGAACGCCGAGCCGGCGCGATCCTACACCGAGACGAAGCGCCAGCGGGAAGCATAGGGCGCTTTTTCCTCAGGTGGGCATCGCCCAGGGTTTACGCGACATTAACCATAAATCGACCCTATGAGAGGCGGAGCTGCGTGCTGCACCCGCTTGCGCTTGCGCGCAGCGACGAGAGGATCAGGCTCCGGACCGATACCTTTGGGATGCAGCGCGGAGCGAGCGTTTTTAAGGCCATGCTGATCGTCTGCCCCAACTGCGCCAGCCGGTACGAGATCGCCGAGGCCAAGATCGGGACCGGCGGCCGCAAGGTGCGTTGCGCCAGCTGCCAGACGACCTGGCAGATCGAGGCACCGCAAGCTCAAACGGCAGACGCGCAGCCGACCGAAGAAGTCCTGCAATCCGACCTCGATGCGGCGATCCCGGAGCTTCCCAGCCCCCCCACCCCGGAGCAGACCGCCGCGGAGCTGGAAGAGGAACTTCGCCGTGCCGCCGAGATCGACGCCGACATCTCGGCGATCGCGGCCGAGCGAGCCGAGCCTGTGCAGCCGGATGCCGCACAGCCCGCACCTGCCAGGAGCAAGCGGAGCTGGGCAAGCGCCCGCAACCCGGCATTGCGCCTGCAATCGGCGGCAGCTGGCGTCTTCGTGGCCGCCAGCCTCGCTGCGCTCGGTCTCGGCCTCTGGCAACGCGAGCGCGTGGTGCGAGTGGTGCCGCAATTCGCCGATCTCTATGCGAAGATCGGCCTGCCGGTGAACGTACGCGGCCTTGCCTTCAGCGCCGTCGAGAGCGAACTGGTTCAGGATCCGCAAGGACGCTTCCTCGTCGTCTCCGGCGATGTCACCAACGTCGCCAAGGGCACGACGAAGGTGCCGCCGATCACGGTGATGGTGCGGGGCGACGATGGCAAGCTGCTCTACAGCTGGACGACGGAGCCGCCGCGCCCGTCGCTCGAGCCGGCGGAGCTGATGCATTTCCGGGCACGCCTCGCCTCGCCACCGCAGGATGGCCGCTCGGTCCAGTTACGCTTCGGTGCGGGTAGTCCCGACGGTATCGCCAGCCTCTACTGATTTCCCGCACAGCCCGGGTCCAGCCGCTTCAATTGTCGGCACATGGACGCTATGACTGAGGCCTGAAGAGTTTAGCCCGCGATCACGGGGCTGCGCGGGTATAGGCCCGCGCCGAAAGGAACGGTCGTCGATGTCTCAGCCCCAGCGTATCCGTGTTCTCTATGACGAAGCGGCTATCGCCGCCCGCAACGCCGAAATGGCGGCGGAGATTTCTGCCGATGCTGGCGAGAATCTGCTCGTCGTCGCGGTGCTGAAGGGCAGCTTCATGTTCGTCGCGGACCTGATCCGCGCCATGCATCGCGCCGGCATGACCCCACAGGTCGAGTTCGTCCATCTGTCGAGCTATCGCGCCGCCACGGTCTCCTCCGGCCAGGTCGAGATTCTGCGCGACGTCCAGAGCGATGTTCGCGGTCGCCACGTTCTGCTTGTCGACGATATCCTCGAATCCGGCCGCACGCTTGCCTTCGCCAAGGACCTGCTCACCGCACGCGGCGCCGCACGCGTCTCCACCGCCATCCTGCTCGAGAAGCCGGGCAAGCGCGCCGTCAACATTACGGCCGACTATGTCGGTTTCGAATGCCCCGATTATTTCGTCGTCGGCTACGGTATGGACGTCGCCCATTCCTATCGCCAACTGCCCTATGTCGGGGTGATCGAAACCGCCGATCAGGCCGGCCTGCCAGGGATCTGAAGCGATGTCGCGCATTCTCGTGGTCGATGACGAGGAGAGCCTGCGCGCCCTGGTCGCGCGTGGTCTCGCCATGGACGGACATGACTGCCTGACCGCAGGTGACGGCGCCGAGGCGCTCGACATCCTGATGGCCGAACAGGGCCGTTTCGATCTGCTGCTCACCGACATCCGCATGCCGCTGATGGACGGCATCGCGCTGGCGCTCGCCGCCAAGCAGCAATTCCCCGATCTCACCATCATGCTGATGACCGGCTATGCCGAGCAGCGCGAGCGGGCCAAGAGCCTGGAGACGATCGTCTCGGAGGTGATGACCAAGCCCTTCACCATCGCCGAATTGCGCGAGACGGTGCTGCGCGTGATCGAGCGCTCGATCGGCTGAGCAATCGCGAGGCTAGCGGTTCAACCACCAGATCGAGGCGTTGAGCAGGCTCGCGAACGAGGCCCAGGCGAGATAGGGCACGAACAGAGCGGCCGACAATCTGTCGCCGAGCCCGGCGAAACACCGCATCGTCCAGATCATCGCCGCCAGCAGCAGCGCAATGACGAGCAAGCCGCCTGCCGGGCTGTTGAGCCCGAAGAACGCGCAGGACCAGAGCATGTTGAGCGCGAGCTGGACGTGATAGGCGAGCAGCGTTTGCGCCCTGCCCGGCCGATCGCCAGGCAGCCGCCAGACGCGGAAGGCCGCCAGTGCCATCAGCGCGAACAGCGTCGTCCAGACCGGCGCGAACAGCCAGTTCGGCGGATTGAAAGGCGGCTTGGCGAGGCCGGCATACCAGCCAGGGATCTGCGGCACTGTCACGGCGCTGCCGATGAGCGACGCCACCACCACCGGCAAGATCGCGAGAACTGCGGCAAACCACAGGTTTGGCCGACGCTCAGTGTTGTCTGTCACTATGCTCATGCGGCGAGCATGGGGTGTCTCTGCGCCCGGGGCAAGGCGCGCCTCTTGCGCTGCAATAACACCGATGAGATGAATTTTCCCACATAGTAGAAATTGGATCGACCATGACGAAGCGCCCGCTACACCCTCGTTCACTCGCCGCGCAGGCGCTTGGCAAGATCGACGCGGTGACGAAGGCGGTGGTGCCGCCGATCCATGTCTCGACGACCTATATCCGCGACGAGGACAACGCCTATTCCTCCGGCTTCATCTATGGCCGCCCGGACAATGAGACGGTGCACGAGGCGCAGGCCGTGCTCGCCATGCTCGAGGAGGCCAGGGCCGGCGCCCTGCTGTTCGGCTCCGGCATGGCCGCGGCGACCGCGGTGTTCCAGGCGCTCTCGCCGGGCGATCATGTCGTCGCCTCCAAGGTGATGTACTGGGCCCTGCGCGCCTGGCTTTTGACCGAGGCGACGCGCTGGGGCCTGAAGATCGACTTCGTCGAGACCGATGATCTCGCCAGGCTCAGGGAAGCGGTGAAGCCCGGTGTCACCAAGCTGATCTGGGCCGAGACCCCGTCCAACCCGCTCTGGACCATCACCGACATCGCCGCGGTCGCAAAGATCGCCCGCGCCGCCGGCGCGAAGCTCGCGGTCGATTCGACCTGCGCCTCGCCGGTGCATACCCGCCCGCTGACGCTCGGCGCCGACATCGTCATGCATGCCGCGACCAAGGTGCTGAACGGCCATTCCGACGTCGTCGCCGGCGCGCTCTGCGCCCGCGAGGACGATGAGTTCTGGAACCGCATCAAGACCATCCGCAAGGGCCAGGGCGGCATCCTCGGACCGTTCGAGGCCTATCTCCTGATGCGCGGCATGCGCACGCTCCATCTCCGGCAGGAGCGCCAGTCGGCCTCGGCCATGGCGCTGGCGCAAAAGCTCTCAGCCCATCCGCTGGTCTCGCGCGTGCTCTATCCCGGCCTGCCGCAGCATCCCGGCCACGACATCGCCGCCCGCCAGATGGAAGGCGGCTTCGGCTTCATGCTCTCGGTCCAGGTGATCGGCGGCGAGGCGGCGGCGATTGCCACCGCGGCTCATGTCGAACTGTATAAGAGGGCGACCTCGCTCGGCGGCGTCGAGAGCCTGATCGAGCACCGCGCCTCGATCGAGGGCGCCGGCTCGCCCTGCCCGCCCGACCTGCTGCGCCTCTCGACCGGCATCGAGGACATCGACGACCTCTATGCCGATCTCGACCTGGCCCTCAAGGCCGGGCATCGCTGACGCCTAGAACCAGATCCCCTTCGCCATCGTCAGCAACCGCCGGCGGTCGGCGAGGCCGTTGGCGCCGCCATTGATCAATTGGGTGACGCGGGCCGCATCGTCGCGGTCGGCGGCGGCGTTGATCTTGCGGTCGCGCCAATAGGCGAAGGCGATCTGGACCGAGATGCGCGGGTCGAGCGCCAGCTCCGGCCGCCCCTCCAGATCGATATTCACCATCCGGCCAATGCGCTTGTAATTGGCGCGGCCGGTGAGCTGGAAGATGCCGCGGCCGTGATAGCGCGCTCCGTCGCCGGGCTCGGCATTGCCGAGGTCGGAGCGGCCCTCGTACTTGGCGAACTGCTCCTTCCCGCCCTTCTCCTCGAGCGTCCGGAACCGGTCGGTCTCGTGCGCGGCCTGGGCCAGGAAATGGCAGACGCGCAGCAGCGTCGTTACATCGGCCTCGGCTGCGAACCGGTCGAAATGCAAGGCGATGTTGCTCATGATCTCGGCCTTGCCGATCGGCGCCAGGCGCGCGAGCCGGGCGACCGTAACCGCGAGATCCGGCTGCCGCGGAGCTTGCGGCTCCTCGATCGGCTCGTCTTCGGCTGGCGATCCCTGCATCGACATGGCGGCACTCCCAGTTGCGCTTTGGGCCAATATGCACCGGTTTCGCCGTGCGGGGATAAGTTCGCCAGCAGGACCGTCATGGCCCTGAAACAGCGCGCGTCTAGCGAGGGCCCCCGCCCCAAGGAAAGCCCCCGCCATGACCGACCACACCGCTCTCAATCGCCGCACATTGCTCGCCGGCCTCGGCACTGCCGCGCTCGCCGCTGCAGCCGCTCCCGCCCTCGCCCGCTCGCTTCCGGCCCTGCCGACCGGCAACCTCGGCACCGACACCGGCTATTGGGACGCGGTTCGCCGCCTCTACAGCGTCACGCCCGACATGGTGAACCTCGAGAATGGCTATTGGGGCATCATGGCCGAGCCGGTGAAAGCCGAATACAAGCGCCTGACCGATTTCGTGAACTTCGAGAACACCGTCTACGCCCGCACCAAGATCGGCCAGGACCTCGACAATGTCCGCACGCCACTGGCGGATTTCCTCGGCGTCACGCGCGAGGAGATCGCGCTGACCCGCGGCGCCACCGAAGCGCTGCAGACCTTGATCGCCGGCTACAACAAGCTCAAAGCCGGCGACGGCGTGCTCTATGCCGATCTCGACTATGATTCGATGCAGTACGCGATGAACTGGCTGAAGGGCCGGCGCGGCGTCGAGGTCGCGAAGTTCGACATTCCGGAGCCGGCCACCAAGGCCAATGTGCTAGCGGCCTATGAGGCCGCGCTCAAGGCCAATCCGAAGACGAAGCTCCTGCTGCTCACCCATATCAGCCACCGCACCGGGCTGATGATGCCGGTCAGGGAGCTCGCCGCCATGGCGAAGGCGCGCGGCATCGACGTCATCCTCGACGCCGCCCATAGCTGGGGCCAGGTCGACTTCAAGGCCAAGGATCTCGGCGTCGACTTCATCGGCTTCAACCTGCACAAATGGATCGGTGCGCCGCTCGGCGTCGGCGTCATGTACATCGCCCGCGAGCGCCTGGCCGATATCGACACCCATTACGGCGACGAGGACTTCAAGCCGGACGATGTCCGTTCGCGCATCCATACCGGCACGCCGAACTTCGCCGCCCAGCTCGCCGTCCCCACTGCGCTAGCCTTGCATCAGGAGGTGGGACCGCAGGCCAAGGAGGCGCGTTATCGCCATCTGCGCAACTACTGGGTCAGCAAAGCGCGCGAGCTCAAGGGCGTCGAGATCCAGACGCCTGATGATCCGGAGATGGTCGCCGGCATCACCTCGTTCGCGCTCACCGGCAAGCGCTCGGCCGCCGACTGCAACGCGATCGTCGCGGCACTGCGCGACCAGCACAAGGTGATGACGGTGCGCCGCGGCGGCGTCGCCAAGGGCAACACCATCCGCATCTCGCCGGCGCCCTATCTGACGGAAGCCGATCTCGATCGCTTCATCGCGGCGCTCGCGGTCGTCTCAGGCAATCGGGCGGGCTGAGCCCTAAGAGAAAGGCCGCGCCAGGCGCGGCCTTTCTTCAATTCCGCCGCAGCAGGCGCTCGAGATAATCGAGCTCCTCGGTCGGGCGCATCGGGTCGCCGAGGCGCCGGCGCAGCTCTTCGAGGATGCGCCGCGCCCGCTGCGTCGCGCTCTCGTCGGCGCCCGGCACACGCACGCGGCCATCAGCCCAGTCGCGCTGGCGCTGCGGTCGCCCGAGCGGATCATTGTTGTCGCGCTGCTGCGCCGAGGGCCGGCCGGCGGGCCGCCCATCCGGCTCGCCATAGGCGTTGTCGTTGCCCTCGCCCTCGCCGGGCTCGCCCTGCATCTGCTGGGCGAGGTTCTGGCCGCCCTTGCGCAGCGCCTCGAGCGCGCGCCCCTGCGAATCGACCGCCTGGCCATCCTGGCCCTGGCCGAGTTGGCCCTCGGCCTCGCGCATAGCGTCCTCGGCCTCGCCGAGCTCACCGGGATCGGCGCCCATGCCGCGCATGCGCCGCTGCAGCTCCTGCAGCCGCTCGCGCAGGGCCTGCTGGCGCTGCGACAGGCCCTGGCCTTGGCCCTGCCCGCCTTCGGCGTTCTGGCCGTCCTCGCCTTCGCCCTCTTCGCCGTTCTCGCCGGGCTGCTGCCCGGGTTGCTGGCCGCGCTGCCCGCGTTGGCCCTGCTGCCCTTGCTGGCGCTGGCCCTGCTGGCCGGGCCGCGCCTGCTGCTGGCCGGGGCGGCGGCCCTGCTGGGCGCGGTTCTGGCGCTGCTGGTCCTGCTGATAGGTCTCGTCGCGCAATTGCTGCTGCTCGCGCGTCATCCGGTCGAGATCGCCGAGCGCCTGGTTCATCTCACGCTGGCGCGGGTCCTGCTGGCCGGGCCGCGCCGTCTTGAGATTGTTGAGGAGGTTGTTGAGCTCCTCCATCAGTCGCTGCGCCTCGGCCATATCGCCGCGCCTGGTCAGCTCCTCGATGCGGTTGAGCATGTTCTGCAGGTCGCGCGGCGTCACCGTGCGGAAGTTCTCGGGCATCTGCGCCTGGTTCCGCTCACCATTCTGCTGCTGGCGCTGCCATTGCTGCGCGAGTTCGCGCATGTACTGGTCCATGGCGCGGCGCAGATCCTCGGTGAGCTTCTTCATCTCCTCTTCGGAAGCCCCGCGCTCCAGCGCCTGTGCCAGGTTCTCCTGAGCGGCCCGCAACGCCCGCTCGGTATCCGAGAGGTCGCCATCCTCCATCTGCAACGCGAGCGCCCACATCATCTCCGCAGCGTCGCGCAACTGGTCATCGCTGGCGGCACGGCGCAGGCGCTCGCCGATCATCCGCATGCCCAGATAGACGCCGGTCTCCTTCATGAAGCGGTCAGGCTCGATCATCAGCGCGTCGAGCCCGAGCTGGACCTTCCTGCGGTTGTCGACGTCCATGACGAGCTTGCGCCGCTGCTCGACCAGCGCCTTGGCCAGCGGCTTGGTGAAGGTCCGCTGCGGCAGTGTGACCTCGACGGTCTCGCTGCGCCCTTCCTGTCCGGTCTCGTCACGCGCCAAGAGGCTCATATTGACCTTGGCCCCGGCCCAGGGATGAGCCGAGAAGTCGACCGTGCTCTTCATCTCCTCGTCGCCGGAACCGGAAGGCGGCACCGGCAGTACCTGCTTGGGCGCTTCGACCAGCGAACGGCCACCCGTGATCGGCCCGACGCGCGAGACCAGCACCTCGGCCGAGGCGATGCCGTAATCGTCCTTGCCGCGATAACTGAGGCCGAGCCCCCCCTGAACGCCGCTGACGGCCTTCGGCGGCTGGGTGAAGGCGATCTCCGGCTTCTGGTCGATGATCGCGTGCAGACTCAGCGTCTGCGCCGGGGCGCCCGATCCGGTGATGCGCAAGGTGCCGTCGCCAGCGACCAGATAGCGCTTCTCGGTCACCGCGACCGTGTTCACCGGCGCAGCCTTGGCCTCAGCCGGTTTGGTCTCGCCGGCCTTGGTTTCGCCCGGCTTGCCCTCGACCGGAACGGCGTCGAGCCGGCCGGTGGTCGCGACATCCATGCCGCTGCGCCCGGCGATGCGCACCACTACGGTCGACTTCTCGGGCACGTTGAAATTCGGGCTGGCGAGCCTGGCGAAATCGATCAGGATCGGCGGCATCCGCGTATAGGAGGGCGGGTCGATCCAGGCGTCGATCCGGACCGCGGCAGCGGCAAGCGCAGGCCCGCGCCAGTCGATGGCGGCGGTGAGCCGCGGCAGGGCCTCGTGCCCGGCGACGAAGAAGCCGGCGACGGCGGCGACCAGCGGCGCAGCGCGCAGCGCGCGCTTGTCGCGCCCGGCCATGCGCGGCTGCGGCGGCGCGACCTTCAATGCAGCGACATGGGCGCTCTGGCGCTGCAGATGCAACGTCCACAGCGCCTGCGAGACGGGATCCTTGCCGCCGACCGCGAGCGTATCCTCGAGCGAGGTCGCCGGACGATGCGACCCGTCCATCGAATGGTCGAGTCGGGTCAGCGCCTCGCGGCGGCTCGGCCAGCGGCCGGTGACGGCAGGCCAGAAGCTTCCCAGCAGGAGCAGTGCAAAGATGGCGGAGCCGGCAGCACGGCCCCACCAGGGCAGATTGAGCCAGAGCCCGAACCAGGAGACGGCGAGGAAGAGCAGGACGACGCAAAGCGGCGCCCACAGCTTCGGCCAGAGGCGCTCCCAGGCGAGAGACAGCCGCGAGGCCGTAGCAAGCCGCTCCAGCCTTCTGCGGATCGTCCCGATTGGGTCAAGCGCCGTCCGGCGCGGTGTTTCGCTCATCCGATGCTCCGAGCCGCCCCCCGCGGCGCCTCTCTTGGCTTCATCGATCGAGCAAGCAGGCTAGCACGTGATTGTGGCGTGACCAGCGCTGAGGCGCGATACCCCACAGGGCTCCGCTAATTGTGAAGCGCCGTCAGGGCAGCCAAGGCGGAGCACGATCCGTGCCGATCAGCTCTTCATAGGTCTGGCGCGGCCGCGTCACCGCGAATTTATCGCCCTTCACCAGCACTTCGGCGACCAGCGGGCGCTGGTTGTAGGTCGACGACATGCTGGCGCCGTAGGCGCCGGCGGTCATGAAGGCGATGAGGTCACCGGGCCTCAGCTCGGTCAATTCGCGCCCGGTGGTGAACGTGTCGCCTGATTCGCAGATCGGCCCGACCACGTCATAGGCGATCGTCTTGCCACCCTCCGCCGGCTCCGCCACCGGCCAGATCTCGTGATAGGCCTCGTACATGGCCGGCCGCATCAGGTCGTTCATCGCCGCATCGACGACGAGGAATTCCTTGGTCGGGCGCGGATTGAGATGCAGCACCTTCGTCAGCAGGATGCCGGCATTGCCGACGATCAGGCGGCCCGGCTCGAAGCCGAGCTCGGCGTCGAGGCCAGCCATCACCCTGGCGACCATCGCGGCATAAGCCTCGATCAGCCCCGGACCATGGTCGAAATTCCTGGGGACTTCGTAGGGGATGCCGAGCCCGCCGCCGAGGTCGAGCCGGTCGACCCGGTGCCCTTCGGCCCGCAGCGCCAGCACGAGATCACGCATCTTGGTGTATGCCGCCTCGAAGGCGTCGACCTCGCGGATCTGGCTGCCGATATGCACGGCGAGCCCCATGATCCTGACGCCCGCCATATTGGCGGCGCGAGCATAGAGCCGGTGCACTTCCTCGAAGGAAACACCGAACTTGTTGGCCGAGGAGCCCGTGGTGATCTTGGCATGGCCGCCGGCGCCGATGTCGGGATTGACCCGAAACACCGCCTCCTGGCGCTTACCCAGCCGCTGCGCCACCCTCGACAGCAGGTCGAGTTCACCTTCGGTCTCGATATTGACCTGGTAGATGCCGGCCTCGACGGCGAAGGCGAGCTCGCTTTCGCTCTTGCCGACGCCGGAGAAGACGATCTTGCTCGCCGGGAAGCCGGCGGCGAGCGCCTTGCGGATCTCGCCCTCGGAGACCGTGTCGGCGCCGGCGCCGAGCGCTGCCAGCGTCTTCAGCACACCGAGATTGCTGTTGGCCTTCATGGCGTAGAAGACATGCGCCGGCTTGCCCGGCGCGGTCGACTTCATCGCCTCCTCATAGAGGCGGTAGTGCCGCTCGATCGTCGCGGAGGAATAGACATAGACCGGCGTTCCGACTTCTGCCGCGATCTCGCGCAGGTCGACGTCCTCGGCGAAAAGCGCGCCGTCGCGATAGGCGAAGTGGTGCATGTCGGTTCAGAGCAACGGGTCGAGCACGAAGGGCTTCTCGGGAATCTCGATCGCCTTGTTGCGCTTCGGCGGCTTGCCCAGCGGCGAAGCGTCCGTCGCGTTGAAGGTATTCTCGACCGCGCCGGTCTGCTGATCCGGCAGGTCGATCGCATTCTTGGCGTTCGGCGGCGGCTCAAGGGGTCCGCGGCGGCCGCAAGCCGCAAGCGCGAGGCCGAGCAGGCCGACCACCAGCACGGTGCGGCCGAGTTTCAGGCGGGATTGCGGCACGAACGATGATCCTTAGGCGAAGCTTCGGGACGAGTGTAGCGAATGGCGCGCCAGCTTGCGAGCCTTTGCGCCGGGATCATGGCTGCGGCTTCGCGTCCTTGGCCAATTGCTTGAGCCAGCGCTTGGCCTGCCGCTTCACATTGGCAGGGGCGGTTCCGCCATAGCTGGTGCGGCTCTTCACCGAGCGCTCGACGCCGAGCACCGCGAAGATCTCGTCGCTGATCTTCGGCTCGACCTCCTGCATCTCAGCGAGTGAGAGCTTCTCCAGCCCGACGCCCTTGGCCGAGGCGATGCCAACGAGCCGGCCGGTGACATGGTGGGCGTCGCGGAACGGCATCTTCAGCACGCGCACTAGCCAATCGGCGAGATCGGTGGCCGTGGCGTAGCCGAGGCCGGCAGCCTTCTTCATCGTCTTCAGGTCCGGCTGCATGTCGCGGACCATCCCGGCGCTCGCCGCGAGGCAGAGCGACAGGGTCTGCACCGCGTCGAAAGTGCCTTCCTTGTCCTCCTGCATATCCTTCGAATAGGTCAGTGGCAGGCCCTTCATCATCGTCAGCAGGCCCTGCAGCGCGCCGAAGACGCGGCCCGCCTTGCCGCGCACCAATTCGGCCGCGTCGGGATTGCGCTTCTGCGGCATGATCGAGGAGCCGGTCGAGAACTTGTCGGAGAGCTTGACGAAGCCGAATTGCGGCGTCGCCCACAGCACGATCTCCTCGGCGAGGCGCGACAGGTGCATGGCGCAGATCGAGGCGGCCGACAGCGTCTCCAGCACGAAATCACGATCCGAAACCGAATCGAGCGAGTTCGCCGTCGGCCGGGCGAAACCGAGCGCCTTGGCGGTCATGTGCCGGTCGATCGGGAAGGAGGTGCCGGCGAGCGCGGCGGCGCCGAGCGGGCATTCGTTCATGCGCTCGCGGGCGTCACGAAGGCGGCTGCGGTCGCGCGCCAGCATCTCGACATAGGCGAGCAGGTGATGGCCGAAGGTGACCGGCTGGGCCGATTGCAGATGGGTGAAGCCCGGCATCACCGCGCCCGCATAGGTCTCGGCCTTCTCGGCGAGCGCGAGCTGGAGATCGGCGACCTGCTCGTCGAGCTGGTCGAGCGCATCGCGCACCCAGAGCCGCATGTCGGTCGCGACCTGGTCGTTGCGCGAGCGGGCGGTGTGCAGGCGCCCGGCCGCGAGCCCGATCCTCTCCTTGAGATTGCTCTCGATATTCATATGGATGTCTTCGAGCGCGCGCGAGAACGTGAAGCGCCCCGCCTCGATCTCGGCCTCGATGCCCTTGAGTCCGGCCGAGATGACGTCCACGTCGTCCTTCGTCAGGATGCCGGTCTCAGCCAGCATGGCGGCATGCGCGAGCGAGCCGCGGATGTCCTGGCGCCACAGGCGCTGGTCGAAATCGATGGAGGCGTTGATCTCCTCCATGATGACGTCGGGACCTGTGGCGAAACGCCCACCCCACATGCGGTTGCTCACGGCGGTCTTTCCTGCTCTTCAAGGACGCGCGATGACGTCTCGGTCGAAAATAGTGGTGGCCTGCGGGGCTCTGGCGCTGCTGGTGTTAGGCGGCGCTGGCGCCTTCTACTCCGTCCGGGGTGGAGCCGGCAATTCCGTCTGCAGCGCTGCCGCAACGAAGGTCGAGACGTTGCGCCCCCTGGCGAAGGGCGAGGTCGCGGCCGTCGAGGTCGCCAAGCAGCCAGGGCTCCTGCCTGACCTTGCCTTCAACGGCCCGGACGGCAAGCCGACGACGCTGTCCGCCTTGCGGGGCAAGACCGTGCTGGTCAATCTCTGGGCGACCTGGTGTCTGCCCTGCCTCACCGAGATGCCGGCGCTCGATGCCCTCCAGGGCGCGCTCGGCGGCTCCGATTTCGAAGTGGTGGCGATCAATATCGACACGCGTCACCCCGACAAGCCGAAGAAGTGGCTGGCCGACAAGAACATCGCCCGCCTCGCCTATTATGCCGACCCGCAGGCCAAGGTTTTCCAGGACATCCGCGCCGTGAAGAAGGTCGAGGGCATGCCGATCAGCCTGCTGGTCGACCCTGCCGGCTGCGAGCTCGCCTTGCTGCAAGGCCCGGCCGAATGGGCCGGCGCCGACGCCAAGGCGCTGATCAGCGCCGCCATCGGCCGGCGCTGAGCGTCACGCCCCGTCGATCACGCCGCTGACACGCACAAGAGCGACAAGCGGCTCGGGCCTCATCCTTCGATCGCAAGGTCGCGGGATGTGAACCTGTATCCGCTCAGCCAGTTGCAGCATGGCCCGCCGTCGGCGACGCGGGACCTACCGATCGTACAGGAGCGACGCGATGATCCGATTCGACATGAGCACAGTGCGCCATGCCGCCCGAACGACCCTGCGCCTGGCCCTTGGTGGTTTGCTCGCCGCTGGATTGGCAGTCAGCGCACAGGCCCAGGAGCGCACCGCGATCTCCGGAACAACGGTCTCGCTGACACCGCTGAAAGGCTTTGCCCCCTCGACCAAGTTTGCTGGTCTGGAGAACGTCGAGGCGAAAGCCTCGGTGCTCGTCGTCGAATTGCCGCCCGAGGCGCATCCGCAACTCTCGACGCTGTTCAGCAATCTGGAGATGGCGAAGACCAATTTCGCCAAGCAGAACATCACCATCGACGAGGCCGAGGATATCGAGACCGTCGGTGGCAAGGGCCGCATCCTGACCGGCCAGCAGACGCTCGGCGCCGCGACCTTCGACAAATGGATGGTTCTGCTCAAGGGCGCCAAGACCGTGATGATCACGGTGCAGGCGCCGGAGGATGCAGATCTGGACGGCGACGATGTCGTGACCATGCTGAAGAGCGTGTCGCTCGGCACCGAACCGACGCTCGATGAGAAGCTCGCCGCCTTGCCCTTCCGCGTCCGGGCCACCGAGCCCTTCCGCGTGGTCGACACTTTCGGCGGCCTCGGCGTGCTGATGACCTCGGGCCCGCTGAACGTCGATCCCAAGGGCACGCAGCCCATGCTGATCGTCAGCTATCAGACCGGCGGACAGGTCGCCGCCGGACAGCTGGCCGCTGCCGGCGAGAAGCTGCTGCAGACGACGCGCGGCTTCGAGAAAGCCGAGATCACCAAGCGCGAGACCGTCACCTTCGCCGGCGACAAGGACGGCGTCATGCTCTCGGGCACGACCACGGAAGGTTCGATCCGCAAGCGCTTCGCCCAGTATATGGGCCTCGGCCCGGATGGTCGCTTCGTCCGCATGATCGTCAGCGCAGATGAGGCGACCTATCCCTCGCTCGAGCCGGCGATCAAGGCGATCGCCGACAGCATCGCCTTCGCCAAGTGATCGACTGACCCCGCCGCACCGCGTCACCGGTTTGCAACATTTGCCATGGCCGGCCGGCTGCTCCATACGCTGCCGGCCATGAGCTACACCATCGGCCTCGCCACCACCTTCCACGACCCCGCCATCGCCATCGTCGATCCCAATGGCGAGGTCCTGTTCGCCGAGGCGGCCGAGCGCTATTTGCAATACAAGCGCGCGCCGAACTGCGAGCCGGACACGGCGGCGCGGATGGAAAGCCTGCTCAAGCGCTATATCCCCAAGGGCGCCGAAATCAGGCTTGCGACCAGCTGGGGCGAAGAATTCACCGGCTTCCTCGACCAGATGAGCCGCGCTGGCTCCTTCAGCCTCGATTCACTGCTCAAGCTTTCGCCCGCCTTCAACCGCTCGCTCGTGCCCGAGCGCAGCGAGCGCGCTCTGATCGCCAACCTGCATCACCAGCAGCAGCGCGCCGGCCTCGGCACCTTGCTCGGCCTCGACCGCGCCTTCGGCGAGGCGAAGGTCACCGGGATGAAGCGCTACGGCCATCATCTCAGCCACGCGGCTTACGCCTCCTGGTCGTCGCCCTTCCGCGATGCCGCCTGCCTCGTCGTCGACGGCATGGGCGAGACCGGCGCCTCCGCCATCTTCGCGCTCAGGGATGGTCGCCTCACCGAGCTGAAGCGCCATCGCGGCCGCGAATCGATCGGCTTCTATTTCGGCTTCGTCACCGACCTCGCCGGCTTCGACCAGGCCAAGGGTGAGGAATGGAAGATCATGGGGCTCGCGCCCTATGGCAAACGCGACGCTGAGCTGCTCGCACTGCTGCGCAAGCTCTATCGCGTCGAGGGTACCAAGCTCAGCTTCGCCGATGCCGCGACGGTCCAGAGCGTCGCCGACGAGATCCTCGCCCGCCGCCCCGCCGATGCGCTCGACAAGGGCTGGGCCGATCTCTCGCGCTGCGGCCAGGACGTCTTCGCCGAGATGATGGAGGCGCTGCTCGCCGAGACGGCGGCGCTCTGCCCGTCGGAGAACCTCGTGCTCGCCGGCGGCTGCGCGCTCAACTCCTCCTTCAACGGCAAGATTGTCGGCCGCCACGGCTTCAAGCAGGTTCACGTCCCCTCCGCCCCGGCCGATGACGGCAACGCCATCGGCGCCGCCTGGCTCGCCCATGCCGAGGCGAACCCGGACTGGCAGGCACCGAAGGGGCCGATGAGTCCCTATCTCGGCTCGTCGCTATCGACCGAACCTTTCGAGCGCATGGCAGCCTGGGAGCCGCGCCTGAAGAAACTCTCGCCTGACCAGATCATCACCGCGACGGCCAGGCTCCTCGCCGAAGGCAAGCTGATCGGCTGGGCGCAGGGACGGGCCGAGTTCGGACCGCGCGCGCTCGGCAACCGCTCGATCCTGGCCGATCCGCGCCCCGCTGACGCCAAGGACATCCTCAACGCCAAGGTGAAGTATCGCGAGGCCTTCCGGCCCTTCGCGCCCTCGATCCTCGCCGAGCACGGCCCCGACTGGTTCGAGAACTACCAGGATGCGCCCTATATGGAGCGCACCCTGACCTGGAAGGAGGCGGTGCGCGATCGTATCCCCGCGGTCGTCCACGAGGACGCGACCGGGCGCCTGCAGAGCGTCACCGCCGAGCGCAATCCGCGCTATCATGCGCTGATCTCGGCCTTCCACGCGCTCACCGGCGTGCCGGTGATCTTGAACACCTCGTTCAACATCATGGGCAAGCCGATCCTGCACAGCAGCGAGGATGCGATCCTGATGTTCTATACGAGCGGGCTCGACGCACTGGTGGTCGAGGACTGGCTGCTGGTGAAGTGATCGCCGCTTCGGTCGCAGAGGCTTATCCGGACATGAAAAAGGCGGCGCTCACGCGCCGCCTTTTCGATTCCAAGAAAGTGAAGTGGCTCAGCTCGCCTGCTTGACGGCGATGCCCTTCTCTTCGAACAGCGCCTGCAATTCGCCGGCCTGGAACATCTCGCGGGTGATGTCGCAGCCGCCGACGAACTCGCCCTTGACGTACAGCTGCGGGATGGTCGGCCAGTTCGAATAGGCCTTGATGCCTTCGCGGATCTCCTGATCCTCGAGCACATTGACGCCCTTGAACGGCACGCCGACGTAAGAGAGGATCTGCACGACCTGGCCGGAGAAGCCGCACATCGGGAATTGCGGCGTGCCCTTCATGAAGAGCACCACATCGCTGGATTTCACTTCGGCATCGATACGGGCGTTGACGTCGCTCATGACATTTATCTCCAAATGCGGGTTCAAGGCCCGCCGGATGAACTCGTTCTAATTCTGGGGAACCGTCGTCGTCAGCGCAAGGGCATGCAGCACGCCGCCCATGTTTCCTTGCAAGGCGGCATAGACCATCTGGTGCTGCTGCACTCTGCTCTTGCCCTTGAAGGCAGCTGAGGTCACGGTTGCGGCATAATGATCACCGTCGCCGGCAAGATCCTTGATCTCGACGATGGCATCGGGGAACGCCGCCTTGATCATACGCTCGATCTCGCTTGCTTCCATCGCCATGGCAGATCTCCTCAGGGCATTTTCAAGCGAAGTGGAAACCGGTTCGCGCGAAGAAAATGCGTCAAAACAACTCTATCCGGCCTTGCCGGCCATGTAGTCCGGCAGCCAGCTCTCATGTGTCTTCCGCAGGTCGGCAATCGAAACAGCAGCCTCGCCCGGCAGGATCAACGCTTCACCACCGGTAGAGCCGAGATGCCAGGTCGACACCCCCGCCGCGATGGCATCCTTTTGAAGTTGGTTGATCTCGTCATACGGGCAGGTCACGACATATCGGGCCTGGTCCTCGCCAAACAGGAAGGCATGGCTTGGCATGTCACCCGGAATCTCGCGATGGGCTCCGGGGACATCCATGAAATCAAGCTCGGCGCCGATACCCTTCGCCATCGCCATCTCGGCGAGCGCGACGGCAAGACCGCCATCTGACAAATCGTGGCAAGCGCTGAGACGGCCAGCCGTGATCAGCCCGCGCACGAACTCGCCATTGCGACGCTCGACCGCAAGATCGACCGGCGGCGGCGCGCCCTCCTCGCGGCCGCAGACGGTCGCGAGATAAGAGGACTGCCCGAGCCAGCCCTTGGTCTCACCGATCAGGATGATCGCCTCGCCCTCGGCCTTGAAGCCGATGGTGGCATGCTTCGTCACATCGGCGAGCACGCCGACGCCGCCGATGGTCGGGGTCGGCAGGATCGAGACACCGTTGGTCTCGTTGTAGAGCGAGACGTTGCCGGAAACGACCGGGAAGTCGAGCGCCCTGCAGGCCTCGCCGATGCCCCTGATGCAGCCGACCAGCTGGCCCATTACCTCGGGCCGCTCCGGATTGCCGAAATTGAGGTTGTCGGTGATGGCGAGCGGCAAGGCTCCGACCGCGGTCAGGTTGCGCCAGGCCTCGGCCACCGCCTGCTTGCCGCCCTCGAACGGGTCGGCCTCGCAATAGCGCGGCGTCACGTCGGCGGTCATGGCGAGGCCCTTCGGCCCGTCCTCGATCCGGACGATGCCGGCATCGCCACCCGGCGTCACCGCCGAATTGCCGAGGATCAGCGTGTCGTACTGCTCGTAGATCCAGCGCTTCGACGAGAGATCAGGCGAGCCGACCAGCGCAAGCAGCGCCTCGGCGTTCGACATCGGCGGTGTCACGCTGGCGGCCTCGACCACCGGACGCTTTGGCGTCTCGACCCAGGGACGGTCGTATTCGGGAGCCTCGTCGCCGAGCTCCTTGATCGGCAGGTCGGCCATGGTCTCGCCGTCATGCTTGACGACGAAGCGCAGCGTGTCGGTGGTCTTGCCGACCACGGCGAAGTCGAGGCCCCATTTGCGGAAGATCGCCTCGGCCGGCTCCTCATGGCCGGGCTTGATCACCATGAGCATGCGCTCCTGGCTTTCCGAGAGCATCATCTCATAGGCGCTCATCTGCGCTTCGCGGCAGGGCACCGCATTGAGATCGAGCTCGACTCCGAGATCGCCCTTGGCGCCCATCTCGACCGCCGAACAGGTCAGGCCGGCCGCGCCCATGTCCTGGATCGCGTCGACATGGCCGGCGGCCATGATCTCCAGGCAGGCTTCGAGCAAAAGCTTCTCGGCGAAGGGGTCGCCGACCTGCACGGTCGGACGCTTCTCCTCGGCGCCCTCGTCGAAGGCGGCCGAGGCCATGGTCGCGCCATGGATGCCGTCGCGACCGGTCTTGGAGCCGAGATAGACGATCGCCTTACCGACGCCCGAGGCCTTGGCGTAGAAGATCTCGTCGGATCGAGCGAGGCCGACCGCCATGGCGTTGACCAGATTGTTGCCGTCATAGCGGCGATGAAAGCCGGTGGCGCCGCCGACATTGGGCACGCCGAAGGAATTGCCGTAGCCGCCAATGCCGGCGACGACGCCGGAGACCAGATGGCGGGTCTTGGGATGCGACGGGTCACCGAAGCGCAGTGCGTCGAGCACCGCGATCGGCCGCGCGCCCATGGTGAAGACGTCGCGCAGGATGCCGCCGACGCCGGTGGTCGCGCCCTGATAGGGCTCGATGAAGGACGGGTGGTTGTGGCTCTCCATCTTGAAGACCACCGCGAGCCCGTCGCCGATGTCGATCACGCCGGCATTCTCGCCCGGGCCCTGGATCACCCAGGGCGCCTTGGTCGGCAGCGTCTTCAGGTGGATCTTCGACGACTTGTAGGAGCAGTGCTCGTTCCACATCGCCGAGACGATGCCGAGCTCGGTGATCGTCGGCTCGCGCCCGATCAGGTGCAGGAAGCGCTGGTACTCGTCCGGCTTGAGGCCGTGCTCGGCGACCAGCTGCGGGGTGATCTTGATGTCGTTGGGAATCACGCGGCCTGTTCCTGACGGAGGGGGCGAGCCAGGGGCTCGATCTCAAGCGGGGGCAATAGCCCGAAAACGGCCGCTGACACAATCGCTGGGAGCGCCTAGCCGACCCCGATCTCCGCCATGGCAGCACGCAGCTTGGCCGGGATCGGCACCGGCGTCTGCGGCCCGCGCTCGACATAGACATGGGTGAAGAGGCCCTGCGCCGCCGTGAGCGCCCCGCCCTGCCGGAATATCCCGATCCGGTAGGTCACCGAGGAGCGCCCGAGCTTCTCGACCGCGAGCGCCCCCTCGACCACCTCGGGAAAGGCGACGCTCTCGAAATAATTGCAGCGCGTGCCGACGACGAGGCCGACGATCCTGCTCTCCGTCACATCGAGGAAGCCCTGCTCGATCAGCCAGGCGTTCACCAGCGTGTCGAACCAGTTGTAGTAGATCACATTGTTGACGTGGCCGAAGACGTCGTTGTCGGCCCAGCGCGTCGGGATCGTGCGGAACAGGCGGAAATCGGCCCGCCCTAGCCTGACCGGCTTCTCGCTCATGGCTTCTCCCCGCGCGCCTTGTCGCCGGCGCCGAGTTCGGGAACGCCGAGCGCATCCGCCAATCGCGCCTTGGCAGAGCCCGGCCGCAGCGGCTTCTGCTGGCTCTCATGCGGCGCCCAGCCCGAGAGCCAGACGATCTCGAAGGTGGCGCGCAGGCGCCCGTCCGGATCGGCAAAACGCTCGGCATAGAGCTCAGCCGCCCGCAATAGCACGCCGCGCCGCAGTGGCTTGCGGCTGCGCTCGGAGAGCGCATTGGCCCAGCCCATGGCGCGCAGGTCGCGCAGCAGGCCGAACATGTCGCCATAGCGCACGGTAACGCTCTCGCTGTCGATGACGGGCAGCGCGAAGCCGGCGCGTTGCAACAGCCCACCGAGATCGCGCAGGTCGGCGAAGGGCGCGACGCGCGGGCTCGCGCCGCCGGTCAATTCGACCTCGGCCGCCAGCAGCGACTGGCGCAATTCGGTGAGGCTCTGGCCGGCGAGCAGGCAGGCGATGAAGAGCCCGTCGGGCCTGAGCGCCCGTTTGATTTGGATGAGGGCGCCGGGCAGGTCGTTGACCGCATGCAGTGCCAGCAGCGAAGCCGCGAGATCGAGCGATTCCCCCGCGAAGGGCAAGGCTTCGAGATCGCCGACAAGCGCAGAACTGTGATCCGCGACCTCGGCCATGCGCAACAGGTCGCCAGCCCTCGCCTGCAGCACCGGCGCAGCCAGCGGCAGCGGCGTGCCGAGATCGGCCGCCCGCTCGAAGCGCCGGAGCACCGCCGACAGCCGCTCGTCGAGATCGCCGACACAGCGCGCCACCAAAAAATCGGGATAGCCGGCAGAAAGCGCCGCCGCGAGGCGACGGCGATAGAGCGCGCGGTCGAAGACGACGGAGCTCACCGCGCGCCTCGCTTCATTCCATCCCTTCGAGCTCGATGATCAGCCCCTCGATCATCTTGAGCCCGATCTGCCAGAAGGCCGGATCGCGCGCATCGAGGCCGAACGGCTTCAACAGCTCGGAATGGTGCTTGGTGCCGCCGGCCGAGAGCAGCGCGAAATAGCGCTCCTGAAAGCCCGAGGCCGAGTTCTGGTAGACGCCGTAGAGCGAGTTCACCAGGCAATCGCCGAAGGCATAGGCGTAGACGTAGAAGGGCGAGTGGATGAAGTGCGGGATATAGGCCCAGAAGGTCTCGTAGCCCGGCCCGAGCCGAATCGCCGGACCCAGGCTCTCCGACTGCACGCTGAGCCAGAGATCGCAGAGGTTCTCAGCCGTCAGCTCGCCCTGCCGGCGCGCCTCGTGGACCTTGCGCTCGAAGGAATAGAAGGCGATCTGGCGCACGACCGTGTTGATCATGTCCTCGACCTTGGCCGCCAGCATCGCCTTGCGCTGCTTAGGGTCCGTCGTTCCGTCGAGCAGCTTGCGGAAGGTCAGCATCTCCCCGAACACGCTCGCCGTCTCGGCCAGCGTCAGCGGCGTCGGCGCCATCAGCGCCCCGTTTGGTCCGGCCAGGACTTGGTGCACGCCATGGCCGAGTTCATGCGCCAACGTCATCACGTCGCGTGGCTTGCCCTGATAGTTGAGCAGGACGTAAGGGTGCGCCGACGGCACGGTCGGATGCGCGAAGGCGCCCGGCGCCTTGCCCGGACGAGCCGGCGCGTCGATCCAGCGCTCGTCGAAGAAGCGCTGCGCGATTCCCGCCATGTCAGCTGAGAAGTCACCATAGGCCGAGAGCACGGTATCGCGCGCTTCCGTCCAGGGGATCGTGCGCTGCTCGACCTTGGGCAACGGCGCGTTGCGATCCCAATAGTCGAGCACGTCCTGGCCGAACCAGCGCGCCTTCAGCTTGTAATAGCGGTGCGACAGACGCGGATAGGCCTCGCGGACAGCAGCAACCAGTGCATCGACCACCTCGCGCTCGACCCGGTTCGCGAGGTGGCGCGAGTCGGCGACGTCCTCGAACTTGCGCCAGCGGTCGGAGATCTCCTTGTCCTTGGCGAGCGTGTTGGTGATCAGGCCGAAGGTGCGAAGATGCTGGCGGAAGACGGTGCCGAGCACCTCCGCCGCCTCCTTGCGCACCGCGCCATCGGCGTCCTGCAGCCGGTTCAGCGTCAGTTCGAGGGTGAGTTCGTCGCCGCCGGCATTGAAGCGCAGCGAGGCGATCGTCTCGTCGAAGAGCCGGTTCCAGGCGCCGTGGCCCGTGACCGACTTCTCATGGAAGAGTTCCTCGATCCGGTCCTCGAGCTGGTGCGGCTTGTCCTTGGCGAGGTCTTCGAGCCACGGCTTCCAGTGGCTGAGTGGCGCCTGCGCCGCCGCCTTGGCCAGCAGCGCCTCGTCGATTCGGTTGAGTTCGAGCCCGAAGAACAGGAGCTCGGTCGAGATCGCGGTGACCTTGTCCTGCGTGTCGCCATAGAACTTGGCGCGCTGCGGATCGGTAGTGTCGCCGGAATAGACCAGGCCGGCATAGGACATGATCTTGCCGACCAGATCCTCCAGCCCCTCATAGGCCTTGACCGCCTCGGTCAGCGCAGCGCTCGCATCCTCGCGCGCGGCGAGCGCCGCGAGCTTGCCGCGATAGAGCTCGGCGAAGCGCCGCGCCTCGGCCGCCGCACGCTCGACATCGGCAGCGAAGACCGGCGAATCCATTGCCGGGTAAAGATGCGTCAGATCCCATTCCGGCAGGGCGCCGAGCGCCTCGGCCGCGCCTCCGGCATGGGCAGCGCGTGCGGTTGCGGGACGGTCGAAGGGGCGGGTCATGTCGTCTCTGCCTCGGCCTGTCGGGAAGGATAGCGGCCCTCTCATATGCGCGGCCCGCCGCCCGCGATCAACGGCGGTGCGGCCACACCCGCCCGATTTCCTGCGCGAGGTGCCGGCTTAAGCGGGGCTTAACCGTTCTCCCTGACAGTGACCCGAAACGGAACAGCCGATTCCGGCTAACAGTCTGGCCTGCCGAGGTTTCATGTCCGCAACCATCCTCGTCGTCGACGACGATCCCGTGCAGCGCCGGCTGCTCGATGCGATGCTGAAGCGCTTCGGCTACGAGGTCGCGCTCGCGGAAGGTGGCGAGCAGGCGCTTGCTGCCCTCGTCGACGAATCGCGGCGCATCGACTGCCTGATCCTCGACCTCGTCATGCCCGGCCTTGACGGCATGGGCGTGCTGGCCGCGCTGCGCGAGCGCGGCAGCGAGGTGCCGGTGATCGTCCAGACCGCCAACGGCTCGATCGAGACCGTCGTCGCGGCGATGCGCGCCGGTGCAGTCGACTTCGTGGTCAAGCCGGCCGGGGCCGAGCGCCTGCAGGTCTCGCTCAAGAACGCGCTCAAGCTCGGCGCTCTCGAACACGAGATCCGCTACATGAAGCGGCGCGCCTCCGGGCAGCTCGGCTTCCGAGATCTCGCCAGCAAGAGCCAGGACATGGGTCGCGTCATCCAGCTGGCGGAACGTGCCGCCCGCTCCAACATCCCGATCCTGATCGAGGGTGAGTCCGGCGTCGGCAAGGAGGTGCTGGCCCGCGCCATCCAGGGCTCCAGCGACCGCCGGGGCAAGCCCTTCGTCACGGTGAATTGCGGCGCGATCCCGCACAACCTCGTCGAATCCATCCTGTTCGGCCATGAGAAGGGCGCCTTCACCGGCGCGACCGAGCGCCACATCGGCAAATTTGTCGAGGCCAATGGCGGCACGCTCTTCCTCGACGAGGTCGGCGAACTGCCGCTCGATGCGCAGGTCAAGCTGCTGCGCGCCATCCAGGAGAGCGAGGTCGATCCGGTCGGCGGCAAGAAGTCAGTACGCGTCGACATCCGCATCATCTCGGCGACCAACAAGAGCCTGCTGGAGCAGGTGAAGCGCGGCGAGTTCCGCGAAGACCTTTACTATCGGCTCAACGTCTTCCCGATCACGCTCCCGCCGCTGCGCCGGCGCCGCGAAGACGTCGCCGACCTCGCCCGCGGCTTCCTCGCTCGTTTCGCCGCGGAAGAAGGCCGCAAGCTGCGCGGCATCAGCGCCGAGGCACTCTCGCTGCTCGCCGACTATGACTGGCCCGGCAATGTCCGCCAGCTCGAGAACGCGATGTTCCGCGCCGTCGTGCTCTCCGATGGCGACGAGCTCACCGTCGCGGAGTTCCCGCAGATCGCCGCGCAGATGGACGGCTTCGATGTCCGCATCCCGCCGGCGCCGGCCTCGATCGCCAGCGAGCCGCGCGGCGAGGCGCCGCCCCGCGTAATCCAGGTGCCGGTCCGCGATCCCAATGCGCTCGACCTCGTCGCAGGCTCCGACATGCGCACGCTCGACGAGCTGGAGCGCGAGATCATCAAGTTCGCGCTGGCCCATTATCGCGGCCACATGTCCGAGATCTCGCGCAAGCTCGGCATCGGGCGCTCGACGCTCTACCGCAAGCTCAAGGATTACGGGCTGATCGAGGGCGAGGACGCCGCCGACGGCGCCGACGCGGCCTAGCGAACCCGCAGCGAAACGCGCTCTGCAGCCGACAGGGGACGGGTTGCAGAGGGCGAAATATCGGCCGCTGTTGCAGGGCGGCATCTTGTCGAAGCAGGTCGAGTCACGCAGTTATCGGCGTGGATCGGCAAGGACCGGGGAAGTTCATCGATGTGCCTTCGCCGTCTGGCGGAAACCGTCTCAACCGCCGCGCTTGGCCTGTCGCTCGCGCTCGCTGCCGCGACCGCGCAGGAGACGGCAAGCGGGATCGGTCAGCCGCTGCCTGAACAGCCCGCTCTGGTCATTCTCAAGACCGACGCCGAGCCGCAGCAGCTCGACATCCCTGCCCCGGCGCAAGTCACGCTCGATCTGCGCCCATCTGCCGACCTGCAATCGGCCGAAGCCGCCGAGGCCAAGGAAATCGTCACCGGCGCGCTCTCGACGAGGCCGGACCGGATCGAGGCCGAGCCCGATCTCGACCCGCCGGAGATGCCGCCGGTCGATCCGGCCCTGACGAAACCGGCCGAGGCACCGCAACCGCAACTGGCCAAGCCGTCTGCGCCACAGATTGATCTGCCGCCCTTGCCCGAGGTCGCGGTCACGCTGCCGGCCGGGCTCGAACTCTCCGGCCGGATCGCGGCCCAGGCCGAGATCGCGGCTGCCCTGCCGCGCCTCTCCGCCCGCGAGCGCGCCGACATCGTCGCCGCCTACGCCGCCAACGAGAACCGTCCGTTCTGGGTCGACGGCAAGGATCTCGGCGCCGCCGGCAAGCAGGTCGTCGCGCAGCTCGGCCGCGCCGGCGATGATGGCTTGCGGGCCGGCGACTATCTGCTCCCGGTCTTCGAAGCCAGCGACAAGGACAGCCTCGCCGCCGCCGACATCAGGCTCTCGGCACTCGCCGTGCTCTATGCCCGCGACGCCCGCGGCGGCCGCCTCGACCCGCGCCGCCTGTCGAAGCTGATCACGCCGAAGCTCGAACTGCCCTCGGCGACCGAGGTGCTGTCGGAGCTGACCGGCGCCGCCGATGCCGGCGCGGTGCTAGCCGCCTATAATCCCCGGCATACCGGCTATCAGCATCTCAAGGCCAAGCTCGCCGAACTGCGCGCCGACAAGCCCGAGACGCCGATCGCCCGCATCCCGGCCGGCCCTGCCCTCAAGGTCGGCATGCGCGACGAGCGCGTGCCGCTCGTCCGCGCCCGGCTCGGCCTCGGCACCAGCGAGGAGCCGGTCTACGATCGCTCGACCGCGCTGGCTCTGGCCGACTTCCAGAAGCAGGCCGGCCTGCGCGCCGACGGCGTGCTCAGCGACCAGACCGTCGCCGCGCTCGCCATGCCGCGCTCGACGCGGCTGGAGAGCGACATCATCGCCCAGATGGAGCGCTGGCGCTGGCTGCCGAGCGATCTCGGCGAGAACCGCATCATCGTGAACATTCCCGAGTACAAGATGCGCGTCATGCACGGCGACAAGGTCGCCTATGAGGCGCGCGTGATCGTCGGTAAGCCGGAATCGGCGACTCCGGTCTTCTCGCACCGGATGGAGCACGTCGTCGTCAACCCGTCCTGGTTCGTGCCGCCCTCGATCCTGAAGAAGGAGTTCCTGCCCGGGCTCGCCAACGATCCAAACTACGCCGCAAGGCGCGGTTATGTCGTGACGCGGGCCAAGAACGGCAGCATCTCGGTGCGCCAGCCGCCGGGCGAGCGCAACGCGCTCGGCTGGATCAAGTTCATGTTCCCGAACGACCACGCCGTCTACCTGCACGATACACCGAATCGCGGGCTGTTCGGCGCCGGCAAGCGCGCCTTCAGCCATGGCTGCGTCCGCGTCGAGAATCCCTTCGCCCTCGCCGACCAGGTGCTCGGGCCGGAGTGGACGAGCGAGCGGCTGAAGCGGCTGATCGGCTCCGGCGAGCGCACCATCAAGCTGCCGCAACCGCTGCCGATCCACCTCGTCTACGAAACCATCGTCGTCAACGAGGCCGGCGCCGTCTCGACATTCGACGACATCTACGGTTTCCACAGGCTGGTCAGGAACGCGCTCGAGCAACGTTCCTGACCGATTCTGCTGCGAAAAAGTCCCATTCGGCACGGTTTCGCCACGATCTGCCGGTAGCGAGCAATCTTGCTTGCCGGATTCCGGCGGGGGTGTTGTCTCGCCGGTAACCTCCCGTTAAGCCTTCTCGGCAACTGTTCCTTCACGTTTACCGCTCCGGCTCGCCCGGCGCTTCGAGACGAGTCTGACAGAGTGAGCAGGTCGAAAGCCGAGATCGCAGCACGGCTCCCGCAGTCTTTGCGGAGCAGCAAACGTGTCGGCTTGCTCCTGATCGCCAGCGCGAGCCTCCTGGTCCTCGGTGCACGCGGCACGCAGAACGCCGTCGCCAACGGCGACACCCGCACCATCACGATCAAGCACATGCACACCAAGGAGGAGACGACTGTCACCTTCAAGCGTGACGGCCGCTACGATTCCTCGGGGCTGGAAAAGCTGAACTGGGCGCTGCGCGACTGGCGCACAGACGAGCCGATCCGGATGGACCCGCGCCTGTTCGACATCGCCTGGGAGGTCCATCGCAAGGTCGGCTCCGACCAGCCCTTCCACGTCGTCTCGGCCTATCGCTCGCCAGGCACCAATTCGATGCTGCGCCGGCGCTCGCGCGGCGTCGCCAAGCACAGCCAGCACATGCTCGGCAAGGCGATGGACTTCTATCTGCCCGATACGCCGACCGCCCGCATGCGCGAGACCGCGATGCGGATGCAGCGCGGCGGCGTCGGCTTCTATCCCGGAGCCCACACCCCCTTCGTCCATCTCGACGCCGGCTCCGTCCGCTCCTGGCCGCGCATGACCCGCGACCAGCTCGTGCGCCTCTTCCCCGACGAACGGACAGTGCATCTGCCGGCCGACGGCAAGCCGCTCAGCGGCTACGAGACCGCCAAGGCCGAGATTCTGTCCGGCGGCGGCTCCGTGATGGGCTATGGCGCCGGAGATTACGACGAAGGCGCGATCATGGCCTCCAGCAGCGGCGGCAAGAGCTTCTGGGCCGCACTGTTCGGCGGCGACGACGAAGAGGCTGACGCCCGTCCGACCCGCGGCCGTGCAGCCGCACGCCGCGCTCCGACCCCACAGCCGACCGTCATGGCCTATGCCGGCGACAGCAACAGCGGCGATGGCGGCCGCTTCGCCGTCTTCAACGCGCAGCCGGCCCAGCCCGAACCCTCCGGTCGCGCTGTGTTGCGCGACCGTTCGAACCGGGCGACGACGACCACCTCGCAGCCGCCGGAGGAGACTCAGGTCGCGGCCCTTGCTCCTGCCCAGGCCGCTCCGCCCGAACCGCCGAAGCCAAGCCCGATCGCAACCGCGCTGCCCGTCGCGCGTCCGAGCGGCCTGACGCCGCCGACACCGAATCTGCCGGCCGGCTCACCCCAGCTAGCCGCTTTGGCGGCGGAAGCCTCGGCGCTGCCGTTACCGACAGCCGAGCAAAGGCTGATTCTGGCTTCGCTGCCGCCGCGCCGACCTGACGACCTTCCTGGCCCCTCTCTCGAAACCATCGTCACCGGTCGCTCCGTCTCGGCGCCGCTACCGCCATCGCGCCCGGTCGCACTGGCGAGCCTGTCGACCGAAGGCCTGCGGCTCGGCGAAGAAGCTGAGGACGCCGTCCCTGCCGGCGCCAAACTCGTCAATGTCAGCCACCCGCTGCCACCGATCCGCCCGCGCCCGCCGGGCGCCGCACCGGAGCAGGCAGGCACGACCCAGATCGCCGCGCGACCACGCACGACCCCGATCGCCGCCGAGTACAATGCCGATCGCGCCGGCCTCGACTCGCTCTTCGCCGCGGTCTCGGCCCCGGAAGCGCCACCCGCCCGCCGCGCGACGGTCGCGACCGCCAAGGCGAAGACGGGCTCGGAAGCCCATGCCAAGGGCTGGGTCGCTGGCGCGAATCCGGCCGCGGCGCTCGGCTTTTCCGCGGCCGAACCTAGCGATGTCGGCACCAGCGGCTTCACCGGACCGGCGGTCAAGGCCCTTCCAACGACCTTCGTGCAGAATTAACCGACGGGTCCGGCTTGCATCTTTCGTCATCACGTTGACGTAGCGCGCCCCGAAGAAAACACGCAGAATGCAACTCGCCGCTGTACGTTACCGCGGCAGCAATGCACTGGCGGGGGCCTCATGCTCGACGGTTTGCACTCGAAATTGGCGGGCGCTCGGCGCTCGCTCTGGCTCGGCTCTCTGCTGTCGTTCGCCATTGCCGCTTGCCCGAACGGCGCGTTCGCGCAGCAGCCGGCACCGACCGCCGTCCCGGTCGGCACCGTCTCAGCCGAGAAGCGCGCGATCACGCAGACCGCCGATTTCGTCGGGCGCATCGAAGCGGTCAACCGCGTCGATATCCGAGCCCGCGTCACCGGTTACCTCGAGGACGTACTGTTCAAGGACGGATCGACCGTCACCGAGGGCGCTCCGCTCTTCCGGATCGAGCGCGCGCCGTTCGAAGCGGCGGTCGAGCAGGCGCAGGGCGCACTGGAGCGTGCCCAGGGCACCTTGCAGAACGCCACCGTGCAGCGTCAGCGCGCCGAGGACCTGTTGCGCACCAGTGCCGGCTCGGTCGCCATCCGTGACCAGCGCGTTGCCGAGGAGAAGGGCGCACAGGGCGACGAGACCACCGCCGCCGCCAACCTGAAGACCGCCCAGATCAATCTCGGCTATACCGAGATCAAGGCGCCGATCGCCGGCCGGATCGGCCGGACCAAGGTGACCAAGGGCAATGTCGTCGGGCCCGATAGCGGCGTGCTGGCCCAGATCGTCAGCGACAACCCGATGTACGTCACTTTCCCGGTCAGCCAGCGCGAGTTCCTGGCGCTGAAGACGAACCGTTTGCCGGCAGACGGTCAGGCGCCGCTCGTCAGCCTGAAATTCTCGGATGGCTCAAGCTATGACCAGAAGGGCCGCGTCGACTTCGTCGATGTCTCGGTCGAGCGCGGTACCGACACCGTGCTGGTGCGCGCCACCCTGCCTAACCCCGACGGCAAGCTCCTCGACGGCACGCTGGTGCGTGTCGGCGTCCAGGCGCCTCAGAGCGAGGAAAAGGTGCTGGTGCCGCAATCGGCGCTGATCGCCGACCAGCAGGGCTCCTATGTCTTCGCCGTCGAGGACGGCAAGGCGGTGGCCAAGCGCGTCAAGGTCGGGGCCGAGGCGGGTGCCTATGTCGTGATCGACCAGGGCCTTGCCGGCAACGAGCAGATCGTCATCCAGGGCCTGCAGAACCTCCGGCCTGGCGTGCCGGTGCTCGCTTCGCCCGTGACCCCGCCGGTCGGCCGGAGCTGAACCGATGCTGAGCTCCGTCTTCGTCGACCGGCCCCGGCTGGCGATCGTCATCGCGCTCGTCACCACGATCGCCGGGCTGATCTCGCTGTTCGCGATCCCCGTCGCGCAGTATCCGGACATCGTGCCGCCGCAGATCTCGGTGCGGGCCGTCTATCCCGGTGCCTCCGCCGCCGTGGTCGAACAGACCGTGGCCCAGCCGATCGAGGCCCAGATCGTCGGCACCGACAAGATGCTCTACATGAAGAGCGTCAGCGGCAATGACGGCAGCTATTCGCTGCAGGTCTCGTTCGAGCTCGGCACCAATGCCGACATCAACAACGTCAACGTCAACAACCGCGTGCAGCTCGCTTTGTCGAAGCTGCCGCAGGAAGTCCAGCGCAGCGGCGTGACGGTCAAGAAGCAGTCCTCGGCGCTGCTCGGCGTCATCGCGGTCTACGCGCCCAAGGGCAATTACGACACGCTGTTCGTCTCGAACTACGTCACCATCAACCTGCTCGACGCGATCAAATCGACGGCCGGCGTCGGCGATGCCATGCTGTTCGGCGCGCAGGACTACGCCATCCGCGCCTGGGTCCGTACCGACGCCCTGACCGGCCTCAACCTGACAACCGGCGACATCATCGCCGCCATCCAGGGCCAGAACGCGCAGGCCGCGGTCGGGCGCATCGGCGCGCGGCCGATCTCCGATGACCAGCAATTGCAGCTCAACATCCAGACCAAGGGCCGCCTGACCTCGCCGGAGGAGTTCGGCAAGATCGTGCTGCGCACCAATGCCGACGGCTCGGTGCTGCGGCTCTCGGACGTCGCGCGCCTCGAGCTCGGCGCCGCCAATCTCGACCGCGACACCAGGCTCAACGGCGGTCCGGCAGTGCTGATCGGCGTCTATCAGGCGCCGGGCGCCAACGCCCTCACCGCCCTCGATTCCGTCAAGAAGACGATCGGCGACCTCCAGAAGTCCTTCCCGGACGGTCTCGAATGGAAAGTCACCTACGACCCGACCGCCTTCGTCACCGCCACGATCCACGAGGTCCAGAAGACGCTGATCGAGGCCTTCGTCCTCGTCGTCCTCGTCGTCTACATCTTCCTCGGCAATCTCAGGGCGACGCTGATCCCGACCATCGCCGTGCCGGTGAGCCTGGTCGGCGCCTTCATCGTGCTCAACGCCATCGGCTATTCCGCCAACACCGTCTCGCTGCTCGCCGTGGTCCTCGCCATCGGCATCGTCGTCGACGACGCCATCGTCGTGATCGAGAACGTCGAGCGCGTGATGGAGGAGCACCCCGAGCTCTCCCCGGCCGAGGCGACCAAGCGGGCGATGGGCGAAATCGTCGCGCCGATCATCGCGATCACGCTGGTGCTGCTCTCGGTCTTCGTGCCGGTCGCCTTCATCCCCGGCATTTCCGGCGAGCTCTTCCGCCAGTTCGCCGTCACCGTCGCGGTCGCGATGGTGCTCTCGGCGATCAATGCGCTGACCCTGTCGCCGGCGCTCTGCGCCATCCTGCTCAAGCCCCATCACGGGCCGCGGCGCGGGCCGATCGGCCACATCATGCGCGGCATCGACTGGACACGCGACCGCTACGGCGACGGCGTAGCGCGCCTCGTTCGCGTCTCGCTCATCAGTCTTGCCCTGACCGCGGCCTTCGGCGCCGGCATCTATGCGATGGGGCGCATCACGCCGACCGGCTTCCTGCCGGAGGACGATCAGGGCGCCTTCTTCGTCGTCGCCCAATTGCCCGATGGCGCCTCGATCGGCCGGACCTCGGCGCTCGCCGCTGAGGTCGAGGGCATCCTGAAGACCGAGAAGGCGATCGCCGACTATTCCACGGTCATCGGCCTCAACTTCATCGACAACTATTCCCAGCCCAATGCCGGCTTCTTCGTGGTGACACTGAAGCCGTTCGACCAGCGCACCAGCCCGGAAGACACGGCCCCGGCGGTCATCGCCCGCCTCGCCCAGAAATTCCGCAACGTCCGGGACGGCAATGTCGTGCCGGTCGCTCCCCCGCCGATCATCGGCCTCGGCACCGGCGGCGGCTTCAGCTATGTGCTGATGGACATGGGCTCCTCGGATCCCAAGGCGCTCGGCCGAGCCCTGCGCGGCCTCACCGTCGCCGCCAATCAGGACCCGCAATTGCGGCGGGTGTTCTCGACCTTCTCGGATTCGGCGCCCTCGATCTATCTCGACATCGACCGCGACAAGGTCCAGATCCTCGGCGTCGCGCTCAGCGACGTCTTCCAGGCGCTGCAGGCCTCGCTCGGCGGCTACTATGTCAACGACATGAACCTGTTCGGCCGCACCTGGCAGGTCCAGGTCCAGGCCGAGGGCACCGACCGTGCCTCGGTCAACGACATCTACCGCATCAATGTCCGCAACAAGTCCGGGGACATGGTCCCGCTGCGCTCCTTCGTCGAGGCGCGGGTCGAAGTCGGCCCGCAGGCGCTGATCCGCTACAACAACCGTCTGGCGGTGACGCTCCAGGGCTCGCCCGCCCCGGGCGTCTCCTCCGGCCAGGCGCTGAAGGCGATGGAGACGGTCGCGGCCAAGACGCTGTCATCAGGCTATCGCGGCGAATGGACCGATGTCTCCTTCCAGGAGAAGCGGGCCGAAGGGCAGACGGGGATGATCCTCGCCTTCGCCCTGCTCTTCGCCTACCTCTTCCTGGTCGCGCTCTACGAGAGCTGGACGATCCCGGTGCCGGTCCTGCTTTCGGTCGCGGTCGGCGTGCTCGGCGCCTTCGTCGCAATCGTCCTCGCCAAGCTGACGCTCGATCTCTACGCCCAGATCGGCATCGTCGTCCTGATCGGCCTCGCCGCCAAGAACGGCATCCTGATCGTCGAGTTCGCCAAGGAGCTGCGCGAGAAGGGGCATCCGCTCCTGCACGCAGCGACCGAGGGCGCGCGTCTGCGCTTCCGGCCGGTGATGATGACGTCCTTCGCCTTCATCCTCGGCCTCCTGCCGCTCGTCATCGCGGAAGGACCGTCGAAGCTCGCGAGGCGCGACGTCGGCACGCCGGTCTTCGGCGGCATGCTGTTCGCGTCCATCCTCGGCATCTTCGTGATCCCGGCGCTCTACGTCGTATTCCAGGGCCTGCGCGAGCGCCTGCGGCCGGGAGCGCGGCCGAAGGTCGAGCAGACGCCGACGCCGGCCGAATAGCGGGGCCTACTCCCGGTCGATCGGCCAGGCCTTGAAGACGTCGAGCGCCTCGCAGGCAGCGGCCTGACGCGCCAGGGCTGGCCAGCGCTCCGCCGGGGCAAATTCCGGGATGACGAAACGGCAGAATCCCCAAGCGATCGTGGCGGCGATGTCGCCCGGCCTGAGCTCCGGCCCGGCCCCGATCTCGCCACGTTCCGCCGCTTGGTCGAGCAGGTCGAGCGCCGTGTGGAGCTGCGCCAGGATGCGTTCCTGCCAGTTCTCATAGCGCTTCTCCTCCGGCCGCTTGCGCTCGTACTCGACCGAGACCGCCTTGTCGGCCGCGACGATGCCAATGCCGGTCAGACTGAGATCCCGGACCCGCGCCGCCTTGTCGGTCGGCCGCAATGAGCGGCCGGCAACATCCTCGAAATGCTGGATGACCAGCAGCGAGTCGGTGATCACCGTGCCGTCCTCGGCGACCAGCGTCGGCGCCTTGATCAGCGGATTGATCTTGCGGAACTCCGGCATGTGCCGGAACACCGAGACCGAACGATGCTCGAAATCGAGGCCGAGCAAGGTCCCGGTGATGGCGGCGCGCCGCACATAGGGACTGTCGAGCATTCCAACCAGCAGCATGGCGATCTCCCATTGTCGTGGGCGGAACACTGGCTGCTGGCGGCGCGCTTGCCACGCGAATTCGCGTGAAGCGCGACTTCACGCCATTTGATGCTCGTCGGCTGGATAGTCCTCCGGAGCCAGTTCACCAGCCGCGATCTTCGCCTGCACTGCCGCCTGGCAGGGATCCCAGGAGGGCGCGTTGCCGAAGCGCTCGAGCATCAGGTCGATCAGCACCCGCACCTTGCCGGACACGTAAGGCCCGGGCGGACGCACGACATGAAGGGCGCTCTCTCGCATCGGATAGCGCCAGAGGATGTGCTCGACCGTCCCGGCACGGATCGCGTCGCTGGCGATGAAGGTCGGCAGGACGGCGATGCCCAGCCCGGCTTCGGCCCAGCGCAGGAGCGTGTCGCCATTGTCGGAGCGCAAGCGGCTGGAGGGGCGCACGGAGACCCAGCGCCTGTTCATGCGAAAACCCCAGTCGACGACGCTGTTGCCCGAATAGACCAGGCATTCGTGGCGGGCGAGATCGAGCGGCGTCTCCGGCCTGCCGTGGCGGGCGAGATAATCCGGACTGGCCAGCACCGCACCCTTCACCGGAGCGATGCGACGCGCCACCAGGGTCGAATCCTTGAGCGAGCCGATCCGGATCGCGGCATCGAAGCGCTCGCCGATCAGGTCGACCTGACGGTCGCTCGCCTCGACATCGAGCTCCAGCCGAGGATGCCGCTGGGCCAGCTCCGCCAGCACCGGGGCAAGGTGACGATAGCCAAAGGAGAGTGGCATCGACAGCCTGAGCCGGCCGGTGACGCCGTCGCTCTGCTGCGCCACCGCCTCGCGCGCCTCGGCGAGCTCCGACAGGATGCGCTCGCCGCGCGCCTTGAATTCCAGCCCGGCCTCGGTGGCGGCGACACCGCGCGTCGTCCGGCTGAGCAGCCTTGTGCCGAGATCGGACTCCAGCCGGGCGATGCGGCGGCTGACGATCGATTTCGCCAGGCCAAGGCTATGGGCAGCCCGACCGAAGCCGCCGGCGTCGACGACGGCGACGAAGCTCCGGATATCGTCGATCTCTGACATGAAGCGTTCCTGCGTGAGCAACAGAGTGGTGCCCAATATGGGCATTCTGGTGCGGCAAGTGAACCGCTACCTCTGCCTCATCAAATCCCGCTCTCGCAGGAAGGGCGCCTGAAGGGGTGCTCCGAGAAAACCACCCGTTTCTTCGGCCTGCCGGTGTGACACGCGTTCACAGATGAGGAAGCCATGCTCGACAAGCTTAAGCGGCGCCGTACGCAATATGCCCTCGGCAAGAATCTGCCGATCTCCGAAACGCAGGTGGATGGCCTGATCCGGGAGGCGATCCGCCTGTCGCCCTCCAGCTTCAACTCGCAAAGTTCCCGCGCCGTCATTCTCTTCGGCAGGGAGAGCGACAAGTTCTGGAGCATCGCCAAGGAGGCGCTTCAGGCGATCGTGCCGGCTGCTGACTTCCCCGCGACAGCCAAGAAGATCGAGGCTTTTGCGAGCGGCGCCGGGACGGTGCTGTTCTACGAGGATCAGGAGCCGGTGAAGGCCCTGCAGGCGAACTTCCCGCTCTACGCGCACAACTTCCCGATCTGGTCGGAGCATTCGACCGGCATGGCACAGCTGGCGGTCTGGACCGCGCTTGCCGATGTCGGCATCGGCGCGAGCCTGCAGCACTACCATCCGCTCGTCGACGCGGAAGTCGCCAAGACCTGGAATATCCCTGCGTCCTGGAAGCTGACGGCGCAGATGCCTTTCGGCTCCAATGAGGCGGCCTTCCAGGAGAAGACCTTCATCGACGACGAGCTGCGGTTCCGCACCCATCGTTGACCGCAGCTCGGAGACGAGCAGCGCTAGGTCCAAGCTCATCGCCTGAGCAGCGCCCTGAAAAGCAAAACGCCGCCCGAGTATCCCTCGGGCGGCGTTTTGATGTTCGCTAGCTCAGCCTCAGGCGCTCTCGCCGACCGCCTGGAGATAGAGGTCGAGGATCGCCTCCTCTTCCTTGCGCTCGTTGAGGTCGCGCTTGCGCAGCGCGATCACCTTGCGCAGCACCTTGACGTCGTAGCCATTGGCCTTGGCTTCGGAATAGACCTCCTTGATGTCGTCGGAGATCGTCTTCTTCTCTTCCTCGAGCCGCTCGATGCGCTGTACGATGCTCTTGAGCTGGTCGCCTGCAACCGGATCGTCCATTCTCAAACCCTTCTTCGGAAATTGGCCGCAGGGGTTCGCAAGGATGGGCGGCAAGGTCAAGCGAGAAGCGGCCTGAGTTCACATCTCTCGTGCCGCAGCCAGCGCTCCCGGCAGCAGCCGCGCCAGTCTGAAGCCCCAGGCGCGCGCCGCATGCGGCTCGCCGATCAGGTCCTGGCGGATCTCGATCAGTGCGTCGAGCAGGCCGCGGCGGGTGGCATGGCGGTCGATCGTGTCGCCGGGCAGGCCACCATTATAGGGCTCGTTGTCGCCAACGATGAGGTCGCCCTCGGCCTGCAGCGCCGCGATCAGCGCCTGCGCCAGCCGGCCCTCCCTGTCCCAGAGCACGCCGGCATGCCAGGGCCGCGGCACGCCCTTCCAGAACGGTGTGAAGGAATGCAGCGAGACGACCGCCGGCGGATGGCCGGCAGCAAGCGCCGTCTCGATCGCAACGTCGATGGCTGCGTCATAGGGCGCGTAGTAGCGCGCAATCCGTTCAGCGATCCCGGCGTCGTCGATCCGGGCATTGCCCGGCACGATCGCGCCGTCCGAGATCCGCATCACCAAGGTCGGATCGTCGCGGCCGCGATTGGGATCGATCAGCAGCCGCGAGAAATTGCTGAGCACGGCGGGAGCACCCAGCGCCTGCGCCATCGCCCGCGTCATCTCGGCGGCGCCGATATCGTAGGCGATGTGGCGTTCGAGCTGCTGCGGCGGCAGGCCGAGCAGGTTCAGCTCAGCCGGTATCGCGTTGGTGGCATGGTCGCAGAGCAGCAGGATGCCCGTCGCGGGGCTCCCCTCGATAATTTCGACATCGCCGGGCTGCCGGGCAGGCGCAACGCTCTGCAAGCCCTCGTCCGCGCGCATCATGACCTCGGATTACATCATCAAATCGCGGGTGACGCCCGCGCCCGCGCGACATAGAAGGGGCTGAGACGAAAGTCGATTGCCAACAGCAGATTCGCAAGAGGAAGACGCTTGGAGCAGCGGCAGGACGCAATCGCAGGGCAGCGACACGTTGCGCGGCGGATTTTCGACGCCGCCGTGGCAAGAGCCCATCCGCAGAGCTGGCTTGCCGCGCATCTGCCCCCTCCGCCACCGAACGGCCGCCTAATCCTGCTCGCCGCCGGCAAGGCGGCCGGCAGCATGACCGCACTGGCCGAAGCCCATTATCTCGACACGCTGAAGCTCTCGCCCGAGCGCTTCCTCGGTCATGCCGTCGCCCGCCATGGCTACGAGACCGCAACGCGCCATATTCCGATGCTGGCTGCCGGCCATCCCGTGCCCGACGAAGGCAGCATCGCCAGCGCGACGCGGGCGCTCGAGCTTGCAGCCTCCGCCACGGCCGACGATCTGGTGCTGGTGCTGCTCTCCGGCGGCGGCTCGGCCAACTGGGTCGCGCCGGCAGGCTCCCTGACGCTTGCCGAGAAGCAAGCCGTCAACAAGGCGCTGCTGCGTTCCGGCGCGCCGATCGGCGAGATGAACATCGTCCGCAAGCGGCTCTCGCGCATCAAGGGCGGCCGCCTCGCGCTCGCCGCCGCTCCCGCCAAGGTGCTCACGCTAGCGGTCTCCGACGTGCCGCATGACGACCCCGCCGCGATCGCCTCGGGCCCGACCGTGCCCGACCCGAGCACGATGGCCGATGCCCGCGCCATCGTCGTCCGCTATGGGCTGACATTGCCACCCGCCGCACAGGCCCTGCTCGCCGACGACGCCAGCGAGACGCCCAAGCCTGGCGATTCCGCCTTCACCGGTAGCGAGTACCGCATCGTCGCCCGCCCTGCCGACGCTATCGCCGCGGCGGTGAAGGCCGCCAGCGAGGCCGGTTACGAGCCGATCGATCTCGGGCCCGATCTCGAAGGCGAGGCCCGCGACGTCGCGGCCGCCCAGGCGGTCCGCGCACGCGAGCTCAAGGCCGCCGGGCGCCGCGCCGCCCTCATCTCCGGCGGTGAGCTCACCGTCACCATCGCCGGCGATGGCCGCGGCGGGCCGAACCAGGAATTCGCGCTGGCCCTGGCGATCGCGCTTGGCGGAGAACCTGGCATCATCGCGCTCTCCGGCGATACTGACGGCACCGATGGCGGCGGCGGCGAGGCGGCCGACCCGGCCGGCGCCGTCATCGACGAAACCACACTGGCGCGTGCTCGCGATCTCGGCCTCGATCCTGCCCAATCGCTGGCCCAGAACGATTCGACCGGCTTCTTCACCCCGCTCGGCGATCTGTTGCAGACCGGCCCGACCCTGACCAATGTCAACGACTGCCGCGTGATTCTGATCGATCCAAGACCCAATTCATGAGCCGAAGCGGATTTCTTCTTCCTGCAATGCTTGCCGCCGGGCTGCTCCTGGTCGGCGCCGGCCCGGCGCTGGCGGATCTGCGCATGTGCAACACCACCGGCAGCCGCGTCGGCGTCGCTCTCGGCTATCGCGATGCCCAGGGCTGGGTCACCGAAGGTTGGTGGAACCTGGCGCCGCGCGCCTGCGAGACGCTGCTGCGCGGCACGCTGGCGGCGCGCTTTTACTACGTCCATGCCGTCGACTACGACAAAGGCGGCGAGTGGACCGGCAAATCCGTCATGTGCACGCGCAACAAGGAATTCACGATTCGCGGCATCGAGGATTGCCTGGCGCGCGGCTACGAGCGCTCCGGTTTCTTCGAGGTCGACACGGGCGAGCAGAAGGGCTGGACAATCCAGCTCACAGATACGGCCGGCGCGGCGCCACGACCATGAGTGCAGCGCGGCAAATCACTTGCTCTAATCGTTTGAATCGGCGAGGCCTGCCAAGAGCGGGCACAGATAAATTTTTAAGCGGGGAGTGACGCGATGAGGCGGGAACGGCGGATCAAGATCATCGCGACGCTGGGGCCGGCCTCGTCGACGCCGGAGATGTGCGCCGCCCTGTTCAAGGCTGGCGTCGACGTCTTCCGCATCAATATGAGCCACACCCCGCGCGAGGAACTACCGGCTCGGATCGCGATGCTGCGGGCGCTGGAAAAGGAGTTCCGCCGGCCGGTCGGCATCCTCGCCGATCTGCAGGGACCGAAGCTGCGCGTCGGCCAGTTCGGCGGCGATGGCGCCGTGATGCTGGAGAAGGGCGCCCGCTTCGTCCTCGACGCCGACCCCGCGCCGGGAACGGTCAAGCGCGTGCACCTGCCGCATCCCGAGATCCTGTCGGCCCTGGAGCCCGACCATCACCTCATCCTCGACGACGGCAAGATCCGCCTCGTTGTCGAGAAGGCTTCGCCGAAGCAGGCGGTGACCAAGGTCGTCGTCGGCGGCAAGCTCTCCTCGCGCAAGGGCGTCAGCCTGCCCGACACCACGATCCCGGTCTCGGCCATGACCGAGAAGGACCGTTCCGATGCCGAGGCCGCCGCCGAGGCCGGTGTCGACTGGATCGCGGCCTCCTTCGTGCAGCGGCCGGAGGACATGGCGGAACTGCGCAAGATCGTGCAGGGCCGGGCCCTGGCGCTGGCCAAGATCGAGAAGCCCCAGGCGGTCGCCCGGCTCCAGGAGATCATCGAGGCTTCCGACGCGATCATGGTGGCACGCGGCGATCTCGGCGTCGAAATGCCGATCGAGAAGGTGCCGGGCACGCAGAAGCGCATGACCCGCATGGCGCGGCGCATGGGCAAGCCCGTCGTCGTTGCGACCCAGATGCTGGAGAGCATGATCACCGCCCCGGTCCCGACCCGCGCCGAGGTCTCCGACGTCGCGACCGCCGTGTTCGAGGGCGCCGACGCCGTCATGCTCTCGGCCGAGAGCGCCGCCGGCCAGTACCCGATCGAGGCGGTCACGATGATGAACCGCATCGCCGAGGAGGTCGAGAGCGAGTCGATCTACCGCTCCATCCTCGAATCGCAGAAGGCCGAGCCGGAGGCGACCGGCGCCGACGCCATCGCCAAGGCCGCGCACGAGATCGCCGACGCACTGCACCTCAAGGCAATCGCCGCCTGGACCTCCTCGGGCTCGACCGCCTTCCGCATCGCCCGAGAGCGCCCGAACTCGACCGTTGTCGCGCTGACGCCGAATGCCGCCACAGCGCGCCGCCTCACTTTGGTCTGGGGCGTCCATTCGGTGGTGACCAAGGACGCCAGCGACGTCGACGACATGGCCTTCCGCGCCTGCAAGTTCGCGGTGCGCGAGGGCTTTGCCAAGGAAGGTGACCGGCTCATCGTCGTCGCCGGCGTCCCCTTCGGCACGCCGGGCGCGACCAACATGGTCCGCATCGCCTTCGTCGCCAAGGAGCATGTCGAGCAGGCATGAAGAGAATCTCTTGCAGGATAGGGCAGTGGCCGGAGCCTCTTCTAGCCTGAGATGCTCGGGTCAAGCCCGAGCATGACGGCCCCACCGCCATTCCCCTGCGGCCGCCCCTGCTCTACTGCTTGAGCGGTCAGCCTCTGCGAGCCAGCGACGCCCATGGCCCTCACCGACATCGCCACCCGGACCTATAATCACAGCTGGCGGCTCGATCCGATCATCCGCAGCCTGCTCGACACCGATTTCTACAAGCTGCTGATGCTGCAGATGATCAGGAGCTTCCATCCGGAGGTGCAGGTCACCTTCGGTCTGATCAACCGCTCCAGGCAGATCCGCCTCGCTGATGTCATCGAGGAAGCCGAGCTGCGCGCTCAGCTCGACCATGCCCGCGAGCTGCGCTTCACCAAGAAGGAATTGATCTGGCTCGCCGGCAACAGCTTCTACGGCAAGACCCAGATGTTCACGCCGGACTTCATCGCCTGGCTCGCCGAGTTCCGCCTGCCGGAGTACGAACTGCGCAAGGTCGACGGCCAGTACGAATTGACCTTCGCCGGCCCCTGGACCCACTCGATGATGTGGGAAATCCCGGCACTCGCCATCGTCAACGAACTGCGCTCACGCCAGGCGCTCAAAACCTGGGATCGCTTCGCGCTCGACGTGCTCTACGCCCGCGCCAAGTCGAAGCTCTGGGACAAGGTCGAGCGGTTGAAGAAGCTGCCGGACCTGCGCATCTCCGATTTCGGCACGCGCCGCCGCCATGGCCATCTCTGGCAGCGTTGGTGCGTCGAGGCATTGAAGGAGGGCTTGGGGCCGACCTTCACCGGCACCTCCAATGTCCTGCTCGCCATGGAGAATGATCTCGAGGCGATCGGCACCAATGCGCATGAACTGCCGATGGTGCTGGCCGCGCTCGCCGACAGCGACGGGGAGCTGAAGCGCGCGCCCTATCGCGTGCTCGACGAATGGCGCCAGGTCTATGGCGGCAACCTCTTGATCGTGCTGCCGGACGCCTTCGGCACCACCGCCTTCCTGCGCGACGCGCCCGCCTGGCTCGCCGACTGGACCGGCTTCCGGCCCGACAGCGCCCCGCCGATCGAGGCCGGCGAGCAGATCATCGCCTGGTGGCAGTCGCAGGGCCGCGACCCCAGGAGCAAGCTGCTGATCTTCTCCGACGGGATGGACATCGACTCGATCGAGGAGACCTACCGGCATTTCCATGGAAGGGTCCGCACCGGCTTCGGCTGGGGCACCAACTTGACCAACGACTTCGTCGGCTGTTCGCCGGTCGGCACACCTGATCTCGACCCGATCTCGCTGGTCTGCAAGGTCGTCAGCGCCAATGGCCGCCCGGCAGTGAAGCTCTCCGACAATCCGAACAAGGCGACCGGCGATGCAGCCGAGATCGCGCGTTACCTGCGCGTGTTCGGTGGGGCGGACCGGAAGGCGAAGGCGGTGAGAGTTTAGGTCACGGCCTTGCAAGCGCAGGGCGTGTCTGCCTTCGCACCGACAATCAACCCCGGGTCGCCCGTGCGCTCTGCCAAATCGGCGCGCTCGAATGCCAGGCGATCAATTATTGCTTGATGCCAGCTCTGCCGAACGCACCCCGCCCGGAGACGGTACTATCAATGCCGCTTCGGCATGGTCCCGGGCCTGCAGGGCCTCTCCCCAGTCCCGCAGGCTGATCAGCACCGGCTCCAGCGTTCGGCCGAAATCTGTCAGCTCGTACTCAACCCGCGGCGGCACCTCCGGGTAGACGATGCGGCGCACGATGCCGTCGGCTTCGAGCTCGCGGAGCTGGATCGTCACCATCCTGGGTGTCGCGTTGGCTGTCAGGCGGCACAGCGCATTGAAGCGCAGCCGGCCCTCGAGAAGGTGAAACATCAGCACCGGCTTCCAGATCCCGCCGAGGACGCTGAGCGTCGCTTCGACTGCACAGCCCGTCCGCGTCGCCTTGCGGCGCGCCTGCCTGACACTATCATTCATGATAGTACATGTTCCTTTTGATCGTACTTACGAAGATATCCTTATAGGCCTAGCTCTAGCGCGCCAACCCCGACCAAGGAGACGACGTTGCGCGCTTATCGACTGAACGGAACGAATGCCCCGCTGACGCTGCACGAGGAACCGGCATCAAAGCCAGGGCCGGGGGAAGTGCTGGTCGACCTCAAGGCCGCCACCCTCAACTATCGGGACCTGATCGTGCACGAGGGGCGCTATGGCGGCGACCAGAAGCGCGACCTCGTCCCGCTTTCGGACGGCGCGGGCATTGTCGCGCAGATCGGCGATGGAGTGTCTCGTGACCGGCTCGGCCAGCGTGTCGCGCTCGGCTTCATGCCCGGCTGGCTGGATGGGGCGTTCTCGGCCCGCAAGCAGGCGACCGCACTCGGCGGCGGCTTCGTCGACGGTGTGCTTGCCGAGCAGATTGTCGTTCCAGCTGCCGCTGCAGTCGCTTTCCCGGATGCCTGGTCGTTCGAAGAGGCTGCCGCCTACCCTTGCGCCGGAGTCACCGCCTGGAACTGCTTGTTCGGGGGCCGCGGTCTGCGCCCCGGAGACAGCGTCCTGGTCGAGGGCACCGGCGGCGTCTCAACCTTCGCACTGCAGATGGCCAGAGCTGCCGGGGCGAGAGTGATCGTCACCTCCAGCTCCGATGAGAAGCTTGCCTGGGCGCGCGGGCTCGGCGCACACGCAACCATCAATTACCGCACCACGCCGAACTGGGGCGAGGTCGCCGCAAGCATGGCTGGCGGTGAGGGCGTCGATCTCGTTGTGGAGGTCGGCGGCTCCGGTACCCTGAACCAGGCGCTTCGCGCAGCCCGGCCCGGAGGCGAAGTTGCACTGGTCGGTGTTCTCACCGGATTTTCCGGAGAGATCGACACCGGTGCGATCCTCATGAAGGCGATTCACGTTCGAGGAGTCTATGTCGGCTCCGTCGCTGATCTTGAAGCCGCGGTGGCTACCGGCGTTAAGCCTCTGATCGATGAGATATTCCCCTTTGAGGCGGCACAAGCAGCCTTCGACCGGCTGCGCAGCGGCCAGCATCGCGGCAAGGTTGCGATCAAGATTGCAGCCTGAGCATTTGGGCCGCAGGACACGATCCGCTCCCGTTGCCATGGGAGCGGACAGGTCATGGACCTTGACGATCCGATTTTGCTGCGTGCGAGGCTGATGACCGCGACTATTGCACCATCCCGATCCTGTCGTTGAGCGACCCTCCTAGATTTCGAGCAGCAGCGGCCTGTGGTCTGAAACCTCGGGCTGTTCGACGACCTCGAAGGCGAGAACGTCGACCGCCTCGTTCACCAGCATGTAGTCGGCATGGCGGCCGGGCTTCTTGTAGTGAGAGGTCCGCGTGCCGGAATGGCCGCGGCCGACGACGAGATCGGTCAGTCCCATCCCAGCCAGAACGTCGAAGGTCTGGCTACCGGGCTCGACATTGAAGTCGCCGCAGATGACGAGCCGGTCGCCCTGCTGTGCCACCGCCTTGATCAAAGCGACGAGACGGTTGGCCTGATCGAGACGCTCTGGCGTATCGATCTTGCCGTTCAGATCTCTCAGCCCGTGCATATGTGCGATCGTGATCGGCCAGCCACGACCGAAATCATGGAGCCGAACGACATGGGCATTGCGCGAGCGCGGATGCTCGCCATAGCCGCCCGGGGAAAAGCCCTTGTGCACGAAGCCTTGCACCTGGCCGATGAGGGGGAACCTGCGGTGGACGAACGTCGCGAGCCCCCATTGCGATGGAACGGTCTCGTCGCCATCCCACAGGACGCCCTGCGCCGCCGGGCAGAAGATCGCGACATGTTCCGGCAGGGCCGCGGATACGTCACGAAAGAAGTTGGCGCGCTGCGGCAGTACATGGTCGCCGTCGCGGTAGGTCAGCCACTCCTTCGACGTCGCCGGCGTATGGACAACCTCCTGAAGGCAGAGCACGTCGGGTGCTTCACGCGCGAGATAGGCTTCCACCTCCTCGTGAAGCGTTCCACCCCAGCCGTTCAGGCACATGATACGCAAGGCGATGCTCCGTCGGATGCGGGCCCTATAGGCTGCACCTCATCGACGGACCAGATTGCCTGGCGCCGGGGAGGCCTGCTCACAGCGCGAGACCGCTCTCCCATCAGCAAGCTTCGCATCCCGCGCAACCAAGCCTCGCCTACCCGATCCGGAACACCTTCCCCGTCCCGGCCTCGCGATAGAGATCGACCCGCTCGCCGTTCCAGTGATAGTCGAGATGTCTGCCTTGAACGGGATTGCCGGCGAGATCGGGCCAGAACAGCCCGGCGCACTTCCCGCCCGGCCGGCGCACGCTCGGATAGACGACACCTTCCGATCTGGCGGCACGCAACTTCGCCCCCAGTACCTGGCTCGCTCCATAGTCGTCCGGCCGCAAGAGCGCGCTCTCCCCTGCCCGCTCGTCGCGCAGATCGTGCAAGTCGGCGTCGATCGACAGAACCAGCTCGCGGAACTGCGAGGTCCAGCCGGGCGCCTCTTTGGTGCGGGCCATGAAGCGGCCATGGTGGTGGATCGTCTCGAACAGCGCCGTCTCGAAGCTCTCGGCGACATAGAGCACGCCGAACGTGCCGTCGCTGAACCGACTCGGCCGGTCGCGGCTGACATGGGTGAACGGCGCCATCAGCCAGCTCGCGCCGGCTCCCGAGACGCGGCGCGCAGGCGGCACCAGATCGAGATTGCCGATCGTCTCCATCAGGCGCGGATTGGTCTTCATCTCCGCCAGGATCAGCAGCGGCCAGTCGGCCGGATCGGCGATGTCCTCAAACAGGTCGATCGGCGGAAAAGCGCTGCGGATGATGCGGACTGCGCCGGGCCACTGGACCTGCGCGACCGGATAGTCGGCAGCGCTCACCAGAGCCCGCGCTCCGCATCGAGATAGCGCCGCACCCGCATCAGATCGGTGAGTTCGCCGCCGAGCATGACCGCCAGTGCCGACTTGCCGGCGAAGGGCTCGTTGCCCGCCTTGATCCAGGCATAGCCGCGCTGCGGCTCGCGGAAGATCAGGCGTAGCGCCTTGTGGATGCCCATCAGATTGGAGAGGCGTGCCTTGGCATCGCGGTCGATGCGGCCGATCTCGCCCGCCTTCCAGCGCCGATAGCTGCGCACCGGCTGGTCGAGCAGCACGGCGGCCTCCTCGTCGGTCAGGCCCCAGAGCCGGAACAGGTTCACGGCGGCGCGGAACATCGCCGCGGCCTCCGCCTCGGTGATTGCAGCGGGCGAGAAGGCGTCGGGCGAGGTCGGAACCGGCGAGAGCTGGCTCATCGGGCAATCTCCATTTGGCAGAATATAAGTAAAATGCTGCCAAATGGCAAGAGTAAGGACACGCGTCATTCTCGGGCGGAGCGAGGCGGAAACCCGAGAATCTCAGGACGAGAGGATGATGGTCGTGAATCCCATCCGGCCGGAGATGCTCGGGTCGAGCCCGAGCATGACGAGCGTTCTCACGCGTCGCGGCCGTCGACCTCAAGCTTGAGCGATTCGACGGCGTCCTTCACCGCGTCGAGCTGGGGATAGACCTCGAGCGCCTTCCGATAGGCGACCATGGCGCGCTTGTCGTCGCCCTGCTGGCGCAGGATCGTGCCCAGCCCCATCATCGCGCCGTAATGGCGCGGCTCGCGCTTCAAGGTTTCGGCGATGTCGAGCATCGAGCGAATCGGATCGCCCTGCAGGAAGAGCGCATTGGCCCGCTGATTCCAGCCCTCGGCCCAGTCGGGCTCCAAAGTGATGACACGGTCGAGCAATTCGATCGCCAGCGGCAATTCGCGCGCCTTCAGCGCATCCTGTGCCCGGGTCATCAGGAGATCGGCCGTGTCCGAGCCCGAGCGGGCCCAGCGCCGCTGGATCAGATTGGCGATGCCCTTGGCCTCTTCGACCGTCTTGGCCGCAGCGAGCCGTTCGAACAGGCGATCCAGCGTCACGGCCGGGCTACGGGGCGGCGGCGCTTCCGGCAGGTTCGGTTTGTCGTCGCGGTCGGCGTTCGGCACTGCGCCATCGCGCAGCGGCTTATCCTGCGCGAGCCCCCCCGGCGCAGCCGCAAGCAGCAGCCCAGGAATCAGTGCAAGACGGGCAAGACGAGACAATCTCATGCCCCCAAGGTGGGCGCGATGGGGTCGCACGTCAATTCACGGCCCAGCGAGATCGCGGGAGAACGAGATCGGGCACAAGCCAAAAAAGCGGGCCGCACAATGTGCAGCCCGCTCTTTCAATCTCGACAAGGACGCTGATGGCGCGGCCTATAAGACCGCGCGACGCCTCAGCCCTGACGCGCCTTGAAGCGCTTCTGGACCTTGTTGATGATGTAGACGCGGCCCTTGCGGCGCACGAGCTGGTTGTCGCGATGGCGCGCGCGCAGCGACTTCAGCGAATTGCGGATCTTCATAGCCGGTACTCCCATCGGCCCGCCTCGCGGCAGAACCGGTCAAAAAACTGAAGGCGACGCGAACCGGAAGCCGGCTCTCATCGAGCAAACGACATGCGCGCCTGATGCGATGGCCGGCTGTATAAGGATTTTGCCGGGATTGGCAAGGCCCCGGCGCGTTTTTCCGCCACGCGATCGCATGCGTCATGCTCCCGTCGCAATTGCATGACCGCCCTAGCGTCCCGGTGGACGCATGCCTAGATTGCGGCCGCAGCAGACCTATCAGGGAGCTCTCTCCATGTTCAACGCCAAGTCCCTCCTCGACGCCCTCGTCAATGCGGGCAGCCAGGCTGGCGCCCAGGGCGGCCAGGCCGGCGGGCTCGGCGGCGTGCTCGGCAACCTCGCCCAGCAGATCCAGCAGGGCGGTGGCGCCGGCGGTCTCGCCGGCATGGCCGGCCAGATCTTCGGCCAGGCCAGCCAGGGCGTGCAGGACGCCGCTCGCAACACCGGCCTGCAGCAGGGCGCGACCGACATCGTCGGCCAGCTCTCCGGCGGCAAGACGCCCGAGCAATTGATCGAGCAGGCCAAGGGCATGCTCGGCGGCAACCAGCTCGCTGCCGGCGCGGTGCTCGGCGGCCTCGGCGCGCTGATCTTCGGCACCTCGGCCGGCCGCTCGCTCGCCGGCTCCGCCGCCAAGATCGGCGGCCTCGCCTTGATCGGCGGCCTCGCCTACAAGGCCTATCAGAACTACCAGGCCGGCAAGCCGCTGCTCGGCGCCGATCAGCAGCCGGCGCTGCCGGCTCCGGCAGGCTCGGGCTTCGAGCCGGAAGCGGCGAAGAACGAGCATGCGCTGCTCTTCATCCGCGCCATGATCGCAGCCTCGGCCTCCGACGGCCATATCGACGATGCAGAGCGCAACGCGATCATGGGCGGCCTGCGCGAAGCCGGTCTCGATGCCGAAGCCAATGAATGGCTCACCAACGAACTGGCGAACCCGGCGAGTGTCGATACGCTGGTTGAAGGCGCCGAGAGCCCCGAGCTCGCCGCGCAGATCTATACGGCGGCCCGGATCGCCATCAATCCGGACACCCCGGCCGAGAAGGACTTCCTCGCCGGTCTCGCCGGCTCGCTCGGTCTCGATGCCGAGCTGGTCGCGAACATCGATGCGGCGGCGAGCGCCGCCAAAGCCTGACCGGTAACGCAGGGCCGGAGTGCGCCGGGCGCGGATTGACCGCCCGGCGCGCCCGGCCGTCCAATGCGGCATGCAATCATCATCCCCGCATTGGTCGGCGCGCCTGCCGTTCTACTATGGCTGGATCGTCATCGGCATCGCCTTCGTCACGATGGCGATCGCCGTCAGTGCGCGCACGGCGTTCTCCCTGCTGCTGCCGCCGCTGATCGACGAGTTCGGCTGGGACCGCGGGCTCGCATCGGGCGCCTTCTCCTTCGGCTTCCTGCTCTCGGCCGTGACCAGCACCTTCGTCGGCCGCGTCATGGACCGGCACGGCCCGCGCGTGGTGATCGAGACTGGCGTGGCGATGCTGGCGGCAGGCCTGCTGATCGCACCCGCGATCGGCGCGGCCTGGCATCTCTATCTGACGCTCGGCGTCCTCGTCGGCTGCGGCGCCAATCTGATGAGTTTTTCGGCGCAGTCGCTGTTCCTGCCGAACTGGTTCGTGCGCCGCAGGGCGTTCGCGATCAGCATCGCCTTTTCCGGCGTCGGCGTCGGCGCGCTGCTGCTCCTGCCCTGGCTGCAATCGATCATCAGCCGGGATGGCTGGCGCGCCGCCTGCTGGATCATGGGCCTGCTCGTGCTCTTCCTGCTCGGCCCGCTCAATCTGCTGGTCCGGCGCAAGCCGCAGGATCTCGGCCTGCTCCCAGATGGCGAAACCGGCTCGGCCGGCGCCGTCGCTGCGCAACGCAAGGCGGCAGTGGTCGATCCGGCCTGGGTCGCGATTGAATGGACGCTGGCGCGGGCACTGCGCACAACGCGCTTCTGGTGGATCATGATCGGCTATTTCTGCGCCCTGATCGCCTGGTATGCGGTGCAGGTCCATCAGACCAAATATCTGATCGAGGTCGGCTTTTCGCCGCTCACCGCCGCCTGGGCGCTGGGCCTGGTCAGTGCCGTCGCCATTCCCGGCCAGATCGGCCTCGGCGCCCTGTCGGATCGCATCGGCCGCGAATGGATCTGGATGGTCGGCTGCCTCGGCTTCGCCACCTGCTATGCCGCGTTGATCGCCCTGGAGCACACGCCATCGCTGGTGCTGCTCTATGTGATGGTGATCACGCAGGGCTTCCTGGGATACGCGATCACGTCGGTGCTGGGCGCGATCGTCTTCGAGATTTTCGAGGGGCCGCATTTCGGCGCGATCTTCGGGACGGTCACGGTGGCGCTGCTCGGCGGCGGCGCGGCCGGCCCCTGGCTCGCCGGCGTCATCCACGACGCCACCGGCAGCTACCGCCTCGCCTTCCTGCTGGTCATCGCCTGCTGCTTCGTATCGGCGGCGGCGATCTGGCTGGCGGCGCCGCGCAAGGTCCGGCTGGTGCCGGGTCGCGTCAGGGTGCGCGCTTGACGCCCCGATCGTCCTCGAACACCGGCCGGAAGAAGCTGCGCTCATAGCTGATGATGAAGCGATGCTTCTCGTTCTCGGCGACTACCGCAAGGCACTCGGCATCCTTGAACGAGGCCTCGCGATAGGTCTCGTATGCCGCGAAGGACGGGAAGCTGAACATCGCCAGCGCCACGTTGGAGGTCCCCTCCGACGGCATGAAATAGCCGTGATGCTTGCCGCCGAACCGCTCGACCAGCCGGATCCAGGCCTTGCCATAGGCCTCGAAGGCCGGGAGCTGATAGGGATCGACGACGTAACGCAGATGGCAGGTGATCGTCATTCTCAGGCCGCCTTCGCGTTCTTGAGGAACTCAGCCATCCGCCCCAGCGCTCGCTCGATGTTCTCCAGCGAGTTCGCATAGGAGAGCCGGATATAGCCCTCGCCATGCACGCCGAAATCCGGCCCGCCGATCGTGGCGACGCCGGTCTCCTCCAGCAGCGCAGAGGCTAGCTTCTTCGCTTTCCAGCCGGTCTGCGACACGTTCGGGAAGGCGTAGAAGGCGCCCTTCGGCACGATGCAGGAGACGCCCGGCAGGGCGTTCAGCCCGCCGACCACCGCCTTCCGGCGCCGGTCGAACTCCGCCAGCATCATCGCGACCGCATCCTGCGGGCCGGTCAACGCGGCGAGCCCCGCCCACTGCGCCGGCGCGTTGACGCAGGAATGCGAGTTCACCGCGAGCTTGCGCGCATTGTCGTAGAGCGGCTTCGGCCATACCGAGAAGCCCATGCGCCAGCCGGTCATCGCATAGGTCTTCGACCAACCATTGAGCAGGATCAGCCGGTCGCGGATCTCGGGATAGCTCAGCAGGCAGACATGCTTCTCGCCGTCATAGAGCATCTGGTCGTAGATCTCGTCCGACATCACCGCGACATCGGGGAACTTCGCCAAGCCGGCGACGAGCTTGTCGACTTCTGCCTTGGGCGTGACGCCGCCGGTCGGGTTCGCCGGCGAATTGACGATCAGGAGTCGCGTCTTCGGCGTGATCAGCGCCAGCGTCTCCTGCGCCGAGAAGGCAAAGCCGTTCTCCTCGCGGATCGGCACCGGCACCGGCGTCGCGCCGGTGTACTCGATCATCGAGCGATAGATCGGGAAGCCGGGATCGGGATAGAGGATCTCGGCGCCGGGCTCGCCGAACATCAGGATCGCCATGAACATGGTGACCTTGCCGCCCGGCACGATCATCACCTCCTCAGGCGAGACATTGACCGAGAAGCGCTTGTGCAGATCGGCCGCCACAGCTTCGCGCAAAGGCAGGATGCCGTTCGCCGGGGTGTAGCCATGATGGCCGTCGCGCAGCGCCTTCACCGCCGCCTCGACGATATGCTCCGGCGTCGGGAAATCCGGCTGGCCGATGCCGAGATTGATGATGTCCTTGCCTTGGCGCTGCAATTCGGTGGCACGGGCGAGCACGGCGAAGGCGTTCTCTTCGCCGATCCGGCCGAAGGATGGGACGATTTGCAGCGTCATGGCGGTTTCCTCTTCGCTCGCGGCAGTCTTCCAGCCGCCGCGTATCCGATCTGTCTTGGCCGCAAAGCCGGCAGCCGCGCAAGCCCGCTCCTTGCGTCCCGGTCCGGACGGGGACGCATTTGGAACACTTGCAAACTGCGCCGCGGCGACCTTTGCTGGCGGAGGCGTCGACCAAGCGATTGGCACCGCGCCTCAAGTCGTTGTATGCAGCATACAGAAATTACGGCAAGCGCCCTTGCCGCTCCGCTCTGATCGGCATGACCTGTCGATCAAATCGATTTAAAGACGATGCCGAAGCGGTGCCAACGCCGCCTGGCCGCGAGAGGGAATGACGGGATGGCCAAGACGCCTAGTGGAAAGAAGCCGGTCCGCAAGATCAAGCCGGAGCAGTTGCGCTCGAAAGCCTGGTTCGACAATCCCGCCAATGCCGACATGACCGCGCTCTATATCGAGCGCACCATGAATTTCGGCCTGTCGCGCGAGGAACTGCAGTCCGGCCGCCCGATCATCGGCATCGCTCAGACCGGCTCCGACATCGCCCCCTGCAACCGCCATCACCTCGAGCTCGCCTCCCGCGTCCGCGACGGCATCCGCGAGATGGGCGGCGTGCCCTTCGAATTCCCGATCCATCCGATCCAGGAAACCTGCAAGCGGCCGACCGCCTCGCTCGACCGCAACCTGCAATATCTCTCTCTGGTCGAGATCCTCTACGGCTACCCGATCGACGGCGTCGTGCTGACCACCGGCTGCGACAAGACCACGCCGGCCCAGATCATGGCCGCTGCGACAGTCGACATCCCGGCGATCGCCCTGCCCGGCGGGCCGATGCTGAACGGCTCCTTCCGCGGCGAGCGCACCGGCTCGGGCACGATCGTCTGGAAGGCGCGCCAGATGATGGCCGCCGGCGAGATCGACTATCGCGGCTTCGTCGATCTGGTCGCCTCCTCGGCGCCGTCGGCTGGCCACTGCAACACCATGGGCACGGCCTCGACCATGAACGCGCTCGCCGAGGCGATGGGCATGACCCTGCCCGGCGCCGCCGCGATCCCCGCGCCCTATCGCGACCGCTACGAGATGGCCTATCTCACCGGCCGCCGCATCGTCGAGATGGTCTGGGAGAACCTGATCCCCTCGAAGATCCTGACGCGCGAAGCCTTCGAGAACACCATCGTCATCAACTCGGCGATCGGCGGCTCGACCAATGCGCCGATCCACGTCAACGCCATCGCCAAGCATATCGGCGTCAAGCTCGACAACGAGGATTGGACCAAGATCGGCTACGACACGCCGCTGCTGGTCAACATGCAGCCGGCCGGCGAATATCTCGGCGAGGACTATTACCGCGCTGGCGGCCTGCCGGCCGTGATCGCTGAACTGATCGCCAAGGGCAAGCTGAAGCCGGCGATCACCGCCAACGGCAAGACCCATATCGAGAACTGCGAAGGCGCCTTCTCGGGCGATCGCGAGGTCATCAAGGCCTATGACAAGCCGATGAAGAAGGAGGCCGGGTTCCTCAACCTCTCCGGCAACCTGTTCGACTCGGCGATCATGAAGACCTCGGTGATCACGCCGGAGTTCCGCAAGCGCTATCTCGAGAATCCGAAGGACCCGATGGCCTTCGAGGGCAAGGCCGTCGTCTTCGACGGGCCGGAGGACTACCACCACCGCATCGACGATCCCGCGCTCGCGATCGACGAGCACACGGTTCTCTTCATCCGCGGCGTCGGCCCGGTCGGCTATCCCGGCGCGGCCGAGGTCGTGAACATGCGGCCGCCGGATTACCTGATCAAGAAGGGCGTCACGGCGCTGGCCTGCGTCGGCGATGGCCGCCAGTCCGGCACGTCCGGCTCGCCCTCGATCCTCAACGCCTCGCCGGAAGCGGCGACCGGCGGCGGGCTCGCGTTGCTCAAGACCGGCGACAAGGTCCGCATCGACCTGAAGAAGCGCACCGCCAATATCCTGATCTCGGACGAGGAACTGGAGACGCGCCGCGCCGAGCTCAAGGCAGCCGGCGGCTATAAGTACCCGAAGAGCCAGACGCCCTGGCAGGAGATCCAGCGCAAGATCGTCGACGAGCTCTCCGAGGGCATGGTGCTGAAGCCGGCGGTCAAGTACCAGAAGATCCACAAGAAGTTCGGCGTGCCGCGCGACAATCACTGACATCTTGCGGCTGCCGGCGGAAACGCCCGTCGGCAGCCGCAGGCGCGTGGCGCATCAAGGAGAGGCCATGGACGGCTTCGACGGTACGCTCGGCCTGGGCGGTTTCATGGCCCTGCTCGCGGTTCTTGGCGGATTGCTGGGTGGAGCTGTCGGCCACTGGCAACGTGGCTCGGGCCGCCTCGTCTCAGGCGCGATCATCGGCGCGATCGCGCTTCCGCTCGCGGTCTTCTTCTATCTTTACTATCTCGGCGCTCTGATTGCTGTCGCGATCATCCTCGCGATCCTCGCCGCCGTGTCGGGCTTGCTCGGTTGAAGCGGGCCATTCCCGGCGCGCATCCCCGCTCGCCGGCAGATGCGCGCAAGCGGGGCTGACAAATCGGCTCGGGGACGACAGTATGACGCCCCTGAGCTCATTTGAAACGATTTAAAATGACTTACAGCCCGCAAGTCGACGCGTTTCGCAAACTCCACGAATCCGGCTGCTTCGTCATGCCGAACCCCTGGGATGAGGGCTCGGCCCGCTGGCTGCGCGGCCAGGGCTTCAAGGCGTTGGCCTCGACCAGCGCCGGCTTCGCCTTCACGAAAGGGCGCGCCGACCAGGACGTGCCGCGCGACATGATGCTGGCCCACCTCGCCGAGCTGGTGAAGGCGGTGCCGGACCTGCCGGTCAATGCCGATTTCGAGAACGGCTATGCCGACACGCCCGATGGCGTCGCCGCCAACGTCAAGCTCTGTATCGCGACCGGCGTCGCCGGCCTCTCGATCGAGGATGCGACCGGGCGTGCAGGCGAGACGCTCTACCCGTTCGAGCTTGCCGTCGAGCGCATCAAGGCTGCGCGCCGCGCCGTCGACGAGACCGGTTCCGGCGTGCTGCTGACCGCCCGCGCCGAATGCTTCCTCACAGGCCATCCCGAGCCGCTGAAGGAAGCGGTCGGCCGGATCGAAGCCTATGCCGAGGCCGGGGCCGACGTGCTCTACGCCCCCGGCCCGAGGACGGTTGACGATATCGGAGCAATCGTCGCAGCGGCCGGCGGCAAGCCGGTCAATGCGCTGGTCTATGGCGATTTCGGCCTCAGCGTCTCCGACATCGCCGCCACCGGCGTCCGCCGCATCTCGATCGGCGGCGCACTGGCCCGCGCCGCCTGGGCCGCCTTCATCGAGGCGACACGCCTGATCAAGGACGAAGGCAGCTTCAAGGGCTTCGCGGGCAACGGCCCCTCCGCGCCGCTCAACCCGTTCTTCCGCGACGACCTGAAGGCGCGCTCGTGAGCGGGCAGCTTCTCATCGCCCCGGAATGGCTCGGCAAGAGTGGCCTCTGGCAGATCGACGCCAAGGGCAAGCGCAAACCGGTCGATGCCGACGATCTCGACCTGTCGGACCAGCTCGCCGACCGGCTGGAAAGCTGGATGGACACTTTCGACGCCATCTATGACGAGGCGAACGAAGCCGCCTCGGACTTCGCCGACGAGGCCGAGCGCAGCGCCTGGGAGGCCGAAGGCGCATCCATTGCCGCCGCCATCGCTGCCGAACTCGGCCCGGACTGGCAGATCACCCACGACTTCACCGGCTGGCGCAGGACGCTCAAGGCATGACGACACTGAACTGGACGCCCTGCTCCTTCCCGCCGGCCAAGGTCCTGCAAGGCCGCTATTGCCGGCTCGAACCGCTCGACCCGGCTCGCCATCTCGACGACATCTGGCAGGCCATGGGCGGCCATGATCATCTCTGGCAGTGGATGCCGACACAGCCGCCGCAGGACAAGGCCGCCTATGGCGAGCTGCTCGCGACGATGGCAACCAAGGCCGGCATCGTGCCGCTCGCGGTGATCGACGAGGCTGACGGCAAGGCCAAGGGCCATCTCTGGATCATGGAGATCCGCCCCGAGCACGGCGTCTTCGAGGTCGGCTTCATCACCTATTCGCCGAGCCTGCAACGCACCCGCAAGGCGACCGAGGCGATCTATCTCGTCGGCGAATACGGCTTCTCGCTCGGCTACCGCCGCTATGAGTGGAAGTGCAACAACCTCAACGAACCCTCGAAGCGCGCCGCACTGCGCTTCGGCTTCCAGTATGAGGGCCTCTTCCGCCAGCATCAGGTGGTGAAAGGCGCCAACCGCGACACCGCCTGGTTCTCGATCCTCGACGGCGAATGGCCCAAGGTCGGACAAGCCTTCCAGAACTGGCTCGCACCGGAGAATTTCGACGTCCAAGGCCAGCAGAAGACCTCGCTGGTTGACCTCATGAAGCATGCGGGAGCCGCCTGAGATGGCCCTGCGGCGCGCCTCGACGGACGACATCCCGGCGATCGTCGCGCTGACGCAGGCCGCTTATCTGCCTAATGAGAGCATCATCGGCGTGCCCTCGCTGCCGCGTATCGCCGACTACCGGCAGGTGCTGGCGGAGCATGAGGTCTGGCTCGCCGAGAGCGACGGAGCGCTCGACGGCGTCCTCGTGCTCGAGGAGGAGCCGGCGAAGTTCACGCTCTGGAGCATCGCCGTCTCGCCCGCCGCCACCGGCAGGAAGATCGGCTCGCAATTGATGGGCTTCACCGAGGAGCGGGCCCGGGCGCTGGGCCACGACGCCGTCCATCTCTACACGCACATCAAGCTCGCCGACCGCATCGGCTGGTATGAGCGGCTCGGCTACCAGACCACCCATTACGAGGATCTGCCGGACCGCCGGCTGATCCACATGCGCAAAAGCCTTCGATAACCGGGAAACCAAGGGAAGAAACGACATGGCAGGACGTTTGAAGGGCAAGGTCGCGGTCGTCACCGCCGCCGGCCAAGGCATCGGCCGGGCGATCGCCGAAGCCTTCGTCGCCGAGGGCGCGACCGTCTGGGCGACCGACAAGGACGTTGCCCTGCTCGACGGCATCCCGAAGGCGAAGAAGCGCAAGCTCGACGTGCTCTCGACCAAGGCGGTCGAGGCCTTCGCCGAGAAGGTCGGCACCATCGACATCCTCGTCAACGCCGCTGGCTTCGTCCATCACGGCACGATCCTGGAGTGCGACGACAAGGCCTGGGAGTTCTCCTTCGACCTCAACGTCAAGTCGATGCACCGCACGATCAAGGCCTTCGTCCCCGGCATGCTCGCGGCCGGCAAGGGCTCGATCGTCAACATCGCCTCGGGCGCCGGCTCGGTGCGGGGCATCCCGAACCGCTATGTCTACGGCGCGACCAAAGCGGCGGTGATCGGCCTGACCAAGGCGGTCGCGGCCGACTACATCAAGAAGGGCATCCGCTCGAACGCGATCTGCCCCGGCACCATCCAGTCGCCCTCGCTGGACCAGCGCATCGTCGACCTCGCCAAGGTGACCAAGACGACCGAGGCGGCCGCCCGTCAGGCCTTCGTCGACCGCCAGCCGATGGGCCGGCTCGGCACCGCCGAGGAGATCGCCTGGCTCGCGGTCTATCTCGGCTCGGACGAGGCGAGCTACACCACCGGCCAGATCCATCTCGCCGATGGCGGCTTCGCGCTTTAGACCAGCGCGGGAGAAGCGCCATGCACGTCCTGATCAGCGGCGCCGCCGGCATGATCGGCCAGAGGCTCGCCGCTCGCATCGCCCGCGAGGGCGCCTGCGCCGGCAAGCCGCTCTCCCGGTTGACGCTGACCGACGTGTTCGAGCCACCGCGTCCGGCTGGCTTCGACGGGCCGATCGAGGCCCGCACCGAGGATTCGAGTTCGGCGGCTGTCGCTGCCGAGCTCGCAGCCTTGCGGCCCGACATCATCTTCCATCTCGCCGCGATCATCTCCGGCGAGGCGGAGCGCGATTTCGACAAGGGTTACCGCATCAATCTCGACGGCATGCGCAATCTGCTCGAGGCGATCCGGCAGGAGAGCATGAAGAACGGCGCTTACGTCCCGAAGCTCGTCTTCTCCTCGTCGAGCGGTATCTTCGGCGCGCCGTTCCCGCCGACGATCTCCGACGAGTTTCATGTCACGCCGCTGACCAGCTACGGCGCGCAGAAGGCGATCGGCGAACTGCTGCTCGCCGACTATTCGCGCCGTGGCTTCGTCGATGGCATCGGCATCCGCTTCCCCTCGATCGTGATCCGGCCGGGCAAGCCCAACGCCTCTGCCGGCGGCTTCTTCTCCGGCATCATCCGCGAGCCGCTGCAGGGCCAGGAGGCGCTGCTGCCGGTCGAGGACAGCGTCATCTTCACCCACGCCTCGCCCCGCTCGGCTGTCGGCTTCCTGCTGCACGGCGCCTCGCTCAGCCGCGAGCAACTCGGCCCGCGGATCAACCTCAGCATGCCCGGCGTCTGCGTCACCGTCGGCGAGCAGATCGAGGCGCTGCGCCGCATCGCCGGCGACAAGGCGGTGAAGCTGATCCGGCGCGCCCCCGACACGGCGGCGGCCGAGATCGTCAAAGGCTGGCCGACGCGCTTCGAGGCGAAGCGAGCACTGTCGCTGGGCTTCAAGGCCGAGCAGGATTTCGCCGAGATCATCCGCGTCCATATCGAGGATGATCTCGGCGGCCGCCTACCCAACTGAACGCAAGAAGCGAAAGATCGGACAGAAGCATGCATATCCTCGTCATCGGCGGCGCCGGCATGGTCGGCCGCAAGTTCATCGAGCGCCTGGCGCGCGACGGCGGCCTCGGCGGCAAGGCGATCGACAAGGTGACGGCGCAGGACGTCTTCCCGGCTGCGGCGCCGGCGAACGCGCCCTTCGCCTTCGAGTCGCTGACCTCCGACCTGTCGCAGCCGGGCGAAGCCGAAAAGCTGATTGCTTCGCGCCCGGATCTGATCGTCCATCTCGCCGCAATCGTCTCGGGCGAGGCCGAGGCCGATTTCGACAAGGGCTACCGCATCAATCTCGACGGCACGCGCTATCTCTTTGATGCGATCCGCCTCACCGGCGACGGCTACAAGCCGCGCGTGATCTTCACCTCCTCGATCGCCGTCTTCGGCGCACCCTTCCATGACAAGATCGAGGACGAGTTCTTCACCACACCGCTGACCAGCTACGGCACGCAGAAGGCGATCGGCGAGCTGCTGCTCAGCGACTACAGCCGCCGCGGCTTCTTCGACGGCGTCGGCATCCGCCTGCCGACGATCTGCGTACGTCCGGGCGCGCCGAACAAGGCGGCCTCCGGCTTCTTCTCCAACATCATCCGCGAACCGCTCGCCGGCCAGGACGCCGTGCTGCCGGTCTCCGACCAGGTCCGCCACTGGCATGCCTCGCCGCGTTCGGCCGTCGGCTTCCTCGTCCACGCCGCGACCATGGATACCGGCGTGATCGGCCCGCGCCGGGTGCTGACCATGCCGGGCTATTCCGCGACCGTCGCCGAGCAGATTGAGGCGCTGCGCAAGGTCGCCGGCGAGAACGTTGTGAAGCGGATCAAGCGCGTGCCCGATCCGGTGATCGACGCCATCGTGGCCGGCTGGCCGCGTAATTTCGAGGCGAAGCGCGCGCCGGCGCTCGGCTTCAAGGCGGAATCGAGCTTCGAGGAAATCATCCGCGCCCATATCGACGATGAGCTCGGCGGCACGTTCGTCGCATAAGACCAAACGCAGGTTCCTCCGCCGTCATGCTCGGCCTCGTGCCGAGCATCCACGTCTTGGACACCGCATTCGCCGAATGAAGACGTGGATGGTCGGGACAAGCCCGACCATGACGGAAAACGCCTGTGGTCCGAAACGCGGCCAGCCTTAAGGCAGCTTCTTCAGCATCAGCGGCGCACCGACCGCCGGGTCCTTGCGCCACTGGCCGCCCTCGAAAACCAGCTCGATCTTGTGACCCTTGCGGGCGATCAGCTCGAGCCGGCCGGCCTCATAGCGCCAGGCGACGGGCGAGAAGATCGTCAGCCCTGTATCGGGACAAAGCCCGTCGAAGTTCACCGTCGACGCGCCCGCATTGGCAGAGGGCGAGGTCGAGAGCACGAGCTTGCAGATGTCGCGCCCGGCCTGCCGCATCACCGTATAGCGCCCCGGCACACTCCCTGCCGCCGGCGCACTCGCCGGATCGACTGCAGTCGGCCGCGCCGCCGCTGTTGCCGCGAGTTCCGCCCGACCCGGTGCTGGTCGCGCCGCGGCGCGAACATAACCTTTCGGATCAAGGCCATACTGGCTGCCGTCGTTGCCCTTGCCCCGGCGCCCGGGATCGGCCTTCTCGTCGAAGCTGACGAGCGCTTTCCCTGCACCGTCGAGCAGGCGCGGCGTGCCCCCGGACACGTCCCAGGCGACGACGTCGTCAAGGATCGGCAGGGCACGCCGGCAGGTCGCCGGAAAACGGATCTGCCGGCCCTGCCCTGCGGCCTCGGCACCGAAGGTCACGGTGCATTTCCGCGACGCACCGAGCTTCTCGATGTCCCAGCTGCCGATGAAGGGCTTGAGCGCCTCGGGCGCCTGCTCAGCGCCGCGCGGCAGCGGCGCCGTCTGAGCTACGGCCGGCGAGGCCGCGAGCGACGCCAGAACCGTCGCTGCTGCACCACGCCGCATCCAGCGCTTTCCCGTCGTGATCAGGCTTTTTTCCATGGCGTCTCGGCAACCGGCGTCAAAGGACCCTTGCCATCGAACCATGAAACCAGGTTGTCGACCAGAAGCTGGCCCATCTGTTCGCGCGTATGCACCGATGCCGATCCGACATGCGGCAAAAGCACGATGTGATCCATCGCGATCAGCTCGGCCGGGACCCGCGGCTCATCCTCGAACACGTCGAGGCCGGCGGAGAGAATGGTCTTGGACGTCAGCGCCTCGATCAGCGCCTGCTCGTCGATCACCGTGCCGCGGCCGACATTGACGACGATGCCGTTCGGCCCAAGCGCCTTCAGCACCTCGGCATTGATGATGTGATAGGTCGAGTCGCCGCCCGGCGCGACCGAGACCAGCGTGTCGACATCCCCGGCCATCTCGACCAGCGAGGGATAATAGCGATAGGCGACATCGGACTGGCGCGAGCGGCCATGATAGACGATCGGCACGTCGAAGGCCTCGAGCCGGCGCGCCACTGCCTTGCCGATCCGGCCGAGGCCGACGATGCCGATCTTGCGCTTGCGCAGCGAGGTGGTGAGCGGATAGGCGGCCTGCAGCCACTTGCCGGCGCGCAGATAGCGGTCGACCTGCGGCAGCTGGCGCACGGTCGCCAGCAGCAGGCCGATGGCGAGGTCGGCGACCTCGTCGGTCAGCACATCCGGCGTATTGGTGACGATGAGGCCGCGCTTGCCAGCGGCGACGGCATCGACATTGTCGTAGCCGACGCCGAAATTCGAGACGACCTCGAGCTTGGGCAAGGCGTCGAACAGCGCATCGTCGATGCGCACATGCGCGCCGCCGCCGGCGACGCCGCGGACGCGATCCTTCACGGCGGCCAGCGCCGCCGGGCGATCCTGCTCCTTCCAGAGCTCGTGCACGGTGAAGCGCGCCTTCAGCTGGTCGGCGGCATAGGCCATCAGCGGCCCGGTCATGATGATCTCGATCTTGCTCTGCGCGGTCATGGCCCTGCTTTCGTGGAACGCCTGCTGGCTTGATTTCAAATTCTTAAAACGATTAGATCAACCCTAGCCGCTCGGATGCCACCGGGGAATTCCCAGGCGCGCAAGCAGGAGCTGCTTGCAGAGCCGGTTATGACATCCCGGCTCGGCTGTCGATTCAGCCCGATATAGTATGACTTAATCACGCGCTTTTCGACGCTTCCGCCTGCGCTCGCGCCGCGAGCAGACCCAAAGTGCTGTTCAGACTGTCGATCACCAGTCCGCTCATCCGCGCTGCGGCGAGATCGCCGTCGCGCTGCACGATCGCATCGAGAACGCGTTCGTGATCGATCAATGACGCGGTGAAGAAGAACTGGTCGTCCGGAGCCTTGAGAAACAGCGACCACTGGATCGTCGCGCAGACGGCTGGCGCGAGGCATTGCAGCGGCGGGTTGCGGGTCGCGGCGAAAATCGCCTCGTGGAAGGCGAGATCGGCATTGACGGTCGGCTCGGCATAGGGCGGGTTCTCGGCCATGCCGCGAAAGGCCGCCTCGATCCGGCGCAGATCAGCAGCCTCGCGTCGCTGCGCCGCCAGCCGCGCTGCACTCGGCTCGACGAAAAGCCGAAGCTCAAACAGATCTCGGATGAATTTCTCATTCGGGTCGGCCTTGAAATGCCAGGCCAGCACGTCGGGGTCGAGCAGGTTCCAGGCCTCTCGCGGCGCCACCCGCGTACCACTTTTCGGCTTGGCCTCGACCAGCCCCTTGCCGCTCAGGAACTTGACCGCCTCGCGATAGGCGGTACGGGAGACCGAAATCTCGTCCTTCAGATCGTCCTCGTTCGGCAGCAATGCGCCGGCCGGCGACGCTCCGGTGATGATCGCGACCGCGAGCCTCTGCGCCACCTGGCCGAAGAGCCGGTCTGGATTGAGCCTCGTCGCGCGTGCATGGACATGGAGCTGCATCGAACCGCGCTTTTTCCTCCGTGATCGGCGGCGTCGGAGAGGTCGTCCCGCTGCCTGCCCGGCGCTTGACACGCCCGTTTCTATCGTATGACTTTATCCCGGAACGAGGTTGACGCAACAGGCGGCTCGCCTGAATTGCGCGGCCTCGTTTCGATCGGCCGTCAGAAGCCGATGGTCTGCAACGCCGCCGGCGGGGATTGTGTCAGGCACCCCGAGGCAACCTAAAGAGCGGGAGAGAAACCAAAGATGGCATCCGTCCAGATTGCCGACGTGCGCAAGGCCTATGGCTCGACGCAAGTCATTCACGGCGTCGACATCGACATCAACGATGGCGAATTCGTCATCCTGGTCGGCCCTTCGGGCTGCGGGAAATCGACCCTGCTGCGCATGATCGCCGGCCTCGAGAACATCTCGGGCGGCGAGATCCGGATCGGCTCGCGCGTCGTCAACGACGTGCCGCCGAAAGAGCGCGACATCGCCATGGTCTTCCAGAATTATGCGCTCTATCCGCATATGACGGTGGCCGACAACATGGCCTTCTCGATGAAGCTGCGGAAGGCGCCGAAAGCCGAGATCGACGAGCGTGTCAGCAAGGCCGCCGGCATTCTCGGCCTGACCAATCTGCTCGACCGCTTTCCGCGCCAGCTTTCGGGCGGCCAGCGTCAGCGCGTCGCCATGGGCCGCGCCATCGTGCGCGATCCGCAGGTCTTCCTGTTCGACGAGCCACTTTCGAACCTCGACGCCAAGCTGCGCGTGCAGATGCGGACCGAGATCAAGGAGCTGCATCAGCGCCTCAAGACCACCACGGTCTACGTTACCCACGACCAGATCGAGGCCATGACCATGGCCGACAAGATCGTCGTGATGCATGACGGCATCGTCGAGCAGATGGGCGCGCCGCTCGATCTCTACGACAATCCCGCCAACCTCTTCGTCGCCGCCTTCATCGGCTCGCCGTCGATGAACCTGCTGAAGGGCACGATCCGCGCCAATGGCTTCGAGACCGAAGGTGGCGTGATCTGGCCGATCGGCAAGCACCCCACCGATTCGAACGACCGGGCGGCCGTGCTGGGCATCCGCCCCGAACATCTCATTCTCGACCCTGCCGGCCTGCCGGCCGAGGTCGTGGTCATCGAGCCGATGGGTTCGGAAACGCAGGTCGTCGTCCGCTGCGGCGGCCAGGACCTGACCTGCATCTTCCGCGAGCGCATCACTGCCAAGCCCGGCGAAACCATCAATATCCGGCCCGACACCTCGGTGACCCATCTCTTCGACGCCGCGACGAGCAAGCGTATCTGAACTCCCGCGGAGGGCCGCACGGGGAACACCCCGGCGGCCCGCCCCCCGTACTGCCTACAATATCCGACGAGGCTCCCATGCAGGGCCTCGCGACAACCCGGAGGAGACAAGCGATGAGCATTTCCAGACGTGACGTATTGATTGGCGGCGCGGGTCTCGCCGCCGGCGCCACCCTTGCCGCGCCGTCGATCGCCCAGACCGCCAATATCGAGAAGGGCGCGACGCTGCGCGTGCTGCGTCCGACCAAGTTCGTCGATCCCGACCAGACGATCTTCAACGAGAACACCGAGGCCTTCACCAAGGCGACCGGCGTCCAGGTCCGCGTCGACTATGCCAGCTGGGAGGATCTGCGCCCGCAAACCGCCGTCACCGCCAACACCGGCGCCGGCCCCGACGTCGTCGTCGGCTGGGCCGATGATCCGCACATCTTCGCCGACAAGCTGATCGACCTCACCCAGGTCGCCGAGGACCTCGGCAAGAAATATGGCGGCTGGTACCCGGTCGCCGAGAAATACGGCAAGAAGGACAAGACCAACCAGTGGATCTCGATCCCCATGGGCGGCTCCGGCGGTCCGGCGGTCTATCGCGAATCCTGGGTCAAGGAAGCGGGCTTCAGCAGCTTCCCGAAGGATCATGCCGGCTTCCTCGACCTCTGCCGCAAGCTCAAGGCCAATGGCCATCCCCCCGGCTTCGCCCTCGGCAACGCCGTCGGCGACGGCAACTCGTTCTGCAACTGGCTGGTCTGGTCGCATGGCGGCTACATGGTCGACGAGAACAACAAGGTCGCGATCAACAGCAAGGAGACGATCGAGGCGCTGAAATACGCCAAGGCGCTCTACGAGACCTTCATCCCGGGCACGCTCTCCTGGCTCGACATCAGCAACAACAAGGCGCTGACCGCCGGTGAAATCGGCCTGACCCAGAACGGCGTCTCGCTCTACTTCTCGATCAAGAACTCGAAGGACGAGAAGACCGCCGAGATCGGCAAGGACCTCAACCATGCGCCGATGCCGGTCGGCGCCGGTGTCGGGCGGCCGACCGAGACGGCGCTGGTGATCAACGCCATGGTGTTCAAGCACACCAAGTTCCCGAATGCGGCCAAGGAATATCTCCGCTTCATGATGGAGAAGGAGCAGTACGACAAGTGGCTGACCGGCTGCTTCGGCTACTGGACCCAGCCGCTCAAGGGCTATGCACAGAGCAAGGTCTGGGAGAGCGATCCCAAGATCCTGGTCTATCGCGACACCTGGGAGCGGGCTCTCTGGAGCGGCTACAAGGGCGCGATTACCGAGGCGGCCGGCACTGTCAACGCCGAGTACGTCATGGTCCAGATGGTCGCGTCCGTCTGCGCCGGCCAGGCGACGCCCGAGCAGGCGGCCGCCGAAGCCGAGCGCCGCGCCAAGCGCTACTACCGCACCTGATCCGTCGACACCGCGCCGCCGGTTTGTCCGGCGGCGCGGCTCCATCACGGGATAAAGCGCCATGACCATTGCGGCGGAGGCCCGGCCGACCACCCAGCCCGAGCAGAGCTGGCTGGTGAGGCTGTTCGACTACAAGCCATTTCTGATCTTCATTTGCCTGCTGCCGGCACTCGGCCTGCTATTGGTCTTCCTGAGCTATCCGCTCGGCCTCGGCATCTGGCTCGCCTTCACCGATACGCGCATCGGCCGCAGCGGCGTCTTCATCGGCTTCGAGAACTTCGAGTCGCTCTGGCACGACCCGGTCTTCATCACCTCGGTCTGGAACACGTTGCTCTATACCAGCGTCGCGACCGCCGGGAAATTCGGGCTCGGCCTCTGGCTGGCGCTCCTGCTCAACAACCATCTGCCGTTCAAGTCGCTGTTGCGCGCGTTGATCCTGGTCCCGTGGATCGTGCCGACGGTGCTCTCGGCGATCGCCTTCTGGTGGATCTATGATCCGCAGTTCTCGATCATTTCCTATGTGTTGGTCGACGTGCTCGGCTGGCGCGACACCTATATCGACTTCCTCGGCTCGCCTTGGCCGGCGCGCTGGTCGCTGATCGCCGCCAATGTCTGGCGCGGCATCCCCTTCGTCGCAATCTCGCTGCTCGCCGGCCTGCAGACCATCTCGCCGGCGCTCTACGAGGCAGCGATGCTCGACGGCGCCAATGCCTGGCAGCGCTTCCGGCACGTCACCTTGCCGATGCTGATGCCGATCCTGGCGATCGTGCTGACCTTCTCGGTGCTGTTCACCTTCACCGACTTCCAGCTCGTCTACGCCATCACCCGTGGCGGCCCGATCAACTCGACGCACCTGATGGCGACCCTCGCCTTCCAGCGCGGCATCCCCGGCGGCCAGCTCGGCGAGGGCGCTGCGATCGCGGTGGCGATGATCCCCTTCCTCGTGATGGCGACGCTGTTCAGCTATTTCGCGCTCGCCCGCCGCAAATGGCAGCAGGGAGAAGACAATGACTGATCAAGCCGCCCCTGCTCCACGCCCGCATCTCGTCGACAAGGAGAGGGCCGGCGTAATCGACTGGTCCTCGGGACCGCGCCGCTTCATCACGCTTTATCTGCCGCTCTCGCTCTTCGTGATCGTGCTGCTGTTCCCGTTCTACTGGATGGCGATCACGGCGATCAAACCGAATGGCGAGCTGCTCGACTACAAGAACAACAATCCGTTCTGGGTGAAGTCGCCGACGCTCGACAACATCAACAAGCTGCTGTTCCAGACCGACTATCCGCAATGGCTGCTGACGACGATGACGGTCGCGACGGTCGCGACCGCGCTCTCGCTCTTCGCCAGCGTGCTCGCCGCCTATGCGATCCAGCGCCTGAAGTTCAAGGGCTCGAACTATGTCGGCCTTGCCATCTACCTGGCCTATCTGGTGCCGCCCTCGATCCTGTTCATCCCGCTGGCGACGCTGATCTTCCAGTTCGGGCTGTACGACTCGCAGCTCGCGCTGATCCTGACCTATCCGACCTTCCTGATCCCGTTCTGCACCTGGCTCCTGATCGGCTACTTCAAGTCGATCCCCTATGAGCTCGAGGAATGCGCCATGATCGACGGCGCGACGAGGCTGCAGACGCTCTGGAAGATCACCCTGCCGCTGGCGCTGCCGGGGCTGATCTCGGCCGGCATCTTCGCCTTCACCCTGTCCTGGAACGAATTCATCTACGCGCTCGCCTTCATCCAGTCAGCGGAGAAGAAGACCGTGCCGGTGGCGGTGCTGACCCAGCTCGTCGAGGGCGACGTCTACCATTGGGGCTCGCTGATGGCCGGTGCGCTGCTCGGCTCGATCCCGGTCGCGATCCTCTATTCGTTCTTCGTCGACTACTACGTCGCCTCGATGACGGGTGCGGTGAAGGAATAGCTCCCGGCGGGCGGCCAGGCCGCCCGCCTTCCAACCAAGGCAAATCGTTGTGACTTCCATCGCCTTCGTCGGGCTCGGCGCCATGGGCGCACCGATGGCCGAGAACCTCGTCAAGCGCCAGTTCCGCGTCACCGGTTTCGACATGCGCGAAAGCGCCCGCGCTGCGCTCGTAGCCGCCGGCGGCCAGGCTACCGATAGCGCCGCCGCAGCGGCTGAAGGAGCCGAGACGCTCGTCCTGATGGTGGTGAACGCCGCACAGGCCCGCTCGGTCCTGTTCGACGCCGGCGCGCTCGCTGCGCTGGCTTCGGGTGCGACCGTCATCCTGATGGCGACCTGTCCGCCCGGCGAGGTCGAGGCCATCGCCGAAGCCGTGACCAAGACCGGCCGGCATTTCGTCGACGCGCCGGTCTCCGGCGGCGTGAAGGGCGCGCAAGGCGGCACGCTGACCATCATGGTCGGAGCCCCCACGGAGAGCTTCGCCAAGGCCAAGCCCGCACTCGACGCCATGGGCGACAAGGTCTTCCATGTCGGCGAGAAACCGGGTCAGGGTGCGACGGTAAAGACCGTCAACCAGCTGCTCTGCGGCGTCCATATCGCGGTCGCGGCAGAGGCGCTCTCGCTGGCGCAAAAGGCCGGCATCGACGGCGCCCTGCTGTTCGAGATCATGGGCGGCTCCGCCGCCTCATCCTGGATGCTGAAAGACCGCGGCCCGCGCATGCTCGAGGACGAGCCGCCGGTCGCCAGCGCCGTCGACATCTTCGTCAAGGACCTCGGCATCGTCCTCGATGCCGGCCGCGCCGCCAAGGCGGCCCTGCCGCTCGCCGCGGCCGCGCACCAGATGTTCCTGGCCGCCTCGGGCCTCGGCCATGGCGGGCGCGACGACTCGCATGTGGTGCGCGCCTATCGGGCGCTGAACCGCAAGCCGGACAATGATGCCTGAGCCAAAGCATTTTCGAGCGAAGTGGGCACCGGTTCGCGTGAAGAAAATGCGTCAAAACAAAAGCCTGGGACATCTCCGTGCTTCGGAGAAGCTCGGACCTGTCCCAGCCTCAGTGCCGCACCTTCGGCGGCGCCGTCGTCCCGCGCACGACCAGCTCCGGCGTCAGCAGCGCACGCTCCGGCGGCGCCGACGGGTCAGCGATGCGGCGGAGCAGCATCTCTGCCGACCTGCGCCCCATATCGTCCTGGAAGTTCTTCAGGGTCGTCAGTGCCGGGTACCATTGCGACGCTTCCTGGACATCGTCGCAGCCGATGATCGAGAAGTCCGCGCCGGCCTCCATTCCGCGATGGCGCAGGCCGAGCATCGCTCCGAAGGCTGTGAGATCGTTGAAGCAGACCGCAGCGGTCGGCGGATTCGCAGCGTCGAGCACCTTCTGGACGCCCTTCAGCCCGTTCTCGCGCGTGCCATAGGCCGAATAGACGATCGAAGGATCGAGCGGCAGGCCGTGCTTGGCCAGCGTCTCGCAATAGCCGCGATAGCGGTTGCGGCCGGTCGAGATCAGCGGACTTTCGCCAAGGAAGGCGATGCGGCGATGGCCGAGGCCGAGCAGATGCTCGACCGCGAGCACGGTGCCATGCCGGTCGTCCGAGCCGACGAAGTCGAGCCCGATGCCGGGAATCTCGCGCGAGAGCTGCACCAGCGGCACCTGTGCCGCCATCAGATGCTGCAGCGTCTCGGCCGTGGTGCCGCCGGCCGGGCAGATGATCATGCCGTCGGGGCGGTATTCCTTGAGCGTGTTGAGGACGCGATCCTGCCGTTCGAGATTCTCGGCATAGGTGCCGAGCAGGATCGAGCGACCATGCGCCGTCGCCGTTTCCTCGATCGCGGCGAGCAGCTCGGCGAAGTACGGGTTGGTGATGTCGTGGAAGCCGACGCCGAGGATATTGGTCCGGTCGGTGCGCAGCGATGCCGCGCTGCGGTTGTAGCTGTAGCCCATCTCTCGCGCGATCTGCTGTACGCGCAGGCGCGTGCCGTCGGCGACCAACGGGCTCTCGCGCAAAGCGAGCGAGACGGTCGCTGTCGAGACCTCCAGCCGATCGGCGATGATCTGCAAGGTAACGCGGCCCCGGCCACCGGGTCTTACACCCGCCTTCCCTGCCCCCGAGGGATCGCGCGAGTGTCCATCATTCGCCATCAATCGCTTCTCCTGAAGCCTCGAAGCCGATGCATTCAACCAGTTCTTGGCCAAATCGTTCCGCATTGCCTTTTTCCATCTCATAGAATTCGGAGAAACTGAAGATGAGCGCGACTAAAGAATCGATCGGCTTCATCGGCGTTGGTTACATGGGCCAGGGCATGGCGAGCTGCATTCTCGCCAAGGGCTTCCCTCTCACCGTCATGGGCCATCGCAATCGCAAGCCGGTCGAGGAATTGAAGGCGGCAGGCGCCGCGGAAGCCGCCACGCCGAAGGAGCTCGCCGGGAAGGCCAGCATCATCTTCCTCTGCGTCACCGGCTCTCCGCAGGTCGAGCAGGTGATCAACGGCCCCGACGGCATCGCCGCCGGCGCAAGGCCCGGCACGGTCATCGTCGATTGCTCGACCTCCGACCCGGTCTCCACGATCGCTCTGGCGGAGCGGCTTTCTGCCATCGGCCTGCACCTCTGCGACGCCCCGCTCGGCGGAACCCCCGCCCAAGCGAAGCTCGGTCAACTCTCGACGATGATTGGCGCCGACAGCGCGGTTTTCGAGCGCATTCGCCCGGTCTGCGAGGCCTGGGCCCAGAAGATCGTGCATCTCGGCCCGGTCGGCGACGGCCACAAGATGAAGCTGCTCAACAACTTCCTCTCCCTCGGCTACGGCGCGATCTATGCCGAGGCGCTCACTCTGGCGCAAAAGGTCGGCATCTCCCCGCAGACCTTCGACAGCGTCATCACCGGTGGGCGCATGGAGTGCGGCTTCTACCAGACCTTCATGAAGTACGTGCTGGAGCGCGACCGCGACGCCCACAAGTTCACGCTCTCCAATGCCCTGAAGGACGTCCGCTATCTGGAGAGCCTGGCCAATGCGGCCGGGGTCCCGAATCCGGTCGGCGGCGCGGTCAAGAACGTCTATGCGGCGGCCGTCGCGAGCGGCAAAGGCGAGGACTATGTGCCGATGCTCTCTGACTTCGTCGCCGGGCAGAGCAAGGTCACGCTCGGCTGACGCCCGTGCGCGTTCCATAGCAAGACACGCCCGGACCACAACTGTGCCGAACGGAGCCGCCGATAGCCAGTTGCGGTGCAAAACCGTCATCATGGCCTCCATCCACGGGTGGAGGCTTCAAGGACCGTGCCGGGTCAATCCAACCGGGCCGAGCCTTCCGGCACGTGCCGGATGCGCTCGCGATAGAGCAGGTAGAGCCCGGAAGCGATGACGATCGCGGCGCCGATGAAGGTGAAGCGGTCGGGGATCTGGCCGAAGACGAACCAGCCGAGCAGGATCATCCAGACGATCTGGGAATAGATGAACGGCGCCAGGATCGTCGCCGGGGCGCGCTGATGCGCCAGGATCAAGAGCCAGTGGCCGAGCGCGCCAAAGAAGCCGGTGCCGCACATCAGCAGCCAGCTCTGCCAATCCGGCGGCCATGACCAGTACAGCGGCAGCAACGGCAGCATGATCACCACCCCGCCGATGCCGGAATAGAACATCGTCGTCTGCGGCGAATCGCTGGAAGCCAGCATTCGCGTCGACAGACTATAGAAGGCATAGCAGAAGCAGCCGCAGACGCTGAGCAAGGCCGCCGGATGCAGACCCCCCAAACCTGGCCGTGTCACCACCAGCACGCCGAGGAAACCGACGCCGATCGCGATCAGTCGGCGCGGGCCGGCCCACTCCCCGAGCAGCGGCCCTGCCAGCAGCGCGACCAGCAAAGGCGCGGCGAACATGATCGAGACGGTTTCGGCGAGCTGCAGATATTGCAGGGCGACGAAGTTGAGCGCGGTCGAGCCGAGCAGCAGCAGCGAACGGAAGCCCTGCAGCCAGGGTCGCTTGGTGCGGGTGATGCCCGGGTGACTCCAGGGGTTGAGCAGAAGCGAGACCAGGGCGACGCTGACCAGATAGCGCGCCAGGACCACCTGCATCGGGTGCATCGTCCCGCCGAGCCATTTTGCGCAGCTGTCGAGCAAGGAAAAGCAGATGATCGCCCCGCTCATCAGGGCGATGGCGGTCAGGCGTGTCCGGCGCGTATCCGGAAGCGGAGCGGGAGCGGCCGACAAGGCTGAGCGTCTCGTCATGCTCTGGAGGAATGACGAGCTATCAATGAACCGATTTAAGACTTGAAACCAGCCCGCCAGCGCATGCGAGTCATGCCATTGGCGCGTTCAGCCTCAGGCCGCGTCCTCGGCCTCGTCATCGGCCTCGTCGACATCGGCCCCCGCCTTGGACAGGCCTTTCGACGCCTTGCGCAGCAATTTGCGCAATTGCTTGCGCTCCTTGGCGTCGAGCTTTTCGAGCAGCTCTTCCTCGACCTGATTCCAGACCGCATCAAGCGCCGAGGCGGTCTTCTGGCCGTTCTCGGTCAGCGCCACCTGCACCAGCCGGCCGTCGCGGCCGCCGCCCTCGCGCGTCACCAGCCCCTGCAGCGAGAGCCGGCCGATCGTCTTGGAGACCGTAGGCGGCTTGACCCGCAGCAGCGTTGCGAGTTCACCCATCGTCATCGGTGAGCTCTGCAAAGATTTCAGGGCCTGCTCCTGGCCCGGGAAGAGCCCGAGCGCGTTGAGCCGCTCGCCCATCCGTGCCCTGTGTAGCCGCGCCGTCACCAGCAAGGCACGGCCGACGCTTTTTTCGAGGGACTTGGTCATGAGCCGGCCCTTGGAAAAGGTTGCGGATACTTTTCGCCGGCTGTGCAATCGCCTGCCTTCATGACAAGCCGATGACAATTGTCAGACAGGCTCTTGAATCCGTGCGATTTCCTGCTCGACCCTGGCGAGAAAGGCTGCGCGGCTCTGCGGTGTCGAGCGGTTCATGTCGTAATGCGCGAGATAGGAGACCCGCGCCGCCGGGTGGCACACCGCCCGCAAGCCGCGCTTGATCTGCCGGCGCGGTGGATCGCCCATCAGGAAGGTGCGCCAGCGCGAGCCGCCATAGCTCGTCACCGTCATCAGCCGGCGAATATTCCAGAGATTCGGACGGATCGAGCCGTCGACCAGCTTGAACGAAACGCCCGGCAGGAAGACACGATCGAAATAGCCCTTCATGATCGCCGGATAGCCATAGTTCCAGACCGGGAAGCAGAGGAACAGCGCCTCAGCCTGCAATAAGCGCTCGACATAGCCGGCTACTGAATTTCGATTGCTGGCGAGATCATGATAGCCGACCCGTTCCTCGCGGCTCAGCACCGGATCGAAGCCCTCGGCATAGAGGTCGCAATCGTCGACCTCGTGCCCGGCACGGCGCAGGCTGGAGACGAGTGTCTCATGCACCGCCGCCCCGAAGCTCTTGGGATCGGGATGGGCATAGAGGACGAGCGCGCGCATCGATCGGCTCAGGCGCCGACGCCGGCTTCGCCGAGAGCCTTGAACAGGAAGGTCTTGCCCGAGCGGTAGTCGTAATTGGGGTCCTCCCAGGCAATCATCTTGCCGGGGTTGAGCAGCCCCTGCGGATCGGCCTCGCGCTTGAAGGCGAGCTGGACCTCGTCGGTCTGCTTCATCCCGCCCTCCTCCAGCGTGTAGCGATGCGGGTTGAAGATCGGTGCCCCCATCTCCTCATGGATCGCCATGATCTCCTCCAGCCGCTCCTCACTGGTGAAGCGCACCAGCGGCAGGCCGAAGCAGGTGATCTTTCCGTCGAAGCGGACGAATTCGAGATGGCAGGTCACCTCGTCGCCGAAGCGGGCATGGATCTTGTCGACCAGCTCGACCTGGTTCGGGAAGGGGTAGAGCACCTGCAGATAGGTGATCGACGGATCGACCCGCAGCGCCCGCAAGGTGGTGTGGTTCCAGCCGAGTTCGAAGGTAGGCGGCAGCCCCTTCGCCTCCTCGGCCGTCAGTTTGTCGGAGCGCATCAGCACTTGCGAGCCGCCGAAGCGGCGGGCGAAGGCGAGCATCGACTCGACCGCGAAGTCGGCGACCATGACCATCACGCAATGGCTGTCGCGCGGGAGGAACTTCCTGTGGCGCAGGAAATAGTCGTGCGGCGCGGGAGCGGCGACCACGGCGAGGTTCTTCAGCGCCAGCCCGTCCTGCTCGCCGAGGGCGTTGGCGAACTCGGTCGCGGCGCGCAACTCGTCAAAGCCGAGGATGACGTCAACCCAGGCATAGGCCGGGCCGAGCGGCATCTCGACCTGAGTGATGATGCCGTTGGTGCCGTAGGCATGGGCGACCTTGTGCAGGTCCTCGCCCTGGAGCTCGAGGATCCGCGGTGTGCCTTCCATGGTCGCGACGCGCAGCGAGATGATGTTGCCCCAGTCGCGCAGGCCGCCCCATTTGATCGAGCCGACGCCGCCGGAGCCGCCGGCGATGAAGCCGCCGACCGAAGCGGTGTGATAGGTCGAGGGGTGCAGCCTGATCTCCTGGCGCGAATGGGCGCGCGTCTCCTGGTCGATCTTGGCCAGCACCGCGCCGGGCTCGGCGACATAGCGCCCGGCCTCGATGCTCGTCACCTTGTTGAAGCCGGAGAGGTCGAGCACGATGCCGCCCGAGAGCGGCATGGCCTGGCCGTAATTGCCCGTGCCGGTGCCGCGCGGCGTCACGGGAATGCCGAGCGCATGTGCCGCCGAAAGCGTCTCCAGCACCTGCGCTTCGCTGGTCGGTGAAACGATGATGTCGGCGACGACATGATCGAGCTGGCGCTTCAGCTTCGGCGAGTACCAGAAGAAGTCGCGGCTCTTCTGCTTGACCAGCGCCGGATTGTCCTCGGTGCGGATGCCGTTCAGGCGGCGCTTCAGGGCGTCGATGTCGTAGCGTACGGTCATGCGGAGCGGCTCATGAGGTGATCGAGTTCGCGATAATCGGGCAAGGTGCGGTCGATGGTACGGCCATTGACCAGTACGGTCCGGTCGGCCTGCGGCCTGGCGAAGAATTCGGTCCAGTCGCGGGCGCGCGTCAGGATCAGGTCGGCAGGGCCGCCAGGCACGAGGCGGCCAGCACTGGAAAGCCCCATCAGCTCGGCCGGCGCTGTCGCAACCGCCCTCGTCCAGTCCCGGTCGGAATGGTCGAGCTGGAGAATGCGGGTGCCCTCGCGCAGCGTCTCGACCAGGTCGAGATCGCCATAGGCGTAGAACGGGTCGCGCGTGTTGTCGGAGGCGATCATCACCGGCACGCCGGCCGCCTTGAGCTCGTGCAGCGCCGTGACGCCGCGCCAGCGCGGCGTGCGACCGCGCTGGCGGTCCTGCAGATACATGTTGCACATCGGCAGCGAGACCACGGCAATGCCGGCCTCCCTGACCTTGCCGATGATCCGCGCCTCGTCCTGCGGCTGCTGCAGCGAGAGCGAGCAGCAATGGCCGGCCAGGATCCTACCCTCGAAGCGATGGCGCAGGGCCGCGTCGGCGATGTGCTCGAGCGAGCGCGCCGCGGGATCGTTGGTCTCGTCGACATGGAAGTCGAGATCGAAGCCGTGCTCGATCGCGGTCCGGAACAGCGTATCGAGCGCGGTGTCGAGCTCCGGCACCATATAGGTGACGGCGCCGAGCAGCCTGTCGCCATGGGTCGTCACGGCCTTCGTAATCGCCTGCATATGCTCGGGATCGGCGACGGCGTCGATGCCGAACAGCGGCGACGCCTGCAACGCGATTCGCCCGGCCCATTCGGCGCGCAATTCGGCATAGACCGGCCAGGAGATACCGATCTGCTTGCCGAGCGAGTCGAGATGAGTGCGGATCGCCGCCGTGCCATGGGCATGGGCGCAGCGCAGGCCAAACTCCATGCGCGCCCGCACGTCTTCAGCAGACCAGTTCGCCTCGCGATCGGCCGCGACTGCACTCAGCGCACCCATGAAGCTGCCGTCCGGATTGGGCCGGCGCGGCCAGATATGGCCCTTGTCGAGATGGGTGTGGACGTCGACCAGCCGCGGCAGCACGATGCCGCCGTCGAGATGGTAGAAGGAGTCGATCTGCCCTTCGTGATCGAGACTAGGCGGCCACCAGCCAGGCTCGATGGCGGAGATCCGCCCGTCTTCGATCAGCAGATCGACCCTTGCGAGCCCTTCATCATCTACGGTGTACTCCGACTCGGGAACTCCGATCAGCGCGACCGGGCAGCGCCCCCCGGTTATCCAGTATCGGGCGGAGTTGGGAATGGCGGCAAAGCCGGTGGTCACGTCGCTGTCTCCGGCTTGCACGCTGCCTTCTGAATCACCTGCCGACCATGCTGGCTCGCCGCGCCACGATCAAGCGGCACCGACGGCATCCCCGCCCGCACCGCAGTCAGGACGGCGGCGGTACTTGTTCGTTGCGCCGCGATGCAGCATGAGGACCGCTCGAATGCGCAGGACGGAGCTGGTCATGACGGCACGCATCATCGATGGCAAGGCGGCGGCGGCAGAGCTGCGCGCCGAGATCGGCCGCGAGGTCGCGGCACTCAAGGCAGCCGGCAAGCCCGCTCCCGGCCTGCACGTCGTGCTCGTCGGCGAGGACCCGGCCAGCAAGGTCTATGTCGCCTCCAAGGAGAAGCTCGCGGCCGAGATCGGGATGAATTCGGTCGCCCACCGCCTGCCAGCCGAGACGACCGAAGCGGCGCTGCTAGCCAAGATCGCCGAACTGAACACCGATGACGGCGTCGACGGTATTCTCGTCCAGCTGCCGCTGCCCAAGCATATCGACACCGGCCGCATCATCGACGCGATCGATCCGGCCAAGGATGTCGACGGCCTGCACCCGATCAATGCCGGCCTGCTCGCCGGCGGCAAGAACGGCCTCGTGCCCTGCACGCCGCTCGGCTGCATGCTGCTATTGAAGCAGGTACTGCCTTCACTGTCGGGGCTGGAAGCGGTCGTCATCGGTCGCTCGGAGCTGGTCGGTCGTCCGGTGGCGCAGCTGCTGCTGCAGGCCGACTGCACCGTCACCATCGCCCATTCGCGCACGCGCGACCTCCCGGCCGTGGTGAAGCGCGCCGACATCGTCGTCGCCGCAGTCGGCCGGCCGCGCATGGTCAAGGGCGACTGGATCAAGCCGGGCGCCACCGTGATCGATGTCGGCATCAACCGCATGCCCGATGGCAAGCTCGCCGGCGATGTCGACTATGCCGAAGCAGTGGAGGTTGCCGGCGCAATCACGCCGGTCCCAGGCGGCGTCGGCCCGATGACGATCGCCTGCCTGCTGCGCAACACGCTGACCGCCTATCGCGCGCGGCGGGGTTCGTAAGCTTCGTCATGGTCGGGCTTGCCCCGACCATCTCAGGACGAGATGGCGCCCTATCCTGCGCGAGATTCTCGGGTCGGCGCTGAGCGCCGCCCGAGAATGACGCATTAGCCTCCGCTCACATATGGATCGGGCGCTTGTCGACGGCGAGCGCCGCTTCCTTGACCGCCTCGGCCAGCGTCGGATGGGCGTGGCAGGTGCGGGCGAGGTCTTCGGCCGAGCCGCCAAACTCCATCAGCACCGTCACCTCGGCGATCAGGTCGCCGGCATGCGGGCCGATGATGTGGCAACCGAGCACGCGGTCGGTCGTCGCATCGGCGAGGAATTTCACGAAGCCGTCGGTGTGCCGCATCGCCCGTGCCCGGCCATTGGCCGTGAACGGGAACTTGCCGACCTTGTAGGCGATGCCCGCAGCCTTCAGCTCTTCCTCGGTCTTGCCGATCGCGGCGACCTCGGGGGCGGTGTAGACGATGCCGGGAATGGCGTCGTAGTTCACATGGCCATGCTTGCCGGCGAGGATCTCGGCAACGGCGACACCCTCATCCTCGGCCTTGTGCGCCAGCATCGGCCCGCGCACCACGTCGCCGATCGCGTAGATGCCATCGACATTGGTCTTGAAGTGGTCGTCGATGATGACGCGGCCGCGCTCCGTCGCGACGCCGGCCTTGTCGAGCCCGAGCCCGTCGGTATTCGGGCGGCGGCCGATCGCGACCAGCACGATGTCGGTGTTGATCGTCCTGGCCTCGCCACCGGCGGCGGGTTCGACAGTCACGGTGGCGCCACCCTTCTTGGCCACGTCGACCTTGGTGACCTTCGAGCCGAGATGGAAGGTGAAGCCCTGCTTCTGCAGGATGCGCTGGAACTGCTTGGCGATCTCATCGTCCATGCCGGGCAGGATGCGGTCGAGGAACTCGACGACCGTGACCTTCGCGCCCAGCCGGGCCCAGACCGAGCCGATCTCCAGGCCGATCACGCCGGCACCGACAACCAGCAGTTCCTTCGGTACGGAGGTAAGCTCGAGCGCACCGGTCGAAGTCACGACTGTCTTCTCGTCGGTCGTGACGCCCGGCAGCGCCGCCGATTCGGAACCGGTGGCGATGACGATGTTCTTGGTCGCGAGCTCCTGCGTCTTGCCATCATCACCGGTGACGACGACCTTGCCGGCGGCCGGGATCGAGGCCGTGCCGTGGAACGGCTCGATCTTGTTCTTCTTCAGCAGGAAGGCGACGCCGTTCACATTGGCGTCGATCGTCTCCTGCTTGTGGACCAGCATCTGCTTCAGGTCGAGCTTCGGCTTGCCGACGCTGATGCCAAGGCTCGGGAAAGTATGGCTTACCTCGTCGAACATCTCGGACGCGTGCAGCAGCGCCTTGGAGGGGATGCAGCCAACATTAAGGCAGGTCCCGCCATGGGTCTTGCGCTTCTCGACCACCGCGACCTTGAGGCCGAGCTGGGCGGCGCGGATGGCGCAGACATAGCCGCCGGGGCCGGTTCCGATGACGACGAGATCGTAGGACATGGTGCTTTCCATCAGTTGTTCAATTGTCGGAATTGGAAGCGTCTCGCAGAGGTGCATTTGCGATACGGGAGAACACATCGGCACGTGTCTCAGTGCCTTCTGGGAGGGTTTCGCTCAAGGTCGCATCGGCGCCGTTATCAAAGATCCAAACGGCGTAAAGGAAATAATCGAAATCAAAAATTGACAGCGGATAAGATAATTTTCGCATTTCAATTTTGTAGCCAAAGACAATCGAGCGTCCGCCTTCTACAACAGAAAATTCTAAGATCTTCTCATCATTACACCTAACAATCAGATTTTTGGCGTCCGGACAATTCTGGAATAGTCGCCGTATCGTAGAAAATTGCGACAACGGCTTGCCATTCAAAGCGATGGGAGCAAGTCCTGCACATTCCCCCGAAGGCTCCTCGCCATCCAGCAACTCGGCGGCCTCACTCGACAGCGACCAAGAAGAAGGGTGAATTTTGACGCTCCAGAGATGAGGAGGCAGCCCTTGAAAATAGCACTCTGCCTGCTCAGCCGTCAGCACCCAAGAAGAAAATGGCAATTGACCTTGGTATCCATACTTTCGTACACCAAGTGCCTTACGGAGCCCGGCAATATCCGTTTCTCCGAAAGCAATCCCGCCGCTGCGCCCATCCTTGAAAAGCTGCCAGAGATCGACATCCGGTCGCCGCTTACTCACTACCCGCGCTCCTGGCTCACGCTCAGCGGCGCGTTGAAGGCCCAGACATGGCCGAATGGGTCGCGCAGGCGGCCATAGCGGGCGCCCCAGAACACGTCGCTTGGCGGCATGATGACATTGGCGCCGGCAACCTGCGCCATGGCGATGGCGGCATCGACATCGGCCGGCTGCGGCAGGTTGATGCTGATCGCGATGCTGGCGCCGCTACGTGAACTCGGCGCCATGACATCGCCACCGAACTCCGGAAATTCATCGTGCAGCATCACCTCGCTGCCGAAGAGTGCGAGATTGGCGTGCATCACGCGCCTGCCGTCCTCGGCCATCGCCTTGAAGGTGCACTCAGCGCCGAAAGCCTTCTCGTAGAAGGCGATCGCCTCTTCGCCACCCTTGACGCAGATATGCGCCTGGATCGGTGGCGGATTGGGTCCGAAAGCCATGCTCCGTCTCCTAGGCGGATCGAACGATCACGTCGGACTGTGTGGGCAACTCCGTCACCCCATCCTATCGATGCGACGGCGCCAAACGCGCGAACATCGCCGGCACGAGGGCGAGGAGCCCGATGATGTCGGCGATCACGACCTTCCTGATAGCGGGACCATAGCCACCGACGAGGAGCGCGATCACGATGAAGCTCGCCATGCTCGCACCAGCGACGAGCACGGCCACGTCGCGCAGCCCGGGCCGGACGGCGGCCACCAGCAGCAAGACGCCCACGAGACCGAACAGGACGGCACGGTGCCGCAGCAGGATTTCGAGATCGGGACTGGCGATCTCGAAACCATAGAGCGAGCGCAGCCAGCCGGCCCCGGCTACGCCGATCGTCGGCAAAAGGTTGATGATGCCGGCAACGGCGAGGCCAACAGGGACGAGCTGTGCCGGGATCGCCATCTAGGCAGGTCTCAGAGGTCGAGCACGAGGCGCGCGGGATCCTCCAGGCCTTCCTTGACGCGGACGAGGAAGGTCACGGCTTCCTTGCCATCGATGATGCGGTGGTCATAAGAGACTGCAAGATACATCATCGGGCGGATCACGATTTGGCCGCCGACCACCATCGGCCGCTCCTGGATCTTGTGCATGCCCAGGATCGCCGATTGCGGCGCGTTCAGGATCGGGGTCGACATCAGCGAGCCGTAGACGCCGCCATTCGAGATGGTGAAGGTGCCGCCCTGCATCTCCTCGATCTTGAGGGCGCCGTCGCGGGCCTTCCTGCCGAACTCGCCGATCTTCTTCTCGACGCCGGCGATGGAGAGCTCGTCCGCATCGCGCACCACCGGCACGACCAGGCCCTTGTCGGTGCCGACGGCGACGCCGATGTGGTAGTAGTTCTTGTAGACGATGTCGGTGCCGTCGATCTCGGCGTTGACGGCCGGGATCTCCTTCAGCGCCTGCACGCAGGCCTTCACGAAGAAGCCCATGAAGCCGAGCTTCACGCCGTGCTTCTTCTCGAACACGTCCTTGTACTGGTTGCGCAGCGCCATGACGTTGGTCATGTCCACCTCGTTGAAGGTGGTCAGCATCGCGGCGTTGGTCTGGGCTTCCTTGAGGCGGCGCGCGATGGTCTGGCGCAGCTTCGTCATCTTCACGCGCTCTTCGCGCGAGGCATCGTCCGGAGCCGACGGCGCCCGGACCTGAACCGGGGCGGCGGGCGCCGCAGCGGCGACGGCCGGGCCGGTCGCGATCGCAGCGAGCATGTCGCCCTTGGTGACGCGGCCATCCTTGCCAGAAGCCGCGACCTTCGACGGATCGACGCCGCTTTCGGCGGCGAGGCGGGAAACAGCCGGGCCGGAATCGGCGGCCTTGGTCGCGGGCGCGCTGGCGGCCGGTGCCGGGGCGGCCGCAACCGGCTTCGGCGCCTCCTCGGCGGCCTTGGCCGGAGCGGCCGCGGCCTTGCCGTCACCGGCGGCGATGGTGCCGAGCAATGCGCTGACGCCGACCGTCTCGCCTTCCTTGGCGACGATCTCGCCGAGCACGCCGGCTGCCGGCGCGTTGACCTCGAGCGTCACCTTGTCGGTTTCGAGCTCGACCAAAGGCTCGTCCGCCTTCACCGCGTCGCCCGGCTTCTTGAACCACTTGCCGATGGTGGCCTCGGAAACGGATTCGCCGAGGGTCGGAACGCGGATTTCGGTCGCCATGTCAGGCCTCTTCTCGTGTCTTTTAGATCAGGCGTAGGGTCAGACCGCGAAGGTCTCGTCCAGGAAAGCGTTGAGCTGGGCAGTGTGCTTCGACATCAGGCCGGTCGCGGTCGCGGCCGAAGCCGGGCGGCCGACATAGCGTGGCCGCTTCGACTTCGAGCCGGCATGCCCCAGCACCCATTCCAGATAGGGTTCGACGAAGGTCCAGGAGCCCTGGTTCTTCGGCTCTTCCTGGCACCAGACGACATCGGCGCTCTTGAAGCGCGCCAGCTCCTGAGCCAGCGACTTCAGCGGGAACGGATAGAGCTGCTCGACGCGCATCAGGTAGACATCGTCGATACCGCGCTTCTCGCGCTCTTCCAGCAGGTCGAAATAGACCTTGCCCGAGCAGAGCACGACGCGGCGGATCTTCGAATCCTTGACCAGCTTGGTGGTCGACTTGCCGCGCTCGGCATCGTCGTGCAGCACGCGGTGGAAGCTCGAGCCCTCGGCCAGTTCGCTGAGGTCGGAGACGCAGCGCTTGTGGCGCAGCAGCGACTTCGGCGTCATCAGGATCAGCGGCTTGCGGAAGTCGCGCTTCAGCTGCCGGCGCAGGATGTGGAAATAGCTCGCCGGGGTCGAGCAGTTCGCCACCTGCATGTTGTCCTCGGCGCACATCTGCAGGAAGCGCTCGAGGCGGGCCGAGGAGTGCTCCGGACCCTGGCCCTCATAGCCGTGCGGCAGCAGGCAGACCAGGCCCGACATGCGCAGCCACTTGCGCTCGCCCGAGGAGATGAACTGGTCGAACACCACCTGCGCGCCATTGGCGAAATCGCCGAACTGCGCCTCCCACATCGTCAGCGCGTTCGGCTCCGACAGGGTATAGCCGTATTCGAAACCGAGCACCGCCTCTTCCGAGAGCATCGAGTTGATGACCTCATAGCGCGCCTGACCCTCGCGGATGTTGTTCAGCGAGGTATGGCGGGCTTCGGTCTCCTGATCGATCAGCACGGAATGGCGCTGTGAGAAGGTGCCGCGCTCGCAATCCTGGCCGGAGAGGCGCACGGGATTGCCGTCGAGCAAGAGCGAGCCGAAGGCGAGCGCTTCCGCTGTCGCCCAGTCGATGCCCTGCCCGCTCTCGACCGCCTTGCGGCGGTTGTCGAGGAAGCGCTGGATCGTCTTGTGGACGTTGAAGCCTTCCGGGACCTCGGTGATTTTCTGCGTGATCTCCTTCAGCACCGCTTCGGGCACGCCGGTGGCACCGCGGCGCGGATCGTCCTCGTCGGCGCGGATCGCCTTCATGCCGGCCCAGCGGCCATCGAGCCAGTCGGCCTTGTTCGGCTTGAAGGCCTGGCCGGCGTCGAACTCGACCTCGAGCCTGTCCTTCCAGGCGGCGCGCATCTGGTCGAGCTCGCCCGGCTTGATCACGCCCTCGGCCTCGAGCTTGGCGCTGTAGAGCTCCAGCGTCGACTTGTGGCCGCGGATCTTGCGGTACATCAGCGGCTGGGTGAAGCCCGGCTCGTCGCCTTCGTTATGGCCGAAGCGACGGTAGCAGAACATGTCGATCACGACCGGCTTGTGGAACTTCTGCCGGAACTCGATCGCGATCTTGGAGGCGAAGACCACCGCCTCAGGGTCATCGCCGTTCACATGGAAGACCGGCGCCTCGACCATCTTCGCCACGTCCGACGGATAGGGCGAAGAGCGCGAATAGCGCGGATAGGTGGTGAAGCCGATCTGGTTGTTGATGATGAAGTGCAGCGAGCCGCCGGTGCGGTGCCCCTTGAGGCCCGACAGGCCGAGGCACTCGGCCACGACACCCTGGCCGGCGAAGGCAGCGTCGCCATGGATCAGCAGCGGCAGCACCTTGGAACGCTCGACGATATCGCCGAACTGATCCTGCTTGGCGCGGACCTTGCCGAGCACGACGGGGTCGACAATCTCGAGATGCGAAGGATTGGCGGTCAGCGAGACGTGGACATTGTTGCCGTCGAACTCGCGGTCCGACGATGCACCGAGATGGTACTTGACGTCGCCCGAGCCCTCGACGTCGTCGGGGGCGAAGGAACCACCCTTGAATTCGTGGAACAAAGCGCGGTGCGGCTTGCCCAGCACCTGGGTCAACACGTTGAGGCGACCGCGATGGGCCATGCCGAAGACGATGTCGCGCACGCCGAGCGCGCCGCCGCGCTTGATGATCTGCTCCAGCGCCGGAATCAGCGACTCGCCGCCGTCGAGGCCGAAGCGCTTGGTGCCGGTGAACTTGAGGTCGAGGAACTTCTCGAAGCCCTCGGCCTCGACGAGCTTGTTCAGGATCGCCTTCTTGCCCTCGCGGGTGAAGGCGATCTCCTTGTCCGGTCCCTCGATCCGCTCCTGCAGCCAAGCCTTCTGCTCGGGATCGGAGATGTGCATGAACTCGACGCCGAGCGTCTGGCAATAGGTCCGCTGCAGGATCGCCGTCATCTCGCGGATGGTGGCGAACTCCAGGCCGAGTACGTTGTCGATGAAGATCTTGCGGTCGAGATCGGCTTCGGTGAAACCGAAGGCGGCCGGCGACAGCTCCTCCGGATCCTTCTGGCTCTCGATCCCCAGCGGATCGAGCTGGGCATGGAGATGGCCGCGCATGCGGTAGGCGCGGATCAGCATGATCGCCCGCACCGAGTCGCGCGTCGCCTGCTGAACATCGGCAGCCGACAGTGTCGCGCCGGCGGCCTTGGCCTTGGCGCCGAGCTTTTCGCCGACCGCCTTCTCGACCGCGGCCCAGTTGCCGTCGAGCGCCGAGACCAGCTCGCCACCGGCCGGGATCGGCCAGTTCGGCTTCTTCCAGGACGCGCCCTTGGCGTTATCGACGATCGCCTGCTTGTCGTCGTTCAGCGCGGAGAAGAAGCCCTGCCACTCCGGATCGACCGACTTGGGGTCAGCCTGATAGCGGGCGTAGAGGTCCTCGATATAGGCCGCGTTGCCGCCATAGAGGAAACCCGTCTGCGCGAGAGCCTCGTTGATGTCCTGGCGAGCCATGGTCGTCCTGCCTTCTTCCTAACCTGCCGCTTCGTCTTGCCGTCATGCTCGGGCAAGGCCCGAGCATCTCTTTGTTAAGCCTGGCTGGTCATGAGATGGTCGGCTCGAGGCCGACCATGACGCAGCCTGGCCGTCAGCCCTTCAATACTTCGACCAAGGTCTTTCCAAGGCGCGCCGGCGACGGCGAGACCCGGATGCCGGCCGCTTCCATCGCCGCGATTTTGTCTTCGGCGCCGCCCTTGCCGCCCGAAATGATCGCGCCGGCATGGCCCATGCGGCGGCCGGGAGGAGCCGTGCGGCCGGCGATGAAGCCGACCATCGGCTTCTTGCGCCCGCGCTTGGCCTCGTCCTTGATGAACTGCGCCGCGTCTTCCTCGGCCGAGCCGCCGATCTCGCCGATCATCACGATCGACTTGGTCTTCTCGTCGGCGAGGAACATCTCGAGCATGTCGATGAACTCGGTGCCCTTGACCGGGTCGCCGCCGATGCCGACGGCCGTGGTCTGGCCGAGGCCTTCGTTCGTGGTCTGGAACACCGCCTCATAGGTCAGCGTGCCGGAGCGCGAGACGATGCCGACAGAGCCGGGCTTGAAGATGTTGGCCGGCATGATGCCGATCTTGGACTCGCCAGCGGTGACGACGCCCGGGCAGTTCGGCCCGATCAGACGGGTCTTCGAACCGGAGAGCGAGCGCTTGACGCGGACCATGTCGAGCACCGGGATGCCCTCGGTGATGCAGATCACCAGCGGGATCTCGGCGTCGATCGCCTCGCAGATCGCGTCGGCCGCACCCGGCGGCGGGACGTAGACGACGGACGCGGTAGCGCCGGTCTTCTCGCGTGCCTCGGAAACCGTGTCGAAGACGGGCAGGCCGAGATGAAGCGAACCGCCCTTACCGGGCGAGGTGCCGCCGACCATCTGCGTGCCATAGGCGATCGCCTGCTCGGAGTGGAAGGTGCCGTTCTTGCCGGTGAAGCCCTGGCAGATGACCTTGGTGTTCTTGTCGATCAGGATGGACATCGGTTTACCTCAAGCCTTCTTGATCGCAGCCACGATCTTCTGGGCGGCGTCGTCGAGATCATCGGCCGGGATGACGTTGAGGCCAGAGGTCCGGATGATCTCCTTGCCTTCCTCGACATTGGTGCCTTCGAGGCGCACGACCAGCGGCACTTCGAGGCCGACCGCCTTCACCGCCGCGATCACGCCGCGGGCGATGACGTCGCACTTCATGATGCCGCCGAAGATGTTGACGAGGATGCCCTTCACCTTCGGGTCGGCGGTGATGATCTTGAAAGCCGCGGTGACCTTCTCCTCCGAGGCGCCGCCGCCGACGTCGAGGAAGTTCGCGGGGCTTTCGCCATAGAGCTGGATGATGTCGAGCGTCGCCATGGCGAGGCCGGCGCCGTTGACCATGCAGCCGATCGTGCCATCGAGCGCGATATAGGCGAGGTCGTACTTGGACGCCTCAATTTCCTTGGCGTCCTCTTCCGTCTCGTCACGCAGCTCCATCAGCTCGGGATGGCGATAGAGCGAGTTCGAATCGAAGGAGACCTTCGCATCCAGGCACTTGACCTGGCCCTGCGTCGTCACGATCAGCGGGTTGATCTCGAGCATCGCCATGTCCTTGCCGACGAAGGCGGCATAGATCTGGCCGAGCACGCTCGCGGCCTGCTTGGCCTGGTCGCCGGCAAGGCCGAGCGCCTTGGCGACGGTGCGGCCGTGATGCGGCATGATGCCGGTCGCCGGATCGACGGAGAAGGTCAGGATCTTCTCGGGGGTGTCATGGGCCACCTTCTCGATGTCCATGCCGCCCTCGGTCGAGACCACGAAGGCGACGCGCGAGGTCTCGCGGTCGACCAGCGCCGAGAGGTAGAATTCCTTCGAGATGTCCGAACCGTCCTCGATATAGAGGCGGTTGACCTGCTTGCCGGCCGGGCCGGTCTGCTGCGTCACCAGCGTGTTGCCGAGCATTTCCTTGGCGTGGCTCTCGACCTCTTCGATCGACTTCGCGAGCCGCACGCCACCCTTGGCGTCGGCTGGCAGTTCCTTGAACTTGCCCTTGCCGCGCCCGCCGGCATGGATCTGGCTCTTCACCACATAGAGCGGTCCGGGCAGCTTCTTCGCGGCCTCGACGGCCTCCGCCACCGATAGCGCCGGGAAGCCGGCGGAGACGGGCGCGCCGTACTCCTTGAGAACCGCCTTGCCCTGATATTCGTGGATGTTCATGCCTGATGTCCTGTGCCGGTAAAGGGAGAGGCGACAGCGTGACGACCGACGACGTTGCCGCCGGCCATCACGCCATCCGTCTGTCTCACGCCAATGACGCGTCGATGCTCTTGCAGGCGTCGATCAGGCCCTGCACCGAGGCGACCGACTTCGCCAGCATCTCCTTCTCGGCGCCGTTGAGGCGGATCTTGACGACCCGCTCGACGCCCTTGGCGCCGATCACCACCGGCACGCCGACGAACATGTCCTTGACGCCGTACTGGCCCTTCAGCGCAGCCGCCGCAGGCAGCACGCGCTTCTGGTCCTTGAGGTAGCTCTCGGCCATGGCGATCGCCGAAGCGGCCGGGGCGTAGAAGGCCGAGCCGGTCTTGAGCAGGTTGACGATCTCACCGCCACCCTTGCGGGTGCGCTCGACGATGGCGTCGAGACGCTCCTGCGTGGTCCACTTCATCTTGACGAGGTCGGGCAGCGGGATGCCGGCGACGCCCGAGTAACGAACCAGCGGCACCATGTCGTCGCCGTGGCCGCCGAGCACGAAGGCCGAGACGTCCTTGACCGAGACCTTGAACTCGTCGGCGAGGAAATGGCGGAAGCGGGCCGAGTCGAGCACACCGGCCATGCCGCAGATCATGTTGGGCTTCAGACCCGAGAACTTCTGCAGCGCCCAGACCATCGCGTCGAGCGGGTTGGTGATGCAGATCACGAAGGCCTTGGGAGCATACTGCTTGATGCCCTCGCCGACCGACTTCATCACCTTGAGGTTGATGCCGATCAGGTCGTCGCGGCTCATGCCGGGCTTACGCGGCACGCCGGCAGTGACGATGATCACGTCGGCGCCCTTGATGTCCTCATAGGACTGCGTGCCCTTGTAGCCGGCGTCGAAGCCGTCGACCGGAGCGGACTCGGCGATATCCAGGCCTTTGCCCTGGGGAATGCCCTCGGCGATGTCGAACAGGACGACGTCGCCCAGTTCCTTGAGACCGGCGAGGTGAGCGAGCGTGCCGCCGATCTGTCCGGCGCCGATAAGGGCGATCTTCTTGCGGGCCATTGCCGAATCCTTGTTGTTGGATGCGAAAGCAGTTGAAGCCGAAAAGCCGACGGTTCTTTGGCGCAAGCCGCTTCCAGGCTCAACCCCGCGCACGAAGGGACATTGGAATAGTCCGAAATGGTCGTTAAGACCTTTCTGGCGGGGAATACCGAGGAAAAACAGACCGTTAGAAGCTAAACACCTCTGATGCGGCGTCAAGCTGCCTCACAATAGGGCGGTTACAATTTACAAAATATGTCACTTTCTTAGATCACGCCGGTCGCAAGCGTGCGCAGCGCCACCCTGATCAAGGTGGCGAGCCTGGCGTCGACCGAGGCTTGCGGCACATCCGCCTCCAGTTCCAGCGAGGCAGGATGGATGAAACGGTGTGTAGCGTCGATCACGAAGGCGATAGCACGGTCGCGGTCACGCGGCTCGAAGGCCCCCGTGGCGATGCCGTCGTCGATCACGCGTTCGAACAAGGCGCGGACGCGCGTGCGGTTGCGCCGGCTGATCGCATGGCGCTTCGCCACGGCCTGCGACAGCGCCGCGAACAGATGCGGCTCCTCGTGCAGCAGATCGCGATTGGCTTTCGCCAGTGCCAGGATCAGGCGCTCCAGCTTGTCCTCGGCCGGATCCGGCCCGTCGGCGATGTCGGCGAGCTTGCGTTCGGCCGACTTCAGCCAGACATCGACCACCGCATCGATCAGTGCGGTGCGCGAGGGAAAGTAGCGGTAGACATTGGCATGGGTCATGCCGGCCTCTTCCGCCACCGCAACCACGGTAAAGCGGCGCAGGCCGTGCTGGCGCAGGTGCTCGCCGGCGACCGAGAGGATACGCATCTCGCTCGGCTCGCGCGGCGTGGTCACGGTCAGGTCTCCACCAGCCCGGTCGCGTCGCCGCTCGCGGCCGAGTCGGCCCGCCCATGCGGCAGGGCGAGATACTCCTCCGAGCGCATCTCGATGAGGCGCGACACCGTCCGGTCGAACTCGAAGGCCTCGCGGCCGCTCTGCGCGACATAGAGCCCAGTCGGCTCGGCCGCCGCCGAGGCGACGAGCTTCACATGGCTCTCATAGAGCGTGTCGATCAGGATGATGAAGCGCTTGGCCTCGTTGCGCCGCTCGATGTCCATGATCGGGATGCCGTCGAGGATCAGCGTGTGGAAGTGCTGGGCGAGCGCGAGATAGTCCGAGGCGCCGTACGCCTGGGCGCAGAGATCGGCAAAGCTCGCCCGCGCCACGCCGCCGGCCGCCTGCGGCAGCTTCAACTCATGGCCCTTGATATCGATCGTCACCGGCGCGCCCTGAGTCATGCCGGTCAACTGGCTGAAGGCTTTGTCGAGCGCAGCCTTCGCCTTGTCGTCGGCGGGCACGTGATAGGTCGGCGCGCCGCCGAGCTTCTCCAGCCGGAAATCGGTGCGCGCCTCCAGCTTGATCACATCGACCTTGCTGGCCAGCAGCTCGATGAAGGGCAGGAACAGCGCGCGGTTGAGCCCGCCCTCATAGAGGCGCGACGGCTCGACATTCGAGGTCGCGACCACGGTGACGCCGTCGGCGAACAGCTTCGTGAACAATCGCCCGAGGATCATCGCATCGGCGATGTCGGTGACGGTGAACTCGTCGAAGCAGAGCAGGCTCGCCTCTTCCGCGAGCTCCTCTGCCACCGGGCCGATCGGGTCGGGCTCCTTGACCTTGCCGGCCTTGAGGGCCTGGCGATAGGCATGGATGCGCTCATGCACATCGGCCATGAAGGCGTGGAAATGCACGCGCCGGCGTAGCCCGACCGGAACCGTCTCATAGAACAGGTCCATCAGCATGGTCTTGCCGCGGCCGACCGAGCCCCAGATGTAGAGCCCCTTGACCTCGTCGGCTGGCTGCTTGCGTCCGAACAACCAGCCGAGTGCGCTGCTCTTCTTCGCCAGCTTGCGACTCGCGAGCGTCTCGGACAGCGCCTGCAGCCGCCTGACGACGGCGACCTGCGCCGGATCGCGTTCGATCGCACCCGAGGCGACCAGGGCGTCATAACGTTCGGGGAGCGTGGCGGACATGGCCTCGAGGCGGGAAAAGACGTCGCTTTCCGGGTTACGGCAGGCCGGCCCGGCTCGCAACCCTCGGCGAGGCAGGCAAGCTATGCGGCCTGCCGCGGGCGTAGCCAGCCGGCGCGCAAGTGGCGGGCGAGCTCGCGCGCCGCTTCCGAAGGCTGCGAGCGCGACAGATGCAGCGTGATCGCGAAGGGTGGCAACTCGGGCAGGCCTTCCGCAGAGCCGAGAATGTCGAGATCGGGCGGGACCGTGCAGGCGAGCCAGGCGGTGACGGCGAGATCGGTCCGGACCGTCGCCGTGGTCGCGTCGATATTGCCGTTCTCGAAAACGCTGCGCCATGCCCGCCCCTGCACGTCCAGCGCTTCGGTCACAGCCGGCCGGAAGGCGCAGCTATCGGCGACCAGCGAGAGTGGCAGCGGCTGCTTCAGATGCGCGGTGCCGGCCCTGGCGCCGACCCAGACCAGCCGCTCGATGCCGAGGCATTCGCCGCCGGCAGCCGAAAGCGGCTCCTCGACCAGGGCAAGGTCGACCTCGCCCTTGCCGAGCGCCTCCAGCAATTGCGGCGAGGAGGCGCAGACCAGCGAGATTTCGACCAGCGGGCTCGCCTCGGCGAAACCCTTCAGGATCGGCGCGAGCGAAGTGCCGACGAGGTCATAGGGCACGCCGAGGCGCACCGTGCCGGCGAAGCCCGTCGTCATCTCCGCCCAGATCTCGTCATTGAGGCCGATCAGCCGGCGCGCTTTCGCGAGCAGGCGCTCGCCCGCTGCCGTCAGCTTCAGCCTGCGGCGTTCGCGCAGGAACAGGACCTGCCCGAGCCGGCGCTCCAGCCGCATGATCTGCTGGCTGACCGCGCTCTGCGTCAGGTGCAGCGCATTGCCGGCAACCGTCATGCTGCCATGGTCGGCCACGGCGACGAAGGCCCGGATCAGTTCGAGGTCGAGATTGCGCATGGCATGACATTATTGATCGTAATGCAAAGTCCCTTCAACATTCGTTTTCATCATTGCTCTTGGACACCTAATTCCATGGCTCCCACCCCGGAGCCGTCCATGTCGCCGGAATCGATCCTGCCGCTCATCGCCTTCGCCGCCATTTCAACCGTAACACCGGGCGCCACCACCACGCTCGCTACGGCGTCGGGCGCCCATTTCGGCTTTCGCCGGTCGGTCCCCTTCATGGTCGGTGTCGCGATCGGATTGGCCGGGATGGCGGTGGCGGCCGCGGCAGGCCTCGCCGGCCTGCTGCTGGCGATGCCGTCGCTCGAATTCGGAATGAAGCTGGCTGGCTCAGCCTATCTGCTCTGGCTCGCGGTCAGGATCGGGCGCAGCGGACCGCCGCATCTCGACAAGAGCATCGCAAAACCGACGAGCTTTCTAGGCGCGCTCTGGATCCAGCTGCAGAATCCCAAGGGCTGGGCAATGACGCTCGGCGCCGCCGCTTCCTTCGCCGGCCTTACCCGCGACGCAGCTGAACTCGCCGCCCTTCTCGGAACCGTCTTCGGCGTCCTCGCGCTCATCTCACTGATGCTGTGGTGCGTAGCTGGCCTGCTTCTCGCTCGGCTCCTGCGCCAGAACTGGCAATGGCACGCACTCAATGTCGCGCTCGCCTTAGCGCTTGCCGCCTCGATCCTCACGATGTGGCGTTAGCGCACAGGCATCACCATTTCCGCCAATTTTACAGGCATTTAGCCGTAAATTGCCGCAATCGCGCCACTTGTATTCCCAGATCGGGAGATCATCTTCGTTCCCGAGTTAGGGAAGATTCGCCTCCTGGGGGCAGCGCCCATCTGCGCTTTCACAGGAGCTGCAATTGAATCGTTCGATCAAGTCTGGCGCCAAGGCCAGGCACGGCGAGGTCAGGCGTCTCTGGCCTGCCGAGCGCGATCTCTTCACCGCCCATCTGCTTCGCCTCGATGCCACGACGCGGCGCGAGCGCTTCGGTACGGCGGTCAACGATGATTTTCTGCGCGCTTACGCCGAAACCACCTTCGGCGTCGGCGGGCTCGTCTACGCCTATGTCGAAGCCGGCGAGGTCCGCGGCGCCGCCGAATTGCGCGGGCTGGAGGAAATCGTCATCCAGACCGGCGAAGCCGCTTTCAGCGTCGAGCGCGACTGGCGCCGGCGCGGCATCGGCGAAGCCCTGTTCGGCCGCCTGATCACAGCGGCGCGCAACCGCAACATCCGCACGCTCTATATGACTTGCCTGCCCGAGAACGCCGCAATGCGGAACCTCGCGCGCAAGTTCGAGGCCGAGATGGTCGGCGGCTACGCCGACGTCGAGGGCCGCATCGCCACCGGCGCGCCGACGCCGTTTACTCTGCTCGACGAAGCGCTCGACAATGCCCGCAGCTTCGCGACCCTGTCGCTCTCGCTGCAGCGCAAGTTCTGGCCGCAGGCCCTGTTCGGCCGGGCCGCCTCGCGGCACTGACCCCGCTTCGCAACAATGACGGGCGCCGCGCTCAGCGATTCATCGAGAGCCCGGCGCCCGATTTCGTGATCGCTCCGTTCATGGTGCCGGCACTGCCGACGCGCAGGCGCGCGACCACCGAACCGCCGCGCTGATAGAGATAGACCTCGCCGTCGCGATAATCCCAGGCATTGACCTGCTGCAGGTCGCGATTGCTGCAGCCCGTGGCATTGGCGCGGTAGAGATCGAGCGAGGGCGAGCTCGAGAGCTGCACCCGGCAGGAACCGCCGGTCGCTTCCTGTGCGGTCCAGTTGCCGATGACGCCATCGCGCGTCGAGACCGAACCGCTGCGCGTCGAGCCGCCGCCCGGCGTCGCGCCGGGATTGGCGTTGGCGATCTGCGGCGGCGCGGGCTCGGCCGGGCGCTGCTGCTGAACCGGCGGCGGCTGTTGGCCCGGCTGCGCTGCCTGCGGGTCGAAGAACGGATCGTTCTGGGGCGGCATGCCGCCGGCGCCCGGCGCAGGACCACCGGGCGGATAACCGCCGGCCTGTGGCGGCGCGCTCGGATAGCCGCCCGGCGGCGGCAAAGGTTCGGAGGTGATCGGGGCCGACTGGATCGGCGGCGCCGACTGGACAGGCTCGCCATAGACCGGAGCACGGGCAACGGCCTGGCCCGAACCCGGGCCATATCCGCCGAAGCGCTGCGATCCCGCGCAGGCGGTGAGCAGTATGAGAGGCAGCAGGCTCGCGGCCCGCAGCAGCGCAGAAGTCCTCAAGCTCATCCCCGTCATCTCGATAGCTCGGCCACCCGGAACACTGTGAAACCTGTCGCCTGAACGTGCCATGAGCGCGTTCAAGGCTGCAAAGGGGCGCCGGTCAAGTCTCAACATGGTTTTGCAGCATGAAGCCGGCATGGCAGAAGGGTGCACCGCCATCCGGACCATGAGATGAAGCCGCTCAACCCCTCCTCGATCCGCGCGCCCTTCGCCCGCTACAGCCATGGCGCCGAGCTGCCGGCCGGCCAACGCCTCGTCTTCTGTTCCGGCCAGCTCGGCATTGCAGCCGACGGCACGATCCCCGAAAGCGTCAGGGAGCAGGCCGATCTCTGCTTCGCCAACATTGCCGCGATCCTGGGCGAAGCGGGGATGACGCTGAAGGACATCGTCCGGGTCAACGCCTACGTCACCGACCGCACTCACATGAAGGGCTATATGGAGTCGCGCGATGCTCATGTCGGCACGCCGCCGCCAGCCTCGACACTGATGATCGTCTCCGGCTTCACCCTGCCGGAGTTCAAGGTCGAGATCGAGGTCGTCGCGGCAGCGCCCGAGAAGCGGCGCAAGCCGGCACGCAGCCCGACCGCGCCGCAATTCTAAAGCGGGCCTCACCCTCAGCCCGCGTCGGGCGCCCGCCAGGGATAGCTCCAGGTCTCGGTCAAGGTCTTGCTGCCGCTCTTCAGGAAGGCACGCATCTCGGCGAGCTGGCCGGGCTCAACCACGATGTCGATGAAGGCGCGAAAGCCGTCCGTCTTCGGGTTCGGCACCAAGAAGGCCCGGTTGATCCGGCCATAGGCGATCGAGGGCACGATCTCGACCTTTTCCGGCTGCTTCAGATAGTAGCCGAGATCGCCGCCGGCGAAGTCGACGATGAAGCGCCGGGCGTTCTCCGTCACGGGCTCGCCCGAGCCGAGCGCCTTGGGCTTGGCTTGGTAAGTGTTGATCGCCCGCCCGCCGGGATGCAAATCGTTGGAATCGACCATCGCCGTCAGCTTGTAGCCGAAGCGGAACTCGCGGCCGGGCTCGAGCGGCGCCTTCGGCGCCCAAAGCGCCACGATGTTATCGTTGGTTTCGTCGGTGGTCGGCAGTTCGATCAGCTCGACCACGCCCTCTCCCCAATCACCTTGCGGCTCGACCCAGTAGGAGGGCCGCAGTTCATAGGCGAGGTCGAGATCTTGATAATGCTCGAACGCACGATCGCGCTGCATCAGGCCGAAGCCGCGGACATTGCGCTCGACAAAGGAGGACGACGCCGCGACGCGGGCATTGCGCAGCGGCCGCCAGATCCATTCGCCAGTGCTGGAATGGATCAGCAGCCCGTCGGAATCGTGCAGTTCGGTGCGGAAGTCGTCATAGAAGCGACGGTCGTTCTCGCCGGTGAAGAACATCGAGGTGAGAGGCGCCAGACCCAGCTTCTCGATCGGCTTGCGCGGGAACAGCACCGCGCCGACATCAACCACGCTGTCGCCGTCCGGATAGACATGGAAGCGATAGGCGCCCGTGACCGAAGGCGAATCGAGCAACGCATAGACTGTGACGCGCTCGGCGTCAGCCGTCGGCGTCTCGACCCAGAACTCGCGGAAGATCGGGAATTCCTCACCGCCGGGGATCCCCGCTCCGATCGCAAGGCCACGCGCCGAGAGGCCATAGCGCTGCCCGCGCCCGAGTACGCGGAAATAGCTTGCCCCGATGAACGAGATGAGCTCGTCGAAAACGCGCGGGTCGTTCAGCGGGTAGTGCAGACGGAAGCCGGCAAAGCCAAGATTGACCGGCAGCGGCTTGTCGAACTTGGTCCGCCCGTAGTCGAAGAGATTGGCGGCGTAGGGCACCGGCGTCGGCACGCCGTCGCGGATCACGTTCACCGTCACTGGCCGGGTGAACAGGAAACCAGGGTGGAACATCTGCATGCGGAAACCGGAATTCGACTGGCCGAGCAAGGCCCGTTCCGGGCGGAAGCGGATCTCGCGCCAGGCGTCGAAATCGAGCCGCGTCAACGCTTCCGGCAGTGCCGGCCCCGCTTCATAAGGGACCGCGGCGATCTCGCGGGCTCGGCGCACCACGTCGTCGAAGCCGAAGCGCGGCTGCGGCGGCGCCTGTTCCGGCTGCTGCGCCAGCAAAGCATTGGGCGCGGCGGTGGCGCACAATGCGGCGCTCAGCCCGGCCAGAACCCGGCGGCGATCGGTAACCGTCATGATCGAAGCTTGCCCCAACAGATATAGGCGCGCGAAGGCGCGCTGCGGCAACGACTTAGGCGATGAAATGGGGCTGGTCTAGGGCGCAGCGATCGCCCGCATGGGCCAGCGTTAAAAGGAAATGAGAGTCGCCCGCTGCCGCCTTCGGCCCGTCCTGTAAAAAATCCGGTCCCGGCCGTCAGAAAAAACTTGAAGCGCCGGGCAGCCCTCCGTATATGGACCTCACCCAATTCGCACGTGCCTGTGGCCGCGTGCTGGTCGGTGGGCATCCGGACAAGAGGCCGGACAGCCGCCAGGGATGGGAAACGGATGGAGGGGGATGGACATCCCCTCAAATCACGCTCCCGGCGCTCGCAAGAGGGCCGCTCCCGAACAGCGACCAGCAGCCGGAGGCAAAACCGGCGAACCCCGAATCTCCACGGGGGACGCAGCTTAAAGCAACGACGGAGCGGGCTTTTTTGGTCTCGCCGGCTTTCCACAGGCCGGCACCGAAGAGGCTTGTCCTTCATTGCCGGCCGTGCGGGGTCTCCCCAATCGACGGTGTTTCGGGTCCGGACGTTTCGTCCGCAGTCCGTAGGCGTCTCCACAGCGCCTCGGGTCGCGGTCGTTTCAACCGGCTACACGTCGTATCGGCGCCGCTTGCGCCGAAGGGAGCTGCGTCTCATGACCGAGCGCATCCGTGAATTTCTGCGTGACCGCCGCGAGGACGGCCCCTGCGTCGTGATCGACCTCGAGGTCGTGCGCGAGAACTATGTCGCCTTCTCCCGGGCGCTGCCTGACACTCGCGTCTTCTACGCGGTCAAGGCGAACCCGGCGCCGGAAGTGCTGCGCCTGCTGGCCAAGCTCGGCTCCTGCTTCGATTGCGCCTCGGTCGTCGAGATCGAGCTCGCCCTCGCGGCCGGCGCCACGGCGGACCGCATCTCCTTCGGCAACACCATCAAGAAGGAGCGCGACGTCGCCCGCGCTATGGAGCTCGGCGTGCGCCTGTTCGCCGTCGACTGCCAGGCCGAGGTCGAGAAGATCGCCCGTGCCGCCACGGTCACCAAGGCCGAAGGCGCGCGCATCTTCTGCCGCATCCTCTGCGACGGCGCCGGCGCCGACTGGCCGCTCTCGCGCAAGTTCGGCTGCGTGCCCGAAATGGCCGCGGACGTGCTGGAGCACGGCCATCGCCTCGGCCTGCAGGCCTATGGCATCTCGTTCCATGTCGGCTCGCAGCAGGCCAACGTGAACGCTTGGGATTCGGCCCTGGCCTCGGCCTCGGCCGTGTTCAAGGAATGCGCCACCCGCGGTCTCTCGCTGTCGATGGTCAACCTCGGCGGCGGCTTCCCGGCGCGCTACCTGAAGCCGATCCCGGGCGTCCCGGCCTATGGCGATGCAATCTTCCAGGCGCTGTCGAAGCATTTCGGCAACCGCCTGCCCGAGACCATCATCGAGCCGGGCCGCGGCATGGTCGGCGAAGCCGGCCTGATCGAGGCCGAGGTCGTGCTGATCTCGAAGAAGAGCGAGGACGACCAGGTCCGCTGGGTCTATCTCGACATCGGCAAGTTCAACGGCCTGGCCGAGACGATGGACGAGGCGATCCGCTACCCGATCCGAACGATCCGGGACGGCGACGCCACGGTTCCTTGCGTACTCGCCGGCCCGACCTGCGATTCGGTCGACGTCATGTACGAGAAGACCCCGTACATGCTGCCGTTCAGCCTCGAGATCGGCGACAAGGTCCTGATCGAAGGCACCGGTGCCTATACGACGACCTATGCGGCCGTCGCCTTCAACGGCTTCCCGCCGCTGAAGCAGTACGTCATCTGACGAATAGGGGCTGGCTCGCCAGCTCCGAACCAATCGGGTCCGGCGAAGCGCCCTGCCACCTATCGGCAGGCTGCCCGGGAAACCGGGCGGAGCGTTCGTGCCTCCAAGAATGGAGCGCGCGGGCGTGGCTCCCGCCGGACCCTCTTCCACACATTCCCCTGTTTGTGGCCGCTCGCTGAGCGGCGCCGGGAAGGTCCGCGCGATGGCGGACGCTCCGGCAGGAGGTGCGTCATGATCACGATCCGCGACGAGATCGAGACCGATATCCCGGCCCGCGAGGCCCTGCTCGACCGCTGCCTCGGCGAGCGCCGTACGGTGAAGTCGAGCGAGCGCCTGCGCGAAGGCCGTTTGCCGGCTGAAGGTCTCGCCCTGACGGCGGAGCGTGACGGCGCTGTCGTCGCGACCGTGCGCCTCTGGCATGTCGAGACGGCCGGAAAGCCGGCGCTGCTGCTCGGACCGCTCGCGGTCTCGCCGGACCTGCAGGGCGAAGGCCTCGGCAAGGCGATGATGCGCGAGGCGATCTGGCGCGCCGCCTGCCGCGGCCATGGCGCGATCCTGCTCGTCGGCGATGCGCCCTACTACGCGCGCTTCGGCTTCACGGCCGAGCCGATGGCCGATCTTTCCATGCCCGGCCCGTTCGAGCGCGAGCGCTTCCTCGGCCTCGAACTGCGCGACGGCGCGCTCCAGGGCGCGAGCGGTGTCCTGAAAGCCACGGGAGCGCTCGCCCCGGCCGAGGGAATGGAAGGTCTCCGACGTCGCGCCGCCTGAAGCTCGCTCGGGATCGTAGTCGATCCGTCATCAAATCGCGTCATTGAAGCCCGCGCGGCCTTGGCCGCGCGGGCTGCCGTCAGGTAAGGCGGTCCAGGCTGCCTCCCTGACGAAGAAGAACCATGTTGATCGCCCATCTCTCCGACCTGCACATCTGTCCGCCTGGCCGGCTCGCCCTCAAGGTCTCCGACACGATCGGCATGACGCAGCGCGCCTTCGACGCTGTCGCCGCCCTGCCCGTCCGCCCCGACGTCCTCATCATCACCGGCGACCTGACCGAAAGCGGCCTGCTAGAGGAATATGCGCTCGTTCGATCGATGCTGGAGACGCTCGGCCTACCCACCCTGCTGATCCCCGGCAACCACGATGTCCGCGAGGCGATGATCGCCGGGCTCGACCTCGGCCCGCATGCCGATCTCGGCGGCCGCTTCATCCAGTTCTCAGCCGATCTCGGCCCCCTCAGACTGATCGGCCTCGACACACTGCTGCCCGGCTCCAGCGCCGGCGCGATCTGCGATGCGCGTCTCGACTTCCTCGAACGGGAGTTGGCCGAGGCGGAAGGCCGGCCCGTCCTCCTGTTCACGCACCACCCGCCTTTCTCCTGCGGCCTCGGCTACATGGACGCGGTCATGCTCAAGGAGGGCGCAGCGCGCCTGACCGAGATTGTATCGCGCCATCCGAACGTCGAGCGCGTGCTCAGCGGCCATCATCACCGCCCGGTCCAGGTCCGCTATGCCGGCACCATCGGCCAGGTCGTGCCCGGCGTCGCCCACCAGGTCATCCTCGACCTGACGCCGGGGGCCGAGGCGCGCTTCCTGATGGAGCCGCCAGCCTTCATGCTGCATTCCTGGCAGCCCGATGCCGGCCTGGTCTCGCACACCGCCTATGTCGGCGCCTTCGAAGGTCCCTACCCGTTCAGCCTCGGCAAGGAGTGAGCCCGTCGGCATTGACGCCGAAGAGCCCGCCCCATACCAGCGTCCGCTTATCCTCAACCAGACCCACCCAGGAGTGAAAAAGAATGACGGATTGGCCCGTATACGGCGAGATCAGTGGCCCGATCGTGATGATTGGCTTCGGTTCGATCGGCCGCGGGACACTGCCGCTGATCGAGCGGCATCTCAAATTCGACAAGAGCCGGTTCGTGGTGATCGCACCCGACGACGACAACCGCGCCCTTCTGGACGAGCGCGGCATCCGCTTCATCCAGGAAGCTGTGACGCTCGATAACTACAAGAGCATGCTCACGCCCCTGCTGACCGCGGGCGGCGGCCAGGGCTTCTGCGTCAATCTCTCCTGCGATACCGGTTCGCGCGACATCATGGAGCTCTGCTCCAGCCTCGGCGCGCTCTATATCGACACGGTCAACGAGCCTTGGCTCGGCTTCTATTTCGACGAGACGAAGGGCCCGGGCGAGCGCTCGAACTACGCGCTGCGCGAGATGACGCTCGCCGCCAAGCGCGCCCGCGCGCCGGGCTCGACCACCGCCGTCTCCTGCTGCGGCGCCAACCCCGGCATGGCCTCCTGGCTGGCCAAGAAGGCTCTGCTCAACATCGCCTCCGACATGCGCCTCAACGTGCCGCAGCCGACCACCCGTGAGGAATGGGCCGGGCTGATGAAGCAGGTCGGCGTCAAGGGCATCCATATCGCCGAGCGCGACACGCAGCGTTCGAAGAACCCCAAGCCGCCGGGCGTCTTCGTCAACACCTGGTCGGTCGAGGGCTTCATCTCCGAGGGCGTGCAGCCGGCCGAGCTGGGCTGGGGCACCCATGAGAAGTGGATGCCGGACAATGCCCGCACCCACGAGACCGGCTCGCAGGCGGCGATCTACCTGATGCAGGCCGGCGCCGAGACCAAGGTGCGCAGCTGGTGCCCGACCCCGGGGCCGCAATACGGCTTCCTGGTGACGCACAACGAGTCGATCTCGATCGCCGATTACTTCACTGTGCGGGACGAGGCCGGCAAGGCGATCTACCGGCCGACCTGCCACTACGCCTATCACCCGGCCAACGATGCCGTGCTCTCGCTGCACGAGATGTTCGGCAATGCCGGCCGCCCGCAGGAAGAGCACCACATCCTCGAGGAGAACGAGGTCATCGACGGCATCGACGAGCTCGGCGTGCTGCTCTACGGCCACGACAAGGGCGCCTACTGGTTCGGCTCGCAGCTCTCGACGGAGGAAGCGCGCAAGCTCGCTCCGTACCAGACCGCGACCGGCCTGCAGGTCACCTCGGCGGTGCTCGCCGGCATGGTCTGGGCGCTGGAGAATCCCAAGGCCGGCATCGTCGAGGTCGAGGAGATGGATCTCGACCGCTGCCTTTCGATCCAGATGCCCTATCTCGGGCCGGTGAACGGCTACTACACGGACTGGACGCCGCTCGATGGCCGCCCGGGCCTGTTCCCGGAGGATATCGACACCAGCGATCCCTGGCAGTTCCGCAACATTCTGGTGCGGTGATCACCAAAGCAAAAGGCCCGCCTCTCGGCGGGCCTTTTCATTTCACGCACGCCCGTGCTCAGAAGCGCGGCGTCGAGAAGCTGTTGGCGAAGGGGTTGGCGCCCGAGCCGATGCGCGAGGGCAGCGTGCCTTCGCCGTAGAGCTCGCCAGCCGCCGAGTAGACCGGGCTCGCCACGAAATGCTGCGACGCATAGCGGTTCATGCTGCCGACCGGCACGACATTGCCGGCGTCGAAATAGCTGCGCTTCTGCACGGTGACGCGCAGCGGCTTGCGCTGCTGCTGGGCCTCGGCCACCGAGACCACGAAGGTGACGGCTGCAGCCGAGAGGGCCAGACCGGCGGCGAGACGGGAAAGCGAACGCATGACGATCTCCTGAGGCGGTTGCCCCCGCCAAGGCTACGGCGGATCAGCTGTCGCTGACGATACAATTCCAGAGTTAATGCTTTTGTTGCGGCCTGCCAGTGCGCTGCGGCAACACGAGCCCGTTACCGCGCCTGCGCCTGCTTGCCGCTGGTCGGTCGCAGGGCCGGCGCCTTGCCGTCGGCGTCGAGCCAGGAGCCCTTGCGCCCGCTCGCAGCGAGCCGCGGCACAGAGCAGCCCTGCCGGCGGTTGAGTTCGGTGCGGGCGAAACTGGCGCGCAGCTCGGGATCGTCGCCGGCACTCAGGAGGTCGATCCGGTCGATCAGGCAGATCAGTTGCGCCCGGTCGGCTGGCCGTGCCTCGCTGCCGCACCACCAGCCGGAGAAGGAGAGATGCGCCGCCGCGTCGAGATGACGGAAGGCGATGCAGGCCCGACCGGCCGCGCCGTCGCTCAGGCCGATATCGGCTGTCTCGACCGTGCCGAACTTGGTCTCGATCGTGGTGGCGGCGCCGCTGCGCCCGACCGAGAGCCCACGCGCCGCGCTCTCGCGCACCAGCGTGATCACGAAGGGCTGCGACATACCGACGAGCGCCTTCTGCACCTGGGCGTCGCGATTGACCTGGAATTTCAGCGACAGGAACGATCTGCCGTCGTCGAAGGCACCGAAGCTCAGCACGTCCTCGCGCCGCTGCCCGTCCTGGCTGCGCCGCGCCTCATAGGCACTGCGCTTGTCGAGCTCTGGCGATTCCAGACCGAACAGCGCGATCGGCCGGCCGATCGTCACCCAGCCGTCCTGCCCGGCAGCGATCGGCAGCGCCTGAAGGCGAACATCGCGTACGAGCGGAGCGGCTGCGGCCTCCGTCGACGCCAGATTGGCGAGCGCGGGTTCCGACGAACCGGAAGAGAGACCGGCGACGAGCATCGCGGTCAGGCTGATGCCGGTCAGCGCCGCGAGGCCGCGCCAGACGAGGCCGCCGGTCAAGCCGATTGCGCCGGAGCGCAGAACCCGCCGGGTCGGACGCATGATCCGTGCGAAGCCGGCTTCGGCGGCATCAGCGAGATCGACCAGCCGCGCAGCGAGATCGAAGCGGCCGGGAGCTGCTTCCGCCAGGCCTTGCAGGCGCGGCTGAAGACGCTGCCCGCTTTCCTGCAGGTGCAGCTTGAAGCGCTGCCAGATGGCGTTGATCTCGTCCCCGGACACGACAGAACCCGACCCGTTGGGCGACCCGCACCCCTGCCGGCCGCCTCGTCCCACTCGCGGGCGAGCTTTCGCCGGTCGCGATGAGCAGGTCGTTACCGGCCGCGGGCCATCGCGAAACAGGGTCAATGACGGGTAAGGAGGCAGGGTTAATGCCGGAGGCCGCCTCTACCGATTGACTTTTTACGGCGGCTTGTGTTTGGGATTGCACGCCGGACACTTATCTTCCGGCTTCGCGATGATGCTCAGGTTGGCTCAGTGACGTTCCGTCTGACGACGAAAACCACGACCAAAACGACGGCCGGGAAAACCCGGACGTCGCACTGACACGTCGCCTCGATTCCGGGTTCTCCCCCCCGGCCGGGGTCAACCGGCCGAACCCGCAAGCGAGATCAGCGGCGACGGCTCCCCGGGGAGGCTGAACCGGTTTCGCCAGAAGGAATTCACAAAGATGAGCTTCAAGGTCGCGGTCGTCGGCGCCACGGGCAATGTGGGCCATGAAATGCTCGACATCCTCGCCGAGCGCGCTTTCCCCGTCAGCGAGGTGGTGGCGCTCGCCTCCTCCCGCTCCATCGGCACCGAGGTTTCCTTCGGCGACAAGACGCTGAAGGTGAAGGCGCTCGACCATTACGACTTCTCCGACACCGACATCTGCCTGATGTCGGCGGGCGGCGCGGTCTCCAAGGAATGGTCGCCGAAGATCGGCGCCCAGGGTGCCGTCGTGATCGACAACTCCTCGACCTGGCGCATGCATCCCGACGTGCCGCTGGTCGTGCCCGAGGTGAACGCCGCCGCAGCCGCCGGCTTCAGCAAGATGAACATCATCGCCAACCCGAACTGCTCGACGGCGCAGCTCGTCGTGGCGCTGAAGCCGCTGCATGAGCGCTTCGGCGTCAAGCGCGTGGTGGTCTCGACCTATCAGTCGGTCTCCGGCGCCGGCAAGGAAGGGATGGACGAGCTCTTCAACCAGACCCGCGCCGTCTTCGCCGCCGGCGAGGTCGAGGCGAAGAAGTTCAGCAAGCGCATCTCGTTCAACGTCATTCCGCACATCGACGTCTTCATGGAGGACGGCTACACCAAGGAAGAGTGGAAGATGATGGCGGAGACGAAGAAGATCCTCGATCCGAAGATCAAGCTGACCGCGACCTGCGTGCGCGTGCCGGTCTTCATCGGGCACTCCGAAGCCGTCAACATCGAGTGCGAGAAGCCAGTGACCGCCGACGAGGCGCGCGAGATCCTGCGCGCTGCGCCCGGCGTCCTCGTGATCGACAAGCGCGAGCCCGGTGGCTACATCACCCCGCATGAGGCGGCCGGCGAGGACGCGACCTATATCTCGCGCATCCGCGAGGACGCCACGGTCGAGAACGGCCTCTCCTTCTGGTGCGTCTCGGACAATCTGCGCAAGGGCGCGGCCCTCAACGCGGTGCAGATCGCCGAGGTGCTGGTCAACCGCAAGCTGATCCAGCCGCGCAAGCAGGCGGCCTGACAGCAGGCCAGACGATTTAAAGAAAATTTCAAGGCGGGCGCCATGCCCGCCTTTTTCTTGCGCGGACGCATGGCGGTCGTGCCGGATTTGCGCAAGGGCTCGCCCCGATCATCGGCTAGGGTCGGCTTCTCCTCAAGAATCGCCGAAGACCTTGCCCGACACCTTGACCAGAGTGCCTCTGCCAGTCGAACCGGCACCGGCAGAGCCGCCACAACGCCCAGCGCCGCGGCGCGACAATGGCCTGCGCGGCATCGGCCTGATGCTGATCGGCAGCGTCTTCCTCTCCGCTGCCGACGTCGCATCGAAATACCTCACGGCAACGACACCGGCCATCCAGGTCGTCTGGCTGCGCTATGCCGCCTTCGCCCTGATCATGCTGGCGGTCGCCGCTCCCGGCGGCTTCGCGCAGCTCAGGCCGAAGCGCATGCACATGCAGATCCTGCGCGGCATCGCCGTCACGGTCTCGTCGATCCTGTTCGTCTCCTCGCTGCGATACCTGCCGATCGCCGACGCGACCGCGACGAGCTTCGTCTCCCCGCTTTTCGTCACCGCGCTGTCGATCCCGATCCTCGGCGAGAAGATCGGCTGGCGACGCTGGACGGCCACAGCCGTCGGCCTGATCGGTGTCCTGATCGTCGTCCGGCCGGGCGGCAGCGACTTCCAGCTCGCCTCGATGCTGCCGGTGCTCTCGGCGGCGACCTGGGCCTTCGCACTGATCGTCACCCGCATGATGAGCGCGACCGAGAACCCGGTGACCACGCTCGCCTGGTCGGCGGTCGTCGGCTGCGTGCTGCTGACGCTCCTGCAGCCACTGACCTGGCAGCCGCTGTCGACCGAGGCACTGCTGGTCGGCCTGTTCATCGGCGTCTCCTCGACCGTCGGACACTGGTTCGTGATCCAGGCCTTCCGGCATGCCGACGCCTCGCTGCTGGCGCCCTTCTCCTATGTCCAGCTGCTCTGGGCCTCGGCCTTCGGCTTCATCCTGTTTTCGGTGCTGCCCGACGCCTTCACCTGGTTCGGCTCGGCGATTATCATCGCCTCCGGCCTCTACACCGCCCATCGCGAGCGCATCCGGGCGCGTCTGGTCACAGGACGATAGGCGAGGCCTGCATCCAGCCGGAGGGTAGCGCTCTATCCACAGCATCGCCCTCATCCTAGCCTCGCCCGCAATGACCTCCCTCATCACTCTCAGCCGCCGCGCCTTCGTCACAGCCGGCTCGGCACTACTGTCGGCCTGCTCGCCGCTCGGGCTGCTCAATGCGCTCAGCCCGGCCGATGCTGGCGGCCGCCTCGCCGCCAGTGGCATCGCCTACGGCCCGGACGAACGCCACAGGCTCGACGTTTACGTGCCGGAGCAAGGCACCGGTCGGGCACCGGTCATGGTCTTCTTCTATGGCGGCGGCTGGAACAGCGGCGAACGCGCCGACTATGCCTTCGTCGGCCGCGCCTTCGCGGCACAGGGCTTCGTCACTGTCATCCCCGACTACCGGCTGGTGCCGCAGGTCCGCTTCCCTGCTTTCGTCGAAGACAGCGCGCTGGCTCTGCGCTGGGTCCGGGATCACATTGCGAGCTATGGCGGTGACGCTACCGGCATCGCATTGAGCGGCCATTCGGCCGGCGCCCATATCGCGATGATGCTGGCGCTGGATCGGCGTTTCCTTGCCCGCGCCGGCCTGCGACCAGGCTTCGTGCGCAGCGTCGCAGGACTCGCCGGCCCCTACGACTTCCTGCCGCTCGATGATCCGCGCAGCATTACCGCTTTTGGCGACTATCCGCGCCTATCGGAAACGCAGCCAGTCACCTTTGCCAGCGCCCACGCCCCGCGCGCCTTCCTCGCAACCGGCGACGAAGACGAAACGGTCAGGCCGCGCAACAGCTTGGCACTCGCCGCAAAATTGAGGGCTGCCGGGGTAGCAGTCGAGTTGAAGACCTATCCCGGCCTTGGTCACGCCGGCATCCTGCTCGCCTTGAACACCGGCTTCCGAGGCCGCGCACCAGTCCTCGTCGATATCGTGCGCTTCGCAAAAGCTCAGAGCTTTGCGGGCGGCACGCCATAGCGCGCCATGAAGGTCGCCACCGCCTCGCCGACGACATGCGCGATCTCGTCCTCGCTCGGCGGCGTGCGCACCGCGTTGAACAGACGCGGGCGCATCAGGGTCGACTGTGAGAGGTCGACGAATTGCGCCGCCGCCAGGGCGGTGTCCGCGATCGCCAGCTCGCCCTTGGCGACACGCAGGTCGAGAAAAGCGGCCAGATGCCGCGCGCCCTGCATCGGGCCGCGCTCGTAGAATTCACGGCCGAGATCGGGCATGCGCTCAGCGACCCCGAGCACGATCCGGTGAGCGCTCATCGCGAAGGGACCGGTCAAAAGGCGTATCAGCCCGCTGCCGAAGTTCATCAGCGCCAGAGTGAGATCGGGCTCCTCTGCCAGCGCCTCGTACATGCCCTGTTTCTGCTTCTCGCGTTCGCGCTCGATCAGCGCGACGAAGAGATGTTCCTTGTCCTCGAAATACACATAGAGCGTACCCTTCGAGACGTTCGCCGCCGCGGCGATGTCGTTCATGCTGGCCGCATCGAAGCCGCGCGCCGCGAACACGGCATGCGCTCCTTCGAGGATCTGGTGACGCTTGTCCGGATCCGCGCCGGCGACGCGCCGGTTGCGTGAGATTGCCTTGACATGTCGCGGCTCGAGCGTCGCGCTCATCCTGTTCCATCCGTTTCGCGCATGTTCGCGCTTGCAAAAATAATCGAACCGATCGGTTCGATTTCCTCTTGATATGCCCCGGCTTCGGCGCTATTTCAACCGCAATCGAACCAGACGGTTCGAAATGTGATCGTCAGGGCATTGCTACCATGACTGTCGAATCTGCCGTTGAAAAGCGTATCGAGGACCGCCGCGACCGGCTGAAGCTGGTCGATCCCGTGCTCGAACAGACACCAGCCCCCGTTGAAGCCCGCAAGGCGGACGAGGAGCGCGCTCCCGCTCCGCAGGCGGGCGACAAGCCCGCGCCCAAGCGCAGCGGCACCAAGCGCGTCGCGCTGATCCTCGTCGCCGGCACGGCGCTCGCCGCCGGCCTCTGGTTCGGCATCGACTGGTGGCGCAATGGCCGCTTCATCGTCTCGACCGACGATGCCTATGTCGGCGCCGAGATGGCGACGATCTCGGCCAAGCTGCCTGCCAACATCGCCACGATCTCGGTGACGCAGAACCAGGAGGTCAAGGCCGGCCAGCCTCTGGTCGCGCTCGACCCCGGTGATCAGCGCATCGCGCTGGAGAGCGCCCAGGCCAAGAGCGCGACCGCCAAGGCCACGCTCTCTCGCATCGACGCTCAGGTCGAGGCTGCCCGCGCCAGCCTGCAACAGGCGCAGGCGCAGCAGGTCTCGGCCGAAGCCGCCGTCACCCGCACCACCGCCGATTTCGAGCGCGCCAACAACCTCGCCGCCAAGTCCTATGGCTCGCAGGCGACGCTCGATGCCGCCACCGCCGCACGCGACCAGGCCGTCGCCTCGCTCGCCAGTGCCAAGGCCGGCGTCGTCCAGGCTACGGCCAATATCGAGGTGCTGAAGGCACAGCGCGTCGAGGCCGCCCGCCAGATCGACGAGCTCAAGGTCGCCGAGGACAAGGCGGCGCGTGATCTCTCCTTCATGGCGATCTCAGCGCCGATCGACGGACTCGTCGCCAACACCAACATGCAGCTCGGCGACCTCGTCAGCGCCGGCAAGCGGCTGATGTCGATCGTCCCGCTCGACAAGGTCTATGTCGACGCCAACTTCAAGGAGACGCAGGTCGGCCCGCTGAAGATCGGCGACAAGGCGAAGATCACCGTCGATGCCCTGCCTGGCCAGCTCTTCGACGGTACGGTCAGCGGCATTGCCGGCGGCACCGGCTCGGTCTTCACTTTGCTGCCGCCCGACAACGCCACCGGCAACTTCACCAAGATCGTCCAGCGCGTGCCGGTCCGCATCGCCCTGTCGCCCGAGTCGGCGGCCAAGCATGTGCTGCGTCCGGGCATGTCGGTCGTGGTCTCGATCGACCCGCGCCCGAGCACGCAGAAATAACCAGACGTCCGGGCCCTCGACCCGAGGAGCCGTTCCCGACCGGGGAATGGCGATGCGCCAAGGCTCAATCGCCCCTTCTGGGCCAAAGCGCACCGCGCCTCACGGCGCTCCTCGGGTCGGGGGCTCGGCTCCAACCCCAAGCTGAAGCCCGAAGCTGTAGCCCGTCTTGGAGGCCGGCATGGCCACCGCCACGACTGCCATTCCCGCCGGTGCCGCACCGGCTGCCGACGCCATCCCGATGCGCCGGATCTTCGCCTTCATGGCGATGGTCTTCGGCATGTTCATGGCGATCCTCGACATCCAGATCGTCTCGGCCTCGCTCGCCGAGATCCAGGCTGGTCTGTCGGCCTCCAGCGACGAGATCGCCTGGGTCCAGACCGCCTATCTGATCGCCGAAGTGATCATGATCCCGCTCTCCGGCTATCTCAGCCGGGCGCTGTCGACCCGCGTCTTCTTCTCTATCGCCGCCGCCGGCTTCACGGTGGCGAGCATCCTTTGCGCCACCTCGAGCTCGATCAACGAGATGATCCTGTGGCGTGCGGTCCAGGGCTTCATCGGCGGCGGCATGATTCCCGGCGTCTTCGCCGCGGCCTTCACCATCTTCCCGGCCTCGAAGCGGCCGATCGTCTCGCCGCTGATCGGCCTGATCGCCACGCTCGCTCCGACCATCGGCCCGACCGTCGGCGGCTATCTCAGCCATGCCTTCTCCTGGCACTGGCTCTTCCTGGTCAATGTCATCCCCGGCATCGCCGTCACCATCGCGGCCTGGAACCTGATCGACTTCGACAAGCCCGATCACAGCCTGCTCAAGCGCTTCGACTGGGTCGGGCTCGGCGCCATGGCCGCCTTCCTCGGCAGCATGGAATACGTGCTCGAAGAGGGCACCCGGCTCGACTGGTTCGAGAGCCACGAGATCGTGATCTTCACCTTCGTGATGATCATCGGCGCCGTGCTGTTCTTCTGGCGGGCGCTGACCCGCGACGATCCGCTGGTCGATCTCTACGCCTTCAGGAACCGCAACTTCGCCTTCGGCTCGCTGTTCTCCTTCACCATGGGCATCGGCCTCTACGGGCTGACCTATCTCTACCCGGTCTATCTCGGGCGCATCCGCGGCTATGATGCGCTGATGATCGGCGAGACCATGTTCGTCACCGGCCTCGCCATGTTCCTGACCGCGCCGATCGCCGGGCGCCTCTCGGCCAAGCTCGACCCGCGCATCATGATGATGATCGGCTTCGGCGGCTTCGCGCTCGGGACCTGGATCGCGTCCTTCATCACCGCCGACTGGGACTTTCACGAACTCTTGATCCCGCAGATCCTGCGCGGCTGCTCGCTGATGCTGTGCATGGTGCCGATCAACAATCTTGCCCTCGGCACCTTGCCGCCGCAGCAGCTCAAGAATGCGTCGGGCCTCTACAATCTCACCCGCAATCTCGGCGGCGCGGTCGGGCTCGCGGTGATCAATACGCTGCTGAACAACCGCACCGACCTGCACATCACCCGCCTGCACGAGGCGGTCGCTGCCGGGCGCCAGATTGCCGAGGAGAATCTTGCGGCGATGACCCAGCGCTTCGCCGATTTCGGCGATGCCGCGCAGACCATGGCGCTCTACACGTTGAACCAGCGCGCCCATAAGCAGGCCCTGATCATGGCCTTCGGCGATGTCTTCCTTGGTCTGACCGTGATCTTCGCTGCCTTGGTCGCGCTCGCCATCTTCATGAGCAAGCCGCCAGCGGCGAAACCCGGAGGCGGCGGCGGTCACTGAGACCTGCCCCGAACGACCGCTCCGCATCGTGGACAACCCCTGATGCGTCTTGCCGCAGGTGCGAAGAGATTGACAGTCGGCTTCGGACACGGCAAAAATACTAGCAATATCAGTAGTTTAGATGAATTCTAAACTACGAAGACACCGATCTTCGAGTTGGAAGGCGTTCATGAGCATTCTGTCCCTGAAGGATGGCAGCCCGGTGCGGGCCCAGGCGGAGCAGATCCCCTGGCCGCAGAAGGCTCCGGCCGCCTGCCCGATCAGCGCGGTCAAGGCGCGCCTGCGCAGCGTCGGCCTGAGGCCCACGCGCCAGCGCATGGCGCTGGGCTGGCTGCTCTTCGCCAAGGGCGATCGCCATGTCAGCGCCGAGATGCTCTATGAGGAGGCGCTGCGCGCTCGCGAGCCGCTCTCGCTCGCGACCGTCTACAACACGCTGCGCCAGTTCTCCGAGGCCGGCCTGCTGCGCCAGGTCTCCGTCTCCGGGCCGAAGACCTTCTTCGACACCAATGTCTCGGAGCACCACCATTTCTACAATGAGGACGACGAGACCGTCGTCGACATCCCGGGTTCCGAGATTCACGTCTCGGGCCTGCCGGTCGCCCCGGAAGGCATGATGATCTCCTCGGTCGAGGTGATCGTGCGCCTGCGTCGCGCTGATGGCGAGGAGACGGTGACGAAGGTCGCCGGGGGCCACCGGGCGTGATCGTCTGCTCCTGTAACGTTCTCTCCTGCCGTCAGATCAAGGGTACCATCGCCCCTGACGGCAGTGGTCCGCGTACCGCGGGCGAGGCCTATGATTGCCTCGGCTGCAGTCCGGACTGCGGCCGCTGTGCCCGCGAGGTTCGTTCCCTGCTCGCCGAGGCGCGCGCCGCCTGCGCCAGCCAGTGTCATAGCTGCGCCAGCCACAATGTCGAATGCGCCGTACATGTCTCGGTCGGCCTGATGATGGCCGGCCTTGAGGAGAATGACGACCGCGTCGCCGCCTGATCCGGCACGACACGTTTTCTCGCGCCGGGCGCGCAATCTGCCCTTCCCTTTCCGGTCGAGCCGCTCTACATTAGGATCATTCTAATGTAGTCGATTGCGAGGAGAGCGGCATGAAGGGCGACAAGAAGGTCATCGAATACCTCAACAAGGGCCTGCGCTCCGAGCTCACGGCCATCAACCAGTATTGGCTGCACTACCGGATGCTCGATAATTGGGGGCTGAAGGACATGGCCAAGACCTGGAAGAAGGAGTCGATCGAGGAGATGGTCCACGCCGACCGTTTCGTCGACCGCATCCTCTTCCTCGAAGGCTTCCCGAACCTGCAAACCCTCGACGCGCTGCGCATCGGCGAGAACGTCAAGGAAGTGATCGAGTGCGACCTCAAGGCCGAGGTCGAGGCACGCGCCCTCTATCAGGAAGCCGCGAAATACTGCCGCGATGTCGGCGACTACCCGTCCGAGGACCTGTTCAAGGCTCTGATGAAGGATGAGGAAGGCCATATCGACTTCCTCGAGACCCAGCTCGACCTGATCGGCCGCATCGGCCTCGAACTCTACACCCAGAAGCATGTCGGCGGGCTCGAGGGCGACGAGCACTGAGCACAGGCCGTTTTAAAGGGGCGATCGACCGGGCCTGGTGACAGGCCCGGTTTTTTGTTGCGCGTCCATCTCCCAAAGCTGCGCCCGCCATGCCAAAGACCCACCACCAGCATGGAGACGAGAGATGGGCACGATCGTCGCAGTCGCACGGGACCAGGGCCACCGCTTCAGCAAGCCGATCCTGCAGGCGATTCGGCTGCTCGCCGGCCTTGGGATCGAGGGCGATGCTCATTGCGGCGAGACGGTGAAACACCGCTCGCGCGTCGCCGTCGATCCGACGCAGCCCAATCTGCGCCAGGTTCACCTGATCCATGAGGAGCTGTTCGACGAGCTCGCAGCCGGTGGCTTTTCGATTCGACCCGGCGATATGGGTGAAAACGTCACCACCCGCGGAATCGACCTGCTCGCTCTGCCCGCCGGCACGCGCCTGCAGCTCGGCGCTGACGCGCTCGTCGAAATCACCGGCCTGCGCAATCCTTGCACCCAGATCGAGGCGTTCCAGCCCGGCCTGCTCAAGGCCGTGCTCGGCCGCGATGCGGACGGAAAGCTGATCCGCAAGGCTGGGATCATGGGGATCGTGCTGGTGGGCGGTGAGGTCAGTCCCGGCGATTCGATCGAGGTCCGCTTGCCGGCCCTGCCGCATCGGGCCCTCGAACGCGTCTGAGGCGGCTGGACCTTTCGGCCCGCCGCCTCATCATTGCGTCAAGGTTATAGCCCGGTCAGGCTGGTTCAGCCTGACCGGCGAGATGTGCTCGCGACCAGCTTCTCAGAGGAAGCTGATGTTCGCGGCCTCGGGGCCCTTCTTGCCGGCGCGGATCGAGAAGCGCACGCGCTGCCCGTCCATCGGCGGCTGCAGGCCGCTGCGGCTCAGCGACGAGACGTGCAGGAACACGTCCGGCCCGCCCTTGTCGGGGGCGATGAAGCCGAAGCCGCGGTCGGTGTTGAAGAACTTCACCGCGCCATCGAACGGGCCTTCCATCGGGGCGCTGGCGCCGCGATCGAAGCCACCGCGATCGCCGCCGCGGTCGAAGCCACCACGGTCGCCGCGGTCATAGCCGCCGCCACCGCCATAGCCGCCACCGAAATCGTCGCGCGGCGGGCGCGGCGAGAACGGACGGCCACCGCCACCAGGACCGCCGGCGCCACGCGGCGCAGCGGGGGTTGCGGTCGAGGCGTCGATCTCGTGGACGGAAACGACCTGCAGGCCGCGCCGGCCTTCGCCGAGATCGCAGATGATGGTCGCACCGGGCTGCAGGTCTTGCGGATCCTGCGGGCCGATGGCCGAGATATGGAGAAACACGTCGCCCGAGCCGTCCGCCGGAGAGGCAAAGCCGAAGCCTTTCTCCGGATCGAACCACTTGACCTTGGCTTCGATATTCTCGTGGGTGACGAAGGGCGCCGGGGCGGCGGGCTTGCGACGATCGAACATGCAGCTTCAACGATAGTGACCGGGAGCGCGCAATCTAGCGCAAGCTTCCGGGTTCGTCATCGGGGCGGCGCAGCAAAAATTCTGGTCCGGCGAAATGCTGCCGGATCGCAAACTTTTTCCCCAGCGACCGCCGTTTCACGCGGCGGATTGTTCAAAATTCACCCGATCGGGAGCAGACGTCAACCGTCCTGTCCCGGCTCGGCCTCCGAGCAGCGGATCATCTGCACCTTTTTCGGCATCTCGCCGACCGCCGGGATGAACTGCCCGGTCTGCGGGTCGAGTAGCATCAGCATGCCGGTTGCGACCGCGAAATAGGCGCCATGCAGGTGCAGCCTGCCCTTGCTCTCGAGGATGTTGATGCACGGGAAGGTGCGCAGGTTTGCGAGCGACTGCTGGACCGAGAGCAAAGCGAGGCGCTCGACATAGTCGTCGAGCGTCTCGTTCCGGCCGCGTCCGCCCGAGCGCCGGGCCGCGGGCTCGACCAGCGTGATCCAGCGGCCGATGAAATCGCCAGACGAAAGCGGGCCTTGCGTATCGTCGGCGAAGGCCTTGATGCCACCGCAGCGGCCATGCCCGAGCACGACGATGTGCTCGACCTTGAGCGCCTGGACGCCGTATTCGAGCGCGGCAGATGTGCCGTGCAGCTGATCGTCCGGCGAGAAGGGCGGGATCAGGTTGGCGATGTTGCGGATCACGAACATCTCGCCAGGGCTCGCATCGAAGATCACCTCGGGCGAGACGCGCGAATCGCAGCAGCCGATCAGCATGATCTTCGGCGTCTGCCCGCTCTCGGCGAGCTTTTCGTAGCGGCTCTGCTCGCGGACGAAGCGATCGTCGAGGAAAGCGCGATAGCCTTCGGTCAGGCGTTGCGGGAACGGCTGGGGGGCTGGCTGGTCCATGGCGCATGTTGGGCCAGAAAGCGACGGCCTCCGTCAAGAGCCCGCAGCCTGATTCTGCTGCGATGCAGCATCAAATCTCGCAAAGCTGCTTCTGCAATCGTGCCGCCAACGCTGGCGCGTCGCCGTGAATGACGACTCGTTTCAGCCGCGCGCTCGCGCCGGCCGTCAGCGCAATCTGCGAGCGGGAAACCGCCAATTCCTTGACCAGAAGCGCGATCAGGGCGGCATTGGCCTCGCCCTCGCTCGGCGCGGCCCGGACCCTTGCCTTCAGCACCTGGCGGCCATCGGCCAGCGTCTCGACGCCGTCGAGGCCATCACGTCCGCCGCGCGGAGTCAGGCGGATCGAAATCGCAAGCCCGTCCGGCGTGACGGACCAGGGCGACATCCGGCTAGAATACGTTGGGATAGATGTAGCGCTGGATCACGCTCTGGATGAAGAAGATGACCAGCAGCAGGATGATCGGCGAGATGTCGATGCCGCCGAGATTGGGCAGCATGTTGCGGATCGGCCGCAGCGCCGGCTCGGTGATGCGGTAGAGGAAATCCCAGACCGTGGAGACGAACTGGTTGCGGGTGTTGACGACGTTGAAGGCGATCAGCCAGCTCAGCACAGCCGAGGCGATCAGGATCCAGACATAGAGGTTCAGCGCCAGCATCACGACGTCGAGAACGGCACGCATCGAGCAGCATCTCCGAGAAGCCCAGGCGCTTCGCCGGAAGCACCCACAAAACTCCTGTCGCAAGCGATTGACAGAAGCGCGACGCACGGCCTAGAAGGCCAGCGCCCTGGGGCTGTAGCTCAGATGGGAGAGCGCTGCAATCGCACTGCAGAGGTCAGGGGTTCGAATCCCCTCAGCTCCACCAGGCCCAACGACTTGGTCGTTGATCTCCCGAAATCGATGGACCGAAGCGCCGTTGGCTGCTCGCCCGCGGACGCTGCCTTGGCCGCAGCCACCTGCGCCCCCTAGTATCGCGTGACCGCCCCGAACCACCCGGCAGCGCGACGATGACTCGCTACCCCATGTTCAGCCCGCAGCTGCTGCAAAGCTTCGTCGCAGTCTGTGACAGCATGAGCTTCACCCGTGCCGCCGAGCGGGTCTCTCTGTCGCAATCGACCGTCAGCCAGCAGGTCCGCCGGCTTGAGGAGATGCTCGGCAAGCCGCTGTTCGAACGCAATCCGCACCAGGTGCAGTTGACCGAGGAAGGCGGCCGGCTCCTGAGCTATGCAAGGCGCATCCTCGCTCTGCATGAGGAAGCCCATGACGCGCTGACCGGCTTCTGGCGCGACGGCGTGCTCAGGCTCGGCATGCCCGAGGACTTCACCGTGCCGACCGCCGGCCTGCTGGCGCAGTTCAGCCTGGCGGAGCCACATCTGCGCCTCGACGTGACCAGCGGCCTCAGCGCCGATCTCTACAGCGCCTATGAGCGCGAGGAGCTCGACCTGATCCTGGTCAAGCAGCGCCGCCGCCAGCCGCCGCGCGCCGCAAGACCCGAGCCGCTGCTCTGGCTCGACAGCCTCGCCCACCCCGCGATCGAGCGCGCGCCGGTGCCGCTGGCGGTGTTTCCGCTGAACGGGCTCTACCGCGAGGAGCTGTGCGAGACCCTGGACAGCCTCGGCATACGCTGGCGGGTCAGCTACGCCAGTACGAGCCTGGCTGCGCTCACCGCGGCCTCCGCCGCCGGGCTCGGCCTGACCCTGCTTCCCGCAAGCTGCCGGCAGCAGGGCCACCGCGTGCTTGGAACCGCGGAGGGCTTGCCCGAGGTGACCGGCTTCGAGCTGGCGCTCTACTACCGCGACAATGCCCCGGACGCGACCACGACCCTCGCCGGGGAGCTGGCCGCCTTCTGCGGCCTCCAGCAATAGTGTGATCTCTGCCGCCGATCCTTGGCTATCGGCTTGAACGCGTTGATCATTGCCGAATCGAATGATCATCATGGGCAAAGATCGCTGCCAATGCCCGTAAGCGTCCCGTAGATCGGAGCCACAAGCTCACATTAGATCGGGGAAACACCATGGGCAGCGCGCAGCACCAGAGCCGCAGGGGCTTTCTCATGCAGACCGGCCAGCTCACCACCTCGGCGGCGATCATCGGCCTGGCCGGTGGCAGCGCTGAAGCGGCTCCAAGCAAGACCGGCAGGGACGATGCCAAGACCGGCATCACCACACTGACCGACCGCCACTACTATCTCGGTAATGTCCGGCTCGAAGATGGCTTCGACTATGACGGCGAGATCGTGGTCGGCACCCGCACTAGGCTCTATACGCTCGAGATCAAGGACGGGAAGATCGCCGCTTTGCATCCCGCAGGCGCCGCCCTCTCCGCCACACTGCCGCGTTACAACGCCGACGGCCAGCTGATGCTGCCGGCGATGCGCGACATGCACATCCACCTCGACAAGACCTTCTATGGCGGCCCCTGGCAGGCGCCGCGCCCACGCCAGGGCAAGACGATCATGGACATGATCGCGCTGGAGGAGAAGCTGATCCCGACGCTGCTGCCGACCTCGCAGGAGCGCGCCGAAGGCCTGATCGCCCTGCTGCAGTCGAAGGGCACGACCACCGCCCGCAGCCATTGCAACATCGACCCGGTCAGCGGCCTGAAGAGCCTGGAGCACCTGCTGCTCGCGCTCGATAAGCATCGCAACGACTTCTCCTGCGAGATCGTCGCCTTCCCGCAGCACGGCCTGCTGCACTCCAAGGTCGACGGGCTGATGCGCGAAGCCATGAAGATGGGCGTGCAATATGTCGGGGGGCTCGATCCGACCAATGTCGACAAGGCGATGGAGAAATCACTCGACGCGATGTTCCAGATCGCGCTCGACACCGGCAAGGGCGTCGACATCCACCTGCACGAGACCGGCCCGTCAGGCGCCGCCGCCGTCACCTATATGATCGACACGGTCGAAAAGAACCCGGCCTTGCGCGGCAAGGTGACGATCAGCCACGGCTTCGCGCTGGCGACGATGGCGCCCGGCCTTCAGGCCGAGACGATCCAGCGCCTCGCAGCCCAGAAGATGACGATCGCCTCGACCGTGCCGCTCGGCGCCCTGACGATGCCGCTGCCGCAACTACAGGACAAGGGTGTCTTCGTGATGACCGGCACCGACAGCGTCATCGACCACTGGTCGCCCTTTGGCAGCGGCGACATGTTGGAGCGGTCCTATTTCTACGCGCAGGTCTATCGGAATTCCGACGAGTTCCGTCTGTCGCGCTCGCTCGCCATCGCGACCGGCGGCGTCCTGCCGCTCGACGACGAGGGCAAGCGCGCCTGGCCCAAGGTCGGCGACGATGCCGGCTTCACTCTGGTCGGCGCCAGCTGCTCGGCCGAGGCAGTGGCGCGCGTGCCAGCGCGCAGCGCCACCTTCCATCAGGGGCGTATGGTTTACGGCAGCGTCGGCAAGGCCTGACGCTCATAGAGTCGAGACCATTTTTTCGGCGCGCCCGGGTCGCGGGCGCGCCACGCCTATTCCTGCTCAGCCCTTGAGCTTGGCGTTGCACTGGCTCCAGTAGCCGCCGCCCTTCTCGATCCATTTCAGCTCGCCATTGGCGTTGGCGGCCTTGTTGGCGTTGTACTGGTCGGCGCAGGTCTTGAGGCGCGCCCTGCCGGCGGTCTCATCAGAATATTTCGGCGCGACGACCCGCGGGAACACTGCGGCCTTGGCCTTGCCGGCGGGCTTTGCCGGGGTCGCCGCCGCCGGCTTGGCCGCCGTGGTCGCGGCCGGCGTCGCCGCCGGGGCTGGAGCATCCGTCACCGCCGCCGCCGCATCGTTCTCCGAGGCATCGTCATCGGCGCAGTTGGCTTTGCGGAAATCGTTCCACTTCTGGCCCTTCAGCGTGTTCGCCTTCTTGGCGTCCTGATACTTGGCGCTGCACTCTTTCATGGTCAGGGCCGAGGCCGGGGCGCCGGCTAAACCCATGGTCATCAGAGCGAGGGCGGTGGAGAACAGAAGCGTCTTCATGAGCAGTCTCCCTGGGCGATGAGTCGAGCTCGCCGCGGCGAGCTTAACCAACGATGCGAATCTCTGCCATCGCCCTGCGGCAACTTCTGGGCTAGTCAGCGGATTCGATAGCCAGTCACCACAAAGGACATTTTGATGAAGGTTGCCGCTTATCTCGCCTTGCCCGTTGTGGCTTTCAGCCTGGCTGCCTGCACGACCTTGGAGCAGCGCGTCAGCGGCGCCGCCGTCGGCGCTGGGACCGGAGCAGTCGTCGCCGGGCCGGTCGGGGCGGTTGTCGGCGGGGCTGCCGGTGCGGTCAGCGCTCCGTCGGTCGTGCGGGCCACGCGTCGCGCCTCGCGCTAATCCATCCGGCGGCGGAACTCAGCCGCCGTTGCTTCGTTTCGATCCTGAAGCTTTCGAGCCACGGAGTCGAACGATGGACAACGACAAGCGCCTGCCGCCGGACGTCCCTCCCAGCGAAGATGCGGAGATCGACCGCGCGACGGGCAGCGTCACCGCCCGCGCTGCGGATCTTGCCAATCGCACAGCGGAAACCGTCAGGGACGGCTACGGCCGGGCCAAGGAAAAGCTCGCTGAGCTCGATCCGCTGCGCGATGCCGGCCGCTATGCCCAGGAAACCGGCGAGGCGGCGGTCGAGACGGTCGAGCGCCATCCGCTCGCGGCCTTCGCGGTGGGTGCGCTCAGCGTCGGCCTGATCGCCTGGGCGATGACGCCCCGCCGTTCGAGCTGGCAGCCCGATACCTCGGGCTGGAGTCGGATGCTGCGCGACTATGGCGACCAGGCGCTGCGCGCCGGGCGCGATCTGGTCGGCAGCGGCCGCGAACAGATCGATCGCAGCCGGGATTATGCAGCCCGCGGGCAGGACTATCTCGACATGGGTCGCGACTATGCCCGCGAGGGCGGTCAGATGCTGATGAAGCGCAGCGAACGCGAGCCGCTTGCCGCCGTGGTCGGCGTCGGCCTCGCGCTCTACGTCATCGGCTCGCTGTTGAGCAGCGGCAGCCAGCCGCAGCCAGCCGCGAAACGCAGAGCCAAGCGGTAATTGCTCAGCCTCGGCGCGACGCCTTCTCGGCTTGACGAGCGGCCTGCTTCTCGGCCTCGCCGGCGCGCACCAGGCTCTTGATCGTCAGGGGGCGCCTGCCTGACTTCTCGGCGATGATGCGATCCTGCTCCTGGATCGCATCCAGAGCCGGTTCGTCACCGTCGATCCCGCCGAGCAGTTCGCTCGGCACGCGACGGTTGGAGCTGCGGGAGCCGTCCTCGTAGAATACGTCGAACAGCACGAAGGAAGCCTCGAGCGGCTTTGATTTCTTGCGGGCCATGGTTCGATCCTGTCGGTTGGGCGATCCATCCAGCAGCGGCGCCCAGGGCGGGCCGAAGGGATCGCGGGGCCGCGGAGCGGCGACTGAAAGCGGTGAGCGCGACGTAGACCCGTCGCGCCGTCAAGGCAAGTGAAGCGTCGTCCGGGGCAATCTTCCGGTTATCGCAAGCTCAGCGTCTCGACGATCTGCGAGTCGAGGACGAGATCGTCGCTGGCTCCCATCAGCCACAGCTCGGCAGCTGTGAAGCGCAGGATCGGCCTGTCCCACCAGCGCTCGACGAGGCTCGCGAGCGCTGCCGCCTCAGCAACGTCGAGATCGTCGTTCAGGTTCCAGATGCCGACCACATAGAGATCGCTGGTCGGCCGCCCGAGCGCACGCTGAAGCAGGTGGAGGGTATTCTGCCCGTCGCGACGCTCCGGATAGAGCCTGAGATACAGCCGGCCGCGATTGACGTTTCCCGAGAACAGGCCGCGCAGCTCCAGCGCGATCGGCCCGATGCGCGACAGGGCCTCACGTGCGGCCGGATCGATGGTTGGCAGCGTACCGATCGACAGCGAACCGCAAACCGTCGCGTGAAGCTTGGCCTGCCGCCGTACGACGATGTCCCAGGCGATCTTGCCCGCGAACGGAGCATCGCGCAGCTCCTGTTCCAGCTCCTGGTAAGCTGGCGCCTCAGCCAGATCCCGTGTCGGCGCCACCAGCGAATAGATCGGCGGATGCCGGCCGTTCTCGTAGTGCGTTCCGTCCTTGCGCGCGATCACCTTGGGGTGCCCCGGGTCGATCAGCGGCAGATGCGCCAGGCGATAGCCGTCGTCGAGCGTCATGCCGGCGCCGGCGACGAAAGCCGTGCGGCTGCGGAGATAGGCGAGATCCTCGTCGCCGATCAGTTCGATCCCGGCCGCCTCGCTCACGCCTTCAGCATCCACTCATGCGCGGGATCGTTGTGGAACTTCCAGACTCGCTTCGGCCCGGCCATGACGTTGAGATAATAGAGCTCGTAGCCATGCGGCGCGCCGACCGGGTGATAGCCCCTCGGCACCAGCACGACATCGCCATCCGCGAACGCCATGGTCTCGTCGAGCGAGCGGTCGTCGGTGTAGACGCGCTGGAAGCCGAAGCCCTGCGGCGGGTTGAGGCGGTGGTAATAAGTCTCCTCCAGCAACGATTCCACCGGCAGATTGTCCTGATCGTGCTTGTGCGGTGGGTAGCTCGACCAGCAGCCCGATGGCGTGATCACCTCGACGACGAGCAGCCCGTCAGCGGCTTCAGTCTCCGGCAGGATGTTGCGGACATGACGGGTGTTGCTGCCCTCCCCGCGTGTCAGCGAGCCGACATCGTTCGGGCCGATGATGCGGGCCGGCCGTGCCCCCGCCGTGCCCGGCGCCGAGCAGATCGCGAGCTCGCACGGCCCTTGCGCCGTGACGCTCCAGTTCGAGCCCGCAGGCACGTAGAGCGACCAGGGATCGGGCTCGAAGGGCGAGGCCCGCCCGCCGATCACACCGAAATCCTTGTCTCCGGTGCTGGCTGCGACCTTGCCCGAGAGCAGGACGAGACAATGTTCGCGGTCGCCCGTCTCGCGCGAAAGGCTCTGCCCGGCGGCGAGCTTGTGCACGGCGAAGCCGACATGCTCCCAGCCGGCCGTCTCGGGCGTGACCTCGTGGATGCGCCCCTCGGCATCGGGCGCCTGCGGCTTGACCAGCAGCTTCGACATGACCGCTCCGGGCTCAGGCGAGCCCGGCCTCCTTCAGGCTCTGCTTGAGATGGGCGACGCCCTTCTTGGCATAGGTCAGCGGATGCGCCTTCTCGGGATCCTGCTCGGCCTCGACCACGACCCAGCCGGAATAGCCCGGCAGCGCCTTGAACACGGCGGGGTAGTCGACCATGCCGTCGCCCGGCACGGTGTAGACTCCGAGTTCCCGGCCCTTGCCGAGGATGGCGTCGAGGAAGCTCCAATCCTCGCTGCGTGCCTGCTCCATCACGCCCTTGCGCACGTCCTTGGCGTGGACATGGCTGATGCGGGCGCGGTAGCGCTGCGCGAGCTTGGCCGGATCGGCCCCGCCCCAGGTCGCATGGCCGGTGTCGAGCAGGAGATGCACCGCCTCGCCGGTCGCCGCCATGAAGGCGTCGATATCGGCCTCGCTCTCGACGATCGTGCCCATATGGTGGTGGTAGACCAGCCTGACGCCCTCGGCGAGCGTCTGTTCCGCCACCTGGGTCACGCGCCGGCCGAACTCGGCCCAATCCTCACCAGCCATCACCGGCCGCTGCGACAAGGGCTTGCTGCGGTCGCCATGGATCGCATTCGAAGTCTCGGCGAAGACCAGCACGGTCGAGCCCATCGCCTTGAGCAGGTCGAGATGGGGCCGCAGGCGTCGCAGCTCTGCATCCGCATCACGCTTCAGCAACTCGGCCGAATACCAGCCGGAGATGCAGGCCATCCCGAACGGATCGAGCGCCGCCGTCAGCGCCTTCGGCTCGCGCGGGAACTTGTGGCCGAGCTCCATGCCGACGAAGCCGGCTTCGCGGGCCTCGGCCAGGCAGGTTTCGAGCGGTGTCGCGCCGCCGATGTCCTGGAGATCGTCATTCGACCAGCCGATGGGGTTGGCGCCGATGCGGATAGGCATGTCGTCCTCTTTGATCAGTTGTCGCGCGCGGCGAGCGCGCCGTCATAGCGCTTGCGCGCCGCCTTGACCTCGTCGCGCACCGAAACCTCGGGCACCGCAACCTCCCACCAATGCCCGCCGGCATCGGTCGAGATCAGCGGGTCGGTATCGATGACGATGACGCTGGTGCGGTCATGACCGCGGGCTTCACCGAGCGCGCTTTCCAACTCCGCCAGACCGGCGACCTTGCGCGAGATCGCCCCCATCGAACCGGCATGCGCGGCGAAGTCGATCTCCGGCAGCACCTCGTGACGGGCATCGCGCAGCAGGTTGTTGAAAGAGGCGCCGCCGGTCGCGTTCTGCAGACGGTTGATGCAGCCGAAGCCGCGATTGTCGAGCACGACGATGGTGAGCTTGATGCCGAGCATCACCGAGGTCGCGATCTCCGAGTTCATCATCAGATAGGAGCCGTCGCCGACCATGACGAAGACCTCGCGGGCGGGATCCGCCAGCTTGGCCCCGAGGCCGCCGGCAATCTCGTAGCCCATGCAGGAATAGCCGTATTCCATATGATAGCCGCCGGGCGCGCCCGCCTGCCAGAGCTTGTGCAATTCGCCCGGCAGGCCGCCGGCGGCGCAGAGCACGACATCGCTCGCCCGGCTCTGTCGCTGCACCGCGCCGATCACCTGCGCATCGCTCGGCAGCGCCTGGTTGCCCATGGCAGTGTAGCGCGCGGCGGTTTCGAGCCAGGCGTCGCGCGAGGCCTGCACTTGCGCACTCCAGCCTGCCGGAGCCTTCCAGCCCGCCAATGCGATCTCGAGCTCGGCAAGGCCGGCCTTGGCATCGCCCAACAACGGCTGCGCTCTATGCTTGCCGGCGTCGAAGGCTTGCGTGTTCAGCCCGATAATCCTGCACTCCGGATCGGCGAAGAGCGCCCGCGAGCCGGTGGTGAAATCCTGCAGGCGCGTGCCGACCGCGAGCACGACATCGGCCGTCTTCGCCGCCTCATTCGCAGCACCGGTCCCGGTGACGCCGATCGCGCCGAGATTGAGCGGATGGTCGTGCGGCAAGGCGCTCTTGCCGGCTTGCGTCTCCGCGCTCGGGATGCCGTGCGCCAGGCAGAAGCGGGCGAGCTCGCCCTCGGCCTCGCTGTAGAGCGTGCCGCCACCAGCGACGACCAGCGGCCGCTTCGCCGCTTTCAGCAGCGCGACCGCCTGCGCCAGCTCCTGCTCGTCCGGCCGCGTCCGGCGCGGCTGCCAGATCCGCTCGGCGAAGAAGCTCTCGGGATAGTCGAAAGCCTCGGTCTGCACGTCCTGGCACAGCGCCAGCGTCACCGGCCCGCATTCCGATGGATCGGTCAGCACCTGCATCGCCCGCTCGAAGGCCGGGATCAATTGCTCCGGCCGGGTGATCCGGTCGAAATAGCGCGAGACAGGCCTGAAGCAGTCATTGGCCGAGACGGTGCCGTCGCCAAAGTCCTCGATCTGCTGCAGCACCGGGTCGGGCCGGCGCCCGGCGAAGACATCGCCCGGCAGCAGCAGCAGCGGCAGGCGGTTGACATGCGCGACCGCGGCGGCCGTCACCATATTGGTCGCGCCCGGCCCGATCGAGCTCGTCACCGCCATCATCCGGCGCCGGCGCGAGGCCTTGGCGAAGGCGATCGCCGAGTGCGCCATCGCCTGCTCGTTATGGGCCCGCAATGTCGGCAGGATGTCGCGGGCGCCATGCAGCGCCTCGCCGAGGCCGGCGACATTGCCGTGGCCGAAGATCGCCCAGACGCCAGCGAAGATTGGCAGCGTCCGGCCGCCGACGACCGTCTTCTGCGCCGCCATCGCCGCCACCAGCGCCTGCGCCATGGTGAGCCGTACAGTGCTCATCGCCTATCTCCTCAGCGCCCTTGCCAAGCGTCGACCAGCCGGCCGAAGCGCTCGGCCATCATCGCGGTCGCGGCCTCGTCGTCGAGCGTGCCGGCAAGCCAGCCGCGCGCCGCCTCGCCGAAGATGCTGCGCCCGACCGCGAAACCCTTCACCGTGTTCGCAGTCTGCGCCAGCCGGAACGCCGCCTCCAGCTCCGGCAGCGGCGCATCGAGCCCGAGCAGCACGACGCCGCGGCAATAGGGGTCGTTCTGCGCGATCGCGGCATCGATCGCGGCCCAGGCTGCCGCGCTCGGCTGCGCTTCCAGCTTCCACCAGTCCGGTTTGATGCCGATCGCGTAGAGCCGGCGCATCACGCTCGCCATGGTGTCGTCACTGAGCGGCCCGTTCTTCGAGCAGATGATCTCGACCAGCAGCTCGCGACCGACCTGCCGGCAGGCAAGCGCCACCCGCTTCAAGGTCGCTTCCTGCTCGGCCTTCAGCGCCGCGTCGTCATCGGGGTGATAGAAGGCCAGCACCTTGGCGACATGGTCGACCGGCCACTCGTTCAGTGCCGCACCGAGCGAGCCATCCGCATCGGTCTCGAGGCGCAGCGGCCGCGAGCCCGGCACCTCCAATGGCCGCGCCACCCAGAAGCCGTGATCGCCGGCGCGGAACAGCGCCTCGCGGCCGTGGCGTCCGTCGAGCAGCATGCCGAAGCCGTCGGCGCCCTTGGCGATCCGCGCCGCGGCATCGACGGCGAGCCGCTTGAAGGCCGCGATGCGCTCGTGCGGCACGCCGGCCTCGTCGGCCATCGCCTCGATCTGGGAACGATGGTCGATGGCGAGCGCCATCAATGTCGCCGCCTGCGGCCGGCGCGTCGTCGCCCAATGGACATGGTTGATCGCCACGTCATGGCGCAGCGCCCGGTGCGGCGAGCCATGCTTCAGGAAGAATTGCAGCTCTGCAAAGGTCGGGCTCTCCGGCGAGCAGAGCAAGCGCGAGACGGCGAAGGCGCCGCAGGCATTGGCCCAGGTGCAGCAGGTCTCGATCGGCTCGTCGCTGAGATAGCCGCGCAGGAAGCCGGACATGAAGGCGTCGCCGGCGCCCAGGACATTGTAGACCTCGACCGGGAAGCCCGGCCCCTTGATGCCATCCTCGATCGAAGCGGGGATGGCGCCCGGAAACACCACGCAGCCCATCGGCCCGCGCTTGCAGACGATCGTCGCCTTGCTCAGCGCGCGGATATTGCGGATCGCGGCGAGCGTGTCCTCCGAGCCACCGGCGGCGTGCAATTCCTCCTCGGTACCAACGATCAGGTCGCAGTCCGGTAGGATCGCCTGCAGATGCTGGGTGACGCTGTCCGAGCGGATATAGCGCTCTTCGCCGGCGGCATGCCCGGCGAGCCCCCAGAGGTTGGGCCGGTAGTCGACATCGAACACGACCTTGCGGCCATGCTTGCGGGCGAGTGCGATCGCCTTGCGCTGCGCCTTGGCGGCGTTGGGAATGGCGAAATGCGTGCCGGTGACCACCACCGCCTTGGCCGAGGCGATGAAGGCCTCGTCGATCTCGCTTTCGTCCAGCGCCGCATCGGCACAATCGGTGCGGTAGAAGATCAGCGGAAAGGTCTTCTCGTCGCGTACGCCGAGGATGACCAGCGAGGTCAGGCGCTTGGGATCGACGACCACGCCCTTGGTCTCGACGCCCTCGCGCTGCAGCTGCTCCAGGATGAAGCGGCCCATCTGCTCGTCGCCGACGCGGGTGATCACCGCCGATTTCAGGCCGAGCCGGGCGGTGCCGATCGCGATATTGGTCGGGCAGCCGCCGACCGCCTTGGAGAACGAGGCCATGTCCTCCAGCCGGCCGCCGATCTGCTGGCCGTAGAGGTCGACGGAGGAGCGGCCGATCGAGATCAGGTCGAGCACGGGTTCAGGCATCGGGACGGGCTTTCTCTGCGGTGCCGACGGCGAGCGTCATGGCGAGCGCGAAGGTGGCCGACATCGAGCGGAAGGCGCCGTAATCGGCTTCCTCGACCTCGAGCCACAGGGAACAATGCTGGGCGAGCGGGCTGAGCGCGCTGTCGGTGATCGCAATCACCGGGATGCCCTTGCCATGGGCCTGTGCCGCGATTCCAACCGTCGCCGGCGTATAGGGTGCGCAGCTGACGGCGATGACGACGTCGCCCTTGCGCGCGATCGCCGCCTGCTCGGGGCCGAGCGCGGCGATATTGTCGACCAGCACGGCACGGATGCCGAGCTTGCCGAAGGCATAGGCGAGATAGGACACGACCGCGAACATCCGGCGCGCCCCGACCAGGATGATCGTCTGCGCCCCGGCGAGCAGGTCCGTCGCCTTGTCAATGTCGCGATATCTGACGGTCGTCTGCAGTCGCGCCAGCGAGCTGCGGCTGGCCTCGACGAAGCCGTCGAGCAGCACCTGCGCCATGTTCGGCCCGGCCGCGCCTTCGTCGCGCAGTGCCGCCAGCCGCTCGCGATAATCCGGGAATTGCTGGCGCAGCCGCGAGCGGAAGAGCTGCTGCAATTCGCTGAAGCCGGAATAGTCGAGCGCCTGGGCAAAGCGCACCAGGGTCGAGGCCTGCACGCCGGCCTGCTGCGCCACCTGTGCGGCGGTGCTGAGCGCCATGTCGTCGGGATTGGCGAGCGCGTAATCGGCGACCTGCCGCAGCCGTTTCGGCAGGTTCGGCCCACGCTCGCGCAGCAAGGCGACGAAGCCGTCGAAATCGTCTTTTGGCGTTTCCTGCTGCACTGGCGATGTCATCGGGAACAGGGGCTCTCGCGGCCTTGACTTGCGCTGGCAGAGAATGGAATGTTTGTTCCATTAGTCAAGCGCAATAAAAATAATGTGCCATTATGACAGTGGCACTGCCCGGGAGAACTGAGGGTGCCTGAGCCAATCGACTTCCGCCGCGAGCTCGACGGCAAGGTCGCCATCGTCACCGGTGGCAGCCAGGGCCTGGGCGAGGCGATCGCCCGCGAATTCGCCGCCCGTGACGCTACCGGCCTCGTGCTGACCGGCCGCAATCGCGAGCGTGGCGAAAAGGTCGCCAACAGCCTGAAGGCTGCCGGCTGTAACGCCCTTTTCCACGCCGCCGACCTCGCCGATCTCGACGCCGTCCGCGGAATCATCCCGGCCGCCGAGCAAGCTTTCGGCCGGCTCGACATCCTCGTCAACGCCGCCGGCGACACCGACCGCGGCACGATCTTCGACACGAGTCCTGAACTCTACGCACGCATCATGGCGGTCAACCTGACCGCGCCCTTCTTCCTGATCCAGGACGCCGCGACGCTGATGCGCAAGCACGGTATCCGGGGCTCCATCGTCAACATCCAGTCGATGTCGGCCCATGGCGGCCAGCCCTTCCTGTCCGCCTACAGCGTCTCGAAAGGCGCGCTGGCAACGCTGACCAGGAACGCTGCCTACGGCCTCCTCGCCGACCGCATCCGCGTCAACGGCCTCAATATCGGCTGGATGGCGACGCCGGGCGAGGACGCGATCATGCGCCTGCGCCATGATGCGCAGGATGGCTGGCTGGAGAAGGCTGAGGCCGGTCGCCCCTTCGGCCGCCTGATCGATCCGCGCGAGGTCGCCAAGGCCGTCGCCTATCTGGCGTCATCCGAATCGGGGTTGATGACCGGCGCCAATATCGATTTCGACCAGACCATTCTCGGCGCGCACGACTGAGGCGCCGGAGCACTCTCGAACCGCAGGACCACGGACGTGATGAGATTTGGATTGCTGGGCGCCGGCCGGATCGGGCGCATTCACGGGCTCAACGTCGCGGGGCGCGCCGATGCGCAACTGGTCGCGCTCTCCGATGCCTCGGCCGAGGCCGCCGCCTCGCTCGCCCAGGCTTCCGGCGCCAAGGTTGCAACGACTGAGGCGATCCTCGCCGATTCCGGCATCGACGCCGTGGTGATCTGCACCCCGACCGACACCCATGCCGATCTGATCGAGGCCGCGGTCTCAGCCGGCAAGGCGGTGTTCTGCGAGAAGCCGGTCGATCTCGACGCCGGCCGCATCCGCCGCTGCCTCGAGGTGGTGGCCAAGTCCGGCAAGCCGCTGATGATCGGCTTCAATCGCCGCTTCGATCCGAACTTCGCTGCGCTGGAAGGCCGCCTGCGCGCCGGCGAGGCCGGCGCGATCGAGATCGTCAGCGTGATCTCGCGCGATCCCGGCCCGCCGCCGGTCGAATACGTCAAGCGCTCGGGCGGGCTCTTCCGGGACATGATGATCCATGATTTCGACATGGCCCGCTTCCTCCTCGCCGAGGAGCCGGTCGAGGTCTTCGCGCTCGGCTCGGCCTTGGTCGATCCGGCGATCGGCCAGGCCGGCGACGTCGACACCGCCGCCGTGCTGATGCGCACCGCAAGCGGCCGCATCGCCCAGATCTCGAATTCGCGCCGCGCAACTTACGGCTACGACCAGCGCATCGAGGTGCACGGCTCCAAGGGCATGCTGCGCGCCGGCAATATCCACGAGACCACCGTGGAGATCGCGACCGGCGCCGGCTTCCGCGCCGATCCCGTGCAGAACTTCTTCCTGGAGCGCTACGCCGCGGCCTATCGCGCCGAGCTCGACGCCTTCGTCAGCGCCTGCCGCGACAAACGCGCCCCCTCGCCGTCGGGCCTCGATGGTCTGAAGGCCCAGATCCTGGCCGATGCGGCGACCGAGTCGCGCCGCACCGGCAAGCCGGTCGCCGTCTCGCTGGAGGCGCTGTGATGACGCCTGCCGAACTTGAACTGCGCGAATATGCCGTGCTCGGCCTCGTCGCAGAGGCCAGTCATCTCGCGCTCGGCTATTTCGGCCGGAGCGATGCCCTGAACATCACGATGAAGGGCGCCCAGGATTGGCTCACCGCCGCCGACGGCACCGTGGAGAGCTTCCTGCGCGAGCGGCTTGAACGGCTCTTCCCATCCGATGCCGTGATTGGCGAGGAAGGCGGTGGCGAAGCGGCCGATGCGGTCTGGATCATCGATCCGATCGATGGCACCGCCAACTTCGCTCATGGCGATCGCAACTGGTGCATCTCGATCGGCCTCGTGCTCGACGGGCGGCCGGAGATCGGGGTCATCGCGGCCCCCGCGCTCGGCGAGGTCTACCGCGCCCGGCGCGGCAGCGGGGCGAGCCTCAACGGCCGGCCGATCCGGGTTTCGGGCACCAGCGATATCGGCCGCGCCAGCCTCGAATTCGGCTGGTCGAAGCGCCGGCCGCTCGACAGCTATATCGACATGGTCAGGCGAGGCTTCGAGGCCGGCGCGGCGGTCAAGCGCCCCGGCGCCGGAGCGCTCGGGCTCTGCCATGTCGCCTGCGGCCGAACCGACGCCTATGCCGAATTGCACATCAATTCCTGGGACGTCGCCGCCGGGCTGGTGATCGCTGCCGAGGCCGGCGCCCACGTCAATGATTTCTTCGAGGGCGACGCGATCGCTGCCGGCAATCCGGTCCTGTGCTGCACGCCGGAGCTGACGACAGAGCTGGAGCGCATCACCGGAATAGTAAGCCGGCACAGGGATCGTTGATCTTTTCGAACGAACGGTCACTATCGACCCAACAAGAACAAGTCAGAACCAAAAATCGGGAGGACAATATGCAGAAACACCATTGGCTTCGCGCCGGGCTGTTGGCCGCCGCTGCGAGCGCGGCCTTCGCCGCTGCTCCAGCCCAGGCCCAGGGCTCGCTCGTCATGTATTGCGGCGTGCAGGAGGAATGGTGCCGCGCCATGAGCGGCGCCTTCGAGAAGGAGACCGGCATCAAGGTCGCGATGACCCGCAAGTCGGCTGGCGAGATCTATGCCCAGCTCAAGGCGGAATCGTCCAATCCGCGCGGCGACATCTGGTGGGGCGGCACCGGCGACCCGCATCTGCAGGCGGCCGAGGAAGGCCTGACGCAGGAGTATGAATCGCCCGCCAACAAGGACATGCACGAGTGGGCGCTGGCGCAATGGGAAGCGGCCAAGAAGCGCTCGGTCGGCATCTATGCCGGCGCGCTCGGCTTCGGCTACAACACCCAGCAGATCAAGGCCAAGGGCCTGAATGAGCCCAAGTGCTGGGCCGACCTGCTCGATCCCAAGCTGAAGGACGACGTCCAGGTCGCCGACCCGAACTCCTCGGGCACGGCCTACAACCTGCTCGCCACGGTCGTGCAGCTGATGGGCGAGGACAAGGGCTTCGACTATCTCAGGGCCCTGCACAAGAACGTCAGCCAGTACACCAAGTCGGGTGCGGCTCCAGCAAAGGCGGCGAGCCTCGGCGAGACTGCCGTCGGCATCGTCTTCATCCATGACGCCGTGGTGTTCGCCGTGCAGGGCGATCCGATCAAGGCCGTCGCCCCTTGCGAGGGCACCGGCTACGAGATCGGCTCGATGTCGATCGTCAAGGGCGCGCGCAATCTCGACAACGCCAAGAAGTTCTATGACTGGGCCCTGACCCCGGCGGCACAGGCGCTCGCGGCGCCAGCGAAGTCCTATCAGGTTCCCTCGAACAAGAACGCGCCGGTCCCGGCCCAGGCGCCGAAGATGTCCGAGATGAAGCTGATCAAGTACGACTTCGTCAAATACGGCTCCTCGGCCGAGCGCGTCCGGCTGCTGACCAAGTGGGACAAGGAGATCAAGGCGCTGCCCAAGTGATCGGACAAGTGAGCTCGCGCTGATCGCGGACATCTGAGACGAGAGGCGAGAGACGATGCGTCCCGCGACGAGGCTTGCGCTGCTGGCCGGCTGGCTCGGCTATGCGCTCATCCCCTGGTACCTGCCCGAGGGGATGAGCCTTGCCGGCTATCCCTTCGGCAAGGCCGGCACGGCGCTCGCGCTCGTGCTCTCGGGGGCGGCGCCCTGGCTCGCGCCGGTCGGCATCGCCCTCCTCTTCGCCAGCCTCTTCGCCTTCCGGCAGGAGAATGCCGGCACCGGCAAGCTCCTGGCCTGGATCGGCTTTGCCGGGCTCGTCGTCTTCTTCGCCCAGGGCTTTGCCGTCACGCTCAAGGACCAGGGCATGCCGACGCTGGCCGCCCTGCTCGGCGGTGCCGGGGCGGCCCAGTCCGGCATGGGCTTCGGCGCGCTCATAACCCTGGTCTCGCTGCTGCTCCTGCTCTGCCACGGCCTCGCCTATCGCGGGCTGTGCCGTGGCGACCTCTTCACGACCTCCTCGATCGGCATCGTCATCATGCTGATCGCGCTCTTCATCTTCCTGCCGGTGGCGGTGATCCTGCGCAGCGCTCTGGTCGATACCAGCGGCGCCCTCGTCCTCGGCGAGTTCGTCGAGCGCTTCTTCAGCCCGACGATCTGGGGACTGGGCTGCCTCAGCGCCAACACCAATTGCGGCGTCGCCTGGAACACGCTGATCCTCGCCGTGCTGACCGGCATCATCACCACCTTGCTTGGCCTCGCCTGCGCCCTGCTGATCCTGCGCACCGGCATGCCCGGCAAGCGGGCCATGCGCCTGCTCACCGTGCTGCCGATCATCACGCCGCCCTTCGTCATCGGCCTGGCGCTGATCCTGCTCTTTGGGCGTTCGGGCCTGTTCTCGACATTCCTGTTCGAATGGTTCGGCGTGCCGCGCTCGCGCTGGATCTATGGCCTGCCCGGCGTCCTGCTCGCCCAGGTCCTCGCCTTCGCGCCGATCGCCTTCCTGGTGCTGATCGGCGTCGTGCAGGGCATCGCGCCGAGCCTGGAAGAAGCCTCGCAGACGCTCGGCGCCAAGCGCTGGACCACCTTCCGCACCGTGACCTGGCCGCTGCTTCGGCCCGGCCTCGCCAACGCCTTCCTGCTCGGCTTCGTCGAGAGCATGGCCGATTTCGGCAATCCGCTGGTGCTCGGCGGCAATTTCGAGGTGCTGTCGACCAAGATCTTCTTCGCCGTGGTCGGGGCCGCGCATAATCAGGGCCAGGCGGCGGTGCTCGCCGTCGTCCTGCTCGGCTTCACGCTCGCCGCCTTCTGGGCACAACAGAGCTGGCTCGGCAGCAAGTCCTATACGACCGTCACCGGCAAGGGTGATTCCGGCCTGCCGACGCCGCTGCCGCGCCGGATCACCTGGATTTCGGCGCTGGTGATCGGCCCCTGGGTGGCGCTGACCGCCGTCATCTACATCGTCATCCTGATGGGCGGCTTCGTGAAGACGATGGGCCGCGACCACACCCCGACGCTGCAGCACTACATCACCGGCTTCTCGATCGATTTCAGCCGCGGACTCTATTTCGACGGCTCGGCCTGGCCGTCCTTCTTCACCACGCTGAAGCTCGCCGCGATCTCGGCGCCGCTGACGGCGCTCATTGGCCTGCTCACCGCTTACCTGCTGACGCGGCAGCGCTTCGCCGGTCGCGGCGCCCTCGAATTCGCGACCATGCTGAGCTTCGCCATTCCCGGCACCGTGCTCGGCGTCGCCTATATCCTCGCCTTCAACGTGCCGCCGGTCGAGATCACCGGCACCGGCCTGATCCTCGTCATCGCCTTCGTCTTCCGCAACATGCCGGTCGGCGTGCGCTCCGGCATCGCCGGGTTGTCGCAGATCGACAAGAGCCTGGACGAGGCTTCGGCGACGCTCTCGGCCCGCAGCTTCACCACGCTCTGGCGGGTGGTGCTGCCGCTGCTGCGCCCTGCCCTCGTCGCGGCGCTGGTCTACAGCTTCGTGCGCAGCATGACGACGGTCAGCGCCGTGATCTTCCTGGTCTCGGCCGAATACAACCTCGCCACCGCCTATATCGTCGGCCGCGTCGAGGCCGGCGAGTTCGGCCTCGCCATCGCCTATTCCTCGGTGCTGATCGTGGTGATGGCGCTTGGTATCAGCCTGATCCAGCTCGGCGTCGGCGAGCGCAAGCTCGGCCGACGCGGCACGCCTGCCCTCGCCGCCTCCGCCGCCGAGCCGATCAAGTAAGGATACGTTGCAGCCATGCCCAAGGCCGGCCCCGCCTCCGTCGAGTTCCGCAATGTCAGCATGCGCTATGGCGCGGTGACTGCGGTCGACAATGTCAGTTTTTCGATCGAAGCCGGCAAGCTGGTGACGCTGCTCGGCCCTTCCGGCTGCGGCAAGACCACGACGCTGCGCATGATCGCCGGCCTGGAGATCGCCAGTGAAGGCGAGATCCTGATCGGCGGCAAGGACGTCACCCGGCTCTCCGCCGCCGATCGCGACGTCAGCATGGTCTTCCAGTCCTATGCGCTCTTCCCGCATATGAGCGTGCTCGACAACACCGCCTATGGCCCGACAGTGAAAGGCCTGCCCAAGGCCAAGGCGCAGGAGATGGCGCTGGAGAAGCTGGCGCTGGTCGGCCTCAAGGGCTTCGAGAAGCGTTTCCCCTCGGAGCTCTCCGGCGGACAGCAGCAGCGCGTCGCCGTCGCGCGCGCCCTCGTGCTCGAGCCGCAGGTGCTGCTCTTCGACGAGCCGCTCTCCAATCTCGACGCCAAATTGCGCCGGCGCGTGCGCGAAGAGATTCGCGAGCTGCAGCAGACGCTCAATCTCACCGTCGCCTATGTCACGCACGATCAGGAAGAGGCGCTCGCCGTCTCCGACCGCATCATCGTGATGTCGAACGCCCGCATCGCCCAGCAGGGCACGCCGCGCCAGCTCTATGAGGAGCCGGCCGATGCCTTCGTCGCCGACTTCATCGGCGACGCCAACATGGTCGACGTCACTGTGAAGTCAGTCGCAGACGGGCGCGCAGAGGTCGCGATCGGGCCGGCCAGCGTCTCATTGCCGGCACGCGGCCTGCAGCCGGGCCCTGCCAAGGCAGCGATCAGGCCGCAGAGCCTCATGGCCTCGCGCCATGAGAGCCAGGGCACGCTGCCGGGCAGCGTCCGCAAATGCGCCTATCTCGGCAATCATCTCGACCTGATGATCGAGACCGCCGTCGGCGAGCTCTTCGTCATCAGCCACGATGTCGACGACATGCTGGCGCCGGGGACGCCGGTCTGGCTCTCCTTCGCCAGCTCGGGCGTGATCCTGGTGCCCTGAGCTTCTGCTTGTCGGCCTCAGCCGCCGACGTGGAACGAGTAGCTCGCGCCGATACCCACCGAGAACTGGTTGCGCTGGCCGAGCGTGTCGACGAGCGGCGAGTTGGCGGCGTCGCCGACCAGCCGGTCATAACGCGCAAACAGGGTTGTGGAGAGGCTCGGCGACCAAGCGTATTCCAATGACGAGGCAAGGCCGATAGATTTGGCGCCGCCGCCGGGCCTGTAGGCCGTGACCACTCCGTTGAGCGTGGCCTCGTAAGGCAGCACGCCGAAATTTCGGCGCATGAACGAGGCGCTGCCGAGCGATAGACGCGGTCCGACGGCGAAGGTGAAGCTGCCGAGCCGTTCCACCCAGTCGGCCGAGAGATCGGCGACGACCCCGTGATGACCGTTGAAGCCCTGACGAACCTCGATACGGGTGCGCAGGCGCTCGGGAACCAGCCAGTACTCGGCAAAGGCGCCGGCCTCGATCGACCACGGCACGTCGCGCAAGCCGAAAAGCCTGGCGTTCGAACCGGAATAGCGTCCGGCGCGATAGCTGCCGACGACACCGACGCTGAAGCGGTCGGTTTCGTAGAGCGCATAGTCCAGCCCTTCATCGGGCGCGCTGAAACCGGCCGGCTCGCCGGCCCGGCGCCAGGAGATCGACGGCATGAAGGATGGGCCCGCCGAATTCGATCCCTCGTATTTCGGCCCTACCTCGAACGAGCCGCCCAGCGTGATGATCCAGCCCTTTGCGGGAGCGGGATCGGTCACGGCGCGCTTGCCGTCATCGTCGCCTGCCTGTGCCGCTCCGCTAGCAAACGCGATCGCAATCGCTCCCGCCAGAACGGCTGGGCGATGGCGCAAGCCGAAGCGATGGCGTTCGGGACGAGCAGGAATAGGCATGGAGAGTCGTCCCGTAGTCAGTCCGCGATCGCGCGGCCCAGCTTGATACCGAGTTTCTTGATCCGATGCCAAAGGCTTCTCTCGGCTATGCCTAGCAATTTCGCAGCCCTGACCTGCACGCCGTCGCTGCGCCTGAGCGCCGCAATGATGAACTCCCGCTCGATCCGTTCGAGCTCGGCGTCGAGATCGCGCGGCAGGCCATCGCGCTCGCTCCGGCGGCTGCCGACGAACAGGTCCTGCGGCAGATCGACCGCATCGATCGTCTGCGCCTTGGCGACGATCACCGCCCGTTCGATGCAGTTGTGCAGCTCCCGGATGTTCCCGGGCCAGTCATAGGCGGTCATCGCGGCCATGGCTGTCGGCGAGAAGCCGGTCGCTCGCTTGCCCATCCCGTCCGCCAGCTCGGTCAGGAAATGCGCCGCCAACAGCGGGATGTCGTCGGCGCGGTCGCGCAGCGGCGGCAGCAGGATCGGGAAGACGTTGAGCCGGTAGAACAGGTCCTCGCGGAAGCTGCCGCCATCGACGGCCTGGCGCATGTCCCGGTGCGTCGCGGCGACCAGACGGACGTCGACGGTCTGCGTCCGGGTCGCACCGACCGGCTCGAAGCTGCGCTCCTGGATCACCCGCAGCAGCTTGGCCTGGACCGGCAGGGGCATGTCGCCGATCTCGTCGAGGAAAAGCGTGCCGCCATCGGCGGCGGCAAAACGGCCGATCCGGTTGGCGAGAGCCCCGGTGAAGGCGCCCTTCACATGGCCGAAGAGCTCGCTCTCCAGCAGGGCTTCGGGAATCGCCGTGCAGTTGACCGCAATGAAGGGCTTGTCGCGCCGCGGGCTGTTGAAGTGGATCGCGCGAGCGACCAGTTCCTTGCCGGTGCCGCTCTCGCCGTTGAGCAGCACGGTCGCCTTGGTCTCGCAGACCTCCGTCACCTGCTCGATCACGCGGCGGAAGGCGGCGCTGTTGCCGACCAGCGTATCGAAGCTGTAGCGGCCCTCGAGCTCGCTGCGCAGCCGTTCATTGTCGCGCACCACGTCGGCGAGGCGCAGCGCCCGCCTGATCGTGGCGGAGACATCGTCGATCTCGAACGGCTTGGCGATGTAGTCGAAGGCTCCTTCCTTGACGAGGTCGACCGCGTCCCGCACCGCCGCAAAGGCGGTTATGATGATGACAGGCACCTCCGGCCAGCGGCCGCGGACCTCGCGCAGCAAAGCGCGCCCGTCCATCACCGGCAGCCTGAGGTCGGTCAGCACCAGATCGAAGCGCGCCTGTTCGAGCTCGGCGAGGGCCGCGCGGGCACTGTGCACCGCCGTGGCGCGATAGCCGAGATCCTCCAGCGCCGCCGCCAGCACGTCGGCGAGCCGCACCTCATCGTCGACCACCAGGATGGAACGGCTCATGCCGACGCTCCCGGTTTCGCCCGCGGCAGCGTGATGGTGAAGGCAGCGCCTCGCCCCGGCACGCAGACGCAGGAGGTGCTGCCGCCATGGGCCTCCACCACGCTCTGCACCTTGGCAAGGCCGAGCCCGGTGCCCTTCGCCTTGGTGGTGAAGAACGGATTGAAGATCTCCTGGCGGATCGCGTCCGGCACGCCGGCGCCCTCGTCGCGGATCGTCAGCGAGACCATCTCGTCTGTGGCGCTCACTCTCGCCGCGATCTTGCCTCCATCCGGCATGGCGTCGATCGCGTTGAGGATGAGATTCAGGCAGGCCTGATACAACTGATCGGGGTCGCCGAGAACGATCGCGCCGCCGCTATGGTCCTCGATCGAGAGCTCGATCTTCTGGCGGCTGAATTCGGGCGCGGCGATCGCCGCGACGCGGTCGATCACCGAGCGTAAGGGCAGCTCCACCTTCACCGGCGGCTTCGGCTGGGCGAAGTCGAGGAAATCGCGCACCAGCGTCTCGATGCGGCGGACCTCGTCGATGACGTAGCCGAGCATCTTTTCCTCCGCCCCGCCGAGCTTGGCGCGGTTGCGGACCACCTCGGTCGAGGTCTTAATGATGCCCAGCGGGTTGCGCACTTCATGGGCGATCACCATCGCCGCCTGCCCGAGCGCCGAAAGCCGGTCGCGGCGTCGCAGCTCCGCCTCCAGTTCGCGCAGTTTGCCGAGCTGCTCGGCCATGCCGTTGAAGCCGTTGGCGAGCTCGACGATCTCGCGGCCGCCGCCGGCCGAGACACGCTGACCAAAATCGCCACCAGCGATCGCCCGCACGCCATGGGTCAACGCGCGCAGCGGCCGGACCAGCAGGTCCGAGGTCAGGATGCCGACGACGATCGAGATCGCGCTGCCGAGCAGGAAGATGCCGAGGAACAGGCTCTCCCGGCCGAGCTGCTCGAAGAAGCCCGCCTCGCTGCGCATGCCGATGAAGCTGATCGCCGCGAGCTCACCGTCGATGCCGCGCAGGCCGGAATAGACGGCGCGGTAGGCGCCGCCGTCGGCGGCCGGCTCGAAGATCGCTTCCTCTCCGGCTTCGAGCTTCGCCCGCACGTTTTGCGGAACCGCGGTCGTACGGTCGGGGTGGGTCTGCATCACCAGTTCGAGCTGCTTGTTGAAGAGCGCGAAGAGTCGGATCTCCAGCGACGTCACCACCTTGATGCCGCCGAAGGAGCCTTCATCGAGCCAGGTCCCGACCAGGATATTGGCCGGCTGCCCCCCGATCTGCACGGCCTGGACCGCGCCCGCCATGATCCAGCGCTTGCCGTCGGTTTCGATCCTGAACAGGCCGAGGCTGGTCTCCGCCGGCAACGGGCTGACGCTGTTGAAATCGCGGGTCTTGAACAGGACGTCGCCGCCGGGGCGATAGATCGCGATCAGATCGTAGCCGACCGAGCTCAGCACCGCGAACTCGCGCTCGACGGTTTTCTGCATCTTGTGCTCGTCGGCTGCCTGCTCCAGCCGGTGCCCGATCACGCCCGCGACGCGCTGCGCCTCCTGCGTCGCCTCGGCGATCTCGAGGGCGAAGAAGCGCGAGGTCTCGCCGAGCCACTGCTCGACATTCTCCTCGAAGGCGTCCGAGATCAGCCTGGCCGCGATATAGGCGGACGCCATCATCGCCGGCACGCTGACCAGCATGAAGCCGATCACCAGCCTGAACCTGAGCGATGTCATCCGCATCGACATGCCGGGCTCGTTCTCCCCTCAGCTCCGACCACCGACCGACGTCATGGCTGCCGCGACCAGGTATCGTCGTCGCAGATCAGGCCGCCGAGCACGCAGCCGCGGACGACGAGGCTGCGGGAGGAGGCCAGTTCCAGCGTGGTCCGATAGGTCTTGCCGTCGGCCGGATTGTAGCCTTCGCCCTCCAGCGCTCCCTTGGCGGAGGGCTTGAAGCCGGAAAGCACTTGCAGACCGAGCAGGGAACGCTTCCGCTGACTTTCATCGGGATTGAATATGTCGAAGCGCGCCTCTTTCAGCCAGACGATCTTGCCGCACAGCGCCGGGCCGCAACGGCTGATCGCGATCTCCGATTCCCCGTCGGAATCGCGCCAGCGCCCGACGATGTCGCCCATCGGGTCGGCCAGAGCCGGCAGCGCCGCCGTCAGGGTCGCCGCGAGCACGCAGGCCAGGCCAAGTCCACGCATCAGTCGTCACTCCCGAGCAGGACCACGCCTGCGATGATCAGCGCGATTCCGCCTGCGCGAACCAGGTCGATCTGCTCGCCGAAAGTGAACCAGGCGAACAGCGGAACCGTGACATAGACCAGTCCGGTCATCGGGAAGGCGCGGCTGAGCGGCATGTCGCGCAGGATCGCCATCCAGACGACGAAGGTGCCGATATAGCCGAGCGTCGCAAACCAGACACCCGGCAGCGACACTGCCTTCGCCATCATGGCGAAGCCGAATTCCATGTCGCCGAGCCCGTCTGCGCCCCATTTGAAGGCGAGCTGCGTGCCGGTGTCGAGCACGACGAAGGCGACCCAGATCGCGAGTTGGCGCGTCCAGGAGGTCGTGGCCGGTGGCGAGATGCTGCTCATGCGGCCTTCTTTCGGGCGATTGCGGCAAGATCGGGATCGAAGCGCTCGAAACCGAGCCAGGGGCTCAAGGAGCGCAGCGCCCATTGCAATGGCGCGAGCCGATGCCGGACATAGAGGGTCGAAGGCACGAGCCGGCTGCCGAAGCGCAGCTTCGAGGCATAGGCCGTCTGGCCGCTCTGGAGCTTGCCGATGCCGCGCTCCAGACAGAAGCGGACATTCGCCATCCAGCTCACGGCATAGAGGTTATGTTCGCGCGCCAGCGGGTAGCGCATGCCCAGGAACTTGTCGATCACGCGGTCGGACTCGACCAGCAGCAGGTTGAAGGCGGCGAGCTCGTCGCCGATCCAGTAGAGCACGAACACCGCCCGCTCGCCGAGCGCACGCGAGACCGCGCCGAAATAGCCCGGTGGCAGCACTTCGAGCTCGCCATAGTCAAGCCCGCTCTGTGCCCGTGTCGCCTCGTATAGCGCGTCGATCCTAGGCTCCAACTCGGTAATGTCGCTGTGGAAAGCGATGCGGACCTCACCTGCCCTGGCGAGCTTGCGCTTGATGTCCTTGCGCGTCGCCGCCGAGAGCGAGGCGAGATAGGCGGCCTCGTCGGCGAAGGGCAGGTCGAGCAGCGCGATCGGCAGACTGCCGAGCCGGGCAAAGCCTACCTGCTTCAGCGCATCGCCGACGCCGTCTTCTTCTGCCGGCGCCAAGTCCTTCCAGACCACGAGATGCGCGCCCTCCTCTGCGGCCTGCCGCTCCAGCGCGATGGAGAGCGCCTGGAAGGCAGCACTACGCCCGGCTGCATCGAGCTTCGGCGAGAAGCCGAGATGACAACGTTCGGCATAGGGCGAGCCGATGCAGAGGACCTTCAGGGTGACGAGGCCGGGCGCATGCCGATACAGGGTATCGCCGACGCTCCTGAGCTTGCCTTGCAAGGGCGTGTCGAGCCGGTAGTTCAATCGAAAAAACGGCGCGACCGCGACAACCTCGCCATCCTGCTCGGCAACGGCCGCCGCCATGCGCAGCCCGATTCCGCTCTCCGCCGCGACCGTATCGCAGGCGCTGTAATAGGCATGGCATTCCGCCTCACCCGGCAGGCAGGCGTCCCAGGCAGCGGAGGAGACATCCGCCATACCCGTCAGGATGCGGCCCTGGCCCATGCTCACTCAGCCGCCACGAGCGGCAGCGCCGGCAGGCGCGCTTTGGCGAGCCGCGCAGCCATGGCCAGCGAGCGCTCGATCACGATCTCATGCTGCTGGTCGATGGTGACGAGGTGATAGCTGTCGTCGAGGATCACTGCATCGACCAGCCCGCCGAGCTTGCGCTGAATCTCGAAGGCATTCTTCAGGTCAGCAATGTCGTCCTCGCGCGGATGGACCAGCAGCGCCGGGCATTTCACCAGAGACAACTCGCGGCGGGTGACCGCGATCAGGTCCCACATCTCTCTCAGCGAGCCCGACGGCGTGCCGAGTAGGCCGGCCTCCGAACTGTCGCCGCTCGCCAGCGACGAGACCACCAGCGCGCGGGTACGCGTGTCCTTCAGCCCATAGGGCTCGCGCTCGACGAACCGGTAGCGCCGCCCGAACGGCGTGTGGATCACCCATTTCAGCAGGAAGGCGTAGCGCGGGATCGACCAGCCATCATACCAGAAGGTCGGCGCATAGAGGGCGAGCCCGTCGACCTGGCCGGGACGCTGGGCAGCGACATGCATCGCCAGCACCGCGCCCATGGACAGCCCGCCGACGATCACCGTGTCGCAAATCTCGCGCATGCGCTCAAGCTCGGCGTAGACGCTCTGGGCCCAGTCGCGCCAGCCGGTGGCGAGGATCTCGGCCTCCCCGGCACAATGCCCGGCGAGCTGCGGACAATGCACGGTGTGGCCGGCGCGGTGCAGCGCCCGGGCGACGAAGCGCAATTCGGTCGGCGTGCCGCCGAGGCCGTGAATGAGCAGGAAGCCGGTGCGGTCACCGGCAAGGCGGACACTGAAATCGCGTGTGATCATCGGAACATGTCCGTCAAGCGGTTCGGGCGACGATGATGACGCCGCAGGTGATCAGGAAGGAGCCGAGCCATTGCCGACGGCCGACGCGCTCGCCGAGGAAGACGGCGCTGGCCAGGGTGATGGCTAGGAAGTTGGCGCTGGCGATCGGGAAGGCGATCGAGAGCGGCACCTCGGCGAGGATGCGCAACCAGATGAAGAACTCGGCTATGTAAGTTGCGATGCCGGCGGTGACCCAGCCGCAGCGCATCATCGCCGCAGCTGTCGCCCGGACATCGGCGCCCTGCGGCAACCTGTCGGCGCCGATCTTGAAACAGATCTGGCCGGCGACGTCGCAGACGACCGACGCTACGAACCAGAGGATGATCGTCATGCTCATGACAGCACTCGCTGGAAGCAGTCGATCAGGCGCGCATTGACGCGAGCGTTGACGGCGAGCTGTTCGGGCGTCGGCGTAAAGCGCGTCGGATGGTCGAAATAGGCGAGTGTGGCGCGGAAGGGATCGGTGAAGCGCGGCTCCGACCAGTCGCCGCAGACATCGGCACCGACGATCCGGCGCTCGGCAGACAGCCGCTCGACCGCCACCAGCAGATGATAGAGTGGTAGGTCGCCCTGGTCCCAGTTCGTGCAGGCATCGCCCGGCCCGAGCACATCCTTGTCGATCGTCAGCCAGATGGCTGTGGTCGGGATCGCCGCGATCAGCTCGTCGAGGAAATCCGACCAATCCTCGTCGGCGAGATTGCGCCAATGCAGATGTCCGTTCTCCTGGCGGAAGCTCGCGGTCTTGCCATAGCGCCCCCAGACCCGCGACGGCGCATGCCGCCAGGGGTAGAGCGCGATCCGCCCTTCGGCCACGGCCTTGAGATTGGCAAACTGCCACTCCGGACGGACGAGATCGTCGCTGCACGGACCGATCGTCACGACTTTATGGACCTGCGGCAATTCCAGCGCCCGGTTGACCCAGGCGCCGCAATTCACCGTCGCCGGAAAACTGACCCAGTCGGGGTGATTGTCGAAATGCACGACCGTGACTGGCTCTTCGACCCTGCCGAGCAGGGCCGAGGTGACGTGATGGAAATCGCCGGAGCCGTAGAAGAAGACGGGCACGCCCCGCCCCTCGCCATCGCGATGGGCAAGGCGCTGCAGCAGCTCCGCCTTGGCTCTGCGACCCGCGACGATGCGCAAGGCGCCGGCGAGGTCGGCCGCCTCGATGCGCGCGGCTGTGCCCGCGTCGATGCGCCGGCGCAGCGGCTCCTGCGCCGCCACGCTGCCATCGAGGTCGATCACCCGCAGGCGCACCGGCCCGTCTCCATTTCTCAGGCGCTGGCGACGCGGGCGAAGAGCTGGTCGAGCAGCTCGATCGCGAGGTCGATTTCGGCATAGCTCATGGTCAATGCCGGCGCGAGGGTGATGACGTTCTTGTAGTAGCCGCCAATGTCGAGCACGAGGCCATAGCGCTTGCCGCCGACCTCAAGGTCGGCCTTCATGCCCTCGTCGCACATCAGGTCGACCAGCCGCTTCGACGGAGTGAAGCTGTCATGCGGCTCGCAGACTTCGATCCGCAGCGCCATGCCGAGACCGTCGACCTCGCCGACGATCTTGTGGCGACGCTTCAGCCCTTGCAGCCCGTCGAGGAAATACGCGCCCTTGGCCATGACCATGGTCTCGTAGTCCTCTTCCTCCATCATCTTCATCGCCTCAAGCGCGACGGCGGTGCCGAGCGGGTTGGCGTTGAAGGTCGAATGGGTCGAGCCCGGCGGGAACACGGTCGGGTTGATCAGCTCCTCCTTGGCCCAGACGCCGGAGAGCGGGTTCAGCCCGTTGGTCACCGCCTTGCCGAAGACGATCACGTCCGGCTGCACGCCGAAATGCTCGATCGACCAGAGCTTGCCGGTCCGGTAGAAGCCCATCTGGATCTCGTCGACCACCAGCAGGATGCCGTGCTGGTCAAGCACCTTCTTGAGCTCGACGAAGAAGTTCGGCGGCGGGATGACGTAGCCGCCCGTGCCCTGCAGCGGCTCGACATAGAAGGCGGCGTATTCGGCCTCGCCGACCTTGGGATCCCAGACGCCGTTGTACTCGCTCTCGAACAGCCGGGCGAACTGCTGCACGCAGTGATGCCCGTATTCTTCCTTGCTCATCCCCTTGGGGCCGCGGAAATGGTAGGGGAACGGGATGAAATGCGCGCGCTCGCCGAAATGGCCGAAGCGGCGGCGATAGCGATAGGACGAGGTGATCGCCGAGGCGCCGAGCGTGCGGCCGTGATAGCCGCCCTCGAAGGCGAACATCAGGCTCTTGCCCTTCTTGGCGTTGCGCACGAGCTTGAGCGAATCCTCGACCGCCTGGGCGCCGCCGACATTGAAGTGGACGCGGCCCTTGGCGCCGAACTTGCGCTGCGCATCCTGGGCGATCATCGCCGCGAGCTCGATCTTCTCGCGGTGCAGATACTGGCTCGCCACCTGCGGCAGCGTGTCGATCTGGCGCTTCAGCGCATTGTTCAGGCGCGGATTGGCGTAGCCGAAATTCACGGCCGAGTACCACATCTGCAGGTCGAGGAAGCGGTTGCCGGCCGCGTCGAGCATGAACGAGCCCTCGCAGCCCGAGAAGATCTTCGGGAACTGCGTGTAGTGGACGGTGTCGCCATGCGAGCAGTATTCGGCCTCGAGCGCGAGCAGGCGGGCCTCTTCCTCGGCCAGCGTCGCCGCAGGCTGGGAGGAAACATCGACCTGCTCGGCGCGGTCGAGCAGGGTGAAGCCGTCATCCATTGATCATGTCCTTGCGTGCAGGGGCTGCCGGTTCCGTCGTGGTTTCCGACAGCAGGGTTTCGAGAAGGCCGACGGCCTCCGAGAAGGTGTTGAACGGGCGATGGCCGATGCCGTTGTCGCGGCAATGCGCGATCAGCCCCTTCTTGGCGAAGACGAGGTCGGCCTGGCCGGCGACGCAGAAATCCGAGCGGCCATCGCCGACCAGCAGGGTCAGCGGCCGGCTCAGGCTGCTGGCGACGCGGCACTTGCAGGTGCCGCTCGCGCAGCCGCCGGAGGGGTCGGCATGCGGCGAGGTCAGCCGCCAGCGATCGCCCGGCACCGGCTCGATATGGTTGGCGACGACCGTCAGGCCATTCAGGCCGGCGCGGCCCAGCAGCGCGTGAATGGTGCGATCGAGCCCATCGGAGACGACGGTGACCGGGATCCCGGCGCGCTGGCACAGCCGCACGAAGGCGGCGAAACCCCAATCGATCGCGAGCGACGATACGAAGGTGTCGAACACGTCGGGCGAGGCGTGCAGCAGCGCGACCTGACGTTGCATGCAGTCGCGCGAGCCGATCTTTCCGGCGACCCAATCCGCCTCGATCTCCTCCCAGCCCGGCTCCGCGAAGCGCTGCAGCACGAGGTCGGTCGTATCCTCACGTGAGATCGTCCCGTCGAAATCGACGATAGCCTGCCAATTCATGCCCGCTGCGCTCCAGCCAGTCCGCGCGCCGCCTCAGCAACCCCCGTGCCAGATACCAAGTCATTGAAAAGTCGAGATGAAGGGAGCTGCAGCTCCTGGCCGCAGCTCTCCATTTTTGGAGGCAGCTCCATTTTTTGGAGTATCGTATGCAGCTTATCAGCCGCGAGCTTGTGCGAGGATTGCCCGGCACGCGGCCCCGAGCAGATGACTAGGCGGGAAGCGCCGGGCGAGGCTCACCAATGCCGCCTGCTCCCCTGAAACGAACGATTCGAACCGTCGAGACCCTGCGCGCGACACAAACCGTCTTGACTCATCGTCATCTCAGCGTATTGTTCCTTTTATTGCAACTTAAGTTCCATTTTTTGGAACTTTCTTGGAAGCGACCCGGATGTCCATCCTGACGGCAGCCGCAGACGTGCTTCGTTGCTTCTCCAGCACGCGTCACGACGTGACCGTGACCGACCTCGTGACTCTTCTCGGCATGCCCAAGAGCAACGCCTCGCGCCTGCTGCGGGCGATGCGCGACGAGGGGCTGCTGGAAACGGTCGGCGACAGCAAGCGCTATCGCCCGGCACTGCTGCTCGCACAGGTCGGCCAGCTCTATCGTTTCGCCGCATCGCTGATCGACCGCGCCGATGCCATCGTCGGACGCGTCTCCGACCAGATCGGCCATACCGGCTATATCAGCGTCCGCCGCGGCACCGACGTCGTTGCGGCCACCGCCCATCCCGGCCGGCATGCGCTCAGGGTCGTCACATCGATCGGCGACCGCATCCCGGCCTTCGCTTCCAGCACCGGGCGCGCTCTGCTCGCCAGGCTCTCCGACGACGACGTCCGCGAGATCTACAAGGACGGGTTCACCGCTCCGTCCGAGACTGCCCCCCGCAACATCGACGACTTGCTGGGGCGGCTGGCCGAGACCCGGCGTGCTGGCTTCGCCGAATCCCATGACGAGGCCGTGCGCGGCGTGCGCGCCATCTCGGTCGGCCTCGGCGACCCCGCCACCGGCGACGAGGTCGCGCTCTGCATCACCTTCCCGGCCGCGACTGCCACGCCGGGCGAGCGCCTTTCGATCATCCGTTCCCTGGCCGAAGGCGCCGCCGAGATCGCGGCCCTGACCCGGGACAAGCACTTCTTCCCTTTGAACCTCTCACCTTCGGAGACTGCTCCATGAGCAATCGCTGGCGCATCGGCTTCGACATCGGCGGCACCTTCACCGATTTCATCCTTTATGACGGCCAGGAGCGCTCGGTCCTCCTGCACAAGCGCCTGACCACCCCGCATGACCCGTCCGAGGCGGCATTGATCGGCCTTGGCGAACTCGTCGAGATGGCCGGGATCACGCTCGCCGACGTCGGCGACATCGTCCACGGCACGACCTTGGTCACCAATGCCGTGATCGAGCGCAAGGGCTCCAGGCTCGGCCTGATCACCACCAGGGGCTTCCGCGACATCCTCGAAATGGGGACCGAGCAGCGCTACGACATCTATGATCTCTTCCTGACCTTCCCCGATCCGCTGGTCTCGCGTGAGCATCGCCTCGAAGTGCCCGAGCGCATGGACCGCGACGGCAAGGCCGTGACCGCGCTCGACGCGGAGGCGGTGCGCAAGGCTGCCCGCGAGCTGGCCGCCGCCGGCTGCGAGGCGATCGCGATCTGCTTCCTCAACAGCTACCGCAACCCGGCCCATGAGCAGGAAGCCGGCCGCATCGTCCGCGAGGCCTGCCCGGAGCTCACTGTCTCCCTGTCGAGCGAGGTCGTCGCCGAGATCTGGGAGTACCAGCGCTTCGTCACCACCGCCGCCAATGCCTATGTCCAGCCGCTGATGCGGCGCTATCTGGAACGGCTGGAGCGCGAGCTCGCCGCCCGCTCCTTCACCGGCGCCCTGCGCCTGATGCACTCGGCCGGCGGCCTGGTTTCGCCCGAGACGGCTCGCACCTTCCCGATCCGCCTGCTCGAAAGCGGCCCGGCCGGCGGTGGCCTCGCCACCGCTCTGTTCGGCGAGCTCGCCGGCCACAAGGACGTGATCTCCTTCGACATGGGCGGCACCACTGCCAAGGCCTGCATGATCGAGGACGGCCGCGCCGAGATCGCGCCGATGCTGGAAGCCGGCCGCGTCAACCGCTTCGCCAAGGGCTCCGGCCTGCCGATCAAGGCGCCGGTGATCGACATGATCGAGATCGGCGCCGGCGGCGGCTCGATCGCGGCGATCGACGAGGTCGGCCTGCTCAAGGTCGGCCCGCATTCGGCTGGCTCCGATCCCGGCCCAGCCTGCTACGGCATGGGCGGCGTGAAGCCGACCGTGACCGACGCCAATCTCGTGCTCGGCTATTACGATCCCGGCTTCTTCCTCGGCGGGCGCATGGCGCTCGATCTCGACGCCGCCCGCAAGGCTGTCGCGACCGTGGCCGAGCCGCTCGGCCTCTCGATCGAGGAAGCCGCCTGGGGCATCCACAAGGTCGTGGTCGAGAGCATGGGTGCGGCCGCCCGCGTCCACCTTGTCGAGAAGGGCAAGGACCCGCGCCATTACGCCATGGTCGGCTTCGGGGGTGCTGGCCCGGCGCACGCCGTCGACGTCGCCCGCGTGCTCGGCGTCAAGCAGGTCATCATCCCGCCGGCCTCGGGCGCGGCCTCGGCGCTCGGCTTCCTCGCCGCCCCGCTCTCCTTCGATCAGGTGCGCTCGCTGCCGGTCGAGTTCTCGGACGGCTTCGACGCCGCTGCGGTCAACCGCGTGCTGACCGAGCTCGAGCAAGAAGGCCGCAAGCACCTGATCGAGGCCGGCGTGAAGCCCGGCGACGTCACGGTCGAGCGTTCGGCCGATATGCGCCTCGTCGGCCAGATGCACGACATTTCCGTGCCGCTACCATCGGGCGCGATCGATGCGTCCAGCCTGGAAGCGATCCGCACCGCCTTCAGCAAGACCTACTCGGCCCGCTACACCTCGGTCTATGAAGGCGCCCGTCTGGAGGCGATCAACTTCCGCGTCCGCTGCGCCGGCCCTGTGCCGACGCTTTCGCTCTCCGGCGCGGCCGGCGGCGGCGACGCCACGGCCAAGGTCAAGGGCAGCCGCCAAGCCTGGTTCGAAGGCGGCTGGAGCGAAGCCGAGGTCTATGACCGCTACGCTCTACGCTCGGGCGATACGATCAAGGGCCCGGCGATCATCGAGGAGCGCGAAGCGACCACGATCGTCCCGCCCGGCGACAGCGTCGCGATCGACGATGTCCTGAACCTGATCATCCATGTCGGCCAGGCCAATGCGGTCGAGACCACGATCACCGCCGATATGCCGCTGGCCGAGGCCGCGCGCCGCATCGAGGCCGACCCGATCTCGCTGGAGATCATGTGGAGCCGGATGATCAACGTCGTCGAGGAGATGTGGCTGACCGTCTGCCGCACCGCCTTCTCGCTGGTGATCTCGGAAGCGCAGGATTTCGCCTGCGAACTGCTCGATCCCGAGGGCGAGACGCTGGCGCACTCGCCCCGCGCCATGCCGGTCTTCAACCTGACGCTGCCGCGCGCGGTCAAGGCGCTGCTGGAGCGCTATCCGGCCGAGACGCTGAAGCCCGGTGACGTGCTGATCACCAATGATCCCTGGCTCTGCGCCGGCCATCTCTTCGACATCGCCATCGTTACCCCGGTCTTCCTGGGTGACCGCGTCGTCGGGCTGATGGGCACGGTCGGCCATGTCTCCGACATCGGCGGCACCAAGGACTCGTTGCGGGCCCGCGAGATCTATGAGGAAGGTTTCCAGATCCCGCCGATGAAGCTCTACGAGGCCGGCAGGATCAACGAGACGCTGGTCCGCCTGCTGGCTGAGAACGTGCGCAACTCCGAGCAGGTGCTCGGCGACCTCCACTCCTTCGTCGCGGCGAATGCGATCGGCGCCGAAAGGCTGCAATCCTTCCTCACCGATTACGGCATGCAGGACCTGCGGGCGCTCGCCCATGTCGTGCAGAGCCGCTCCGAAAAGGCGATGCGCGAGGCGATCCGCGCGCTGCCTGACGGCACCTATCACGGCACCGTCTCGAACAACCCGCTCGGCACGCCGATGACCTATCCGCTGGCGCTGACGGTCAAGGACGACACGATCCATCTCGACTTCGCCGGCGCGCCGCCGCAGCTGCCGCAGGGCGGGTTGAACTGCACGCTCAACTACACGATGGCGCACGCGACATACCCACTGAAATGCATGCTGACGCCATCCGTGCGCGGCAATGCCGGCTGCTACCGCGCCTTCTCGATCGATGCGCCCAAGGGCTCGATCCTGAACTGCGACAAGCCGCTGGCGGTCAACCTGCGCACCCGCACCGGCTGGTACCTGGCGCCGAATATCTTCCGCGCCTTGTCACAGGCGGCGCCGCGCCAAGTCCAGGCCTTCACTGGCCTGCCGGTGGCGGCCAGCGTCTATGGCCGCGATCAGGCCGGCGACACCTATTCCGACATGCTCTTTGTCGGCGGCGGTCAGGGTGGCTCGGCCCATGGCGACGGCAAGTCCGGCCTGCTCTACCCGACCTCGGCGGCCAACACCTCGATCGAGACCTTCGAATCGCGCGTGCCGGTGCTGGTGGTCGAGAAGACCTACCTGACCGACTCCGGCGGCGCCGGCCGCCAACGCGGCGGCCTCGGCCAGCGTGTGCGCCTGCGCAAGCTCTCCGATGACGGCTTGCCGACGCTGGTCTCGCTCTATCCGGAAGGGGTCAACAACCCGATCCCGGGCCTGTTCGAGGGCAAGGCCGGCGGCGGCGCCTCGGGCCGGGTCATCGACGAGCAGGGGCATGTGCTGAAGGACGTCGGCACCGGCGAGCTCGTCCAGGTCAAGCAGCCCCACGAGATCGTCGAGCTCGTCCTGGCCGGCGGCGCCGGCTACGGCCCGGCCTCCGAGCGCCCACGCGAAGCGATCGCCCGCGACATCGCGCTCGGCCTCGTCTCGCCGGAAGCGGCCAAGCGCGATTACGGCATGCATGCCGCCCATGCCTCCCAGGATGTCGGCGAAGCCAAGACCGGCATCCTTGTTGCCTGACTGATCAAGCGAAAGACGCCCGCACGGGCCAATAAGGGGATAGAGGCATGACGACGCAAAATGACGGAGTGCCTCAACGGCACCCCAGCCTGTTCGAGCCGGCGACGCTGGCGCTGATCGCGATCCTCTGCGTCTTCGGCGCGATCATCGGGATGCAGCTCCTGGTGTCGCTTGGCATCACCGCGAACACCTCGCTGATCGGCGCGCTCGCCGCCATGGCGCTGGCACGCGTGCCGCTCGCCGTGTTCGCGCGCTACCGCTCGATCCACGTCCAGAACCTGGCCCAGAGCGCGATCTCCTCGGCCACCTTCGGCGCGGCCAACAGCCTGCTGCTGCCGGTCGGCATCCCCTGGCTGCTCGGCCGGCCGGACCTGGTGCTGCCGATGCTGGCAGGCGCCTTCTTCGCCATGCTGCTCGACGGCTACCTGCTCTATCGGATGTTCGATTCCCGCGTCTTCCCGGCGACCGGCGCCTGGCCACCGGGCGTCGCCGCCGCCGAGGCGATCAAGGCCGGCGACGAGGGCGGACGCAAGGCGGTGCTGATGGGCGTCGGCTTCGTCACCGCGATCATCGTCGGCTTCATCAAGGTGCCGCTGGCCTGGATCGGCTTCGCCGGCTCGGCCGCCGTCTCAGGCATTCCGATGTCCGCCTTCGGCGTCGCCTTCATCGGCAACATCTGGGCGCTGGCGATGTTCGGCATCGGCCTGTTGCTTCGTGGCTATTCCAGCCAGATCTTCGGCGGCCCGCTCTTCGAGACCATCATCCCAAAGGGCGACCTGATGGCCGCCTACATCCCGCACGGCTTCATGATCGGCGCCGGCCTCGTCGCGCTGCTGCAGGTCGGCCTGCTGCTCTTCCGCCGCAGCGAGGCTCAGAAGCAGGCCGAAGCCGCTTCGGGCACGACCGATGCGCAGGTGAAGCGCGCGCTCGGGCTCGGCACGATCGGTTATCTCGTCATCGCCATCTTCATCGCCCTGGTCGGCGGGCTGATGACCGACATGTCGATCGGCATGCTGATCCTGTTCGTGCTCTACGCCGCCTTCGCGGCCTATGTGCACGAATTGATCGTCGGCCTCGCCGCGATGCATTCGGGCTGGTTCCCGGCCTTCGCAGTGGCGCTGATCACCCTGATCATCGGCATGCTGATCGGCTTCCCGATGCCGGCGCTGGCGCTGCTCGTCGGCTTCTCGGCCGCCACCGGCCCCGCCTTCGCCGACATGGGCTACGACCTCAAGGCCGGCTACCTCCTGCGCGGCAACGGCGCCGATCCCGCCTTCGAGCGCGAAGGCCGCCGCCAGCAGCTCTTCGCCGCAATGTTCGCCTTCGTCATCGCCGGCGCGGTCGTGCTGGTCTCCTACCAGTCCTATTTCGACCAGAACCTCGTCGCTCCCGTCGACAAGGTCTATGCCGCGACGATCAAGGCCGGCGTTGCCCCCGGCGTCGCCTGGCAGCTTTTCCTCTGGGCGATCCCCGGCGCGATCCTGCAATTCCTTGGCGGCCCCAAGCGCCAGATCGGCGTGCTCTTCGCTACGGGCCTCTTGATCAACTTCCCGATGGCGGGTTGGGCGGTGCTGGCCGGCATCCTCTGCCGGCTGGTCTGGGAGAAGCTGCGCGGCGCCAGCGGCGAAGGCGACATGGAGGTTTTCGCCGCAGGCGTCATCGCCGGCGACGCAATCTTCTCCTTCTTCGACTCCGTCTCGAAGAATTTTTTCAAGCGCTGAGACCGTAAGGCCCGGGCCGGCGACGGCCCGGGCTGCTTCATCTCTGGAAGGAAGCGTCCATGGCCAAGCTCGGTACCCTCACCATCGGCCAGGCACCGCGCGCCGACATCACCCCGATCCTCGATACAGTGCTGGGCTCAGAGCTGCCGCGGCTGCATGCCGGCGTGCTCGATGGGCTGTCGCGCGAGGAGATCGCCCGGGATTTCGCCCCTCAGCCCGACGGCCCGCTCCTGATCACCAAGCTGCTCGACGGAACCCCCGTCGTCATCGACCGCCAGCGCACCGAGCATGCCGCACAAGCCAAGCTCGCCATGCTCGAAGCCGCCGGCTGCAGCACGATCCTGATGCTGTGCACTGGTCATTTCGCCAGCCTGCGAACGGAACGCGCCCGACTGATCGAGCCGGATCGCATCCTGCCGCCGACGGTCGCGGCGCTGATTCAGGAGGTCCAGCTCGGCATCATCGTGCCGCTTGCCGAGCAGATCGCCTCCGAGGCCGGGAAATGGGCGCCGCTCGCCCGCGCACCGATCTATGCCGCCGCCTCGCCTTATGGTGGCGACAGGCCGTCGGTCGCAGAAGCCGCCGAGAGCCTCGCCGAGCACGGCGCGCAAATCCTGCTGATGGACTGCATGGGTTTCGTCGAACGCCATCGCGAGGAGGCGGCCGCAGCGGGCTTGCCGGTCATCCTGTCGAATGCGCTGATCGCCAAGATCGTCTCGGAAGTGATCTGAGACGGGTCATGTGGCGCCAGCGGGGTAGAACGGCGCGCGCTGTTGCAAGCGTCGCAAGCTGCAACGCAACGTTCACTCAACTTCAGCTTCACATCAGACCAATTCGAGTATCCCGTATACGCGCCTGACCTGTGCCCATAATATCGGCAGGAGAGTAGAGTCGGCTCGTCAGCGAGCGGGGTGTCCGGCGTGAAGATAGGTCTGTCCCGCAGAGGTTTCCTCCAGGCCGGAGCCGCCGGCGTCGCGATCAAGATCTCGCTGCTGCCTTCAGCCACCCAGGCCGAACTGATCGAGACGCCACCGCGTCCCGGCGCCGATTGGCTCGCCGGCGGCAAGCCGAAATACCGGCTCGACGCCGTCGCCAAGGTGACCGGCGGCAAGACCTTCACCCGCGACTACCGCGCCCGCGACCTGGAGGGCTGGCCCAAGGAGCAGGCGCACGCCTTCATGCTGCATGCGACGCGGGTCGACCGCGTCTTCGACGGCGTCGACCTTGCCCTGCTCGGCGATGAGCTCAAGCCCGACCGGCTGGTCCTGCAGGAGGACCTTATCGCCGACGGCGTCGCGATGCCGGCACCGTGGCCGGGCTTCTATGGCGACGTCTTCTTCGTGCCGAAAGGGCAGACGGCGCGGCTGCTCGGCCAGCCTGTCGCGATGCTGATCTATCACGATTTCGCCCGCTACGACGCAGCCAAGCGCAAGTTGCGCTTCAACGACAAGGTCGTGCGCTACGGCGCCGACGGGCCCTCAACCACGCCTGGCCCCTATGGCGCGGCGCGCTATGTCCGGATCGACGGCGGCAATCCCGATGCCGAGGACCGCTATTCCGCGCTGAAGGACACGACGATCCGCGCTGGCTTCAAGGGAACCGAGCCGCAATGGCCTGCTGCCGGCGAGGGCGACGCGATGGCGCGCGGCATGGCGGCGGCGGCCGAGATCGAGCGCGAGATCGCCAATGCCGGCGACGACGTCCTGGCGCTGAGGCGCTCCTATTCGACCCAGTCGGCCGACGCCTCGGCGATGGAGGCTGACAACGGCAATGTCTGGTACGAGCGCGGCAGCGGCGTGCTGCATGCGCTGATCGCGACGCAGTCGCCGCACGAGGTCGCCGAGATGGCGGCCCAGATGCTGTCCAAGTCGAAGTTCCCGCTCCAGAGCATCGACCTCAGGATCGGCTACACCGTCGGCTACGGCACCAAGGACCACGCGCTCTTCCCGTTCTTCTGCGTGCTCGCCGGGCTCTATGGCGAGGGCCGCCCGGTCCGGCTCGCCAATGACCGCTATGAGCAGTTCCAGACCGCGCTGAAGCGCCATGCCTTCCAGATGGAGAAGGTCATGGTGATCGATCGCAAGACCGGCAAGTTCCGGGCGATGACCGGCCGCTACCAGAACGATGGCGGCGGGCGCGAGAACTTCTCGGTCTCGGTCGGCACGGTCGGCGCGACGGCGGCGCAGTCGATCTACTATTTGCCGAAGAGCGATTTTTCCGCCGCGATCATGTCGTCGCGTGCGGTCGATGCCGGCTCGATGCGTGGCTATGGCACGCTACAGACCATGGCCGCGACCGAGATGATGGTCGACGAAGCCGCCGAAGCGCTCGGCCTCGATCCGATGGAGTTCCGGCGGCGCAATGCGCTGAAATCGGGGATGAAGAACTCGCAGGGCGCCATCCCCTCCGGGGCACTGCGCCATGACGAGATTCTGGCGAAGGCGGAGAAGCATCCGCTCTGGGCCAATCGGAGAAAGCGCAAGGCCGAGTTCGAGGCGGCCAATCCCGGCAAGAAATACGGCGTCGGCTACGGCCATGTGCATAAGGACTACGGCACCGGCGCGGAAGCTGCGCTCTGCGCGCTCGAATTCGATGCGAGCGGGCGCCTCAAGCTCTCGCATGTCGCGCATGAGATCGGCACGGGCGCGACGACCTCGCAGGCGGTGATGGCTGCCGGAATCCTCGGCAAGCAGCCCGACGAGACCGTGTTCGGCAAGGTGCGCTGGCCGCAAATGCCGCTGGAGACCACCGACGAGCCCTATACGCTCTCGCAGGAGGAGGAAGACAAGCGGATGGCCAATCCGCGCTGGACGCCTAGCTTCACCTCGCCGATGAGCGCCTCCAACAGCGTCTATTATCTCGGCCATGCGACGCGCGAGGCGGCGCGCATTCTGGTCGAGCTCACGATATGGCCGGCGGCACGCTCGCTCTGGTCGCGCGGCATCGGCGGTGGCCAGATGGCGCCCGAAGCGGTGCGCCGCGAGGATCTGCGCGTCACCAATAGCGGGATCACGGCCGCGGCGATGCAGCCGCTGTCCTTCGCTGCGGTCGCGGCCGAGGCGCATAAGCTCGGCCTCGTCACCGGCATCACCGTGCACAGCTTCAACCGCTGGCAGTGGGCCGAGGCCGAGTTCGAATTGCCGGGGACCGGGCGGCGCCGCTTTCCCATCGATGCGCTCGCGCTGAAATACGGAGACGGGGCGCCGGCCGAGCGCAAGGCGCTGATGACGCAGGGCGGCTGGCATTTCGTCGAGCGGACTTCCGTCTCCTACCCGCCGACGCAGCGCAACAACGCCGGCGTCACCTATTACGCGCCGATGGCGACGCTGGCCGAGATCGTCGTCGACACCGGCAGCGGCGAAGTCAGCCTGCTCTCGCACCACTCCATCCTCGAATGCGGCAACCAGATCGTGCCGGAGCTAGTCTCCGGCCAGATCCAGGGCGGGCTCGCCATGGGCATCGGCCACGCGCTGAAGGAGTACCTGCCGCTCTATGAGGACGGGCCGGGCAACGGCACCTGGAACTGGAATCGCTACGAACTCCCGACCTCGAACGACGTTGCAGTCTGGAAGCAGACGGCCGAGGTGCTGCCGCCGCTCTCCGACACCGATCCGCCCAAGGGCATGGCCGAGGTGGTGATGATCGCGGTCGTGCCGGCGATCGTGAACGGCGTCGCCCACGCCATCGGCAAGCGCTTCTACACCCTGCCGCTCACGCCCGAGAGGATCAAAGAGGCGCTGGCATGACGATCGCGACCAAGACGCTCTCCCTGACCATCAACGACAAGGCCGTCGGCCCGATCGACGTGCCTGAGACGATGATGATGCAGGACTTCCTCTACGAGTACCTGAACCTCACCGGCTCGCGCATGGGCTGCGGCCAGGGCATCTGTCATGCCTGCACCGTGGTGTTGGAAAAGGCTGATGGCTCGCTCGAGGAGATGCGCACCTGCATCACCGGCGCGCACTGGTTCGCCGGCCGCAAGATCAGGACCATTGAAGGCCAGGCCAAGCGCGACGCCAATGGCGCGATCACTGAGCTCTCGCCGGTCCAGCAGGCCTTCATCGAGCATTTCTCGTTCCAGTGCGGCTATTGCACGCCGGGCTTCGTCACCGGGGCGACGGTGCTGCTCGACCAGCTTAAGCGCAACCCGGTCAAGCGCGAGGCGCTGGAGCAGGTGATCAGCGAGGCGCTCGACCGCCATATCTGCCGCTGCACCGGCTATGTCCGCTATTTCGAGGCGGTGCGCGATCTCGTCCTCAGGACTCCCGGCTTGGTGAAGGCGTAAGGCTGATGGCGAGGAAGCTGCTTCTGGCCGTCCTGGCGGTCGCTGTCGTCGGTGCGCTCTTAGGCGGGGCCGTCTTCCTCGGCCTGTTCGAGCGCAGCGTGGTCGCCAGGGAGATCGAGCAGCCGCTTTCGGCCGAGCAGATGAAGGGGCTCGCCAAGCGCGGCGCCTATGTCGCCGTCGCCGCCGATTGCTATGCCTGCCATGTCGTCAAGGGCGGCGCGCCCTGGGCCGGCGGCCTGCCGTTCGAGACGCCGCTCGGGACGATCTTCTCGACCAATATCTCGCCCGACAAGGAGCACGGCATCGGCAACTGGACGCGTGCCGAGTTCCACCGCGCCGTGCGCGACGGCGTCGGCAAGCACGGCCATCTCTACCCGGCCATGCCCTACGCCTCCTACCGCAAGCTGACGGCGGATGATGTCGACGCGGTCTATGCCTTCCTGATGAGCCGCGAGCCGATGAAGGTGGCGAACCGCGCCAACCACATGCCGTTCCCGCTCAACATCCGGCAGGGGCTGACCTTCTGGAACCTGGTCAACCTCTCCTCCGATACGAAGACCGAGGTCGCCGGGCGCTCGGCGCTGTGGAATCGCGGCCGCTATCTGACCGACGCGCTCGCCCATTGCGGCGAGTGCCATACGCCGCGCAACCTCGCCATGGGCATGAAGCAGAGCGCTTATCTAGAGGGTTCGGAGCTCGAAGGCGTGATCGCGCCTGATATCACCAAGGCCGGGCTGACGCGGATGGGCTTCGACCCGCTGGTGTTCGCAAGCTTCATGAAGTCGGGCATCTCGGCGCAGGGCGCGATGACCAACCAGATGTTCGAGGTCGTCCATTTCTCGACCCAGTATTTCACCGCCGACGACCTCGCGGCGATGTCGGCCTATCTCTTCGACCTCGACAAGCTCCCCGAGCGTACAACCCCGCCGGCACCGCCCAAGCCGGTCGCTGTCTCCGCCGAGGTCGCGAGCTCGGCCCGCGCCAGCTATCTCGCCGTCTGCGCCAGTTGCCACGGTCTCGACGGGCAGGGCATCCCGCATGTCGTGGTGCCGCTGGCAACCAATGCCTCGCTGCGGCGGGCCGATGCGCGCAACCTCAACAAGGTCATCCTGGCCGGCATCCCGGCCCAGCGCTTCCCCGGGCTGGAGCGCATGCAGCCGATGCCGGGCTTCGCCGGCCAGCTCTCCGATCAGCAGGTCGCCGACCTCTCCAACTGGCTGCGCGCGAACTGGGGCGGACAGCGGCCGAGCGTCACGGCGGACGAGGTCAAGCGGCTGCGCTGATCGGGCACGCTGAGGCCTAGTCGCTGGCTGGATCCGCGTCGCTGGCGGCGACGGCGTTCCGCATGCCTTGCCTGAGGTCCTGGACAGCCTTGTTGAGCGCGATCATCTGCGGGACCTCGAAGCCGGAATGGCGCAGCAGGGCGTCGGTGAGGCAGCCGGTCTTCGGATGGAGCTCGTGGCCCTTGGCGGTCAGGTGGACCTCGACCAGGCGCTCGTCGATCGTGCTGCGCCGGCGGCCGAGGAAGCCGGCCACCTCCAGGCGCTTGACCGCGGGCGTGATCGTGCTGGGCTCGAGCGCCAGGCGCTCGGCGATGGCGCTGATCGTCAGCCCGTCTTTTTCCCAGAGCGCGCTCAGCACGAGATACTGCGTATAGGTGACGCCGAGCGCGTCGAGCATCGGCTTGTAGACGCGCTGGATCGCCAGCGAGGTTGAATAGATCGAGAAGCAGAGCTGGCCGTCGAGCGGCAGGGTCGGCGGGGCGGGGGCGTCGGTCATGGCAGCTCCTGAAACGGCCTGTGTCGAGAAAAATGATATCGCGATAAAGAAATCGCTTTACAAGCCCTGAGGCACTCTGTATGAGAATGATTATTGCGATAATG
>NZ_JBWKNL010000004.1:0-636678 GCF_059415545.1 Allobosea sp. GW821-FHT10B12
ATCCAGCGCCGGCTGCAGATCGGCTACAACCGCGCCGCCTCGATCATGGAGCGGATGGAGAACGAGGGCATCGTCGGACCGGCAAACCACGCCGGCAAGCGCGAGATCCTCGTCGAAACAGGACGGGCCAGGGAAGACGAGGACTAGGAGGCCGGGTGCGGCCGAATGGCGCGAAACCGGTCCTGAAAATGCCATCAGCCCGGTGCAACTTCACCGCCGACTGACGCGTTGAACCCTTGCCGGCCCGCTTGGGCGGCACGATATTCCGCCAGAAGGCCGCCAACCGGACACCGGAGCCCCATGACCATTCTCTCGCCCATGCCAGCCCTCGCAGCCGCCACTCTGGCGCTCGCGCTGGCCTCGGGCCAGGTCTGCGCCCAGCCGCTCGACATCAAGCCGAGTGGCCAACCCGCAGTTGCCGCCCGCCCGGCACAGCGCGCGATCCCGCTGCCGCCGATCCGCCCGCCGGGCCTTGGCATGCCCCGCACCGACGCCATCCAGGCCCAGGCGGCCGTCCCAGCGCCCGCCGCCGCTCCCGCACCTGTCGTCACCGCCAACAACGAACCGCGTGCAGCAACGCCCGCCAAATCGTCCCGCCCGAGCGCACCCCTGTCGAAGGCGGAGGCGGTCGAGCGGCTGAACAGCTATTTCAACGGCTTCTCGACCTTGCAGGGCGACTTCATCCAGTTCGCCGCGGACGGACGCCGCTTCGAGGGTAAGCTCTACATCCAGCGCCCCGGCAAAATGCGCTTCGAATATCGTCCGCCCGTCACGATGGAGGTCGTCGCCGACGGCACCTCGGTCGCGATCCGCGACCGCAAGCTCGCGACCCAGGATCTCTATTCGATTGGTCAGACTCCGTTGAAGTTCCTGCTCAAGGAGCAGATGAACCTCGAGAAGGACAGCATCGTCACCGGCGTCAGCACCAAGGGCGATATCCTGTCGCTCAAGCTCGAGGACCGCTCGACGCTGGGCGGCACCTCGAAGATCACGCTGAACTTCGACCTCACCGCCAACGAGCTTCGGCAATGGGTGGTGATCGACCCGCAGGGCTACGAGACCTCGGTCTCGCTCTACAACCTCGATACGCAGCGCCGGCCCGACCAGAAGAACTTCGTGATCGACTACCAGCGCGTGCTCTGAGGCGAGAGGGTTGCGTTTCTCGTCGCAGGGAGGGGGCGAGAACTCGCCCCCTCGTTCGTGTCTAGCTTGCAGCCCCAGTCGCCTGAAACCGCCAGAACAACGCGCAGTCGGCCTCGGCTGGCAGATCTAGCATGACGATCGTGCCCGTTCTGACACGCCGCCGCAGGGCATCGCCGCGCTCCGGCGTGATCCGAAGCACGCCGCGGTCCTGCTGCGCTTGCAGCCGTGCACGCGATACGACCAACTCAGACGCCAGCAGGCGATCGAGGCGCAGGCTGGTTGGCAGCGGGACCACCAGCGCGATCGCGATCGTCGTCGGGGAATGACTGTCGCGTACGATCTCCTTGGCGATGACGACATCCGCGAATTCGTCGATGCGCGGCGATGCACGCCTCAAGGCATCGAGGTTGAAGGCTTCTGCCGAAGCCCATCGCGGATCGTTGGATTGCAGCGCCGCGAGAACCGCAGGATCGATCTCGCGAACGGCCCGGCGTTCGAACAGCGGCCGGTTCCAGGTCCTGTCGCAATCCCTGCAGTTGTAGATGAGCCAGGCGTCGAGCCTGCGACCATTGGCGTTGAGCCTGATCTTCCCGCTGGATCGAAAGGCTCGTGGTCCGCCGCATCCGCTGCAGGCAATCCAGGGCTCGGGGGCTGTCTTGGCAGTGATGGTCCATCTGACCTGAAGGGCATCGCACATGATCTCTTGGTCTTCCTCTCGGAAGTTCACCAAGGCGGTGTGCGAGAAAGCCCGGCCGGGCGCGGTATGGCGATGCTTTAGCCGATTGCAGAGCGGGAACAGCGAGAGCTGTGCTGGCAGATCTGAACAATGCCAAACCGGTCTCGCCACCACCCGACGAACATGGTCGAGGCCGGCAGCGCGTCGCTGTCAGCCTATACGGGTGAAACTGGATCGAGACCGGATTTACTTAGGCAAAGTTACCTCGGTGGACCAACGCTCTGCGGGAGCAGCAATAGCAGATGGTCGGCTCGTAAGGGAGCGTCGCCTCAGGCGCGAGGAGAACAGCGCCGGTCTGAGATATTTGTGCAACGTCATGTGGCTCGCGAGACGATCCCTCCCGCCCGGTGCTCAGCGCGCGGGGGAGGATCGGCACGAAGCCTTGCTTTTCCCGGGCTGACGACCCAGTTTCCGGCTTCCCTTTCGGCCGGAATCCCCCTGCGTGCAGCTCTCCGTCACCACCTGGAACATCAACTCGGTGCGCCTGCGCATCGGTATGGTCACCGAGTTCCTGAAGAACCACCAGCCCGACATCCTCTGCCTGCAGGAGACCAAGACACCGGACGAGCAGTTCCCGGCCAAGGCCTTTTCGGAGGCCGGCTATGTCCACCAGGCTTTCATCGGCAACAAGGGCTATAACGGCGTCGCCATCGTCTCGAAGCTGCCCTTCTCCGAGAAGGAGGCGATGGCGATGTGCGAGCGCAACGACGCCCGCCACATGACCGTCGTACTCGACCAAGGCGCCGGCGCCGCGGCCGGCATCGCCATCCATAATTTCTATATCCCGGCCGGCGGCGACATCGCCGACCCCGAGGCCAACCCGAAATTCGCCCACAAGCTGCAATTCCTCGACGCCATCGGCGTCTGGGGTGTCGCCCGCAATCCGTCGGGACGGCCGAGCATCCTCGTCGGTGATCTCAACATCGCCCCCTATGAGCACGATGTCTGGAGCCACAAGCAGCTGCTCGACGTCGTCAGCCACACGCCGATCGAGACCATGACGCTGGAGAGGCTGCGCAGCGAGCTCGGCTGGACCGACGCCGCCCGCACGCTCCGGCCCGAGCCCGAGAAGCTCTACAGCTGGTGGAGCTACCGCGCCGCCGACTGGCAGGCCTCGAATCGCGGCCGCCGGCTCGACCATATCTGGCTCTCAGACGCCCTGAAGCCGACGCTACGCGACCTCACCTTCCTGAGCGAGGCCCGCGGCTGGGAGCGCCCTTCGGATCATGTCCCGGTGACGGTGCAGCTGGAGCTCTAAGCTCAGCGCAGGTCGATTGCCCGCAGCGCCGTCCCGACCGCGGCCAGCTCGCTGTTGAATTCGTGCAGGCGTGCCGCCACCGCCGCCGCGATCGCCTGCGCCGAATCAGGTGATTCGCCCAGCACCCGACGCATCACGCTGCGCGCAAGGCGCATCACCTGAGTCGGCTCGCGCGCGATCGCGGTCACCGGCCGCTCCAGGGCCGTGAACAGCGCGAGCTCGCCGATCAGCGTGCCCGGCCCGACGATCTCGTCCGCTGGCCGGCCGTCATCCTCGCGCTTCAGCGCCACCGCGCCGGAAATCACCAGGAAAGCCCCATCCGAGCCCTCGCCGCGCCGGAACAGCACGTCGCCGGCGCGCAAGGACCTTGTCTCGGCAGCGAAGGCGAGCAGGCGCAAGGCGTCGCGATCCATCAGGCCCAGCAGCGGCTGACGGGCCAGGAGGGCGATGTCGTCGTTGAGCGACATTCAGCGCTACGGATTCAGCCGGTAGCCACCGGCATCGGTGACGAGCAGCCGCGCATTGGCGGGGTCCGGCTCGATCTTCTGGCGCAGGCGGTAGATATGGGTCTCGAGCGTGTGCGTCGTGACCTGCGAATTATAGCCCCAGACCTCCTGCAGCAGCGTCTCGCGCGCGATCGGCTTGCGGCCGGCGCGATAGAGGAAGCGCAGGATCGCCGTCTCCTTCTCGGTGAGCTTGGTCTTCGAGCCCTTGGCGCTGACCAGGAGCTTGGAACCGGGATGGAAGGTATAGGGCCCGACCTGAAAGATCGCGTCCTCACTCGCCTCGTATTGCCTCAGATGCGCACGGATGCGCGCCAGCAGCACGGCGAACTTGAACGGTTTCACCACGTAGTCGTTGGCGCCGGCCTCGAGCCCGAGCACGGTGTCGGCATCCGAGCCCTGCCCGGTCAGCATGACCACCGGGCCCTTGAAGCCGTTCTTGCGCATCAGCTTCACGGCTTCGCGGCCATCCATGTCGGGCAGGCCGACATCCATGACCACAAGGTCGATGCGCTCGGCCTGCACGGCCTTGAGACTTGCCGTCGCATTCGGCGCCGACGACACCTTGAATTCATCATAGAGCGCGAGCTGCTCGGCAAGCGCATCGCGCAAGGTCTGGTCGTCATCGACCAGCAGGATATGGTGGGTAGCAGACATGAAGGCGATTCAGCCCGTTTGCGTTGATGCAATAGTAGAGCATGTTCGGCGGAAGTGGGAGCCACCTTTGCGAACGGCTCATGCTCCAACATATTGAGTTGAGCGCAGATTCTGACTGTCCGGCGCCAGCCGGTCAAACGGAAAGCACGCTGGACGGCCGCAAATGGATGGCAGATCACGCAAGATGGATGGCCTGTGAGAAAACGTGATGATGGCGCCGCGGCCAGCCGGCGGCTGACCCGGCTCGTGGTGGTGCCCTCGGTGCGCGATCGCCGCCAGGGCTTCCTGATCGCCGGCTCCGCCGCCTTTCCCTGCGCGCTTGGCCGCTCCGGAATCCTCGTCGCCAAGCGCGAGGGCGATGGCGGCACGCCGCGAGCCAAGCTGCCGCTGCGCCGGGTGTTCTATCGCGCCGACAGGCGGCCGCGGCCATCGAGCCTGCTGCCGGTCCGTGCCATCACACCGCGCGACGCCTGGTGCGACGACCAGAACGACCGGCGCTACAACCGCCTGATCGACCGCCCGCCTGGCGAGGCCGAGGAACGGCTCGCCCGCGCCGACAATCTCTACGACGTCATCGTCGAGCTTGGCTGGAACGACGCGCCGGTCCGGCGCGGCCGTGGCAGCGCGATCTTCTGGCATCTCGCCCGGCTGGGCTTCACCCCGACGGCCGGCTGCGTCGCGGTCACCGGCGACATCTTCGGCAAGGTCCTGCCGCGGCTTGCGCGGCGCTGCGCGATCGTGGTGCGCTAACTTCTTGCAACTCGGCGCAGACCAGAGATACTGACACCGAGCACCGTCTCGCCGATCGATATCAGGAGCGCCGGACTTGAATGGGCACCGCCCCGTTCAGGTAAGGCCAGCTCCCAGCAAGAGACTGTGCCATGACTGATTCGCCTATGACCGAGATCGGCTTCGGCCGCGTCGCTGCGATGTTCCCCGTCAAGGACATGGAGCGCGCCTGCGCCTTCTATATCGGCGTCCTCCGCTTCACCAAGACCTTCGAGAACGGCCAGCCGGTCGGCTTCATGATCCTGAAGAAGGGCAAAGCCGAAATCCACCTGACCCTGCAGAAGGACCACGAGGCCGCGCCCTTCAATATCGCCCATATCATGGTCGATGATGTCGATGCCTTCCACGAGCTTTGTCGTGGCCACGGGCTGCGCATCGTCAAGGGCCTGCGCGACCAGGATTATGGGCTGCGCGCCTTCGTCTTCGAGGATCCGGACGGCAACCGCATCGATGTCGGCCAGCCGATCTAGACGACCGACGTAATAGCAGAATCAGCCGCGCGCGCCAAAGATCGCGCTGCCGACCCTGACATGGGTAGCGCCGAGCTGGATCGCTGCTTCGTAATCAGCGCTCATGCCCATCGACAGGATCGCCAGGCCGTTACGCTTGGCGATCTTGGCGAGCAGGCCGAAATGCGGCGAGGGCTGGTCCTCGGCTGGGGGAATGCACATCAGCCCGGCGATCGTCAGCCCGTAGCGGGCCCGGCACAACTCGAGGAAAGCATCAGCCTCGCCGGGCAGGACACCACCCTTCTGCGGCTCGGCGCCGGTATTGACCTGGACGATCAGCTGCGGCGCCTTGCCGGCGCGCTCGATCTCCCGCGCCAGCTCCTTGGCCAGGCTCTCGCGGTCGAGGGATTCGATCACGTCGAACAGCGTCACCGCCTCGCGCGCCTTGTTCGACTGCAGCGGCCCGATCATGTGCACCCTGGCTTGTGGGAAGCGCTCGCGCAGCTCCGGCCATTTGGCCTTGGCTTCCTGGACATAGTTCTCGCCGAAATCGATCTGCCCGGCTTCCAGAACGGGCAGGATCATCTCGACTGGCTTGGTCTTGGAGACCGCGACCAGCGTCACGGCGTCCGGCTTGCGGCCGACATCCCGCGCGGCGCGGGCGATTGCGTCCCGCGTTTCCTGAAGTCTCGCCACGACATCCGACATCTCGACCGTCCTCGCCTGGTGTGCGCCCGCCAAGCCGTTCCGAACATTGACCCGGGGGCTGCGATGGTGTCCTAGTCCGGCCCAGTCCGCTCACGCAAGAACGACACGATCAGCATGGCCGTCGAACGCTACAATCCAAAGGAAGCCGAGCCGAAATGGCGCAAGGTCTGGGATGAGCACAAGCTCTTCGAGACCCGCAACGACGATACACGGCCGCCCTACTACGTGCTCGAGATGTTCCCCTATCCGTCGGGGCGCATCCATATGGGCCATGTCCGCAACTATGCGATGGGCGACGTGGTCGCGCGCTACAAGCGCGCCAAGGGCTTCTCGGTGCTGCATCCGATGGGATGGGACGCCTTCGGCCTGCCGGCGGAGAACGCCGCCAAGGCCAACAAGGTCCATCCGCGTGACTGGACCTATGCCAATATCGCGACCATGCGCGGCCAGCTGCAGTCGATGGGCCTATCGCTCGACTGGAGCCGCGAGCTCGCCACCTGCGACGCCAGCTACTACAAGCATCAGCAGAAGCTCTTCCTCGACTTCCTCAAGGCCGGGCTGGTCGACCGCAAGACCGCCAAGGTCAACTGGGACCCGGTCGACGAGACCGTGCTCGCCAATGAGCAGGTCATCGACGGCCGTGGCTGGCGCTCGGGCGCACCGGTCGAGCTGCGCGAGCTGACGCAATGGTTCTTCCGGATCACCGCCTTCGGCGAGGAGCTGAACGACGCACTGGAGGGCCTGACCCGCTGGCCCGACAAGGTCCGGCTGATGCAGAAGAACTGGATCGGTCGTTCGGAAGGCCTGCTCGTTCGTTTCGCTCTCGAATCGAATGCGCTGAGCCAAAGCGAGGTCGAGGTCTATACGACCCGGCCCGACACGCTGTTCGGCGCCAAGTTCCTGGCGGTGGCGCCCGACCATCCGCTGGCCAAGTCCGTCGCCGAAACGAATCCGGCGCTGCAGGACTTCATCGCCGAATGCAAGAAGACCGGCACCGCCCAGGAGAACATCGACAAGGCCGAGAAGCAGGGCTTCGACACCGGGCTGCGCGCCGTCCATCCCTTTGATCCTACATGGACTTTGCCGGTCTATGTCGCGAACTTCATCCTGATGGAATATGGCACGGGCGCGATCTTCGGCTGCCCGGCGCATGACCAGCGCGACCTCGACTTCGTCAACAAGTATGGCCTCGGCAATACTCCGGTTGTCTGCCCCGAGGGCACCGACCCGGCGAGCTTCGTCATCACCGACACCGCCTATGACGGCGAGGGGCGGATGATCAATTCGCGCTTCCTCGACGGCATGACCATTCCGGAGGCGAAAGAAGAGGTCGCCCAGCGTCTGGAGGCCGATACCCTCGGCAATCGCCCGGTCGCCCAGCGCAAGGTCAATTTCCGCCTGCGCGATTGGGGCATCTCGCGCCAGCGCTACTGGGGCTGCCCGATCCCGGTGATCCATTGCGACAGCTGCGGCGTCGTGCCGGTGCCGGAGCAGGACCTGCCGGTGAAGCTCCCGGACGATGTCTCCTTCGACAAGCCCGGCAACCCGCTCGACCATCATCCGAGCTGGAAGCACGTCGCCTGCCCGCAATGCGGCCAGGCGGCGCGGCGCGAGACCGACACCATGGACACATTCGTCGATTCGTCCTGGTACTTTGCCCGCTTCACCGACCCGTGGCGGACGGACAGCCCGACCGACCGCAAGGCCGTCGATCGCTTCCTCCCGGTTGACCAGTATATCGGCGGCGTCGAGCACGCGATCCTGCACCTGCTCTATTCGCGCTTCTTCACCCGCGCGATGAAGGCGACTGGCCATACCGGGCTGGACGAGCCCTTCGCCGGCATGTTCACGCAAGGCATGGTCGTGCACGAGACCTACCGGGCCGAGGACGGCGCCTGGGTTGAACCGGGCAATGTCCGGATCGAGACTGTTGGCAATGAGCGCCGCGGCTTCGACGTCGAGACCGGTGCCCCGATCGAGATCGGCTCGATCGAGAAGATGTCGAAGTCGAAGAAGAATGTCGTCGACCCTGACGACATCATCGCCTCCTACGGCGCCGACACCGCCCGCTGGTTCATGCTCTCCGATTCGCCGCCAGACCGCGACGTTATCTGGAGCGATGAAGGCGTGCAGGGCGCAGCCCGCTTCGTGCAGCGGCTGTGGCGCCTCGTCGCCGAGATCGGCGAGCGCGTCGGCGGCCAGCCTGCGCACCCGGCTTCGTTCTCGGAGCCGGCGCTCGCCTTGCGTAAGGCGAGCCACCGCGCTTTGCACGCCGTCGGCGCCGACATCGAGCGGCTCGCCTTCAACCGCTGCATCGCGCACGTCTACACACTGACAAATGCCATCGGCAAAGCGCTCGACGCGGCCGCCGAATCGGCGGATGTCCCCGCGGACATCGCCTTCGCGCTGCATGAATCCGCCATGATCGCCACGCAGCTTGTCGCGCCGATGATGCCGCATCTGGCCGAGGAGTGCTGGCAGGCCCTGAGGCTGCCCGGCCTTGCCGGCGAGGCTGCCTGGCCCGAATCGGAAACGGATTTGTTACAGGATGACAGCAAGATCCTGCCAGTACAGGTCAACGGCAAGAAGCGGGCGGAGGTGACGGTGCCTGCCGATGCCGATACGGTGGCAGTCGAGGCGATCGTGCGCGCCTCCGAGGCTGTCGCCAGGGCTCTCGAGAACCGGCCGATCCGCAAGGTGATCGTGGTGCCGGGGAGGATCGTGAATGTCGTCGTCTGAGACCGGCACCATGACGCGCCGTCGTCCATTGGCGCTCGCAGCTGCCCTTGCTTTCGCCGCGCTTGCTGGCGGCTGCTTCCAGCCGCTCTACGGCGAAGGCACGGTCAGCAAGGTCGGCGGCAATGTCCGCAATGCCATGCTCGGCATCGACGTGCCGGAGATCAGGGGCCTGGTCGGGCATTATCTGCGCAATGAGCTCGTCTTCGAGTTCGATGGCGGCGGCGCCCCCGATCGCCAGAAGATCTTGAAGCTCAGCGCGAACACGAGCGAAACGCTCGAGGTCATCACGGTCGACTACGCCAACGGCCGTGCCGATTCGGCCGTCCTGGTCGCCACCGCCGATTGGCAGCTCACCCGCACCGGCTCGAACGAGGTCGTCGCCTCCGGCCAGAGTGTCGTCCGCGCGCCTTACGAGCGCTCGCAGCAGCGTTTCGCCTCGCTGCGCGCTGCGCGCGACGCCCAGGTCCGCGCCGCCAAGGAGCTCGCCCAGCTGATCAAGGCCCGGGTCGCCGCTGCGCTCGTCGCCGGCTGAGCCGATGGCGACGATCAAGGCGCATGAGGCGGATCGCGCGCTTGCGCGCCCCGATCCCGCCTGGCGCCTGTTCTTGTTCTACGGCCCGGACGCCGGGCTCATCTCTGAGCGGGCCGCTGCACTGGCCCGCGGCAGCGTCGACGACCCGCAGGACGCCTTCCAGCTGATCCGTATGGATGGCGACGACGTCGCATCGGACCCGCTGAAACTTGTCGACGAAGCCAATACGATCGGCCTGTTCGGCGGACGCCGCGCGATCCGCGTTTCCCCGACCTCACGCCCGCTGGCCGCTGCGGTCGAGCCTCTTCTGGCGACACCGTCACAGGACGCGATCGTGATCGTCGAGGCCGGCGACCTGCAGAAGACCAACCCGCTGCGGACGGCCTGCGAACGGGCAAGATCGGCGCTCGCCGTGCCTTGCTATGGTGATGCCGCGCGCGATCTCGGCACGATCGTCGACGAGATGGCGCGGGCGGCCGGCAAGAGCATCGACCGGTCTACGCGCGATCTCCTCACCAGCCTGCTTGGCGGCGACCGCCAGACCTCTCGGCAGGAGATCGACAAGCTGATCATCTATGCCGGCAGCGACGCGGCCCTGACAGCTGCCCATGTCGAAGCAGTCGTCGGCGATACCGCCCAGCGCGAGCAGGCGGGCGTAGTCGACGCGGTCTTCGCCGGCCGCTTGCCCAGCCTCGATCTGGCACTCGCCAAACTGGCCGGCGAGGGGCTCGACCAAGGCGTTCTGCTCGGCGCCGTCCTGCGTCATGCCCTCGCCTTGCTGAAGGCGAAGCTCGCCATCGAGGGCGGCAAGCCAGCGCGTGAAGCGGTCGGTGCCATGCGCCTTCCCTACCCGCGGATCGCCACAGCGGAAGCGGCGCTCAACACCTGGCCGGCGGCGAAGCTGCGCGATGCGGTGACGATCCTGGGCACCGCGATGTTGGCGGTGCGCCGCGATGGCGATATGGCCAAGCCGATCGCCGCCCGTGCGCTCTGGACTCTGAGCCGAATGGGCGGCAGGGGGCGCTGATCAGGCCTTCAAGCGCCGGCAGAGCGCATCAAGCTGCTCCAGCGTCTTGTAGCTGATCTTCATCTCGCCGCCGCCATTGGCGCGATGCTGGATCGTGACGCCGAGCCCGAGCGCTTCTTCCAGTGCCTTTTCGACCGCACGCGTATCCGGATCCTTTTCCGGCTTCGGAGCGGCGGCCCGCACGGGCTTGTTCTCGCTGCGAGCTTCGTCTTGGCCCAGCCGTTCGACGTCGCGGACCGTAAGTCCTTGCTCAACAACACGCTTTGCGACCTGTTCCGGGTCCGAAACGGCAAGGAGAGCACGAGCATGGCCGGCCGAGACTGAGCCTTCGCTGACCAGCTGCTTGACCGGCTCCGGCAATTTGCTCAGCCGCAGTGTGTTCGCCACATGTGAACGGCTCTTGCCGATCACCTTGGCGAGGTCATTCTGCGTGTAGTCGAACTCGGCGATCAGCCGCTCATAGCCGGCCGCCTCTTCCATCGCGTTGAGATCGGCGCGCTGGACGTTCTCGACGATCGCGATTTCGAGCGCCTCGCGATCATTGGCTTCGACCAGGATGACCGGGACGTCATGAAGTTCGGCCCGCTGCGCCGCCCGCCAGCGCCGCTCGCCGGCAATGATCTCGTAGGCATCGATCATGCCCGGGATCGAACGCACGATGATCGGCTGCAGGATGCCGCGCTCGCGTACCGAAGCGGCGAGATCCTCCAGCTCGGCTTCCGCGAATGCCTTGCGGGGGTTGCGCGCATTCGGACGCAAGAACTCGACCGGAACCTTGCGCTGCCCCCGCGCCCGCTCGATCGCGCCGATTTCCTCGCCGACATCGCCGATCAGCGCAGCCAGACCCCGGCCAAGACGCGAACGCCCCTGTTCCTCGACCATTGCCATTCCTCTTGAACCTTCCTGTACCGATCAAGCGGCGCGCAGCGTGCGCTCGCGCTTGATCACCTCCGAGGCCAGCTTCAGATAGGCCTGCGAACCGGCGCAGCGCAGATCGTAGAGCAGCGCCGGCTTGCCATAGGACGGCGCCTCCGAGATCCGCACATTGCGCGGAATCACAGTCTCGTAGACTTTATCGCCGAGAAAATGGCGGACATCGGCCATGACCTGGCCGGAGAGGTTATTGCGCGGGTCGTACATGGTCAGCACCACGCCCTGAATGACCAGACGTGGATTCAGGCCGGCACGGACCTGCTCGACCGTCTTGAGCAGCTGGCTGAGACCCTCCAGTGCAAAGAACTCGCATTGCAGCGGCACCAGCACCGCATCCGCCGCCGTCATGGCGTTGATGGTGATCAGGCTGAGCGAGGGCGGGCAATCGATCAGGATATAGGTCAGGTCGCTGCAGCGCTGATCGTCGACCAGTTCGTCGATCGCCTTTTTCAGGCGCGCAGCGCGATCCTTGGCGCTGGCAATCTCGAGCTCGACACCCAGAAGGTCGAGCGTCGACGGCGCCAGGAACAGATTGGGAACAGCCGTGGCCTGCATCGCCATGCCGAGCCCGATATCGCCGCAGAGCACGTCATAGGTCGACGCTTTCCGGCTCTTTCGATCGACGCCGAGTCCAGTTGAGGCATTGCCTTGCGGATCGAGGTCGATGATCAGCACCTTCTCGCCGATAGCGGCGAGGGCGGTGCCCAGATTGATCGCGGTCGTGGTCTTGCCGACCCCGCCCTTTTGATTGGCGAGCGCCAGCACGCGCGGCCGCGCGGCAGGAAGTGTGATAGAGCGAGAATCGGTCATCAATCGGCCCGTTTCTCGGCGCCGCTGATCACCAGGATGGCGGCCGCCGAATCCGTTACGGATGGAAACGTTGTGGCCTGAATCTTCCAATATTTAGCCGCGGCGGTCAATTCCGCCTCTAGATGTTGTCCCTTGGGAAAGACTCCCGTCACCCCGGTTCTCAACAGCTCTTTGCACCAGTCGAGGAGCAGCGGCAGCGGTGCCAGCGCTCGCGCCGTCACTGCCTCGACCTTGCCGGCGAAGCCGTCGACGACATCTTCGATCCGGGCGTTGTGAACCGTCACCGGTGCGCCGGTCATTCGGGCGGCATGGCGCAGGAACGCGCATTTGCGGGCATTGCTCTCGACCAGGTCGATATGGCCGCCCAGCTCGGCGAGCTGGATGCCGAGCACGAGCCCGGGAAAACCGCCGCCCGAACCAAGATCGAGCCAGCGCCGCGCCGGTGGCGCATAAGCGAGCAATTGCAGGGAATCGGCGATGTGTCGGGTCCAGACCTCATCGAGCGTCGCGCCCGACACCAGGTTCTTCGCCTGCTGCCAGCGCTGGAGCTCGCCGACCAGAATGGCGAGGCGCTCCTCTGTTTCACGTGAAACAGGCGTCAAGCGAAAAGCACGGAGACGGTCGGAGTTATCCGCCTTATCAACAGAACTCACAGGCTCATGCCTCGACGCTAGCGCTGCGCGCGACCTGACGCTTGCGCGCATGTGCGGCCAACAAGGTCAAGGCCGCTGGCGTCATGCCTTCGATCCGGCCCGCCTGCGCCAGATTGCTCGGCCACGCCGCGCGCAGCTTCAGCCGCAATTCATTCGACAGTCCCGAGATCCCATCGAGGTCGAGATCCTCCGGCAGCGCCAAAGCCTGGTCGCGCTGGTAGGAATCGATCTCTGCCGCCTGCCGGTCCAGATAGACCGCATAGGTCGCGTCCGCTGCAACGCGCGCCCGCACTGTCTCGGAGAAATCAGCAAAGTCGGGCCAGATCCGAAACAAGGCATCGAAATCGACTGCCGGGTAGGACAGGATCTGGAAAGCCGAACGCCTGATCCCGTCGCGATTGAGCCCCAACCCAGCCACCGCCGCTTCATTTGGCGACAAGGTTCGCTCACGTAAGAGTTCGGTAAGCTTAACGATCTGTGACAGCCGACGCTCGTAGCGCTCCTGCCGGACGCGACCGACGACGCCGAGCTCGATGCCGAGCCGCGTCAAGCGCTCATCGGCATTGTCCACTCGCAGCGACAGCCGAAACTCCGCGCGCGAAGTGAACATTCGATACGGTTCCGTAACGCCACGCGTCACCAGATCGTCAACCATCACGCCGATATAGGATTGCATCCGGTCCAGGCTGACCGGCTCCCTGCCGCCCGCGCGACGTGCTGCGTTGAGCCCGGCGAGCAGGCCCTGCGCCGCTGCCTCTTCATACCCTGTGGTGCCGTTGATCTGGCCGGCCAGGAAGAGGCCAGCTATCGCCCGCGTCTCCAGTGTCGGCTTGAGCGCACGCGGATCGACATAGTCGTATTCGATCGCATAACCCGGCCGCAGCATCACGGCGCGTTCCAGGCCGGGAATCGTCTCGAGAAGGCCGAGCTGGACATCCTCCGGCAGCGAAGTCGAGATCCCGTTCGGATAGACCGTGGGATCGTCGAGGCCCTCGGGTTCCAGGAAGATCTGATGGCCGTCGCGATCGCCGAAACGGCCGACCTTGTCCTCGATCGACGGGCAATAGCGTGGCCCCCGTCCCTCGATCTGGCCGGAGAACATCGGCGCCCGGTGCAGATTGGCCCGGATCAGGTCGTGCGTCGCCAGCGTCGTCCGGGTCACGCCACAGCTGATCTGCGGCGTGGTGATCGCCTCGGTCATGGCGGAGAACGGCTCCGGCGGGTCGTCGCCCGGCTGCATCTCCAAGCTGGCCCAATCGATCGTGCGGCCGTCCAGCCGCGGCGGCGTCCCGGTCTTCAACCGGCCGATCGGAAAGCCATGGCGTTCCAATGTGGCGGAGAGGCCGAGCGACGGCGACTCGCCGACGCGCCCGGCTGGAATTTTCTTTTCGCCGATATGGATCAGGCCGCGCAGGAAGGTGCCAGTGGTGAGCACCACCGTTCCGCAGGCGAATCGACGCTCATCGGCAAGGACGACGCCAGCGACTTGGCCGGCGACGATCTCCAGATCGAATGCCTCGCCCTCGATCAGAGTCAGATCGGCTTGGGCGGCGAGGGCCGCTTGCACCGCCTCGCGATAGAGCTTGCGGTCGGCCTGGGCGCGGGGCCCGCGCACCGCCGGACCCTTGCGCCGGTTGAGCATGCGGAACTGGATGCCGCCCTGATCGGCGCAGCGGGCCATGATCCCGTCGAGCGCGTCGATCTCGCGGACGAGATGACCCTTGCCGAGCCCACCGATCGCCGGATTGCACGACATCGCCCCGACGGTCGCGATCTGCTGGGTGATCAGGGCCGTCCTGGCACCGGCGCGCGCCGCCGCAGCCGCGGCTTCCGCCCCGGCATGGCCGCCGCCCACCACGACGACATCGTAGTGCCCGTTCGCCTGCGCATTCGACATGAGCAGTTCGCTAGCCAAGCCTGACCGCGAGGTCAATGAAAACCGCCTATTTGCCGATGCAGAAGCCGGAAAACAGGCTGTCGAGCACATCCTCGACATCGACCTTGCCGATCAGCCGCTCCAGCCCCCTGACTGCGACGCGTAGTTCTTCCGCGATCAGCTCAGGCTGTTCATGCGGGAGCAGGATAGCGCGTTCGATCGCAGCGGCAGCATCCGCCACCGCGGCACGCTGCCGTTCGCGCGTGACGAGCGCCGGCTCCGCCTGGCCGAGCTTGCCGAGGCGAGACGCGATGAGCGCGATCAACTCCGGTAGTCCTGCCCCGGTCACGGTGGACACACCGACCTCATCGGCGGCAGCACTACCGCCAAGATCGAGCTTCGTTGCGACAGCGATCTCGGTAGTGCCGGCAACGCTTTGTTCCGGCTCCGAATCGGGCGACCGCAACCGCAGCACCAGATCGGCATGGGCCGCTTTCTGTCGGGCGCGCCGCACACCTTCCGCTTCGATCTCGTCGCGGCTCTCGCGCAAGCCCGCCGTATCGACCAGCACGACGGGAATGCCGCCCAGATCGAGCCTGACTTCGATGGCGTCCCGGGTCGTACCGGCAATCGGCGAGACGATCGCGACATCCCGACGTGCCAACGCATTCAACAGGCTCGACTTGCCGGCATTGGGCGGACCAGCGAGGACCACGACAAAGCCTTCCCGAACCCTCTCACCGGCCGCGAAACTACCAAGCGCTACCCGTAGACTACCGAGTACGCCCTGCACGCTGGCTACCGCCTCGGCAATCAGCGGACCGCCGACATCGCCCTCATCGGAAAAATCGATCTCGGCCTCGAGCAGCACCATCGCCTTGATCAGCGCGCTCCGCCATTCACTCGCCGCCTGGCCGAGCGCGCCTTCCATCTGCCGCAGTGCCTGCCTGCGCTGCCATTCCGTCTCCGAATCGATCAGATCGGCCAACCCCTCGACCGCTGCCAGGTCGAGCTTGCCAGCTTCGAAAGCGCGGCGGGTGAACTCGCCGGCTTCCGCCAGGCGCAAACCGGGCAGGGCGGCCAACACCGCCAACAAGCGCGACAGCACCGCCCGCGAGCCATGGATATGAAACTCGGCAACATCCTCGCCGGTAAAGCTTGCTGGCCCTGGGAAGAACAGCACGAGACCATGATCGATGATCGCGCCAGCGGGATCGCGCAGCGCCCGATAGGCGGCCTTGCGCACCTCCGGTACCGATCCAGCAATTGTTTCGATGGCGAATCGGACGCGCTCGCCTGAAACCCGGACCACCGCGACACCGGCGCGTCCAGCACCGGAGGACAGCGCCACAATCGTCGGATAGGCTTTCACTGCTCGATACCGCCAGGGCTGGAGTTCCGCCAATGAACCGCCTGAAGCACGCCGCCAGTCCCTATCTGCTGCAGCACCAGGACAACCCCGTCGACTGGTGGGAGTGGAGTGACGAGGCCTTCGCCGAGGCGCGCGCCAGCAATCGTCCCGTCCTGCTCTCCGTCGGCTATGCCGCCTGCCATTGGTGCCATGTCATGGCGCATGAGAGCTTCGAGAACCCTGCCATCGCAGCGGTGATGAACGAGCTCTTCGTCAACATCAAGGTCGATCGCGAGGAGCGACCCGACATCGACCATGTCTATATGAGCGCGCTGCATACCCTGGGAGAGCAGGGCGGCTGGCCGCTGACCATGTTCCTCGATAGCGCGGGCGCACCATTCTGGGGCGGAACCTATTTCCCGCCGACCTCGCGCTACGGCCGGCCGGGCTTCATCGACGTGCTCCGGCAAATCTCCGGCATCTACCGCAGCGATCGAGAACGTATCGATCGCAATACCTCCGCCATCGCCGAAGCCCTGCAGCAAAGCCTGCAGCGCCTTGCAGCGACCAGCGAACCTGATCTCGACCATCTCGCCGGCCAGATCGCCCGCCGCTTCGACCGCGACCATGGCGGGCTCGGCGGCGCGCCGAAGTTCCCCAATCCGGGGCTGGTCGAGTTGCTCTGGCGTCATGGCGCGCGCAGCGGTGACGAAGCCTCGCGCGACGCCGTCAATCGTACGCTGGTGCAGATGGCGCGCGGCGGGATTCACGATCATCTCGGCGGCGGCCTTGCCCGCTATGCCGTCGATGAGCGCTGGCTGGTGCCGCATTTCGAGAAGATGCTCTACGACAACGCCCAATTGCTGCCGCTCTACGCCCTCGAGGCGGCGCGGACCGGCGACCCGCTTCTGCTGGAGGCCGCAGACGGGATCGTCGCCTGGCTGAAACGCGACATGCTCTTGCCGGAAGGCGCCTTCGCCGCCAGCCTCGATGCCGATTCGGAAGGCGTAGAGGGCAAGTTCTATGTCTGGACGCTGGCCGAGCTGACGGAGGTTCTCGGCCCGGAAGACGCTGCCCTCGTCGCCCGCCATTACGACGTGACCGTCGGCGGCAATTGGGAAGGCCATGCCATCCTCAACCGGCTGGATACCCCCGATCCCCCGCCGGAGATCGCGGTCAAGCTTGCCGGGCTTCGTACCCGTCTTCTGGCCGTGCGCACTAAGCGCGTTCCGCCCGGCCGTGACGACAAGATCCTGGCCGATTGGAACGGGCTGATGATCTCGGGCCTCGTCCGGGCCAGCGGCATCCTCGACCGCAAGGACTGGATCAGCCTCGCCGCCGGCGCTTTTCGTTTCGTTGCCGAATCGATGTCAGATGGTGACGGCCTCGCTCATTCCTATCGGGCCGGCCGGCTGATCGCGCCGGGTTTCGCGCTCGATCACGCTGCCATGGCGGAAGCGGCCCTCGCCCTGCACGACGCCACCGGCGAGCGGCACTACCTCGAACTCGCGAAACGCTGGAGCACGCATCTCGATCGGCACTACCGCGAGGCTGGCTCGGGGCTTCTGCGGATGACTCGGGCCGACTCGGCGGCTCTGCCGGTCGTACCCAGGCCGACTCACGACGACGCGGTGCCCAACGCCAACGGGCTGCACGCTGCCAACCTATTGCGGATCGCAGCACAGACCGGCAAGCCTGAAGATCGCGAGCGGGCTGACCAGTTCCTGGCGATCACACTGGCCGCGGCGGCCCACGCCCCGATGGCCCATGGCTCGATCCTCAACGCCTATGACCTCGCCCGCAACGGCGTGGAGATCGTGCTAGCCGGTCCGACTCGGGAGGTCTTTCGGCAGGCCGCCCTGGCACTGCCGCATCTCACGACGATGCTGGTCGACTGTCCCGACCCGGACGGATTGCCAGCGGAGCATCCAGCCCACGCCTATACCCGGCAGGCGGGAACAGGCGCCGCCTTCGTCTGCCTGCACGGCCTCTGCCTGCCACCCGTCACGGAGCCGAATCGATTGGCGGAGGCGGTTGCTGGAGCCCGCTGAGCCTTACTCGGACGACGCCCAAAGAAAAAGGCCCCAGCGCAGCGCCGGGGCCTTTTCAATTCGCTGAGGCGACGAACGCCGATCAGGTGTTCATCGAGTCGAAGAACTCGGAGTTCTGCTTGGTCTGGCGCAGCTTGTCGATCAGGAACTCGATCGCGTCCTGCGGACCCATCGGGTTGAGGATGCGGCGCAGCACATAGGTCTTCTGCAGGTCCGAGCGCGGCGTGATGAGCTCTTCCTTGCGGGTGCCGGACTTGAGGATGTCGATCGCCGGGAAGATGCGCTTGTCCGCCACCTTGCGGTCGAGCACGATTTCCGAATTACCGGTGCCCTTGAACTCCTCGAAGATGACCTCGTCCATGCGGCTGCCGGTATCGATCAGCGCGGTCGCGACGATGGTCAGCGAGCCGCCTTCCTCAATGTTGCGGGCCGCGCCGAAGAAGCGCTTCGGCCGCTGCAGGGCGTTGGCGTCGACACCGCCGGTCAGGACCTTGCCGGATGACGGCACGACCGTGTTGTAAGCGCGGCCGAGACGGGTGATAGAATCGAGCAGGATGACGACGTCGCGGCCATGCTCGACCAGGCGCTTCGCCTTCTCGATCACCATCTCCGCGACCTGGACGTGGCGGGTCGCCGGCTCGTCGAAGGTTGAGGACACGACCTCGCCCTTCACCGAGCGCTGCATGTCGGTGACTTCCTCAGGCCGCTCGTCGATCAGCAGCACGATCAGGTAGCATTCAGGGTGGTTGGTCGTGATCGACTGCGCGATGTTCTGCAGCAGCACGGTCTTGCCGGTGCGCGGCGGCGCCACGATCAAAGCACGCTGGCCCTTGCCGATCGGCGCGACGATATCGATGACTCGCGGCGAGAAGTCCTTCTTGGTCGGATCCTGCACCTCGAGCTTCAGCCGCTCGTCAGGATAGAGCGGCGTCAGATTGTCGAAGTGGATCTTGTGCTTGATCTTCTCCGGATCCTCGAAGTTGATCGTGTTGACCTTGAGCAGGGCGAAATAGCGCTCGCCATCCTTCGGGCCTCGAATCGGGCCTTCGACCGTGTCGCCGGTACGCAAGCCGAACTTCCGGATCTGCGAGGGCGAGACATAGATGTCGTCAGGGCCCGGCAGATAGTTCGAATCGGAGGAGCGCAGGAAGCCGAAGCCGTCCTGCAGAACCTCGACGACGCCTTCGCCGAGGATTTCGGTTTCCTGAGAGGCGAGCTGCTTCAGGATGGCGAACATGAGCTCCTGCTTGCGCATGGTGCTCGCGTTCTCGACCTCCATGCCTTCGGCAAAGGTGAGTAGCTCGGTCGGCGACTTCGCCTTGAGTTCGTGGAGTTTGATTTCCCGCATGGGGTACCCGGAGTAACAGGCCCGCGGTTAGGCAGGCCAGACGGCAGTGGAGGGATCGACGGGACGAAGGGCCTGAAGGCCCACTTGTCAGGATGTCGTGTCGGCCGAGAAAGCAGCCGCGGCACGAGCCGTCGACGATAGGGAGGACGCGTACAGAAAAGCGCAGAGGCTTGATAACCGCTTTCCCTGCGCCGCTCAAGCGCGAAACCGCAGTCGCTCAGAAAGGCTTGACGATCACCAGGATGACGATGCCCGCCATCAGCAACGCCGGCACCTCGTTGAGGATGCGATAGAAGCGCGCCGGCTTGTCGTTGCGGTCTTCGGCGAAGGCCCTGACCCTGCCGGCGAGATAGCCATGGATGCCCGAGAGGACAAGGACCAGCGCGATCTTGCCATGCAGCCAGCCGCCCTTGAAACCGAAGGCGCTCCAGGCGAGGTAGAGCCCGAGCACCCAGGTGATGATCATCGAGGGGTTGATGATCCCCTTCAGCAGCCGGCGCTCCATGATCTTGAAGGTCTCGGACTGGATCGAGCCGATCTGCGCTTCGGCATGGTAGACCATCAATCGTGGCAGATAGAGCATCCCGGCCATCCAGGCGATCACCGCCATCACATGGAAGGCTTTGATCCATTCGTAAGCCATGGCGGCAGTCCTCTAGGCTTCAGGCGCGAACCAACTCGACCAGTCGCTCGACATGAGCGATCGGGGTGTCCGGCAGGATGCCATGCCCCAGATTGAAGACGAACGCCCTATCGCCGAACGCCGCACGGATCGCTTCGATCTCACGATCGAGTTCGGGCCCACCCGCTCGCAACAGCTGCGGATCGAGATGGCCCTGCACCGGCGCCAGCGGCTGGATCGCCTCGCGCACGAAGCTCCGGTCGATCTCGGTCTCGAGCCCGACCGCGTCGATCCCTGTCTCACGGACGTAAGTCGGAATGCCAGTCCCGGCCCCGCGCGGAAAGCCGATGATCTTCGCGTGGGGATGCCGGGCCCGAACGAGATCGACGATCCGCCTCGTCGGCTCGATGCACCAGCGCTTGAAATCCTCAGAGCCAAGCGAGCCGGCCCAGCTGTCGAAAATCTGCACGGCATCGACACCGGCTTCCATCTGCGCGTTGAGATAGGCCGCGGAATTGGCGACGAGCCGGTCGATCAGCCGCGCGAAGAGGGCAGGGTCGCGCTGGAACAGTGCCTTGGCCGGGCCTTGGTCAGGTGTACCGCGCCCGGCGACCATATAGGTCGCGACGGTCCAAGGCGCGCCGCAGAAGCCGATCAGCGCTGTCTCCTCGGGAAGCGCTGCCCTCACTCGCCGAACGGTCTCGTAGACCGGCGCCAGAACATCCTGATCGATCTCCTCGCGGATCTCACCGAAGCGGGCAGCATCGGCGACCGGCTCCAGCCTAGGCCCTTCGCCCTGCGCGAACCAGAGCTTCTGGCCAAGCGCATGCGGGATCACCAGGATGTCGGAGAACAGGATCGCCGCATCGAAGCCGAAGCGCCTGATCGGCTGCAGAGTGACCTCGGCAGCCCATTCCGGATTGTAACAGAGATCGAGGAAGCCACCCGCCTTGGCGCGAAGCTCGCGATACTCCGGCAGATATCGGCCAGCCTGTCGCATCAGCCAGAGCGGAGGCTTGGGGAGGGTCTCGCCGGAGAGAGCACGCAGGAAAAGGCTTTGGGTCATGAAGCACACCGGGCTATCCGCCCATCGTCCTAAAAGATTCTTTTATAAGAGAGTCTTCTGTTTTGACTCTTGGATGGGGGCACATAGCCCGCCCCAAGATTGTCCACAACCGGTCCACAGGTCGCACTCGCCCGAGCCGAGCGAGCCTGATCGAGCCGGCCAGCCTTTAAGGGTTTCTTAACGAATTGGATTTCGTTCTGGGGCGCGGCCTGGCGCCGCGTCCAAAAATGATTCACGTGAAACATCCCGATTCCGCCCACAGGTCGATGCCTGTTGAGCTGCGACCTGGGTTTTCCCGTCCTCTGGCGACAGGCCCTTCTGAGAGCCCGGTTATCCCCAGTTCTCCCAGCCATGTGAATCCCCTGCCTGTCTCTCACCCTCGAATCGAAAAGGGATTCCCAGGCTGACGGAACAGCTCTAGAGCTGAGCCGGAGAAAAGGCCGGCGGGGGCGATATAAGCCGTGGCGCGCAACTATTTTCACCTGCATCTGGTCTCCGACGCGACCGGCGAGACCCTGATTGCGGTCAGCCGCGCCGCTGCGGCACAGTACGAGGCGGTCTCGGCGATCGAGCATGTCTACCCGCTGGTCCGGTCCGAGAACCAGTTGTCGCGCGTGCTCGCCGAGATCGAATCCTCGCCGGGCGTCGTGCTTTATACCCTGGTCGAGCCGGAATGGGCCGAGCGGCTCGAGGCTTTCTGCCGTGACATCGGCTGCCCCTGCCTGTCGGTGCTGCAGCCGGTGCTGTCGCTGTTCCAGTCCTATCTCGGCCAGGCCTCCGCGCCGCGTCCCGGCGCGCAGCACATGCTCAACGCCGAGTACTTCCGCCGTATCGACGCGATGAACTACACGCTGATGCATGATGACGGGCAGCTCGGCGGCGATCTCGAAAACGCCGATGTCGTCCTCGTCGGCATCAGCCGGACCTCGAAGACGCCGACCAGCATCTATCTCGCCAATCGCGGCATCAAGACTGCAAACATCCCGCTGGTGCCGAACGTGCCGCTGCCGGTCGAGCTCGAGGGCCTGAAGAAGCCGCTGATCGTCGGCCTCGTCGCCAGCGCCGAACGCATCATCCAGATCCGGCAGAACCGACTCTTGTCGCTGAAGGCGGATGACGAGACGCCCTATGTCGATCCTGATGCGGTCGCCGACGAGATCACCCAGTCGCGCCGGCTCTGCGCCCGCAGGGGCTGGCCGGTGATCGACGTCACCCGTCGCTCGATCGAGGAGACGGCTGCCGGCATCCTCGATCTGCTGCGTGATCACCGCATGAAGTTCATAGCAACGTGACCGGCCAGGCGACATTCTGGCGCGCGGAAAAACCGCTGATCCTCGCCTCCGGCAGTGCGACCCGGCGGCAGCTGCTTGAGGGCGCAGCGCTTCCTGTCGAGGTGGTCAAGCCGGACGTCGACGAGCGCGGGATCGAAGCGGATTTCCTCGCCATGGGCGGTCCACCCACTGGCGTCGCTGCTGCCCTGGCCGAAGCGAAAGCCTTGTCGGTGTCACCTCGGCATCCGGGCCGAATCATCCTCTCGGCGGATCAGATGCTGATTTGCGAAGGCCGGCCCTTCCACAAGCCCGAGGACGCCGCCGCCGCCGAGCGACAGATCGCCCTGCTCGCTGGCCGCAAGCACGAGCTCTCATCGGCTTTCACCCTGGTCCGTGATGACCGGATCATCGGCCGCGGCAGCAGCAGCGCAACGCTCGTCATGCGCCCGCTGGCGTCAGGTTTCATCAAGGACTATGTCGCGCTCGCCGGCAGCGCGGCGACCAGCAGCGTCGGCGGTTACCAGCTCGAAGGCCTCGGCATCCATTTGTTCGAGGCGATCGAAGGCGATCATTCCACGATCCTCGGCTTGCCGATGCTGAGCCTGCTCGCCACGCTCCGGGGTCTCGACCTCATCGCATGATGCTGAAATCGCCTCGCCCATGACCAGACGCTGCTTCATTATCGGCCACCCCGTCGCGCACTCCCGCTCGCCGCTGATCCACGGCCACTGGCTCGCCGAGCATGGCCTTGGCGGCAGCTATGAGCGCATCGATGTTCCGCCTGCCGAGGTGCCGGCCTTCATCAGCCGCCTGCGCGCTGGTGAATTCGTGGGTGGCAATGTCACCGTCCCGAACAAGGAGGTCGTGCTGCCGCTGCTGGATGAGGTGAGCGAAACAGCCCAGGCCATGGGCGCCGCCAATACGCTCTGGATGGAAGGCGGCCGGCTCCATGGCGACAATACCGATGCCTATGGCTTCCTCGCCCATCTCGATGCCTGCGTGCCAGGCTGGGCCGAGCGGACCGGCACGGCGCTCATCCTCGGTGCCGGCGGCGCGGCGCGCGCCGTGATCCATGGCCTCGCTGAGCGCGGGCTAGGTCGCATCGTTCTGGTCAATCGCAGTTCCGAGCGCGCGCTCGAGCTGGCGGCGTCGTTTCCCGGGACTGTCGAGGCGCAGCCCTGGCAGGCCATCGCGGCACTGGTGGGTGAGAGCGATCTGATCGTGAATACGACCTCACTCGGCATGCGCGGTCAGCCGCCCCTAGAGATCGATCTCTCCGCCTTGCGCCCCGGCACGATCGTCGACGACATTGTCTATGTCCCACTCGAGACGCCGTTGCTGGCCGAAGCCAGCCGCCGCGGCGGCATTCCGGTCGATGGGCTCGGCATGCTGCTGCACCAGGCAGTGCCGGGTTTCGAGCGCTGGTTCGGCGTGCGGCCGCAAGTCACGGCGGCGCTGCGAGCCAAACTCGAAGCCGATATTCCCGCTGCATGAGTGCGATGGCGGAGGCGCTGCGATGACCTTCCTGCTCGGCCTCACCGGTTCGATCGGCATGGGCAAGTCGACGACGTCGGCGATGTTTCGTGCTGCCGGCGTGCCCGTCCACGATGCCGACCAGGCGGTGCATGACCTCTATGCCGGCGCGGCGGCGGTGCAGATCGAGGCAGCGTTTCCAGGCGCCACGACAAACGGTGTGGTCGATCGGGCGAAACTCTCCGCCGCCGTACTGGGCCGGCCGGAGGCGCTGGCGACGCTCGAGGCGATCGTCCATCCGCTGGTGCGTGCCGAAGAGCGGGCTTTCCTGGAGCGGTGCCGCCGCAGTGGTGCGACGGTCGCCGTGCTCGATGTGCCGCTTCTGCTGGAGACAGGCGGGGAGGACCGCTGCGATGCGGTTGTTGTCATCACCGCACCGGCCGAGGTCCAGCGCGAGCGCGTCCTCGGTCGCCCCGGCATGACCGAGGAGAAATTCGCCGCGATTCTCGCCCGTCAGATGCCGGACGCCGAAAAGCGCCGCCGGGCCCACTTCCTTGTGGACACCTCGCGCGGGCTCGTGGCGGCCGAGCATCAGGTCCGCTCTATCCTCAATGCCGTCGCCGGCCGCTTCGGCCGGACCGAAAGGGCGGGCTGACATGCGCGAGATCGTTCTCGATACCGAGACCACCGGCGTCGAGGCGCTGAAGGGGGATCGCATCGTCGAGATCGGCTGCGTCGAGCTGGTCAACCATTGCCCGACCGGCCGCAACTACCACGTCTACATCAATCCCGAACGGGACATGCCGGACGGCGCCTTCCGAGTGCACGGGCTGTCAGAGGCCTTCCTCTCCGATAAGCCGGTCTTCGCCTCGATCGCCAGCGAGTTCGCTGCCTTCATCGCGGACGCCAGACTCGTCATTCACAACGCCGCCTTCGACGTCGGCTTCATCAACATGGAGTTCGGCCGGCTCGGCTTGCCGGCGATCGTGCCCGCGCTCGTGGTCGATACGCTCGCCATGGCCCGGCGCAAGCATCCCGGCGCCAGCAACAGCCTCGATGCGCTCTGCGCCCGCTATGGCATCGACAACAGCCGCCGGACCAAGCACGGCGCGCTGCTCGACTCCGAGATCCTGGCCGAGGTCTACATCGAGCTGATCGGCGGCAAGCAGACGAGCCTCGGCTTCGGTAGCGCCGCTGCCGGCAAGGCAGGCGCTGGGCTTGCGGTCGCGATCGAAAGACCGGTCCGCCAGCGTCCGCTCGCACCGCGGCTGACCCCGGATGAGCGAGCGGCCCATGAAGCCTTCGTGATGAAGCTCAAGGGGCCGCTCTGGCGCGGCTATCTCGGCGTGCCCGAAGACGTTTGAGGCAAGAGCGCCATGCTCGGGCCCTAAGCCCGAGCATGGCTGTTTGCTGTTACTCGCCCCGCTTCCGGCTCGCGCGGCGTGACATCATGTTCAGCCCCTCGATGAGGGCCGAGAAGGCCATGGCGGCGTAGATGTAGCCCTTCGGGATATGGGCGCCGAAGCCCTCGCCGATCAGCGTGGCGCCGATCATCAGGAGGAAGCCGAGCGCCAGCATCACGATGGTCGGGTTCTTGTCGATGAAGCGCGCCAGTGGGTCGGCCGCGAGCAGCATCACCAGCACGGCGACGATGACGGCGATCACCATCACCGGGATATGCTCGGTCATGCCGACGGCGGTGATGATGCTGTCGATCGAGAAGACGAGGTCGAGCAGCAGGATCTGGAAGATCACGCCGCCGAAGGTCACGGCCGCTGCTGCGCCGCCATCGAACATGTCAGGCCCGTGGTCGGGATCGACCTTGTGATGGATCTCCTTGGTCGCCTTCCAGACCAGGAACAGGCCGCCGGCGATCAGGATGAGGTCGCGCCAGGAGAAGGCCTTGCCGAAGACCGAGAACACCGGCGCGGTCAGCTGCACGATGAAAGCCACGGTCGAGAGCAGGCCGAGCCGCAGGATCAGCGCCAGGCCAATGCCGATCCGCCGGCCGCGCGCCCGCTCATGCTCGGGCAGCTTGTTGGTCAGGATCGAGATGAAGATGAGGTTGTCGATACCGAGGACGACCTCCATGGCGATCAGGGCGCCGAGCGCCGCCCAGACAGTTGGGTCGGCGGCGAGCGTCATAAGGGAATCCATGGAAGTCGTGAACCTCGCGGGAACGGCGCACCGGAATGGTGGCCTCTGGCCCGCGGGACATGGAAACGATCCAGTGATTCCACAACGGCTGTGGCCAACAAAAAAGAGCCCCGAAGGGCCCTTTCCTGCGAAATTCGCGATGCCGGCCGCTGTTCAGGCGTTCGGCGTGCCCTGCTGCGCCTGCATCTCCTCGAGACGCTGGCGGTAGAGCGAAGCGAAATCGATCGGGTCGATATAGAGCGGCGGGAAGCCGCCATTGCGCACGGCTTCGGCGACGATCGCCCGGGCGAAGGGGAAAAGCAGGCGCGGGCAGTCGATCATCACGACAGCATGCACCTGCTCCTGCGGCACGCCCTGGATGCGGAAGACGCCGGCATAGCTGAGCTCGAAGGCGAACAGCGTCTCGTCGTTCAGTGTCGCCTTGCCCTCGAGCGTCAGGATCGTCTCGATGTCGTTCTCGCCGAGCGCATTGGCATGGACGTTGACCTGCAGGCCGATCTGCGGCCCGCCCTGCTGTTGCTGCTGCTGGATCAGCGAGCGGGGAGCATTGGGGTTCTCGAAGGAGAAATCCTTGATGTACTGGACCAGCGTGTTGAGGCTGGGCCCCTGCTGGTCGGCGGCGCCGGCGCCGTTGCCGTTTTCGTTGGCCATCGGTCCCATCTTGTCTTTACGAAAATCCTCAGGAAATTCCGTGCCGCGGCCGGAATTGCCCGGCAAAGCGGCGGCGCCGGGCTCGCGTCGGCTATCATGGCGGCGGGGCTGGCACAAGCGAAGCGCGCTTTCGCGCCCTTGTCGCACCCCGGGGGTGGATGTTACGAGCCTCCCTCACCATATCCGTTCGATGACGGGCGGCAGAAGCGCGCCTGCGCGGGAACGAGTTTTCGAGGTTCGGATCAGCCGGCGATGCAGAATTTCGATATGACGACCCTGGTCTTCCTGGCCCTGGCCGTTTTCGTCGCCTGGAAACTGCGCTCGGTTCTGGGCCAGAAGACCGGGCACGAGAAGCCGCCGGTCGATCCGTTTGCGCGCCGCGAGACGCCGCCGCTGCGACCTGACCAGGCGAACAATGGCGAGCGACGTGACAACGTCGTCCGGTTGCCGGGCGCTGCCAACGATGCCGCAGCTGCCCCGGTGGCCGATGCCGAGCGCTGGAAGGACATCGCCGAGCCGGGTTCGCCCATCGCCGTCGGTCTCGACGCGATCGTCCGCCAGGAGCCGCGCTTCGATGCGCCGGGCTTCCTCGTCGGCGCGAAATCGGCCTATGAGACCATCGTCACTGCCTTCGCCCGCGGCGACCGCAAGACCTTGAAGGGCCTGCTCGCCAAGGAAGTCTATGACGGCTTCGAGCAGGCGATAGCCGAACGCGAGAAGCGCGGCGAGAAGGCCGAATCCAACTTCGTCTCGATCGACAAGGCCGAGATCGTCGCGGCCGATGTCAAGGGCAAGACCGCTCAGGTCACCATCGCCTTCGTCTCGCAACTGATCAGCGCGGTCCGCGACGCGCAGGGCAATGTCGTCGACGGCAGCGCCGACGCGGTCTCCGAGGTCAACGATGTCTGGACCTTCGCGCGCCAGCTCGGCAGCCGCGATCCGAACTGGCTGCTGGTCGCTACCGAATCGGCCGCGTGATCCGTGCTGCCGGTCTCGTTCTGGGGCTTTTGGCTGCAGGGCTGTCGATGACCGGCGCGCAAGCTTCACCTCCGCCTCTTCCGTCGGGCGCCCGGGCCGAGCCCGTGGCGCCCGCTTCGCTTAGCGGCTGGAGCGCCGACGATCAGCGCGCCGTCCTCAGCCTGTTTGCGAAGGGCTGCGAGACCGATCCGCCGCTGCGGCAAGGCGCTGTTCCGCCCCCGGCTCTGCCGACCTTGTGCACGAAAGCAGCGGCCCTGCTCGCTGGGGGTGACTTGAGCCCGGACTCGGCCCGCCGCTTCTTCGAGGACAATTTCGCTTTCTGGCGTATCCGCCCGGCCGGTTCCGAGCGCGGTTTCATGACCGGTTATTTCGAGCCGGAGTTCGAGGGCTCGCTGACCCGGTCCGATGCCTTCCCGACGCCGCTCTATGGGCGCCCGGCCGATCTCGTGACCAGGATGCCGGGCGATAACTGGCCCGGGCTCGATTCCATCCTGACATCGGCGCGCCGGACGGCCAAGGGGCTGGAGCCCTTTCCGGATCGCACCGCGATCGAGGAGGGCGCGCTCGTCGGTCAGGGGCTCGAGATCCTCTGGATGCGGGATCCCGTCGACCGCTTCGTCCTGCAAGTCCAGGGCTCGGGCCGGATCCGCCTGCCGGACGGCAAGGTGACGCGCCTGGTCTATTCCGGGCGCAACGGCCACCCCTATACCTCGCTCGGCCGTGAGCTCAGCCGGCGCGAGAACATCCCGCCCGAGCAGATGACGATGGACAAGCTCATCGCCCGGCTGAAGGCCGATGCCGGCTTCGCCCGCGACCTCATCCGGCTCAACCGTTCCTTTGTCTTCTACGCCCGTAATGACGATCTTCCGCCCGAATCCGGCCCGATCGGCGGGGCCGGTCTGCCGTTGACGCCGCTGCGCAGCGTCGCGGTCGACCGTTCGCTTTGGCCCTATGGCATGCCGGCCTGGATCGAGACCGATATTCCTGACGGCAAGGGCGGCAGCGAGAAGCTGGCCCGGCTCATGCTGGCGCAGGATACGGGAACGGCGATCGTCGGCCCGGCCCGGATCGATCTCTTCGTCGGTTCGGGCGCCGAGGCCGGCCATCGCGCCGGACTGATCCGGCATCCCGTCGATTTTATCGTGCTCTGGCCGCGCTGAGCCATGCGCCGGCGCGGTAAGCTCCTCTCCGAGGCGGAACTCGCGCTCTGGCGCCAGGTCGCGCGCACGGTCAAGCCGCTGCCCGGGCGAGCGCCTGTCGAGGCCGAGCCGGAAACGGCGCAGGAGAATCCGGTCTCGGCTGCGGAAAGCGCTCCGTCTTCCGCCGTGCTCACATCCGCTCGGCCGTCCGCAAAGCCTGCACCGCCGCCGCTGGTGCCGCTGGAGCGGCGCATGCGTACGCAACTGCGCCGAGGCCAGCAGGGCGTCGAGGCGGTGATCGACCTGCACGGCTTGCGCCAGGACGAGGCGCATGCCGCCTTGCGCGGCTTCCTGCGCCTGCAGCAGCAGCGCGGTGCCAAGCTCGTGCTGGTGGTGACCGGCAAGGGCATCGCCGGCGATGCGGGATATGGCGAGGAGCGCGGCATCCTGCGCCGCAACGTCCCGCACTGGCTGCGCCTGCCGGATCTGCGGCCGCTGGTGCTCGGCTTCGACGAGGCCGAGCAGCGCCATGGCGGTGCCGGCGCGCTCTACATCCGCCTGCGCCGCAGCCGGGAGTTGGACCGATGACGCCCTTCGGCCGCCGCGTCCGGCAATTGCGCGCCGCCCGCGGCGTCACCCTGGCGCAGATGGCGCAGGCACTCGGCGTCACCCCGGCCTATCTCTCGGCGCTTGAGCACGGCAAGCGCGGCCAGCCGACCTTCACCCTGATCCAGGGCGCGATCCATCATCTCGGCGTGATCTGGGACGAGGCCGACGAATTGATCCGCCTCGCTGAGCTCTCCCATCCGCGCGTGGTGATCGACACGGCCGGCCTCGAACCGGAGGCGACTTTGTTCGCCAACCGCCTCGCCCATGAGGTGGAGTGGCTCGGCCCGTCCGATCTCGCAGCACTGACTTCGATCCTCGACAGCGCCGCCCGCCGCCGCGGCAGCGCTTGACCTCGCCTGCCGGCAATGCCACACGCCGCCATCCTCCCGCCATCACGGATCGTTTCATGACCTCCAAGCGCTACGACGTGCTCGCCTTGGGCAACGCTATCGTCGACGTCTTCGCCTCGGCGGAGGAAGACTTCCTGGCGAAGTACGAGCTGGTCAAAGGCTCGATGGCGCTGATCGACGAGCCGCGGGCCGAGCTGCTCTATGGTGCGATGGGTCCGGGCAAGGTCGTCTCGGGTGGCTCGGCCGCCAACACGATCGCCGGCCTCGCCTCCTTCGGCGGTAAGGGCGCCTTCATCGGCAAGGTCAAGGCCGACGAGCTCGGCAAGCTCTACCGCCATGACCTGACCTCGCTCGGCGTCGCCTTCGATACCGCTGCGGCGACCGAGGGTCCGGCGACGGCGCGTTCCTTCATCATCGTGACGCCGGATGGCGAGCGCACGATGAACACCTATCTCGGCGCCTGCCAGGGCCTGTCGCCGGCCGATGTCGATGCTGCGACGGTCGAGAATGCCGACATCGTCTATCTCGAAGGCTATCTCTGGGATCCGCCGGCGGCCAAGGACGCCTTCCGCAAGGCCTCGGAGTTCGCCCACAAGGCCGGCGGCCGCGTTGCCATCACCCTGTCGGATTCCTTCTGCGTCGACCGCTATCGCGACGAGTTCCTCGGCCTGATCCGCAATGGCCTGGTCGATCTCGTCTTCGCCAACGAGCACGAGCTGAAGAGCCTCTACCAGAGCGCTGATTTCGACACGGCGCTGGCGGCGATGCGGGCCGAGAACATCCTCGCTGTCATCACCCGTTCCGAGAATGGCGCGCTGGCGCTGACGCCGGACGGCGTCGTGGCCGAGCCGGTCTTCCCGATCGAGCGCGTCGTCGACGCGACCGGCGCCGGCGATCTCTTCGCCGCCGGCTTCCTGCATGGTCTGACCTCGGGCCGCGAGGCGCGCGATTGCCTGCGGCTTGGTGCGCTCGCCGCCGCCGAGGTGATCAGCCATGTCGGCGCGCGCCCTGACGTCAGCTTGAAGACGCTCGCCGGTAATAACGGGTTACTGTGAAGTACGGCCTTTCCCTTCTCCCCATGCGGGAGAAGGTGGCCCGAAGGGCGGGATGAGGGGTCGCAGGTCTAGACGATTTCAGCGCTTCCCGACGGGTTGCTCGCGATCAGCGTCGGGAGACCCCTCACCCTAACCCTCTCCCGGAGGGGGAGAGGGGATTTGTCGAGACTGTCAGGCCGCCCGCTTCAGCCCCGTCGCGCTCCAGATATCGCTGAGCGCGGCGACCAAGCCGGCGATGTCCTCGTCCGAATGCAGTGGCGTCGGCGTGATGCGCAAGCGCTCGGTGCCGCGCGCCACCGTCGGATAGTTGATCGGCTGGACATAGATCGCGAAGCGCTCCAGCAACTCGTCGCTGATCCGCTTGCACAGGGCGGCATCGCCGACCATCACCGGCACGATATGGCTGGGATTGGGCAGATGCGGGATGCCGGCCTGATCGAGCTGCCCACGCAGCTTGCGCACCCGGTCCTGCTGGCCCTCGCGCTCCACGGAGCTCGTTTTCAGGTGTCGGATCGCGGCGAGCGCCCCGGCAGCGAGCGTCGGCGGCAGTGAGCTCGAGAAGATGAAGCCGGAGGCGAAGCTGCGGATGAAGTCGCAGAGCGCTGCCGAGCCGGTGACGTAGCCGCCCATCACGCCGAAGGATTTGGCCAGCGTGCCCTCGATCAGGTCGAGCCGGTGGCTGAGGCCGTCGCGCTCGCTGACGCCGCCGCCGCGGGGGCCGTAGAGCCCGACGGCATGGACCTCGTCGATATAGGTCATCGCCCCGAACTCGTCGGCTAGGTCGCAGAATTCGGCGACCGGCGCGATGTCGCCGTCCATCGAATAGACCGACTCGAAGGCGATCAGCTTCGGCCTGTTGCGGTCGATACCCGCGAGCTTGCGGCGCAGGTCCTGCACGTCGTTATGGGCGAAGATCAGCTTCTCGGCACGCGAATGCCGGATGCCCTCGATCATCGATGCGTGGTTGGCCGCATCGGTCAGCACGACGCAGCCGGGAATGCGCGCGGCGAGCGTCGAGAGCGAAGCCCAGTTCGACATGTAGCCGGAGTTGAACAGCAGCGCGGCGTCCTTGCCATGCAGGTCGGCGAGCTCGCGCTCCAGCAGGACGTGGTAATGGTTGGTTCCGGCGATGTTGCGGGTGCCGCCGGCGCCGGCGCCGCAGCTGTCGAGCGCCTCGCGCATCGCGGCGAGCACGGTGGGGTGCTGGCCCATGCCGAGATAGTCGTTCGAGCACCAGACGGTGACCTCGCGCGGGCCGTTCGGGCCGTGGAAAGCGGCGCGCGGAAAACGGCCGGCCCGGCGCTCGAGATCGGCGAAGATGCGATAGCGGCCCTCGGCCTTGAGGCCGTCGAGCTCGCTGCGGAAAAAGGCTTCGAAATCCATGAGTGACGCTCCTGGCGGCACCTTTGAGGGATTCCAGGCGCAGGGTAAAGGCGCGCCGATGTCGCGCCGCGACAAGGCCGCGGCAGCATGATCCTAGCGCAGGCTGCGCGGCTCCATGCAAGGAGCTTTTCGTTTTCCGACAGGAAGGGGCCTTCCCCTTTGCTGTACGGGCCCGTTAGATCATCGGCAAAGCTGAGAAGGACAGGCCATGGCGGTAACGATCGACGGACGGACCCTGAAGGGCAAGCAGGTGCTGCGCGTGGCTCGGCCGGGCCCCACTGGCCGCTATGAGAAGGCGACGCTGGCCAGGTCCGCCCGCGAGGCGATCGCCGCGACGCGCGCCCATATCGATGCCAATTTCATGAACGACGAAGCCCCGTTCATGTACTCCTTCAACACCGGTGTCGGCCTGTTCAAGGACCAGCGCGTGCTGATGTCGGAGATGACCGAATATCAGCGCAAGAGTGTCTATGCGCACGCTACCGGCATCGGCGAGCCCTTCCCGGAGGATGTCACGCGCGCCACCATGCTGCTGCGCGCCAACGCCTTCGCTTCGAACTATTCCGGCCCGCAGGTCGCACTGGTTGAACGCCTGCTCGCCTGTCTCAATGCCGGCATCCACCCGGTGATCCCGCAGAAGGGCTCGGTCGGCGCTTCCGGCGATCTTGCCCCGCTCGCCCATATGTCGGCGGGGGTCTGCGGTTTCGAGGAGGGCGAGGCCGTCTACAAGGGCAAGCGGATGAAGGCCCGAGAGGCCCTCGCCAAGGCCGGGCTGGAGCCGGACTTCAAGCTCGGCGCCAAGGATGCCTCGGCCCTGATCAACGGCTCGACGGTGTCGCTGGCGCTCGGCGTGCTTGCGACCGAGGACGCCAAGCGCCTGATCAAGGCGGCCGATATCGGCCTCGCACTCTCGCTCGAAGCCATGCGCGGCGAGCTCGCTGCCTTCGATCCTCGCGTCCATGCCGCCCGCCCGCATCCCGGCCAGGCGCTGGTCGCTCGCAATCTGCTCAAGATCACGCAAGGCTCGAAGCGCTGCTCGGCCTCGGCCCGCGAGACGATCTACCCCGACGAGATCGGCCGCACGCCCGGCAAGCCGCCGGCGCCGCGCGTGCAGGACGTCTATTCCTTGCGCTGCGCCCCGCAGGTGCATGGCCCGGCGCGCGAGGCGCTCGACTATGTCAGCCGGATCATCGCGACCGAGACCAATTCGGCGACCGACAACCCGCTGATCTTCCCAGAGGATGACGGCTACCGCGTCATCTCCGGCGGCCACTTCCACGGCCAGTATGTCGCGCAGGCGATGGACCTGCTCGCCATCGCCATGACCGATCTCGGCTCGATCTGCGAGCGCCGGCTCGCCCGCCTGGTCGATCCGACGCTGAGCTATGGCCTGCCGCGCAATCTGCTCGCCGGCAAGCGCGGCCTCAACACTGGTTTCGCCACCGTGCAGTGCTCGATGTCGGCCCTGGTGATGGAGAACCGCACGCTGTCCTCGCCCGGTTCGGTCGATTCGATCCCCGGCAAGTCCAATGCCGAGGACCATGTCTCGAACTCGACTTGGTGCGGCCGCAAGGCGCGAACCGTGGTCGAGAATGTCGAGATGATCATCGCCGCCGAGATTCTGATGGCCTGCCAGGCGCTCTCGCTGATCGCCGAGACGGCCAAGGCCCATCCGCTCGGCAAGGGCACGCAAGCGGCGCTGGACGCGCTGCGCGAGACGATCCCGCCGGCACTCGACGGCGACCGCTGGTACGCTGCCGAGATGAACCAGGCGACAGCCCTTATCCGCTCCGGCGCGATCGTCGAGGCGGTCGAGGCGGCTGTGGGCGGGTTGGAGTAGGGCGCCAAGCGAGGGGCACGTCATGCTCGGCCTTGAGCCGAGCATCTCAGGCCGGAGGAGACTCCGGTTGGCGCCTCCTCATCACGAGCTTCTCGGGTCAAGCCCGAGAATGACGCCTCCTAGTACAACGTCGCCCTGACCCGCTCCGGCAGCGCCTTGTCATAGGCCTCGCCGTCGAACGCTTCCGTGGCCGCCCGCGCCGAGATGTCGCGCAGGATCGTGCCGGCGCTCGGTAGCGAGCGCTTGTCGACCTGTGCCGCCGGGTTCCAGAGATCGGCCCGCACCACCGCCCGCGAGCATTGGAAGTACGCGGCTTCGACGGTGACCACGATCACGCAGGCCGGCAGCTTGCCCGCCATTTCGAAGCGCGCGCACAGCTCCGGGTCGGTCGAGAGCACCGCTGTGCCGTTCACACGCAGCGTTTCGCCGTAACCAGGGATCAGAAAGAGCATTCCGATTCGATTGTCGGACAGAAGATTCTTCAATGAATCCAGTCGGTTATTGCCTCTTCGGTCCGGAATCAGCAGCGTTTTCGCGTCGCTGACCGTGACAAAGCCCGGCAAATCCCCGCGCGGCGAGCAATCCAGGCCGTCAGGGCCGTTGGTTGCGAGCACGAAAAACGGCGAGGCCGCGATCAGAGCGCCATAGTTGGCGTCGATGTGGTTGATCTCCTTGAGGACCGAGGCCGGCGCGATCGGGTTCGGATAGAGCGCCGCGAGCTGCTCGGGCGAGGTGATGCGATGCGCGGTCATGCCAGCCTCCGAAGATAATAAGTCTAGACTATCTGACGCCGTATTGAGAATCTAGCGGACGCGTGTGACGAGCACACCCGGCACGAAGAAAGTCCCCGATAGCTCTGAAGCGCCAGGCCTTGAACGGCAGCCAGTTTCATGGCTGCTAAGTCCGAGGAGGCGATAGATGCACATCCTCTTTGTCGACGAATCGGGAACTCCGCCCAAGCCCACAGCCGATTTTTCGCGCCAAAAGTACTTTGTGATTGGCGGCGCGATTGTTCACGAGAGCGCCTGGCAGCGCATGCGCGACAGTTTGCTAGGTCTCAAGGCACGACGGAAAATCCGCGGCGAGCTTAAATGGCGCTATTTTGCACCGGGAAATGACGATATTCGCAATCCATTGCGGGGCGTGTCGCAGCCTGATCGAGATGCGATTCGGACGGAGGTTTCCATCTGATCAATACTGATCCGGGAATTACCTGCCTAGCCTGTGTAGCCCATGCAGAGGCTGCATATCGCCACGAAAGTATCAAAAGCACAGATGATTTGTACCACGCGACCTACAAACCCGTAACTGAGCGTTTTCAGTACTTCCTACAGGATTTTGGAAGAAGTGCTCATCTCAAGGAACACGGAATTGTAGTGTGTGACCATCGAGGATCTGCTGACGATAAGCGGCTACGCCAGCATCATGACAAGCTTCTGTACTCTTCCAGCGAATTTACCTCCCGCTATAAAAACCTAGTGGAAAGTGTGTTTCTGCAGCCATCCAATCTGAGTGTGGGAATTCAGTTGGCGGATTTGGTAGCTGGAGCCGTCTGGCGAAAATTCGAGAAAGAAGACGACCGCTGGTTCCGTTTGATCGAAGGATCATTCCGTAAATCAAAAACGGGACAAACCGCAGGCTACGGAATTGTCAGACTACCAAAAAATGCAAAAGAAGACGCCGGGTGAGACCGCAGTCTCAACGTGCAAGATGACGCACTCCCGGCTGACAAAATGTAATATGCCCAGCACGTCTTGACAAGCACATGCGTAAGTGACTCTGACGATTCGCTTTTTTCCAGAATCGCGATTCGTTCTCGATTGGCAAGTGTGCGAATCGCTGAACAAACAAAACGCCCCGCACCTTTCGATGCGGGGCGCCTGATTCACGTGAAACGCAGAGCGCGTATCAGTCGTCGGCGTTCTGGCGCTCGCGGGCCTTCTCGGCGTCGCGCTCGGCCTTCAGCTTCTCGGTGATGTCCTCGCCGGTGGCCTGGTCGACCACCTTCATCGACAGGCGCACCTTGCCGCGCTCGTCCATGCCGAGGAACTTGACCTTGACCTTGTCGCCTTCCTTGACGACGTCCTGCACCTTCTGGACCCGCTTGGGAGCGAGCTCGGAGATGTGGACGAGGCCGTCCTTGGCGCCGAAGAAGTTCACGAAGGCGCCGAACTCCATGACCTTCACGACGGTGCCGTCATAGATCATGCCCGGCTCCGCCTCGGAGACGATCGACTTGATCCACTTGATCGCCGCTTCGATCGACTTGCCGTCGGCCGAGGCGATCTTGATGGTGCCGTCGTCCTCGATGTTGACCTTGGCGCCGGTCTTCTCGACGATCTCGCGGATCACCTTGCCGCCCGAACCGATGACTTCGCGGATCTTGTCGACCGGAATCTTCATCGTCTCGATGCGCGGCGCATATTCGCCGAGCTGGCTGCGCGAGGCCGAGAGGGCCTTGCTCATCTCGCCGAGGATGTGCTCGCGACCGCCCTTGGCCTGGCCGAGGGCGACCTTCATGATCTCCTCGGTGATGCCGGCGATCTTGATGTCCATCTGCAGCGAGGTGATGCCAGCTGCCGTGCCGGCCACCTTGAAGTCCATGTCGCCGAGATGGTCCTCGTCGCCGAGGATGTCGGAGAGCACCGCGAAGCGCTCACCTTCGAGGATCAGGCCCATGGCGATGCCGGCGACCGGCGACTTCAGCGGCACGCCCGCATCCATCAGCGCCAGCGAGGTGCCGCAGACGGTGGCCATCGAGGAGGAGCCGTTCGACTCGGTGATCTCCGAGACGACGCGGATCGTGTAGGGGAACTCCGACTTCGCCGGCAGCATCGGGCGGATGGCGCGCCAGGCGAGCTTGCCATGGCCGATCTCGCGGCGGCCGGGCGAACCCATGCGGCCGGTTTCGCCGACCGAATAGGGCGGGAAGTTGTAGTGCAGCAGGAAGGTCTCTTTGTAGGTGCCTTCCAGCGAGTCGATGAACTGCTCGTCATCGCCGGTGCCGAGCGTGGTCACGACCAGCGCCTGGGTCTCGCCGCGGGTGAACAGCGAGGAGCCATGGGTGCGCGGCAGGATGCCGGCCTCGGCGACGATCTTGCGGACGGTCTTGACGTCGCGGCCGTCGATGCGGACGCCGTCGTCGAGGATGGTCCAGCGCACGACCTTGGCCTGGGCTTCCTTGAACTGGCCGCCGACCTGCTCCTTGGTGAAGGTGGTCTTGCCGTCCGGCTCGGCCGAGACGAGCGCCTGGACCTTGGCCTTGGCGGCGTCGAGAGCCTTGTAGCGCTCGGCCTTGGTGGTGATCTTGTAGGCAGCGCGGAGATCCGCATCGACCAGCTTGAGGACCGCGTCGAGCACGACCGAGTTGTCGGCCGGCACGTAGTCGCGCGGCTCCTTGGCGGCCTTCTCGGCCAGGCGGATGATCGCGTCGATCACTGGCTGGAAATGCTTGTGGCCGAACATCACGGCGCCGAGCATGATTTCCTCGGAGAGCTCCTTGGCCTCCGACTCGACCATCAGGACGGCGTCCTGGGTGCCGGCGACGACGAGGTCGAGCTGCGATTCCTTGACCTCTTCGATCAGCGGATTGAGCTTGTAGGCACCGTCGACATAGCCGACGCGGGCAGCGCCGACCGGGCCCATGAAGGGCACGCCCGAAAGCGTCAGGGCGGCGGAAGCGGCGACCATCGCGACGATATCGGGATCGTTCTCGAGGTCATGCTGCAGGACGGTGACGACCACCTGGGTGTCGTTCTTGTAGCCTTCGGCGAAGAGTGGGCGGATCGGCCGGTCGATCAGGCGCGAGACCAGCGTCTCCTTCTCGGTCGGGCGTCCCTCGCGCTTGAAGTAGCCGCCGGGGATGCGGCCGGCCGCGAAGGTCTTTTCCTGGTAATTGACGGTGAGCGGGAAGAAGTCGAAGCCCGGCTTCGGCTCCTTGGCCGAGACGATGGTGGCGAGCACGACGGTCTCGCCATAGGTGGCGAGCACGGCGCCGTCGGCCTGGCGGGCGATCTTGCCGGTTTCGAGCACGAGCTTGCGCCCGCCCCAGATCAGCTCTTCGGTCTGAACATCGAACATAGGATTTTCTTTCGGTCGGATGCGATCCGTCCGGCGTCGATCGTGCCCATGGGCAAGACGGCTGAACGTCCGGGATGTGCTCGCGGGAAGCGCGCCCGGGCGCTCGGCGATCCTGCCATGGACGTCACTGACGCCGGCGGATCATGCGGGAAGCCGCCCCATGCGGTTGCCGCATTGAAGGGGGAACGTCGCGTCATTGCGGCGCTCCCGGATTGAGGCCGTCGATATGGCCCCTAGCAGAACCGCCCGGAGCAGCGAGGCACCGGGCGGAAATTCGGTTCGATCAGCGGCGGATGCCGAGCTTCTCGATCAGGCTCTTGTAGCGCGCTTCTTCCTTGCCCTTGAGGTAGTCGAGCAGGGAGCGGCGCTGCGAGACCAGCTTGAGCAGGCCGCGACGCGAATGGTTGTCCTTGGTGTGGGACTTGAAGTGGCCGGTCAGGTTGTTGATGCGCTCGGTGAGGATCGCGACCTGGACTTCCGGCGAACCGGTGTCGTTCGGCTTAGTGGCGTGCTCTTTGATGAGCGCGTTCTTGCGCTCGGCAGTGATCGACATCGTCATGTCCTTTGGTTCGGTGTTGATCTGGCGGGCCAGGCCGGGATGTCGTCCAGCAAGGTCCGAAGCCCGCATCCACTTCATCGCGGAAGGGATGCGCAGCCGGCCATCGGGCCGGCTGCCCGCGCATATACACGAAACTGGCGGAAAGGCTAGGGTTCTAGCGTCGTGGTGCGGAGAAGAGCATGCAGCAGATAGAGGAAAGACGCGCCGTACGGGCACTCATCCTCACACCGGACCGGGAGATCCTGCTCTTTCGCTTGCGGCCGCCTGGAGAAACGCGGTGCTTCTGGATCGCGCCGGGCGGCGGGCTCGATCCCGGCGAGACGATCGAGAACGGCCTGAGGCGCGAGCTCCGTGAAGAGCTCGGGCTGGTCGATTTCCGGATCGGTGCGCTCGTCTGGCGCCGCCACCACACCTTCGACTGGGGCGGCCGCCGGATTTCGCAACGCGAGGAATACCGCATCGTCGAGGTGGCGCGCTTCGATCCCGTTATGACCGATGAAGTCGAAGCGCAGAACGTCGTCGAGCATCGCTGGTGGCCGATCGCCGAGTTGCACAACGCCCCTGAGCCACTGACGCCATTGAGCCTGTCGGCGATCCTGACGCGATATCTCGCCGAGGGCGCGCCCGATCCGGTGCCGCACGGGGAAGTGCTGGTCGACGACGCGCCGGCCCGCTGACTGCGGAACCTCTGCCGGCGCCGCAGGTTGACTCGCCGCAGGTTTCCAAATCCGGGGGTCGCGTAGCATGCCCGCCATGTCGAAGGACCGTCTCATCGCCGCGCTCGGCGCCCAGCTCCGGGCCGAGCGCGAGACCCGCGACGCGCTTGCCGAGGTGATCGCCAATGGCCAGCTCGACCGGGAGGTACTGCTGGCGATCCTCTCCGATCCCGTGCGGGTCGTGACCCGCGACGAGATCGTTCGGGCCGAGGCCTGGCTGCGCGGCTTGCCGCCGGCCTTGCCCATCCGGCCCAGGTTGAGGGCGGCCTGATGGCGCCCCGGCCGGCCTGGAAGGGCTATCTCAAGCTCTCATTGGTCTCCTGCGCCGTCGAGCTGACCTCTGCGACCGACCACAGCGAGAAGGTCTCGTTCCGCGTCATCAACCGCAAGACCGGCAACACCGTCCGGCGGCAATATATCGATAGCGTCAGCGGCAAGCCGGTCGATCCCGACGACGAGGTCAAGGGCTACGAGATCGGCGGCGACGAATATCTCCTGATCGAGGAGGACGAGATCGACGCGGTCCAGATCGAGAGTTCGCACACGCTCTCGATCGAGCAATTCGTCGATCGCGCCGCCATTCCGCAGATCTATTTCGACCAGCCCTATTATCTCAGCCCCTCCGACGAAGTCTCGGAGGAAGCCTTTGCCGTCATCCGCGAGGCGATGGCGAAGCAGAAGAAGGCCGGCATCGCCCGGATCGTGCTTTATCGCCGCGAGCGGCCAGTGATGATCGAGCCCTTCGACAGGGGGCTGCTGCTGACCACGCTGCGCTACGACAAGACCGTGCGCCAGCCGGACGAGATCTTCGATGGCCTGAAGAAGGGCAAGCTCGACGAGGAGCTGGTCGATCTCGCCACCCATATCATCGACAAGAAGCAGGCGAAGTTCGATCCGAGCGGCTTCGAGGACCGCTATGAGGAGGCGCTGCTCGAGCTGATCGCGGCCAAGCGGAAGGGCAAGAAGCCGCCGGTGGCGAAACCGGCAGAGCGCCCTTCCAATGTCGTCAACCTGTTCGAGGCGCTGAAGAAGAGCCTCGGCGAGGAGAGCGGCTCGTCGGGCAAGTCGTCGCCTCGCGGCAAAAAGGCATCGAGCGCGCGCAAGCCGACAAAAAAGCCCGCTTCCGGCAAAGCCAGAAAGAGCGCCTGACGCGCGTCGGAGGGCGCCATGGCCAATCTCGACCTCTATCGTTCGAAGCGTGACTTCAGCCGGACTCGCGAACCGAAAGGTGCCGCCAGCCGCCGGAAGGCTGCACAGGGCGGCGGCGCCTTCGTGATCCACAAGCATGCTGCCCGCCGTCTCCACTACGATCTCAGGCTCGAGCATGACGGCGTGCTCTGGTCCTGGGCGGTGACGCGCGGGCCGAGCCTTGATCCCGGCGAGAAGCGCCTCGCCGTCCATGTCGAGGATCATCCGCTCGAATACGGCGCCTTCGAGGGCACCATTCCTGAAGGCGAATACGGCGCCGGCTCGGTCGTCGTCTGGGACGAGGGCAAATGGATTCCCGAGGGAGATCCCGTCCGCGGCATGGAGAAGGGCCATCTTGCCTTCGCGCTCGAAGGCCACAAGCTCGGCGGCCGCTGGCATCTCGTCAGGCTGAAGCCCCGCCGTGGCGAGAAGCGCGATAACTGGCTGCTGATCAAGGTCGACGACGATTTCGCCCGCGATGACGAGGACATCCTGGAGGCCGCGCCCGATTCGGTGAAGTCCGGCCGCAGCGTCGAGGAGGTCGGCGAGGATCCCAAAGGCGACGTCTGGTCGACCGATGAGAAACCCGCGAAGGGCCGTCAGGCCAAGGCGGCCAAGGCCAAAGCTGCCGCAGCAAAGCCAGACAGCGAGCCGCTGCCGCGCTTTATCGAGCCTTGCCTTGCGACCTTGCAGGACAAGCCGCCGGCAGGTGATGCCTGGCTGCACGAGGTCAAGTTCGATGGCTATCGGCTGCAGGCCCGAATCTCTGCCGGCAAGGTCAAGCTGCTGACCCGCACCGGACTCGACTGGACGGAGCGCTTCGGCGAGCGGATCACCGCTGCACTCGCGGCGCTGCCTTGCGACACCGCCCTGATCGACGGGGAGGTCGTGGCGCTGGGCGAGGACGGCATCTCCTCCTTTTCGGCGCTTCAGGCCGCATTATCGGAGGAGAAGACTGCGAACCTCGTCTTCTTCGCCTTCGACCTGCTGCATCTCGACGGCGAGAACTTGCAGCGCGAGCCGCTGCTCGCCCGCAAGGAGCGGCTGGAGGAGCTGCTGCAAGCTGCGGGGCCGGATTCGCCGCTGCGCTATTCCGAACATTTCATCGAGCCGGACCAGACGATGCTGCGCCATGCCTGCCGCATGGGGCTGGAGGGCGTGATCTCGAAGCGCGCCGAGGTACCCTATCGCAGCGGCCGTGGGCGCGACTGGATCAAGTCGAAATGCACCCAGCGCCAGGAATTCGTCATCGCCGGCTATGTCCCGTCGAAAGCCTCGCGCAACCAGCTCGGTTCACTCGTCCTGGGCTATCACGAGGATGGCGAACTGAAGCCGGCCGGCCGCGTCGGCACCGGTTTCACCCGCAACTCGGCCGCTGCGCTGAAGAAGAAGCTCGACGCCATCGCTACGAAAGCCTCGCCCTTCCGGGGCGACGCCGGCCGCGAGCGTGGTATCGTCTGGGTGAAGCCTGCGCTCGTTGCCGAAATCGCCTTCGGTTCCTGGACGGCCTCGAAGACCCTGCGGCACTCGGCCTTCCTCGGCCTGCGCGAGGACAAGCCGGCCGGCGAGGTGATCGAGGAGAAGCCGGTCAGGGCCGGGGCGAACAAGGCGCCAGCCGCGACGAAGGGCAGGCGCAAGGAGGAGGCAGGACCGGAGACCACCGTGACCCTCAGCAATCCCGACAAGCCGCTCTGGCCCGATATCGGCTTCACCAAGCAGGACCTGCTCGACTACTACGCCGGCGTCTGGGAGCGCATGGCGCCGTTCGTCATCGAACGCCCCTTGAGCCTGCTGCGTGCGCCCGATGGCGTCGGCGGCCAAGTCTTCTTCCAGAAGCATGCCGGCGCCGGGCTGCACAAATCCGTCTTTAGGATGAAGGACAAGGATGGCGAGGAGCTGCTCTTCATCCGCGACTTCGACGGGCTCGCCGCGCTCGTCCAGCTTGGCACCGTCGAGGTCCATGTCTGGGGCGCCAGGATCGACGCGATCGAGACGCCCGATCAGGTCATCTTCGATCTCGACCCCGACCAGGGCGTGCCGATGGAGCGCGTGCGCGAGGCGGCACTGACGGTCCGCCAGCGGCTGGAGGAGCTTGGTTTCGAGAGTTTCCTCAAGACCTCCGGCGGCAAGGGTTTCCACGTCGTGCTGCCGCTGCAGCCCAAGGCGGATTGGGACGAGGTCAAAAGCTTCGCCCGCGACTTCGCCAAGGCGATGGAGCAAGCCGAGCCGAAGCTCTACACCGCGACCCTGTCGAAGAAGGCGCGCAAGGGCCGCATCTTCATCGATTATCTCAGGAATGGCCGCGGCTCGACCGCGATTGCGCCGTTCTCGACACGGGCCCGCCCCGGTGCCGCGGTCGCCATGCCGGTGGCCTGGGAGCTGCTTGAGAAGGGTCTGGCGCCCGATGCTTACAAGGCGCCGGAGGTGACGAAGAAGGGCCCGCCTGACGATGCCTGGGCCGCATTCTTCAAGCCCAAGCGGTCCTTGAAACGCTGATCAGGCGGCGATCTCGCCGCGGTCATAGCGGCGCTGCGCCTCTTCCACCTCGCCGATATGGGCCTCGGCCCATTGCGTCAGCGCTGCGACCGTTCCCGCGAGCGTGCGCCCGAGCGGCGTCAGCGAATACTCGACCGTGACCGGCACGGTCGCGAAGGCGCGGCGTGAGATCAAGCCGTCGCGCTCCAGGCTCTTCAGCGTCTGCGACAGCATTTTTTGCGAGATGCTATCGATGCGCCGGCGCAGTTCGTTGAAGCGCAACGTCTCCTGCTCGAGCAGGATCAGGACCAGCACCGCCCATTTGTCGCCGATCCGGTCGAGCACCTGCCGCGTTGGGCAGCGGGCATCGAATGCATCGGGGCGATACAGCATGGCGGTTTCCATCAGGTGACCTTGTGGCGTGAAAGTGCCTTCTTGAGCGAAAATCGCATAACTGCCATCTGGTGTCCATTGGGATGTAGGTTCCCAACAGATACCAGGGATGATCACCATGAAGATTGCTCTCATCGGCGCCACCGGCTTCATCGGCTCGCGCCTGCTCGCCGAATTGACCAGCCGGGGCCATCAGGTCACCGCCATCGTCCGCAATCCCGAGAAGGTGCCGCAGGGTGCCGGCGTCGCCGCCAGGAAAGGCGATGTCTACGACAAGGACGGGCTCGCTGCCCTGCTCGCCGGCCATGATGCGGCGATCAGCGCGGTGCACTACACCGCCAGCGATCCGGCGATGCTGCTGGCGGCGGTGAAGCAGTCCGGCGTGAAGCGCTATCTCGTCGTCGGCGGCGCCGGCAGCCTCGAAGTCGCGCCCGGCGTGAAGCTGTTCGACACCAAGGAATTCCCGGCGATCTATCTCGACGAGGCCAGGAAGGGCGGTGCCTATCTCGACCTGCTCAAGGGCGAGAGCAGCCTCGACTGGACCTTCCTCTCGCCCTCCGCCCTGATCGAGCCGGGCGAGCGCACCGGCAAATTCCGCCTCGGCAAGGATCAGCTCCTGGTCGACAATAATGGCCAGAGCCGGATCTCGGCTGAGGACTACGCCATTGCCCTGGTCGGCGAACTGGAAAAGCCGGCGCATTCGCGCCAGCGCTTTACGGTCGGCTACTGAGACGGGACGCTGGGTCCCGTCTCAGCGTTGCGTGAGCTTACCGGTCAGACTGAATCAGTCTGGCCGGGTCCAGCTGCAGGGTCCGGAGGAAGCGCTTCTCGCCGAAGGCGAGCTGGCCGCGGCGCAGTTCGCCGCGCCAGACATGGCCTGCGTCGCTCTCGAAATAGAGCTGCGACGCATCGACCTCGTAGCGCCCGCCATGGCTCGGGGTCTGGTCGCGCTGCTTGCCGAAGCGGCCATTGGGCCGAAGATCGAGCCGGACGGCTCCGTCCTCGCTGACCCAGCGGCCGAGCACGGCGCGCTCGGCCTTGCTGAGCGGCTCGGGCAGCTCGAGATCGATCTCGAGCGGACGAACCGACGGCTTGGCCGGGACGATGATCGACGCGATCGCGCCGAGCGACTGGAAGACCTGGCTGAAGGGCATGATGATCTCCTTTCGTTCAGGTTGTTGGGCGGTGCTGATAGCGCCGCCTATGACAGGAATATGTCAGTAGCAACCGGCGCGGGGCGCCAGGGCGTTCCGCCCCTGGGTCCGTTGGTCGACGACGCTGCCGGTATGCTGGGACAATGCATCGGAGCGAGCATGGAGCGGTAGACCGATCCGCCACGATCATTGCCTGATCCTCCAGCGTTGCAGTCCGCCCATGGCAAAGCCACCGTACTTCCTTATATGAAAGTCCAGGCAGTCGGATGGCCTTGGCCAACCGCTATGGAGACCGGTGCATGCCCCAGGTCCAGGAACTCGCCGCACTGATCGCGCGCTTCGCGCCGACCGACGGCGTCCACGAAACCGCGATCCCGCGCTTGAAGGTCGTCCGTCTCTCGCAACCGAGCGAGCCGATGCACGGCCTGCACGAGCCGGCGCTCTGCATCATCGCCCAGGGCGCCAAGCAGGTGATCCTGGGCGACCAGATCTATCGCTATGACGCCGCGCATTGCCTCGTCGTCTCGCTCGATCTGCCGGTCATCGGCCAGGTGATCGAGGCGACGCCCGACAACCCCTATCTCTGCGTCAAACTGGAGCTGGATCCGGCCGCCATCGGCGCTTTGATGCTGGAATCGGCGCCTGCCGCCGAGCGGGAGGTACCGCCTGGCCCGGGTGTGACGGTCAGCCCGATGACGCCGGCCTTGCTCGATGCCGCGATCCGCCTGACCGGCCTGCTCGCCACTCCCGCCGACATTCCGGTGCTAGCGCCCCTGGCCGAGCGCGAGATCCTCTATCGCCTGCTCACCGGAGAGCAGGCGGCGCGTCTGCGCCAGATCGCCGTGGCCGAGAGCAAGCTGCAGCAGGTCAACCGCGCCATTGGCTGGATCAAGCGCAATTACCGCAAGCCGTTCAGCGTTGAGATCGTCGCGGCCGAGGCGCGGATGAGCACCTCGGCGCTGCATCTGCATTTCAAGGCTGTGACGGCGATGAGCCCGCTGCAGTACCAGAAACAATTGCGCCTGCAGGAGGCGCGCCGGCTGATCCTGGCCAACGCACGCGACGCGGCGTCCGCCGGCTTCGAGGTCGGCTATGAGAGCCCCTCGCAGTTCAGCCGCGAATACAGCCGCCTGTTCGGCGCCCCGCCGCTGCGCGATGTCGCGCGTTTCCGCGGCGGAGAGCCGGTCTACAGCGGCTGACCGGGGTCAGAACTCCTCCCATCCGGCATCGCTGGCGCGGCCGTTGGCGGCCTTTTTGGCCGGCGCGGCCTTGCTCTGGGCGAAGGCGGCCTCGGCAAGCTGGCGCAGGCGTTCCGGCTCGGGGTCGTGACCGCTGGCGCGATCGGCCGGGGTTGCCGCATGGAGCGGGGCGCCGGCGCGCGCGGGAGCCCGGGCTGCGGGCCTCGCGGCCGGGCGCGAAACGGAGCCGGCGGAGCCTTGCGCCGTCATCGCTCCTGCGGCGAGGCCGTTCCCGGTGCGGAAGCTCGCCACCAGCGTGTTGAGCTCGCCGATGCGGCCGGTGAGTGCGCCGGCCGAGGCGGCGCTCTGTTCGGCGAGCGCGGCGTTGGCCTGCGTCATCTCGTCGAGATGGGCTACCGCTTGGCTCATCTCGTCGATGCCATGCGCCTGCTCGGCGGAAGCCGCCGAGATCTCCTGGATCGTGCCGGTGACCTTCTGCGAGGCGGCGAGGATCTTCTCGAGCGAGTCCCCGGCCCGGCGCACCAGCCGCACACCCTGCTCGACCTCGGTGTTGGACGAGGAGATCAGGCCCGAAATGTCCTTGGCGGCCTCGCCCGAGCGCTGGGCAAGGGTCCGGACCTCGCTGGCGACCACGGCGAAGCCCTTGCCGGCATCGCCGGCCCGGGCCGCTTCCACCGCCGCATTGAGCGCCAGCAGGTTGGTCTGGAAGGCGATGTCGTCGATCACCCGGATGATGTCGGAGATCTTGCGCGAGGCCTCCTCGATCCTTGCCATGGCGCTGACCGCCTCGCCGGCGATGGCACCGCCATCCTGCGCCACCTTCATCGCCTCCTCGGCGATCGCAGCCGCCTGGCGGGCGCCCTGGGCGGAGGCCTTCACAGAGGCCGCCAGCTCCTCGGTCGTCGCCGCCGTCTCCTCGAGCGAAGAGGCCTGTTCCTCGGTTCGTTTCGACAGGTCATCGGCGCCCATGTTGATCTCGCGCGCCGCGATCCCGACCTCCGAAGCCGTCGCCTGGATCGTCGAGACCGTCGCCGAGAGGCGGTCGACGGCTTCGTTGAAATCGGCGCGGAGCTGCTCGTAGTGCTCCGGGAAAGCGTCCTCGATCCGGCAGGTCAGGTCCGCCTGGGCGAGGCGCTCCAGCCCGGAGGCAAGCGCACGGACGATCGCCTCCTGCTGCTGGGCATGGTCGCGCTGCTGCTCGGCCGCACGCTCCCGCTCGGCCTGGTTGCTGCGGCGCTCGGCGTCGCTGCGCTCCGACTGCGCTGCGGCTTCGGTCTCCAGCCGTGCCTTCTCGATGGCGGCCTCGCGCAAGACAGCGACGGCATCGGCCATTGCCGCGACCTCGTCCCCGCTGCGCATCCTTGGCGGCTCGCTCGCAAGATCGCCGGCAGCGAGCTTCAGCATGGTTTCCTTGAGCTGACCGAGCGGCTTCAGCATCCGGCGCGTCAGCCAGAACAGCAGCACGCCGCCGATCAGGGCAATCACCAGGCCGGCGATGATGTTGTTGCGGATCATCTCGTCGATGACGGTGAGGAAATCCGCCTGCTTGATGCCGACATAGAGGATGCCGATCACCGCATTGTTCGACTTCTGGATGATCGGCTCGTAGATGGTGAAATAGGGCACGCCGAGGATATCGGCGGCGCCGGAATAGGTCCTACGCTCCTTGAAGACGGCATCGTAGGCGGGGCCTTGCGCCAGCTTGGTGCCGACCGCGCGTGAGCCATCCGGCTTCTGGACATTGGTCGAGACGCGGGTGTCGCCCATGAACACGGTGGCGGTGCCGCCGGAGAGCGTCTTGACCTTGTCGACCGCAGCGAAGTTGCCGTTCACCAGCTCGGAGCCGAAATAGAGTTTGTCGCCGTCGAGCCGCGGTTCGCCCTTCGACGTCAGGACGTCGCGCAGCAGGTTGCTGTTGACGATCAGGCTGACCTGCGCCCGTTCGCGCATCGCGTTGTCGGCCGCCCGGATCGACAGGATGACAGACGCAGCCACCGCGGCGGCGACGATGACGACCCCGAGGATTGCGAGCCGGTTCGAGATGGGTAGCCAGAGCGAGGCGAGCTTCTTCACGAGCGGCTCCTTGGGTTTGCCGGGGCAGGCTGGCACTCAAGGAGGTCGGGAAACTGGTAAATTTCGTTTTAAAGCGGGTGGTTTTGGCTTGAAAACCACTGTTTTTAGCGCATTTTTCGAGCGAACCCTGAACGGGTGCGTGTGACCTGGAATCCTGCTCGCCTAGAGGTTGAAGACGCGATGCGGCACGAACTCGCCCTGTGTGATTGAGCCCGTGGCGATCAGGACGCCGCCGCTCACCGCGTAGACGGCAGCCGCTTCCAAGGGCGCGTCGCGGCCGCGCAGGAGCACGCTCTGGCCACGTTTCAGCCGAAGCGCGGCGTCGCGATGGATCACGATCTCCGGGATCAGCGCCAGCGCCGCGGACACGGGCAACAGCGCTTCCGTAGCGCTTTCGCTGTCGCGCAGAGTCTCCACCGTTGCCGCCTCGGCCACCGCGAACGGGCCGACACGGGTGCGGCGCAGATGCGCGACATGGCCGAGGCAGCCGAGCGCCAGACCGAGGTCGCGGGCAATGGCGCGGACATAGGTGCCCTTGCCGCATTCGGCCTCGAAGGTCGTGGTCGGACCGTCATGGCGGACGATGCGCAGCGCGGTGATCTCGACCGGGCGCGCCTCCAGCGTCACCTCCTCGCCATCGCGGGCGAGGTCGTAAGCGCGCTCGCCGGCGATCTTGATCGCCGAGAACTTCGGCGGCACCTGCTGGATCGTGCCGGTGAAGCGCGGCAGCAGGGCTGCGATCGCCGTCTCGTCGGGCCGCAGCTCGGAGGTCGCGACGACCTTGCCTTCGGTATCGTCGGTATCGGTCTGCGAGCCCCAGGCGACGGTGAACTCATAGGCCTTGCGGCCATCCATCACGAAGGGGACGGTCTTGGTCGCCTCGCCGAGCGCGATCGGCAGGAGGCCCGACGCGAGCGGGTCGAGCGTGCCGGCATGGCCGGCCTTCTTTGCCGCATAGGCGCGCTTGACCACGCTGACCGCATGGGTCGAGGTCATGCCGACCGGCTTGTCGAGCACGACCCAGCCATGCACGTCGCGCTTCTTGGGGCGCGGCGGCCGGCCGCCACCCGCCTCTGCCGGGCGGTTCTCGTCAGTCGTCGTCATCGTGCTTGTCTTGCTGGTCGGGTTTCTGGTCGATGCGCAGTGGCTGCTTCAGGATGTCCTGACGCACCTTGTCCGAATAGAGCAGAGCATCGATGCGCTCGGCCTCGGCGAAGCTCTCATCCTGCAGGAAGCGGACATTCGGCGCGTATTTGAGGTTCACGCGATGGGCGATCTCGCCGCGGATATAGCGCGTATGAGAGGCCAGTGCCTTCAGCACCGGCGCGATGTCCTGACCGCCGAGCGGCATGATGTAGCAGGTCGCGAGCTTGAGATCGGGCGAGAGCCGGACCTCCGGCACGGTGATGACGTGCTTGGCCAGCACGTCGTCATGGATATCGCCGCGCGCCAGCATCTCGGCGAGCGCATGCCGGATCAGCTCGCCGACGCGCAATTGCCGCTGCGAGGGCCCAGAGCCCTGTGTGTTGGGTTTCTTTGCCATGGTTCTCGTTCTCCGGGATCGGACCGGACGGACGGGTTTGAAACGTCATGGCCGGGCAAGAGCCCGGCCATTTGTAGGTATCCGGGGAGGAAGCGCGCCGGTCAAAGGCTGCGCTTGATCTCCTCGACGCGGAAGCACTCGATCACATCGCCAGCGCGCATGTCCTGGTAGCTCTCGAAGGACATGCCGCACTCCTGGCCGGCGACCACTTCCTTGGCGTCGTCCTTGAAGCGCTTGAGCTGCGCGAGCTTGCCCTCGTGAACCACGACGCCGTCGCGGATCAGGCGGACATTGGCGCCGCGCTCGATCGTGCCGTCGGTGACGCGGCAGCCGGCGATCTTGCCGACCTTCGAGACGTTGAAGATCTCGAGGATCTGCGCATTGCCGAGCATGGTCTCGCGCAGGGTCGGCGCGAGCAGGCCCGACATCGCATCCTTCACATCATCCATCAGGTTGTAGATGATGCTGTAGTAGCGGATCTCGACGCCGGCCCGTTCGGCCGCCTCGCGCGCTTCCTTGTGAGCGCGCACGTTGAAGCCGATCACCACCGCGCCCGAAGCCTGGGCCAGCGTGACGTCGGATTCGGTGATCGCGCCGACGCCGGACGAGAGCACGCGGGCGCGGACCTCGTCGTTTCCGACCTTCTCGAGCGAGCCGACGATGGCTTCCACGGAGCCCTGCACGTCGCCCTTGACGACGAGCGGGAACTCCTTGCGGCCAGCGCCTTCCTTGAGCTCGCGCATCATCTCGGCCAGCGAGCGGCCGGCGCCCGAGCCGGCGCCGCGGGCGGCGAGACGGTCGCGCTTCTGGCGCTCACGATAGTCGGTGATCTCGCGGGCCCGCGCTTCGGACTCGACGACCGCGACGCGATCGCCGGCTTCCGGCGTGCCATTGAAGCCGAGCACTTCGACCGGCAGCGACGGTGCCGCTTCCTTGATCTGGGCACCTGTATCGGAGATCAGCGCGCGGACGCGGCCCCATTCGGCGCCGGCAACGATGATGTCGCCGGTGCGTAGCGTGCCGCGCTGGACCAGCACGGTCGCAACCGGGCCGCGGCCGCGGTCGAGCTTGGCCTCGATCACCGTGCCTTCGGCGGCGCGCTCGGGGTTGGCCTTGAGATCGAGCACCTCGGCCTGCAGCGCGATCGCGTCGAGCAGCGTGTCGAGCCCCTGGCCGGTCTTGGCCGAGACCTCGATTTCCAGCGTCTCGCCGCCGAGCGACTCGACCTGGATCTCGTATTGCAGCAGCTCGGAACGGACCCGATCCGGGTTGGCGTCGGACTTGTCGATCTTGTTGATCGCCACGATCAGCGGCACCTTGGCCGCCTTGGCGTGGTTGATGGCCTCGACCGTCTGCGGCATCACGCCGTCATCGGCCGCGACCACCAGCACGACGATGTCGGTCACCTTGGCGCCGCGGGCGCGCATCGCCGTGAAGGCGGCGTGACCGGGCGTGTCGATGAAGGTCACCTTGGCACCAGCCGGCGTCGTCACCTGATAGGCGCCGATATGCTGGGTGATGCCGCCGGCTTCGCCCGACACGACATGGGTCTTGCGGATCGCGTCGAGCAGCGAGGTCTTGCCGTGGTCGACATGGCCCATGATGGTCACGACAGGCGGACGCGAGACCAAGGTCTCGTCGGTGTCCGGCGTGTCGAACAGGCCTTCCTCGACGTCGGATTCGGCGACGCGCTTGACGGTGTGGCCCATTTCCTCGGCCACGAGCTGGGCGGTGTCGGCGTCGATCACATCGGTGATCTTGTGCATCGCGCCCTGCTTCATCAGCAGGCGGATGACGTCGACGCCCCGCTCGGTCATGCGGTTCGCGAGTTCCTGGATGGTGATCGTCTCCGGGATGATCACCTCGCGCATCACGCGCTCCTTGGCGACGTCCGAGGCGCGATGGCCGGTCATGCGCTGCACACGGCGGCGGAACGAGGCGAGCGAGCGGGTCCGCTCGTCGTCCCCGCCCGTGGCGGTCGACAGCGTCAGGCGGCCGCGCGGCTTCTCGCCGACTTTCGGAGTCTTCGGAGCCGGTGCCGGGGCGCCACGGGGGGCGCCGGGCGCTCCGCCGGGACGCCGGAAAGCGGGACGCGCCTCACCATCATCGGGACGGCTGCGCGGCGCGCCGGAGGACGGCGCCTGGCGGGTCGGCCGGGCGACGACCGGCTCGGCGGTCGCATTCGGATCGGGACGAGGGCCGCGCGGCGCATCCGAGCGCGGCGGACGGAAATCGAGCCGCGGCGGGCGGGCGCCGACATCGCGGGATGGCGGGCGCGGCGAGCCATACTCGCGCGATTCACGCGGCTCGCGCGGGCCGGACGGTGCCGGGCGCTGCTGTTGGGCATAGGGCTGCTGCGGCGCGGCCGGCGGAGCGGCTTCGCGCGGTGGCGCAGGACGGGGCGGCGCAGCCTCTTCGCCCATGCGCTGGCGAGCGGCGCTCTCGGCCCGGCGCTTGTGCTCGTCTTCCTGACGGCGGCGATCTTCCTCCTCGCGCTGGCGGGCCTGGGCGGCCTCGCGCTCGGAGCGTTCGCGGGCTTCGCGGGCGGCGCGCTGGCGTGCCTCGTCCTCGGCGCGGGCACGAGCCTCCGCCTCGACCGCGCGGGCATCGGAAAGGGCACGCTGGCGCGCATCTTTCTCGTCGTCCGAGAGCGTGCGCAGCAGCATGCCACTGGCTGGCCGATTGGCCTGCGGTGCCGGCTGGGGCGCCTGCGGCCGCGGCGGCGTCGGAGCCTGAGGTGGCTGGGGCGCGCGGGCGACCGGCGCCGGAGCGGGCTCGTGGCCGCCGACGCGGCGCTTGACCTCGACGACGACCTGCTTCGAACGCCCATGCGAGAAGCTCTGACGAACCGTGCTCTGTTCGACAGGGCGCTTCAGCGACAACGTCTTGGGAGGCGTCACGCTCAAGGTCTTGTCGCCGGGTGTCTTGGTGTCACTCATTCCGCTTTCGGTCCTGCCGGTTCGGTCTTCGTCTGATCTCGCGCATCGGATTCGACCGGGTCGATAAACGCCGTTTCGCCAGCATCGTTCGTCCTATAGCGGACGAGCCGACGCCAGCGCGCGAGGAAACCCTCAGTCGCCGGACCCGGAGCAAGCGCTGCATGTATCACATGCTCACGCCCGAGCGCCAGTTCCAGTTCGGCCGCGGCGAAATTCGCCACGACCGGTATCTCTTTCGGCATCGGCGCCCGCCGCAGCGCCTGGCCGATCTTGCGTTTGCCGTCCTCGGCGCCATCGCTGGCGGCGATCACCGCCGCAGCACGCCCGGCCTGGGCCAGCGCCTCGACCTTGGCGAAGCCGCTGACGACGAGGCCGGCCTTGTTGGCCATCGCCAGCGCCTGGACCGCATCCTTGGCCAGCAGAGCGTCGACCTCGGCCGAAAGCTCCGGCGACACCGTGACCTTCGTCTTCAGCGAGCGCTCGAAAGCGCGCCGCTTCACCGCCTCGCGGACGGCAGCCTCGCTGAGCGAGACCCAGACGCCGCGTCCCGGCAGCTTGCGCCTGATGTCCGGCACCAGCACCTCGCCGGGGCCGACCACGAAGCGGATCAGATCCTCCGGCACCCGTGCCTGGCGCGTCACCGCGCAGGTCCGCTCCGGACCTTCTCGTTCGGCGCGCCGGCTCAGGCCTGCGACTCCTCGGCTTCAGCCTCGACCTCGGCTTCCGGCTCCGGCGCCTCGACCCAGCCCGCCTTGATACGGGCCGCCATCACGATCGCCTCGGCGTCCTGCCGCGACAGGTCGAAACCGTCGAGATAGCCGGAATGGCGGGTGGTCTCGCCATCCTTGCGCTCGGTCCAGCCGACTAGATCGTCGGTGGCGCAGCCGGCGAGATCCTCGACGTTCTTCACATCGTTCTCGCCGAGCGCGACCATCATCGCGGTGGTGATGCCTTCGACCTCGCGCAGCTCATCCTCGACTCCCAGCGCCTTGCGCTTGTCATCGAGCTCGGCCTCGACCGCGGCCAGATACTCCTGGGCGCGGTTCTGGATCTCGGCAGCGGTATCCTCGTCGAAGCCCTCGATCGAGGACAATTCGCTCGGCTCGACATAGGCGACTTCCTCGACCGAGCGGAAGCCTTCCGAGGCGAGCAGCTGGCCGACGGTCTCGTCGACGTTGAGCGCGTTCATGAACAGTTCGGTGCGCTGCACGAACTCCTTCTGGCGGCGCTCCGATTCCTCGGCCTCGGTCAGGATGTCGATGTCCCAGCCGGTGAGCTGCGACGCCAGGCGGACATTCTGGCCGCGGCGGCCGATGGCGAGCGAGAGCTGCTCGTCCGGCACCACGACCTCGATCTTGTCGGCTTCCTCGTCGAGCACGACCTTGGCGACTTCCGCCGGCTGCAGCGCGTTGACGACGAAGGTCGCGACATCCGGTGACCACGGGATGATGTCGATCTTCTCGCCCTGGAGCTCGCCGACCACGGCCTGCACACGCGAGCCGCGCATGCCGACGCAGGCGCCGACCGGATCGATCGAGGAATCGCGCGAGATCACGGCGATCTTGGCGCGCGAGCCCGGATCGCGGGCCACGGCCTTGACCTCGACGATCCCGTCATAGATCTCCGGCACTTCCTGGCCGAACAGCTTGGCCATGAACTGCGGATGGGTGCGCGACAGGAAGATCTGGGGTCCACGCGGCTCGCGGCGGACGTCGTAGACATAGGCGCGGGCGCGGTCACCGACCTTGAAGGTCTCGCGCGGGATCATCTCGTCGCGGCGGATGATCGCCTCGCCGCGGCCGAGATCGACGAAGACATTGCCGTATTCGACGCGCTTGACGGCGCCGTTGACGATCTCGCCGATGCGATCCTTGTACTCGTCATATTGCCGGTCGCGCTCGGCCTCGCGCACCTTCTGCACGATGACCTGCTTGGCCGACTGGGCGGCGATGCGGCCGAAATCGAAGGGCGGCAGCGGATCGGCGATGACGTCGCCGACCTGGGCGGCCGGATTGTGGCGCTTGGCCTCGTCGACGGTGATCTCGACGGCACCGTTCTCGACGAGGTCGACGACCTGGAGATGGCGCGCCAGCCGCAGTTCGCCCGACTTCGGGTTAATCTCGGCATGGACGTCGGTCTCGGCGCCATAGCGCGAGCGCGCCGCCTTGGCGATCGCATCCTGCATCGCGTCGATCACGATCTGCCGGTCGATCGACTTCTCGCGGGCGACGGCGTCGGCGATCTGCAACAGCTCGAGCCGGTTGGCGCTGACGGCCATGGCGCTCACTCCTCTTCTTCTGTGTTCTGCACCGGCCCCTTGGCGCCCTTGCCCGGCTTGCGGGCCTTGGGGTCACGGGGGCCGAGCGATTTGCCGCGCCCGGGCACGGGCTCGGCGATCTCGTCGGCGGGCGGCATCTGCGGCGCCAGGCCGGACTTGCCGCGCCGGAGCGATTCTGTGACCAGCGCGTCGGTCAGCACCAGCCGCGCCTCGGCGATCAGGCGCATCGGGATCGCGACATCGCGCTCCTCGTCGGCCTTGGCGTCGTCGCGGCTCAGCAGGGCGTCGGTTCCGCTGGCGCCTCGCAGGATGCCGCGGAAGCGCTTGCGCCCAGCGAAGGGCTCGCTGGTCTCGATCTTGGTCAGGTGGCCGGCCCAGCGCTCGAAATCGCTCGGCCTGACCAGCGGCCGGTCGATGCCCGGCGACGACACTTCGAGATGATACGCCGCCTGGATCGGATCGTCGACGTCGAGTGCCGGCGACGCTGCCTGGCTCACCGCCTCGCAACCCTCGACGGTCATGGTGCCGTCCGGGAGCTCGGCCATGATCTGGACGGTGCAGCCGTTCTGGCCGGTGACGCGCACGCGCACCAGCCGGTAGCCGAGATCCATGATCGCCGGCTCGACGATTGCCGCGACGCGCGCGGCGACGCCGCTCTCGACGACGATCCGCTCTTCCTGATCTTGGCTGTTCTGCTCGACCATCCGTATGGCTCGCCCGTCTCCCGCCGGCTCCAAAAAAGACTCATGGGCGGTTCGGCCAATAAAAAAGAGCGGGCCGGTGGGCCCGCTCTTGATCGCCGGCTTACACCGAAACCAGAGCTGTTGGCCGCTATCTAGTCCCGTTTCCGCGATCTTGCAAGCCTGTCCTCGATTTCGACGATCCTGCTAACGGGCTGGTCATTCTTCACTGCTACGACGTCGGGATGGTGTGTCGCGAGGTTGCGTGATGAGTCCTGTCGGTGCGTTGTTGCGCGATCTCGAGACGACGATGTCGCGCGGCTCGACCGATGAGCGCGCCGTCATCCTGTCACGGCTGACTGATCTCTTCCTCAGCACGGCCAAGGACATGGGCGAGGACCAGGTCGGCGTTTTCGACGTGGTGATCGGCCGCCTCGCCCGTGCGATCGAGATGAGGGCGCGCATCGAGCTGGCCGAGCGGCTCGCTCCCGTCCCCAATGCTCCCAGCGGCGTCGTCCGCCAACTCGCCCTCGACGAGATCGCCGTCGCGCGGCCTGTCCTCGTCGCCTCGAAGCGCCTCAGCGATCATGATCTCGTCGCCATCGCAGCTGCGAAGGGGCGCGACCACATGCTCGCCATCACCGAGCGGCCGGATCTGGGCGAGCCGGTCACCGATTTCCTGATCCTGCGTGGCGGACGCGTCGTGAGCCATGCGGTCGCCGCCAACCAGACCGCCCGCTTCTCCCGCCATGGCATGGGCGTCCTCGTCATGCGCGCTGCCCAGGACGACGCCCTGCAGGCGACGCTGGGCTCGCGCGCCGACATCCCGGCCGATCTTGCCGAACAGCTGATGGCGGCCGCCAAGACGTCGGCTCGCCGTCGGCTCGAAGCTTCGCTCGAGCCGTCCCTGGCTGGTGCCGTCGCCGGTGCGGTCGAGCGCGGTGCCGAGGCCGTATCGGTCCAGGCAACCATCGGCGATGAATTGGGCCGGTTCGGAAAGGCGCTGGCGGACGTCAAGATCCTCGATGAGGCCGGAAAGCTCGACGAATCGGTGGTCGCGCAATATGCGATCTCCGGCGCGGTCGAGCATGCGATCTGCGGCGTCGCCACGCTGGCGCGGCTCACCTTGCCGGCGACCGAGCAGATCGTGTTCGGGCCCGATCGCGACGCCGTCCTGCTGGTCGGACGCGGTATGGGCTGGTCGTGGGAAACGACGAGGGCGCTGATCAGCCTGCGCAAGGGCGACGGCAAGTCCGCCCCGGTGCTGGAGCGGGCGCGGCAGAGCTTCCGCAACCTGACGCCGACGACGGCGCAGCGCGTGCTCGGCTTCCTCAGGATGCGCGACGGCGCGCAGTCAGATAGCTCGGCACTCGCCCGGCCTTGATCGCCTTGGCCTCGTAGCGAGTGCGGACCCAGCCCGGATAGGGCTGGCGCCAGTCGGCGGCATTTTCATCGACCCAGTCGAAATCGGGCGAGGCGATGAGACGCGCCAGCGTCCAGCCGACATAGTCGTCGATGTCGCTGGCGAAGCGGAAGCGCCCGTCCGGCCGCAGCGCCCTGGCGAGCAGCGAAAGTGTCCGCTCCGAGACGAAGCGGCGCTTGCGCTGGCGGCGCTTCGGCCATGGGTCCGGGTAGAGCAGGTCGGCCGCGTCGATGCTGCCGGCCGGAAATTGCGGCAGGAGCAGCGCTGCGTCGCCATCCCAGAGCCGGATGTTGCGCAGGCCCTCCTGTTCGATCACGGCCAGGAACTTGGCCATGCCGTTGATGAAGGGCTCGACGCCGATGAAACCGATCTGCGGGCTCTCGCGCATGCGCGCCAGCAGGTGCTCGCCACCGCCGAAGCCGATCTCGAGCCTGACCGCTTCGACGGGAATCGGGAAAAGCGCCTTCAGATCGGGGATCGGCCCGTCCGGCAGGCGAAGCGCCGGCAGGGTTTCGGCGATGCGCTCGGCCTGGCCCTGGCGCAGGCCCTTGCCCTTGCGTCGGCCGAAGAAGGCCCGGTCTGGATCGTGCTGCTCTGTCATGAGGATGCCTTTACGGCGAGCGGCCGGAAAGAAAAAGGCCGGGGCGTCGCCCCGGCCTTGATGTTCGCGCGGACGGGTGGATCAGGCCACGGCCTTCTTCAGCGCGTCGACCAGATCGGTCTTCTCCCAGGAGAAGCTGCCGTCCCGGCCAGCCTTGCGGCCGAAATGGCCATAGGCCGCCGACTTGGCGTAGATCGGTTTGTTGAGGCCCAGATGCGTGCGGATGCCGCGCGGCGTCAGGTCCATGACATCGCCGAGCACGCCCTCGAGCTTGGCCTCGTCGACCTTGCCGGTGCCGTGCAGATCGACATAGATCGACAGCGGCTTGGCGACGCCGATCGCGTAGGAGAGCTGGATCGTGCAGCGCTCGGCGAGCTTGGCGGCGACGACGTTCTTGGCGAGATAGCGTGCAGCATAGGCGGCCGAACGGTCGACCTTGGTCGGGTCCTTGCCGGAGAAGGCGCCGCCGCCATGGGGAGCCGCGCCGCCATAGGTGTCGACGATGATCTTGCGGCCGGTCAGGCCGGCGTCGCCGTCGGGGCCGCCGATCACGAACTTGCCGGTCGGGTTGACGTGCCAGACGGTGTCCTTCGAGATCCAGCCATCGGGCAGGGTCTGACGGATGTAGGGCTCGACGATCTTGCGGACATCGCCCGAGGACAGCTTCTCGTCGAGATGCTGGGTCGAGAGCACGATCTGGGTGACGCCGACCGGCTTGCCGTTCTCGTACTTGACCGTGACCTGGCTCTTGGCGTCGGGGCCGAGCTTGGCGGCCGCGCCTTCGCCGGCATGGCGGGCCTTGGCGAGGACTTCGAGGATCTTGTGGGCGTAGTAGATCGGAGCCGCCATCAGCTCGGGCGTCTCGCGGCAGGCATAGCCGAACATGATGCCCTGGTCGCCGGCGCCGACATCCTTGTTGCTGCCTTCGTCGACGCCCTGGGCGATGTCGGCCGACTGCGGATGCAGCAGCACGTCGATCTTGGCCTTCTTCCAGTGGAAGCCGTCCTGCTCGTAACCGATCGCACGGACCGCCTTGCGCGCGGCGGACTTCACCTTCGACTTGATCTGCTTCTCGTCGAGATGGGTGCGGACCTCGCCGGCGACGACGATGCGATTGGTGGTTGCGAGCGTCTCGGCGGCGACGCGCACCTGCGCCGGGTCATGGCCCGCCTTGATCGCCTCCTTGAAGAACAGATCCACGATCTCGTCGGAGATCCGGTCGCAGACTTTGTCCGGGTGGCCTTCGGAAACGGACTCGCTGGTGAAGAGATAGTTCTGGCGCGACACGGTCGGAGGATCCTTTTCAGGGCTGCGAAATCGGCGCCGGCGGAGACCTGCGCCCGGATAAAAAAGGCGCAGCGTCTTTTGCAGCGGAAAGGTTCGCCGTCAAGGGAAGAAATTTTTTTGGAAGACGCTTCGTTCGTTAAGGCGAACAAAAAAATGCAGAATCAAGGCATTTCGCTGGAGTCGCCTGCCAGAGCCTCGACGAGATCGATCACCCGCCGGCGCACGCGCGGGTTCTTGATGCGCACGAACGCCTTGGACAGCTGGACGCCCTCGCTGGTCGTGAGGAAGTCGGCGACATAGGTCGTGGCGGATGCATCGGCAAAGCCGCCGGCGGTTGTCTCGCCGCTCGGGGCACCCTCAAAGAAGAAAGCGACAGTCACACCCAGCATCTTGGCGATCTGCTGCAATCGACTCGCGCTGATCCGGTTCGTGCCCTTCTCGTATTTCTGTACCTGCTGGAAGGTCAGGCCGAGCGCCTCGCCGAGCTTCTCCTGGCTGACGCCCACCAGCATACGTTGCATGCGCACGCGGCTGCCGACATGGCGGTCGACCGGATTTGGGAGCTTCTTCAGCATGTGCCGTTCACCTCTTGCCTTACTCAACCGCACTTCTGGTCGCGCGTCTACCGCCGGCTCCGGACGGAAACGTATCAATATGCGTTGATTCTTGGCCCGACTGCGCAGAAAATGATGGGGCCAAGGAAGGCGGGGCATGTCGGGACGGCATTTCAACGCGGGACGCGACGCACTCGATTTCATCGATCGGCTGGGTACGCTCGACGATCCGGGTGCGGTGATCGCTGCCTTGCGCGACAAGCTTGCGAGCTATGGTTTCCACGCCTTCCTGATTACCGGCCTGCCGGAGATCGGCGACCGGATTGATCCGCTCGTGCTCCTCAACGGCTGGCCGCCGGGCTGGTTCGAGCTCTATCTGGAGAAGTCTTTCTCGGATTGGGACCCGATCGCGGCCCATTGCAAGACGACGATCGACCCCTTCGCCTGGGCCGATGTCTATCAGGACGGCGGCGCGTCCGCACGCCAGCGCGAGGTGATGCACCGGGCGCGCGACTTCAACATGGTCGAGGGCTTCTGCGTACCAATCCACGGCGAGTCCGGCTTTCAGGCCGTCGTCACCATGGCGGGAGACCGGCCCGATCTGTCGCGGCAGGCCCGCTCGGCCATTCACCTGATGTCGATCTACGCCCATGGCAAGGCGGCGGATTGTTTGCGGCCGGCCCGTCTCGAACATGTCCTGACAGTCCGCGAGCGCGAGGTCCTGACCTGGTTCGCGATCGGCAAGACGACCGAGGGCGTCGCCGAACGACTCGGCGTCTCGGCCGGGACGGCGGAGGCGCATTTCGAGAACGCCGCCAGGAAGCTCGGCGTGAGGGGTCGCACGCGGACCGTGATCGAAGCCTATCGCCGGGGCGAGATCAGCATCTAAGGCGTGTTTCGTAGCCGCGGGACCACTTTTGCGATAGGAACAACCGCTCGAATCCGGTCGAATTCGACCGCTTCTTCCGGAATTCCGGAATACCCATGAAACCTGAATGGAGCCAGCCTGCGTCCCTCAAGGAAGGGGAACGCGGCGATGATCCATGTTGTCGATGCCGGCAATCGGCATCTCTATGGGGCCGAACTCGAGCAGCATTTCAAGATTCGGCATCAGATCTATGTCGGCGAGCGCAAATGGATGGCGCTTGAACGGCCCGATGGCCGGGAGGTCGACCAGTTCGACACCGCGGACGCGACCTATCTGCTGGCGATCGAGACCGGACGCGTGATCGGCGGCACGCGGCTCGTTCCCACGACGTGCCCGCATCTGATGGCGGATGTCTTTCCGTTCCTGGCCGATGTGCGCGGGCTTCAGCGCGGCAGCGACATCGTCGAATGGACGCGCATCTTTGTCGTGCCGGAACGGCGCGGCAGCGACAGCAAGGTGCTGCACACCGTTCTCGCCGGCATGTTCGAGCATTGCCTGGCCAATGACATCGCGGCGATCACGGTGGTGATGGAGACCTGGTGGATGCCGCGTTTCCTGCAGCTGGGCTGGGAGGTTCGGCCGCTCGGCCTGCCGACGATGATCGACGGCATGAACTGCGTCGGCACGATCATCACGGTGAGCGAAGAGGCCTACCGTCGCACGCTCGCTTTCAAGAACATCGAGGGGCCGGTCATCCTGCCGCGCCGTCAGGCCAAGCGGACTCCGGGCGAGAGGAGGATCTCGCATGTCTAATCAACATGACACCGGCAGCAGCAGCCGCGACAAGATCGAATACGCGCTGGGATTGCTGACCAATCTGCTGCGTAACCAGCCTGTGCATCAGGAACTGGTGGACGTCGCCTACCGCATGGACCTGCCGGACGAGCTCTGGCTCGCCGTCCAGATCCTTTCCATGTCGGAGCCGGATCAGTCGAAGCTCAGGGATTTCCTGCTGATGAACCCCAGCCCGCAGCTGCAGCGGGTTAACCGGAGCACGCTCGTGCTGACACAGGAAGCCGCGCCGGCCCTGCACTAGGGCCTGCCGGCAAGAACGGCGTCGATCGGCGTATCGAAACGCGCCCGGCGGCCAGGTCGACTGACCTGGCCGGGTCGGGACAAGCCCATGCTTGGCGCGAGGGCAGAGCCTTATTGCTCGATGGTCTCGATCGGCGTGTCGCCGAGTGATTCGACGAGATCGACGATGCGGCGGCGCACGCGCGGGTTCTTGATGCGCACGAAGGCCTTGGTCAGCTGGACGCCCTCGCTGGTCGCAAGGAAGTCGGCGACATAGGTCGTGGCCGATGCATCGGCGAAGCCGTTCTCCATCGTCTCGTCGGTCGGTGCGCCGTCGAAGAAGAAGGCGACTGGCACGCCCAGCATCTTGGAGATCTGCTGCAGCCGGCTCGCACTGATCCGGTTCGTGCCCTTCTCGTATTTCTGGACCTGCTGGAAGGTCAGGCCGAGCGCCTCGCCGAGCCGTTCCTGGCTGACGCCGGCGAGCATGCGCCGCATCCGGACGCGGCTGCCGACATGGCGGTCGATTGGGTTGGGTACTTTCTTCAACATGTCTCGCCGGTCCCCTTAATTTTCTCCGTCCAGACCTGTCGGCGGCCTATTGAAGGCCAGGCGCCACCGACCATTCGGCGGTCTTCCCGTAAGAAAGTTCCAAATGGGATCACCGTCTCCGCATTAATACTCCAGCGAGCATTAAGCTGGCAACTACACCTGCAAAGAAAAGGTCGCCGAAGCGTGAATAGGGCGTAGCCGGTCCTGTCCGCGGCAGTGAGGTGTCAAGGACGCCAGTCTCGCCGAGTGGCAGTGCCGCGCGGATGCGCCCATAGTGATCGACCACAGCCGAGATGCCGGTGTTGGCCACGCGTACCAGCGGCAGGCCCTCCTCGATCGCACGTAAGCGCGCCTGTGCAAGATGCTGATAAGGCCCGCTGGTCTGTCCGAACCAGCCATCATTGGTCAGGTTGAGCATGAACCCGGGCCGCGGGCCGCTTGGCATCGCCGCGCCCGGGAAGATCACCTCGTAGCAGATCAACGCCGCGGCCGGCGGCAGCCCGCGAATCGGCAGCGGCGTGCGTCGGCTCCCCGAAGCGAAGCCGCCGGGGATCGAGACGAACTCCGACAGCCCGACGGCGCGAATCAGCCGATCGAGGAAGGGCGGCAGATATTCGCCGAATGGCACGAGATGGACCTTGTCGTAGCTGCCGGTGATCGTGCCCTCGTCGTTGACGACCTGGATCGAATTGTAGATCGGCGGCCGGCTCTCGCCCGGCAGGGTCTCGCCGGCTCGGGCTGCGCCGGTGATCAGCGTCGTGTTCGGCGGCAGCAGGGCGGCGATCCGCGCCAGCGCCTGCGGCGTGCGTCCGAGCAGGAAGGGAAAGGCCGATTCGGGCCAGATCAGATGGGTCACATCCTGCACGCCCGTCGTCGCCGGGCTGGTCGCCCGGTCGCTGAGCGCAAGATAGTGCGACAGGATCATCTCGCTGTTACGCGGGCTGAACTTGGCGTCTTGCGGCAGGTTCGGCTGCATCAACCGCAGCTTGACGCCGCTGACCGCCGGGACCGGCTCCGCCGGAATCCGCCAGGCGCCGAAGCCCGCCATGACAACCAGCATGGCAGCTGCGAGCGCTGGCACGCGCCAACGGTCCGCATCGGTCTCGCCCGTGCAGAGTACCGCCGGGGCTGCGCCGATCGCGACCGCGAGGATCGTAAGGCCATAGAGCCCGATCAGGCTGGCGCTCTGGGCAAGCCAAGCCGGCCCTGCCAGCATCATGCCGTAGACGTTCCAGGGGAAGCCGGTGAGGACATGGCCGCGCAGCCACTCGCTCAGCGCCAGCGCTGCGGCCAGGACCAGGATGCGGCCGGCGCCGGTCGGCCAGATCGCCCGCGCCAGGGCGAATCCGGCGGCCGGGAAGATCGCGAGGAAGGCGGGCAGGGCGACGACGCCGAGCGGCATCGCCCAGGCGAACTTGTCGGCCTCGACCAGGAAGGCGGCGCCGAGCCACCACAGCCCGGCGAGATGATAGCCGAAGCCCCACCACCAGCCGATGGTCGCTGCCGCCCAGAGGCGCCCGCGCCGGCTTTCGGCGACGGAGCCGTCGATCAGCCAGACCGCGGCGGTCATCGGCACGACCATCAGCGGCCAGAGGTCGAGCGGGGCCAGCGCCAGCGCGCCGCTCGCTCCGCAGATGAGCGCGATCAGCCGGCGCGGCCAGCCCCAGGCGAGGATGACGCGGTCGGCCAGCGCCGAGAACTTGGTCATGCAGCGTCCGGTGCGGCTGGCGGCTCCGCCGCGACCGGATCGCGGCGATGGATGCGCAGGCGCTTGACCCGGCGCGGATCGGCGTCGAGCACCTCGAATTCGAGCTCCTCCGGCCCCTTGATCAATTCGCCGCGGACGGGGACGCGCCCGGCCAGAGTCACGATCAGGCCGCCGAGCGTGTCCACTTCCTCGGCGACCTCCGCGCTCGACAGGTCGATCCCGGTCGCCTGCTTCAATTCGTCGAGCGTGGCACGGGCGTCGGCGATGAAACGGTTCTCGCCGGCAGGCGCGATCGCTGGCGCCTCATCGAGATCGTGCTCGTCTTCGATATCGCCGACGACGATCTCGACGAGGTCCTCGATCGAGATCAGCCCGTCCGTGCCGCCATACTCGTCGATCACCAAAGCGATATGGGTGCGTGTCGCCTGCATCCGGACCAACAGGTCGACCGCCGGCATCGAGGGCGGCACATAGAGCACGGGCCGCAGGATCTTGGCCTGAGCCAGCGTCATCGACAGGTCGATGGCGCCCAGGCTGGGTCCGGTGCCGGCTTCCGCTTCACCGCGCACTTTCCGGCCGGGCTTGGCACGGGCGGCGATGAAGTCGAGGAAGTCGCGGATATGGATCATCCCGCGAGGGTCGTCGAGCGACTCGCCATAAACCGGCAGGCGCGAATGACCGGCGGTGCGGAACAGGGCGAGCAGGTCGCCGAGCGTCGCTTCCGAGGAGACTGCGATGACGTCGGCGCGCGGCACCATCACGTCGGCGACGCGGCGCTCGCGCAGGCTCAGCACGTTCGAGAGCATCGCCCGCTCTTGCGGCGAGAGGTCGGTCACCCCGCCGCTGTCCTGCGCCAACGCCTCGGTGATGTCCTCGCGGATCGAGCCGCCCTGGCGCAGGCCGAGCTTGTCGAGGAATTGTCCGAGCCAATGCGAGAGGCCGCGGCCGCTCGGCTCCGAGGATGAAGAAGATCGGGTGTCGTCGCTCATGACGCTGGCTGGGGCTTTTGGGTCTTGGCCGCTGGGCGGGGCTGGATGGGCTCTGGATCGGAGCCGGCATAGGGATCGGAGATGCCGAGACGGGCCAGCGCCGCGGTCTCGAGCGCCTCCATGCGCTCAGCCTGCTCCTCGGTCTCGTGATCCTCGCCGACGAGGTGTAGCAGGCCGTGGATCACGAGGTGGCTGAGATGATCGCCGAAGGATTTCTCCTCGCTCTCGGCCTCCCGGGCGATCGTCTCGAAGGCGAGCACGATGTCGCCGATCACCGGGCTCGACGCGATCCGCTCAGGCGGCGCGGCCGGGAAGGAGAGGACATTGGTCGCCTTGTCGAAGCCGCGCCAGTCGCGATTGACGATGCGGATGCGCTTGTCGTCGGTCAGGAGCAGGCTGAGTTCCGCCTCGGCCTGCGGTTTGACCGGGGCCAGTGCCAAGGCCGCCTCGATTGCAGCCAGAATCCGCGGGCGCAGGTCGTCGATCTCGCGCCACTTCCGCGACTGTATGCGGATATCGAGCGTGGGCCCGCTTGGGTCAGGCTCCGGAGCTTCGGTTCGCGGCGCTGTGCGCCGCGAACGAGGTCGGTCGGTCATCGCGGCCGCTCCCGCGACAGCATGCGCTTCAGCCCGTCGGCATCGCCCTCGACGGGCGCATCCGGCGCCGGCAGGGCGGCGAGCCGCGCCTCGCGCTCGTCGCGTTCCTTCCGGGAGGCATCCTCATAGGCCATGACGATGCGGCGCACGAGCGCGTGGCGGACGACGTCGCCCTCCTCGAAGCGGGCATGGCCGACGCCCTCGACACCCGAGAGCAGCCTGACCGCCTCGACCAGACCGGAGCGCTGGCCTGGTGGCAGGTCGACCTGCGAGGGATCGCCGGTGATGATCATGCGCGAGCCCTCGCCCAGGCGGGTGAGGAACATCTTCATCTGCACCGAGGTGGCGTTCTGCGCCTCGTCGAGCAGGACCACGGCATTGCTCAGCGTGCGCCCGCGCATGAAGGCGAGCGGCGCGATCTCGATCATGCCGGTTTGGAGCGCGCGCTCGACATGGCGCGCCTCCATGAAGTCGTTGAGCGCGTCGTAGATCGGCCGCAGATAGGGATCGACCTTTTCGCGCATGTCGCCGGGCAGGAAGCCGAGGCGCTCGCCGGCCTCGACGGCCGGGCGCGACAGCACCATGCGCTCGACCACACCCTGCTCGATCAGCGAGACGGCGTGGCCGACCGCGAGCCAGGTCTTGCCGGTGCCGGCCGGGCCCTCGGCGAGGACGAGCTCATGACGCTTGAGCTGGCGGAGATAGGCGTCCTGCGCCGCATTGCGCGCCCTGACCGGGCCGCGCTTGCGTGTCACCACCGCATCGAAGGCGGCCTTGCCGGCATTGTCGGCAGGAAAGAGCGAGCGCTGCACATTGCTCTCCTCGATCGCGCCGTCGACCTCGCCGAGATTGACGGCGGCGCCGGTCTTGGCGCGGGCGTAGAGCGTGCGCAGCACGCGGCTCGCCTGCTCGGCGGTCTCGCGTGGCCCCTTGATGGTGACGTGATTGCCGTTCGGGGCGACGACGACGCCGAGGCGGCGCTCCAGATGCGCCAGGTTCTGATCGTAATGACCGAAGACCAGGCCGGCGGTCTGGTTGTTGTCGAAGGTGAGCTCGACTTCGGCGCCGGGCAGGCCCTCGCGCGTCAGCGGCTCGTCGCGGCGTGCGCCGCGCTCGGCTCTCGGATTGAATTGATCGGCCTGGGCCAATGCCATTGTCTCCATTGGGAATGAGTCGGACAGGCGCAGTCAGAAACCTTCACCGCAACGCCGACGCCATCGCACGCTACGCACTCGAACCTTCTCAGGCAGCCAGACCCGGCCGCTCCACCGCACGGCCGAACAGCGAATTCGATCCGGCGCGCTCGATCAGGACCATGACGCGGTCGCCGATCCGGTGCGTCGCGCTCTCGATCTGGACCGCCTGCATATAGGGCGTCTTGCCGGCGAGCTGGCCAGGATGGCGGCCGCTGCGCTCGAGCAGCACCTCGACCGTGCGCCCGACCATGGCGTGGTTGAACTCCTGCCTGTGGCCCTCGACAAGGGCCTGCAACCGGTGGAGACGCTCGTCCATCACGGCGAGCGGGATCTGCTCGGAAAGCTCCGCCGCCGGCGTACCCGGGCGCGGCGAGTATTTGAACGAATAGGCCGAGGCGAAGCGCACATCGGTGATCAGCCGCAGCGTCTCCTCGAAATCGGCGTCACTCTCGCCGGGGAAGCCGACGATAAAGTCCGATGAGAGGGCGATGTCGGGCCGCGCTTCGCGAATCCTGTCGATCACCCGGCGATAGTCGTCGCCAGTGTGCTTGCGGTTCATCGCAGCAAGGATCCGGTCCGAGCCAGCCTGGACCGGCAGGTGCAGGAACGGCATCACCTGCGGCAGGTCGCGATGGGCGGCGATCAGTTCGTCGTCCATGTCGCGCGGATGGCTGGTCGTATAGCGGATGCGGGCGATGCCCGGCACCTGCGCGATCCGGTGCATCAATCGCGCCAGGGTCCAGATGCCGCCACCCGGCCCCTCGCCATGATAGGCGTTGACGTTCTGGCCGAGCAGCGAGACGTCCTGCACGCCCGCTTCCGCCAGCCGTTCGACCTCGGCGATTACCTGTGCGACCGGCCGCGAGAACTCAGCGCCGCGGGTATAGGGCACGACGCAGAAGGCGCAGAACTTGTCGCAGCCTTCCTGCACGGTGACGAAGGCCGAGACGCCGCGGGCGAGGATCGCCGCCGGCTTCGGCGCCGGCAGGTGGCCGAACTTGTCCTCGGGCGGGAGTTCCGTGTCGACGACACGGCGGCTCTTCGCCTGCGCCAGCAATTCCGGCAGGCGGTGATAGGTCTGCGGGCCGATGACGAGGTCGACGGCTGGCTGGCGCCGCTGGATCTCGGCGCCTTCCGCCTGCGCGACGCAGCCGGCGACGACGAGCGTGGTCTCGCGACCCTGCGCTTTGCGCTCGCGCTTCAGATCACGCAGCTTGCCGAGCTCGGTATAGACCTTGTGCGCCGCCCGCTCGCGGATATGGCAGGTATTCAGCAGAACGAGGTCGGCGTCATCGGGCGTCGCAGTCTCGACATAGCCCTGCTGGCCAAGGACGTCGGCCATGCGCTGGCCGTCATAGACGTTCATCTGGCAGCCATAGGACTTGATGTGGACTTTCTTCATCAACGCTGATCCGGCCTCAACCGCGTCTCCTTATCCCAATCGCCCCGAGCATGGGAATCATATCGCCGCCGACACTCGCCACGCAATATCCGGGCCGCAACAGTCCGCAGCCGATGCGAATCTGACTCAGGCGCGTGACCGACCCGTGACGGCCTCCTGCCGCGCCCGCCGGATCGCGATCTCGGCGAGGCGTGTCGCTTCCTTGCGCGAGAGCTTGCGGCCCATCCGGATCGGCTCGCCCCAGGCGAGCTCGACATCGATCGCACCGGCATTGATCATCGCCTGCAAATGCGGCGCGAGTTCGGTGTCGCCATACCAGGATAGCGCCGAGCGTTCGACGCGGCCGCCGCGCAGGCCGTGGAAGCCGGTATAGGTGATGCAGAGCGGGTAGACAGTTGTCTCGGCCTCGTCCGCCCCGCGCACGGCTTCGTGAGCGGCTCCGAGCAGCGAGGAACGGAGCGGCAGGACGCGCGTGCCGTCGCCTGTCGTGCCTTCGGCGAACAGCACCACCGATTGCCCGTCCTGCAGCCGCTTGCCCATCTCGCTGGCGACACCCGCGGTGGCGCCGCGGCGCATCCGGTCGATGAAGACGGTGCGCTGCAGCGTCGAGAGCCAGCCGATCACCGGCCAGGTCGCGACCTCCGCCTTGGCGACGAAGGAGAGCGGCCCGGTCGTGCCGATGACGGGGATGTCGAGCCAGGAGGTGTGATTGGCGATGATCAGCCCGCCCTGTCCGACCGGCGGAGCCGCGCCGCGCGTGGTGATGCGCACGCCAAAGCAGCGGCAGCCCAGCTTCTGGAACAGGCGAGTGAAGTAGAAAGGCCGACCGAAGCGCATCGCCACGAGCTGCGGCGGGATCAGGATGAGTGTGCCGAGGACGAGCAGCGCGAGCCGCGCCATGGCGCCGGGACGGAGGCCTTTCATGCTGAGCCGTTCATTCTCTGCGCTGGCGCCCCGCTTCTGCGGCCCCGGCTATAGTGGGGCTTTCCGCGGGCGTCTACTTCGCCTGGCTCAACCGAGATCGCGCCGCATCACCAGCGCCGCGACGCGGCTGCCGTCCGGCTTCGGATAATAGCCCTCGCGCCGCCCGACGGTCTCGAAGCCGAGCCGATGGTAGAGGCCGATCGCCGGCGCATTGCCCTCCTCGACCTCGAGGAAGAGCCGCGCTACGCCGCGAGCGGCCAGCTGCGCCAGATGGGTTGTGAGCAGTGTCTGTCCGAGCCCGGACCGGCGCTTGCCGCCAGCAACGACGATGCTGAGAATCTCCGCCTCGTCGACGGCTATGCGCGACATCACGAAGCCGCAGGGCTCGCCAGCGCTGCCGATGAACACGCCGTCCGCAACGATCGACGGGTCGGCGAGCAGCGCGGCGCATTCGCCGGGCTCCCAGAGCCGCGCGAAGCCGCCCTGGTGATGCAGGGCCGCGACCTGCCTGGCATGGCGGACATCGAGCAGACCGGTGCGGCCTGTCGCTGGCCGGCGCCTGAACAGGGATTGGAACCAGTTCATTGCCTGCTAGCGCCGCGGCAGCCGGGCGCGATCCTGCGGCGTCGTTTCCGGCGCCTTGAGATAGAGCGGGCGCGGCGGTGCGCTCTCGGGGTCGGCGATCAGGCCGAGCCGCGCCACCCAGGTCACGTCGGGCGCCTTCGCGTCGTCGACGACGAGCGCGTCGAGGCCGATGGCCCAGGCCTCGTTGGCGACGGCAAGCGCGGCCGAGCCGACCAGCGAGACCGGGCCGGCGCCGATGGCGCGGGCGGCGTCACGATGGTTGACCTGGCGGACCGAGACGAGCTGCTTGCCCTGCGCGTTCAAGGCCTGGAACCAGACCTGACCGTGCTTGGCGTCGACCGCGGCTGCGACGACGCGTCCACCCTCGCGGCCGATGAAGGGCGCGGCGCTGGCGGCCAGCGTCGAGACGCCGATTGCGGGAATGCCGGCGGCGAACGCGATCGCCCGCGCCGCGCTGATGCCGACGCGCAGGCCGGTATAGCTGCCGGGGCCGATGGTCACGGCGACGCGGTCGAGCGAGGAAAAGCCACCTTCGGTCTTGGCCATCACGCGCTCGATCATCGGCATCAGCGCTTCGGCATGGCCGCGCTCCATCGCGGTCTGCTCGATCGCGACCGGAACGGGATCACTGGTGTCGAGCACACAGGCCGAGCAGGCTCCGAGCGCGGTATCTATCGCGAGGATGCGCATCAGGGCTTAGGTCCGGTCTGCGATACGGACGGCGATCAAACCGCCTCGACCTCGCGCACTTGCGGCAGGAAATGGCGCAGCAGATTCTGGATGCCGTGCTTCAGCGTCGCGGTCGAGGACGGGCAGCCCGAGCAGGAACCCTTCATGACGAGGTAGACGGTGCCGTCCCTGTAACCGCGGAAGGTGATGTCGCCGCCATCGCCGGCGACCGCCGGGCGGATGCGGGTCTCGAGCAGTTCCTTGATCGTCTCGACGGTCTCGGCGTCTTCGTCGGCGAAGAACTCATCCTCGCTCTCGGCGAGCGCGTCGATCGGGGCGCCGGCGCTCATCAGCGGCGCGCCCGACATGTAATGTTCCATGATCGCGCCGAGGATGGCGGGCTTGAGATGCGGCCATTCGCCCTCGGCCTTGGTCACGGTGATGAAGTCCGAGCCGAAGAACACGGCGGAGACGCCCTTGACGCCGAACAGGCGCGTGGCGAGCGGCGAGCGTTCGGCAAGTGCCGGGTCGCGCAGTTCAATCGGCCCTTCCGGCGAGACGCTGCGGCCGGGCAGGAACTTCAACGTGGCGGGGTTGGGCGTGGCTTCGGTCTGGATGAACATGTCTTGTCTCCGGCGCCGGCGGGTCAAGGCCGCCGTTCCTGTTCCCGATATAGGCCGGACGCTGGAATGATTCCAGCAGTTGCGACCTCAGCTCAGGCCAATGCGTCGATTTCCTCGTCGGCGAGATGGCCGGGCACGATCGCAACCGGGATCGGGAAGCTGCCGGCCCCCTTGCCGGCGAGGGCGCTGACCAGCGGCCCGGGCCCGTCACGGCCGGTGCCGGCGGCGAGCACCAGCAGCGAGATGTCCTCGTCGGCCTCGATCAGCTTGACCATCTCGTCGGCCTTGATGCCGGTGCGCACGACCTTTTCGGGTTCGAGCCCGGCGAGCGAGCGCACGGCGGCCGCGGCCGCGTCGATCAGCTCCTCGGCTTCCGCCTCGGCGTCGGCCTGCACCATGTCGCCGACACCGAGCCAGGTCTCGTCCGGCGGCGGCGTGATCACACCGAGCAGAACGATCGATGCGCCCAGACGGGCACAGCGGCGCGCCGCGAAGCGCACCGCCTTGGCGCATTCCGGGCTGTCGTCGACGACAGCGAGGAATTTCGGGCGATGGCCCGTCTCGTAGGACCGCCGTCTCTTGACCATTGCTGCCTCTCGCCGCTTCGAGGACGTGTCATGGTGACAGGCGCCGCAAGGTCAGCGCAAGCCTCCCTCGCGGTACTTGCCGGATCAGCGCCGGCGCACGAAGCCGGTGATGTCCTTGACGTCGAGCATGATCGGCGCGGCGATGGCGGCGGCGCGGTCGGCGCCGTCGCTGAGGATGCCGTCGATATGGCTGGGATCGGCCAGGAGACGGCGCATCTCGCCGGCGATCGGCGCGAGCTTGCCGACCGCGAGCTCGACCAGCGCCGCCTTGAAGCCGGAGAACTGGCTGCCGCCGAACTGGCCGAGCACCTGCGCCTTGCTCTCGCCGGAGAGGCCGGCATAGATCCCGACCAGGTTCTCCGCTTCAGGCCGGCCCTCCAGCCCCTTCTCCTCGGAGGGCAGCGCCTCCGGGTCGGTCTTCGCTTTGCGGATCTTCTGCGCGATCATGTCGGCATCATCGGTCAGGTTGATGCGCGAATAATCGGATGGGTCCGATTTCGACATCTTCTTGGTGCCGTCGCGCAGGCTCATCACCCGCGGCGCCGGGCCCTGGATCATCGGCTCGGGCAGCGGGAAGTAGCCGAGATCGCCGGTGCCGAGGTTAAGCTCGGCGATACGCTCGGCGAAGTCGTTGTTGAACTTCTGGGCGATGTCGCGGGTCAGCTCGAGATGCTGCTTCTGGTCCTCGCCGACCGGGACATGCGTCGCCTTGTAGAGCAGGATGTCGGCGGCCATCAGCACGGGGTAGTCATAGAGCCCGACCGAGGCGTTCTCGCGGTCCTTCCCGGCCTTCTCCTTGAACTGGGTCATGCGGTTGAGCCAGCCGAGGCGCGCGATCGTGTTGAACACCCAGGCGAGCTCGGCATGGCCGGAAACCTGGCTCTGGTTGAAGATGATGCTCTTCTTGGGGTCGACGCCGGCGGCGATATAGGCAGCCGCGACCTCGCGCGTCGCGCGGGTCAGCTCGGCCGGGCCGCCCCAGACCTCGAGCCCCTGCGTGATCGCGTGCATGTCGACGACGCAATAGATGCAGTCATGGGTCTTCTGCATCGCGACCCAGTTCACCAGCGCGCCGAGATAATTGCCGAGATGGAGCGTCGAGGTCGGCTGCATGCCGGAGAAGACGCGGGGAGAGAAAGCGGCCATGGGGCGCTCCGTCGTCAGGGCGAAAAAAGTCTTGAGTCGGGGGTCGATCCGCTCAGGAACGCGGCGTTCTGACGGAAGCGCCGCGAAGGCGCAAGAGCCGCGGCGGCAGGACCACGTCGAAGGCGCCGAGCAGGAAGCCGGCGAGAGCGTAAATCGCAGCGCCAGCGCAGCACAGGAGCATCAGCGCGCAGGCGCGCCGCAAGGCCGGCTCGCCGGGGTCCAGCGCAGGAAGGAACAGTCCGATCAAGGCATTCAGCGCCAGCACCATGAGCGCGGCGGCGGAGAGGATGGCGAGGACGAGTTTGACATCCGCCCAGCGCGGCCGCCACAGCCCGGTTCGCAGGAGATTGGTCGCGAGGAGCCCCGCCTGGACGATGAAGGCGAGACTCGCCGCCAGAGCGCCGATCATCGCCGCGTCGCGCCAGCCGAGCAGGGCATAGCCGGCGAGTGCCGCGACGGCGACCGCGGCGAGGCCGGCTATCAGCGGCAGACGCGGCAGCCGGCGCACGAAATAGACCTGCCCGAAGACCTTGGCGGCGAGGGCGAAGGGCAGGCCGCAGGCGAAGGCCGCCAACGCGCCAGCGGTACGCACGCGATCGGCCGCGTTGAACTGCCCGTTCTCGAACAGCACCGAGACGATCGGCTCCGCCAGTACGAACAGTGCCGCAGTGGCCGGGATCGCCAGCGCCAGGCCGAGCGCCAGTGCCCGGCCGAGCAAGGCGTCGTGATCCGCCTGCGATATCTCGCCCGCCATGGCCGAGAGCACCACCGTGCCCATGGCGACGCCGAAAAAGGAGAGCGGCAGCTGGAAGACGCGGTCGGCATAGTACAGCGCCGAGACCGAGCCTGGCTCGGTCGAGGCGATCTGCGTCGAGATCAGCAGGACGAGCTGCGCGGCCGAGGCGGCGAGCAAGGTCGCCCCGCCTGTCCGGACCAGCCGCGTCATGTCGGGCGACCAGCGCAGGCTCGGGCGCGGCAGGCCAATGCCATGCAGGCGCCAAAGGATCATCGCGAGATGGGCGAGGCCGGTCAGGCTGAGGCAAGCAGCCAGCAACGTCGCGCTGGCATGGCTTTCGCCGCCATGGAACAGCGCGACCAGCAGGGCTGCGAGCAGGATCGCGTTCATCAGGGCAGGCGCCAGCGCCGCCACGGTGAAGCGCCTCTCGGCGTTGAGCAGCGCCGCGAGCAAGGCGGCGAGCGTGGTCAGCAGCACGAAGGGCAGCATCAGACGCGTGTAGAAGGCGGCGAGTGCCAAGGTCTGCGGTTCCTCGGCGAAGCCGCCGGCCAGTCCGAGCACGACCCAGGGCGCAAAAATCTCTGCCAGGACGACGAAGCCGATTAGCAGCAAGCCGAGCTGGCTCGCCGCCGCCCCGGCGAAGCGTTTTGCGTCGGCCTCGCCGCGCTCGGTCTTGATCGCGAGATAGAGCGGCACGAAAGGCGCGTTCAGTCCGCCCTCGCCGAGCACGCGCCTGACCAGATTTGGCAGCCTCAGCGCGGCGAGGAAGGCGTCAGCCACCGGCCCTGCGCCGAGCAGGCGGGCGATCAGCACGTCGCGGGCGAAGCCGAGCAGGCGCGACAGGACCGTTGCCGCGCCGACGACGAGGGAATCGCGGGCGAGGCGGGAGGACGGCTGCGGTGATTTGCCGTCTATGACCGGTTTCTCGGTCACAGCCCGAGATCCTCGCGCAGCCGATCGATCTGGTGCATCCGCTGATGCAGGACCGTGACGATGCCGATGTCGCCATTCGCCAGCCGACGCCAATAGATGACGTGACTCTCATAACGCACCATGAAGCCGTCGACGCCGAACTCGGCCGGAACCGGACGCGACATCGCGGCATGCGTATCGATGCGGTCGAATGTCTCGAACAGCCCCTCGATATAGCGCCGCGCCTGGTCTTCGCCCCAGCGATCGCGCGTGTGGCGGTAGATTTCGTCTAGGCGGTGTGAGGTCGCTTCCTGGATGCGAAAGGCGGCCATGGGCCGTTAGCCCTGGTTGCGCGCGATCACCTCGGCGGCTGTGAGCGGTCGATAGGCGGAATCGGGCGCGGCGAAGGCCTGCTGCAGTTCGGCCTTCAGCCGCTCGAAAGCGGCCTGCTCCGTGCGTTCCTTATCACGACGGATCAGGTTGCGGACATATTCGCTGACATTCTCATAGTCGCCGTCCGGGCCGACGTTCTCCGCGACGAAGTCGCTCAACGGGCCGCTGATCCGGACGGTCATGGTAGTCGTGCGCGGCATTGGCTCGCTCCTTGTCTTCAATATGCACAAGAATGAAGACTGGTGCCAGCCGCGCTGTCTTGCGCCCTACAGAATGAACCGGCTGAGGTCGGTGTTCCGCGCGAGATCGCCGATGCGCGCTTCGACATAAGCGGCGTCGATCGTCACGCTCTCGCCGCCGCGATCGGTCGCGGTGAACGAGATCTCGTCGAGGATGCGTTCGATCACGGTCTGCAGCCGGCGCGCGCCAATGTTCTCGACGCTCGAATTGACCTCGACCGCGATGCGCGCGATCGCCGCGACCGCGTCCGGTGTGAACTCGATCGCCACCTCTTCGGTCGCCAGCATCGCCACCGACTGCTTGATCAGGCTGGCTTCGGTTTCGGTCAGGATGCGCTTGAAGTCCTCGACGTCGAGCGGCGAGAGCTCGACCCGGATCGGCAGGCGTCCTTGCAATTCCGGCAGCAGATCAGACGGCTTCGAGACATGGAAGGCGCCGGACGCGATGAACAGGATGTGGTCGCTCTTCACCGGCCCGTGCTTGGTCGCGACCGTAGTGCCCTCGATCAGCGGCAGCAGGTCGCGCTGCACGCCCTCGCGCGAGACATCGGCGCCGCCACGGCCCTCGCGGGCGCAGATCTTGTCGATTTCGTCGAGGAAGACGATGCCGTTGTTCTCGACCTCGCGGATCGCCGCCTGGACGATCGCGTCCTGGTCGATCAGCTTGTCGCTCTCCTCGGCGAGCAGCGGCGCGTAGGCGTCCTTGACCAGCACGCGCTTGGGCTTGCCGCGCTGGCCGAAGGCCTTGCCGAGCATGTCGGAGAGGTTGATCGCGCCGATCGAGGCGCCGGGCATGCCGGGCACCTCGAACATCGGTGCGCCAGAGGCCGCCGAGGCGATTTCGACCTCGATCTCCTTGTCGTCGAGCTCGTTGTTGCGCAGCTTGCGGCGGAAGGAGTCGCGCGTGGTCGGGCTGGCCGTCGGCCCGACAAGGGCGTCGAGCACGCGCTCCTCCGCCGCGACATGCGCCTTGGCCTCGACATCCTTGCGCCGGCTCTCGCGCACCAGGCCGATCGCGACCTCGACCAGGTCGCGCACGATCGATTCGACGTCGCGGCCGACATAGCCGACCTCGGTGAACTTGGTCGCTTCGACCTTGAGGAAGGGCGCGTTGGCCAGCTTGGCGAGGCGGCGGGCGATCTCGGTCTTGCCGCAGCCGGTCGGCCCGATCATCAGGATGTTCTTGGGCGCGACCTCCTCGCGCAGCGGCCCTTCCAGCTGCTGCCGGCGCCAGCGGTTGCGCAGCGCGATCGCGACGGCGCGCTTGGCATCCTTCTGGCCGACGATGAAACGGTCGAGCTCGGAGACGATCTCGCGGGGGGAAAACGACGTCATCAAACAAGTTCCTGGATCATGATCAGCGCGGGGCCGTCGCCGGTCTCGCGAACGTCTAGGGCCGTGAAGCCGGCCTTCTCATAGGCGCGGATCGCGGCGAGATTCTCCGGATCGGGATCAATCACCACCCGCGGCGCGCCCTGGGCGAGCAGGTGCCGGGTGAAGGCGCCGATGAAGCGCGTGCCATGGCCCTGGCCGAGCATGTCGGCCTCGCCGATGAACTGGTCGATGCCACGCGTGCCGGCCGGCTGGTCCTGTAGCGGATAGTCCGGCCAGAGCGCGGGATCCCAGCTCTGCTGATGGGCGAAGGGCCGCCCGTCATGGCTGACGATCAGCGCTTCCATGCTGGGGTCGCCGAAGATGCGCGCGATCTCGGCGAGCTCCTCGTCGGGATCGCCCCACCAGCGCCGGACATGGTCCTGCTCGAGCCAGCGCGCCAGCATCGGGAAATCGTCGGGCGTCGCGGGGGCGAAGGCATAGCCGTCGGCGACGAAATTCATGCGGTCTCCAGGCTTTCGATTATGAGCGAGTGATTGGTGTAGACGCAGATGTCGCCGGCGATCTTCATCGCCTTGCGCACGATCGTCTCGGCATCGGCCTCGCCATCGACCAGGGCGCGGGCCGCCGCGAGTGCGTAGTTGCCGCCGGAGCCGATCGCCATCACCGAGCCGTGCTCGGAGGGCTCCGGCTCGAGCACGTCGCCGGTGCCGGAGATCAGCAGCGAGACCTCCTTGTCGGCGACCAGCAGCATCGCTTCGAGCCGGCGCAGATAGCGATCGGTGCGCCAGTCCTTGGCGAGCTCGACGCAGGCGCGCAGCAATTGCGTCGGGAACTGCTCCAGCTTGGCCTCCAGCCGCTCGAACAAGGTGAAGGCGTCGGCGGTCGCGCCGGCGAAGCCCGCGATCACCGCGCCCTTGGCGAGGCGGCGCACCTTCTTGGCATTGCCCTTCATGATCGTCGGGCCGAGCGAGACCTGGCCGTCGCCGCCGATCACGACCCGGCCGCCTTTGCGCACCATCAGGATGGTGGTCGCGTGCATCACCGGGGCATTGCTAGTCTCTGACATTGCGATTCGGTCTCGGGCAAACGGTCAACGGGAACCGCCAACATGTTCAGGCTGAAGCCCGGTATCAAGAGCGACCCGGTGAAACGCTGGAATCTGTCCGAACGGGTCTTCTTCGCCTGCGGCGCCTGCCACATCCTCGCCTACGCCTTTCTGGAAGCCTATCCGGAGCAGGGTTTCCACGCCGTCTGGATCCGGCCGAACGCGGGCTTCACCGGCAACCACGTCTTCGTCACCAATGGCGAGACGGCCTTCGATTTTCACGGTTATCGCTGCGAGGAGGCGCTCATCGCCCATCACTGGGCCAAGGGCCGGCTCTGGTGGCCGGGCTGGGACGGAACGCTGGTGCCCTTGCCGCAGGATGTCTTGGTCAGCGAGGCGAAATCCAAGACTTATGATGGCCTCTGGCTGCGCGAGCCCGGCCAGTTCCTGCATGATGCCTTGCCGCGGGCGCGGGCTTTTTTGGCGCGCTTCGGGCCGCCGTCGTCAGGCGCCGGCCAGGCTGACGGCACACTGCTCGACGAAACGGGCCTGTGCGGCCAGATAGGGGCCGGGGCCGTAGCTGATCCGTGAGACGCCAAGCCGGATCAGGGTCTCGCGATCGGGCGCGCCGCCCATCATCATCACGTTCACCGGAAGCGTCAGCGCATCACAGACCGCCGCGATGCCGCTCTCGTCGAGCAATCCGGGAATGAAGAAGCCGCTGCAGCCCGCCTGCTGATAGGCCTGCGCCCGCTCGATCGCCGCGTCGACGAGGCCGGGGTGGCGCGTCTTGTCGGCCTCCAGCAGGAAAAGATCCGTCCTGGCGTTGATGAACACGGGGATGCCGAGGCTGTCGGCTGCGTTCCGGATCGCCTTGATCCGCTGCATCTGGTCCGCGATCGGATAGAGCGCGCCTGTCCCGACGATCTGGTCTTCGAAGTTCAGGCCGACTGCGCCTGCCGCAATGATCCGCGCGGCATTCTTCGCGACGCCATCCGGCTCTTTCGCATAGCCGCCTTCGAAATCGACGGTCAGCGGCAACGCGACGGCGGACGCGATACGGCCGACGATTGTCTCGATGAAGTCGAGCGGGATCGCCTCGCCGTCGTCGAAGCCATGGGCCGCAGCCACCGACCAGCTTCCGGTGGCGATCGCCTTGCTGCCGGCCTTGGCGGCGGAGCGGGCGCTACCGGCATCCCAGATATTGTAGAGGACGAGCGGTCGGCCTTTGACGTGAAGTGCGGCGAACTGGCCTGCCTTGTCAGCCTGTGTCATCGACCCTCTCCTCACCTAGCCGCGCCGCTGGTAGCGGACCTGCCTGTCGCCTCCTGTCAGCAGACGCGCCCGGTGCTGGGACGACGCGGCAGACCAGCCGAGCTCGGCCGCCTCGATCGCCATGGCCTTCCGGCCGGTCGCCTGCTAAAGCGGGCTCGGTTTTCAGGCGTTACAGAGGTCAGCATGCGTTCGGGCGAAGTGAAGCGCCGCACCAACGAGACCGACATCGCGGTCAAGCTCATGCTCGACGGCACGGGCAAGGCCGAGATTTCGACCGGAGTCGGCTTCTTCGACCATATGCTCGATCTCTTCGCCCGCCATTCGCTGATCGACACCACGGTCAAGGTGAAGGGCGACACCCATATCGACGACCATCACTCGGTCGAGGATGCCGGCATCGCGCTCGGCGAGGCCCTGAAGCAGGCGCTTGGCGACAAGAAGGGCATCCGCCGCTATGCCGACGTCCACCTGCCGATGGACGAGACGTTGACCCGCGTTGCGGTCGACGTCTCCGGCCGGCCGTTCCTGGTCTTCCGGACGCAGTTCAAGGCCGAGAAGATCGGGACCTTCGACACCGAGCTGGTGCGCGAGTTCTTCCAGGCCTTCGCCATCAATGCCGGGCTGACCCTGCATGTCGAGACGCTCTATGGCGACAATGCCCACCATATCGCCGAGAGCTGCTTCAAGGGCTTGGCGCGGGCGCTGCGCGGGGCGATCGAGGTCGATCCGCGCGAGGGCGGCCGCGTGCCTTCGACCAAGGGCGCTTTGTAAGGGATCGCTGCCATGGCGTTCTATCAGGCTCTGATCCCGCCGCCGGGTCCCGGCGGCCTGCGCGAGGAGGTCGAGCAGGCCCGGCTCCTGCCCGAGAGCTTCACCTTTTCGGCCCTGATCTTCGGCGGCCTCTGGTTGCTCTTCCAGCGGCTCTGGCTCGCCTTCATCCTCTATGCGCTGGTCTGGGGCGGGCTGATCTATCTGCAGCGCCAGATCGGTTTCTCCTTTTTCGCGGTGATGCTGTCGCATACTGCCCTTGCGATCTTCCTCGGCTTCGAAGGCCAGAACTTGATCGCGCGCAAGCTGCTGCGGAAGGGCTGGCGACTGGTCGACGTGGTCGAGGCGCCGGACCTCTCCAGCGCCGAGCGCCGCTTCTTCGAGCGGGCCCTGCCGGCCGGCGCGCCGCCGCGGGTGATCGAGACGGCGCCGGTTCCCGCCCGCTTCGCGCCGAGCTCTGCGCCGGTGATCGGCCTCTTCCCCGAGGCGAACGGACGATGACTCAGACCGTCACCATCGTCGATTACGGCTCTGGCAATCTGCACTCGGCCGCCAAGGCCTTCGAGCGCGCCGCCACTGAGGCCGGCATCCTTGCTTCCGTCCGTGTCACCAGCGACCCAGCTGAGGTCCGTGCCGCCGACCGCATCGTGCTGCCCGGCGTCGGCGCCTTCGCCGATTGCCGGCGGGGGCTCGACGCCGTCCCCGGCATGGTCGAGGCGCTGGAGGAGACCGTCCGCGGCAAGGGCCGGCCCTTCCTCGGCATCTGCGTCGGCATGCAGCTGATGGCGAGCCGCGGTCTCGAATACGTGACTACCCCGGGCCTCGGCTGGATCGCCGGCGATGTCGCGCTGATCCGTCCGCAGGACGATGCGCTGAAGATCCCGCATATGGGCTGGAACACGCTGCACCCGCAGGACGAGCACCCGCTGCTCGCCGGCATCGAGACCGGTCCCTCCGGCTGGCACGCCTATTTCGTCCACTCCTACGCGCTGACGGCCGCAAAGCCTGAGGAGGTGCTGGCGCTGACCGATTATGGCGGCCCGGTCACCGCGATCGTCGCGCAGGGCAACATCGCCGGCACGCAGTTCCACCCCGAGAAGAGCCAGAAGCTCGGCCTCAAGCTGATCGGCAATTTCCTGAGGTGGGCGCCGTGATCCTCTTCCCCGCCATCGACCTCAAGGAAGGCCGCTGCGTTCGCCTGAAACAGGGCGACATGGACCAGGCGACGATCTTCAACGACGATCCCGCCGCCCAGGCCGCGACTTTCGAGGCGCAGGGCTTCCAGTGGCTGCACGTGGTCGATCTCGACGGCGCCTTCGCCGGCAAGCCGATGAATGCGGCCGCCGTCGAGGCGATCCTGCAGCGTGTCCACTTCCCGGTGCAGCTTGGCGGCGGCATCCGGGACATGAAGACGGTCGAGGGTTGGCTCGAAAAGGGCGTCGCCCGCGTCATCATCGGCACCGCCGCGGTGCGCGATCCCGGCTTCGTGCGCGAGGCGGCAAAAGCCTTTCCGGGCAAGGTCGCGGTCGGCATCGACGCGCGCGACGGCTTCGTGGCGGTGGAAGGCTGGGCCGAGACCTCGGCGCTGGCGGCTGACGATCTCGGCCGCCGCTTCGAGGACGCCGGCGTCGCCGCGATCGTCTACACCGACATCGCCCGCGACGGCATGCTTCAGGGCATCAACTGGGACGGCACGATCGCGCTGGCGCACGCGCTGACGATTCCGGTGATCGCCTCGGGCGGGCTTGCCTCCATGGCCGACATCGAGCGCCTCTGCGCAACCGACGCCGCGATCCTCGAAGGCGCGATCACCGGCCGCGCCCTCTATGACGGCCGGATCGACCCGGCGGCCGCGCTGACGCGGCTCGCGGCCGCGCCGCCGGCCTGACGGATCAGCGCACGAACTGATTGTAGACCGTGGCGAACTCGCCGGTCGCCTTGGCGAGATGCAGCCACTGGTCGACGAAGGCCTTGAAGACGACGTCGCCGCGCGGCAGCAGATAGCCCATCTCGCCATATTGCAGCGGCTCGTCCGGGTTGATTGCGCACAGACCCGGCTTGCTCTTCTCCTGAACCTTGGTCTCGATCGATTCGGCGATCATGATGTCGGCCTTGCCCGCCAGGATCTGGTCGAAGATCGTGACGTTGTCGGGATAGACCTCGACCTTGGCCTGCTTGAAGTTGGCGCGCACGAAGCGCTCATTGGTGCCGCCCGGATTGACGATGACGCGGGTCTCCGGCTTGTCGATATCGGCGACGGTCTGGAACTTCGCCTTGTCGGCGCAGCGCGCGATCGGCGCCTTGCCGTTGATCAGATAGGGCGCGGAGAAGAAGGCGCGCTTCTGCCGGTCGAGCGTCACCGAGATGCCGCCCATGGCGATGTCGCATTTGCCGCCGGTGAAATCGTTCATCAGCTCGGACCATTTCGTCTGCACGAACTTGGCCTCGACGCCGATGGCCTTCGCCAGCGATTTCGCCAGCTCGATGTCGATGCCCTCGAAGCTGCCGTCCTTGGCCAGCGTGAACGGCTTGTAGTCGCCGGTGGTGCAGACCTGCAGCGCGCCGCGGCTCTGGATCGTCTCGAGCTGGCTGGCCGGGGCCTGCGCCAGCGTGGCGGTGGTGAGGCTGAAGCCCGCAGCGGCGCTCAGAACCGCCAGCTTCAGGCCCTTGAAGGATGCTGTGACCGTCATGGGAATCCCCCTCGCTTTTTGCTTGTGGCGCGCAAGAGAGCAGGGATCGTTCCGGCGATCAATCTGGCCGATGCGTGCCGCGTTTGCGTGCAGTGCAGCAGCGGCGCTATATGCGCCGATCGCTTTGTCGTTCCGCTCCGGGCAGGCCCGCCGATGACCCTGAAGACCCGCATCATCCCGTGCCTCGACGTCAAGGACGGCCGCGTCGTCAAGGGCGTGAAGTTCGTCGATCTCGTCGATGCCGGCGATCCCGTCGAGGCCGCCAAGGCCTATGATGCCGCTGGGGCCGACGAGCTCTGCTTCCTCGACATCACCGCGAGCCATGAGGCGCGGGGCACCCTGCTCGACGTCGTCACCCGTACGGCCGAGGCCTGCTTCATGCCGCTGACCGTCGGCGGCGGCGTGCGCAAGGTCGAGGATATCCGCGCTTTGCTGCTGGCCGGAGCCGACAAGGTCGCGATCAACACTGCGGCCGTGACCAATCGCCCCTTCGTCAAGGAAGCGGCGGAAAAGTTCGGCGACCAGTGCATCGTCGTCGCCATCGACGCCAAGCAGGTCACGCCCGGCCGCTGGGAGATCTTCACCCATGGCGGGCGCAACGCCACCGGGCTCGACGCCATCGCCTTCGCCCGCGAGGTCGTCTCGCTCGGCGCCGGCGAATTGCTGGTGACCTCGATGGACCGCGATGGCACCAAGTCGGGTTACGATATCGGCCTGACCCAGCGTATCGCCGATGCGGTTTCGGTGCCGGTGATCGCCTCGGGCGGCGTCGGCGATCTCGACGATCTCGTCGCCGGCGTGCGCGACGGCCATGCCTCGGCCGTGCTCGCCGCCTCGATCTTCCATTTCGGCACCTACAGCATCCCGCAGGCCAAGGCGCACATGGCCGCCGCCGGGCTGGCGATGCGGCTGGATTGAGCGATGACCGCCTTCACCCTCGCCGATCTCGAACGGATCGTCGCCGAGCGCGCGTCCGCCCCGCCGGAGGAATCCTGGACGGCCAAGCTCCTCGCCGCCGGTCCCGAGCGCGCCGCCAAGAAGCTCGGCGAGGAGGCGGTCGAGGCCGTGATCGCTGCCGTGAAGGGCGATCGCGACGAGCTGATCGCCGAGAGCGCCGATCTGCTTTATCATCTTTTGGTCGTGCTCAAGGCCCGCGATGTTGCATTGCGGGACGTCTTGAGCCAGCTTGAGGCCCGTACCGCGCGCTCCGGCCTGGCCGAGAAGGCGGCGCGGCCCCGCTAGAAGTCGAGGCAGTCGCGTTGAACCTCGAAGCCTGGAAGACGGGGGGCATCATGGACCAGCGTCCGATCGCGGCGCAATCCGCCCCCGACCTGGTCTCGCCCTATCGCACCTTCTCGCGCGACGAGTGGGCGCATCTGCGCGCCGATACGCCACTGACGCTCTCGGTCGACGACCTCACCAGGCTGCAATCGATCAACGACCCGATCTCGCTCGACGAGATCGTCGCGATCTACCTGCCACTCTCGCGTCTGCTCTCGCTCTACGTCGCGGCGACGCAGGGGCTGTTCAAGGCGACACAGCGCTTCCTGATCGCCGAGGCCGAGGTCAAGGTCCCCTATGTCATCGGTGTTGCCGGCTCGGTCGCGGTCGGGAAGTCGACGACGGCGCGCGTGCTCCAGGCCCTGCTCTCGCGCTGGCCGAACACGCCCAAGGTCGAGCTCGTCACCACCGACGGCTTCCTCCTGCCGAACGCCGAACTCGAGCGGCGCGGCCTGATGCAGCGCAAGGGCTTCCCGGAGAGCTATGACAGCGCCGCGATCCTGCGCTTCCTCTCCGATGTGAAGGCTGGCAAGCGCGCCGTCAGCGCCCCCGTCTATTCGCACCTGGTCTACGACGTCGTCCCTGGCGAGCAGGTCACGGTCGAGCGGCCGGACATACTGATCCTCGAAGGCTTGAACGTGCTGCAGGCGAGCCGCTTGCCCCGGGACGGCACGATCATCCCCTTCGTCTCGGATTTCTTCGACTTTTCGGTCTATCTCGACGCCGATGAGAACGACCTGCATCGCTGGTATGTCAACCGCTTCATGACGCTGCGCCAGACCGCCTTCCGCGATCCGCGCTCCTTCTTCCGCAAATATGCCGAGATCGGCGAAGAAGAGGCGCTCTCGATCGCCGAGAGGCTCTGGACTGGCATCAACCTGCCCAATCTGCGCGAGAACATCGTGCCGACCCGCCAGCGCGCCAGCCTGATCCTGACCAAGGGCGCCAGCCACCGCATCCAGCAGGTCGCGCTGAGGCGGCTATAGCGCGGGCCTTAAGCCGCCGACTGAAACCGCGATGACGACCTATGTCGCTCTCCTGCACTCGATCGTGCTCGGCCTCGGCAAACGCGTCGTGATGGCGGATCTGAAGGCGATGGCGGCGGAGCTCGGCTTTGGCGATCCGCGCACCTGGGTCGCCACCGGCAATCTGGTCTTCGAGGCGGACGAAGGGCCGCTTGCGGCGATCGAGGACCGGCTGGAGGCAGCCTTCCGCGCCCGTTTCGGCAAGCATGTCGACATCATCCTGCGTACGGGGGAGGCTTGGCGGCGGCTTGCCGCCCAAAATCCCTTCCCGGACGGGAAAGGCGCCGATATCGGCATCCGCGTCATGCGAAAGCCACTCGGCCCGGACGCTCTGTCCATGCTGCGCGGGATCGCCGCGCCCGGCATCGTGCTCGCTCTTGCCGACGGCGATCTGTGGATCGATTTCGGCGGCAAGCCCGAGGAGACGAAGCTGCTCTCGCATCTGACGACCAAAAAACTCGGCATTGGCACGCTGCGCAACGCCAATACCGTCAAGGCGCTCGCCGCGATGCTGGACTGATGCCCCCCGATCTTTCCGCCCTCGGCCTGATGGCGGGCGCGGCCTTCGTCGCCGCGACGCTGCTGCCGGCCCAGTCGGAGGCCGTCTTCGTCGGCCTGCTGGTGGCGAAATCAGTCGATCCGACGCTCCTCTTCGTCGTCGCCTCGCTCGCGAACACCGCCGGCTCAGTCGTCAACTGGTGGCTCGGCCGGCTGATCGCGACCGGAGGCGTCGAGCGGCTGCCGGCGCGGCTGCGGCCCGACCCTGTTCGGTTCGCCAAGGCGCAGGGCTGGTTCGCCCGGTTCGGCTGGCCTTCGCTGCTTTTCGCCTGGCTGCCGATCGGCGGCGATCCGCTGACCTTCGTCGCGGGATCGCTGAACTATCCGCTGTTGCGCTTCGTTGTGCTCGTATTCATCGGCAAGGCGGCACGCTATGCCTTGCTCTGGGCGGGTTGGGCGGTCGCTGCATAAGCATTTGCGCGGATTCCGGTCTCGGGCTACCAGCGAGGCCCATTCTGATGGAGACCAGATCATGAGCATCAAGCGCATCGCCCCCGGCCCGCGCATGTCCAAGGCCGTCGTGCATGGCAACACGGTCTATCTCGCCGGTCAGGTCGCCGATAAGGCGGCTGGCAAGAGCGTCGGCGAGCAGACCAAGGACATCCTCTCGATCATCGACGGCCTCCTCGCCGAGGCGGGCACCGACAAGTCGAAGCTGCTGATGGTCAACATCTGGCTCTCGGACATGTCGACCTTTGCCGAGATGAACGCTGTCTGGGACGGTTGGGTCTCGGCTGGCAACACCCCGGGCCGCGCCACCGTCGAAGCCAGGCTCGCCGGCCCGCAATACACCGTCGAGATCGCGGTCATCGCTGCGGTCTGACCGCTGTCGCACTAGAGCAGGATGCGAAAAAGTGGGAACCGGTTTTTCGCTGGAATCCTGCTTTAAACTCTTAGAATCGATCACGTTTTGTGAACTTGGATCGCATCGATCCAAGTTCATCGTGATCTAGGGTGGCGGGAAACGTGAATCCGGAACTCGCCACCATCCTGGCCAGGGTCTCGCAGCGCGAGGGCGTTCCCCGCGCGCTGCTGCTGGGCGTGCTCGCTTCGATGGGCGAGGCTTCCGGCAGGCCAGATTTTACTCGCATCGAGCACAATCTGGCGCGCAGGGCCGGTGATTTCCGCAGCCTGCAGGCCCGGCTGGCCAAGCCGTCTGGAGCCGATCCGGAGCGGGACCGGCTGCAGGTTCAGGCGGTCCAGGCGCTGGCTGATGGCCGGCTAGCCGAGGCCGACCGGCTGCTCGCACAAGCCGAGCAGCGCAATCTCGATGGCGCGGCCGCGTCCGATGCGCTGTCACGCGATCGTTTGCTCGCCGCTGCCGCCGGCCGCGCCGATCGTGGCGCGGTGGCGATGCTCCATCTCAATCCGCAAGCCTATCACGACGCCTCCGAGCGCTATGCCGAGGCCGCATTGATCGCCGACTCGGCCGAGCCCGGCAGCGGGCTTACCTATTCGTGGATGCAGGCCGATGCGCTGGCCCGGCGCGGCGCCGATTTTTCCGACAAGGCGGCTTTCGTCGCTTCGATCGGCCAGCTGCGCGGCATGCTCGGCAAGCTCGACAATTTCGACCAGACCGTGCCCTGGGCCGAGACGCAGCTCAGGCTGGCGCGTTCGCTCACCGGCCTGTCGCATTACGAGGGCGGCGGCGCCCTGCTCCGCCAGGTCGTCGAGATCTACCGCACGACCCTGGAGGATCTGACCCGTGCCAAGGCGCCGCGCCTCTGGGCCGCGCTCCAGACCCGTCTCGGCGAGGCGCTGGCCCGTCTCGGCGAGATCGAGGACGATGCCGGCCTGCTCGACGACGGCGTCGCAGCCTTCCGCGCCGGGCTCTCGGGTCTGACGCGGGCCGACATGCCGCGCGAATGGGCGCGGCTGCAATGGGAGCTCGGCAAGGCGCATGTCGCGCTCGGCCTGCGCGCCAGCGGGGTGTCCGCCTTCGAAGCGGCCGTGAACTGCTTCAAGCTGGTGCTCGACGACCGGCCGCGCGACAGCGTTCCGCTCGAATGGGCCGAGGTCCAGGACCGTATCGGCGCCGCGCTCGTCGGCCTCGCCACCTATTATCGCGAGCCGGTCGTGCTCGAAGAGGCGATCGCCGCCTTCGATGCGGCGCTCGAGGTCCGGCGCCGCGAGATCGTGCCCTCGCTCTGGGCCGAGAGCGCCGCAAACCGGGCGGAGGCGCGGCTGGAGCTGGCTGACCGTACCCGCGAACGCGCCGAGGCCGAGAAGGCGACCACCGAACTCGTCATGGCGATCGAGACGCTGCGCGGCCTGGGCCTGCCGGCCGAGGCCAAGCGACGCGAGCCGAAGCTGCTCCAGGCGGCCGCGCTGGTCGAGACGTTGCGGAAGGGCTGATCAGGCCCTGGCGCGCAGCGCGGCGAGCCGCACCAGTGCCTTATCCAGTGTCGCATCGTGCTTGGCGAAGCAGAAGCGCACGACATTGCGCACCGCGCCCTCGGCATAGAAGGCGCTGACGGGAATGGCGGCGACGCCGTGCTCGGCGACCAGCCGCTGGCAGAAGGCGACGTCGTCCGCCTCGCCGAGCGGGCCGATGTCGACATTGAGGAAATACGTCCCGGCGCTCGGCAGCACGCTGAAGCCGAGACCGCTGAGGCCGTTGGCAAAGCGGTCGCGCGAGCGCTGGAAATCGGCCCGCATCCCCTCGAAATAGGCGTCGTCCTTGCCGAGGCCGTAGGCGACCGCCGCCTGCAGGTTCGGCGGCGTGGTGAAGGTGATGTACTGGTGCGCCTTGGCCAGCACGCGCATCAGCTCCGGCGCCGCCATCACCAGACCCACCTTCCAGCCGGTCAGCGAGAAGATCTTGCCGGCCGAGGAGATCTTGACCGTGCGCTCGCGCATGCCGGGACGGCTCATCAGTGGCTTGTGGCGGTGCCCGTCGAAGACGACATGCTCCCAGACGTCGTCGCAGATCGCGATTGCGTCGTGCCGGACGCAGAACGAAGCCAGCAGATCGAGATCGGCCTCGCTGAAATTGGTCGCGGTCGGGTTGAGCGGGTTGTTGAACAGCACCGCCTTGGTCTTCGGCGAGAAGGCTTTCGCCAGCGCTTCCTCGCTGAGCCCGAATTCGGGCGGGGTCAGCGTCACGAATCTGGGAATGCCCCCGGCGCGGCGCACCAGCGGCAGGTAGGCGTCATACATCGGCTCGAACAGCACGACCTCGTCGCCGGGCGAGACGATCGCCATCAGCGCCCCGGCGATCGCCTCGGTCGCGCCCGAGGTCACCATCACCTCGGCCTCCGGATCGAGCGCGAGGCCCTGCCAATGGCGGAAATGCGTCGCCGTCGCCTGGCGCAGCTCCGGCAGGCCCATCATCGGCGGATACTGGTTCCAGCCGTCGACCACGGCCTCGGCCGCCTTGCGGCGCACATCCTCCGGGCCGGGATCGTCGGGAAAGCCCTGGCCGAGATTGACGGCCTGGTGCTCGCGCGCGAGCCGCGACATGGTTTCGAAGATGGTCGTCGGAAGGGCGGAGAAGATCGGATTCATCGCGGCTGGCTTCGCTCGGAAAGGCGGGCGGGAAGGCTTGGAGGTCGCCATAGCACGCGCAACGCCGGTGTGCATCGCCCCGAAAAAGCGGCAGATTATGCGGAGTGATGAATATTGACATTCGTCAGCAGTCAGTATTCTCTATCCCTCAGCCGGTTCACGACAGCACTTCCACGGTTTCTTCGCCCCTTTGGAGCCGTGGGACGCTGGCGTGGATCGGTGAGCTTTTTCTGGGGCTGGAAGCGAGCTAGGCAGGGCCCATGCGCTCCTACCGCCAAACCCCCGCCTTGATGGTGCTCGGCACCGGCTCCAATGTCGGCAAGTCGCTGCTCGTCGCCGGCCTCTGTCGCCTCTTCGCCGATCGCGGGCTGAAGGTTCGCCCGTTCAAGCCGCAGAACATGTCGAACAACGCCGCCGCCACCGCACAAGGCGAGATCGGCCGGGCTCAGGCGCTACAGGCGCGTGCCGCGCGGGTCGCTCCGCAAGTCGATATGAACCCGGTCCTGCTCAAGCCCGAAAGCGAGCGCGGCAGCCAGATCATCCTGCAGGGCCGCGTCGCCGGTCATCTCTCCTCCGGCGATTTCAGCCGTCGCGGCGATTTCCTGCCCAAGGTGCTGGAGAGCTTCGAACGGCTGAGTGAGGGGGCCGATCTCATCCTGGTCGAGGGAGCGGGCTCGCCGGCCGAGACCAATCTGCGTGCCCGCGACATCGCCAATCTCGGCTTCGCGCGTGCGGCAGGCGTCCCGGCCGTGCTGGTCGGCGATATCGACCGCGGCGGCGTCATCGCCAGCCTCGTCGGTACGCACGCAGTGCTCGACGCCGACGACCGGGCGATGATCCGAGGCTTCGCCATCAATCGCTTCCGCGGCGATGTCGGCCTGTTCACGCCGGCGCTCGACACGATCACCCGGGCGACGGGCTGGCCGAGCCTCGGCGTCGTGCCCTGGTTCGCCGAGGCCGCGCGCCTGCCGGCCGAGGATGGGCTCGATCTGATGCGAGGCCTGCCGGTGCGCGAGGGCGCGCTGAAGATCGTCGTCCCGGTCCTGCCCGGCATCGCCAATTTCGACGATCTCGACCCGTTGAAGCTCGAGCCCGGTGTCGAGCTCGCCTTCGTCGGCCCCGGCACGCCCCTGCCGGGCGATGCCGCGATGGTGATCCTGCCGGGCTCGAAGACGACGCTGCGCGATCTCGCGAAGCTGCGGGAGGAAGGCTGGGACATCGACATCCTCGCCCATCATCGTCGTGGCGGCCATGTGCTCGGCCTCTGCGGCGGCTACCAGATGCTCGGCAGGAGCGTGCGTGATCCGCTCGGCCTGGAGGGGCCTGCCGGCGCGGCTCCCGGCCTTGGCCTGCTCGACATCGAGACCGAGCTCACACCGGACAAGACGGTGCGGGAGGTGGCGGTCGAACATCCCGGTAGCGGCACGGCCGGCCGCGCCTATGAGATCCATCTCGGCGTCAGTGAAGGACCTGACCGGGCGCGCGCGCCGTTCCGCGTCGACGGCCAGCTCGAAGGCGCGCGTAGCGCTGATGGCCGCGTCGTCGGGACCTATCTCCACGGCGTGCTCACCTCTGACCCGTTGCGCCGCGCCTGGCTCGAAGACCTCGCCGGGGGCGCGATGGCGGCTGGAGAGGCTTACGAGCCGGCGATCGAGGCAACCCTTGACCGGCTGGCTGAGCATCTGGAGCGCCATCTCGATACCGCGGCGCTGCTCGAACTGGCGCGCTCGCGGCCCTGACATTGGAGAGCCTTTTGGCGAAAAACTGTCAGGAGGATACAAATAAAGCTTTGCCGATCAATTTGTTGACGACTGACGAAATTCGTCATACTCAACGATTGCGTCCGCAGACGGCCTATGGGAACAAGTTGTCAGACCGGGAAGTTGCCCTGGCATGAGCACAATAGAGCGCGATACACGGCACGAGATCGTCGACGTCGCCGAGCGGTTCTTCCGCCAGATCGGCTACCAGAAGACCACTGTCGCCGATATCGCCAAGTCGCTGCGCATGAGCCCGGCGAATGTCTATCGTTTCTTCGACTCCAAGAAGGCGATCAACGAGGCCGTCGCCGAGCGATCGATGACCGAGCTCGAGGCGACGGTCGCCGCCATCGCCGCCGAGAAGCGCCCGGCTGCCGAGCGTCTTCGCGACATTCTCGCCGCGACCTGCCGCATCAATGCGGCCCGCTATCTCGACAATCACCGCCTGCACGAGATGGTCGCCTGCGCCATGGAGGAAAGCTGGGACGTCATCCGCGGCCATATCGAGCGCTATGATGCGATCCTGCGCGCCGTCGTCGCCGACGGCATCGCCAAGGGCGAATTCACTGCTCGCGATCCGATCACGGCGACCCATTGCGTGCGCATGGCCATGCTGCGCTTCTGTCACCCGCTCCTGCTCGGCCAGTGTGCCGAATTGCCGGGTCCGAGCATCGATGAGATGATCGATTTCATCCTCTCAGGATTGGGTGCAAGCCGCCCCGCGGCCTGAGCATGCGCTTTCAGCCGCGTTGACAAGGCGCTGGCGGAGCGGGATACCCCGCCGCGCATGCTGAATCTCTCCAAACAGAGCGCCAAGAAGCTCGCCGTCGTCGTCCATGACCTGGCGATGACCGCACTCGCGATCATTTTCGTCTTCGCCGTGCGCTTCGATGGCTGGCTGTTCGACGAGCGGATGCGGCAATTGCCGTCGATCCTGCCCTTTCTCGTCGCCTATGCCGGCGCGGTCTACTGGTTCTTCCAGCTCTATCGCTCGAAATGGCGCTTCGCCTCGCTGCCGGACCTGTCGAACATCGTCCGGGCGGTGACGGTCCTGACGCTGACCTTGCTGGTCGTCGACTACGTGCTGGTCTCGCCGAACCTCTACGGCTACTTCTTCTTCGGCAAGATCACGCTGGTTCTTTATTGGCTGGTGCAGATCGCGCTGCTCGGCGGTCCGCGCCTGGCCTATCGCTATTTCAAGTACTCCCGTTCCAAGCATCAGGCCTCGCGCGAGGCGACGCTGCCGGCCCTGCTGCTCGGCCGCGGCACCGACATCGAGATGGTGATCCGCGCCATGGAATCGGGCGCGATGGGCAAGATGCGCCCCGCCGGCATCCTGACGCCGCGCCCGGACGATCTCGGCCAGTCCATCCGGGGCGTCCCGGTGCTCGGCCTGCTCTCGCAGATCGAGACGATCGCGAGCGATGCCGATGGGCGTGGCGAATCGTTCCGCCGCATCGTCGCGACCCCGAGCGCGCTGGCACCAGAGGCCGAGCCGGACAAATGGCTCGCCCAGACCCGCAAGCTCGCCATCCCGATCTCGCGCCTCGATACGCTCGGCGAGGGCATGCGTGGCAGCGAGTTGGCGCCGCTCGAGATCGAGGACCTCCTGGTGCGCCCCTCGGTCAAGATCGACCGTGCGCGGCTCGAGGGCTTCCTCAAGGGCAAACGCGTGATCGTCACCGGCGGCGGTGGCTCGATCGGCTCCGAGATCTGCCTGCGCTGTGCCGCCTTCGGTGCTGCCGAACTGCTCGTCGTCGAGAACTCCGAACCGGCGCTGTTCCACGTCACCGAAGCGCTGGCGGCCCAGGACCTGCCGATGCGGATCACCGGCGCGCTCGCCGATGTCCGCGACGAGGCGCGCCTCGGCCCGCTGTTCAAGGCCTTCGCGCCCGACATCGTCATCCATGCCGCCGCGCTGAAGCACGTGCCCTATCTCGAAGCCGATTGGGGCGAGGGCATCAAGACCAACATCTTCGGCTCTGTCGTGGCCGTCGAGGCGGCGGTCGCCGCCGGCGCCGGCATCTTCGTGATGATCTCGACCGACAAGGCGATCGAGCCGGTCTCGATGCTGGGCGCGACCAAGCGCTTCGCCGAGATGTATGCCCAGGCCCGCGACGCCGAATTCGCCGCCGGCAATCGTGGCATGCGGCTCGTCGCGGTCCGCTTCGGCAATGTGCTCGGCTCGGTCGGCTCGGTGGTGCCGAAGTTCAAGGCGCAGATCGAGCGTGGCGGCCCGGTCACCGTGACCAGCCCCGACATGATCCGCTACTTCATGACCATCCGCGAGGCCTGCGACCTCGTGCTGACCTCGGCCTCGCATGCACCAGAGCACGAGGCCCAGGACGAGCGTGCCGCCGTCTACGTGCTGAAGATGGGCCAGCCGCTCAAGATCATCGACCTCGCTGAGCGCATGATTCGCCTCGCTGGCTATGAGCCAGGCGTCGACATCGAGATCGCCGTGACCGGCGTCAGGCCGGGCGAGCGCCTGAACGAGATCCTCTTCGCCAAGGACGAGCCGATGGCCGAGACCGGGCTCGACGGCGTGATGGCGGCCAAGCCCATCTTCGCCGGCCGCGCCCGCATGCGGGGTTGGCTCGACGAGCTCGAGCGGGCGCTGGCGGCGCAGGACCGCCTCGGCGCCGAGGCGGTGCTCGAGGCGGCGATCCCCGATTTCAGCCGTCGTCAGGCGGGTTCGCCGCCAGCCGCGCCAGCGCAGCCTGCGTCTCCGCAGGTGGTCGCCAGCCCGCGCTGATCAGGGCGGCCGGCGAGGCGACCAGTCCACTCGCCAGACGCTCATAGGCGCCCTGGCGTCCCGCGATCCGCGCCACAAGCGCGAGCAGGGACGACGGGACCGGGATCAGGCCCGGCCCGCGCCCGAGGCCGGCGCGCATCGCGGCGAGCATCTGCGCGACCGAGAGGGGCTCCGGATCGGCGACGATGTAGCTGCGCCGTGCCGGGCAGGCTTGCGTCAACGCGAAGGCGACCGCCTCCGCGAGGTTCTCGATCGCGAGCAGCGAGCGCTTCGCGGAGAGTTCGCCGAGCGGTAGTGGCAGGGGCAGCCGCGCAAGCTTCAGCAGCGCCGCCATATTGGCTTTTACGCCCGGCCCGTAGACCAGCACCGGCCGCAGGGCGACCCAGTCGAGATCGAGTCCGGCGAGTCCTTGCTCTGCTGCCAATTTGGAGCGGCCATAGGCGTCGGTCGGGGCCGGCGGATCGGTCTCGCTGAGAGGTCGGCCGCTGATTGGACCGCTCTGTGCCCGGATCGAGGACAGGAAGAGGAAGCGCCGGACGCCCGCCGCCTGCGCAGCCCGTGCCAGCGCCAGCGTCGCATTGGTGTTGACGGCCCGGTAGCGCTCTTCGGGGATGTCGCCGTCGGCATGGGCGAGCCCGGCGCTGTGGACGATGAGATCGATGCCGTCGAGTATGGGCTGCCAGTCGATCGGGGCGCCGAGATCGCCGATGGTGGCATGCTCGACGCCGGGAACGGGAGGCACCGCGCTGCGGCCCGCAGTCCGCAACTGATAGCCGCGAGCGGCGAGATCGTGCAGCAGATGCCCACCGACGAAACCGGTCGCGCCGGTGAGCAGGACCCGCTCACCGCTCACGGCTGCGCCCGCTGGCGCGAGAAGCGGCGCAGCAGGGCGCAGGTCAGCGCCAGCGCCGCCAGCAGGCAGGCAAATTGCGCCCAGAGCCCCGGCACGGCGATGCTGACCGCCGCGAGCCCGACCAGGCCAAGGTTGAGCAAGGCGATCTGCGTGACGATGTCGATGACCTTGAGGCCGTTATCGGTCGCCTGCTGGTAGAAATGCGAGCGATGCGCCTGCCAGACCTTCTCGCCGCGCGCCAGGCGGCGCAGCAGCGTGATCGTCGAGTCCATGACGTGGTAGAGCGGCAGGATCAGCGCCGCGGTCAGCGCACCACTGCCGGCGAGGCGATACAGCAGATAGGCTCCGAGCAGGCCGAGCGGCAGCGAGCCGACATCGCCAAGGAAGATGCGTGCGACCGGCTTGTTGAACGGTGCGAAGCCGAGAAGCCCGCCGAGCAGTGCCGCGGCGAGAAAGCCGGTGGCGGGATCGACGATGCTGTTGGCGCCGGCCAGCACGATCGCGCCGGTCAGCGGCACCAGCCCGGCGAGCGTGATCCAGTCGATCCCGTCCATGAAGTTGACGAGGTTGACGAACCAGGCGCCGGCGATCAGCGCGAGGCCACGCTCGGCCCAGAGCGGCAGCGTCTCCGGCAGCAGGCGCATCTCCGGCGCGGCGTAGAAGATGACGATGCCAACGCAGAGGAATTGCAGCGGCAGGCGCAAGGCCGGCGAGAGCGGCCTGATATCGTCCCAGGCGCCGACCAGGGCGAGCAAGGCGGACGCCGCCATCACCAGGATGAGGCCCTGTCTGGCGTCCGCATCCATAGGGATGAAGACCAGTGCGAGCCCCAGCGCCAGGAAGGCGCCGGCGAACACCGCGATGCCGCCACCCTGCGGCGTCGGCGTGCGATGGCTGGAACGGGCATTCGGCCGCGCCAGCGCATAGCGCATCATCAGGGGGCGCAAGGCCAGGCACAGCCCGAAGGCGAGGCCGGCAGCGAGCGCGATCAGCAGGATAGGGGCGAAGCGTTCCAAGGCGGGCGGACCATAGCCATACCGGCCCTCACCGCAAGTGGCACTTGCATCGCCAAGCACAAAAGCAGAACATGACGGGCATGGCCGTTGCCGATTCCGTCCTCAATCCGCCCCCCGCGCGTCCGGAGATCACCCGTGCCGTCTGTCGCGGCGCCTCGCGCCATCTGCGCGAGCGCGGCTATGCCATCGTCAAGGAGATGACCTTCGCCAATGGCAGGCGCGGCGACATCGTCGCGCTCTCGCCCTCGGGCGAATTGCTGGTCGTCGAGGTCAAGTCGGGGATCGAGGACTACCGGGTCGACGGCAAATGGCCTGACTACCGCGACTACTGTGACGGCTTCCTCTTTGCGGTCGCGCCCGAATTCCCGCTGGAGATCCTGCCCGAGGATGTCGGCTTGATCGTCGCCGATGCCTTCGGCGGCGAGATGCTGCGCGAGCCGCCGCGCCATCAATTGGCACCGGCGCGCCGAAAAATGCTGACCATCGCCTTCGCCAGGCTGGCGGCCGGGCGCCTCGCGCTGCTGGAGGATCCCAGAACCTAACCCACCGCCCGCTGCGGCAGGTCGAGCGCCTTCTGGCCGATGTTCAGGCTGATCTGCAGGCTGTCGGCAATGCGACGGGCGCGGTCGATGAACAGGAATTCGGCCGGGCCGGTGCAGAGCTCGGACACCGTCGCCTCGAACAGCGACAGCCAGCGCTCGAAATGCTGCATCTCGAGCGGGAGCGGCATGTGGACCTGCTGCGGCTTGCCGCGATAGCGCCCGCTCGTCAGCGTCACCGACGACCAGAAATCGCGCAGCTTGACCAGATGCACGTCCCAATCGTCGCCGAGCTTGGCGAGAAAGATCGGGCCAATCAGCGGGTCCCGGCGAACGCGGCCGTAGAAGGTGTCGACCAGCTCCGCGATCAGCTCTTCGGTGATCCGCTCGGGGAGCGGCTCTCCGCTCATCGTGGGGCGCGCTTGGCGAGGATGCGCTGCAAGGTGCGGCGATGCATGCCGAGCCGACGCGCCGTCTCCGAGACATTGCGGCTGCACAGTTCGTAGACGCGCTGGATGTGCTCCCAGCGGACGCGATCGGCCGACATCGGGTTCTCCGGCGGCACTGGGCGGGCATTGGGCCCGGCGGCCAAGGCCGAATGGATCTCGTCGGCATCGGCCGGCTTGGCCAGGAAGTCGAAGGCGCCGAGCTTCACGGCGCTCACCGCGGTCGCGATATTGCCATAGCCGGTGAGGACGACGCCTCGTGCATCCGGCCGCTTCTCCTTGAGGCGGGCGATCACGTCGAGCCCGTTGCCGTCGCCAAGACGCAGGTCGATCACGGCGAAGGCCGGGGCTGCCTCCTCGACTGCGGCAAGGCCGGCCTGCACCGACTCGGCGATCCGCACCGAATATCCCCGTCCTTCCATGGCGCGGGCGAGGCGGGTCAGGAACGGCTTATCGTCGTCGACGAGCAGGAGCGACATGTCCCTGCCGGCAGTGTCGGTGAGCTCGCCTGTATTCGGCGCCGTGTCCATCGCCATCATCTCCTGCCGGGCGGTGGCCCGGCTCAACATCCGTTCTATCGATTGCGCGACGCGCTGAAACGCCGCAACGCCTCATTCTGTCGCATATGGGGCCAAAAGCTCCGGGTTTGAAGGTCCGGCAGGGCGATCGTCGCGCTCGAAGACGGCGCGCAGCCAGGTGATGCGGATGCTGGCGCCGGTCGCCGGCAGCGGCAAGTTGGAGAATTCCAGCGTCGCGCCGCTGCGCTCCAGCAATGTCTTGGCGATGAACAGGCCGAGGCCGAGACCGCCACCGGCGCGCGATTCCTTGGCATGCGAGCGCGAAAGATAGGGATCCCCCGCCCGCAACAGCACCTCCGGCGGGAAGCCAGGTCCGTCATCGGCGATGGTCAGGACAACGGCGCCTTCGGTCCATTGCGCCGTGATCGTCACCTTGGAGCCGGCGAAATCGACGGCGTTGTCGACGATGTTGCCCAGCCCGTAGATCATGCCGGGATTGCGCCGGCAGACCGGTTCGGGCTTCTCGCCGGTGAGCGCGATCTCGAAGGGCACGCCGAAGGGCCGCTGCGGACCGGCTGCTTCCTCGATCAGCAGGCTGAGCGAAAGCTGGTCGAGTGGGCCGGCATCGTCGTCCTGCAGCGAGGCGAGCTTGCCGAGGATGCCGCGGCAGCGCTCGACCTGCTCGCGCAGCAGCGTGATGTCCTCCGCCATCTCGCCCTCGGCCGGCGCGAGCCGCGAGAGCTCGCGGGCGACCAGCGCGATCGTTGCGAGCGGCGTGCCGAGCTCGTGTGCGGCCGCGGCTGCGAGGCCATCGAGCTGCGAGAGATGCTGCTCGCGCGCCAGCACCAGCTCGGTCGCGGCCAGCGCCTCCGAGAGATCGCGCGCCTCCTTGGCGACGCGCCAGGCATAGATGCCGGTGAAGCCGAGCCCGAGCAGCAGCGCGATCCAGTTGCCGACCTGATATTGCGGCGGGAGAACCGGCCGCTCGCTCCCGGCCCAGGGCAGGGGCCAGTGCACGAACACCAGCAGCGTTGCCAGTCCCGCAGCGAGGAGGCCCAGCGCCAGCGTATGCCGCGGCGGCAGTGCCGTCGCCGAGATCATCACCGGCGCCAGGAACAGGATCGCGAACGGGTTCTGCAGGCCGCCGGTAAGATAGAGCAGCGCCGCGAGCTGGAGGATGTCGAAGCCGAGCAGCGCGGTCGCTGCGCCTTCGCGTAGGCGGTGGCTGAGCGGAAAGCGGATGCGTAGGGCGATGTTGAGCCAAGCCGAGACCGCGATAGCGAGGAAGCACCAGCCGAAGGGCAGCGAGAAGCCGAGGCCGAAATGGACGCCGGCGACGGCGACGCTCTGGCCGGCGATTGCCAGCCAGCGCAAACGCACCAGCGTGTCGAGCCGCAAATGCCGCGGCATGCCTCCGGGAGCGGATGGGAGGAGGTCGGTGATCGTCACGGCGCGCAATCTTCGCAAAGCGCCTGGCGAATGGGGAGTAAGAAGCTGTGGCTAATCGGCATCACAAGGAAATCTTAGCCCTTTGAACGATTGAATGAGAACAAATTATACTTAGGCTGCGTTCCCTTGTTGCGCTGCATCGTGGGATGCGGCGCTGCGAAAGAGCGAAAGGGCCGCCATGTCGTTCGCCTACCACGCCTATGAGGCGGTTCATATGATGGTCAGCCCGGCGCGGGCCATGTCCGACGCGATGCAGCTCGCCTTCAAGAACCCGGCGAATCCGCTGACCTATACCCCGTTCGGGCGCTCGATCGCCGCCTCCTGCGAATTGTTCGAGCGCACCACGCGCCGTTACGGCAAGCCGGCCTTCGGCCTCGATACCACCACGATGAACGGCGTCACCGTCGCAGTCGAGGAGCGAATCGTCTGGCAGCGCCCCTTCTGCAATTTGATCTATTTCGACCGTAAGATCGAAGGGCGCCGCAAGCCGCAGCCCAAGGTGCTGCTGGTCGCGCCGATGTCGGGCCACTACGCCACGCTGCTGCGCGGCACGGTCGAAGCTTTCCTGCCCGATCATGAGGTCTACATCACCGACTGGATCGACGCCCGTCTGGTGCCGCTCGCCGCTGGCAGCTTCGATCTCGACGACTATATCGACTACGTCATCGCCATGCTGCAGAAGCTCGGCCCCGACACGCATGTCATGGCCGTCTGCCAGCCTTCCGTGCCGGTACTCGCCGCGATCGCGCGCATGGAGGCCGAGGGCGATCCGGCTTCACCGCGCTCGATGACGCTGATGGGCGGGCCGATCGACACGCGCCGCTCGCCGACCGCGGTCAACCAGCTCGCCATGGAGCGTGGCACCGACTGGTTCCGCCGCAACTGCATCACCCGCGTGCCGTTCCCGCATCTCGGCGCCTTCCGCGAGGTCTATCCGGGCTTCATGCAGCTCTCCGGCTTCATGGCGATGAATTTCGATCGCCATCTCACTGCCCATTACGACATGTACAAGCATCTCATCGAAGGCGACGGCGATTCGGCCGAGAAGCACCGCGACTTCTATGACGAATATCTCGCCGTCATGGACCTGACCGCCGAGTTCTACCTGCAGACGGTCGACACCGTCTTCGTCAAGCACGCCCTGCCCAAGGGCGAGATGATGCATCGCGGCAAGCCGGTCGATCTCAAGGCGATCCGCGGCGTCGCGCTGATGACGGTCGAGGGCGAAAACGACGACATCTCCGGCGTCGGCCAGACCAAGGCGGCGCATGATCTGTGCGTCAACATCCCTGCCGACATGCGGGTCGAGTACCTGCAGAAGGGTGTCGGCCATTACGGCGTCTTCAACGGCTCGCGTTTCCGCTCGGAGATCGCGCCGCGCATCGCCGATTTCATGCTCACCCTCGACATGAAGGCGGCCAAGGATCGCCGCAACGAGACCGCCGAGACGGCGCGCAAGGCGCTGAAGGTCGCGGGCTGAGCTAGGGCCGCCCCTTCCGCTTCCGCCGCGAATCCCGCACAATCGCCGGGATGCGGTTCTCCCTGTTCAGGCGCAAGCCCGATCCCGACCGGATCGAGGTGGCACATGCCGGCACGCTCTATCCGGTCACCGTCAGGCGGCGCTCGACGGCGCGCCGACTGACGCTGCGCGTCTCGCAGGCGACCGGCGAGATCACGCTGACGCTGCCTGAACGCGTCGACTTCGCGACCGGCCGCATCTTCGCCGAGAATCATGGCGGCTGGATCGCGGCGCGCCTCGCCAAGCGCCCGCAAGGCGTGGCTTTCGAGGCCGGAGCCGTCGTGCCGTTGCGCGGCGTGCCGCACCGCATCGTGCACTGGACCAAGGTGCGCGGGCTGACCCGGGCAACGGTCTCGACCGAGGGCGAGCCGATCATCGCGGTCTGCGGCGAGGCGGCCCATGTCGCGCGCCGGGTCAAGGACTTCCTGCGCCGCGAAGCCCTGGCCGATCTCGAGAAATCGGTGCGCACGCATACTGCCGTACTCGGCATCCCCGCCCGCAAGATCACGCTGCGCGACACGACCAGCCGCTGGGGCTCATGCTCCTCGAAGGGCCATCTCAGCTTCTCCTGGCGCCTGATCCTCGCGCCGGCGCTGGTGCTCGACTATCTCGCCGCTCATGAGGTCGCGCACCTCAAGGAGATGAACCATTCGCACCGCTTCTGGGCGCTGACTCACAAGCTCTGCCCGCGCACCGACGAGGCGGAGGCCTGGCTCAAGCGCCATGGTGCGAGCCTGCACGGCTATGGCTGATCGCCTGCCGTCATTGCGCCTGGCAGGGCACCGCGCCCTTTGACGCTGAGGCCCGCGCGAAGACCACGAAGCTCGCCGCCGCGAGCAGCCAGACGCCGATCCCGCCATAGAGCATGACCGCCCCGAAGCCGTCAGCGAGCGCCTGACGCGCCAGCGCTGCCGTGAGCCCCGTCTCGGGAGAGACCGGCGCTCCGGCTGCTACCTTCTCCGCCAGACCGCGCAATGTCGCCGCATCGATGCTGGCTGCGAGCCTGGTCGCGAGCGAAGCGCGCACGCTTTCGACGAGGATGAAGCCCATCAGCGCGATATTGATGGCGAGCGAGATCATCCGTGCGCTGAGATCGATGCCCGAGGCCATACCGGCGCGTTCGGCCGGCACGGCAGCGGTCGAGGTGTTGGTGACCGGTGTGTTGGCGAGGCCGATGCCGATGCCGGAGAGCAGGCAGCCCGGCAGCATGGTCAGCCAGCTCGGAGAGGTGACGGAGGTACCGAGCTTCATCGCGATGAAGCCGAGGCCGATGGTGAAGAGCCCGGCCGGGATGACGATGCCGGCCCGGTAGCGCCGGGCCAGCTGCTCGGCCAGCGGCGGCACGACCAAAGTGGGCAGCGTATAGGCGAGCAACACCAGCCCCGCAGTGAGGCCGTCATAGCCGAGCCCGGCCTCGAACCAGATCGGCAAGTAGATCATGAACGGCCAATAGCTGACATTCATCGCGGCCGCGCCGATGATGGCGCCGGAGAAGGCGCGGATCTTGAAGACCGAGACGTCGATCATCGGGCGGCTGACAGCTCGCTCGATGAACAGGAAGGCGACGAAGCTCGCCGCCGCGAAGCCGAGGACGGCCAGGGCCTGCGGACTGGTGAGGCCGAGCTCCGGGCCCTGCGTGATGAAGTAAGCCAGGCAGAACACCGACAGCGACAAGGTCGCGATGCCGCCGATATCGAGGCGCTCCGCGTCAGGGTCACGTGATTCCCGGATCGAAGCCAGCGCCAGAAGCGCCGTTCCGACAGCGATTGGCGTATGGACGAGGAAGACCCACTGCCAGCCCGAGACCGCAACGATGGCGCTGCCGATGATCGGCCCGAAGCCGAGGCCGATGCCGAAGACGACCCCCCAGACGCTGAAGGCCATCGCCCGTTCGGCCGGCTCGCGAAACTGCTGTGACAGGATGGCGACACTGCAGATAAGACCTGCCCCGCCACTCAGGCCTTGAAATATGCGGGCGACGACGAGCACCGTTGCGTTGGGCGCCAGGCCGCAGGCCAGCGAAGCGACAGCAAAGGCCATGATTGCGATCAGGAAGACCCGCTTGCGGCCGTAGCGATCCGCCAATGTGCCCGCCGCCATCAGCACGCCCGTCACCGCGATGGTGTAGGCGTTCATGATCCACTGCATCTCCTTGAAACTGGCCGGCAGCGCCTTTTCGAGCGTCGGCAGGATCGCCGGCACGCTGGAGATCTCGAGGCCGAACATCAGCGCCGTCAGGCAGGCGGCAATGAGGGCCGGCATGCCGCGCGAGCGCGGCGCTGGTAGCGTTTGGGTGATGTCCATAATGTCGGGTCTTTCCTGTCGGCGAGCGCGCAAGCGGCCCCGCGGCGAGTCGCGGGCAAGCTAGCGGGCGCTCAGCAACAACAGAACCGAATGCATTGCTATTTCAGCGATGATGATTTGATATGGCTGTCGCCATGTCACTCGATGTCGATGCCGTCAGAGCCTTTGTCGCGATTGCGGAGCAGCGCAGTTTCACCCGCGCCGCCACGGCGCTGGGCAGCCATCAGGCGGCTGTCAGTCTCCGGCTGAAGCGGCTGGAGGAGCGGCTCGGTCACCGCCTGATCGAACGGACGCCGCGGCTCGTGCGCCTATCCGCACAGGGGGCGGTGTTCCTCGACGAAGCCCGCGCCTTCCTCGCCGCGCATGATCGCGCGTTGTCGGCGCTCAGCAATGCGCACCGCCGCTTCTGTCTCGGCATCGCCGCGCATGTCTTCGGGCCGGAGGTGCCGACGCTGCTGGCGCGGCTCAATGCGCACGACCCCGGCCTGATGATCGAGGTGCAGCTCGGTCATTCCCGCGTCTTGCTCGAGGCGTTCGACAAGGGCGAGCTCGATGCGGCGATCGTCCGCCGCGACGATGATCGCCGTCCGGCCGAGGTGCTGGCGCCGGAGCTGTTCGGCTGGTTCGCAGCGCCAGGCTTTGAATACCGCCAGGGCGAGCCGCTACGGCTCGCGACGCTCTCGTCGACCTGTGGCGTACGCGACATCGCGACCAAGGCGCTCGATGCCGCCGGCATCCCCTGGGTCGAGGTCTTCATCGGCGGCGGTTCGATCGCGGTCGATGCGGCGGTTGCCGCCGGCCTTGCCGTCTCGGCCTTCTCCTGCCGGCTTGCGCCCGCCGGCACCGTCGAGGTCAGCCGCCGCTTCGGCCTGCCGAATCTGCCGACCTCGGAGATCGTCATGGTCTCGACCTTGACCGACGCCCGGTCGCGCGCGGCCCTACGCACCCTCGCGGCAGCATTTCGGGAGCATCGGCCGATCGTTTGCTTAAGGTGAGCGCTTATTTCCGCGCGGTCGGCACGCCCTCGCGGATGACGCGCGAGAACTCCGGGCTGTCGGGCTTGAGGCTGCGCGCCTTCTCGCCGATGTGACTCAGCCTCACCAGCTCGTCGAGCGGCATGTCCTGCCGTACCGAGCCGATGTCGCGGAGATAGCCGGGCAGATAGCCTGAGAGCAGCACGCGCGGGTCGAGGGGCAGCGAGAATTTCCAGCCGGGCGCGACCTGGCCGACGAGATGGTAGACCACGGTGGTGCAGTTCGTCGTCAGCGTGTTGTACCAGCGCGGCTCCTGCGCCAGCCGGTTGATGTCCTTGGCGTAGGCGAGCAGCAGGTCGCGCGCCTGCGCTGGCGAGGCGTTGAGCCGGAACAGGCGGGTGTCCTCGCCGCGCGCCTGGGTCCGCAGGCCGATCAGGTCGCGCTCGTCGGCGGCGACATAGGCCATCTCGTAATTGCGGAAGAAACCGGCCAGCGCCGACCACTCCTCGCCCTGCTCGCGCCTGATCTCGATCGAGATCGTCAGCGGCTCGCTGCCTTCGAAGGGGAAGCTGATCAGCAGATGCGCGATCGCCTCGCCCGACCAGTAGGACAGGAAGAGATCGGCGCCCTGAATGCGCGACAGGTCGTAGCTGCGGGTTTCCCAGCGCTGGTCGTAGTCGCTCTCCGTCCGCCAGGTGAAATGGCGCAGATTGGTCACCGTCAGACGCCCGTCGGCCACATTCATCTGCGGCAGGCGCGCCAATTCAGGGATCCAGTTGCGCTCATGCGACGGCTTGAGGCCGGCCCACCAGCCGATGAGGCCGACGAAGAGCACGGCGAAAGCGAGCGGCAGGCGCGGCGCGCCGGTCCAGATGCCGATGGCGCCGGCGAGCCCGGCAAGGCCGAAGCCGATCGCGGCGGCGATTCCGATCGCACCGGGCAGACGGAAGATCAGAAGCCCGACCCCCCAGGCGGCCGTGCCAAGAAGCGCAAGCGTCAGCAGAATCTGCAGGAGAACGAAAAAGAGGCGGCTCATCGCCGCCTCTCATAACATGATGCTGTGCTGTTCGCTCAAGCTGCCAGCGAACTCGTCGGCGCGGCGGCCTTCACGGCGTCGTCGACATGCGGCTCGAACTTCGCGAAGTTCTCGGCGAACATGCCGATCAGCTTCTTGGCGGTGTCGGCGAAAGCGGCTTTGTCAGCCCAAGTCTTGACGGGATAGAGGATATGGGGCTCGACGCCGGGCACCGAAGTGGGAACGGCGAAACCGAAATAAGGATCCCGGCGGAAATCGGCGCGATTGAGCGAGCCGTCGAGCGCTGCCGTCAGCAGACGCCGGGTGACGCGGATCGGCATGCGCCGGCCGGTGCCGTAGCCGCCGCCGGTCCAGCCGGTGTTCACCAGCCAGCAGTCGACATGGTGCTTGGCGATGAAGTCGCGCAGCAGGTTGGCGTATTCCGACGGGTGGCGCGGCAGGAAGGGCGAGCCGAAGCAGGTCGAGAACTCCGGCTGCACACCGACGAGCCCGCGTTCGGTGCCGGCGACCTTGGCGGTGTAGCCGGAGAGGAAATGGTACATCGCTTCGGCCGGGGTCAGCTTGGCGATCGGCGGCATCACGCCGAAGGCGTCGGCGGTCAGCATCACGATGTTCTTCGGCGTGCCGGCACGGCCCGAGCGCGAGGCGTTCGGGATGAAGTCGAGCGGATAGGCCGAGCGGGTATTCTCGGTCTTGGTCTCGTCATCGAAGTCGACCTCGCGCGAGATCGGATCCATCACGATGTTCTCGAGGACCGTGCCGAAGCGCTGCGAGGCCGCATAGATCTGCGGCTCGGCCTCGGCCGAGAGGCGGATCGTCTTGGCGTAGCAGCCGCCCTCGAAGTTGAAGATGCCGTCCTTCGACCAGCCGTGCTCATCGTCGCCGATCAGGGTGCGGTCGGGGTCGGCCGAGAGCGTCGTCTTACCGGTACCGGAGAGGCCGAAGAAGATCGCCGGGTCGTCCTTGGAGCCGACATTGGCCGAGCAGTGCATCGGCACCACGCCCTTGGCCGGCAGCGTGTAGTTCAGGTAGGTGAAGACCGATTTCTTCATCTCGCCGGCATAGGCGGAACCGCCGATCAGCACGATCTTGCGCGAGAAATCGATCGCGACCACCGTTTCGCTGCGGCAGCCATGGCGCTTCGGATCGGCCTTGAAGCTCGGCAGGTCGACGATCGTCAGTTCGGGTACGTAACCTGCGATCTCGCCGGCCTCGGGCCGGATCAAGAGGTTGCGGATGAAGAGCGAGTGCCAAGCGAATTCGGTGAAGACGCGCGCCTTGACCCGGTGCGCCGGATCGGCGCCGCCATAGAGATCCTGCGCGAACAGCTCCTTGCCCTCGGCGTGCTTGATGAAGTCGGCGAGCAGGGTCTCGAACTGCTCCGAGGAGATCGCGCCGTTGTTCTCCCACCAGACAGTCTTTTCGGTCAGCGCGTCCTTGACGACGAACTTGTCCTTGGGCGAGCGGCCGGTATGGGTGCCGGTATCGGCGCAGAGCGCGCCCCCGCGGGCGAGCTGCGATTCGCCGCGCCGCAGCGATTCCTCATAGAGGCGCGCCGCCTCGAAGTTCCAGTAGACCGCCTTGAGCCCGCGGAAGCCGAAGCTGTCGGCGCCGCTGTTCGGGTTGACGTGACCGATGGTCTCCACTGGCAATTCCTCCTGCCGAGAAGCCGTCGCCAGGCGATGCCGGCGTCGTGATTGGAGCGGGGCGGACCCCACTATGGGCCCGATGGGCCGGTGAAGTGGAGGGCTCTTTAGGCGGATGATGACGCCGGCTCAAGTCACGAGGGCAGCTGGTGGATGACCTGAGTGGATTTAAATCGTTTAAATTTTCAGCTGTGGTGAATCGCCGCGCTCAGGCCGCTTCGCGGGCCTTGCTGGCGAGCGAAACCAGCGCCTTGCGCAGCGCGTCCGGCGTGGTCACCGGCTCGTCGAAGGGCAGGCGCAGAGCCTTGTCGCCGAGCATCAGGTCAGCGCCGTCGGGATCGACGCCGGAGAGGCGCCAGGCACCCTCCTCGCCGCCGAGCAGCCCGGTGGCGTAGAGCCTGATCGCCTCGGCATGGTCCTCGTTCATATGCGCGACCGCGCCTTCCTCCGCCTCGACCAGCGCTCCGGCCTGCGAGCAGTCGCTGAGCACGTCGCCGGCCTCGAGCTCATAGGCGCGGCCGAAGCCGCCATTGAGGCTGGCGCGCTGCAGTTTCAGTGCGAAGAAGGAGAAATCGGGGAAATCGACGTAAAGGGACGCTTTCGGCTGCCGCGCCAGGAAGCGCCGGCGCACCCGCCGGCCGAAATCCGTCTCGCGCTCGACCTTTTCGGCCGTGGCCAGCAGCGTGATCCTCGCGTGAGCGAGCGGGTCGCCCTTGCCGCCGGGCGCGATCAGCAGCGAGCAGCGCGGATCGGCGACGAGGTTGCCGGTGTGCCCCGACAGCGAGGAGACCAGAATCAACGGGGTCCCGTCGATGTCGGTCGCGAGGCTGGTCAGGCTGGCGAAGGGGTGCCCCTCCGGCGTCAGCGTCGCCAGGGAGCCGGAGCGCGCGCTGCGCAGCAACCCGCGCGCGAGCCCGCGTGCGCTGGCATCGGTCGGCCTGATCGGATTGCTCGCCATGGCACTTTTCGCCGTCTTAAGGGTTTTCTGACGCGAGACGTAGCGAAAGCGCCTTGGCTTGGCTAGATTGCAGCCATGCTTTGGCCGTTCTCGCGCGAGAGTGGACCCTGTTGATTGCAACGCCAAGAAACAAAGAGCCGGAAAAGCTTATGCCAACCATTGCGCTGGTCGACGACGACCGCAACATCCTGACCTCGGTTTCGATCGCATTGGAGGCCGAGGGCTATCGCATCCAGACCTACACGGATGGCGCCTCGGCTTTGGATGGGCTGAAGCAGAATCCGCCCGACCTGGCCATCTTCGACATCAAGATGCCGCGCATGGACGGGATGGAGCTGCTGCGCCGCCTGCGCCAGAAGTCGGACCTGCCGGTGATCTTCCTGACCTCGAAGGACGAGGAAATCGACGAGCTCTTCGGCCTGAAGATGGGCGCCGACGACTTCATCCGCAAACCCTTCTCGCAGCGCCTGCTGGTCGAGCGGGTCAAGGCGATCCTGCGCCGGGCCGGCGCGCGCGACGCGACCGCGACCGTCCGCACCGAGGACGCCAAGGCGCTGGAGCGCGGCCTGCTGCGGATGGATCCGGAGCGTCACACCTGCACCTGGAAGGGCGAGCCGGTGACGCTGACCGTCACCGAGTTCCTGATCCTGCAGTCGCTGGCGCAGCGTCCGGGCGTGGTCAAGAGCCGCAACGCCCTGATGGATGCGGCCTATGACGACGAGGTCTATGTCGACGACCGCACCATCGACAGCCACATCAAGCGTCTGCGCAAGAAGTTCAACCAGGTCGATGTCGAGTTCGACATGATCGAGACGCTCTACGGCGTCGGCTACCGCTTCAAGGAGACCTGAGAAGCGTCCCCGGCGCGGCTCGCTACGGCATTTGCGTGAGCGCCGGGACAGGGTATGAGCCGCTCATGGCTACGATCGAACAGGAGGGGGCCCGCGCGAGCGGGCCGCGGCCGGGGCTGACGCTGCGGCGTCGCGCCGCCCTGTTCGGCCGCCGCATGCTGCGCGCCGTCTCCGGGCGGGCCGCCTCCAGCCTGACCCGGCGCATCGTCGTTCTCAATCTCGCCGGCCTCGTCGCGCTCCTCGTCGGCTTCCTCTACCTCAACCAGTTCCGCGAGGGCCTGATCGAGGCGCGGGTGCAGAGCCTGCTGACCCAGGGCGAGATCATCGCCGGTGCCATCGCCGCCTCGGCCACGGTCGAAACCGACACGATCGCGATCGATCCGGACAAGCTCCTGCAGATGCAGGCGGGCGAGAGCGGCGCGATCGCCGAGGATCCGCTCGATTTCTCGATCAACCCGGAGAAGGTCGCCCCGCTGCTGCGCCGGCTGGTGACGCCGACCAAGACGCGCGCCCGCATCTACGACAGGGACGGGATGCTGACGCTCGATTCGCGCAATCTCTATTCGCGCGGCGACATCCTGCGGCTCGATCTGCCGCGCATCGGCGAGAGCGACGAGCCGCCATTGCTCGAGCGCACCTGGAACATGTTCCGCAACCGGCTCGGCCGCGCCGACGTGCCGGCCTATGACGATTTCGCCAACGCCAACGGCAAGTCCTATACCGAGGTCGCCCGGGCGCTGGCCGGTTCGCCGGCGAGCGTGGTGCGGGTCAACACCCGCGGCGAGACCATCGTCTCGGTGGCGGTGCCGGTGCAGCGCTTCCGGGCCGTACGCGGGGCGCTGCTGCTCTCGACGCAAGGCGGCGATATCGACGCCGTCATCGCCTCCGAACGCTACGCCATCTTCCAGGTCTTCGCCGTCGCCGCCGGCGTGATGATCATCCTGTCGGTATTGCTCGCCGGCACCATCGCCGAGCCGATCCGCAAGCTCGCCGACGCGGCCCAGCGCGTGCGCCGCGGCGTCAAGGCGCGCGAGGAGATTCCGGATTTCTCCAGCCGCCATGACGAGATCGGCCACCTTTCCGGCTCGTTCCGCGAGATGACCCAGGCGCTCTACAATCGCATGGAGGCGATCGAGCGCTTCGCCGCCGACGTCGCCCATGAATTGAAGAACCCGCTGACCTCGCTGCGCAGCGCGGTCGAGACCTTGCCGCTGGCCAAGAGCGAGGAGTCGCGCGGTCGCCTGCTCGCGGTCATCCGCCATGATGTGAAACGGCTGGATCGGCTGATCACCGATATCTCTGACGCCTCGCGCCTCGATGCCGAACTCGCCCGTGACGATGCTGCTCCGCTCGACGTCGCTCAGCTCGTCGAGGCGGTCGTTTCGGTCCAGAACCAGATCGGTCGCGAGGGTCAGCCTATCGTCGAGCTCTCGGTCGACCGGCGCGGCCAGCGCCCGGGCGCCGATCCCTTCCGGGTGCTCGGCCACGATTCCCGCCTCGGCCAGGTCTTCGTCAACCTGATCGAGAATGCCCGCTCCTTCTCGCCAGCCGACAAGCCGGTCAGGGTCAAGCTCTCGCGCGTCGCCGGCGACGTGCTGATCACCATCGAGGATGACGGCCCGGGCATTCCGCCGCATGCGCTGGAGCGGATTTTCGAGCGCTTCTACACCGACCGGCCGGAGAGCGGCTTCGGCCAGAATTCCGGGCTCGGCCTGTCGATCTCGCGCCAGATCGTCGAAGCCCATCGCGGCACGATCCGGGCCGAGAACCGCTACGCATCCGAGCAGTCTGAGGGTGAGGACAAGCGGCTCGGCGCCCGCTTCATCGTGCGCCTGCCGGCAGCGGTGCAGCCGGCATGAGCACTCCGTCCCCGCTGCGCCTGCATGCCAGTGCCGTCGTGATCGGCGAGGCCGGAATCCTGATCCGCGGTCCATCGGGCGCCGGCAAGTCGAGCCTGGCGCTGGCATTGGTCGGCCTGGCACAGCTCCAGGGCCGCTTCGCCAGGTTGATCGCCGATGACCGGACCGAAGTCGCGGTCCGGGCCGGCCGCCTCCTCGCTTCGCCGGTACCGCCGATCGAGGGGCTGGTCGAGCGGCGCGGGCTCGGATTGACGCCGGAACCGCATCTCGCAGCCGCGGTGGTCCGACTTGTCGTCGATTGTGGTGCCGAACCCAAACGCATGCCGGAGCCGGAGGCGCTGGTCGAGACCATCGCCGGGATCGCGCTGCCGCGATTATCCGTGTTTCCGAGGGCCGGCGACGAACGTCTAGTGCTTGCGGCGCTTGCGCTATTCGCCGGTCCGGGGTGAATTGGTTTCGAGGAGTTCGAGACAAGCCTTGCCTATCTTTCGCACCTGCCGCATAAACCGCGACCTTGTCCGGGCGCCGATGGGCGCTCTCCGGTGGTACTGAATGATCGGACTCGTGCTTGTCACGCATGGGCACCTGGCGACGGAATTCCGCGCCGCGCTCGAACATGTCGTCGGCCCGCAAGCCAACCTCGCCACCATCGCCATCGCACCCGATGACGATATGGAGGGCCGCCGACGCGACATCATCGCGGCGGTGGAGCAGGTCGAGAACGGCAGCGGCGTCATCGTCCTGACCGACATGTTCGGCGGCACGCCCTCCAATCTCGCCATCTCGGTGATGGAACCGGGCCGGATCGACGTCGTCGCCGGCGTCAACCTGCCGATGCTGATCAAGCTCGCCAGCGTGCGCGAGGAGAAGACCCTCGACGAAGCCGTCAGCAGCGCGCAGGATGCGGGCCGGAAATACATCACGGTGGCCAGCCGCGTGCTTGCGGGCAAATGAGGTTCGGCGTGCAAGGCATGCGCGAAGACGAGATTCGCGACGAGGATTGCGACTGCACAGAGGTCGAGATTCCGGCCGGCGCCGTCTATGGCGAGTTCCCGATCATCAACAAGAAGGGCCTGCACGCCCGCGCCACGGCGAAATTCGTGCAATGTGCCAGCCAGTTCGATGCCGATATCACCGTGTCGCGCTGCGGCGAGACGGTCGGCGCGACCTCGATCATGGGCATCCTGACGCTGGGCGCCGGTATCGGCTCGACCATCACCGTCGTCGCCAAGGGCACGGAGGCGAAGGAAGCGCTGCAGGCGCTGGGCGCGCTCGTCGCCGATCGGTTCGGCGAGGGCGAATAGGCGCTCAACGTGTGGGCTTCTGTCGTCGCATCGATGGCGTTCGTCAAAGCCATCGGTTCCGTGGCCATGCTGGTCTGCTTTTTCGTGCTGCTGTTCAGAGGGCGGATTTCCTTGCGCGCCATGCGCGAGCGGCGCTGGCGGCAATAGGTCACATACGGTGGCACATAAAGACATCTTTATATCTTTGATTGCCTTCTCCCCGAGGCCCTGCTAGAGAGCGCGCCGTCATTCAAAGCACGATCGATTGGAGCGCTCCCGTGTCGAAGCAGGATTACGTCGTCAAGGACATCGCGCTTGCGGATTACGGCCGCAAGGAAATCAACATGGCCCAGGACGAGATGCCGGGCCTGATGGCGATCCGCGCTGAGCACAAGGGCAAGGCCCCGCTCAAGGGCGCCCGCATCGCCGGCTGCCTGCACATGACCATCCAGACCGCTGTGCTGATCGAGACCCTGAAGGAACTCGGCGCCGACGTCCGCTGGTCGTCCTGCAACATCTTCTCGACCCAGGACCACGCCGCCGCCGCGATCGCCGCCACCGGCACCCCGGTCTTCGCCATCAAGGGCGAGACGCTGGAAGAGTACTGGGAGTACGTGCTGCGCACCGCGACCTGGGGCGACGGCGGCACCCCGAACATGATCCTCGACGATGGCGGCGACCTGACCATGCTGATCATCCTCGGCGCCGAGGCCGAGGCCGGCAACGCCGCCTTCCTCGACAAGCCGGGCAATGAGGAAGAGACGATCTTCTTCGCGCTGATCAAGCGCGAGCTGAAGGCCAATCCGGGCTGGTTCACCAAGACCCGCGCCGCGATCAAGGGCGTCTCCGAGGAGACCACCACGGGCGTGCACCGCCTCTACGAGCTCGCCAAGGCCAGCCGCCTGCCGTTCCCGGCGATCAACGTCAACGACAGCGTCACCAAGTCGAAGTTCGACAACCTCTATGGCTGCCGCGAGTCGCTGGTCGACGCCATCCGCCGCGGCACCGACGTGATGATGTCGGGCAAGGTCGCGGTCGTCGCCGGCTATGGCGACGTCGGCAAGGGCTCGGCCGCCTCGCTGCGCCAGGCCGGCTGCCGCGTGCTCGTCACCGAGATCGATCCGATCTGCGCCCTGCAGGCGGCGATGGAGGGCTACGAGGTCGTCACCATGGAGGACGCCGCGCCGCGCGCCGACATCTTCGTGACCGCGACCGGCAATCTCGACGTCATCACCGTCGACCACATGCGCGCGATGAAGCACCGCGCCATCGTCTGCAACATCGGCCACTTCGACTCGGAGATCCAGGTCGCCGGCCTCAAGAACTTCAAGTGGGACAACGTCAAGCCGCAGGTCGACGAGATCGAGTTCCCCGACGGCAAGCGCATCATCCTGCTCTCGGAAGGCCGCCTGGTGAACCTCGGCAATGCGACCGGCCACCCCTCCTTCGTGATGTCCTGCTCGTTCTCGAACCAGACGCTGGCCCAGGTCGAGCTCTGGAACCACCACAGCAAGTACGAGAACAAGGTCTATACCCTGCCCAAGCATCTCGACGAGAAGGTCGCGGCGCTTCACCTCGCCAAGGTCGGCGCCAAGCTGACCAAGCTCAACGACGCCCAGGCGAAGTATATCGGCGTGGCGCAGACCGGCCCGTTCAAGCCGGAGCTCTACCGCTACTGATCCGGGTTCTGCCCGGCTGGATCCGGGCGGCGGCGCATCGCGTCATCCGGATCCTGTCCTTCCGGATGTCACACCTGCTCTCAAGGAGCCCGGCCTCGTGCCGGGCTCTTTTGCATTCTGGGGGTGTTCGCCGCTTTGGGTACTACTAATAGATGCTCGCGCCCGGTTGGCATCAACTTGTGGACCCGTTCCGTTTGGCGCCGAGCTCTGCCGTCGCCATTCGGCCTTTACTGTCGATTAAGCACTTCCTGCCGGAGTCCTGCGGTGATTACAGTGGCACTGATTCGGGCTGCCGGCAGGCTTCGCATGCGGCGCCCGGTTTCGTGCAGCGGTGGCTTTGCGGGGGTTGCGGGTGTGGGTCCTTCAGGGGAACCATGGCCGGCTGTCGTGTTGGCGACACCCTGCCGATCACGGCCATAGGCTGGCTTGGGACAGGATGGACGCGAGAATGAGACGGGCAAAGCAGGCCGGATGGGAGATGAACGGAGCGGTCCGCTTCCTCCTGCCCGGGCTTGCCGGCGCCGCGCCGGCTCCCGCTCTCGCCCAGGCCGAGGCGTTGCTTCCCATGCGGGCCGACTGGCTCAGCACCGGCGGCCTTTCGTTGATCTTCGTCGGGCTCGTCGTCTTCGCCACCACCACGTCGATCCTCTATGTCCGCGAGCGCTCGCGCTGGACAAGGCGGGAAGGCGAGCTCGCCGCCGGGCTCGAGGCGACGCGCGGCCACCAGGACCGGCTGGGCGCTCTTCTGGCGGCCGACCGGCAGGTTGTGTTGAGCTGGGACGGGCCGAAGGCGAGCCCGATGGTCGAGGGCGACAGCGGCTTCCTCGGCATCGGCGGCTCCGCCCCGGCGCTGGCCTATGGCAGCTGGGCGCCGCCAGCCGAAGCGAAACGGCTCGAACTCGCGACCGAGGCCCTCAAGGAGCACGGCGAGGCCTTCGCCTTCACCTTCAAGGCCAAGGCTGGCCGCTATGTCGATGCAGAAGGGCGGCCGGTTGCCGGCCGCGCCGTGATCCGCCTGCGCGAGGTCGACGGCGAGCGCGCCCGGGCGCTGGCGCTGGAAGGCGAGCTGAGCAAGCTCGCCAGCGACCATGCCGCGCTCACGACATTGCTCGCCGGTGTGCCGCAACCTGTCTGGATGCGCGCCACTGATGGCCGCCTGACCTGGGTCAACGCCGCCTATGCCCGCGCCGTCGAGGCTTCGGACAGCCAGCAGGCGGTCACGGCCGGGCTCGACCTGTTCGACCGCAGCGAGCGCGAGGCGGCTGCCAAGGCTCGCAAGGACGGCCGCGTCTTCCAGCTGCGCGCGCCGGTGGTGATGGCTGGTCAGCGCCGCATCGTCGATGTCATGGAGACGCCGACGCCCTCGGGCTATGCCGGCATCGCCACCGATATGAGCGAGCTGGAGGCGGTCCGCGCCGACCTGCAGCGCCAGATGGATGCGCATGTGCGCACCCTCGACCGGCTGAAGACCGGCGTCGCCGTCTTCGACGCTTCGCAGCGTCTGGTCTATCGCAACAGCGGCTACGAGGTGCTCTGGTCGCTCGACCCCGGCTTCCTCGATTCGAGCCCGGGCGATGGCGAGATCCTCGATCGCCTGCGGACCGAACGCCGCCTGCCCGAGCTCGGCGACTACCGCACCTGGAAAGCCCAGGTCCACGCCGCCTATACCGCGACGCGCGCCAGCGAGGACTGGTGGTACCTGCCTGACGGGCGTACCGTCCATGTCGTCGCCAGCCCGAACCCGCAGGGCGGCGTCACTTATCTTTTCGATGACGAGACCGAGCGTTTCACCCTCGAATCGCGCTTCAACGCGCTCTCGCGCACCCAGCGCGAGACGCTCGACTCACTGCGCGAAGGCGTCGCCGTGTTCGGCTCGGATGGCCGCCTCAAGCTCTCCAACCCGGCCTTCGCCCAGCTCTGGAAGCTCTCGCCCGAGCGCGCCGCTGCGTCGCCGCATATCGACGAGGTCGTGGCCCTGAGCCGGCCGCTCTTCCCGGATGATGCCGTCTGGACCGAGATCCGCAGCGCCGTCGCCGGCGTGCGCGATGCGCGCGAGGACTATCGCTGCCATATGGAGCGCCGCGACGGCATGGTGCTCGATTGCACCGCCGCACCGCTGCCCGACGGCGCGACGCTGATCACCTTCGCCGACGTCACCGCCGGCGTGAACGTCGAGCGGGCGCTGACCGAGCGCAACGACGCCCTGGAGCGCGTCTCGCGGCTGCGCGAGGAATTCGTCCACCACGTCTCCTACGAACTGCGCTCGCCGCTGACCAACATCATCGGCTTCGCGCAATTGCTCGGCGAGGAGACGGTGGGCGCGCTGAACGACAAGCAGCGCGACTATGCCGGCCATATCGTGCGCTCCTCCGGGGCGCTGCTCGCCATCATCAATGACATTCTCGATCTCGCCTCGATCGACAATGGCGCGCTCGCCCTCGATCTCGAGGAGGTCGATGTCGCCAAGACCATTGCCCAGGCCGCGACCGGGCTGCAGGACCGCCTCGCCGACAGCAAGCTCAAGCTGCAGGTCGACATCGCCCCTCAGACCGGGCCGCTGCGCGCCGATCCCAAGCGCCTGCGCCAGATCCTGTTCAACCTGCTCTCCAACGCGATCGGCTTCTCGCAGCCGGGCCAGACCATCCGTGTCAGCGCCGGCCGCTATGGCGGCGAGATCCGCATCACCGTCGCCGACGAGGGCCGCGGCATCCCGGACGAGGTCAAGGAGAAGGTATTCGACCGCTTCGAGAGCCATTCGCTCGGGTCGCGCCATCGCGGCGTCGGGCTCGGCCTGTCGATGGTGCGCTCGATCGTCGAACTGCATGGCGGCCGCGTCGAGCTCGATTCGGCGCTGGGCCAGGGCACGCGCGTCACCGCCGTCTTTCCGCCCGAGGGCATGCGCATCTCGGACGCTGCTGAATGAGTGACGAGGCTGCGCGGGCGGGCACCCATGTCGTCATCCTGCCGAGCGAGACCGCAACGGTGCGGCTGGCCGAGGACATTGCCGACATCCTGAAGACCGGCGACATCGTCGCGCTCTCCGGCCATCTCGGCGCCGGCAAGTCGCTGCTGGCGCGGGCGATGCTGCGCCGCCTTGCCGATGATCCGGCGCTGGAGGCGCCGAGCCCGACCTTTACCCTGGTGCAGAGCTATGACAGCCCACGCGGCCTCCTGCTCCACGCTGATCTCTATCGCGTCCGCTCGCCCGACGAGCTCGACGATATCGGCCTGATCGAGGACCTCGACCTCGCCGTCACCATCGTCGAATGGCCGGATCGGGCCGGAACGCGCCTGCCGGCGGGCCGTCGGCTCGATATCGTGCTCGAGGTCGATCCCGACAATCCCGAGCAGGGCCGGATCGCGACGCTCTCCGGCGGCGTGCTCTGGCGCCAGCGGCTGGCGCTCGCGATCGGCGCGCGCCGGCTGATCGACGAGGCCGGCTGGAGCGAGGCCAAGCGCGAATTCATGCTCGGCGACGCTTCGAGCCGCGCCTATGAGCGCCTGATCAGGCCGTCGGGCGAAACCGCGATCCTGATGATCTCGCCGCCGCGCGCGGACGGGCCGGCGATCCGCCAGGGCAAGCCCTACAGCGCCATCGCCCATCTCGCGGAAACCGTCGACGCCTTCGTCGCCATGGACAAGGGCCTGCGCTCGCTCGGCCTCTCCGCGCCAGAGATCCTGGCGCAGGACCTCGTCACCGGTCTCCTGATCACCGAGGATCTCGGCGCCGAGCCGGTCGTGGATGCGGACGGCCCGATTCCGGAGCGCTACGAGGCCGCGGCCCGCCTGCTTGCCGAACTGCATCGGCACGCCTTGCCGACGATCCTGCCGGTGGCGGAAGGGCGCGACCATGTCCTGCCGGACTATGACCGCGAGGCGCTCGCGATCGAGACCGAGCTGGTGCTCGACTGGTATGCCCCGCACATTGCCGGGGTGACCTTGCCGGCTGTGACGCGGGCCGAGTTCAGCCGGATCTGGGACAAGCTCTTCGACGAGCTCTTCGAGACGCCGGCGACCTGGACCTTGCGCGATTATCACTCGCCGAACCTGCTCTGGCTGGCCGACCGTGTCGGCCATGCCAGGCTCGGCCTGATCGATTTCCAGGACGCGGTGCTCGGCCATCCCGGCTATGATCTAGTAGCGCTCGGGCAGGATGCCCGGGTCGACGTACCCGCAGCGCTGGAATTGCGCCTGCTCGCCGCCTATGCGGGGGCGCGCCGCGGCACCGATCCGAGCTTCGACGTACCGGGTTTCGCCCGCGCCTATGCGATCCTCGGCGCCCAGCGCAACACCAAGATCGCCGGCATCTTCGCCCGCCTCGACCGCCGCGACGGCAAGCCCGGCTATCTCAAGCACCTGCCACGCATCGAGGCCTATCTGCGCCGCAATCTTGAACAGCCGGCACTTGCCGAGCTGAAGGCCTGGTACGAGACCCATCTGCCGAAGCTCTATGCCGGGCAGGAGACGCGGGACGTAAAAGCCGAGGCCGATCCTGCGGAGCAGGACCGGCCCGAGCCGGAGCAAGGCGAGGCCTGAGCCGGGCTATCCTCAGCCCGGCGCCGCCCCCTGCGTGCCCAAATAGACCGCATAGAGCGACTGGCTCGCCGCCATGAACAGCCGGTTGCGCTTGGGTCCACCGAAGCAGACATTGCCGCAGACCTCCGGCAGCCGGATGCGACCGATCAGCTTGCCCTCCGGGTTGAAGCAGAGCACGCCATTGTAGCCGACCGCGCGCCCGGCATTGCTGGAGGCCCAGAGATTGCCCTGCACGTCGCAGCGCAAACCGTCCGGCCCGCATTTCACCCCGTCGACCATGCAGTCGGAGAACAGCTTGCCGTTGGAGAGCTTGTTGTCGGCGCCAACATCGAAGACGTGGATGTCGCCCTTGCCGCCGGGGCCGGTGTCGCCCGGGCCCTTGCCGGTCGAGGCGACGTAGAGCTTCTTGAAGTCCGGCGAGAAGCACAGGCCGTTCGGATCGGGCACCTGTTGCTCGGTGACGACGAGGTCGACCCGGCCGCTCGGATCGATCCGGTAGCAGTTCGTCGGCAATTCCCGCTTGTAGAAGCCGATCTCCGGCGGCTGGCCGAGGCGTGGATTGATCTTGCCGCTGGTGTTGCTCGGCCCACCGGCCGCATCGGGCGCGCCCTCATAGAGCTGGCCGCCATAGGGCGGATCGGTGAACCAGTAGCTGCCGTCGGGATGCTGCACGACGTCGTTCGGTGAATTCAGCCGCTTGCCGTCGAACTTGTCGGCGAGGATCGTCACCGAGCCGTCGAGCTCGTAGCGCACGACACGGCGGTTCAGGTGCTCGCAGGAGAGCTGCCGGCCCTGGAAGTCGAAGCTGTTGCCGTTGCTGTTGCCCGACGGCGTCCGGAAGACGCTGACGCGGCCATCATCCTCGAGCCAGCGCATCTGCCGGTTGTTCGGGATGTCGCTCCAGACGAGATAGCGCCCCTGCGCATTCCAAGCCGGGCCTTCCGCCCAGAGTGCCCCGGTCCAGAGCCGCTGGATCGGTGCATTGGGCTGGGCCAGCCCCTCGAAGGCGGGATCGACGGCGATGACGTCGGGATCCCAGAAATAGGTGGTTGGCGCGCCGCTGCGGCTGAAATCGCGCGGCGGCGTGGTGATCGTGCTGGGTGGGCCGGGCCGGGCGGCTGGGGCTTGTGCCAAGGCCGTATCGGCGGCGGCTACGAGCGCTCCGGCTCCCGCGGCCTGCAACAGGCGGCGTCGTGACAATGCGGGACGTGATTCATCGATCGTGCTTTTTTGCATCGGTGACCTCCCTAGGTTGAACTGTGCCGTTCTTTACCCGGGCATCGGGGGCGCCGATTGCGGCGGTGACGTGGCGGAAGGCGACCGCCCGGTCATAGCGAGCCCTGTCCCAGCAGGGCTTCTCATTCACCTAAATCGGTTTAATGATACCGAGTCCGGAGAGCACGGCCGCGATCAATCCTCAGGCCGCGAGATCGGCGACCAGTGCGTCGAGCAAGAGCGCACCTTCCGGCGTCGCGGCGAGGCGGCCATTCGGTTTGCGGGCGAGGAAGCCCTCGGCGATCAGGCTGCCGATCCGGTTGCCGTTGAGCTTGCGGCCGGCCAGCCCCTCGAAGACGTCGAGATCGATGCCTTCGACGAGTCTCAGACCCATCAGCAGGTATTCGTCGCCCTGCGCTTCGGCAGAGAGCTTCTCGTTCTCGATCAGCGCGTCACCGCCGGCCTCGATTCGCTCCAGCCAGGCTTCCGGTCGCTTCTCGGTCGATTGGGCATAGCGGCCGTCTGCCGTCACCAGCCGGCCATGGGCGCCCGGCCCGACACCGGCATATTCGCCATAGTGCCAGTAGACTAGGTTGTGCCGGCATTCCGAGCCCGGCCGGGCATGGTTCGAGATCTCGTAGACCGGCAGGCCGTGCTTGGCCGTGATCTCCTGCGTCAGCTCGTAGAGCGCCGCGCCCGCATCGGGATCGGGAATGGCGAGCTTGCCGGCGCGGAAGAGCTGGTCGAAGGCCGTGCCGGGCTCGATGGTGAGCTGGTAGAGCGAGAGATGCTCGGCGGCATGGCTGATCGCCAGCTCGAGCTCGGCCTGCCACAGCGCCGGCGTCTGCTCCGGCGAGCGGGCATAGATCAGGTCGAAGGAATAGCGCTCGAAATAGCGCCGGGCGATCGCGACAGCATCGAGCGCTTCCTGGGCCGAATGCATCCGGCCGAGCGCCTTGAGATCGGCATCGTTCAACGCCTGCACGCCGAGCGAGACGCGGTTGACGCCGGCTGCGCGGAAATCGCGGAAGCGGCCGGCCTCGACGCTGGTCGGATTGGCCTCCAGCGAGATCTCGCAGTCGGGCGCGACGGTCCAGTGTTCGCCGATCGCATCGAGGATCGCGCCGACGGTCGCGCCTTCCATCAGCGAGGGCGTGCCGCCACCAAAGAAAATCGAGGAGACCGTGCGTCCGGGCGCGAGTGCGGCGCGCTGGGCGATCTCTCGGCGGAAGGCGGCGATGTAGCGTGCTTGGTCCGGCGGCTGGTGCCGGACATGGGAGTTGAAGTCGCAATACGGGCATTTGGCCAGGCAGAACGGCCAGTGCACATAAACGGCAAAGCCGGCACCCACGGTCGGGTGTGCCGGCATGCCGGGCCGCCGCGCCAAGGCGGCTGCGGACGTCAAGCGGGCTTCCTCAGGCAGGCGGCGGCGAGCAGCGCAAAAGCGCGGGCACGATGAGACAGAGCGGTGCCATCGCCGCTCTTCTCGATATTGCTCATCTCGCCGAACGTCCTGTCATGGCCGGCCGGCTTGAAAATCGGCGTATAGCCGAAGCCCTTGTCGCCGCGCGGCTCGCTGACGATCTCACCGAAGACACGGCCCTCGAACAATTCCTGATGCCCGTCCGGCCAGGCAATCACCAAAGCCGAGACGAAATGCGCCTTGCGCTGCTCCGGCATGGTCGCGCCGCGTTTTGCCAGCTCGGCGAGCACGCGCGCCATGGCCGGCTTGAAGTCCTTGCCCGGTCCGGCCCAGTTGGCCGAGAACAGGCCGGGCGCGCCGTCGAGCGCGTCGATGCAGATGCCGGAATCGTCGGCGAGCGCCGGCAGGCCGGAGGCCTTGGCGGCTGCGACCGCCTTGATCGCGGCGTTCTCGGCGAACATGTAGCCGTCCTCCTCGGGCTCGGGCAGGCCGAGCTCGCCGGCCGAGACCAGCTCGATCCCATAGGGCGCCATCAATTCGCGCATCTCGCGCAATTTGCCCTGGTTGTGGGTCGCGATCACGACCTTGCCGGCGAGGAGGCGGGGTTCGCTCATGGCGTCAGGCCACCGTAGCCTTCTGCAGGGCGACCAGCTTGCCGATGCCGCCCTTGGCGAGCTTCAGCAGGGCCATCAGCTCGTCCTCACTGAAAGGCGCACCCTCGGCCGTGCCCTGCACCTCGACGAGGCCGCCGGCGCCGGTGATGACGAAGTTGGCGTCGGTCTGCGCGCCGGAATCCTCGACATAGTCGAGATCGATCACCGGATTGCCGGCGACGATGCCGCAGGAGACGGCGGCGACATGGTCCTTCAGCGGATTGGCGCCCTTCAGCATGCCGCGCCCCTCCATCCACTTCAGCGCGTCGTGCAGCGCGACCCAGGCGCCGGTGATCGAGGCGGTGCGGGTCCCGCCATCGGCCTGGAGCACGTCGCAGTCGACGACGATCTGGCGCTCGCCGATCGCGGTCAGGTCGACCACCGCGCGAAGCGAGCGTCCGACCAGGCGCTGGATCTCCTGCGTCCGACCGGACGGCTTGCCCGAGGTGACCTCGCGGCGGGTGCGCTCATGCGTGGCGCGCGGCAGCATCGAATATTCGGCGGTGACCCAACCCTTGCCGGTGCCGCGCAGCCAGGGCGGCCCCTTTTCCTCGACGGTCGCGGCGCAGAGCACCTTGGTCTCGCCGAAGGTGACCATGCATGAGCCTTCGGCATAGCGCACCACGCCGCGTTCCAGCGTGACCTTGCGCATCTCGTCGGCTGCGCGCTTCGAGGGTCTCATCATGTCATCCTGTCTTCTGAAGTCCGCGGCTTGTAGGCGCTTAGCACGACAGCGGCAAGGCGAGGGCGCGCAAGGGCTTGATCCGGCCGCCCGCGCCGGGGACAATGGGGCATGGTCACGAGGCTGTTCACCAGGCGATGAGCGCCCATATCCGCCCGGATTCGCCCGGCGGCCTGGTCGAGATCGACCAGCGCTCGCGCGAGATCTTTCGCCAGATCGTCGACGGTTATCTCACGACCGGCGAGCCGGTCGGCTCGCGCAACATCGCCCGCCTGCTGCCGATCGCGCTGTCGCCGGCGACGGTGCGCAATGTCATGACCGATCTGGAGATGGCCGGGCTGATCTACGCCCCGCATACCTCGGCCGGGCGGCTGCCGACCGAGCGCGGGCTGCGCTTCTTCGTCGACGGCATGATGGAGGTCGGCAACCTCACCTCGGACGAGCGCGGTCGCATCGAGGCGCAGATCAGGGCCGCCGCCAGCAACCGCTCGCTCGACCAGACGCTGACCGAGGCTTCCGCTCTGCTGTCGGGCCTGTCGCGCGGCGCCGGCGTCGTCGTCACCACCAAGGCCAATGCCCGCCTGCGCCATATCGAGTTCGTCCGGCTCGATGCCGGCCGCGCGCTCGCCGTGCTCGTCGCCGATGACGGCACGGTCGAGAACCGCATCCTGGCGCTGCCGGCGGGCCTGCCGGCATCGGCGCTGGTCGAGGCCGGGAACTTCCTCAATGCCCGCATCGTCGGCAAGACGCTGGACGAGCTTCGCCGCGAGATCGCCGACAGCCGCATAGAGATGGAGCGCGAACTCGACGAGCTGACCGCAAGGCTGGTCGAGACGGGCATCGCCACGACCTCCGGCCCCTCGGGCGACCGCCACCTGATCGTGCGCGGCCAGGCCAATCTGCTCGAGGATCTGAAGGCGCAGGAGGATCTCGAGCGCATCCGCCTGCTCTTCGCCGATCTGGAGACGCAGACCGAGCTGATCGACCTGCTCTCGCGGGCCGAAGCCGGCGACGGCGTGCGCATCTTCATCGGCTCGGAGAACAAGCTGTTCTCGATGTCGGGTTCCTCGATCATCGCCGCGCCCTTCCGCGATGGCGGCCAGCGCATCGTCGGCGTCGTCGGCATCATCGGCCCGACCCGGCTGAACTATGCCCGGATCGTGCCGATGGTGGATTACACCGCCAAGGTGGTCGGGCGCCTGCTCGACAGCGGGCGATGAAGCGGTTGCCGCGGGCCGCCGCGATCCTGGCGGGAGTGCTGCTGATGACCGGAGCAAGCGAGGCGAGAGATGGCTTGCTCGAAGCTGCGAGCCGTGGCGATCTCGCCGCGGTGAACCGCCTGATCGCCGCCAAGGCCGATCTCGAACAGCGCGACGGCCAGCGCCAGACGCCGCTCCTGCTCGCCGTCGCCGGCAACCACGCCGCTGTCGCCAAGGCGCTGCTCGCGGCGGGCGCCAGCCCGAATGCCCAGGCGGCAAACCAGGACACGCCCTGGCTGCTCGCCGGCGCCAGCGGCCGCACCGAGATCATCGCGGCGATGCTACCGCTCAAGCCAGACCTCACGATCCGCAATCGCTATGGCGGCAATGCGCTGATCCCGGCCTGCGAGCGCGCTCATGTCGAGACGGCCAAGTTGCTCCTGACATCAGGCATCGACGTGAATCACGTCAATAATCTCGGCTGGACCTGCCTTCTGGAGATCGTGATCCTCGGCGATGGCGGCCCGCGCCATCAGCAGGTGGCGAAGCTCGTGCTCGATGCCGGCGCCAATCCCAATCTCGCCGACAAGGACGGCATCAGCCCGCTCCAGCATGCCCGCAAGCGCGGCCAGAGCGAGGTCGCCAAATTGATCGCGGCAGCCGGCGGGCGCTGACCGCTATTCCAGCCAGTCGGTGATGAAGCGCTCGCTGGCGTGGATGTCGATCGACTCCAGCGTCTCCGGCCCGAGGCTGCGGAATTTATGCGGCACGCCGGCCGGAACCACCAGGATCTCTCCCGGCCCGGCCTCGATTTCTCGCTCGCCGATCGTGTAGAGCGCCCGCCCGGCTCGCACGATGAAGGTCTCGGGATAGGGGTGGCTGTGCAGCCGCGGCCCTTTGCCCGGCTCGGCCCGGACGAAGATCAGCGAGACCTCGCCACCGAAGTCCTGCACCTCGCCATGCCAGGCGCCGGGCGTTTCGGTCCAGTCCTCTAGTGCGATGGCGTGCGGCGCCCCGGCCTTGCCCGCCATCTCAGCCACGCGCCGCGATCGCCGCTGCAGCGCCCGCCATCACGCCGCCGGTGATGCGGTTGATCCGGCGCATCGTCTTGGGGCTCGACACTAGTCGCCGCGCCCTGTCGGCCAGGAAAGCGTAGCCGAGCAGGGTGGTGTTGATGATCAACATGGTCAGCACGGTGACTTCGACGAAGGCGAGCGGCGTCAGCGCCTTGAGGTCGACGACCAGCGGCAGGATCGAGATGAAGAACACCATCACCTTGGGGTTGCCGAGCGTCAGCGCCAGGCCGCCGAGGAAGAGGCGGATGCCCTCGCCGCCCATTGCCGGCTGATCCTCCAGGCTCTTCACCGGTGCGGTCCAGAGCTTCCAGGCGAGATAGATGAGATAGGCGCAGCCGGCATATTTGATCGCCAGGAAGAGCCCGTGGAAGCTCTGCATCAGCAGCGTCAAGCCGAGCGCCGAGAAGGTCAGCCAGATCAGGTCGGCCGCGGCGATGCCGAGCACGAAGGGCACGGCGCGCCGGAACCCGGTCGAGAGCGAGCGCGCCACGATCGCGGCGATGCCCGGCCCCGGCGAGGCGACGGCGAGAAAATAGACACCGGCGAAAACCAGAAGCCCGGCGAGATCCATAGGGCGCTGCTCCCTCATGTCGGCTTGTTGCGGTCAAGACTAGCAGCCTGCGCCGGAGCTGTCCCATCGCCTTGCGTGATGGGAGGGATCAGCCGGTCTGGCGGATCCGCCCGCGTTTTTCGGCGCGCGCCTTGCCCATCGCGCCGAGGAAATCACCGATCGACTGCTCCAGCGCCAGCGATTGCGACGAGGTCGCCCGGACGCGGCCGTCGACCTGCTGGGCCAGCGCAGCCGCTTCACGGGCAAGGCCCTCGACCAGTGCGGCATGATGCGCGATGGCGTCGACGCCCGAGGACGAGCTTTCGGCACGCTCGGCGATCGAGCGGATATGGCTGGCCTGCCCGGCGACCGATTCGGCGACGACGCCGGCACTATCCTGCAACGTCTGCATGGTCTGGCCGAGCCCGCGCACGGCTTCCCCAATGGCGCGCCCGGCATCGACGACCTCGCCGACGCCCTGGCGGATGGTTTGCGTCGCGTTGTTGGTGGCTGTGGCGAGCGATTTGACCTCGGCCGCGACCACGGCGAAGCCCTTGCCCGCCTCGCCGGCGCGGGCGGCCTCGATGGTGGCGTTGAGCGCCAGCAGATTGGTCTGCGCGGCCAGGCTGCGGATCAATTCGACCAGGCTGCCGATACGGTCGCTGGCCTGCTGCAGCAAGGCGACGCTGTCGCTGATCGCGTGGCATTCGGCATTCGCCGCCTGGGTGGCGCGGCTCGAACCCGCCGTTTCCTGGGAGATGCGGGCGCTGGCGAGTTCGAACTGCCGTGTCGCCGCGACGATCTCGGCGACGGAGGCGGCGACCTGCTCGGGCCGCTCCTGCGTGCCTGACAGGGCTGACAAAGTTGCGCCGGCCTTGGTCGAAAGCTGGCCCGAGAAGCCGGCGACATCGCCCATGCTCGCCTCGATCGCCGAGATGCGTTCGCCAATGCCGTTGCGAAAGGCCTGTTCGAGCGCGCCGAGCCGATCGTCGACGTCCCTTTCCAGCGCGTCGTCGAAGCAGGCGAGCGAAAAGGAGATGTCGGTGAGCATGAGCTTGCAGAAGACGCGCAATGCCTCGTCGACCGGGCCCCAGCGCCGCTTCCAGCGCGCGACTAGGACGGCGAGGAAGTTCGAGAAGTCCTCGAGGAAGAACTGCGGGTAGTCGGCGAGCAGGATGTCGCGGTTGTTGGCGCGGCCGACGATGCGCAGCTTTGCCAGCCGATAGCGCTCGTCGAGTTCGAGCTTGAACAGCTTGCGGTACTTGACCTGCTCGTCGGAGGCGACGTCGAGCCGGTCGAGATCGCGGTTGAACGTCTTGGCGTAGAGCTTGCGCGTGGAGACGTCGAAATGCGGCTCCAGGATCGTCAGCAGGCGGCTGGCGATCGCGGCTTCAGCCTGCGTGAAGGACGGCTGCGACGGATGCATCGCGATCAGCGTCGCACCAAATGGTTAAGCAGCTTTCGCGTGCTGTGGCAGGGACGCTAAGCGCTTAAAGAGTCTGCCGGACCTCGCCCGGCGTGACCAGGAAGCGTTGCGCCCCATCAGGAAGATCGCCGAACAAGGCGGGGTCGGCGCCGGTCATCCAGACCTGGCAGCCGAGCTCGGCCAGCGTCCCATAGAGCGCCGCCCGCCGGCGCGGATCGAGATGGGCGGCGACCTCGTCGAGCAGGACGAGCGGCGGCAGATCGCTCATCGTCGCCACCAGCCGCGCATGGGCGAGCACGAGCCCGATCAGCAGGGCCTTCTGCTCGCCGGTCGAGCCCTGGCCCGCCGGGATGTCCTTGGCGGCATGGCGCACGGCGAGATCGGAGGCCTGCGGGCCGGTGAGGGTGCGCCCGGCCGCCTTGTCGCGCGGGCGCATCTCCCGCAGCAGCTTGCGATAGCGGTCCTCGGCGTCGAGCGCCGGCAGGGTGGCGACCAGCGCGTCGATCTCGCCCTCCAGCGCGATATCGGCCTGAGGGAAGGGCGAGGCCTCGTCCGCGGTCTGCGCGATGATGGCGGAAAGCCGCGCTACCGTCTCGGCGCGGGCGGCCGCGACGGCGACGCCCAGCTCGGCGATCTCGCGTTCGACCGCGTCGAGCCAGCGCTGCTGGTGCGGGCTCTCATCGAGGATGCGGTTGCGCGAGCGCAGCGCTTTTTCCAGTGCGTTCGAGCGCGTGCCATGGCCGGGATCGACCGCTAGCACCAGCCGGTCGAGGAAGCGGCGGCGTTCGCCGGCCGAGCCGCGGAACAGCCCGTCGAGATCGGGCGTCAGCCAGACCAGCCTGACATAGTCGCTGAAGGCCAGGGCCGAACCGGCCGGGGCGCCGTCGATCCGGGCGAGCCGCGCCCGGCGTCCCTCGGTGTCCGGCGCTTCCAGGCCGATGCCGAGCCTCGCCCCGTCATCGGCGAGCTCGATCGAGACGGCAAAGCCGCCATCGCCGGTTTGGCGCACCATGTCGGAGAGGTCGGCGCGCCTGAGGCCGCGGCCGGGGGCGAACAGCGAGAGCGCTTCGAGCAGATTGGTCTTGCCGGCGCCGTTCTCGCCGCATAGCGCAACGAGCCGGCCCTCGATCGCAAGATCGAGGGCCGGATAGGAGCGGAAATTCTGCAGCGTGAGACGGGCGACCGCGGTCAAGACGGCAAGCGGGTCAGACCCGCATCGGCATCAGCACATAGAGCGCGGATGCACCTTCGCGGTCCTGGATCACCGTCGGCGAGCCCGGGTCGGCGAGCTTGAGCAGCGCCGTGTCGCCGTCGAGCTGGGCGGCGATGTCCATCAGATAGCGCGCATTGAAGCCGATATCGAGCGGACCAGCGTCGTAGTCGACCTCGATCTCCTCGGTCGCCGAGCCGGAATCCGGGTTGGTCACCGAGAGCGTCATCCGGCCATCGGCCATGGAGAGCTTAACGGCGCGGCCACGCTCGGACGAGATCGTCGAGACGCGGTCGACGGAAGCGGCGAAATCGCCCCTGTCGACGGTGAGCAGCTTGTCGTTTCCGGAGGGAATGACGCGCTGATAGTCGGGGAAGGTGCCGTCGATCAGCTTCGAGGTCAGCACGACCTCCGCCGTGGCGACACGGATCTTGGTCGCCGAAAGCTCGATCTGGACTTCGCTCTCGCCATCCTCCAGCAGCTTCTGGATCTCGGCCACGGCCTTGCGCGGCACGATCACGCCGGGCATGCCGAGCGAACCTTGCGGAGCGGCAGTGTCGACGCGGGCGAGGCGGTGGCCGTCGGTCGCGACCGCGCGCAGCACCGGGCGCCCGTCGACGTCGATCGCGTGCAGATAGATGCCGTTGAGATAGTAGCGCGTCTCCTCGGTCGAGATCGCGAACTGCGTCTTGTCGATCAGGCGCTTGAACTCGCCGGCCGGCAGCACGAAGCGATGCGCCATCTCGCCGGCGGTGATGTCGGGGAAGTCGCTTTCCGGCAGGGTCTGCAGGGTGAAGCGCGAGCGGCCCGAGCGCAGCAGCATCTGGCCGGTCTCGCCGGTGGTCTCCAACGAGACTTGCGAGCCGTCGGGCAGCTTGCGGACGATGTCGTAGAGGGTATGGGCGGGCACGGTGGTCGCGCCAGGCTCGACGATATCGGCCGGCACGGTCTCGACCACCTCGATGTCGAGATCGGTTGCCTTCAGCTTCAGCCCGTCCTCGCTGCCGCGCAGCAGCAGGTTCGACAGGATCGGGATCGTGTTGCGCCGCTCGACGACACGATGGACATGCCCGAGCGACTTCAGGAGCGTGGAGCGTTCGACCGTAACCTTCATGGCGTCTTCTGGCATGCTGGCGCCCGCGGCGAGCCGGCAGGCAGAAAGGTGGCCCGCGACATTGCCGGACGGCCGGCCCGCGCGCAAGGGCGCGCGAACCGGCCTGCACAGTTAACGCTGGCTGGGACGCCTGCGGCTCACTCCTGCAGCATGCGCTTCAGCAGATCGACTTCGTCATGGAGGAGGCGGTCCTCGACGATCGCCTTCTCGATCTTGCGCACGGCGTGCAGCACGGTGGTGTGGTCGCGCCCGCCGAAGCGGCGGCCGATCTCGGGCAGCGAGCGCGGCGTCAGCGCCTTGGCGAGGTACATCGCGATCTGGCGCGGCTTGACCACCGCCGCGGTGCGGCGTTCCGACAGGATGTCGGCGCGACTGACATTGTAGCGGGTCGCCACCAGCTTCTGGATGTCCTCGATCTTGACCCGGCGCGGCTCGCGAGTCCGGACGAGGTCGCGGATCGCCGCCTCGGCAGTCTCCATCGTCACGCTCGCCCCGGTCAGCGTCGCATGCGCCAGGATGCGGTTGGCGGCGCCGTCGAGATCGCGGCCATTGGTGGCGACGACCTTGGCGACATAGGCGATCACGTCCGGGTTGACGTGGAAGCTGGGGTGGGCGGCCTTCAGCCCGTCCAACCGGGTGGTGAGGATCTTGACGCGCAGCGCCTCGTCGAGCTCGCCGATCTCGACGACGAGACCACCGGCGAGGCGCGAGCGGATGCGCTCGTCGAGCGCCTCCAGATCGGCGGGCAGCCGATCGGCGGCGACGACGATCTGCTTGCCGGCGTCGATCAGCGCATTGATCGTGTGGCCGAACTCCTGCTGGATCGAGCGGCCCTGGATGAACTGGACGTCGTCGACGATCAAAAGGTCGATGCCGCGCAGCTTCTCCTTGAAGGCGAGCGCCGTTTGCGACTTCAGCGCGGCGACGAAGCCGTACATGAAGCGGTCGGCGGTAAAATAGGCGACGCGCTTGCCATGCTGACGCGCATCCTGGGCGATCGCCTGGATCAGGTGCGTCTTGCCGAGGCCGACGCCGGCGTGGAGGTAGAGCGGGTTATAGGGCGTCGAGCCGGCCGGAGCAGCCGAGATCCGCTCGGCTGCTGCGAAGGCGAGCGCGTTCGATTTGCCGACGACGAAGCTCTGGAAGGTCATGCGCCGGTCGAGCAGCGTGCCGCAGGCGTCCATGGGATCGCGTTCGCTGGGCTGGGCGGCCGATGCGGTAGTGACTTCGGCCGCCGGAGCGGAGGCGCGGGCCTGGGCTGGGCGCGACCGCTGTGCCGACATGTCCTGGCAAGGCTCGGCGCTTTCGCGCGCCACCTGGCGCACCGACAGGGCAATCCCGTTGGGCGTATCGAGCTCCGCCACGCAATGCGCCCGCAGGCGCTCGGCATAGTGAGCTTCGAGCCAGCTCTTCAGGAAGCGGGTCGGAACAGTGAGATGGGCGACGCCCTCGACGACCGCACCGATCTCGACGCGCGCGAACCAGCTCGAGAAGACGTCCTCGCCGAGCTCGGCACGCAGACGGCGACGGACCCTATCCCAGCGATCCTTGATCCCGGCAGCACCCGTCGGTTCGCTCAGGACAAGTCCCGTCAGCACCGTGGTGGTGGTTGCCTCGGTCAAGGTGCCAGTCTCCATCCGCTCGAACATTCCAGTTGCCCCGTTTCAGTGCCACGCACTTGACCACCCCGTTTCGGGGTTGGCTGTGCCATATTTTCCGTTTTAGGAAAAACGTTGCTCTCCTCGTCGGCGAAACGCCGCGAAGCGAGGTCATCCCAACGCTTTTCAGGGTAGTGCCGCGCGCACTTAAAAGATCAGTCGCGGCCGCGTCTCATTTCAAAACATTTAAATCTTCAAGACATAGAAGCGCATTCTTCCAACCCCGCCTGGTTGTAAGCCTAAACGATCAACAATTCTCTGGAGAGCCGGTCGGACATTGCTGTCCGCCCGGCGACGAAAAAGACCTTACAGGGCGGCCTCGAACGGGGGCAATATCCCCCTCAGCCGGCTTCGTGGCTCAGGGGTATGCCGGCCGGTGTCTGACCTACCGGAAAGCGCCTCGCAATCAGTTGGGGAAGTTAAGCTTTTCTTTACCGGAGGAGTCTCGTGCCGGCTCCGAATCTTTTTTTTCGAAGGCCGCGGCCTACCCCTTCCGGGGGAGGGCGATTCCTCCAGGTGAATTGCTTTGCCCACTAAGATCATGAAAAATATGGAGGAATTTTGTGCGGTCAAAAGTCCCGAACGGGACGGTTTTCGACCCCGAAATTCACCTCGAAGTCAAGTCGGTAAAGCAGTGGAAAGATTGCGGAATCGGCGTTGACAGGGTGTGTTGCGCCGCGGCATCGGGCGCCCCTTCGTCGGGCAGGTAGAACAAACAAAAACCCGGCCTTTCGGCCGGGTCGAAAACTGCGCAGAAGTCCGCTCTGGTGAACGGCGATCAGGAAGCCAGCGCGCCGACGCGGTGAGCGAGACGCGAGACCTTGCGAGAGGCGGTGTTCTTGTGAACCACGCCCTTCTGCGCGGCCCGCATGATCTCCGGCTGGGCGGCCTGCAGCGCTGCAGCGGCAGCGGCCTTGTCGCCGGAGGCAATCGCCTCCTCGACCTTGCGCAGGAAGGTGCGCACGCGGCTGCGGCGCGCCTTGTTAACCTCGGTGCGCCGCACGATCTTGCGCGCGGCCTTCTTGGCCGAAGTCGTGTTGGCCATGGTCTGTCCTCGTCCTCATCGTGGCAGGCGCCTGGCAATCTGCCGGCTGGCACGACCACGAACCTTCGGTTGAAAATGCGAGCGACGGTCCTGCCGGAGCAAGACCGCCGCGAGGCCCGACCCTATAGTTCCTGCCGCGCCCGGCGTCAACGCCGGAATCATAGCCGCCTTCAATCTGCCTTGCGGCGGACCGCCACGGCCTCGATCTCGATCAGGTAGCCATGGTGCAGTTCCGGTACCGGAACGACCGCGCGCGCCGGTTTGTGCGGCCCGAAGGCCTCGGCATAGATCGCGTTGAACTGCGGCCAGTGCGCGGCGCCGACCAGATAGGCGGTGACCTTTAGCACATCGGCCGGTCCGCAATCGGCGGCGGCCAGCACGGCCAGGAGATTGTCGAGCGCCTGCCGCGCCTGCACCGCGAAGGGCTCGCCGGCGGTGTGGCTGCCATCGGGGCGCGGGGCGAGCTGGCCGGAGACGAAGACCAGATCCTTGTAGGCGACCGCCTGCGAGTAATGTCCGGCCGGCGCCGGCACATCAGGCGAGAGGATCGTCTCGATGTCGCTCATGCGCCTTCGCCGACGAAGCGCGCGAAGCTGGCGAGGTCGACATTGCCGCCGCTGATGATGACGCCGACGCGCTTGCCTTCGACCGGCACCGCCCCGGTGAAGGCTGCGGCCGCGGCAAGGCAACCTGTGGGCTCGACCACGAGCTTCATCCGCTCGGCGAAGAAGCGCATCGCCGCGACCAGCGCCGCATCCGGCACGGTGACGATGTCCTCGACGAGGTCGCGGATGATCGGGAAGGTGTGGTTGCCGAGGAAGGGCGTCTGGGCGCCGTCTGCGATGGTCTTGGGCACGTCGATCTTGACGATCTCGCCCTTGCGCAGGGACTGCTGGCCGTCATTGCCGGCCTCGGGCTCGACGCCATAGACCTTGCAGCCGGGGTTGAGCGCCTTTGCCGCGAGCAGCGCGCCGGCGAGAAGCCCTCCGCCGCCGAGGCAAACCAGCAGCACGTCGAGCTCGCCGGCTTCCTCGATCAGTTCCTTCGTCGCGGTGCCCTGGCCGGCGATGACCTCCGGATGATCATAAGGCGGGATCAGCGTCAGCCCGCGCTCGGCCGCCAGCCGGTTGCCGAGCTCGAGCCGGTCCTGAGTATAGCGGTCATAGGTCACGACCTCGGCGCCGTAGCCTTTGGTCGCCGCGACCTTCGCGGCGGGTGCATCCAGCGGCATGATGATCGTCGCCGGCGCGCCGAGCAGCTTGCTGGCATAGGCGATCGCCTGGGCATGGTTGCCGGAGGAATAGGTCAGCACGCCGGCCTTGCGCTGCTCGGGGCTGAGCGCCGCGATCGCGTTGTAGCCGCCGCGGAACTTGAAGGCGCCCATGCGCTGCAGGTTCTCGGCCTTGAAGACGAGACTGGCGCCGGTGCGCTCATTGGCGGTGCGCGAGGTCAAGGCCGGCGTACGGTGGGTGACGCCAGCGATGCGCTGCGCTGCGACTTCGACATCGGCGTAGGACGGCAGCGCGATGCGGTCGGAAGTGGAGCGGGCTGCGGCGGTCATGGCGATTCCTGCGTGCTCTTGAAGTGAGCAGCCATGGTGTCAGCAGCGCCGCCGGCCTTTCAAGTGAAAGAAATTGGCCCCGGCCATGCGTGGCGCTGATCGGCCGGGGCTCGCCTATCTCAGTAGTTCTTGAATTCGGGCTTCCGCTTCTCGATGAAGGCGGCCATGCCTTCCTTCTGGTCGTGCGTGCCGAACAGCGCCGAGAAGACGCGGCGCTCGAAGCGCAGGCCCTCGGCCAGCGTCGTCTCGAAGGCGCGATTGACCGATTCCTTGGCCGAGAGCAGCGAGGGCAGCGACTTCGAGGCGATCTGCTCGGCCGCCTTGAGCGCCTCGGTCATCAGCTCGGCGAGCGGGACGATGCGGGCGACGAGCCCGGCGCGCTCGGCTTCGTTCACATCCATGAACCGGCCGGTGAGGCAAAGGTCCATCGCCTTGGCCTTGCCGATCGCATGGGTCAGGCGCTGGGTGCCGCCGGCGCCGGGGATCACGGCGAGGTTGATCTCGGGCTGACCGAACTTGGCGTTGTCGGCGGCGATGATGAAGTCCGCCATCATGGCGAGCTCGCAGCCGCCGCCGAGCGCAAAGCCGGCGACCGCGGCGATGATCGGCTTGCGGCGCTGGCCGATCCGGTCCCAGTCGGCGAACTTGTCGTCGAGATAGGTACCGGGATAGCTGCGCTCCTGCATCTGCTTGATGTCGGCGCCGGCGGCGAAGGCCTTCTCCGAGCCGGTCATGACGATGCAGCCGATGTTGTCGTCGCGCTCGAACACGTCGAGCGCCGCATTGATGTCGGCGATGAGCTGGACGTTCAGCGCATTCAGGGCCTGCGGCCGGTTCAGCGTGATGACGCCGACCTTGCCCTTCACCTCGACGAGAATGGTCTCATAAGCCATGGCGGCCTCCCAATGCGCTGTGTCCTGGCCACGAATAGCGGCCACCCGGGCCGTGGTCCATGCGCGCGGACGCACGGCGCGATGCGAGCCTCGGCGCAGGCAACTCGACCTCAGGCGAACTGGGCCAGGCCGTGGCCGACCGACCAGTTCTCCTTCGCCGCGTCGAGCGCGACCACGAAGACGTCTTCGGGGCGGATGCCAGGGCTTTCCCCGAGCAGTTCCGCGATACGCCGGAACAGCGCCTTCTTCTGCTCCGCGGTCCGCGAAGCGAACAGGATGATCCGGATGTAGACGAGACCATCGCTGCGGCTGACGCCGAAGGCGGAGCCGTAGCGGAAATTCGCGGCATCATGCTCGCTGATCGTCATGAACTGGTCGCCCTCGGGCACGCTCAGCGCCTCGCGCAGTGCGCGATAGAGGCTGTCGAAAATCGCCTGCCGATAGGCTTCGGGCTTTCCGGCGCGCAGCGAGATATGAAGCAACGGCATCGCGGGTCCTCTCCATACTGAACGGACCCAAGCTTGAACGCAGGCAGATATATTTCTAGGCTATTGGTGCCGATATCAGTAATAACGGATGGAAATGGCTGATCATCCTCTCGACCTTGATGCTGTCCGGGCCTTCGTCCGTATTGTCGAATTGGGGAGCTTCACGCGCGCCGCCGAAGCCATGCGGACGACGCAGGCCGCGGTCAGCTTGAAGCTGAAGCGGCTCGAGGGGAGGCTCGGGTGCCGGCTCGTTGAGCGCACGCCGCGGCGTGTCGAGCTTTCGGGGCGTGGCGCGGCCTTCCTGGATCACGCCCGCGAACTCCTGACGGCGCACGATCGTGCACTCTCGGCCTTCGTCCCGGCCCGGGAGCGCCTGGCCATCGGCATCAGCGATCATGTCGCGGGGCCTGAGCTGCCGGCGCTGATCGCGCGGATGAATGCGCAGGACCCGCAGCTGGTGATCGAGATCCGGATCGGCACATCCAGCGAGTTGCTCCAGAGCTTCGATCGGCGCGAGCTCGACACGGTGATCGTGCGCCTGCATGTCGGGCGCAGCGATGGCGAGCATCTTGCGGACGAGAAATTCGGCTGGTTCGCGGCGCCGGGCTGGCAGCATCGTCCGGGCGAGCCGCTGCCGGTCGCCACCATGGCCGAACCCTGCGGCGTGCGGGTGATGGCCGGGCAGCTCCTCGACGAGGCTGGCGTGCCCTGGACGGAAATCTTCGTCGGAGGCGGGGTTACCGCGGTTGTGGCTGCCGTCACCGCCGGGCTCGGGGTCGCGGCCCTGGCGCCGCGCATGCTGCCCTTCGGCGCGGTCGATATCGGGCAAAGGCTCGGGCTGCCCGACTTGCCGCGCCTGCCGATCCTGCTTCACACGCGGGTCAGGGACGGCCGCCCGCGCGATGCGCTCGCCGCGCTTTCGGCGGCGTTCAGGAGTGTGGCGCGAAGCTAGCGGCCGCAATTGGTCCCTTGGCGCCACTTCGCGCGTTGATCAGGCATGGCGGCCGAACGGGAGGTGCGCATGACCGGCAAAACTCGAATCGATACGGCCTCGCGCCTCGTCAAGGCCTCGCCCGGCGCGGTCTACAACGCCTTCGCCGACCCCGCGGCGCTTAGCCGATGGCTGCCGCCGCAGGGAATGCGGGCCAGGATCGAGCGCTTCGAGCCGCATCCCGGCGGCAGCTATCGCATGGTCCTGACCTATGACGATCCGGCCGGTACCCCGGGCAAGGCCAGTGCAGACAGCGATATTGTCGAGGGTCGCTTCATCGCGCTCGACCCCGGCGAGCGCATCGTCTGGGAGGTCGGCTTCGTCTCGGACGATCCGGCCTTCGCCGGTACGATGACGATGACCTGGCGCTTCAAGGCAGTGCGCGATGGCACCGAGGTGACGATCCTCTGCGAGAACGTCCCGGCCGGCATCGGCAAGGCGGATCACGATGCCGGTTTGCGCTCGACGCTGGAGAACCTCGCCCGCTTCATTGAAAACGCCTGATCAAGCGACCGGCCCGGCCTCGGCGAGCAGCCGCTCGAAGGCAGATGGCGTCGTGCGCGAACGCCAGGCGGCGATCAGCCTGTCGGCATTGAGCTCGGGTGGCATCGCTGAATCCAGCTCGGCATCGTAGCGGCAATAGCTATGGATCTGATGGAAGTCGCGGCGGGCATCGCCGATCCGCCGGTCGCCGCGTGCGATTTCGCGACGCTCCATCTCGACGAGCTCGCAATGCAGGCCGACGAAGAAGACATCCTGCCCGGCAAGCAGCCTGATCAGTCGCAGCAACCATTCGCGGCTTTCCATGATGTGCTCGACGATCAGGTTGTTGCCGCAGCGGGCATAGGCCAGCAGCGACTGCTCGAAGCCGTCGAAGAAGGCGTCGCGCATAGTCGCCCACTGGAACTCGCCGCTGCGGATGCGCGCCGTCGGCAGCACGCCGGAATCGCGCAGATGGTCGATCGAGATGTGCCAGAACGGTTCCTGGATCCGGGCCTGCACGGCACGCGCCAGCGAGGATTTGCCGCTGCTGGAGGCGCCGTTGAGCAGGATGATCTTGCCGGGCGGGCGCGGAGCGTCGGGCATGGTCGTCCTCACGCCCGCTTCTGGCAGCTCTCGCAATAGAAGGTCGAGCGGCCGGACTGCACCAGCCGCTTGACCAGATGGCCGCAGCCCGGCGTGACGCAAGGCTCGTCCTCGCGGTCATAGACCTTGAAGCGGTGCTGGAAATAGCCGAGCGAGCCGTCGGCATGGGCGAAGTCGCGCAGGGTCGAGCCGCCGGCCGCGACCGCCTCCTCCAGCACCTCGCGGATGATCCCAGCCAGCAGATGCGCCTTCTCGCGCGGCATCCCGGTCGGCGTCGCCAGCGAGCCGGCCTCGGCCTCCGGGTGCAGGCCGGCGCGGAACAGCGCCTCACAGACATAGATATTGCCGAGCCCAGCGATCAGGCGCTGGTCGAGCAAGGCCGCCTTGAGCGGCGCGATCTTCCCGGAGAACAGCCTGGCCAGCAATTCGCCGGAGAGTTCATTGCCGAGCGGCTCGATGCCCATCCCGGCGAAGTGTTTCGACGTCTCCAGTCCGGCGCGGGGCAGCAGATCCATGAAGCCGAAGCGGCGGACGTCGTTGTAGGTGACGCGGGCGCCCGAGCCGAGATGGAAGACGACATGGTCGTGGACGAGGTGCCGGCCGATCTCGTTGTAATAGGCGCCGGGCTCGGTCGGCGGCGTGCCGGGCGCCTCGACGATGAAGCGTCCGCTCATGCCCAGATGCATCACCAGCGCCTGCCCATCGTCGAGATCGGCGATCAGGTATTTCGCCCTTCGCGACAGCGCATCGACCCGTCGCCCGGTCAGGCGCTCGGCGAAGCGCTCGGGCAGGGGAAAGCGCAGATCGGGCCGGTTCTGCTCGACGCGCGCGAAGCGCTCGCCGAGCATGGCGGGCTCCAGTCCGCGCCGGACGGTTTCGACCTCGGGAAGTTCAGGCATGGCATCGGCTCTTCAGCATGCGTCGAGAGGGCCCGCGACAACGGCCCAGCCTTTCGCTATTCATCGCCTCACCCGAACACAAGAGCGGCCCAACCGTGACAGCAGCCTCCGACACCACCCATTTCGGCTTCGAGAACGTGCCGCTCGGCGAGAAGCAGGCCAAGGTTGACGACGTCTTCCACAAGGTCGCCGGTCGCTACGACCTGATGAACGACCTGATGTCGGCCGGGCTGCACCGCGCCTGGAAAGAGGCGCTGCTCACCGCGTTGAAGCCGCCGCGCGACCGGGCCTTCCACCATCTCGATGTTGCCGGCGGCACCGGCGACGTCGCCTTCAAGGTGTTGGAGGAGGGCGGGCCGCAGACCGACGTCACCGTGCTCGACATCAACGCCGAGATGCTCGCCGTCGGCCGCGAGCGCGCCCAGAAGCGCTTTCCCGATGATGAGCGCATCCGCTTCGTCCAGGGCAATGCCGAGGAGCTGGCGCTGCCGGACAATACCTTCGACGCCTATACGATCGCCTTCGGCATCCGGAACGTGCCGCGCATCGAGAAGGCGCTGGCCGAGGCCTATCGCGTGCTGAAGCGTGGCGGCCGCTTCCTCTGCCTCGAATTCAGCCATGTCGACGTGCCGCTGCTCGACAAGATCTACGAGGCCTATTCCTTCAACGTCATCCCGCCGATGGGCAGGATGGTGACAGGCGAGGCCGAGCCCTACCAGTATCTGGTCGAGTCGATCCGCAAGTTCCCGCGTCCGCAGGTCTTCGCCAACATGATCGCCGAGGCGGGCTTCCGCCGCGCCAGCTTCACGCCGATGACCGGCGGGGTGGTGGCGCTGCATTCCGGCTGGAAGCTGTGATGGGCCTTTCCCCGTCATGCTCGGGCTTGACCCGAGCATCTCTGGAAGGGAGCCCCTTTCGGCCTGAGATGGCCGGGGCGAGCCCGGCCATGACGGCTGGGGCCGCCCACGCATGATCTCCGCGCTTGCCCATCTCGCCCGCTCGGCGCGGGTCGGCTTCGTGCTGGCGCGCGAGGGTGCGCTCGCACTCGTCGACCCCTCCGTGCTGCCGCCGGCGGCGCGGGCGCTGATCGCGCTCGGCCGCCTGATCGAGCGGCGTGGCGCCGGCTCCTCCGCCACCCGCCTCGCGGCGGCGCTGACCCGGCTCGGCCCGTCCTATGTCAAGTTCGGCCAGTTCCTGGCGACCCGGCCCGATGTCGTCGGCATGAAGATCGCCGAGGACCTTTCGGCCCTGCAGGACCGGATGGCGCCCTTCCCGATGGCGCAGGCACGCGCTGCGATCGAGGCCGCCCATGGCGAGCCGGTCGAGGCGATCTTCGCCGAGTTCGGCGAACCGGTCGCGGCGGCCTCCATCGCCCAGGTCCATCGCGCCCGGCGCAAGGACGGCACCGAGGTCGCGGTGAAGATCCTCAGGCCCGGTATCCGCGACCGCTTCCACCGCGACCTCGCTTCCATGCGCTTCGGTGCTCAACTCGCCGAGAGCCGCTCGCCCGAGGCGCGGCGCCTGCGCTTCGTCGCCATCGTCGAGACCCTGGCGCGCTCGGTCGCGATGGAGATGGATCTTAGGCTGGAAGCCGCGGCCCTCTCGGAATTTGCCGAAAATACCAAGGAGGACACGGATTTCCGTGTGCCGGTGCCGGATTGGCAGCTCACCGCGCGCGAGATCCTGATCGACGAATGGATCGACGGCATCCGTCTCTCCGATGTCGAGGCATTGCGCGCCGCCGGTCACGACCTGCCGGCGCTCGGCCGCAACGTCATCCAGTCCTTCCTGAAGCATGCGATCCGCGACGGCTTCTTCCATGCCGACATGCATCCGGGAAATCTGTTCGTCGATGCGCAAGGCCGCTTGGTCGCGGTCGATGGCGGCATCATGGGCCGGCTCGGTCACAAGGAGCGGCGCTTCCTCGCCGAGATCCTGTTCGGCTTCATCACCCGTGATTACCGGCGCGTTGCCGAGGTACATTTCGAGGCCGGCTATGTCCCGCCGCATCACTCGGTCGATGATTTCGCCCAGGCGATCCGGGCCGTCGGCGAGCCGATCCACGACCGGCGTGCCGACGAGATCTCGATGGCGAAGGTGCTGACGCTGCTGTTCGAGATCACCGGCCTGTTCGATATGGCGACGCGCACCGAGCTCGTCATGCTGCAGAAGACCATGGTCGTCGTCGAGGGCGTCGCCCGCTCGCTCGATCCGCATCTCGACATGTGGACCACGGCCGAACCGGTGGTGCGTGACTGGCTGACCCGCAATCTCGGCCCGATCGGCCGCATCGAGGATGCTGGCCGCAGCGTCAGGACGCTGGTCGGCAGTCTCGCCAATTTGCCGGAGACGGTTGGCCGGGCCGAGCGTGTGCTCGGCCAATTCGAAGACTCCTCGCGTCACGGTTTCGCGCTCGACGAAGCCAGCGTGCAGGCGATCGGCCGGGCGGAAGCGGCCCGCAATCGCTGGGGCAACTGGGCGCTCTGGCTGATCGCGGCGCTGCTCGCCTGGATCGTGTTCTTCGACTAGCGCGAGACAGACGCTTCAACAGGGCGCGATTGGAAACCATTTGAGCGGTTTGCGCTTTACAAGCATCGGCCCCTCGGGATTCCTTTACGGCAAGGCCGGGGCTGACTTCGCATGATGGGTGCACGCGCCTGAGCGACAGCGACCAAAGAGCCGGTTTCTTCAGGTTGCGTCGTTCAGGAGTCGCGTCATGTATCGCCTTCTCGGCATTCTCGCTTTCCTATGCGCGTCATTTGCCGGCCTCGCCTCGGCGCAGGCCAAAGTCGATGTCCGCGTCGACATTGCCAACCAGCGCATGAGCGTCACCACCAGCGACGGCGAGGTCCACAACTGGGCGATCTCCTCCGGCCGCAAGGGCTTCCGCTCGCCCAACGGCGTCTATCGCCCGACCCGGCTCGAGCGTAGCTGGTACTCGCGCAAATATGGCGGCGCGATGCCTTATGCCGTGTTCTTCCGCGGCGGCTACGCCATCCATGGCACGACAGCCGTCGGCGCGCTCGGCCGCCCAGCCTCGCATGGTTGCATCCGCCTGCACCCGGCCAACGCCGCCAAGCTCTTCGCGCTGGTCAAGAAGCATGGTTCCGGCAGCACCCGCATCGCGCTGAACGGCGCCACGACCGACAACCTCTCGCGCTTCGCCAAGGCGTCGTCGGGCTCGAAGCACAAGGTCGCCAAGGCCAAGATCAGGACGCAGAAGGCTGTGGAGACGGCCAAGCAGCAATACCGTGATGCTCCGGCCTGGGGTGAAGCGCGCGGGCAGATCCTGCTCAGGCCGGCCATGCCTGCCGGCGCGATTGGCTTCCAGCCGTTGTCGGGGCCGGGTTGGCGCTAGCTAGACCGTCTCGGCGGCGATCCGCACCCAGCCTTCCAGCGTCTCGCCGGGCTGAAGCCGGGTGAGCGGCGAGGCTTCGCGCACGATCCGCTCGCTTGGCGCGCCGGCGGCATGGCTCTGCGGCTCGACGCAGAGGAAATCGGCGCCGGCCGGAGCCCAGGCCACCGGGCAGCGCAGGCTCTCGCTCGCGCTCAGCGTGATGGCGAGGCCGGTCGAGGGCGTCTCGATCCGGGCCGTGCCGTCCCAGCCCAAAAAGCTCCAGGCGCTCTCGGCGCCGGTGGCGAAGACCGGGCTATCGGCATAGGGGCCGCCATCGGCAAAGGCTTGCGTGCCGGTAGCGCGGAATTTGCCGCCGAAGATCAGCGCGCCGGTCGCGATCATGGAGAGATGGGTATCGGCGGCGCAGGGAAACCAGGGATGCAGGCCCATGCCGAACGGTAGGGCCTTGTTGGCCTCGTTGGTCAGCGAGAGCATGACGGTCATACCAGTCTCGTCGAGGCGGATCTCCTGTTTCGCCAGGTAGCGATAGGGATCGGGACCAGTCGTACGCCTGTGCGCCAGCACGGTATGACCGCTATCCTGCCGCTCCACCTGCCAGGCGGACTGCCAGCCGAAGCCGTGGATCGTGCCGGAGGGGTCGTTGGCCGGCACGGTGAAACGGGTGAGGCCGTCGTCGACCAGGCTGTCAAAGGCTCGGTTGGCGAAAGGCAGCATCGCCCAGGCGCCGAACTTGTTGGGCGCTTGGGTCTGCGGCGTGAGCCCGGCCGGCGCGTGCAGCAGCGGATGCGTCTTGCCGTCCGGCCCCTGCCAGTCCAGCGCAGCGATCATCCCGCCGGCCTCGGGCGCGATGCGGGCCGTGTAGCGGCCAGATGAGAGCGTGAGCATTCCGGTGGTCCTCAGGCGATCAGGGGCTGCAGCAGGCTCTGCATGGCGCGCATCCGCGGCAGGAAGTTCGTCTCGATCTCGTCTCGACCGGCATGCTGGACCTGGGCCGAGAGGTTGAAGGCAGCGACGGTCTCGCCGCGGCTGTTGCGCAGCGGCATCGCGACCGAGATCAGCCCGAGTTCGAGCTCCCGGTCGACGATGGCATAGCCTTGGCTACGGACCTCGGCGAGGAGGCCCATCAGCGCCTCGGGATCGGTCACCGTCTGCGGAGTCAGCGCCTTGGGGTTGCCGGCGATGATGCGCGCCCGCGCATCATCGGGGTCGCGGGCCGCCAGCAGGATGCGCCCCATGGAGGTGCAGAAGGCCGGCAGGCGCGAGCCGACCGAGAGGCCGACCGACATGATCCGCTTCTGTGCCGAGCGGGCGATGTAGACGATCTCATGCCCGTCGAGCAGCGAGGCGGAGGAGGATTCGTGCGTCTCCTCCGACAGCCGCTCCAGGAAAGGCTGCACCAGCTGCGGCAAAGCGGTCGAAGACAGCCAGGCGTAGCCGAGACGCAGGACGCGCGGTGTCAGCCGGAAGAACTTCCCGTCGAATTCGGCATAGCCGGTCCGCGTCAGTGTCAGCAGGCAGCGGCGTGCCGCCGCGCGCGAAAGGTCGGTGGCGCGGGCGACATCGGCGATGGTGAGCCTGTCATGGCCAGCATCGAAGCACTCGATCACGGCCAGACCCTTCTCGAGCGCGGCCATATGGTCGGGCGAGGCGGGAGTGGCTGGGATGCTTGCACCCTGCACGGTTCGCTTCTATAAAAAGTTCGAAAAACAGAACTATGTGCGATAATCGCACAATCAGAGGAAATGCGTCAAGGTGACGAACTCTGTCTTTCCGGATGGTGGAAGCTTCCGATCGCTCGGCGCGCCGCGCACCATGCGCAGGCGACCCTTGCGCTTCGTCGCGGCCCTGGCGGAAACTCCCGGGCCATCCGTGGAGGGGCTCGCCGTCCTCCGCGCCTGCACCTGCAACACCCTAGGAGTGGCGGCATGAGTCTGGTCTACCCGCGCAACGGGCTGCAAGCCCATCCGCTCAACAACTCGCCGGATTATCGCAGCACCTTGAAGCGGGCGCCGTCGCAGCCGCTGATCCTCTTGCCGCATACCTTGTCCGAGACCACCGGTCCGGTCTTCGGCCATGTCGCGGTCTCGGACATCGACAGCGACCTGACGCGGCGCCATGCCGGCGAGCCGCTCGGCGAGCGCATCATCGTCACCGGCCGCGTCCTCGATGAGGATGGCCGGCCGGTGCCGAACACGCTGATCGAGATCTGGCAGGCAAATGCCGCCGGCCGCTATGTCCATGTCCGCGACCAGCATCCGGCCCCGCTCGATCCCAACTTCACCGGGGCGGGGCGCGCCGTCACCGATGCCGATGGGCGCTATCGCTTCGTCACCATCAAGCCCGGCGCCTATCCCTGGCGCAACCACCACAATGCCTGGCGGCCGGCGCATATCCATTTCTCGCTGTTCGGGCCGAGCTTCCTCTCGCGCGTGATCACCCAGATGTATTTTCCCGGCGATCCGCTCTTCCGTTTCGACCCGATCTTCCAGTCGATCACCGATGAGCGGGCCCGAAACCGGCTGATCTCGCGCTTCGACATCGACACCACCGAGCCGGAATGGGCGCTCGGCTACCAGTTCGACATCGTGTTGCGCGGCCGCGAGGCGACGCCGACGGAGGAACCGCATGAGCACTGACAAGCCCGATGGTCTCACCCCGTCCCAGACCATCGGACCGTTCTTCGCCTATGCGCTGACGCCGCGCGCCTATGGCGGGCCAGAACTCGCCACCGAACAGGTGGCTGGCGAGGGCGTCACCGGCGAACGTATCCGCATCGAGGGTACGGTCTTCGACGGCGACGGCGCCCTGGTCGGCGATGCGATGATCGAGACCTGGCAGGCCGATGCCGAAGGGCGTTTCCACGCGGCCGGCAATGCCGGCTTCACCGGCTTCGGCCGGATCGAGACGACCGCAGACGGGGCCTTCTTCATCGAGACGATCCGGCCGGGCGCCTTGCAAGAGCCGAACGGGACGAAGCAGGCGCCGCACCTGACCGTCTCGGTCTTCGCTCGCGGCCTGCTGATCCGGCTGGCGACGCGGATCTATTTCGACGATGAGGCCGCCAATGCGCAGGACCCGGTTTTGGCGCTGGTGCCGGCGGAGCGCCGCGGCACATTGATCGCCAGGCGCGGCGCGGACGGCGTCTTCCGTTTCGACATCCGCCTGCAGGGTGAGGGCGAGACCGTCTTTTTCGACATCTGAGCCCTTGCTTCGGGCTTGACCGGACCGCGCCGGCTAGGGAGATTCCCGGCCCTTTCGCGACGCCTTGACTTAGATGATGGTCGAGGCCAGCACCCTGCCGGAGCCTGCCATGCCCAACCCCCTGATCGCGCTCGACTGGGGCACGACGCGCGCCCGCGCCTTCCTCATCGGCGAGGACGGCACGGTGCTGGCCAGGCACAGCGCTGATCGCGGCATCCAGTCGGTGCCATCAGGCGGCTTCCCGGCCGCCTTCGCCGAGATCGCCGGCGCATTCCGACAGGCGCATCCCGATGCCGCCGTGCTGCTGGCCGGCATGGTCGGCAGCCGCAATGGTTGGGTCGAGGCGCCCTATGTCGCCTGCCCTGCGGCGCCTGAGGAGATCGCGGCCGCCGGCCTTGCCGTGACGCTCGACGACGGCACGCGTGCCACCATCCTGCCCGGCCTGTCCTGTGACGAGGGCGCCTTCGACGTCATGCGTGGCGAGGAGACGCTGATCGTCGGCCTTGGGCTCACTGACGGCGTCGCCTGCCTGCCCGGCACCCATTCCAAATGGGCGCAGGTGGAGGGCGGCCGCATCACCCGCTTCGCCAGCTTCATGACCGGCGAGATCTACGGCCTGTTGCGCGAGCATTCGATCCTGTCGCGCCTGGCGAGCGAGCCGAAGGATGGCGATGCGGCCGACGGCATGCGGCGCGGGCTTGCCGCGGCGCAGCGGCCAGGCGGCCTGCTCAATGCCGCCTTCCACGCGCGCAGCGAGATTCTGGGTGGGCGCATGGAGGGCGGCGCAGTCGGCCCCTATCTCTCCGCTCTGCTGGTGGCGCAGGAGATCGAAGGCGCCCGTGCCCTGTTCGGCGGTCTCGACAATCTGCATCTCGTCGCCGACGGCGTGCTGGCTGGCAGCTATGGCCGGGCACTCGCCGCCGCCGGGCTCGATCATGGCCTGACCACGCCTGAGGATGCCTTCGTCGCCGGCGTAACGCGGCTCGCCCGGGGCAATCAGGCATGATCACCGTCTTCGGCTCGCTCAATGTCGATCTGGTCACGCAGGTCGAACGCCTTCCCGGGGCGGGAGAAACCGTGCTCGGCCCGGGCTATGCGCTGCATCCCGGCGGCAAGGGCGCCAACCAGGCGCTGGCGGCCCGTCGTGCCGGCGCCAAGGTAATCATGGTCGGTGCCGTGGGCCGCGACGGCTTCGCCGAGATCGCGTTGCGGCTCCTGGCCGAGGATGGCGTCGATCTCGCCCATGTCGCACGTGTCGAGGCGCCGACCGGTGCGGCCTTCATCGCTGTCGATATGGCCGGCTCCAACCAGATCGTGGTCGCGGCCGGCGCCAATGCGCTGGCTGATGCCGAGGCTGTCGAGGCGCTGAAGCCGGGCGAGGACGATCTGCTGCTGCTCCAGCGCGAGGTGCCCGAGGGCGAGTGCCTGCGGGCCGCACGGGCGATGCGTGCCGGCGGCGGCCGGGTGATCCTCAATCTCGCCCCGGCCGGGGAGCCGGCTCCGGAGCTGCTGGCGCTCACCGACATCCTGATCGTGAACGAGCACGAGGCGCTGATCCTCGCCGGTTCGCTCGGCTGGGCCGAGACCGAGCCCGATGCGATCGCACAGCGGGTCGACGGCGAGCGCGGCATTGCCTGCATCGTCACGCTGGGCGGCGCCGGCGCGATCGGCTGGCATGGCGGCGTCAGGCGTCGGCTCGAGGCGCCGGTGGTCGAGGCGGTCGATACGGTCGCGGCCGGCGACAGTTTCGTCGGCGCCTTCGCCGCCGCGCTGCAGGCCGGTTTCGGCTTCTCCGGTGCGCTCCAGCGCGGGCTCGCCGCCGGCTCTCTCGCCTGCACGCTCGCCGGCGCCCAGCCGAGCGTGCCGCGGCGCGAGGCGATCGAGGCGCTGGTCGGCAAGAGCTTCCTGTAGAACACGATCGATCCGGTTGACCGGCGGTTAAGCCTGGGTTCGCTCCGGAGCCCGGAACCTCGCCCGCGGCAGCCGTTTCTGCCTGCCGATTTACGCTTGGTCAGTATCTTCGCCTGCAGCCTTCCCGGCAGCGCGCGAAAGGGAAGCCGATCATGGCACGGCCAGCGGTCTTGTTCTTGGGTTTTGGCGGACTTGCCGCGCTGTTCGCGCTCGGCTCCGCCGGCACCCTCGATCGGATGGCGAGCAAGCCGCCGGCTGTCGCGAGTGCCAGCACGAGCGCCGGCGCGGGCACGCGCCCGTCCGCGACCTCCGACCGCGTGCTGGCGGTGCATGCCGACTATCGCGGCCAATATGTCGTCCATCCGTCGATCGACAACTACCGCGTGAAGATGATGGTCGACACCGGCGCGAGCCTGGTCGTTCTGACCGATCGCGATGCACGGGCACTTGGCGTGAAGCCGGACCGCGCGGCCTATTCGATCGGGCTCAGCACTGCCAACGGTGTGGTGAAAGGCGCCAGGACGATTCTGCGCGAGGTGCGTCTCGGGGACATTCTCGTGCAGGATGTCGAGGCGGTCGTGCTGCCGGCGGGTGCCCTATCGGTCAGCCTGCTCGGCACCTCCTTCCTGCGCCGGCTGCGCGGCTACGAGGTCCAGGGTGGCCGCATGGTCCTGCGCGGCTGACGAGCGGGCCTTTTATTTCCAAGCTCATACCGATGAGCTATGCCCGCCTTGCGTCCTTGCTCTGTCATGCTCAGGCTGCATTCATGTAGCCTGTGGCCTGTCCGTACCGCACGCGTCAGCTGCATGGTTTCCGCGCCGGCCTCATGGCCGGCGCTCCTCGAAGATGGATGGCCCGATGTTTCCGAAGCCCCTGCCCGAGCTCTTCCCGAACACCTTCGACTACGAATCGCTGCCGATGGTGAAGCCGACCGGCTTCCGCGAATACGATGCGCGCTGGTTCTTCGGGAAAGAGCTCAACCTGATGGGCGTCCAGGCCGTCGGCATGGGCCTGGGCACGCTGATCAGGCGCATGGGCGTCAAGCCCGAGATCGTCACCGCCCATGATTTCCGCAGCTACTCCTCCTCGATCAAGATGGCGCTGGTCACCGGCCTGATGGCGGCCGGCTGCAAGGTCCATGACATCGGCCTCGCCATGTCGCCGATGGCCTATTTCGCGCAGTTCGAGCTCGACGTGCCCTGCGTCGCCATGGTCACCGCCTCGCATAACGACAATGGCTGGACCGGCATCAAGATGGGCGCGCAGCGCCCGGTCACTTTCGGCCCGGACGAGATGGGGCAATTGCGCGACATCGTCCTCGCCGGCGATTTCGACCTGCCGGGCGGCGGCTCCTATAAGTTCGTCCCCGATTTCCCCGCCCGCTACATCGCTGACCTGACCAATCGCCCGAAGATCACCCGCAAGCTCAAGGTCATCGCCGCCTGCGGCAACGGCACCGCCGGGGCGTTCGCACCGCAGATCCTGGAAGCGCTCGGCTGCGAGGTCATCCCGATGGATGCCGAGCTCGACCACACCTTCCCGCGCTACAACCCCAATCCCGAAGACATGAAGATGCTGCACGCCATGGCCGATGCCGTGAAGCAGCACGGCGCCGATGTCGCGCTCGGCTTCGACGGCGACGGCGACCGTTGTGGCGTCGTCGACAACCATGGCGAGGAGATCTTCGCCGACAAGATCGGCGTGATGCTGGCCCGCGACCTCGGCAAGCTCAATCCGGGCGCGCAGTTTGTCGTCGACGTCAAGTCGACCGGCCTGTTCTCGACCGATCCGGAGCTGCAGAAGCTCGGCGTCAAGACCGACTACTGGAAGACCGGCCACTCCTACATCAAGCGCCGCGTCCGCGACCTCAACGCCCTCGCCGGCTTCGAGAAGTCCGGCCACTTCTTCTTCAACGCGCCGGTCGGCCGCGGCTATGACGACGGCATCGTCACCGCCATCGCCGTGATCGACATGCTCGACCGCAACCCGGATAAGTCGATGGCCGAGCTCTACGCCGCCGTGCCGAAGACCTGGGGCACGCCGACCATGGCGGCCAAATGCGCCGACGAGATCAAGTATGGGGTCAGCGACAAGATCACCAAGCGCATCGAGGCGATGCAGGCGGCGGGCGACAAGATCGCCGGCCAGGCCATCCGCGACGTCATCACCGTCAACGGGGTGCGCGTCGTCAACGAGGACGGCACCTGGGGGCTGATCCGCGCCTCTTCGAACAAGCCCGAGCTGGTCGTGGTCTGCGAGAGCCCGGTCTCGGAAGCGCGGATGCGCGAGATGTTCAAGGCGATCGACGGCGTGCTGCGCGAGAACCCGGAAGTCGGCGCCTACAACCAGACGATCTGAGCCGCAGGGCGCGGGCCGCCTTGGACGGAACGCGCCAGAGGCAGTGAAACGGTAAACCGGGACCTGCACCTGAGCCTGTCAGAGGACAGAGTCAGGCAGGGTTCCGGGTCTCCCTGCGGTCGTCCGGGGCCCCGGGGCGACGCAATGGCGCTGCGGTTGCGCTCGGGCGGAGTTACCGTCTCTCGCCTGCGGTTGCTGCCGCATTGCGGGCGCCGCTCTGGCCGGTGGTGCTGTCGAAGAAGTTCTTGGAATCGCCGAGCTGGGCACTCGGCTGGCAGGCCGGCGTGCAGGAATAGCTCTCGCGCTCGAGACCGCGCTGGACGGTCAGGATCGAATCGCTCGCCGCGCCGACACGCACCGAGGATTCCGCCAGCAGAGCACCGGTCGCGTCGAGCGCGATCAGGTTGGTGACGCCGTAGCTCTTGCCGGTGACGATCATCACGCCGTTGCGCTGGACCGTCACGTCGGCGATGGCCGGATTGCCGACGATCACCGTTTGCGCTTTCTCGGGCAGGCGCAGCACCTTGGCGTGGTCGACCGTCACCGTCACGGCGTCGGCCTTCGCTTCGCCACCGATATCGCTGTGCTCCGGGGGCGGCGCGGGGATGAGCCTTGCCTGCGCTTGTGCAGAGCCAGTCGTCATGCCGAGCCCGCCCGCTCCCGCCAATGCGGCGGCGATGAGGGCCGGGAAGCATTGGGAGAGCCGCCATCCCGGCATCGCAATGGACATGGCCGCGCCTCAAGGTTTCGAACAGGGCGAGCAAAGCCGAAAATGATGAACCAATTCCTAATGTGACGATGTTCGAGTGGCGCAGGGCTTGCCCGCTGGTCACGGAAGCCCTGTCGCGTGGCGTGAAAAGTGGATGTGGCTACATATCACGCTCGGAATGACGCAGCGTAATATTTGACGTTGCGGCTTTTAAGGCTGGAGTAGATTTACAAGTTGGGAAGTCTTATACCAGTCGTTAACTGAGGTTTCCCGCTAAAAGCATGTTAACCATCGAAGTAAGACCTATAAAATTCGGCGAATTATTCGGTCTCTTTAACCGATCGGCAAGGCCGGCTTTGTAGTGTCCGTCCTGTCGCTGACCGAAGCCACCTAGAGCGAAGGCAGCAGTCAAACGTGGTGCAAAGGAGACTACCATGAAGAACCTGTTTGCGCGCTTCGCCAAGGACGAGTCCGGCGCGACCGCCATCGAATACGGCCTGATCGCCGCCCTCATCGCCGTGGTCTGCATCGGCACCTGGCGCGCTATCGGCCCGGCGCTGAACGCCAAGTTCGCGTCGGTCCTCGCCGGCCTGCAGTAAGATCGCTTTCGGTTGTTGGGGCACTCCACGCATCGATGAGACGGGCTCCGTAGTGTCGGGCCCGTCGCTGACCGCAGCCGTATAGAGCTGAGGCAGCAGTCCAACGTGGAATAGAGGAGGCTGCCATGAAGAATCTGTTTGCGCGTTTCGCCAAGGACGAGTCGGGCGCTACCGCTATCGAGTATGGCCTGATCGCCGCTCTGATCGCCGTGGTCTGCATCGGCACCTGGCGGGCCATCGGCCCGGCGCTCGATGCCAAGTTCGCATCGGTCCTCGCCGGCCTGCAGTAAGATCTGCGGATCGCAGCACAGCCAACATGCTGCGGCGAGCGCTCCGGATCGCTCCGGGGCGCTCTTTTCTTGTCGCGTACGTCACTTGTTGTCGCGGGCGGTAAGGCTCTGGTGAGAGCTTTGTCCGATGATTCGCCGGCCCGCCGTTCCGGATGAACGCCATGTCGCTGCCGATGATCGCCGTCCTCGTCGTCTTCCCCGCTGCCATGGCCTATGCCGCTGCCAGCGATCTCGTCACCATGACGATCCCGAACTGGCTCTGCCTGGTGCTGGTCGCGGCATTCGGGCTGTGTGCCGCCGCGACGGGTTTCGGCTGGGCGGCGTCGGGTTGGCATATTGCCGCTGGGCTGGCGGTGCTCGTTCTCTGCTTTGGGCTGTTCGCCGCCGGCTGGATCGGTGGCGGCGATGCGAAACTGGCGGCGGCAACCGCCCTCTGGCTCGGTTTCGATCAGCTGTTGCCCTATCTGTTCGTCGCCTCGCTTGCGGGCGGTGTTCTGACGGTCGTGATCATGAAACTGCGGTCGGCGCCATTGCCGGCGCTCGCCAAGGCATGGCCCTGGGCGCAGCGCCTGCATGGCGTGGAAAAGGGGATCCCCTACGGCATCGCGCTCGCCGCGGGCGCTCTGGTGATCTTGCCGGACACCGCGATCTGGCGGGCCGCGGTCGGTGTCTGAGCGCTCCGATCCTGAGTGGGAACGGTCGATCCGCACAAAAAGATACCTCCGATTAACCATAAGTTGACGAATCCCGGGCCACGATCCGGCTGAGGGTCGGCGCATGCCGGCCAAGGATCGTGCGCCATGAGTCCCGCCCGCATCATCATTCTCGCCGTAGCGGTTGTCGCCGGTCTCGGTGCCGCCTTGCTGATCGGCCGGCCGCCGAAGGTCACGGCGCCCTCGGTGACGACCTACGAGCCGGCGCCGACGGTCGAAGTGCTCGTGGCGGCAACCGATATCCCGCTCGGCAACAAGCTGGCGGCTGGCGACCTGAAATGGCTGGCCTGGCCGCTGGCGAGCCTGCCCAGCGGCGTCATCCGGCGCCAGGACCTTCCCGGAGGCGAGGGCGAGTTCGTCGGGCAGATCGCCCGCGCGCCATTGTTCGGATCCGAGCCGATCCGCCCCGAAAAACTGCTCAAGGCCGATTCGGGCTTCCTCTCCGCGGTCCTGCCGCCCGGCAAGCGTGCCATCGCCATCACCACCGACAATCGCGGCGCGAACACTGCCGGCGGCTTCATCCTGCCGAACGATCGTGTCGACGTGATCCGCACGACCCGCGACGACAGCAACTCCAAGGACGGCTCTCCGCCTGTCAGCGAAACCCTGATCGCCAATGTCCGGGTGCTGGCGATCGGCCAGAGCATCCAGGAGAAGAATGGCGAGAAGGTCGTCGTCGGTGAGACCGCGACGCTCGAGCTCGACCCGAGACAGGCCGAAGCCGTGACGCTGGCCCAGAAGACCGGCAGCCTCTCGCTGGCGCTGCGCAGCCTCCAGGATGCCGGCGACAAGAGCCCGCCAAGTGCGGAGGGTGGCCTCACCCTCGTGCGCTTCGGCGTCGTCTCCAAGGCGGTGAAGCCATGATCCCGATGCCGAAATCCTGCTTGCCGCTGCCCCGCATGAACCGTGCCCTGGCTCTGTCCCTGGCGGCCCTGCCCTTCGTCGCTACGCTCGCCGCAGCGCCGGCACAGGCGCAAAGCAAAGGTGCTGCGCCGGTCTTGAACGTCGGTGCCAGCGAGCACGCGGTCTCCCGCCGACTCGACCTGTCGATCGGCCGCTCGCTGATCGTCGAGCTGCCGCGCGACGCCAAGGAGGTCTTCGTCGCCAATCCAAAGGTGGCGAATGCTGTGGTGCGTTCGGCCCGCAAGCTGTTCGTCATCGGCATGGCCGATGGCGCGACGTCGATGTTCGTGATGGACGCCGAAGGCAGGCAGATCACTGCGCTGGAGATCGAGGTCGGCCGCGACCTCAACGTGCTGCGTCAGACGCTGCGCGCGGCGATGCCGGGCGTCGACATCCAGGTTAAGCCGGCTGGTGATTCGATCCTGCTGGTCGGGACGGTCGCCAACGCGTCCGAAGCGACGCAGGCCGTCGACATCGCCAATGCCTTTGTGGGCTCGTCCAGCACGCAGGGCCTCATCCAGACGACCACCAAGGGCGCGGTCATCAACTCCCTGACCATCCGCGGCCGCGACCAGGTCATGGTCAAGGTCACGGTCTCCGAGGTTGCTCGCAAAGCGATCAAGCAGCTCGGTATCAACTCGACCGGCGAGTGGAAGCTCGGCAAGTTCAGCATCACGCCGACGATCGACACGCCGTTCTCGCTGCAGCCGCAGCAGCTGGCCGCCACGGCGATCGGCGCGGGCATCGGCAACTCGACCAATGTGACCATGCGCGCCCTCGAGCGGGCCGGGCTGTCTCGCGTGCTGGCCGAGCCGACAGTGACCGCGATCTCCGGCGAAAGCGCCAAGTTCACCGCCGGCGGCGAGATTCCAATTCCGAAAGGCTATTCCTGCGACACCTCGAACCGCTGCGTTCTCAACATCGAGTACAAGCCGGTCGGTGTCTCCCTGAACTTCACGCCGATCGTGATGTCCGAGGGTAAGATCTCCATGCGCATCGCGACCGAGGTCACCGAGCTCGATTTCGAGAACCAGCTGCGCCTCAACCCCACCGAGGCCACGGCCGTCAACGCCCCCGGCTTCCGTGTCCGCAAGTCGGACACCACTGTCGAATTGCCGTCGGGCGGCACGCTGGCCACGGCCGGGCTGATCCAGCGCGTCTCACGCCAGGCAATCAACGGCTTGCCGGCGCTGATGAACATTCCGATCATCGGCACGCTGTTCCGCTCGCGCGACTACCAGCGCGAGGAGACCGAGCTGATGATCTCGGTCACCCCCTATATCGTGAAGCCGGTCGGCCCGAACGGGCTGCAGCGGCCGGACGACGGTTTCGTCGAGGCGCACGACGCCCAGACCATCCTGATGGGGCGTTTGAACAAGATGTACGGGTCGACGAGCGGTGGGCCGATTCCGCAGGCCTACAAGGGCCGGGTCGGCTTCATCGCCGATTGAAGACAGGGCTGCGAAAAGGATGACGATCGTGATCGTGACCAGGAAGCCGCACCTGCCCCATGCGCGCCGCGCGGCGTTGCTGCTCGCATTGTCCGGCTCCCTTCTGCTGGGCGCTTGCGCCAAGGGCGACATCTCGACTTCCGGCGTCCCCACCGATACCCGTGAGCGCCATCCGATCGTGCTGCGCGATGCGCCGCGCTCGCTCGACGTCTTCGTCAACCGGATCGGCGGTGGTCTCGATCCGCGCCAGGCCGACGATGTCGCCCGCTTCGGCGAGGATTATCGTCGCAGCGGCAAAGGCGGCCTCGTCGCCGAGGTGCCGACCGGAACCGGACGAGACCTCGCCGCCCGCGACACGCTCGATGGAATCCGCCGGTCGCTCGCCCGGGCCGGCATTTCGTCGGGGGCACTCTCGGTCTCGACCTATCGCGTCGCCGATCCCGGCCTCGCTTCGCCGATCCGCCTCACCTATGCCTCGCTCCAGGCCGGGCTGCCGCATTCCTGCGGCCAATGGCCGACCGATCTTGGCGTCTCCAGCTATAGGACGGACGCGTCGAACGAGCCCTACTGGAACTTCGGCTGCGCCACCCAGGCCAATCTCGCCGCGCAGATCGCCGACCCGCTCGACCTGGTGCGCGCACGCAGCGAAGGCCGGCTCGATACCCAGAAGCGCATGGAGGCGATCAAGAAGCTGCGCGAGGGCAAGGATCCGTCGACGCAGTATCGCCAGGAGCAGTCCTCGATCAGCTCGGCGGTCGGAGGCAAGTGATGGCGGGCGCACCCGGATTAGACGCGGAGGCTGGCGGCGAGGAGATCATCGCGCCGCTGCCGCGCATCACCTTGCAAGCCTTCTGCGAAACGCAGGACGTGGCTGGCGCCATGCAGGCGGTCGCCGCCGATCGGCGCATGGACAAGGTTCAGGCCCGCATCCAGATGGGTGGCCCGGCCGCGGCGGTCGAGGTCTTCCGGGGAGCGCCTACGCCGAACGTGATTGTGTTGGAGACGGTCAGCGAGCCGCCGGCGCTGATCGCCAATCTCGATGCGCTCGCCGAGAGTTGTGACCCCGGCACCAAGGTCGTGGTCATCGGCCACGTCAACGACATCCAGCTCTATCGCGAGCTGATCCGGCGCGGCGTCAGCGATTATCTGGTCGCTCCGTTCGGTGTCCTCGACCTGTTGCGCACCCTGTCCGAGCTCTACGCCGGGGTAGGGTCCGGCGCGCTCGGGCGCACGATGGCGATCGTCGGCGCAAAGGGCGGTGTCGGCGCTTCAACCGTCGCGCACAATGTCGCCTGGGCGATCGCGCGCAATCTCGGCGCCTCGACGGTGATCGCCGATCTCGACATTGCTTTCGGCACGGCCGGGCTGGATTTCAACCAGGACCCGCCGCAGGGCATCGCCGACGCCGTGTTCGCCCCGGAGCGGCTCGACGCCAACATGCTCGATCGGCTCCTGTCGCGCTGCAGCGAGAACCTCGCTTTGCTCGCGGCTCCGGCGATGCTGGACCGGACCGTCGATCTCGGCGAGGACGCGTTCGACCTTCTGCTCGACCTTCTGCGCGGCAGCGTGCCCTGCATCGTGCTCGACGTGCCGCATCTGTGGACTGGCTGGGCGAAGCGTGCGCTGATCGGGGCCGACGAGGTGGCGATCGTCGCCGCGCCCGAGCTCGCCTCGTTGCGCAACGCCAAGAACCTGGTCGATCTGTTGCGGGCGGCGCGCCCGAACGATTCGATCCCACGTCTGATCCTGAACCAGGTCGGCCTGCCCAAGCGGCCGGAGATCGAGGCCGCCGAGTTCGCCAAGGCTCTCGGCATCGAGGTCCTGAGCTCCATCCCCTTCGATGCTCAGCTCTTCGGGACCGCAGCAAACAACGGCCAGATGATCGCCGAAATCCAGTCTGGCGGCAAAGCGGCCGAGGCTTTCGCCCAGATCGCGACGGCCCTGACCGGGCGCGGCGAGCAAAAGCGCGGCAAGCGCAGCCTGTTCGAGCCGCTGGTCGCCAAGCTGATGCGTCGGAAGGCCTGATCATGTTCGGCAAGCGACAGGCGACCGCCCCGGCCCCGGCGAGCGCGCCGAGCGCAGCGCCGTCTCCGGTGCCGCGCCCGGCGGAGCTGCGTCCCGCGGCCGTGGAGGCACGCCGTCCGCCGCCGCCGGCGGCTCCGGCCGAGGCGCCGAAATCCGACGAATACTACCAGATGAAGAGCATGATCTTCGGTGCTCTCATCGAAGCGATCGATCTCTCCCAGCTGGCCAAGCTCGACGGCGAATCCGCCCGTGAGGAGATCCGCGACATCATCAACGAGATCATCTCGCTGAAGAACGTCGTGCTCTCGATCTCGGAGCAGGAGGAGCTGCTCGACGACATCTGCAACGACGTCCTCGGCTACGGCCCGCTGGAACCGCTGCTGGCGCGCGACGACATCGCCGACATCATGGTCAACGGCGCCGGCCGGACCTTTATCGAGACCGGCGGCAAGATCCAGCTCACCAGCATCCGCTTCCGCGACAATGCGCAGCTGATGAACATCTGCCAGCGCATCGTCAGCCAGGTCGGGCGCCGCGTCGACGAAGCCTCGCCGATCTGCGACGCGCGCCTTGCCGACGGCTCGCGCGTCAACGTCATTGCGCCCCCGCTCGCCATCGACGGGCCGGCCCTCACCATCCGCAAATTCAAGAAGGACAAGCTGACGCTCGATCAGATCGTGCGCTTCGGCGCGATCTCGCCGCCTGGCGCCGAGATTCTGAAGATCATCGGCAGGGTCCGCTGCAATATCGTGATCTCCGGCGGTACCGGCTCCGGCAAGACCACGCTGCTCAACTGCCTGACCAACTACATCGAGCATGATGAGCGCGTGATCACCTGCGAGGACGCGGCCGAGCTGCAGCTGCAGCAGCCGCATGTGGTGCGCCTCGAAACCCGACCGCCCAATCTCGAAGGGTCAGGCGCGGTGACGATGCGCGATCTGGTCAAGAACTGCTTGCGCATGCGGCCCGAGCGCATCATCGTCGGCGAGGTGCGCGGCCCGGAAGCCTTCGACCTGCTCCAGGCGATGAACACCGGCCATGACGGCTCGATGGGTACGCTGCACGCCAACACACCGCGCGAATGCCTCAGCCGTATCGAATCGATGATCACGATGGGCGGCTTCAGCCTGCCCTCTAAGACCCTGCGCGAGATGATCTGCTCCTCGATCGACGTGATCATCCAGGCACAGCGCATGCGTGACGGTTCGCGCCGGATCACGCACATCACCGAGGTGATGGGCATGGAGGGCGATGTGATCATCACGCAGGATCTGATGCTCTTCGACGTGCTTGGCGAAGATCCGAATGGCAGGCTGATCGGCCGCCATCGTTCGACGGGGATCGGCCGGCCGCGCTTCTGGGAGCGCGCGCGTTATTTCGGCGACGACCAGCGGCTCGCTGCGGCGCTCGACCAGCTCGAGGCCGAGAGCCGCGACGACGCATAGGCGCAGATACGGGACAGATCATGGACCTCGGCCAGATCGCAGCCGCTATCCTCGCCGCCATCTCGGCGGGCGGCGTCGCCTATGCCTTGTTCTATCCCGCGCTCAGCGGTCAGGCCCGGGCCGAGAGGCGGCGCCGGGACTTCGCGGGCCCGGCCGCGATGCGCACCGTCACCGACCGCGAAGCGCAGAGCCAGGCTAGGCGCGGCCAGGTCGCCCAGAGCCTCAAGGACATCGAGAACCGCGAGAAGGCGCGTCACAAGGTCACCATCGAGGCGCGGATCCAGCAGGCCGGCCTGTCCTGGTCGCGCAAGCAGTACTGGCTGCTCGGTGTGGTGCTGGCGGTGGTTCTGGCCATCTTGCTGCTCATCGTATCGGGCAATCAAGGCGTGGTGCTGATCGGTTTTCTCGTCGGCCTCTTCGGACTGCCGCGCTGGTATCTGACCTATCTCGGCAAAAGGCGGCTGCTGCGCTTCTCGAACGAGTTTCCGAACGCGCTCGACGTCATCGTTCGCGGCGTCAAGTCGGGCCTGCCGCTGAACGACTGCCTGCGCATCATCGCCAGCGAGGCCCAAGAGCCGGTGAAGACCGAGTTCCGGCTGATCGTCGAGGCGCAGACCCTCGGCATGTCGCTGACGGACGCTGCCGGCAAGCTGTTCGAGCGCATGCCGTGCGCCGAGGCCAACTTCTTCGGCATCGTCCTGGCGATTCAGCAGAAGACTGGCGGTAACCTGGCCGAGACCCTCGCCAATCTGTCTCGCGTGATCCGCGAGCGCCGCAAGATGCGCGACAAGGTCAAGGCGGTTTCGATGGAGGCGAAGGCGTCCGCCGCGATCATCGGCTCGCTTCCGATTGCGGTCGCCCTTCTCGTCTACCTCACGAGCCCCGGCTACATGGATGCGCTCTGGACGACGAATGCCGGCCGGGCGGCGCTGGTTGGTAGCGGCATCTGGATGACCATCGGCGTGCTGATTATGCGCAAGATGATCAATTTCGACATCTGAGGAGCTGCCATGCTTGTGCTCCTGTTCGAGAGTCTCGCCGATATAAGGGTCCTCCTTGCTCTGGTTGGCGGTCTTGCCGTGGCCGTTACGATCATGACGGTGGCCGCGCCGCTGCTGGAAGGCAACGTGCTGAACAAGCGCATGAAGAGCGTCGCGACCGAGCGCGACGCGATCCGCGCGCGTGAGCGCGAGCGCATGTCCCGGCAGAAGGAAAAGATCTCGCTGCGTCAGGAGCCGAAAGCGTTCATGCGCAACATCGTCGAGCAGTTCAAGCTCGGCGATTGGCTCGGCACCGAGAACGCCAAGAAGCAGCTGGCGACTGCCGGTTTCCGCGGCCAGCAGGCCGAGGTCGGCTTCCTGTTCTTCAGGCTGGTCACGCCGATCGGCATGTTCCTGTTCGCGCTGTTCTATCTCACCCTGATCAACGATTTCGGCCAGCCCTTCATCATGCAGGTCGGCATCGCCCTCGGCGCGGCCTATCTCGGGATCAAGGCGCCGGAAATCTATCTCTCCAACGTGACGGGCAAGCGCCAGCTCTCGATGCGGCGCGCCTTCCCGGATGCGCTCGACCTGATGCTGATCTGCGTCGAATCGGGCATGTCGATCGAGCTGGCCTTCCGTAAGGTCTCGACGGAGATCGGCAGCCAGTCGGTGCCGCTGGCCGAAGAGTTCGCGCTCTGCACCGCGGAGCTCTCCTACCTTTCCGAGCGCCGCCAGGCTTATGAGAATCTCGCAGCCCGCACCGGGCTGGAATCGGTGAAGTCGGTCTGTACGGCGCTGATCCAGGCGGAGCGCTACGGTACCCCGCTCGGCACCGCCTTGCGCACGCTTGCTCAGGAAAGCCGCGACCAGCGCATGAACGAGGCCGAGAAGAAGGCCGCGGCGCTGCCGCCGAAGCTGACCGTGCCGATGATCCTGTTCTTCCTGCCAGTCCTGTTCGTGGTGATCCTGACGCCGGCGATCATCAGGGTCTTCGCCACCATGTGAGGCGCGTGTCGGATCTCATTCAAGGCGAGGCCGTCTCACGGTGTGACCGGAGTGTGCTCGAATCTCACTTGGATGAGACCGATCTGCATTCGGCGTACATCAGAGAATCGAGTGATTTCAGGGTGTTAACTCTAGGTGGACTGCTGCGGATGATCGCGCGCGCAGCGGGTCGCTTGGGCTCAACAACGTGCATTTTCCAGCTGCGGCCTCATTCATAACTTTCTGGAATGAAGTTGGGCGTCCTTTGAATTTGCAATGACGGCCAACGCAAATGAGTCTCCGGTTGTCGAAGGCCGCGAAGAATGGCCCACGAGACAGCCGGGAGAAGCGATATGAAGACGAAACGGTGGATCCTCGCCCTGTCGATGCTGGCAGCCAGCGTAAGCCCGGGCGCCGCCGAGGTCATTCATGCAACCTGGGGCGGCGGCGGTGCGGCCGTGCTGCGGGAATACTTCCAGGTTCCGTTCACCCAGAAGACCGGCATCGCCGCCCGCATGGCGGAAGTACCGAACACGGCGGGCGCCGTCCGCTCGCCGTCCGCCTCGCAATACAACATCGTCGAGGTCACCTATTTCGAGGCGATCGGCCTGGCGAAATCGAACCTGCTCGAAGCCTTCGAAGACAGCGAGCTTCCGGCCATCGCCGATCTGCCGAAGGAACTGATCGTGCGGAACCGGCAAGGCAAGATCGTCGGCCTCGCTACCCATTTCGGCTATTATGGCATCGCCTTCAACAACACGCTGGCCAAGGCCTCGGACTTCCAGTCCTGGAACGACCTCGCCGATCCCCGCTGGAAGGGCAAGCTGGCGGTGACGCGGCCGGTCTATGCCACCTCCTACGATCTCACCATCCTGGCGCATGCCAATGGCGGCAGCGCCGCCAAGATCGAGCCAGGGATCGAGCCGCTGAAGGCGATCTTCGCCAATTCGCTGACCACCTATACCTCGCTCGCCCATATGAACACGCTGCTGACGCGGGCGGAGGTTGCCGCAGTGCCGTTCTACTCGACGCGCGTCTGGAGCCTGCGCCGGGACGGCCAGAAGACCATCGAAATGGCGATCCCCAGGGAGGGCGCGCTGATGCTGCCCTATGTCGTGGTGGTGCCGAAGAGCTCGACCGAACGGGCGCAGACCATCACCTATCTCAACGCGCTGCTCGACGCCGAAGCGCAGACCCGGATTTCCGGGCAGAATGGCTCGATCCCGACCAACAACAAGGCCGTTCTGCCACCCGAATACGAGCGCGATCTCGGCATGACCCGCGAAGCACTGATGAAGAAGATGTACATTCCCGACTGGAATGTCATCGTCAGCGACTATGAGGATCGGCTCAATCGGGTCGAACAGATCGCCGCCGGCAAGCGCTAGGTACTCTTAGTCGCGGTCCGCCGAACACTCCTCATCCCACTCGCTACCTCGGCGGATTCGATCGATGTCCCCTACCAAGCCTGAAGCCCTTGCGCAGGCTGCGCCCTCCCGTGCGGCCCGCGGCTCCATCCACGTCACCGGCGTCGCCAAGGCCTATGGTGCGACGACGGTGCTCTCCGGCCTCGATCTCGCGGTCGAAGCCGGAACCTTCGTCACGCTGCTCGGCCCCTCCGGCTGCGGCAAGACCACTTTGCTGCGGCTGATCGCCGGTTTCATCCAGCCCAGCACCGGGTCGATCGCGATCGACGGGCGCGACATGGCGGGCCTGCCGCCGCAGCGCCGGCCGATCGGCATGGTTTTCCAGAACCTTGCCCTGTTCCCGCATTTCTCGGTGGAGGAGAACGTCGCCTACGGCCTGCGTCTGCGCGGCGTGCCTGAGGCGGAATTGCGCCGGAAGGTCGGAGCTTTCCTCGACCTCGTCGGGCTTGGCCATCTCGGCAGCCGCCGCATCTCGCAATTGTCCGGCGGCCAGAAGCAGCGCGTTGCGCTGGCACGCTCGCTGGTGCTCGAACCTTCGATCCTGCTGCTCGACGAGCCGCTCTCAGCTCTCGACCTGCAATTGCGCAAGCAATTGCAGGTCGCTCTCAAGGAGATCCAACGCGAGCTCGGCACGACCTTCGTCTTCGTCACCCACGACCAGGAGGAAGCCACCCTGATGTCTGATCGCATCGTGGTGATGAGCGCCGGTGCGATCCAGCAATATGACACGCCGTCGGCGATCTATTCGCGCCCGGCCAATCTCTTCGTCGCCAAGTTCGTCGGCGAGCTCAACGAGGTGCCCGGCCGCATCGCCGCGGCGACAGCCGGCACCGTCGAGATCGATGGGCCTGGCGGCTACTACGCGTTGCCGACAAGCGGGCTGCGCGGTTTCTCGCCTGCAACCGGCACACCTTGCGTGATCGGCCTGCGGCCCGAGCGGATCGCACTTCTGCCGCCGGACGCCGATGCGGACGGGCGAATCGCGCTGCCAGGAACCGTCGTCGAGCGCATCGCGTTGGGGCCGGTCCTGCGCTTCGTCCTGCGCTGCGGCGAGCAGCGGATCGTCGCTGTGCGGCTGGCCGGCGACGGCGCAGCCCTGCCGGAAGCCGGATCGGCCTGCCGGATCGCCTTCGATCCCGCCGATGCGCAGATCTTCGAACCGCTCGCCGCCCCGGCCGCGGCGAGCTTCGGAGAGCAGCCATGACGGAGACACAGCCTGCCTCGCCGGCGAAGGCGCTGCTGCTCCTGCCGGTCCTTGCCCTGCTCGCTTTGTTCTTCGTCTCGGTCTTCCAGCTCTTTTCCAACGGCTTCGCCGATGCCGATGGCTGGTCGCTGCGCTATTTCCGCCAGATTCTCAATCGCAGCGACTATCAGGTGATCTTCGCGAGGACGATCCTGTCCTCGCTGACGGTCGCGCTCCTCTCTGTCGTGCTGTCCTATCCGATCGCGCTGCTGCTCTGGCGGCTCGAGCGCTGGCGCAATACGCTCCTCATCGTGGTCCTCGTGCCCTGGCTCGTCAGCCTCGTCGTGCGCACCTATGGCTGGCTCGTCCTGCTCGGTCCCAAGGGCGTCATCAATGGCATGCTGGCCTGGACGGGGATCGTCGAGCAGCCGCTGGCGCTGATGTTCAACGATCTCGGCATCATCATCGGCCTGACCCATGTCCTGATCCCGTTCGCGGTGATCTCGATCCTGTCCTCCCTCTTGACGATCGAGAGCAATCTGGAGGAGGCGTCCGGCGTGCTGGGGGCCAGCCGCTTCCAGACCTTTCGGCGCATCGTGTTGCCGCTGTCGCTGCCGGGTGCCTTCACGGCGCTGATCGTGATCTTCCTGGCGAGCATCGGCGCGATCGTCACGCCGATCGTGCTCGGCGGCATGTCGCATCAGTTCGTCGGCTCGCAAATCTACCAGGAGGTCATGTACACCTTCAATCTGAACAAGGCTGCGGCCTGGTCGATCTGCCTGCTCGCCATCAGCTTCCTGTCGCTGCTCCTGCTGAAGTTCGTCGAGCGCCGGCTGATCGGGACCATGGAGTGACGGCCATGTCGACCAACTCCAAATTCTCGACCTGGGCCGGTGTCCTGCTGCTGATCTCGCTGCCGGCGCCGATCCTGATCATCATCGGCGCCTCCTTCAGCGACACCAGCTATATCCAGTTCCCGCCCGAGGGCCTGAGCCTGCGCTGGTATCGCGATGCGCTGTTCGATCCGCGCTGGCCCCGTGCCTTCGCGATCAGCGTCGGCATCGCGGCGGTGACAGCGGTGATCGTCACCATCGTCAACTTCATGGCGGCCTATTACACGCAGCGCCATGCGCCGAAGCTCGCCACTTGGCTCGAACTCGCGATCTTCTCGCCGCTGTTCTTCCCGCATGCTGCAATGGGCGTTGCCATGGTCGCGCTCGTCGCCCAGTTCGGGTTGATCGGCACGGCGCCGGGCATCGTGCTGGCCCATCTCATCGTGACGCTGCCCTTCTCCTACCGGCCGATCCACATCGCGCTGCGCAGCCTCGACCCTGATCTCGTGCGTGCCGCCAATGTGATGGGCGCGAGCGAGTGGCGCGCGCTCAGGGACATCGTCATCCCGATGTGCCGCTCAGGGATTCTGACCTCCCTGCTCTTCGCCGGCATCATCTCCTTCGACGAGGTCACGGTGACGATGTTCCTGATTGGGCCGAACATCTCGACGCTGCCGGTCCAGATCTTCTCCTTCGTTCAGGATTCGGCGACGCCGGTGCTGGCCGCGATCTCAACGATCAGCGTGCTGATCACCTTCCTGGCCGTCATCGTGCTCGATCGCGTCGCCGGGCTCACCTTCTTCGTCCGTCACGACGGCGCCTGAAGCGGCGCCGTCGCGCGTGCGCCGCTGCGGCAGGCGCACGTTGAGGCTCCCGGCGGCGGCGCGCGGATCGTCGCCGCGAGCAAGCGCGGCGATCCGGCCCCTGAGTTCGGCGAGGAAGGCCCTGGTGAGGGGTGATACCTGCCGGTTGCGCGAGATGATTGCGTTGAAGGTGAAGGTGATCGTCGGCTCGAAGCGGCGCGCCACCAGCCCCGGCCAGAAGCCCTGATGCACCGTCATCGGCTCGACGATGGCGATGCCGAAGCCGCGCGAGACAAGTGCGTTCGCCTCGACCGAGGAGAACACTTCCGTCCGCATCTTGCGCGAAATCCGCTGCTGCTCGAACACCGCATCGGTCAAGTGCCGCATCCGGCTGTTGCGGGTGAAGGAGATGAACTCCGCTCCTTCGAGATCGCGCGGCACGATGATCTCGCGCCCCGCGAGCGGATGGTCCTGCCGCATCACGCAGACCGCGTCGGCATGGAAAAGCGGATCGGTCAGCAGGTCCGGGTGATGGAAATGGCTGACCGAGAAGCCGATATCGACATTCTGCCCGAGCACGTCGCTGCCGACGACGCTGGAAACGTCGAGCGTCACCGAGATGGCTGGATTGGCTTCGGCGAAGGCGACCAGCGCGTCCGCGACCAACGTATGGCCGATCGAGGCGGCCGAGACGATCCGGAGCTCGCCTGAACGCAGGTCGCGCAGGTCGCGCGCGAAACGCTCGACATCGCTGAGCGAGGCGAAGAGGCGGCGCACCTCCTTATACAGCAGCTGAGCCTGATGGGTCGGGATCAGGCGCTTGCGCTTGCGCTCGAACAGGGTGAGCGCGAGATCGATTTCAAGCCCCGCCAGGATCTTGCTCATCGCCGGCTGCGACAGCCGCATCCGCTCGGCCGCGGCCGTGACGCTGCCGGTCTCCATGAACTGGATATAAGCTTCGAGCTGTCGATGGGTGATCCGCACGCAAGGCCTCCGCCGCTCGCCTCGGATCGATTATAACCAACAGGCATGTTTTCTAGTCAAAAAGAAATTTGCGGCTCCCTGCCGGCGGCGGAATAGTGCGAGCCGAGCAGGGCGGAAAACTGGAAAACACACCAGAGACCGGCGCTGCCTCCTATTCCCGCCACCTTCCCACCAGCGTTCGATCACCGGCGGAAAACATAACTTCCTGACCTGTTCGACGCGAACATGCCTTTCGAGATGCCAATGCCGCCCCTGCCCGCCGAAATCGAGACGCCCGTCTGGGCCGATGCCTATGTGGCGCGCCTTGCCGCGCTGGATGTCGAGGCACGGCATCGCGAAATGGAGCGCTTCACCTTCCCCCGCAATATCGGCACCCTGCTGCGCGAGGCCGCCGCCGAGACGCCGGACACGCTCGCCTGGAACTTCTTCGAGACCGGCGAGACGATCACCTATGCCGCGCTCGACCAGGCCGTCGACCGCATGGCCGTGGCGCTCGCTTCATTCGGCGTTACGCGCGGCATGCGGGTCGGCGTGATGCTGCCGAACTGCCCGCAGATGCCGATCGTCTGGCTCGCTCTGGCCCGCATCGGCGCGGTGATGGTGCCGGTCAACCTGCGCTATACCGGCCGCGAGCTCGCCTATGTGCTCGGCGATGCCGGCGCCGAGGCGCTCGTCATCCACGACGAATGCGGCCCGCAATATCGCGAGGCGGTGGAGGTGGCCGAGGCAGGGAGGTTTCCGCGCCCTGACCGCGTCCTGCGCATGGCTGCCGAGGAGGCGCAGGAGAGCCTGCTGCCGCCGGGCGCGATGACGCTGAAGGTGCTCGTCGCCTCGGTGCCGGAAGGCGCGCGACATGACGGTCCGGAACCCGCCCATGACGACCTCATGAACATCCAGTACACCTCGGGCACGACCGGCTTCCCCAAGGGCTGCATGCTGACGCATCGCTACTGGCTGGGCGCCGGCTTCGTGAACGGCTTCCGCGATGCCCGGCGCTTCCGGCGCGTGCTCGCCTCGACGCCGTTTTTCTACATGGACCCGCAATGGCTGCTGCTGCTGTGCTTCTACCAGCGTGGCACGCTCTTCGTCGCGAGGCGCCAGAGCGCCAGCCGCTTTGCCGCCTGGCTGCGCGAGCACCGGATCCATTTCTGCCTGTTCCCGGAGATCGTCTTCAAGCAGCCGGAGACCCCCGAGGACGGCAAGACCGAATTGATGCGCGCCAACATCTATGGCCACCGCAAGGAGATCAACGCGGCCCTGCGCCAGCGCTTCAACGCGCCGGCGATGGAAGCCTTCGGCATGACCGAGGTCGGCCCTGGCCTCTATATGCCACTCGATGCGCTCCACATGGTCGGCTCCGGCTCCTGCGGCATCCCCGCCCCATTCCGGCAGGCGCGGGTGGTCGACGAGACGGGCAAGGACGTCCCCCGCGGCGAGATCGGCGAGCTCGTGCTGAAGGGCACTGGCCTGATGCTCGGCTACTACAACCGCCCGCAGGCCAATCGCGACAGCTTCTTCGGCGACTGGTTCCGCACCGGCGATCTCTTCCGCCAGGATGCGGAGGGCTATTTCTACATCGTCGGCCGGCTCAAGGACATGGTGCGGCGCGCCGGCGAGAACATCGCGGCGCGCGAGGTCGAGACCGTCCTGCGCAACATGGACGAGATCGAGGAGGTCGCGGTCGTCCCCGTGCCGGACGACCTGCGCGGCGAGGAGGTCAAGGCCTATGTCCTGCCTGCGGTCGGCATCAGCGGCAGCGACGAATTGATCAGCCTGATAACGCGGCACTGCGAGGCCAACCTCGCCGCCTTCAAGATCCCCCGCTACATCGCTTTCGTCGACGACATCCCGCGCACTGCCTCGCAGAAAGTCGCCAAGACGGCCTTGACCGCTGGGGTCGCCGACCTGCGCCTCGGTGCCTTCGATAGGGTAGAAGGAATCTGGCGATGAGCACGCCCCTCTGGAGCCGCAGCGCGGCCGAACTCCTGCCCGAGCTGCGCTCCGGCGCGCTCAAGGCAGAGGCATTGATGCAGTCCGTGCTCGGCCAGATCGAGGCCTGCAACGAACCGGTCAACGCCTTCTCCCATATCGCAGCCGAAAGCGCCCTGGCCGCCGCCCGCGCGGCCGACCGCGAGCTCTCTGCCGGCGTCGCGCCTGGCCCGCTCCACGGCCTGCCCTTCAGCGTCAAGGATCTCGTCGCGGTCGCCGGCATGCCGCTCGAATACGCCTCGCATGCCTTTGCTGGACAGATCGCCGACACCGATGCCGAGGCGGTCGCCCGCCTGCGCCGCGCCGGCGCCGTTCCCTTTGCGAAATCGACCACCCCGGAATTCGGCCACAAGGTCCTGACCGATTCCCCGCGCCAGGGCATCAGCCGCAATCCCTGGAACACCGACTATAGCTGCGGCGGCTCCAGCGGCGGCGCGGCGATCGCGGCGGCGATGGGCTTCGGCCCGCTCCATCTCACCTCGGACGGCGCCGGCTCCGGCCGCATTCCGGCCTCCTGCTGCGGCGTCGTCGGCCTGAAGCCGAGTTGGGGGGCCGTGCCGCACGAAACCACCACCGACCTGTTCGGCTCGCTGACCTGCCTCGGCCTGATGGGGCGCACGGTCACGGATGTCGCGCTGATGTTCAACGCGATGAAAGGCCCCGACCGGCGCGACCCGCTCTCCTTCGGCGGCTCGGCCGAGCCCGTCCGGCTTCCGGCCGAACCTGTCGGGGCGCTGAAGGGTTTGCGGCTGCGCTATGCACCGCGCACGCTTAATCGCTGGGTCGCCCCCGCAGTCGAGGCCGCCGTCGGCGAGACGGTCGAGCGCCTGCTGGCCGCTGGCGCCGAATGCGCGCCGATGCTGGAGGATGTCGTTTTCGATGCGCCGTCAGCCCTCGTGCTGATGCGCGCCTATCAGCATGCGCGGTTCGGTTCGCTGCTGGAGGAGCATGGCGCGCGCATGGACCGCACCGCCCGCCTCGGTCTGACGACGCAGTCGGAAACCCAGACCTATTCGCGCCTCGCCCACGCCCAGCGCGCCCGCTCCGGAATCTACCGGCAGGTAGAACGTCTCTTCGACGGCGCAGATGTGTTCATCACGCCCACCGTCGCGACGCCCGCGCTGCCGATAGGTCAGCAATCGGATGGCCCGCTCATTGTTGATGGCATCGACCATGGTCCGCTGCGCGATGCCTGGTATCCTTACACCATCCCCTACAACGCCAGCGGACATCCTGCGCTTTCCGTGCCCTGTGGCATGAGCCCGGACGGCCTGCCCATCGGCCTCCAGATCGTCGGTCGCTGGCATTCGGAAGCTCAGCTTTTGACGGTTGCCGCTGCGATCGAGGCGTTGCAGCCCTGGGCCGCGAACTGGCCTCCCCTCTCCGGCAAGGAGCAGCATTCGTGATCATCGACTACGGCAGCCGCCCGCCGCTCCCAGCCTTCGGCCCGAAGGGTGCTGAGCATCTCAAGCGCTATCGGCAAGTCTATGCTGCCAGCGAAACTGCAGCGGAGCCGCAGCACGATCTCGCCGGCTATCTCGCGGAATACGACAAAGCCGGCATCAGCCATGTCTGCGTCAAGGCGCGCGACCTGGAGACGACCCATGGCTGGCGCATCCGCAACGAGGATGTCGCCGACTTCTGTCGCGAGCAGGGGCCCCGTTTCGTCGGCTTCGCCGGGGTCGATCCGAACAAGGGCATGACGGCGGTGCGCGAGCTCGATCATGCCATCAGCAATCTCGGCTTGCGTGGGCTCAACCTGCAATGCTTTGAGCACGAGCTCGCGATCAACGACCGGCGGATGTACCCGCTCTATGCCAAGTGCATCGAGCTCGACATTCCCGTGAACATCCATTGCTCGATCAATTTCGCGACATCGACGCTGATGCGCTACGGCCACCCGTCCCTGCTCGACGAGGTCATGGTCGATTTTCCCGAGCTGCGGGTCTGCGCCTCGCCGCCGGGCTTTCCCTGGGTCCATGAGCTGATCGGCGTCGCCTGGCGCCACCCGAATGTCAGCATCGGCCTCGTCGCCGTTCGGCCGAAATATCTGCAGGTGGCGGGCTCGGGCTATGAGCCGCTCCTGCAATATGGTCGGACCGTGCTCAAGGAGCGGATCATCTTCGGCAGCGCCTACCCGCTCGGGCCCGTCGCGCGCACGATCGCCGAGATCAGGGCGCTCCCAATCGGCGAGGAGGTGGAAAAGCTCTGGCTCCACGATAATGCCAAGCGCTTTCTGCGCCTGTAGCAGAGGTCTCTCCTGCCATCCGTAAAATGCCTGCGCGCTTTTGGAGTGCAGGCTCGCCAATTGGTGCATCCCACGATACGTCGAAGGAAGTATCATGGCTTCGGATGCGGCATCCCGATGGACGAAGCGTCATGCTTGTCGATGCTCAACCGGTCCATCAGCGCCCAGCCTGGACTACAGGGCGCATCATCGGCCCGAAGCCACCCCTGAAACCCAGACGAGGCCCAGCCTTTCCGTCCTGAAGCCCGAAAACAGTCTCAAATCATCTGATGGCGGACAATGGCGCAGCGCGGCTTCCCATCGCCCGCCGGCATGTTCTAACTGTGGCATGCCGCATGAGCCCGCCACGCAGACCACCGCCGAGACCGCCGAAGCCGACCTGGCCGCCGAGGGCCTGAAGCCTGATGACGGGCGCTATTCGGCTTTTGCGCCGTTGCGCCAGCCGATCTTCCGTGCGGTCTGGATCGCAAGCCTTGCCTCGAACTTCGGCGGCCTCGTCCAGATGGTCGGCGCCGCCTGGCTGATGACCTCGCTTTCCAATTCGCCGGACATGGTCGCGCTCGTCCAGGCCTCGACCGCGCTGCCGGTGATGCTGTTCTCGCTTGCTGCCGGCGCGATCGCGGACAACTACGACCGCCGCCGCATCCTGCTGACGGCGCAGGGCTTCATGCTCGCCGTTTCGATCATGCTGGCGGTCTTCGCCTGGTACGGGCTGCTCTCGCCCTGGCTGCTCCTGACCTTCACCTTCCTGCTCGGTTGCGGCAACGCGCTCAACAACCCGGCCTGGCAGTCCTCGGTCGGCGACATGGTGCCGCGCCCCGAAGTGCCGGCAGCGGTGACGCTGAACAGCGTCGCCTTCAACATCGCTCGCAGCGTCGGCCCGGCGATCGGCGGCGCCATCGTCGCCGCCTTCGGTGCGGTCGCAGCCTTCGTCGTCAACGCCTTCAGCTATATCGGCCTGCTCGTCGTGCTGGCCCGCTGGCAGCCGCCGCGCGTCGAGCGCGTGCTGCCGCGCGAGACGTTCTTGATCGCGATGAGCGCCGGTCTCCGCTACGTCGCGATGTCGCCCAATATCCGCGCCGTCATCCTGCGCGCCTTCCTCTTCGGCTTCGGCGGCGTCGTCGGTCTCGCTTTGATGCCGCTGGTCGCGCGCGATCTCGTGCGCGGCGGCCCGCTGACATACGGCATCCTGCTGGGGGCCTTCGGCGCCGGCGCGGTCGCAGGAGCCTTCGTCAGCGCCCGGCTGCGCCGGCGCTTCAGCACCGAGACCCTGGTGCGCCTGACCTTCCTGGCCTATGCGGCCGCGGCCCTGGTGGTGGGACTGAGCCCGACCCTATGGCTCACCATGCCGGCGCTTGCCGTCGGCGGCGCCTGCTGGGTGCTGGCGCTCTCGACCTTCAATTCGACGGTGCAGCTATCGGCGCCGCGCTGGGTGGTGGGACGCGCGCTGGCGCTCTACCAGATGGCGGCCTTCGGCGGCATGGCCGCGGGCAGCTGGGCCTGGGGCTGGGTCACCCTGCATTCCGGCCCGGCCGGCGGCCTCGTCGCAGCGGCGGTCGCACTCGTCTTCGGCGCGGCCGTCGGGCTGCACTATCAGCTGCCGCCGCTCGAGGCGCTCAATCTCGATCCGCTCGGCCGCTGGCGAAAGCCCGAGGTCGCGGTCGATATCGAGCCGCGCAGCGGCCCGGTCTTCGTCACCATCGAGTGGCGGATCAGGCAGGAGGATGTGGTCGAGTTCCTGAAGGCGATGGAGGAACGCCGGCGCATCCGCCGCCGCGACGGCGCGCGCCACTGGTCGCTGCTGCGCGACCTGACCGATGCCGAGCTCTGGATCGAGCGCTATGACAGCCCGACCTGGGTCGAATATGTCCGCCAGGCCCAGCGCGTCACCCAGGCGGACGCCGAAATCGGCGACCGGGTCAGGGGCCTGCACATCGGGCCCGAGCCGCCGGTGGTGCATCGCATGGTCGAGCGCCAGACCGGCGCGCTGCCGCGCGAGGTGCTGCGCGCGACCCAGCAGGCGCAGGCGTCGCCCTGAGGCGGCGCCAAATCTGCTCAATATCCCGACCACGCGCGAAGGAGACCTCTTATGTGGTTGCTGCGCGCTCGGCGTGGGCCGGTACGGGACATTTTGGAGCCTTGTCGCGCGTCAAACTCCCCGAGCGTACGTCGGTCAGCCGTTGTCAGGCTCGGTTGAGTGGCGTCCCCTTGGAATTCCAGCGGGTCAGAGCGCCTTCTGCGCCGCGTCCAATGCAGCCTTGAACTCCTTGGCCAACGCGGCAGCCTCCTTGGCCACCGCTTGAAAATCGTTCCAGTTGAGTTTCGCTCTGGCGAGTTTCTCGTGAGCCTTCAGCAGGTCGTCCAGGCTCTTGCGTTCGGCAGCGAAGACACCCCGCTTGCCCTTCAGCGTCTCGAGCTTGAGGAAGAACGCTTCGAACAAAGTGTTCATCTCGGCCGCGGTGACCGAGTGATCCGAGTAGATCAGCCGCAACCGGTTCCGCTCGCACTCTTCCCAGGTAACGATCTCCGCGTTGATCTGCTCATTGCTCGACAGGAGCCGCCGCTTGAGATCCTCGACGACCACAATAAGCTTCGGATGCGTTCTTTCTGCTTGTTGGGTGATCCTCCTCATGTCCTCCACGAGCTGATACTGGTTGAGGGCTTTTGAGAAGACGGTCACGAATGGTTTGATTACGTCGATCAGGCCCGAATATTGAGCCCCTAGCGGTATGGATTTTGCCTGATCAAGAGCTCCGTTCAGCTCTTCGGCGTATTTGAGATAGTTGATGTTGTCACTCAAATACCCATTCAGCGTCTCCACATAGGCGACGACGATCTTGTCGTAGGCCTCCTTCCTGTCCTGGCTCTTTTTGACCTCCTTTTCCGCCGTCGTCGGGCAGCTTTTGGCTGATACCGGTTCGGTGGGCCTGTGAGACAGGAAATCGTGGGACAGGCTGGTAAATCTCTGCTCCGAATAGACCTGCGCCGTGAATGAAGCAGTCGCTCCCCCAGCCGCGGCGGCCGTGGTCGCCGCGGTACCGAAATTCTGCTGACTGGCGCTGACCGTGCAGCCACATAGGAAGGCCAGCGCAGAGACGCTCGCCGGCAAAGAAGATTTGTTCATGCCACCCCCCATTTTGCGAAATGCGCCGTCATGTCAGGACATGACGGGTTCCCTTCCTCCGCCGGACTGATTTGCCGGCCTGGTCACGGATCGTCCGGTTCAGCTGCTGCCCTTCCCGACCGGCCCGGCAGCGCGGATGTTGACGAAGCGCTTCAGCGTGTCGAACCAGAAGGGCGCGCCGATGATCGCGGCGAGCGCGGTCAGCAGCCAGCCCATCACGGCGAGGGCGAGCGCCGTCAGCTCCGGTTTGGGCGCCACCGCGGTGCTCCAGCCGATCGGCACGCGCGCGCGCTCGAGCTCCTGGACCATCTCGCCACGCAAAGCCTCGCGCTTTTCACGGTCTTCGAGGCTCGTCTGCTTGAGCCTCTCCTGATGCCCTTGAAGGCTTTCGGCGAGCGCGGCACGAGCCTCCGGCTCACCGGCCAGAAAAGCGCCCACCTTCAGCGCGTCGAGGTTGCCGAGGGCAGCGATGCCGAACCCGAGGAGAAAGAGCATCCACTGAGCGCGGCGCTTGTAGAGGCCCGAGAGTCGATCCATGACACCGTCGAACCAGTCGCCGATAGCCTTGTCGAAGGCTTCGAGATCGTCGCTCGCCTGCTCCGCGAGCAGACGCAGTGCGCGCTTGACCTGCGAGCCGTCATTGCCCAGTTCCCGAGCCGCTGCGATGGCCGCCTCGCCTGCACGCCCGGTGAGATAGAGATCCTTCGCCGCCTTGGTGAAGACGTCGCGGGGGATATAGGACGGACCGCCCTTGTCGCCGCGGGTGTTCAGCGCCGCGACCAGCGGATGATCGAAGAATGCCTTTGCCGCGCCGCTGCCTTCGGTTTCGCCGCCCCCAGCCTTCAGCATCTCGTCGATCTTCTTGCGCAGATCCTTGGCGCGCAGGTCGAGCCGCTGGGCGATGGCTTCCTGCAAGGCGGTCACGATCAGAGACGCGACGAGGAAGAAGGCGATCATGCCGATCGCGAAATCGAGAAGTGGGTTCGAGATCGTCATGGCTGCGGCTCCGGGCAGTCTGGATTGCTTCACAAGGGCAGGCGGTCATCTCCGAGGACCACGCCAGCGAAGCGCTCTTCGTCCTGCAGGGTTCGGATGCTCCGCTTCACGCTGGCAATGCGCGTCCCGTTGCCCGACGCGCCAATGGCGGCGAGGGCGGCAAGCCGATCGGCCAGCGTGCCCAAAGCGAGCGCCGCCTTGATCTGGTCCGTCGTGCCGCGGCCCTGATGGCGGATATCCGACACCCAGATCGCCAGCCGCGGGTCCTTTCCGGCCAGATTGAACGTGCTGGCCTGTGCCTTGACCTTACGTCGCAGAATGGCGAGAGCCACCCGGACGGAGGCCGCCACCGCCTCGGGATCGTTCAATAGCCAGTGCATGAGCCTGGCGCCGTTCAGCGCCTCGATCTCACCGGCATTGAGCGTGTCCGGGTTGAGATAACTCATGAAGCCGACGATCTGGTCCTCGAACCTGCCATTGGGCCTGAGCACATTGGTGACGACCTCGAGCGACCTGAGCGCTCCGCCTTCCCGGCGGTGCACCTTGCCGCTTTTCAAGGTCAGGTCCGGGAAGTAGCTGGCGGCCGCCGGCAGCGTCAGCAGCTCGCGGAACAGCAGGATCAGGTTGTCACCCGGCGTATGCGCCGCGAGCTGATAGAAGCCGAAGGTGAAGCGGGCCCGATCATAGGTGTTGATCAGCAGGTGATGTCCGCCGGCGCTTTCGGCCACCACGGTCGGCCAGATGAAATGGGCCCACAGGCCGTTCTCGGCCTCGGCCTCGAACCTGTCGTAGTGCAGCGCCGGAATCTCATCGAGGACCCGGGTCTGGTAGAGGCCGCGATGGCTGCCGTCGCCGTCGCTGAACGATACAGTCTGGCCGACCAGGAAGGTCGTGGGTTCCGGCCCGTCATGGCTCGCCCGCCAGCGCGTGCCCCTGGTCTGCGGATTGCCGTCGTTGACGATCGAGAAATCGGGCATGGCCGCCCCCTTCTGCAAACTCTCCGGAGCGCCGGCCGCGATCGCTCGCGGTCGGCCGGCGTGATGGTGCGAGCCCGCTATTTCAGGGTCTCGATGATGCTGATGAAGTGGTTGGGCACCGGCTGGCGAACCTTGCCGGTCGACGCCAGGCGGACGATGCGGCGACCGACCGTGTCGTTCTCGTTGCCGCCGATCGTCAGGAGATAGCGTCCCTGGGCGTCGGTGCCTGTCTCGATGACCACTGCCGAATGAGACGGATAGCTCGCATGGCTGCTCGCATGCGCGAAGTCGAAGTCGTTGCCGCCGCGATTGTTCTGCAGGATGTCGCCGATCTTCGGGGCATAGTCCTCGATGCGGCGGCCCTTGAACAAGGCGGCGGAATCGTCGGCCTGGGCGATGGCGCGATGCACGAAGACCGAATGCTGCGCCGAAAAGCGGAATTCGGTGGCGCTGGCGCCGGCGCTCTTGACGCACCAGGACACGAAGACCGCCGACCAGGCCGTACCGACCCCGGGAAAATCGAGGCCGATCCCCTCCCAGTATTTCTTGATCTGATTACGTAGGGGCAGGTCGGTTTCGTGATGATCCCGAAACCTCACATGCTGGTCGGTCGCGATTGCCGCGAGCTTGTTCTGAAATGGTGTGGGCATCGCTGGAACTCCTCGATGGTTGAGGCGTGAGGCAGGCAGGACCAGGCCGGACCGGCCTGGGCTTTGCCCGGTGGGCGACGACGCCATGGCCGGATTTGGTCAGGCGTCGTCCGACTTCTTCGGCGGGATGTCCGGTGCGGTGGCCGCTGCCGTGCGCGGTCGCACATCGCTCTCGCCGACACGGTCAGCGAGAGCGACAAGCCAGCCGATCACCCAGCGCTCGTCTGGCGTGAGAACAGCCTTGCCGGCCACGCGGGCGGCAGTGGCCCTGAACTCCTGCCAACGCAGGTGGAAATCAGCGACATCGCGCACCTCGGCTGCACGGGTCGGAGTTCTCGCCATGTCGCCACCTTGCGTCTCGGTTTGCTCATGACGCAATGTAACCAGCGGTGCATTCGCTGGCGCGTGAAGAAAGTGTGAAGTCACTTTCTGCCGAAATCTGTTTGATGCTAGGTTTTCGCCGGGGAATATGGGCGGCGTTTGACAATGTCCGGCAAGGTCATCGAAATCAGTCTGTTTGGCGCGTGCTCCATTCGGGGGCTGGGTGCCGACGCATTCGAGATCACCGGCAGCAAACATCGCGCCCTGCTGGCCCTGCTGGCGACCGCGCCTTTCGGGCGGCGAACACGCAGCTTCCTGCAGGAAACGCTCTGGGGTGTCGCCTGCTACGACACCGGGCGGCAAAGCTTGCGCAGGGCGCTCGCTGACATCAAGCAGGTGATGGGAGACAGCTACGGCAAGGTTTTGTCGAGCACGAACTCAGACGTAACACTTGACCTCAGCGTGGTTTCCTTCGTCGGCGCCCCGGGGATCGGCGAATTTCTCGAAGGGCTGGACATCCGCGAGACCGGTTTCGTGCAATGGCTGGCCGGCATCCGCCAGAATGCGGCGCAGCTCGAAGGCCTGTTCGGTCACCGCCGGCACAGCATCCTGCCCGCCCCGCTGCCGGTTGTGGCGGTCCTGCCGTTCCGGGCTATCGGCCCCGATCCGCATGACGCGATTCTCGGCGATTGGCTGGCCGAGGAGGTCTGCCGCTCTCTCAGCCGTTCGAAGCTGCTGGCGGTCATCTCGCATCTGTCGAGCCGACAGTTCGTCAAGACCGGCTTCGACCTCGCCGGCGTCGAATCCGTGCTGCAGGCGCATTTCTGCCTGGCGGGGAGCCTGCGCCGAATCGATGGAAAGCTGGTCCTGGACCTCGATTTCGTCGACGTCAGCTCGAGCCGTATTCTGTTCACACGGCAGATCGCCTACGCGGCCGAGGATTTCCTCGGCCTGTCGGCAGCCGGGATCGGCGTCGTGGTCAAAGCCGTCGGAGCCGCGATCGCCGACGAGGCGATCGGCCACAGCGTCGGGCATGTCCCATCGCAGATCGCCGATCATCGCCTGCTCGTCGCCGGCGTCGGCCTGATGCACCGCACGACATTGCGGGATTTCGCCCGCGCCCGCGAGCTGATCGAGGAGGCGTTGCGCCGCGCGCCGCAGGTTCCGGAAATCCATGCCTGGCTCAGCCGGTGGTATATCTATGGCATCTTCAATGGTTGGAGCAGCAACACCGACCGCGAAAAGCAACTCGCCCTCGACCATTCGGCGCGTGCGCTTGATCTCAGCCCCGACAACGCCTTCTGCCTGACGATCGATGGCATCGCCCATAGCAACCTTCTACGCCGTCTCGATATTGCCGAGCAGCGCTACGACCAGGCGCTGTCCGCCAATCCGAACGAAGCGCTGTGCTGGCTCTTGAAAGGAGCCCTGCACACATTCCGCAACGAAGGAGACCAGGCGGTACGAGCCTCCGAAACGGCCCGTTCGCTCTCGCCGATCGATCCGTTTGGCTATTATTACGACGCTCATACGGCGGGGGCCTATCTCTCGATCGGCGACTACGAACGCGCCCTGGAGCTCGCGGAGGGTTCGCTTCGCAAGAACAATCGCCATCTCTCGACACTAAGGATTCTTCTTTTTGCGGCCTACTACGCCAACAAGATGGAGAAATTCAAGGTCGCAGCGCAAGATCTGATGCGTCGACAGCCAAATTTTACTGTACTCGAATACATGAATACTCACCCATCCGCCGATTCCGAAATGGGAAAGAGGATGGAAAAAGCTTTGATTGCTGCGAAAATACCGCGAGGGGGGCGACATGTCGATCTTTGACAACATGGACAATATGGACAACATGAGCAACCTCGGCGGCCTCGGCAGCTTTGCCGGCGGCAGCGGTTCGGACTCGATGTTGGCGACCGGCCTGATGCTCAGCGCCCAGACCCTGTTCGGGCACGCCGCCGATACCGACGATCCTCTCGATCTCGGCAAAGTGCAGCTGTCGCATCACCTGGTGGCCGGGCCGCAACGCAATCTGGCGCGCTGGTATCCCCGTGTTCGCGCCTCGCTCTACCTCAGTGACTTCCTGCGCGACCTCGACTGGACCGCGAGCTATGAGCCGGCCGCTTCCCAAGGTGAGATCGCATTGTCCTATCGCAAGCGCGAGGGAACCGCAGGGGCGAGCCCGTTCTATATCGTGAAGCGCCCCACCATGGCGGTGTTCGCCGCCCAGCTCGAGCAAATGCGCAACTATATGGACCAGCGCGCCGAACGCGCGGTCGAGATCCTCAATCAGGTCGCGCTGCCACCGGACTATTTCGGCTCGATCCTCGGCCTGACGGCACGCAACCGGCGGACGCTGGAGCTGAAGAGTATCGCCGTGGTGTTGGCGAGCCACGTCGTAATGGTCGCGAAGCATCATCTCGCCTGCCGCCGGCCGGGCGATATCGGCGCGCGCGTCCTGCCGATGCTGCCGACGCCGGATCATGGTTCCTTCCCGAGCGGGCATGCCACCGAAGCCTTCGCCGTCGCGACTGTCCTGTCGGGGCTGGTCAAGTCCGAGGTCGGCAGCAAGCATTTCCCGGCGGGCGAGAAGCTCGTCGCCCTGCTGCACAAGCAGGCGGAACGTATCGCCGTCAATCGCACCGTCGCCGGCGTCCATTATCCGATCGACAGCTGGGCCGGCGCGGCGCTTGGCGTTGCTGTCGGCCAGATCATCCTGGCGAAATGCGGCGAGCCGTCGGCCAGGCCGGTGCGCTATGCCTACGATGCCAAGCCCGGCAGCAATTTTCTGCTGCGCGATTTTCTCGATGATACCCTGGCCGCCAACCAGGGGCTGACCGCAACCCGAGAGGCGTTCTCGGTGGACGTCAGCCCGGTCTTCCAGTGGCTCTGGAGCGAGGTCAAGGCCGAGTTCGCGACGGCCTAGGCCACGGACTCCAGGCGCAATCCTAAAACGACGAAGTGCATCAGGAGGCCATGATGGCGACCGACACGCTCGCCCGGCTGGACGGGCCCTACGAGTCCTGGGTTTTCGGCGATGAAGGGCAGTCCTATGCCAGCCCTCATGGAAAGCTGGCCGGCGCCTCGTTCGTCAGCGCTCTCGCCGAGCTGCCAGCGACGCATCAGCTCTTCAAAACGGCGAAGCCGCTGGTGATCAACAAGTTGGGCACGGCCCATCGCCCGACCATCTGGCGTGACGGCGCCACGCTCGAGGCGGCAGGTGGTACCGCCTTCCTGCCGCTCATCTTCGAACCGATCGCCAGTACCGAGCGATCGCTTGCTCTCGCCGACCTTCGTCTGTTCATGCTCGGAGTCGCCAATTTTCCGATCCCGCCCTTCGTCGAGGTCGCACCCAAGCCTCACCATGGCTTCCGGCTCAACGCACCCCTGCCACCGGAAACCTTCGACCGGTCCTTCGCCGAGGCGGAGATAAGGCGCGAGCCGACATTGCGGCCGAATGCCCGCCTCAAGACGGAGCTCGCGCGCGGCGGCCACGCGGGCGCGCCGCTGGTGATCATGGCCGTCATCGACGACGGTCTTGCCTATGCCCATCCGGCGCTGCGCGACGCCGGGAACGAGCCGCGCATGGAGTTCTGCTGGCTGCAATCGGCCGAGATCGCCGGCCAGGCGGACAATCGCACCGTCCTCTTCGGCCGCGAGCATACCCGCGAGACGCTGGCGGACTTGCTGAAGCGGGAAGGCGACGACGAGGATGCCTTCTATCGCGCGGCCGGCTCGATTCGACGCAATGGTATGGCACAACCCGTCCTCGGCCTGAACGCGCACGGCGCTCACGTGCTGCATCTGGCCGCCGGCTCCTGGGGCGAGGACACCACATCCGCCGAACTGGATCGTATCCGTCTGATCGGCGTCGAACTGCCGGCGCCGATCGTGATGGACTCCGTCGGCTTCGGCAAGGACGCCTACATCCTCAGTGCCTTCCACTACATCTTCGACCGCGCCGACAAGATCGCGGAAGCTTACGGCACCGGACCGCTGCCGCTGGTGATCAACTTCAGCTTCGGCTTCACCGGCGGCCCGCATGACGGCAATGACCGGCTCGAGGACGCGATCGGCGCCCTCATTCGAGCCCGCAGACAGGAGACGAATGCGTCGACAGAGCTGGTGATGCCCTCCGGCAATCAGTTTCTCGGCGCGTTGCATGCGGAAATCTCGGCCGAAAATCGGCAGGAAGACGATCGCTTCAGCATCCCATGGCGCATCCAGCCCAATGATCGGACGGCCAACTACCTCGAAATCTGGTATCCGGCCGAAGTGGAGGGCAACTCCGGCGCGATACCCGAGCCGCCGCGCATCACCGGACCGGGGGGCATCCGCTGGCGCGCCGACATGGTCGAAGCGAGTACGACCCAGACGCCACCGCAGACGTTGTGGCCGCTTGCGATCGACGGGCGGACCTATGGCCAGGTGAGCATCGACAAGTTCCGCGAGGCCCGCTGGCGCGTCATGGTCATCCTCGCGCCGACAGAAACCGCCGGAACAACGCCGGGCGGCGCGCCCGCGGGGCTGTGGCGCGTCGATATCGATGCCAGCCATGCGCGAGGAGAGGGCAGGATCATCTCATGCCGCATCCAGCGCGACCGCAACATCGCCCACCCGTTGCATCACGGTCGCCAAAGTTATTTCGACCATCCGAAAGACCCGGTGTTCGCGCAGGATGGCCGCCGGCAGCAGGATGACCAGAACGCCAAGTTCACGCGTCGCTTTGGCAGTCTGAACGGCCTGGCGACCCGTGACGAGGTCATCGTGGTGGGGGGCGTCGTTGCCCACTCGGCCGCCGGTCCGGATCTGCCGGCGCCCTATAGCGCCGCGGGCACCCTCAGATCGTCATCCGGCAAGAAGGTGACTTGCGCCGCCGCCTCCGACCACTCCCCGGTTATGCCCGGCATCCGCGCGGCCGGAACCCGCAGCGGATCGATAGGCCGGCTGTCGGGAACCAGCGCGGCGGCGCCGCAAGTCGCCCGTGCGCGCGCGCTTCGCCTGCTGCGGGGGGGAGGCAACACATCCAAGACCGGCAATAGCCTGCAGCAACAGGACATCACCGCCAAGCTCGACCTGAAACCCCGGCCTGCCTCTTCCGATCAGATGCGGCAATCCGGCGAGGATCCGCTACATGGGCGGATCGGCGCGGGGGTCCTCGACGCCAGGATACCCGACTGATCAGGCGCCTGCTGCTGCGGGACGACGACCGGGACATCTCAGCGCGACGTCGCCTCCGGGAAAAGCGCCGCATCGGCCGGCCGAGGACACAGAAGCTGATCGGCAGCCAGGAAACCCCGGAGGCCGTTGACCACCTTCAGCCCTTCACCGACTCCGTGTCGTCTTCCGGCGTCTTGGTTGGGGCCGCAGTGCGCGCTGCCGGCTTGGCCTTGCCGCCGCGCAGCATGTCCCAGCTGTTCGGCTGGCTGACCGACCGGCGCAGATAGGCAATAGTCGCCGAAGCCTCGGCCGGGCTCATGTCCTGACGGGCAAGCTGCTCGGCTTCCTGGAAACGACCTTGCAGGCCCAGCACCAGAACGAGGTTCTGACGCACCCTGGCATCGCTGCCGGGAATGGCGGCGGCTTCGCGCAGGACACGTTCGGCCTGCGGCAATTGCTTGGACAACGCCAGCGACAGGCCGAGATTGGACATCACGGTCGGTTCGTTCGGCGCCAGCTTCAGCGCGGTCGCATAGATCTGCTGGGCGCGGTCGTGCTCGCCGAGCTGGTCCGCGACGGTGCCTTGCGCGGACAGGATCCGCCAATCGGGTTTTTCCGGCAGATGGGCGCTGCTCAACACCTCGTCGGCCTGCTTGAGCCGACCGTTGTCGGCGAGCGAGCGGCCATAGGCGCCGAGAAGCTCGCGATCTTCGGTATGGACCAGCACGGCCCCCTGCAGAACCGCGAGCGCCTGGGCATTCTTGTCGAGCGCGCGCAGGGCACGGGCGTAGAAGAAGGCGGCGTTGCGGTCCTTGGGATTCGCCTCATAGCGGGGGCCCCACTCCGCTTCCTCGCCGCGCCACTGCGCTTCGGTGCGCGGCTGGGTCTGCCGGGTGCCGATCGAGCCGGTGACGTCGCCGGGGCCGCCGCGCATCTGACAGGCGCCGAGCGCCAGACAGAGAGCCGAGATCGCAACGAGATGGCCGAAACGGGATGCGCGGATGCGGATGGACACGGCCGGATAGCCTCGCCGGTACGGGAAAACTGTCATCCGCGGTGATAAAACGTTAACCCTAACGGACTGTTAATCATGCGGGTCGGCGCTGGCCTTGCATGCTGTCGCCTGCAATTCCGTCATTCGAGGTCGTCGATCGTGCATCCGTTGCTGCTGCCTGCCGGAACCTCAGCCATCCCCGTCCATTGTGTCGCCAAGGCCGATTGGCCGGCTCTGCGCGACGGTCTGGCGCCGGTGGCGCGCAGCTTCGCGCAGGCGCAAGCTTTCGAGGCCCGGCCGGGCCAGCACGTCCTGCTGCCTGACGCTGCCGGCGCGCTCTCGGCCGTGCTGCTCGGGGTCGATCCGACCGGGTCGCGCCGCCGTGATCCGTTCGCGCCCGGGCGCCTTGCCACGACCTTGCCAGCTGGCGACTACGCTCTGGCGGGCGATATCGGCGAGCCCGTTCTCGCGGCGCTCGGCTGGCTCCTCACCGCCTATCGCTTCGAGCGCTATCGCAAGCCGAAGCCGGTCACTGCGCGGCTCGTCCTGCCCGAAGGCGTCGATGGCGACGAGCTGACCAATCTTGCTGAGGCGAGCACGCTGGCGCGCGACCTCGTCAACACCTCCGCCGCCGATCTCGGCCCGGCCGAGATCGAGTCGGCCGTGCGCGCCCTTGGCGAGACCTATGGAGCCGAGGTCAGCAGTACCGTCGGTGACGATCTGCTTGCGGCCAATTTTCCGATGATCCATGCCGTCGGCCGGGCCTCGACCCGCGCGCCGCGGCTGATCGATCTGCGCTGGGGCAAGGAAGGCGATCCCAAGTTGACCCTGGTCGGCAAAGGCGTCGCCTTCGACACCGGCGGGCTCAATCTCAAGACCGATGCCGGCATGTTGCTGATGAAGAAGGACATGGGCGGCGCGGCGGCGGCGATCGCGGCGGCGCGGATGATCATGCAGGCCAAGCTGAAGGTCCGCCTGCGCCTGCTGGTGCCGGCGGTGGAGAACGTCGTTTCCGGTTCCTCCTTCCGCCCTGGCGACGTGTTGCAGAGCCGGAAAGGCCTGACCGTCGAGATCGGCAACACCGACGCCGAGGGCAGGCTCATCCTCGCTGATGCGCTGGCGCTCGCCGACGAGGAGTCGCCCGAATTGCTGGTCGATTTCGCGACGCTGACCGGCGCCGCGCGCGTCGCGCTCGGGCCCGATCTGCCGCCCTTCTACACCCATGATGATGGGCTCGCCGCCGAGATCACCCGCTTGGGCACGCTCGTGAACGACCCGGTCTGGCGCATGCCGCTCTGGCCGCCCTATGACGGAATGCTCGATTCCAAGATCGCCGACCTCAACAACGTCTCCGGCGGTGCCTTCGCCGGCTCGGTGACGGCCGCGCTCTTCCTCAATCGTTTCGTCGAGAAGAGCCGCTCCTATGCCCATTTCGACATCTATGGCTGGAATCCCTCGACCAAGCCGGGGCGTCCCGAGGGCGGCGAGTGCCAGGCGGCGCGACTGACATATGCGCTGGCGAAGCAGTTCTACGGCGCCCGTTAAGCCTGCCCTGCGACTTCGGTTGCACGGGCGCGGCGGTGCGATAATGATACGGCCCCGTAACGATCGGGGGCGGCATGGCGCTGGAGATCAAGCCGACGCAGGCGCTCAAGCTCTGGCGCGAGGTTCATCTCGACCTGGTGCGCGATACCCAGTCCGACCTTTCGGTTCGCCAGACCGCGATCCTGCTGACCATCTATCTGGAGCTGCCGCCGCACACCGTGCGCGGGCTCGCGGCGCGCCTCGGCGTCACCAAGCCGGTGATCACCCGCGCCCTCGACAGCATGGGCAAGCTCGGCCTCGTCAGCCGCAAGCGCGACGAGTTCGACAAGCGCAATGTGGTCATTCAGCGGACCGTCGCGGGCGCCCTGGCGGTCGAGCATCTCGCCGATCTCGTCACGGCGCGGGCCCGCGAGCTCGGCCCGGCCTGAATAGAGCCTCTGGCGTTCTTAAAGGGGTGCAAGTCGTCCCGGACAAGCGGCGAAGCCGCGCCGATCCGGGACCCATGCCTGAACCGTTCCGGCATGGGTCCCGGGTCTGCGCTTCGCTTCGCCCGGGACGACTCGCGCATTTCTTCAAGGGGCGACAGCGAATACACTGCCGCTATGAGCACGAATCTCGACCGCCGCCTCACTCCCGCCCGCCCGGACCTCGCCGCCCGTCATCTCGACGGCAAGGTCGAGGCGCTGGTCTTCGCCGATCCGATCCCGATGCGGGTGGTCACACCCTCGGCGGCGCTGCGGCGCGAGCCGCGGCCGGATGCGCCGCTCGATACCGAGGCGCTCGCCGGCGAGGCCGTCCGAGTCTACGAGCAACACGAGGGCTGGGCCTGGGGGCAACTCGTCGGCGATTCCTATGTCGGCTACCTGCCCGAGGACTGCCTGGCGGGCGACGCAGCTGTGCCGACGCATCGCGTCTGCGCGCTGCGGACCTTCGTTTACCCCGGACCCTCGATCAAACTGCCACCGCTGGAGGCGCTGTCGATCAATGCCGGGCTGGCGGTCACCGGCGAGAGCGGCGATTTCTTCACCACCGCGCGTGGCGGCCACATCTTCAAGCAGCATCTTGTCCCACGCGATCGGCACGAGCCGGATTTCGTCGCCGTCGCCGAGCGCTTCCTCAATGCGCCCTATTTCTGGGGCGGCAAGACCAGCCTCGGCCTCGACTGCTCGGCCCTCGTCCAGCTCTCGCTTGCGGCTGCGGGTGTGGCCGCCCCGCGCGATTCCGACATGCAGGAGCGGGGCCTCGGCGAGGCCGTCGCCTTCGATGACGGTCTGGATGGCCTGCGCCGCGGCGACCTCGTCTTCTGGAAGGGCCATGTCGGCATCATGACCGACCCGGAGACGCTGCTGCACGCCACCGCCTTCACGATGAGCGTGATCAGCGAGCCCCTGCGCCCGGCGCGTGACCGCATCCTCGCCCGCAACGGCGGGCCGATCACCGCAATCCGGCGGTTATAGGCTCAGTAGCCCCGGCTGGGATCGACGACGTTCTGCAGCTCGCCGCCGGCCTCCAGCCGCCGGATCTGCGCCGCGATCTGGTCGGCGACCGTCTCGGGCGCCGACATGGCGGAGTTGTGCGGTGTCACCGTCACGGCCGGATGGGTCCAGAGGCGCGAGTCCTGCGGCAGCGGCTCGGTCTGGAAGACGTCGAGCACCGCTTCGCGCAGTTCGTCGGCGTCCAGTGCTGCCAGGATGTCGGTCTCGACCTGCAGTTTTCCGCGCCCGGCATTGATCAGCGCCGGCCCGCCGAGCCGTCCATTGCGGGCGAGGCTTGCAAGCAGCGGGCGGTTCAGGATGCCATGCGTCTCCGGGGTGTGCGGCAGCAAGCTGACCAGAATGTCGCTGCGGGCGAGGAAGGCCGCCAGGCCGTCCTCGCCTGAGAAGGTGGCAAGCCCCTCGATCGTCTTTGGCGAGCGGCTCCAGCCGGCGACGTCGAAGCCGATGATCTGGAGCTTGCGCGCCGCATCTTGCCCGAGTTCGCCGAGCCCCATGATGCCGACGCGCACTTCGCGCGCCGCCGGCTGGTGGCGATCGTCATCCCAGGACTTCTCTTGCTGTTGCCGGTCGTAGCGGCGCTGCTGGCGCAGCTGCATCAGGCAGTGCATGACGACATATTCGCTCATCCGCGTCGTCAGATCGGGGTCGATCACCCGCGCGATCGGCACCTCGGGCAGGCGGCTGTCGGCGAAGAGATGGTCGACGCCGGCGCCGAGCGAGAAGATCGCGGCGAGATTGGGCAGTCCGGCAAGGCTGCCCTCGGGATGCTTCCAGCTCGCGACATAATGGACGGCGCGCCGGTCGAATGGTTCGCCGAGCGTGACGATCGGCAAGTCCGGCAGCAGCGCCGCGAAGCGCGCCCGCCAGCTCTCGACATGCCAGCCGGTGATCGCCAGAAGCAGACTCATAAGCGGAAACTTTCCTAGAGCATTTTCAAGCGAAGTGGACACCGGTTCGCGTGAAGAAAATGCGACAAAACAAAGGTCTAGAGCATTTCTGCGATTCGAAGAAACGCGAAAATGCTCTAGGCTGGGATGATCAGCGGCCCACGCGTAACAGCGGTTTCGCCACGGCGATAGGCGCTCTTCAGGCGGATGCGGGCGGCGTCGAAGCCGGCCTCGCTGCGAGCATGGATGATACCGAGTGGGCGGTCGGGCCCGACCCGCTCGCCGAGCCCGGCGAGCTCGGTGATCCCGACGGCATGGTCGATCTCGTCCTGCGGCCGGGTGCGCCCGCCGCCGAGCGCGACGACGGCGAGGCCGACGCCGCGCGTGTCGATCGCCTCGACCAGGCCGGGCCGGTCGGAGAAGACCGGACGGACGATCGGAGCCCGCGGAAAGTGCCGCTCGGGATGCTCCAGCAGGTCGGCCGGGCCGCCGAGCGCCGCGATCATGTGGATGAAGCGTTCCGCCGCAGCGCCGCTGGCGAAGGCGTCCTCGATCCTGGCGACCGCTTCCTCGCGGGTCGCAGCAAGCCGGCCGAGCAGCAGCATCTCCGCTGACAGCGCCACCGTGACCTGGTGGAAGCGCGGCTCGCGCCGCCGCCCGGTGAGATGGTCGAGCGCATAGGCAACTTCGAGCGCATTGCCGGCGGCCGAGGCCAGCGGTTCGCTCATGTCGGTGAGCAGCGCCCGTGTCGGAAGGCCGGCGCCATTGCCGACATCGCTGAGGCTCTGCGCCAGCGCCTCGGCCTTGTCGAAATCGCGCATGAAGGCGCCGGAGCCGAACTTCACGTCCATGGCGAGGCCGTGCAGGCCGGCGGCGAGCTTCTTCGACAGGATCGAGGCGGTGATCAGCGGGATCGATTCGACCGTGCCGGTGACGTCGCGGATCGCATAGAGCCGCTTGTCGGCCGGGGCGAGATCGGCAGTCTGGCCGATGATGGCGCAGCCCACTTCGCGCACGACATGGCGGAACAGGTCGATGCCCGGCTGGGTGACATAACCCGGCACCGCATCGAGCTTGTCGAGCGTGCCGCCGGTATGGCCGAGGCCGCGGCCCGAGATCATCGGGACATAGCCGCCGCAGGCCGCGACCGCCGCTGCCAGCGGCAGCGAGACCGTGTCACCGACACCGCCGGTCGAGTGCTTGTCGAGCGCCGGGCCTGGCAGGTCGCGCCAGTCCAGCACCGTGCCGGAATCGCGCATGGCCAGCGTCAGCGCGACGCGCTCCTCGGCATCCATGTCGCGGAAGAAGATCGCCATGGCGAAGGCGGCCGCCTGGCCCTCGCTGACCGAGCTATCGGTCAGGCCCGCGATCATCTGGCGGATGTCCTGGGCGCTCAGGCGCTCGCCGTCGCGCTTGGCGGCGATGATCTCCTGCGGCAGGCGCATCAATAGGCTCCGTCGGTCCGTTCGGCCGGGGCGGTGCCGGCGATGATATCGGCGAGCACGCCGTAGAGGCCGCTGGCGCCGAAGCGGAAGGTCTTCGCCGTCGCCCAACCCGGTCCCATGATCTCGTCGGCGAGGTCGAGATAGATCCTGGCGTCGGCGAGCGTGCGGAGGCCGCCGGAGGGCTTCAGGCCGACCGGCTTGCCCAAGGCCTTGATCGCTTCCAGCATGGTGCGGGCGGCCGCCGTTGTGGCGGATGTCTTGGTCTTGCCGGTCGAGGTCTTGATGAAATCCGCGCCGGCAGCGATGGCGAGCTCGGATGCGGCCCGCACCGAGATCTGATCCGGGTATTCGCCGGTTTCGAGGATGACTTTCAGTGTCTTGTCGCCGCAACCGGCCCGGGCCTCGGCCAGCATATCGCGGGCGATGTCGACATCGCCGACGAGGAAGGCGCGCCAGGGCAGCACGAGGTCGATCTCGTCGGCGCCATCGGCGATCGCCTCGGAGATGTCGCTGCCGATCGGGCTGCAATTGCTGCCGCCGGCCGGGAAGTTGATCACAGTCGCGATTCGGACCGGCGAGTTCTTCAGCGTTTGGCGCGCCAGCTTGACGAATTGCGGCCAGATGCAGATCGCCGCGACCGGGCCGGGCGCCGCGACGGCGCGGGCGCAGAGCTGCAGCGTGCCGGTCTCGCTCGCCTGGTCGGAGAGATCGGTCAGGTCGAGCAGGCGCAAAGCGCGCAAAGCGAGATCGGCGTCGGACATGGTCAGAGCTCGCTCAGGAAGGCGCGCAGCACGCGCCGCAGCGCCGTGGTCGCGGTCGCGGCGACGTCGCGCGTCTCGCCATGGCTGGGCGCGCCGCCCAAAATGCCCGCCCCCATATTGGTGACGATCGAGATGCCGGCGACACGCAGGCCGTAGCGACGCGCCAGGATCACCTCCGGCACGGTCGACATCCCCACGAGATCGGCACCCAGCATCTTGGCCATCTTGATCTCGGCTGGTGTCTCGAAGCTCGGTCCCGAGAACCACATATAGACGCCCTCGCCCATATTGGCGCCGCTGGCGGAGGCCGCCTTCTTCAGTCGGGCGCGCAGATGCGGGTCATAGGCGTCGATCATCGGCACGAAACGGCCGTCGCCGGTATCGCCGACCAGCGGGTTGGGACCGTTGTAGTTGATGTGGTCGGTGATCAGCGCCAGGCTGCCGGGCCGCAGATCCGGCCGCAGCGAGCCTGCGGCATTGGTCAGCACCAGTGGCGGCGAGCCGAAGGCGGTGAGCATGCCGAGCGGCACGCGCATGATGGCGGGGTCGCCGGTCTCGTAGAAATGCGCGCGGCCCTCGAAGACCAGCACGCGCTTGCCATGCAGCACGCCATAACTCAGCCGCTTGGCATGGCCGGAGACCGAGCCCTTCGGAAAGCCGGGAATCTCCTCGAAGGGGATCGAGATCGGCTCGACCATGTCGTCGATGATCCTGCCGAGCCCGGTGCCGAGCACGATGGCGCAGTCGATGCCGCCATCGATGCCACGATCGATCAGTGTCGATGCCGCTTGGTCGAAAAGCGCATCCGCTGCCATGTTGTCTGCTCCATCGGCGCGTTGCCCGCGCTCGTCGGGTCACCTTGAACGTGCCCGCAAATCACTTCGGCAAATTGGCCGGTCCGAACGAGGCTGGCAACAGCTCGGCCAGCGAAAAACGGGCGCGGATGCCGTCCGGCCCGGCGATGAGAATTGGCGTCTCCGGCGCGGCGAATTCGCGGATGCGCTGGCGGCAGGCGCCGCAGGGCGTCACCAGCTCGGCGCCGTCACCGATGACGACGATCGCCCGGATGGCGTGCGCGCCGCCGGCGATCATCGCCGAGATCGCGCCGGCCTCGGCGCAAGCGCCGACGGGATAGGCGGCGTTCTCGACATTGCAGCCGGGATAGACAGAGCCGTCATCGGCGAGGATGGCGGCGCCGACCTTGAAGCGCGAATAGGGGGCATAGGCTCGCTTTTGCGCTGTCCGGGCAGCGGCAAAGAGGGCGTCGAGGTCGGGTTCGGCGGACACTCAGCGTTCTTTCACATAGGGCAGGCCGGAGGCCTTGGGCGGCGTCGCCTTGCCGATGAAGCCGGCGAGCAGCACCACCGTCATCACATAGGGCAGCGCCTGGATCGCCTGCACCGGGACCTGGCCGATGCCGGCCAGGACGACGCCCTGAAGCCGGATCGCGATCGCGTCGAGCAGGCCGAAGAGCAGGCAGGCGAACAGCGCCGGCCAGGGCCGCCAATTGGCGAAGATTACGGCGGCGAGCGCGATGAAGCCCTTGCCGGCGGTCATCTGAGGCAGGAAACCCGCCGATTGCGAAACGGCGAGATAGGTGCCTCCCAAACCGCAAAGCGCGCCGCAGATGATCACCGCGGCATAGCGCAGACCGGCGACCGAGACGCCGGCGGTATCGACCGCAGCCGGGTTCTCGCCGACGGCGCGCAGGCGCAGGCCGAACCGCGTGTGCTTCAAGGTCAGCGCCGTCAGGATGAGGGCGAGCACCGCGAGATAGACCGGCGCGGTATGGCCGGAGATGGCGATGTCGTAGATCGGGCCGAGGACCGGGATCTCCTTGATCGGCCCGACCAGTGGCAAATCGAGCTCGGGAAATCGGGCGGCGCCTTCGAGGTTCGGCGTGCGTCCGCCCTGGCCGTACCAGGCATTGCCGAGGATGGCGGTGAGCCCGACCGCCAGCATGTTGATCGCGACACCGGAGACGATCTGGTTGCCGCGCCAGGTGATCGCGGCAAAGCCGTGCACCAGCGACAAGGCGATTGCGGCGAGCATGCCGGCGCCGAGGCCTGCCCAGGCCGAGCCGCTATGATAGGCGACGACGGCCGAGGCGAAGGCGGCGATCAGCATCTTGCCTTCAAGGCCGATGTCGACGACGCCGGAGCGTTCCGACCAGAGCCCGGCAAGCGCCGCGCAGAGCAGTGGGATCGACAGCCGGATCGTCGAATCCAGGATGACGGCGAGGGTCTGGACGATTTCCATCGCCTAGCCTCCGCGCCCGAGATTGAGCACGCTCGCCACCAGCCGCCGGAACAGGCCGTCGAGCGCCCCGGCGAAGAGGATGACGATGCCGCCGATCACCACGACCATGTCGCGGGTGATGGTCGGCTTGTCGAAGGAGAGCTCCGCCCCGCCCTGATAGAGCACGCCGAAGAGCAGGGCGGCGAGGCCGACGCCGGCCGGATGCCCGCGTCCCATCAGCGCGACCGCGATGCCGACGAAGCCGTAGCCGGCGGTGAAATCGAGCACCAGCCGGTGCTGTACGCCCATGGCTTCGTTGACCGCGAGCCCGCCGGCAAGCGCACCCGAGATCGCCATCGCCACCATGATGATCCGCGCCGGCGAGATGCCGGCATAGGCGGCGGCGCGCGGATTGGCGCCGACGGTGCGGATCGCATAGCCGAGCCGCGAGCGGTAGATCAGTGCCCAGACCGCGACAAGCGATGCCAATGCCAGCAGGAACGAGGTGTTGAGCGGCGTCGAGGGCAGCTTCAGACCGAAGGCGCCGAGCAGTTCGTGGATCGGCGCCAGCACCGCCTGCTTGGGAAAATCCGGGGTCTCCGGCTGCATCGAGCCGGCTTTCCCCATCACCTCGACCAGGAGGTAGACGATCAGCGTCGCGGCGATGAAGTTAAACATGATCGTGGTGATCACGACATGGCTGCCGCGCGTCGCCTGGAGATAGCCTGGGATGAAGGCCCAGAGCGCCCCGCCTGCCGCGGCGGCGAGAATGGCGAGCGGCACCAAGAGGATGCCCGGCAAAGGCGCGAGCCAGAGGCAGGCGAGCGCGGCGAAGATGCCGGCGATGGTTGCCTGGCCCTCGCCGCCGATATTGAACAGGCCGGCATGGAAGGCGACCGCGACGGCAAGGCCGGTGAAGATGAAATTGGTGGTGTAGTAGAGCGTGAAGCCGAGCCCTTCGAGGCTGCCGAGCGAGCCCTTCAGCAAGAGCGCCGTCGCCTCCAGCGGGCTTTCGCCGATCGAGAGCACGACCAGTCCGGCGACGACGAGCGCCGCCGCGACCGAGACCAGCGGCACCAGCGCGGTATCGGCCCAGCGGGGAAGTTCGATCGGGGCCGCGCTCATGCCGCGCGCTCGCTGACGCCGGCCATCAGCAGGCCGAGATCGCGCTCGTCGGTCGCCACCGCCTCGCGCTCCCCAGTGACCTGGCCGCCGCAGAGCGCGAGAATGCGGTCGGACAGCGCCATCACCTCTTCCAGCTCGACCGAGACGAGCAGGATCGCGACACCCTGATCGCGCAGGGCGATCAGGCGGCGATGGATGAACTCGATCGCGCCGATATCGACGCCGCGGGTCGGCTGGCCGACCAGTAGCACCTTTGGCGCCCGCTCGATCTCGCGGGCGAGCACGATCTTCTGCTGGTTGCCACCGGAGAACTTCGCCGTCTTCAAGGCCGGATCGACCGGGCGGACATCGTAATCCTGCATGCCGGCGCGGGCATGCTGTTCGACGAGGGTCGGCGACAGGAAGGGGCCTCGCCCGAAAGCCGGATCGTCATGATAGCCGAGGATCGCGTTCTCGGCCGCGGCGAAGGCGGTGACGAGGCCGGTCCGCAAACGGTCCTCCGGGATGTGCATCAGGCCGAGCCGGCGCAGATTGGCCGGATTGCGGTCGGTGGCATTGAGGATCTTGCCGCCGAGCCGGACCACGCCGCGCGCCGGTTGGGTCAGGCCGGCGAGCACGTCGAGCAATTCGCTCTGGCCGTTCCCGGCGACGCCGGCGATGCCGACGATCTCACCCTCGTGCAATGTCAGGCTGGCGTCGCGCAGCGTCTCGCAGCCGCGCTCGTCGATCACGGTCAGGCCGGCCGCCTCCAGCACCGGCGCGCCGCGCTGGCGCGGGCTTTTTTCGACGCGCAGCAGCACGCGCCGGCCGACCATCGCCTCGGCGAGCTCGGCCGGCGAGGTCCTGTCCGTCTCGACATGGGCGACCATCTCGCCGCGCCGCATCACCGAGACCCGGTCGGTCACCGCCATGATCTCGCGCAGCTTGTGGGTGATCAGGATCACCGTCTTGCCCTGCGCCTTCAGCGCCCGCAGCAGTTCGAAGAGCTGGTCGGCTTCTGCCGGGGTCAGCACCGCCGTTGGTTCGTCGAGGATCAGGACTTCGGCGCCGCGATAGAGCGCCTTCAGGATCTCGACGCGCTGCTGCAGGCCGACCGAGAGCGTACCGACGATCGCGTCGGGGTCGATGGCGAGGCCGTACTCCTGGGACAGCCGCGCCAGCTCGGCTCGCGCCTTGCCGATGCCGCCCTTGAGAAGCGCCCCGCCCTCGGCGCCGAGCACGATGTTCTCGACCACCGAGAGCGGCTCGACCAGCATGAAGTGCTGGTGCACCATGCCGATCCCGGCAGCGATCGCGTCCGAGGAGGAGCGGATCCGGCACGGTTCTCCACTGATCCGGATCTCGCCGGCATCGGCCTCGTAGAAGCCGTAGAGGATCGACATCAGCGTCGACTTGCCGGCACCATTCTCGCCGACGATGCCGTGGATCGAGCTGGCGGCGACGGTGAGCGAGACGGCCTTATTGGCCTTGACCGGGCCGAAGGCCTTGCTGATGCCGCTGAGCTCGATGGCGGGGTGCGGGCTCGTCACCGGCGGGCCGCGCTCACATCGTGCATTTGGAATCCGACATGTAGTCGTGGACCTTGACGGTGCCGGCGATGATGTCGGCGCGGGCCTTGTCGGCGGCGGCCTTCATCTCGGGCGTGATCAGCGCCTTGTTGTTGTCGTCGAGCGCCCAGCCGACGCCGTCCTCTTTCAGCCCGAGCGCGGAGACGCCGGCCACCCAGTTGCCGTCGCGCGCGGCCTTGAAGGAGCTGTAGGCGGCGACGTCGACGCGCTTCAGCATCGAGGTCAGCACCTTGCCGGGATGCAGCATGTTCTGGTTGGAATCGACGCCGATGCCGAGCTTGCCGGCGTCGGCCGCGGCGCGCAGCACGCCGATGCCGGTGCCGCCGGCGGCGTGGTAGATCACGTCGGCGCCGCGATCGATCTGCGACTTGGCGAGCTCGCCGCCCTTGACCGGGTCGTTCCAGGCGGCCGGGGTCGAGCCGGTCATGTTCTGGAAGATCTCGGCGTCCTTCTTGCCGGCCTTGACGCCCTGGACATAGCCACAGGCGAATTTGCGGATCAGCGGGATGTCCATGCCGCCGACGAAGCCGACCTTGCCGGTCTTCGAGGCGAGGCTGGCGATGAGGCCGACGAGATAGGAGGCCTCATGCTCCTTGAACACCACCGACTGCACGTTCGGCAGCTCGACCACCATGTCGATGATGGTGAATTTGAGATTGGGGAACTCGGCCGCGACCTTCTGCAGCGCGGTCGCCTGCGAGAAGCCGACGGCGATGATGGGGGAATGGCCGTCGCGGGCGAAGCGGCGCAGCGCCTGCTCGATCTGGGCATCGTTGGTCGGCTCGAAATCGCGGAACTCGACGCCGGTCTCGGCCTTGAACTTCTCGGCGCCGGCGAAGACGCCCTCATTGAAGGATTTGTCGAACTTGCCGCCCTTGTCATAGACGATCGCCGGCTTGATCGCGGTCTGGGCCATGGCCGTCATGGCCGAGAGGGCGACGCCCGCCAGAGCGAGCGCGAGAGATTTCAAACGCATCGAGCCGTTCCCCTGTCACACGCGGAATGGTTGCGCCATTCCTGCCTGGGGTCACGATGGCACGGCTTGCCGGCGGGGCCAAGCGGGCTTGCGGGCCCGCCTGGCGATATATGTCACATATGAACAGTCGCTCAGCCGCGCTGGATCGAGACGCCGCCATCGGCGAGGAAGGCCGTGCCGGTGACGAAGCTCGACGCGTCCGATGCCAGGAACAGCGCGGCCCGGGCGATCTCCTCGGGCTGTGCCATGCGCTTGAGGGCATGGATGCCCTCGACGAAGGCGGTGACCTCAGGACCGGCGGTCGGATCGTTGGTGATGCTGGCCGGCGTGTCGGTACCCCCCGGCAGCAGGGCATTGACGCGGATGCGCTTGCCGCCGAGCTCGGCTGCGAGCGCCTTCACCAGGCCGATCTGCCCGGCCTTGCTGGCGGCGTAGACTGACATGCCGGCAAGTCCGGCGGTATGGCCGACGAAGCTTGCGGTGAAGATCAGCGAGCCGCCGCCGCGCGCTTCCAGCGCCGGTGTCTGATATTTGGCGCCGAGGAAAGCGCTGGTCAGGTTGACCGCGATCACCTCCTGCCAGTTCGCGCTCGTCATCTGGCCGATCGGGCCGAGCTCGCCGATGATGCCGGCATTGTTGAAGCCGATATCGAGTCCGCCGAAGCGCCCGGTCGCGGTCTCGACCAGGCGCTTCGCCAATGCCTCCTCGCGGATGTCGCCGGAAACGGCGATCGCTTCACCGCCTTGCGCCTTGATCTCGCCGACAAGCGCATCGAGCTCGCTCTGCCGCCGCGCGGTGACCACGAGCCTGGCGCCCTCGGCCGCGAAGAGTTTCGCCGCTGCCCGGCCGATGCCGGAGCTCGCGCCGGTGATGATCGCGACCTTGTCCTTCAGTGCCGTCATGTCCTGCTCCTTATTCAGGGAATGCGGCACGGCTGATCGCAGCGGGCGGCCGATGCGGACACCCGCTTCCTGTCACGGCATGGCGCCCGATTGCTGGCGAAGCCGGATCGGCCTAGCTTGCCGGTCATGACGCTGAACGATGCCGAGATCGAGCGCTATGCCCGCCATCTGGTGCTGCCGGAGATCGGCGGGCCCGGCCAGGCGAAGCTGAAGCGCGCCCGCGTGCTGGTGATCGGCGCGGGCGGTCTGGGCGCACCGCTGATCCCCTATCTCGCGGCCGCCGGCGTCGGCACGATCGGGATCGTCGACGACGACCACGTCTCGCTCTCGAACCTGCAGCGGCAGATCATCTTCGGGGCGGAGGATATCGGGGCGCGCAAGGTGGTGGCGGCGGCCAATTTCGTCACGCGGCTCAACCCGCGGGTCGAGATCGAGGAATATGTCACGCGGATCGACCCGCACAATGCCCGCGCGCTCGTCGCCTTCTACGACGTCGTCGCCGATGGCTCCGACAATTTTGCGACGCGCTATGCTGTCTCGGATGCCTGCTTCCACGAGAAAAAGCCCCTGGTGACGGCAGCGCTCGGCCGCTTCGACGGCTCGCTGACGACGATCCGCGCGCATGAGACCGGCGCCGACGGGCGGCCCAATCCGACCTATCGCTGCCTGTTCCCGCAGGAGCCGCCGCCCGGCACGGTCGCGCCCTGCGCCGAGGCCGGCGTGCTCGGCGCCCTCGCCGGCGTGATGGGGTCGATGATGGCGCTGGAGGTGATCCGCGCGATCACCGGCTTCGGCGAGCCGCTGGTCGGCAAGCTCCTGCTCGTCGACGCGATGGCGATGCGCTTCGAGACGATGAAATACGGCTGGGACCCGGACAATCCGCTGAACGGGGCGGTCAGCAGCCCAACAGCGAATGCTTCAATTTGATCTAACGAGTTTCATCTGAATTTTTGCGTCCTTTGCCATGGTTATGATCTTGGCAGAGGGATTACCGATGCGCCGGCTGGTCATTTGTGTTGTCGTTTGCATTCTGTCGACATCGGCGCAGGCGTTCGAGAGCACCTGGGTCTGGCTCGCGAGCTATCGCATCCTCGAGCCGAGCTGCCGTTCCGAGATTCAGGCGGCCCTGAAGGGCTTGTCGACCTCCGATCTGGAAGAAGCGATCGAGATCGCCCGTCAGCGGGAAGTGGTATTTACATCGAAGGTCAAGACAGCCGATGACGCCGCCAGGGCGCAGAAGGAGCTCGATGATTACCACCTGGTGATGGTGTCCCAACTCGAGGGTGGGCTGAAAACGATGGGGTGTCCCCGGGTCATTCAGAAGCTTGGCCTCAACCTTCCCAAGCCTATGACCAAGGAGCAGATAACCGAGATGGTTCGCTCGACACCGCTGCAGAGTTCCGAACGCAGCGATGCCATACCCGCTGTCGACCGGATCGGCACGAAGGCAGCCTATCAGCTTCAGAAAATCATCACCCTGAACATCACCCAGAAGAAGAGCTGCGACCTGAGCTCCTTGCGCGTGACCCTATTGAGCGAGGTCGACCGCACTCCCCCTGATGCGCCTCCATTCGTTGGCATGCTCCGCACCTACAACGAGCGTTGGGAGATCGTTTGTGACGGGGAAACGGAGGCGAACACCGTGACCTTTCACCAGGATGCCCGGAGATGGCGCAGTTACAAGGTCGAGCACAGCGCTCGAAAGAGCGCGAGCAACGATGCCTCGACAAGCGAGCCAGCTCTACGAAAAGGCCTGCAAAATTAGGCCGAAGCTGATCGCTTCGCCTCGATCAAATCGAAGAGCTGCGCCGCCAGATCCGGCCCGCCGAGCTTCTTGATGGCGCGCACGCCGGTCGGGGCGGTGACGTTGATCTCGGTCAGGCGGCCGCCGATCACGTCGATGCCGACGAGCAGCAGGCCGCGCTCCCTGAGCGCCGGGCCGATGCGCTCGCAGATCTCGAGCTCGCGCTTCGACAGGTCCGTCGGCCTGGCCGCGCCGCCGCGCACCATGTTGGCGCGCAGATCGCCGACCGCCGGCACGCGATTGACAGCGCCTGCCGCCTTGCCGTCGATCAGGATGATGCGCTTGTCGCCCTCCGAGACCTCCTTGAGGAAGGCCTGGACCACCCAGGGCTCGCGGAAGAGGTTGGAGAAAAGGTCGTAGAGCGAGCCGAAATTTGGGTCGCCCTTGCCGGTCTTGAACACGGTCGCGCCGCCATGGCCGTAGAGCGGCTTCATCACGATGTCGCCGAACTCCTCGCGGAAGGCCTCGATCTCGGCGCGATCGCGCGTGATCAACGTCGGCGGCATCAGATCGGGGAAATGCGTGACGAAGAGTTTTTCGGGCGCGTTGCGGACCTCGGTGGGATCGTTGACCACCAACGTCTTCGGATGGATACGCTCGAGCATATGCGTCGAGGAGACATAGGCCATATCGAAGGGCGGATCCTGGCGCAGCAGCACCACGTCGAGCGTCGAAAGATCGGTGCGTTCGGGCTGACCGAGCGTGTAATGGTCGCCTTCCACGTCCCGCACCTCGACCGGGCTGATCACGGCGGTGACCTTGCCGTCGCGCAGGGTCAGCTTCTCGGGCGTATAGGTGAAGAGTTTGTGCCCGCGGGCCTGCGCCTCGAGCATCAATGCGAAGCCGGTGTCGCCGGCGATGCGGACCTTCTCGATCGGGTCCATCTGGATGGCGACGTTCAGCGGCATGGGCGAAAGCTCCGGTTGCGGCCGTTATATCGGCTGCGCCACAGCGGCAGCGCAAGAGGGCTGGCCTTGCGTCAGAGCACCAGCTCGAACACGCAAGGGACATGGCGGGGCAGCCGCCAGGGCGCGAGGAAGACGGCATCCGCTCGCAGATTGCGTTGCATCGCCCAGGGATTGCGCGCCAGCCACTGCCGTATGCGGGCTTCCATCAGCCGGCGCTTGTCGGTGGTGATCGCGGTCGCCGCATCGTCGAGCGAAGCGCGTGCCTTGACCTCGACGAAGACGATGTCGTCGCCGCGCGCCATGATCAGGTCGATTTCGCCGCCCTTGCCGCCGAAGCGGCGCTGCAGCAGGCGATAGCCCTTGAGGGTGAGGAAGGCGACGGCGAGCCATTCGCCGCGGCGGCCGGACAGGCCGGAATGACGGGCGCGGCGGCTGCGCAGCGCCTCGCTCATGGTGCCCGCGTCAATTCGAGGGCGCGGGCATAGACGACGCGGCGCGGCTGGCCGCTGGCGGCCGCGACCTGCGCCACCGCCTCCTTTAACGAGACTTTTGCGAGCGCGATGCGCAGCGCTTCGTCGAGCGTGTCGCCCTGCGCTGCCGCCGCCGAGGCATCGGGCGGGCCGATCACCACGACGATCTCGCCGCGGGCCTCCTCGGCCTCAGCATAGTGGGCGGCGAGTTCCGGCAGGGCGCCGCGGCGGACATTCTCGTAATATTTGGTCAGTTCACGGGCGACCGCGCCGGAGCGTGCGCCCAGCACGGCGGCGGCGTCCGCCAGCATCTCGGCGAGCCGGCGCGGCGATTCGAAGAAGACAAGTGTGCCGGGAATGGCGGAAAGCTCGGTGAGGCGGGCCTTTCGCGCCGCGCTTTTCGGCGGCAGGAAGCCCTCGAAGAAGAAGCGGTCGGTCGGAAGTCCCGCCAGCACCAGCGCCGCCAGCACGGCCGAAGGTCCGGGAATGCCGGTGACCGGCAGACCTTCCGCGACAACCTCGGCGACGAGCTTGTAGCCGGGGTCGGAGACCAATGGCGTGCCGGCATCCGAGATCAGCGCCAGCTTGCCGCCCTGGCGCAGCTTGTCCAGGATCTTCGGGCGCATCTGCGCGGCGTTGTGCTCGTGATAGGGCAGCAGCGGTGTCGCGATGCCGTAATGCGCCAGCAGCGTCTTCGAGGTCCTGGTGTCCTCGGCCAGCACGACGTCGGCGGCAGCGAGCGTCGACAGCGCCCGGAAGGAGATGTCCTTGAGGTTGCCGATCGGGGTCGCGACGATGTGGAGGCCCGGCGCGAGCGGTTCGGCCTCGGCCCGGAGCCCGAAGGCCGCATAGCTCGGGGCGCGACCAGGGGCGGGCGGGGCGGAAGACATGCCGGACATGGCGGCGAAACTGCCACAGCAGTCGGCAAGATGCCACCGCCGGCCCAGCAACCTAGAGTTAACAACTTGAAAATAGCTTCGCTGACTGGCAGGACTTGTTCACGGTTCGGGACAAGACATTCAGCTGGTGTGAGCTTGCCTTGCGCCTTGCCGGGGACTGGAGACGAAAACCGTGTCGCGTCACTTGAAGCTCCTTGTCCCGCCGAGCCGCCGACTGATCCTGCTATCCGGCGTTGGCGCCGCGCTCGCTGCCTGCAGCGGCGGCACCGGCGGCCTGCCCGGCTTCGACAGCCAGACAGCGTCACAGGGCGGCGGTGCCCAACCCAGCGGCCCGACCATCGGCACTGGCTCGGTCAAGGTCGGTCTGATCCTGCCGCTGACCGCCGAGGGCTCGGGTGCGACCGTCGGCAATTCGCTCAAGAACGCTGCCGAGATGGCGCTCGCCGAGTTCCCCGGCGCTGACCTCACGCTGCTGGTCAAGGATGATCGCGGCACGCCTGACGGCGCCCAGGCCGCGGCGCAGGAGGCGCTGCGCGAAGGCGCCGAATTGATCATAGGCCCGCTCTTTGCGCCCTCGGTGCAGGCCGTCGGACAGGTCGCCCGCGGTGCCGGCAAGCCGGTCATGGCCTTCTCCAGCGACAGCAACGTCGCCTCTCGAGGCATTTATCTGCTCTCCTTTCCGCCAGAGAACGACGTCAACCGCGTCATCGCCTACGCCTCTGCGCAAGGGCGCAAATCCTTCGCCGCGCTCGTGCCCGAGACCGCCTATGGCAAGGTCGTCGAGGGCGCCTTCCAGCAGGCCGTCGCCAATCAGGGCGCCCGTGTCGTGGTGATCGAGCGCTTCGGCGGCGACCAGAACAGCATGCGGGCCGCCGCCACCCGGCTGGTGCCGGCGCTGCAGCAGGCGGATGCGCTGTTCGTGCCGGCCGACGCCGCGGCGATGCCGACGCTCGGCCTCGTCCTGCAGCAGGCCGGCTACGATCCCGCCAAGGTCAAGCCGCTGGGCACCGGCGTCTGGAACGACGCCAATGTCGCGCGCGTCCCGGCGATCCAGGGCGGCTGGTTCGCCTCGCCCGACACCGCCGGCTTCAACGCCTTCTCCGGTCGCTACCAGAAGCGCTTCAACAGCGCCCCGACCCGCACTGCGACCTTGTCCTATGATGCGGTTTCGCTGGCGGCGGCGCTTGCCCGCACCCAGGGCAGCCAGCGTTTTTCGGAGAGCGTGCTGACCAATCCGTCCGGCTTCGCAGGCGCCGACGGTGTCTTCCGCTTCCGTCCGGACGGGCTGAACGAGCGGGGCCTTGCCGTGCTCGAACTGCGCAACGGTCAGATCGTCACCGTCAACGGTGCCCCGCGCGATCTCGGCCCGCGGACCAACTGAGGGCCCTAGATGGCGTCATTCTCGGGTGGCGCAGAGCGCCGACCCGAGAATCTCCTGCAGGATGAGGTGCCCTTCGAGGGTGCCTTTTTTGTCCTGAGATGCTCGGGTCGAGCCTGAGCATGACGGTAGGATCACCCGCCGATATTGAACGCCGCCAGCGCCGCCATGTTGACGATGTCGGAATCCTTGGCGCCGAGCGGGACGATCTGCACCGGCTTGTCGAGGCCGACCAGCAGCGGTCCGATCACGGTGGCACCGCCGAGCTCCTGCAGCATCTTGGTCGAGATCGAGGCCGAGTGGAACGCCGGCATCACCAGGACGTTCGCAGTCCCGGTCAGGCGGCAGAACGGGTATTGCGCCATCAGGTCGCGGTTGAGCGCGACATCGGCCGCCATCTCGCCATCGTATTCGAAGTCGACACGCTGGCCGTCGAGGATGGTCACGGCATCGCGCACCTTCTCCGAGCGCTCGCCGGCCGGATGGCCGAAGGTCGAGAAGGCGAGCATCGCGACCTTCGGTTCATAGCCAAGGCGACGCGCGACGCCGGCCGCTTCCATTGCGATCTCCGAAAGCTCCTGGGCCGTCGGCATCTCGGTGATCGCGGTGTCGGCGACGAGCACGGTGCGCCCACGGGTGATCGCGATCGAGACGCCGATCAGCCGATGGCCCGGCCGGTCGTCGATGACGCGGCGGACCTCCTCCAGCGCGATCGAATAGTTGCGGGTGACGCCCGTGACCATCGCGTCGGCATCGCCGAGCGCGACCATGGCGGCGGCGAAATGGTTGCGGTCCTGATTGATCAGGCGCTGGCAGTCGCGGAAGAGATAGCCGTGCCGCTGCAGCCGCTCGTAGAGATACTGCGCATAGGCCGCGTTGCGATGCGAGAGCCTGGCGTTCTGGATCTCGATGCCCTTGGCGGCGAGATCGACGCCGAGGTGCTCGGCGGTCTCGTTGATGCGCTCCTCGCGGCCGACCAGGATCGCCTTGCCGAGCTCCTGGTTGACGAAGGAGGCGGCGGCGCGGATGACCTGCTCCTCCTCGCCCTCGGCGAAGACGACGCGCTTGGGATAGCGCCGCACGCGCTCGAAGATGCGGTTGAGCGTGCCAGTGACCGGGTCGCGCCTTGCCGAGAGCTGCGCCTTGTAGGCGTTGGTGTCGACGATCGGCTTGCCGGCGACGCCTGTATCCATTGCCGCTTTGGCGACCGCCATCGGCACGACATGGATCAATCGCGGATCGAACGGCACCGGGATGATGTAGTCCTTGCCATAGCGCGGGCGCGCTCCCTGATAGGCGGCCGCGACCTCGTCCGGCACGTCCTCGCGCGCCAGCATGGCCAGCGCCTCGGCCGCGGCGATCTTCATCTCCATGTTGATCGTGGTGGCGCGCACGTCGAGCGCACCGCGGAAGATGAAGGGGAAGCCGAGCACATTGTTGACCTGGTTCGGATAATCCGAACGCCCGGTCGCCATGATGGCGTCGTCGCGAATCGCCGCGACCTCCTCCGGCGTGATCTCCGGATCGGGGTTGGCCATGGCGAAGATGATCGGGTTCTCTGCCATCGAGGCGACCATCTCCGGCGTCACCGCGCCCTTCTGCGACAGGCCGAAGAAGGCGTCCGCCCCTTCCATCGCCTGCGCCAACGTGCGCCGGTCGGTGACCGCCGCATGCGCCGATTTCCACTGGTTCATGCCCTCGGTGCGGCCCTGGTAGATCACGCCCTTGGTGTCGCAGAGGATGACGTTGTCGGGCTTGAAGCCCATCGCCTTCAGCAGCTCGATGCAGGCGATGGCGGCGGCGCCGGCGCCGTTGATGACGAGCTTGGTCGACTTGACGTCGCGACCGGTCAGGTCGAGCGCGTTGACTAGGCCGGCGGCGGCGATGATCGCGGTGCCGTGCTGGTCGTCATGGAAGACCGGGATATCCATCAATTCGCGCAGGCGCTGCTCGATGATGAAGCATTCCGGCGCCTTGATGTCCTCGAGGTTGATACCGCCGAAGGACGGGCCGAGATAGCGTACCGCGTTGATGAAGGCGTCGGAATCCTCGGTGTCGACCTCGAGATCGATCGAATCGACATCGGCGAAGCGCTTGAACAGGATCGACTTGCCTTCCATCACCGGCTTGGAGGCGAGCGCCCCGAGATTGCCAAGCCCGAGAATGGCAGTGCCGTTCGAGATCACCGCGACGAGATTGGCGCGGGCGGTATAGTCATAGGCGCGGCTGTGGTCCTCGGCGATGGCGAGGACCGGTACTGCGACGCCCGGCGAATAGGCCAGCGACAGGTCGCGCTGCGTCGCCATCGGCACGGTTGGAATGATCTCGAGCTTGCCGGGCCGCCCCTGCGAGTGGAAGAGCAGCGCCTCCTGGTCGGTGAAGGTCGGACGGGTGCGCTTGATCGGCGGGGAGCGGTCGTTCATGCGTCTGCTCTTTTTCACAGGCGTTTCCTCAAGGGGAAACGACCATAGGGCAGCGCCACTTTCCTCGACAAGGCGCGATTGCGGGGCCGGCGCCCGTCTCGGGTCGTGGACGTGTCGGCCATACCGAGCCAGCTGGTGCTCTGGCCGGTTCCGTCAGAGGCGGCCGCGTACCCGCGCAACGAAATCGCCGACATAGCGATCGAGCTCGGCGGCCTGTTCCGTGACGCGTGCAGCCGCTTTCACCACATGCGCGGCCGTGTCGCCGGTCGCGCGCGCCTCGCTGCCGACGGCTGCGACATTGCCGGTGACGGTCGCTGCCGAAGAGGCGACCGCCTGCGCGTCGATCGCAATGCCCGACGCGATCGCGCCCTGGCCGCTGACGACCTGGGCGATCGCGCCCGAGGTCGTCTCGATCGTGTTCATCGTGCCTTCGATCTGGCCGACCGCGTCTGCAGCCGCGTCCGCGGCGACGCGGATATCCTGCAGGGTCGCTGCGATGTCGCGCGTCGCCTGCTGGGTCTGTTCGGCGAGGTTTTTGACCTCGCCGGCGACGACGGCGAAGCCACGCCCGGCGGGTCCGGCGCGCGCGGCTTCGATGGTCGCGTTGAGCGCGAGCAGGTTGGTGCGGGCCGCGATCTCTTCGATGAAACCAAGCACCTGGCCGACCTTGTCGGCTGCACCGGCCAGGCCGTTGACATCGCGTCGCGTCGAACGGACATGGCTCGCCGCCTCCAGGGCGGTATCGGCAGCCAGGCGGGTCTGTCGGTTCAGTTCCCGGATCGAGGCGTCGATCTCCTCGGCGGCCTGGGCGACACTGCCGACGCGTTGCGAGGCGAGTTCGGCTTGCTGCGTCGCCTCGCTGGCGCGCATCGTGGTGCGGTCGGCGTTGTCGGCCATGCCGCGCGCGGCCTCGAGCATGCCGCGGGCCGATTCGCCGACCTGATGCAATGCCTTTCCGACTGTGATCTCGAGATCGGCTGCGAGTTCTCCCAGGGCCGCCTTGCGCAGCGCCTCGCTCTCGTCGCGCCGGCCCTCCAGTGTTTTTTCACTCGTGATGTCGAGCAGGATGCCGTCCCAGATCAGTGTGCCATCCCCGAGCCGACGCATGGTCGCCTCGCTGCGTAGCCAGACGATGCCGCCTTCGGCGCCGCGATAGCGCGCCTCGAAGCGCCAGGTATCGCCCGATTCCTGCTGGGCCTTGCGAGTGCTCTCGAAGCGCTGGCGGTCCTCCGGCAGCATCTTGCCGAGCCAGGCTTCCGGGTCGCGCTCGACCTCTTCCTTGCTGATGCCGAGCAGGTGACCGATGGCGAAGGAGGCGAACTGGTAACGCAGCGTACCGTCCGGGGAGACCACGCGCTGATAGAGCGTGCCGGGCGCGCGCCTGATCAGCGTGCGCAGGCGATAAGCGGTCTCGCGCCGCTCACGGTCATTGCTGAGGACGAGCCCGACCAGGATGGTGCCGATCGTGCTGACCACGATCATGATCGGCACAGCCTCGGTGAGAAAGCGCGCGGCTGCGGCCCAGTTCGGCATGAAGATGTTCGAAGCGATGAGGCAGGCGGCGCTGATCAGGCTGAGCCAGGCAAGGTCGCGTAAGCCCAGCGAGCGCTTCTGTCGGCTGAGCCAGGCGGCATAGACCACGCCGGCGACAGCGTGCAGGACGATCCCGGCGATCCCGGTCGGCATGCCGACGCCGCCCAGATTGTAGCGCGCTACGATCAGGGGGGCGGCCGTTAGGAGCGCGGCAAGAGGTCCGCCGATCGGCCCGGCCAGAATGGCGAAGGTATTGCGCGAATCGACGACGAGCCCCGGCTGGATGACGAAGGGGTTCGCCATGCTGCACAGGGCGCCGGCCGCGAACAGGAGGCCGACCGTGAGTTGGCGCAGCAGCGGGCGCTGGTCGATCCAGCTGGCGGCCGCCGTCAGGATCAGGGCCGCCAGCAACAGGAAAGACAGGCTCTCGATCAGGTTGATGAACAGCGACATGGCGGGCCTTTGGCCGGGAGCGGCCTATCGAGCCTGCTTAAATTTGTTGAAAGCAGTCCTAACGGATGGCCTTGTCGGCGCGATTTGCTAGCGTGCGCGCCCCATGCGCCACACCACGCCATTAGACGTTGCGGAAGCGAAGCCTGCCGGTTCGGCCGAGGCCGGCCGCGTCACGCCGATGATGGCGCAGTACGTCGAGATCAAGGCCAATAATCCGGACTGCCTGCTGTTCTACCGGATGGGCGATTTCTACGAATTGTTCTTCCAGGACGCCGAGATCGCCTCGCGCACCCTCGGCATCGTGCTGACCAAGCGCGGCAAGCATCTCGGCGAGGACATCGCCATGTGCGGCGTCCCGGTCGAGCGCGCCGACGACTATCTGCAGAAGCTGATCGCCGCCGGCCATCGCGTCGCCGTCTGCGAGCAGACCGAGGATCCGGCCGAGGCCAAGAAGCGCGGCGCCAAGTCGGTAGTGAAGCGCGACGTCGTCCGCCTCGTCACCCCCGGCACCATCACCGAGGAGCGCCTGCTCGATCCCGGCCGGGCGAGCCTGCTCGTCGCCGTGGCGCGGCGCCGGCTCTCCGACGAAGTCTACGCCTATGGCATCGCTGCGCTCGACATCTCGACTGGCCGCTTCGCCGTGCTCGAAACCGACCAGCGCGGTCTTGCCGTCGAGCTCGCCCGCCTGGAACCGCGCGAGATCGTCTGCCCGGACGCCATCCATGATGATCCCGAGCTCAAGGAATTCTGGCGGGACGTTGCCGCGCCCGTGACGCCGCTGGCGCGCGAGGGGCTCGATCCCGCCTCCGGCGAGCGACGGCTGAAGGAGTTCTTCGGCGTCGCCACGCTCGACGCCTTCGGCGCCTTCAGCCGCGCCGAGATCGCCGCCGCAGCCGCTGCCCTCGCCTATGTCGAGCGCACCCAGCTCGGCGCGCGCCCGCCTCTGTCGCCGCCCGTCCGCGAGGGCATGAGCGCGACCATGCTGATCGACGCGGCCACGCGCGCCAATCTCGAACTGACCCGGACCCTCGCCGGCGAGCGCACCGGCAGCCTGCTCGCCACCATCGACCGGACCGAAACCCCCGGCGGCAGCCGCCTGCTCGCCGAGCGTCTGGCGGGACCGCTCACCGATCCCGAGGCGATCGGCAGGCGGCACGACGCCGTCGCTCTGCTGGTCGAGGTGCCGTCGCTGCGCGAAGCGCTGCGACGCGATTTGTCGCGCGTGCCCGATATCGCCCGGGCGCTGGCCCGGCTCTCGCTCGACCGCGGCGGCCCGCGCGACCTCGCCGCGCTCGGCGCCGGGCTGGAGGCCGCCCGCGGCGTCGCTGCGGCACTGCTGCGCCAGGGCGATCTGCCCGACGAATTGCGTGAGGCGGCGCTGGCGCTCGGCCGCACCGATCCCGACCTCGCCACGCGCCTCTCCGCTACGCTCGCCGACGAATTGCCGCTGCTCAAGCGCGACGGCCGTTTCGTGCGCGAGGGCTTCGATCCGGCGCTCGATGAATTGCGCCTGCTCCAGGTCGACTCGCGCAAGGTGATCGCGCAATTGCAGGCGCGCTACGCTGCCGAGACCGATTGCCGGACGCTGCGCATCAAGCACAATTCCATGCTGGGCTATTTCGTCGAGGTGCCACAGGCGGTCGGCGAGACTTTCCTGAGGGAGCCCTGGCGCGCCATTTTCGTGCATCGCCAGACCATGTCGGACGCGATGCGCTTCTCCTCGGTCGAGCTTGGCGAGCTCGAGGCTAAGATCGCCTCCGCCGCCGACCGGGCGCTGAAACTGGAGCTCTCAATCTTCGCCGCCCTGACCGAGGCCGTTCTCGCGCAGGCCGAGCCGATCAAGGCGGCGGCGCAGGCGCTTGCCGTGATCGACGTTGCGGCCGCCCTGGCGGAACTTGCGATCGATGGCGGCTGGACCCGCCCGCAGGTCGACGACGGCGCCGCCTTTACCATCAAGGCCGGTCGCCATCCCGTGGTCGAGGCGGCGCTGAAGCGCCAGGGCCAGCCCTTCGTCGCCAATGACAGCGAGCTGTCCGCTGCAGGCAAAGGCCGCGATGGCCGCATCTGCCTGATCACCGGCCCAAACATGGCGGGTAAGTCGACCTTCCTGCGCCAGAACGCGCTGATCGCGGTGCTGGCGCAGATGGGCTCCTTCGTGCCGGCCTCGAGCGCCCATATCGGCGTGGTCGACCGGCTGTTCTCGCGCGTCGGCGCCGCCGACGATCTCGCCCGCGGCCGCTCGACCTTCATGGTCGAGATGGTCGAGACCGCGGCGATCCTCAACCAGGCCGGGCCGCAGGCGCTGGTCATCCTCGACGAGATCGGCCGGGGCACCGCGACCTTCGACGGTCTCTCGATCGCCTGGGCCGCGATCGAGCATCTGCATGAGGCCAATCGCTGCCGGGCACTATTCGCGACGCATTATCACGAGCTCACCGCGCTGGCCGAGCGGCTCGACCGCGTTGCCAACGCCACCGTCCGCGTTACCGAATGGGATGGCGAAGTCGTCTTTCTGCACGAGGTCGTGCCAGGCGCTGCCGACCGCTCCTACGGCATCCAGGTCGCCAAGCTCGCCGGCCTGCCGCCAGCGGTGGTCGAAAGAGCCCGTGCCATCCTCTCCGAATTGGAGAAGAGCGAGCGCGAGAAGCCGGTCGCGGCCCTGGTTGACGATCTTCCGCTGTTCGCGGTGCAGATGCGCAAGCCCGCGCCGGTGGTGGAACCTGCCGCCGGTCCCGATGAATTGCGCGAGACGCTTGCCGGGCTCGATCCCGACGAGATGACGCCGCGCGAGGCGCTGGAGGCGCTCTACAGGCTCAAGCGGCTGAACTGATCAGCTGTCATTCTCGGACGTAGCGAAGCGGAGATCCGAGAATCTCCTGACAAGAAGGCTCCGGTCAGAGCCTCGTCCGGCCTGAGATGCTCGGGTCAAGCCCGAGCATGACGCGGAGTGAGAAAGCGCCCGATCCCTTCCGCCGACGCGACGCCGGTGGCGAAGCAGGCCTGCAGCAGATAGCCGCCGGTCGGTGCCTCCCAGTCGAGCATCTCGCCGGCGATGAATATGCCGGGTAGGCGCTTCAGCATGAAGTCCTCGTCGACCTCGCCAGCTAGGACGCCGCCTGCGGTCGAGATGGCGCGGGCGAGGGAGGCCATTCCGGTCAGTCGCAGCGGCGCGGTTTTGATCAGCTGTGCGAGCGCGTCAGGCTCGGTTGGCAGCGGTCCGCTCGCAGCCTCACGCAGCACAGCCGTCGCGACCGGCGAAAGCCCGGCCGCCTTGCGTAAGTGATTGCTCAGCGTCTCGCCGGGGCGGCGCTTGGTCAGCCGGTTCGCCAGTTCCGGCTCGCTCAGGTCCGGCCGCAGATCGATCGTGAGAATCGCTTCGCCGTCACGGGCGATCGCCTCGCGCAGCGGACCTGACAAGGCGTAGACCGCACCACCCTCGATGCCAGCAGCATCGATCATCGCCTCGCCGAGAACGCGCTGTCCGGCGAAGCTCAGTGCGATCCGCTTCAATGGTAAGCCGGCAAATTTATCCTGCATCAGCGCCGACCACGCAGCAGTGAAGCCTGCATTGGCCGGACGTAAGGGCGTGATAGCGATTCCCTTCCGTTCCAGCAGGTCGACCCAGGAGCCATCAGCGCCGAGCCGCGGCCAGCTCGCCCCGCCGAGCGCCAGCAGGGTCGCGCGCGGCTTCACGATCTCCTCGCTGCCATCACGAACCGTGAAACGCAGCGCGTCGTTCTCGTCCCATCCCGTCCAGAGCCGCCCTGCATGCAACTGGACGCCGAGCCCGTCGAGCCGTGCCAGCCAGGCACGCAGCAGCGGCGAGGCCTTCATCGCCTTGGGGAAGACGCGCCCGCTCGACCCGATGAAGCTCTCCGCTCCCAGCTCATCGGCCCAGTCGCGCAGGGCCTGCGGGGGGAAGGCACGGATCGCCGGCTCCAGCCAGGCGCGCGCGTCGCTATAACGGGCGAGAAGGGCGTCGAGCGGTTCGGAATGCGTCAGGTTGAGTCCGCCACGGCCGGCGAGCAGGAACTTGCGCGCCGGCGAGGCCATGCGCTCGTAGATCGCGACCTTGTGGCCAGCTTTCGCCAACCGTTCGGCCGCGATCAGCCCGGCCGGGCCGGCGCCGATGATGGCGACGTCGGGTTCGTTCAATTGCCGAACACGGTGTTGAGCTGGCTGCCGACCATGATGAAGGTGGTGCGCTTCGGCATCTCCTTGAGCCGGACTGCGCCGATATAGGTCATCGCCGAGCGCACCCCGCCCATGATCTCCTGCATCGTGCCCTCGACCGGGCCGCGATAGGGCACCTCGACGGTCTTGCCCTCGGAAGCCCGGTATTTGGCGACGCCGCCGGAATACCGCTTCATCGCCGTGTCCGAGGACATGCCGTAGAAGACCATCGTGACCGGCACTTTCTCGCCGTCCTGGGTTTCGTAGCGGATCTCGCCCTCGCATTCGTCATGGCCGGCGAGCATGCCGCCCATCATCACGAAGTCGGAGCCGCCGCCATAGGCCTTGGCGACATCGCCCGGCACGGTCAGTCCGCCATCGCCGCAGACCAGGCCCTTCAGGCCATGGGCCGCGTCGGCGCATTCGATGATCGCCGAGAGCTGCGGATAGCCGACGCCGGTCATCTTGCGTGTGGTGCAGACCGAGCCCGGGCCGATGCCGACCTTGACGATATCGGCGCCGGCCAGGATCAGCGCCTCCGTCATGTCGCCGGTGACGACGTTGCCGGCCATGATCGCCGCATTCGGGAAGGCCTCGCGCGTCGCCTTGACCGTGTCGACGAATTTCTCGGTGTAGCCATTGGCGACGTCGAGGCAGATCTTGTCGATCGGCGCCTTGGCATGCACCGCTTTCAGCTTGTCATGGTCGGAATCGGTCGTGCCCAGCGAATAGAAAGCGTTGGCCGAGCCGGGCTCCTTGAAGAAGGCAATCAGCTCGTCGGCATCGTAATGCTTATGCAAGGCGACCATGGCGCCGTGCTTCAAGAGGGCGCGCGCCATCGCCATGGTGCCGACCACGTCCATGTTCGCGGCGATCAGCGGAAAGCCGGTCCATTCGCGGCCGGTATGTGCGAAGCGGAAGCTCCGGTTGACGTCGACTTCGGCGCGGCTGCCGAGCGTCGAGCGCTTCGGGCGGATCAGCACGTCGCGGAAGTCGAGTTTCGGATCGTTCTCGATGCGCATGACAAAAGCTCCGGCAGCTGGCGCAGACGGTTGAAAAGCGCACGCGGCGTGAGGGAGCGTGCCGGGATTCATAGCCGCTCGAACCCTTGGGAGCAATGCGCGGGATGCGGTGGGAGTTCCCGGCGAAAGAAACTTTAGCAGTCTCTAAAGTTTTCTCTGGACAGGGTGCTCGCCTCGCGATACTTAAGCGTATGCTTCACCAATCTGATCAACTCGATCTCATGTTCCAGGCGCTGGCGGATCCGAACCGGCGGCAGATGGTGCAGCGGCTCTGCGAGGGGCCGGCGAGCGTCAGCGAGCTCGCGGCGCCGCTCGAGATGACGCTGTCGGCGGTGGTGCAGCATCTGTCGGTTCTGGAAGGAGCTGGGCTGGTGCGTACGCAGAAGATCGGGCGGGTCCGCACCTGCCAGCTCGACACGCAGGCGCTGCGCGCGGCGGAGCGCTGGATCAGCGAGCGCCGCGCCCTCTGGGAGAGGCGCTTCGACCGGCTCGGCGCTTTCCTCGCCGAGCAGGACCAAAATTTGAAGGAGGACGGAGCATGACCGAACGGAGCGCCGTCCACGCCGATTTCACCATCGAGCGCCGCTACGAGGCGAGCCCGGCCCGCGTCTTCGCCGCCTTTGCCGATCCCGTCGCGAAAAGGCGCTGGTCGGCCTGCCATGACGAGGACGGCCAGGGCGAGCACAGCCTCGATTTCCGCGAAGGCGGCTTCGAGACGATGCGCGGTGCGCCCGGGCCGGGCAGCATCTATGCGATGCGGGCGATCTATCTCGAGATCGTGCCGCGCGAGCGCATCGTCTATTCCTACGAGATGTTCCGGGACGAATTGCGTCTCTCGATTTCGCTGGTGACGCTGGAGTTCCGCGGCGAGAGCGCCGGCACCCGCCTCGTCTTCACCGAACAGGCCGTCTTCCTCGACGGCCATGATGATCCCAAGGCGCGCGAGCAGGGCACCGGCATCGGCTTCGACCGGCTCGCCGAGGAGTTGGCGCGGGAAGCCGCTCCCGCCTGATCCATCTCATCGGTTTCGATCACTTCAACCCGCGCCGACCCGGCCGCAGGAAGGACCAGTCATGTCTTTGACGCTTCATTTCCACCCGCTCTCCTGCTTCTGCCAGAAAGCGCTGATCGCGCTTTACGAGAACGACACGCCGTTCACGCCCAGGCTGGTGAATTTCGGCGATCCGGGCGAGCGCGCCGATTTCTCCAAGCTCTGGCCGATCGGCAAATTCCCGCTGCTGGAAGACGGCGCCAAGCTGGTGCCCGAAAGCAGCGTGATCATCGAGTATCTCGCCCAGCATCATCCCGGTTCGCAGCGGATGATTCCGGCCGATCCGGTCGAGGCGCTCGAAGTCCGCCGGCTCGACCGGCTCTTCGACAGCTATGTGACGCATCCGATGCAGAAGATCGTGCTCGATCGCATCCGGCCGGCTGACGGCAAGGATCCTCTCGGCGTCGATGAAGCCAGAGAGATGCTGAAGCGCGCCTATGGTGTGCTCGAAGCCGAGCTCGACGGCCGGACCTGGGCCGCCGGCGAGAGCTTCAGCATGGCCGATTGCTCGGCTGGGCCGGCACTGTTCTATGCCGAGCGCTGCGTCTCCTTCCAGGGCGGCTTTCCGAACCTCGCCGCCTATTTCGAGCGCTTGCGGACAAGGCCCTCCTTCGCCCGGGTGCTGGCCGAGGCGGAGCCCTTTTTCCAGTTCTTCCCGCGCAATCCCGGCGATGCCGAGCTCTCCCGCTAGCCCGGGTTCGTCCCCTCTCATCATCATCGAAAGGAAAAACCATGACCGCCAATCCCGTCGTCCATGCCAGCTTCACCATCGAGCGCAGCTATGCCGCCTCGCCCGCCCGCGTCTTCGCCGCGTTTTCCGATCCCGCCCAGAAGCGGCGCTGGTTCGTCGAGGGCGAGGGCTGGGAGGTCGAGCAGTTCGATGCCGATTTCCGTGTCGGCGGCCATGAGCGCAGCCGCTTCCGCTTCCAGGGCGGCCCGCCGATCACCAACGACACCGTCTACCAGGTGATCCAGCCGAACGAGCGCATCATCCTCGCCTACGCCATGGCGATCGACGGCGCGCCGCTTTCGGGCTCGCTGCTGACGATGGAGTTCGTCCCCGAGGGCAGCGGTACCAGGCTCGTCTTCACCGAGCAGGGCGCCTATCTCGACGGCAAGGACGGCCCGATCCATCGCGAGGAGGGCTCGCGCGAATTGCTGGAAGCGCTGGCGAAGATGCTCGGTGAGCCCGCCAACACGGCAGCGTGATGCCCCGTTCCGGCTGAATGGACACCAATTCATTCAGCCGCAGTTCATCCCCGGCCGGCTAACCGGCATTCTGGCGGCATCCGAACCGGGAAAACCCGGCGGGTGCCGCTTCCGATGTCGCGATCCGGGGGGATCTCTCGACTGTGCTGAAGGCCGTCGATCCGAACACCGTGCCTGCCGGCCCGCCATCCGATTGGCAGGTCACCAAGAGCTTCGCTCGTCTCACGGGCGGCTTCTGGCGCGGCGGCACGGCCGGCCGGGCCTGGTTCTGGTCGGTTGCGCTGGCGAGCGCGATCATCCTCTCCGTCTTCGCCAACGTCACCGTCAACCGCTGGAACGGCTGGTTCTTCGACGCGCTCGAGAAGAAGGACGGCGAGAGCGCGCTGATCGCCATGGCGGTCTTCCCCGTGCTGGTGCTGATCGCTGCCGGCCTCGGCGTCGTCATCCTGGTTTCGCGCGAGACCTTCCAGGTCCATTGGCGCGCCTATGTCACCGGCAAGCTCGCCGATGGCTGGATCGGCGAGCGCCGCTTCTACAGGCTCGGCCTCTCCGGCTACGAGCCCGCCAATCCGGAATACCGCATCGCCGACGATGTCCGCTGGGCGACCGAGCCGGTGGTCGATTTCGCCATCGGCCTGCTCTCGGCCGTCATCACCGCGATCACCTTCATCGGCATCCTCTGGTCGATCGGCGGCTCGCTCAGCGTCGAGATCCGTGGCGTCGCCTTCGAAATTCCCGCCTATATGGTGCTGGCCGCGATCGTCTATGCCGTTCTCGTCTCCAGCCTGATCACCTGGGTCGGCCGGCCGCTGCCGCGCCTGATCGCCGCCCGCAACGAGGGCGAGGCGCGCCTGCGCTTTTCGCTGATGCGCATCCGCGACCATGGCGAGACGATCGCGCTCTCACGGGCCGAGACCGGCGAGCGCCGCGCCGTCGCCGCGACCTATGACACGCTGGTGACGCGCTGGCTCGCCATGATCCGCCAGCGTGGCCGTCTGACCTGGATCACCAATGGCAGCGGCGCCCTGGTGCCGGTGGTGCCGCTTTTGCTGGCGGCGCCGAAATATCTCTCGGGCGAGATGTCGCTCGGCGACGTCGTCCAGGTCGCCGCCGCCTTCGTCGCCGTGCAGAACGCCTTCAACTGGGTGCTCGACAACTTCATGCGCATCGCCGAATGGCTGGCCTCGGCCCGGCGCGTCAACGAGCTCGCCGTGGCGCTTCATGCGATCGAGGACGGTGCGGCCGAGAGCGACATCGCCGTCCTGGCCAGCGAGGATGGCGGCCTGCGGCTTGACGAGCTCACCCTGACCGATCGTGACGGTCGCACCTTGCTCGCCGATTTTTCGACGGTTCTGCCCGCCGGCGCGACGCTGCATGTCGCCGGCGAACTCGGCCATGGCAAGGCCGCCCTGATCCAGGCTGTCGCGGGCTTGTGGCCCTGGGGCCGTGGCGCGGTGGCGCTGCCGGACGAGGCGCGCATCGCCGTGCTGCCGCAGCATCTGCATCTCTCGGAGGGCAGCCTGCGCGCCGCGCTAGACCCGATCGGCGGCCATAGCGACGAAGAGGCGTCCGGGGCGTTGCGGCATTATGGCCTCTCCGGCCTTGTGCCGCAGCTGGATCTGGCGCGCGACTGGGACAAGGCGCTGACCACCGGCGATCGCCAGCGCCTCGCTCTGGCCCGGACCGAACTGGCGGCGCCCGACATCCTCGTGCTCGACGAGGCCACCAGCGGTCTCGAAACCGAAGCGGCGCTCGACCTGCTGTCGCGGCTGCGGGCGGCGCGGCCGCAGGCGGTGATGCTGCTGATCGGCCAGAGCCCTGGCTTCGCTGAGGCCGCCGACCATCACATCACCATGCGCCGGGCCGGTGGCGTCGCCCGCATCGCCTCGTCCGACATCGCGCGTGCCGCTGCGCTCGCCGAAACCGGTGCAGGCTGACGTTCAGGCGCAGTTCAGGACGTTTTCCATCCAATGCCGGGCAACCTTCCCGGCCCTTTCCGACACGGAGCCAACGGCATGTTGAACATCTGGGACGTCTATTGGGGCCTGCGCGTCGAGCAATGCCCCTGCGACGTGCATTTCGTCGAATGGCTGGAAGAGCAGGGCCTGACCGAGAAGCGCATCTATCATTTCGGCACTGGCGGCCATCACTATGTCGGCATCCGCTGCGCCGAGCCGGAGCTGAACAGCACGGTGCTCGGGATCACCGCCTCGCCCAAGGAATACGAGGCCTTCGTCAAGCTCGCGATCGAGAATCCGACGATCACCAAGACCTATTCGGCCTATTTCGGCGACATCTACACCAGCAATGCCCGGTTTTTGCCGCGCTTCGACATCGTCACGCTGTTCCACTCCTGCGAGTTCCGCAGCGAGAAGAACGATGCCTATGGCGCGCTGACCGACCTCGAAGTGATGCAGCTCTTCACCGACCAGACCGATGCCGGCGGCTACATCCTGTTCTATACCGGCTCCTTCGCCTATGAGGCGGCGAAGCCGATCATCGCGGATTGGGCCAAGTCGCGCCCTGTCGAGGAGGTCGGCGAGTTCAAGACGCTGCGGGTCTTCCGCAAGAGCCGCTGATCAGGCGAGCAGGCCGAGCCCGGGGCGTAAGCCCTCGAGCAGTGCCTGCCGGAACAGGGCGATTGGCCGCGCCAGCCGCCCGGCCGGCGGCCGGTGCAGCAGCCATGACCTTACGCGCGGCCGGAAATCGGGTGCGTCGATGATCTCGACTGCGTCGCGCCATGGGCTGTCCTGGAGCGCGGCGGGCGTGACGACGCCGATGCCGTGGCCGCGCGCGACCAACGACAGGCGCAGATCGGCGCTGAGTGCCTCTACGCCGACCTGGAAGTTGAGATGCGCGGCCTCGAATTGCTGGCGGATGGAGGCGCGGAAGCCGCAGCCATTGGCGTTCATCACCCAAGGGTAGCTCGACAGCATGGCAAGATCGGCCGGCCGCGGGACCTTCAGCGCCGGCGCCGCGACGAGCAGCACCTCCTGCGGGCCGAGATCGTCGCAGGAGAGGCCATCCGGCGGGGCAAGCCCGTCGGCGAGGCAGAGCGCGGTCGCGTCGAGCTCGTTGCGCAGGGTCTGTTCGAGCAGCTGCGGCGACCAGCCCATGGTGATGCGCAGCGTCAGCTCCGGAAAGGCGGCACGCAACCGGTCGAGCGGCACCGCCAGCGCGGCCTCTGATAGATAGGGCATGATCCCGAGCCGGAATTCGCCGCGAAGCTGGCCTTCGGGCGCGACGCCCGCCTTCAGATCGGCGACCGAGCGCAGCACGCGCAGGCCCTGCTCATAGGCCTCGCGCCCGGCATTGGTCGGCCGCAGCGGCTTCGATTGCCGGTCGAGCAGGGCCGCGCCGAGGCTATCTTCCAGGTTCTGGATGCGCCGGGTGACGCCGGGCTGCGTCAGGTTGAGCCTCGCCGAGGCGCCGATGATCGAGCCGGTCTCGACGACAGCGAGATAGGCTTCCAGGTCGCGCAGGTTCATAGCAGTCCCGCATAATCATTATAGTGACAATCGATTTGTAGCATAATGCTCAAGGAGAATAAAGTTTTCCGGCGATATGCGAGTCCATATGTCGGAGCTGTCACCGTGTCCGCCCAAGATCAGGCTCTCTGCCAATCCCTGCCGAAGGCGCCCGAGGAGCACGGGCTATCAGCAGCGCTCATCTTGCTGTTCGCCGTCGCAGTCGGCGTGATCGTCGCCAACCTGTTCGCGCCGCAGACATTGGTCGGGGCGATCGGCGCGAGCTTCGGCCTGTCGGAAGCGGCTAGCGGCCTCGTCGCGATGGCGCCACTGCTGGGCTATGCGGCGGGCCTCATCCTCCTGGTGCCGCTCGCCGATCTCGTCGAGAACCGCGCGCTGGTTTTGCGCATGCTGGTTTGCGCGATCCTCGCCGCCGCGCTGGCCGCTGTCTCGCCAGGTCTACCGGCGCTGCTTATCCTGATGGTCGCCCTCGGCTCCGCCTGTTCCGCCATCCAGATTCTGGTGCCGATTGCGGCGGCGATGGCGGCTCCCGCCCGGCGCGGCGCTGTGATCGGCGATGTGATGAGCGGTCTGATGGCCGGCATCCTGCTGGCGCGGCCGCTTGCCAGCCTCATCACCGATGCCTGGGGCTGGCGTGGCTTCTATGTCGTCAGCGCCGGGGCCATGGCGCTGCTGGCCTTCGTCCTTGCCGGCAACCTGCCCCGCCGCCGGCCGGAAGCACGGGTGAGCTATCCCTCTCTCATCGCCTCGCTCTGGCATCTCTTGCGGCAGGAGCCGGTGCTGCGCCGGCGGGCGTTCTCGGCGGCGCTGGTCATGGCGAGCTTCAGCCTGATCTGGACGGTCGTGGCCCTGCGCCTCGTCCAGCCGCCCTTCCTGCTCGGCCAGCGCGGCATCGCCCTGTTCGCCCTGGTCGGAGCCGGCGGAGCATTGGCGACGCCACTGTTCGGGCGCTTTGGCGACCGTGGCTGGACCCGGCCTGCAACCCTGACGAGCCATCTGCTGCTGCTCGGAGCGCTGGCGCTGCTCGGCTGGGCCGGGACGAGCGAGCATATCGCAATGCCGGTCGCCCTTGCCGGGCTCGGCCTCGGCGTCTTCCTGCTCGATATCGGCGTCACCGGCGACCAGACGCTCGGCCGCCGCGCGGTCAACCTGCTGCAGCCGGAGGCGCGCGCCCGGCTGAACGGGCTGTTCGTCGGCATTTTCTTCCTCGGCGGGGCCCTCGGCTCGGCTCTGGCCGGGCTGAGCTGGGCCTGGGGCGGCTGGCTCGGTAGCTGTGGCGTTGCGGCTGTCTTCGGGCTGCTGGCGCTGCTCGTCGGCCGGCGTAGCTAGCGCGCCGGCTTGTGCATTGTGGCGATTGGCGCTAGCTCTCGGCCGTCGATCCCCACGAACCAAGGAGGGCTGCGTGATCACGTTCTTTCGTCACCATCGTCAGCGCGGCCCCGTTCAGGCCCTGCAAGCCGGCTTGCAGGGCTGACCGCCCAGGCGATCCCTTAGGTTCTCGTCCAGGTCTGCCCTTCGTGAGGGCGTAGCGTCTTCGAGCCCGGAGCTCGGTCAGCTGCGTCCATCCCCTCATCGAGCCAGGCGTTCCGCATTCGTGATGCTCGGGGCAAGGACCTCGGCCGAATGACGGCGCGCGGCTCGGGCAGTTTCGAGACCGACCATGACTTTGATCACCCTGCGCAATCTCGGCGTCACGCTGGGCGCTCCGCTCTTTTCTGACCTTTCCCTCTCTCTCGTTGCCGGCGATCGCCTCGGCCTCGTCGCCGCCAATGGCCGCGGCAAGTCGACGTTGCTGCGCTGCCTCGTCGGCTCTCTTGAGCCGTCCGCCGGCGAGATCACCCGCTCGCGCGGCTTGCGCATCGGCCATGTCGAGCAGGATGCCCCGGCGCAATTGCTGGAGCAGCCCGTCGATCAATTGCTGCTCGACCAGTTGCCGGCCGACCAGCGCGAGAGCGAGCATTGGCGTGTCGAGGTCGCCCTCGACACGCTGTCCGTGCCGACGGAGCTGCGCCGGCGCCTGCTGGGGCAATTGAGCGGCGGCTGGCAAAGGCTTGTCCTGCTCGCCCGCGCCGGCATCGCTGAGCCGGATCTGCTGCTGCTCGACGAGCCTACGAACCATCTCGATCTCGCCCGCATCGGCCTGCTGGAAAGCTGGCTCGCCGCCCTGCCGCGCGACATGGCGGTGATCTTGTCGAGCCATGACCGCGCCTTCCTCGATGCGGCCACCAACCGGACGCTGTTCCTGCGCCAGGAGCGTTCGCAACTGTTCGCGCTGCCCTATTCGCCGGCCCGCATCGCGCTGGACGAGACCGACGCGGCGACAGCGCGCCAGCACGAGCGCGACCTGAAAACCGTCCAGCAGATGCGGCGGCAGGCGGCCAAGCTGAACAATATCGGGATCAATTCGGGCAGCGATCTCCTGCTGAGCAAGACCAAGCAGCTCAAGCGCCGGGCCGACGAGCTCGAAGCTTCGGCGCGTCCGGCCCATCGCGAACGCTCCGCCGGCGCGATCAGGCTCGCCAGCAGCGCGACGCATGTGCGGGCGCTGGTCGAGCTCGACGACGTCGCGGTCGAGACGCCGGATGGGCGGTTGCTGTTCCGAACGGGCAAGCGCTGGATCAGCCCGGGCGATCGTATCGTGCTGCTCGGCCTGAACGGCGCCGGCAAATCGCGCTTCATCGCGATGCTCCACGCCGCCATTCTCGGCCAGGAGCAGGCAGGCATCCGGGCGACGCCATCGCTGGTATTGGGCTACGCCAGCCAGAGCCTGGCCGAACTGCCCGATCGCGACACGCCGCATGGGCTGATCAGCCGGTGCTTCGATGTCGGCGACCAGCCGGCCCGCGGCCTGCTCGCCGGCGCCGGCATCGCGATCGATCGCCAGACCGGTCCGATCGGCGCGCTTTCGGGCGGGCAGCGGGCACGGCTCGCCATGCTGGTGCTGCGCCTCGCCCGGCCGAATTTCTACCTGCTGGACGAGCCGACCAACCACCTCGACATCGAGGGGCAGGAGGCGCTGGAGGCCGAGCTCACCGCTGGCGAGACCAGCTGCCTCCTCGTCTCGCATGATCGCAGCTTCGTCCGGGCCGTCGGCAATCGCTTTTGGCGGATCGACCGGCGGCGGCTGGTCGAGGTCGACGACCCCGAGGCCTTCTTTCGTGAGGCGATGGAGGCGGAAGACTGATCGCCCTGTCTTGACGGTCATGAAGCGGCCGGCGCGTCTTGCGCCGGCCTCATGGCGCGCATTCGCCGCGCTGTCCCGTCTTGTGCATCGCGGTGGAGGCGCTATCTGTCGGGTCCGGCCGCTAGGCCAGCCGCCAGCAACCCGCCTTGCCCGCCGCAGCCGTGCGCGGGCGCAACCCGACAAGAGTGCTGATGTCGTTTGGCCCGCACGAGCCAGGAATGCCGCTGCGCAGGCGCAGCCGCTGGTGGTGGCTCGGCCCGCTCGCCTCTTCGGTGATCTTCGTCGCCTCGCTGGTGGTGCTCTATTACATCGTCCGCGAGATCGAGCCGGGCGAGCTCGCCCGCGCCTTCGCCAATGCCAGCCAGCGCCAGCTCCTGCTGGCACTCGGCTTCACCGCGCTGAGCTATCTCCTGCTCACCGGCTATGACGCGGTGGCGCTGCGACGGCTGGGCCTGTCGATCCCTTATCGCACGACGGCGCTCGCCTCCTTCACCAGCTATTCCGTCGCCTTCACCCTCGGCTTCCCGATCGTGACCGGCGGCACCGTGCGCTACTGGATCTACTCGGCCAAGGGCGTGCGCGCCTCGGAAGTGGCGAGCCTCACGGTGATCGCCGGCCTGACCTTCTGGCTCGGCCTCGGCATGATCCTCTGCGCCAGCCTGTTCTACGCAACGGAGTCGGTCGCGCAGCTGGCGCGCACCTCGCCGCTGGTGGTGCAGGCCGTCGGCGCGGCCGTGGCGCTCGGCACGGCCGGCTATCTCTTCTGGGTCGCGACCGGCGAGCGCACCTTGCGGGTCAGCGGCTGGAACCTGCCGCTGCCCGGCCTTGGCGTCACGCTGACTCAGATGCTGCTCGGCGCCGCCGAGGTCTGCGCCGCCGCCGCCGTGCTCTATGTGCTGCTGCCGGGCGGGCACAACCTGCCCTATGAGAGCTTCCTGGCGGCTTACATCTTCGCCTGCTTGATCGGCATCGCCAGCCATGCGCCGGGCGGGCTCGGCGTCTTCGAGGCGACCATGCTGATCGCGCTCAGCCGCCTGCCCTTCGAGCAGGTGCTGGGCGCGCTCCTGCTCTTTAGGATCATCTACTACATCCTGCCCTTCATCCTGGCGCTGGTGCTGCTGGCGCTGAACGAGATGATCCGGCGCATCCGGCGGCACGAACGCTAGACCAGCCGTCAGCTCTCGCCGCCATTGGCGAGATATTCCTTCGCCGTCAGCACGATCTTGCGGTCGGTCTCACCGATCGCCTCCTCGTCCTTGCCCTTGTAGGGCACGGCGTGGAGCACATGGCGGATCGCGTTCAGCCTTGCGCGGAACTTGTCGTTGGCGCGGATGATGGTCCAGGGCGCATGCTCGGTCGAGCTCTGCGCCAGCATCTCCTCGAAGGCGTCCGAATAGTCGTCGAAACGCGGGAGTGCCTCGAAGTCGATCGGCGACAGCTTCCAGCGCTTGAGCGGATCGTGCCAGCGCGCATGCAGCCGGCTCATCTGCATCTCCTGGCCGATGGTCAGGAACAGCTTGACCATCCTGACCCCGTCATGGGTCAGCATGCTCTCGAAGACCGGCGCCTCGCGCAGGAACTCCTTGGCCTGATGGGACGTGGAGAAGCCCATGACGCGCTCGACGCCGGCGCGATTGTACCAGGAGCGATCGAAGAACACGATTTCGCCGGCCGTCGGCATCTGCGCCGCATAGCGCTGGAAATACCATTGCCCCTTTTCGGTGTCGGAGGGCTTCGACAGGGCGACGATCCGGGCCTGGCGCGGATTGAGATGCTGGGTGAAGCGGGCGATCGCGCCGCCCTTGCCGGCCCCGTCCCGTCCCTCGAAGACGATGACGATGCGCTCGCCCTTGTCGCGTGCCCAGGCGAGCAGCTTCAGCAATTCGATCTGCAGCGGCTCGAGCTCCTTCTCGTAGAGCTTGCGCTTGTATTTGCGGTGATAGGGGAAGCCGCCGCTGGCAAAGGCCTTGTCATCAATCTCCTTGGGAAGCGCCTCGGCCTCGATGTCGAAGGCGAGCTTGCTATGGCTCGCCTTGCCGTTTTTGCCCGCCTTGATGCCATCAGAAGCCTTCTTCGCCATCGCATTCATCTCCTTCATCGAGCCCGAGGCTAAAGCCTGCGATGCAGGAAGGGAATTGCGTTGCGGCATCGCTCCGGCCTAAGAGGCCTCGCCGCAGATCACGTATCGGAAGGCAGGAGCCGCATGCACGCTTTGGTCGACCCAAAGGCGCCGGTCACGGCGGCGCTGATCGAGGCCATCGGCGTTCCCGCCGTGCTGCTCGACCCGCAGGGCGTGATCCAGGCGCTGAGCCCGACGGCGCCGGCCCTGGTCGCGGCGCTCGCCAAGGGCAAGCCGCTTGCTCTGGTGATGCGCGATCCTGATCTGATCGACGCGATCGAGCAGGTCTCGCGCCATGGCGGCCGCCGCGCCGTCGAATTGATCGAGCGCGTGCCGGTCGAGCGCACCTTCCGCATCCACATCGCGGCGCTGGCCGGCAGTGGCTGGCGCCGGGCAGTGCTGCTGACCTTCGAGGATCTCAGCGAGCAGCGCATGACCGAGCGCATGCGCGTCGATTTCGTCGCCAATGCCAGCCACGAATTGCGCACCCCGCTCGCCTCCGTGCTCGGCTTCATCGAGACGCTGCAGGGGCCGGCCCGCAATGACGCTGCCGCGCGCGACCGCTTTCTGGCGATCATGCGCGAGCAGGGCCTGCGCATGGCGCGCCTCGTCGACGATCTGCTCTCGCTCTCGCGCATCGAATTGCGCGCGCATCTCGCGCCGGAGACGCCCGTCGATCTCTCCAGCATCGCCCGCGAGATCCTGGACTCGCTCGTGCTGATGGCGCGCGAGCGCGAGGTGACGCTGAAGCTCGACGTACCGCAGCAGCCCGTCACCGTCGCCGGCGACCGCGACGAATTGCTGCGGCTGATGGAGAACCTGGTCGAGAACGCGATCAAATACGGCCAGCGCGGTGGCGAGGTCGACATCACCGTCGGGGTTTCCGGCGACGAGGTGAGCCTCAGCGTACGGGATGACGGACCAGGGATCGCGCCCGAGCACCTGCCGCGCCTGACCGAGCGCTTCTATCGCGTCGACACCGCCGCCAGCCGCGAGGCCGGCGGCACGGGACTTGGGCTCGCCATCGTCAAGCACATCGTCTTGCGCCATCGCGGCCGGCTGACGATCGAGAGCGTGGTCGGCCGGGGCGCGACCTTCCGGGCGGTCCTACCGCGCCTGCCCGAGTCGAGCCGTTAACGATTTGTGACGACGGCGGGTGCGCTTTCATGACTATGTGTCATCCAGCTGTCATATAGCCGGTGTTCTAGCAGGGCCGCTGCACTTGCGATCCAGAGAGGACATCTGATGCGCAAACTTCTCATTCTCACGGCCGCTGCCATCGGTCTGACGGGCGCTGCCCAGGCCGCCGACATCACCGGCGCCGGCGCGACCTTCCCCTTCCCGATCTATTCGAAGTGGGCCGAGGCCTACAAGAAGGAGAGCGGCGTCGGCCTGAACTACCAGTCGATCGGCTCGGGTGGCGGCATCCGCCAGATCAAGGCCAAGACCGTCGCCTTCGGCGCCACCGACGCGCCGCTCAAGGGCGAGGAGCTGACCAAGGACGGCCTGATCCAGTTCCCGACCGTGATGGGCGGCGTCGTTCCGGCGGTCAACATTGCCGGCGTCGAGCCAGGCAAGCTCAAGCTCTCGGGCGAGCTGATCGCCGAGATCTATCTCGGCAACATCAAGAAGTGGAACGATCCGAAGATCGTTGCGCTGAACGGCGACCTCAAGCTGCCCGACGCCAACATCAACCCGGTCTACCGTTCGGACGGCTCGGGCACGACCTTCGTGTTCACCGACTACCTCTCCAAGGTCTCGGCCGACTGGAAGTCGAAGATCGGCACCAACACGGCCGTGCAGTGGCCGGTCGGCATCGGCGGCAAGGGCAATGAGGGCGTCTCCGCCTCGGTCAAGCAGGTCGCCAATTCGATCGGCTACGTCGAATACGCCTACGCCAAGCAGAACAAGCTGGCCCACGCCCTCGTCAAGAACGCCGACGGCAACTTCCCGGCGCCGGACGACAAGGCCTTCCAGGCCGCTGCCGCCAACGCCAACTGGAACGAGGCTCCCGGCTTCGGCATCTCGCTGAACAACCAGAAGGGCGCCCAGGCCTGGCCGATCACCTCCGCCACCTTCCTGCTCGTGCACGCCAAGCCGGAGAAGCCGGAAGAGGTGCAGGCCGCGCTGAAGTTCGTCGACTGGGCCTATAAGAGCGGCGACCAGCTCGCCCTCGACCTCGACTACGTGCCGCTGCCGGCCAACGTCAAGGATCAGGTCCGCAACGCCTGGAAGGGCGTCACCGATCCGGCGGGCAAGCCGATCTTCTGATCGCTCCCGCACGACGACAACGGAGCGGGGGCCGGCTACCGGCCCCCGCTTCATGACGACCAGAGTATCGTTTCGCCCCGATAGTCGCCTTACGAGACCGGAGTAACCACGGATGTCTGCCGTGACCGATCAGTTCGCCGCGCCGAGCGCGCCGGTGCGCAAGACCCCGATGGGGACCTTCGATCTCATCTTCCGCAATGCCAGCTTCCTGGCGGCCCTGTTCGTGCTGGTGCTGCTCGCCGGCATCATGCTCTCGATGGTCATCGGCGGCTGGCCGGCCTTCCGCGAGTTCGGCCTCGGCTTCCTCACCTCCAGCGTCTGGGACACCCAGAACGAGCAGTATGGTGCCTGGCCGGCGATCGTCGGTACGCTCTCGACCGCGCTGATCGCGCTCGTCGTCGGCGTCCCGCTCTCGCTCGGCATTGCCGTCTTCCTGACCCAGCTGGCGCCACCCTGGTTCAAGCAGCCGGTCTCGACCGCGATCGAGCTCCTCGCCGCCGTGCCCTCGATCATCTATGGCATGTGGGGGCTGTTCGTCTTCGCGCCGCTCTTTGCGGCCTATGTCCAGATCCCGCTCTCGAACATCGTCGAGGGCATGCCGATCGTCGGCACCATCCTGTATTCGCGCTCGCCCTCGGGCCTGGGCATCCTGACCGCCGGGATCATCCTGGCCTTCATGATCATCCCCTTCATCGCCTCGATCACCCGCGACATGCTCGACCAGATCCCGTCGGTGCTGCGCGAGAGCGCCTATGGCATCGGTGCGACGACCTGGGAGGTCGTGCGCCACGTCCTGGTGCCGCAGGCTGGCGTCTCGATCATCGGAGCGATCATGCTCGGCCTCGGCCGCGCGCTCGGCGAGACCATGGCGGTCACCTTCGTCGTCGGCAACGCCAACCGGCTTTCCGGCTCGATCATGGATCCCGGCTCGACCATCGCCTCGCGCATCGCCAACGAGTTCAACGAGGCGCTCGGCCTGCAGCTCAATTCGCTGATCGCGCTCGGCTGCATCCTGTTCTTCGTCACCTTCGTCGTCCTCGTGATCGCGCGCATCCTCGTCTCGCGCGTCAAGTCGTTCTGAGCGGGAGCCGATCATGAGCCTGACGACCCCCTCCACCGCCCGCCCGTTGCCTGAGGTCACCTGGGGCCGCGTTCGCCAGTCGCGCCGCACCGCCGACCGGCTGATGAAGGTCACGGCTACGACCTTCACCCTGCTCGCCATCTTCGTGCTGTTCTGGATCCTCGGCATGCTGGTCGTGAAGGGCCTTGGCGGGCTCTCCGCCGCGACCTTCACCCAGATTACGCCCGGGCCCGGCTCCGAGGGTGGTGGCCTCGCCAACGCCATCGTCGGCTCGGTCGTGCTGACTTTCCTCGGCATCGTCGTGGCGACGCCGATCGGCGTGCTGGCTGGGACCTATCTCGCCGAGTACGGCAAAGGCTCGAAGCTCGCCGACCTGATCCGCTTCATCAACGACATCCTGCTCTCGGCGCCCTCGATCCTGATCGGCCTCTTCGTCTACGTGATCATGGTCGAGCCGTTCCGCGGCTATTCCGGCTGGGCCGGCGGCGTCGCGCTCGGCATCATCGCGATCCCGGTGATCGTGCGCACCACCGAGGACATGTTGCGCCTCGTACCCGGTCCGCTCCGCGAGGCCGGCTCGGCGCTTGGCGCTCCGCCTTCCGTGGTCATCACCTCGATCACCTGGCGGGCGGCGAAGTCCGGCATGGTCACCGGCATCCTGCTGGCGCTGGCGCGCATCGCCGGCGAGACCGCGCCGCTGATCTTCACCGCGCTGAACAACAATTTCTGGTTCTCGCCGAACCTGCTCGGCGGCGTCTCCAACCTGCCGGTGACGATCTACCAGTTCGCCTCCGCCCCTTACGAGAACTGGCAGCAGCTCGCCTGGGCGGGGTCGCTGATCATCACGATCTCAATCCTCGTGCTTTCCATCATCGCCCGGCGCATCGTGCGCGGCGGCAAGTAATCAGCGTCCGATCGGAAGGACCATGCAGATGCTCTCGACCCTGGAACTGAGCCCGCAAACGCTGGACGCCGACGCTCCCGTCCGCATCGCCGTCAAGAACCTCGATTTCTACTACGGCGAGCACAAGGCGCTGAAGAACATCAACCTCGACTTCCGCGACCGCCACGTCACGGCGCTGATCGGCCCCTCGGGCTGCGGCAAGTCGACTCTGCTGCGCATCTTCAACCGCATCTATTCGCTCTATCCCGAGCAGCGGGCCACCGGCGAGATCATCCTCGACGGCCGCAACGTCATCTCGAACGATATCGACGTGAACGAGCTGCGCTCGCGCATCGGCATGGTCTTCCAGAAGCCGACGCCCTTCCCGATGTCGATCTACGACAATGTCGCCTTCGGTATCCGCCTCTACGAGAAGCCGCCGAAGTCTGAGCTCGACGACCGCGTGGAGGGCGCGCTGCGCCGCGCCGCGCTCTGGGATGAGGTCAAGGACAAGCTCAAGAGCTCCGGCATGGGTCTCTCCGGCGGCCAGCAGCAGCGCCTGTGCATCGCCCGCACCATCGCGCAGAAGCCCGAGGTGATCCTGTTCGACGAGCCGACCTCGGCGCTCGACCCGATCTCAACCGGCAAGATCGAGGACCTGCTCGAGCAGCTGAAGACCGATTTCACCATCGTCATCGTCACCCACAACATGCAGCAGGCGGCGCGCATCTCGCAGTACACCGCCTTCATGTATCTCGGCGAGGTGATCGAGTTCGACGCCACCAACACGATCTTCATGAACCCGCACAAGAAGCAGACGCAGGACTACGTCACCGGCCGGTTCGGCTGACGTCCTGAAATCGTCGGCCAGCTCTGAAGGATACGCCCATGTCCGACCATATCGTCCGCTCCTACGACGCCGATCTCGAGGGCCTGCGCCGCAGCCTCGCCGAGATGGGCGGCATGTCCGAGCGCATGCTCGGCGACTCCACCGTCGCGCTGGTGCGCCGCGACACCGCGCTCGCCCAGAAGATCATCAGCGCCGACCAGCGCCTCGACAATCTCCAGCGTGAGGTCGAGGAGAAGGCGGTGCTCACCATCGCCCGACGCCAGCCGCTCGCCAACGACCTGCGCGAGCTGATCTCGGCGATCCGCATCGCTGCCGACATCGAGCGCGTCGGCGACCTCGCCAAGAACATCGCCAAGCGCGCCGTCGCGATCTCCGGCCAGTTCTCGCCGCCGCATCGTGCTGTCGTCGGGCTCGAGCATATGAGCCGCCTGGTCCAGGCGCAGCTCAAGGACGTGCTCGACGCCTATGCCGCCAGCAACGAGCAGAAGGCGATGGAAGTCTGGCGCCGCGACGACGAGATCGATGCGCTCTACACCTCGCTGTTCCGCGAACTCCTGACCTACATGATGGAGGATCCGCGCAACATCACCTTCTGCACGCACCTCCTGTTCTGCGCCAAGAATGTCGAGCGCATCGGCGACCACACCACCAACATCGCCGAGACCATCCATTACCTCGTCACCGGCCAGTCCATGGACGAGAGCCGGCCGAAGCTCGACACCACCAACATCCTCGTCGACCTGCCGGCGGCCAATGGCTGAACCGGCGGGCGGCGCGCTTTCCGTGCAGCCGGAACCGGCTGAACGATCAGAATTTGCGCAACTAAAGAGTTGGAGCATGTTCTGATCGCAAAAGTGGTTTCCACTTTTGCGGAACAGGCTCCGAGCGAAAGCGAGACGCAATGCCTGCACGCATCCTGATCGTCGAGGACGAGGAGCCGCTCACCCTGCTCCTGCGCTACAATCTCGAGGCCGAGGGCTTCGAGGTCGACAGCGTGGCGCGGGGCGACGACGCCGAATTGCATCTGCGCGACCATACGCCGGATCTCGTCCTGCTCGACTGGATGCTGCCCGGCCTCTCCGGCATCGAGCTCTGCCGGCGCCTGCGCACGCGCCGCGACACCGAGCGGGTGCCGATCATCATGCTGACCGCCCGCGGCGAGGAGACCGAGCGCGTGCGCGGCCTCGCCACCGGTGCCGACGACTATGTCGTCAAGCCGTTCTCGCTGCCCGAACTGATCGCCCGCATCCAGGCGCTGCTGCGCCGCGCCAAGCCCGGCCATGTCGCCGGCCTGCTCGCGGCCGGCGATCTCGAGCTCGACCGCACGACCCGTCGCGTCCGTCGCGCCGGCGCCGAACTGCATCTCGGCCCGACCGAGTTCCGCCTGCTCGAATTCCTGATGCAGGCGCCAGGCCGCGTCTATTCGCGGGCGCAACTGCTCGATGCGGTCTGGGGCCGCGACGTCTACATCGACGAGCGCACCGTCGACGTCCATGTCGGGCGGCTGCGCAAGGCGATCACCCCGGCCAATTCCAAGGACCCGCTGCGCACCGTGCGCGGCGCCGGCTACGCCTTCGACGAGACTTTTGCCCGCGGCTGACAGCCTCCGTCAGCGCGGCGCGGCGACGATGACCGCCGCGCCGGCGAGGCAGAGCGCGGCGCCGGCAAGATCGTAGCGATCCGGCGGCACCTTCTCGACCAGCGCCATCCAGGTCAGCGACGTCACGATGTAGACGCCGCCATAGGCGGCAAAGGCGCGCCCGGCCGCGGGGCTGTCGGCCAGGGTCAGCAGCCAGGCGAAGGCTGCGAGCGCCAAGACGCCCGGCAGCAGCCACCAGACCGGCTTGTCGAGTTTAAGCCAGGCCCAGAAGGCAAAGCAGCCGGCGATTTCCGCCAGCGCCGCTCCTGCATAGATCGCGAAGGTCGCCATGTCGGTGCCTATGATCGCGGTGCGCAAGCCGTGGCCAGCCTGGCGAAAACCGGGCGATAGGCTTCGGAGGCCAGCGGCGTCAGCGCCTCGGCCTCGCCGAACGTGAACCAGCGGATCTCGCTGTGCTCGTCATTGGCGATCTTGGGTTCGCCGCCGGCCCATTCTGCGACCACAAACAGATGCCAGAGCGCGGGCGTGACGCCATCCGTCTCGGTTGTCTCGATGGTCTCGGCATGGCGAAAGGCTGTCGCCGCGATGCCGAGCTCCTCCTGCAGTTCGCGAACGAGGGCAGCCTCGATGGCCTCGCCCGGCTCGACATGGCCGCCAATGGTGTCCCAGCAGGACGGCCGATTTCGCCGATGCGGAGCCCGCAGGCCCAAGAGAACGCGCTGTCCCTTCAGCGGTAACGCGCAGGCGTATTCGATCGGCTTCATCATCTCCCCTTGAGGCTCGGTCTTCGATCGTGCCGGCTGGACGCCAATGCGCGGTTCCCGCAGACTATCAGCCATGCGCTTCACCAGATGGGACTATCTCGCATTTCCCTTTCTCGCCGCGCTGCTGATTGGCGTCGGCTACGGCGCGCTTCGTCTCGTCGGCTTCTTCGGGCTCGGCATACTCGGTCTGGTGATCGGCTTCATCGCGGTGCGGATGGATCTGGAGCGGGATGGCGGGCCTGAGCAGTTCAAGGCCAGGGATCGCATGTCGCGCGCCGAGAAAGCTTCTGATGACGCCGAAAAGGCCTCGCGGCTGCAGCCACTCTTCGTGGCGCAGGTGGTCGCGGCGGGCTTCGTCATCCTGGGCTTCGGCTTTCATTTCCTGCTCTGAGCCGGGCCTTCCCTGGAAACAGAAAAGCCGGCCTTTCGGCCGGCTTTCACATTCTTGCCGCGACGCTGCCAGGCTCAGGCGCGGATCGCCCTGCGGTCGCGGCGGCGGTCGGCCGCCGGCTGGTAGGCGATACGGGCATGGTAGGCGCAATAGGGCAGGCCGGTCGCGCTGCGGCCGCCGCAGAAGCGGAACTCCGGTGAGGTCGGATCGCCCATCGGCCAGCGGCACATGTATTCGCGCAGCTCCATGATGGTGACCCGCTCGGAGAACGGCACGACCACGTCTTCGGACGGGGCCGGTGCGCGTGCGACCTGCGCCTCGGCTTCGATCTCGGGCGAAAACTGCGGGGCGAGCGCGGTGTTGCCACGGGTCAGCCCGGCACTGCCGTTGCTGTGATGACCGGCCGGGTGGCTCGGCGGGCGCGCCGCCGGTTTGCGCGGACGCGGCGTGGCCGAGCCCGGGCTCTTGGCCCGGCCCGAAAGGCCGAGGCGATGCACCTTCCCGATGACGGCGTTGCGCGTGACATTGCCGAGCTCGGCGGCGATCTGGCTCGCGCTCAGGCCGTCATTCCAGAGCTTCTTGAGCAGTTCGACGCGTTCGTCGGTCCAGGCTCCGGCTTCGGTCATGGAGTTGCACCTGTCTTCGTCATGCCTTACCGGCAAGCCGGTGCGGCATAGGGAGAGATCATGGCGGAATCCGATACCGGCAGCGTCCGTGGTTGAACGGAAGCCGTTACGCCCGGAACTGACGATACTGGAGACGCCGCACGAGATGTCGTATCTGACGAAGAAGACCATACAAGATGGCCTGACTCGGCCACAAGAGTCGCCGAATCCTAATTCGGCTTTTCCCCAGCCAATCACTGCAGACGGCCGCCCGGTGAGTCTAATTGGCAACGCTGCCGCGAGAGCCGGATCCGATCAGGGTGGCACACCCTGGTCGGTGAATCCGTCTCTCACTTTTAGAATGGAGACCGCTTTATCCCAACGGCTTGCGGAGCAAGGCCGTTGGGACGGGCTCCAGGTCAGCCGCAATTGACAGGGCCGGGCCGGTTTTGCATAGTCACATCACGCAGCCGCCCCCAAGGGCGGCGCTTATGTTTTTGAGCGATCGGGATTTTCCTTCGATGCGGCTTGACGCGCGACGAGACGGCGGGAACGGCCAGCGACGATAATGTCGCCGGCGGGTCGCATCATGCCGGCATCCTGCCGCTTGCGTCCCGCACTGCCGTTCCCGGCCTGAGATTCCGCGCTTTCTCCCTGTCTCGCCGCAAGGATTTCGCTCCATGAGCACCGCTTCCTCCGTTCTCCTGCCGACCTATGCCCGTGCCCCGATCGCCCTCGAGCGTGGCGAAGGAGCCTGGGCGATCACCGCCGATGGTACGCGCTATCTCGATTTCGGCGCCGGCATCGCCGTCAACTCGCTCGGCCATGCCCATCCGCATCTGGTCGAGGCGCTGACTGCCCAAGCGCAGCGCATCTGGCACACCTCAAACCTCTACACGATGCCCGAGGGTGAAAAGCTGGCGCGCCGGCTCTGCGAGGCGACCTTCGCAGAGCGCGTCTTCTTCACCAATTCGGGCGCCGAGGCGAACGAATGCGCGATCAAGATGGCGCGCAAATACCACGCCGCGAAGGGCCATCCCGAGCGCTACCGGATCGTCACCTTCGAGGGCGCCTTCCATGGCCGCACGCTCGCGACCATCGCCGCCGGCGGCCAGCAGAAATATATCGACGGCTTCGGCCCGAAGGTCGATGGCTTCGACCAGGTGCTCTTCGACGACGAGAAGGCGCTGAAGGCGGCGATTACGCCCGAGACGGCTGCGCTGATGATCGAGCCGATCCAGGGCGAAGGCGGCCTGCGCTCGGTGCCGATGCGCTTCCTGAAGCTGCTGCGCGAGCTCTGCGACGAGCACGGGCTGATGCTGATCTTCGACGAGATCCAGACCGGCGTCGGCCGCACCGGCAAGTTCTTCGCCTATGAGCACAATGGCGTCGCCCCCGACATCATGTCGATCGCCAAGGGCATCGGCGGCGGCTTCCCGATGGGGGCGTGCCTTGCCACTGAAGAAGCGGCCTCCGGCATGACGCTCGGCACCCACGGCACCACCTTCGGCGGCAATCCGCTCGCCATGGCGGTCGGCAATGCCGTGCTCGACGTCATCCTGGCGCCGGGCTTCCTCGATCACGTCCAGAAGACGGCGCTGCGCCTGCGCCAGTCGCTGGCCCAGCTCAAGGATCAGCATCCGCAGGTGATCGAGGAAATCCGCGGCGAGGGCCTGATGCTCGGCCTCAAGCTCAAGACCCCGAACACCGATTTCGTTGCCCAGGCCCGGGCCGCCGGCCTGCTCGTGGTCGCGGCCGGCGACAATGTCGTGCGCCTGCTGCCGCCCTTGATCATCGGCGAGAGCGAAGTGGCCGAGGCGGTGGCCCGGCTGGACAAGGCGGCGGGCGCGGTCGAGGCGGAACTCGCCCGGCCGGCGGCGGAGTGAGCATGATGTCTGCGACGCGTCACTTTCTCGATCTCTCGGATTTCTCAGCCGGCGAATTGAGGTCGATCCTCAAGGCCGGCGAGGAGATCAAGGCCCGCCGGCGCACGCCCGCGGCCGCCGGCGACCGCCTGCTCGAAGGCAAGGTCATCGCCATGATCTTCGAGCAGCCCTCGCTTCGGACCCGCGTCTCCTTCGACGTCGGCATCCGCGAGCTCGGCGGCTCGCCGATGATGGTGACCGGCCAGGAGATCGAGCTCGGCGAGCGCGAGACCATCGCCGACACCGCCCGCGTGCTGTCGCGCTATGTCGATGCGATCATGATCCGCATGCTCGATCATGACGCCGTGGTCGAGATGGCGAAATACGCCACCGTGCCGGTGATCAACGGCCTGACCAAGCGCCAGCATCCCTGCCAGGTCATGGCCGACGTCATGACCTTCGAGGAGCGCAAGGGCTCGATCAAGGGCAAGCGCATCGCCTGGACCGGCGACACCAACAATGTCCTGACCTCCTGGGTCCATGCCGCCGGCCGGCTCGATTTCGAGCTCGCCATCGCGACGCCCGAGGAGCTCGCGCCGCCGCCGGCGCTGCTCGACTGGGCCCGCAAGCAGGGTGCCAGGCTGCAATTGACGACCCGGCCCGAAGCCGCGGTCGAGGGCGCCGACTGCGTCATCACCGATTGCTGGGTCTCGATGGGCGACGAGGAAGGCACGCGCCACAACCTGCTGCGGCCCTATCAGGTCGACGAGCGCCTGCTCGGCCGCGCCGAAAAGGATGCGATCTTCATGCACTGCCTGCCGGCCTCGCGCGGCGAGGAAGTGACCGATCAGGTCATGGACGGTCCGCAATCGGCTGTGTTCGATGAGGCCGAGAACCGGCTGCATGCCCAGAAGGGCATCCTGGCCTGGTGCTTCGGCGGAGTGGCTGCCTGATGGCCGAGACCGTGACAGCGGCAGCACCCGACGACCGGGTGCTGCCCTTCGCCGTGCCGGCGCTCGACGTGCGGGGCCGGGTCGTCAGGCTCGGAACCTCGCTCGATCAGGTCCTCGCGCGGCATCACTACCCTGAACCCGTTTCGCGCGTCCTGGCCGAGGCCGCGGCGCTGACCGTCATGCTCGGCACGACCCTCAAGGGTGAGGGCCGCTTCCAGCTCCAGACCAAGAGCGACGGTCCGATCTCGATGCTGGTCGTCGATTTCAACGCCCCCGACAACTACCGGGCCATGGCGCGCTATGACGCCGACCGGCTGGCGGCGGCGATCGACGCCGATACGGTCTCGACCGGTGAGCTGCTCGGCAAGGGCCACCTCGCCATGACCGTCGACCAGGGCTCGGAGGCGACGCGCTACCAAGGCATCGTCGCCCTCGATGGCCAGGGGCTCGAGCAGGCCGGCCATCAGTATTTTCGTCAGTCCGAGCAGATCCCGAGCCGTATCCGCCTGGGCGTCGGCACGGTCCTGACCGGTGCCGGCCTTGCCTGGCGCGCCGGCGGGCTGATCGTGCAGTTCATGCCGAACTCGCCTGACCGGATGCGCGCCGCCGACCTCCATCCCGGCGATGCGCCGGAGGGCCACGAGATCCTCGCAGCCGGCGATGATGATGGCATCAGCGACGACGCCTGGACCGAGGCGCGCTCTCTGGTCGAGACGATCGAGCATCACGAATTGCTCGATCCGCTGCTGGAAAGCGAGCAGCTGCTCTACCGACTCTTCCATGAGCGCGGCGCCCATGTCTTCGAGCCCGTCGCGGTGCACGAGGCCTGCCGCTGCTCGCGCGAGCGTGTGCTCGGCATGCTCAGGGGCTTTTCGGCAGACGACCGCAAGGCGATGATCGCCGATGACGGCACGCTCGGCGTCACCTGCGAATTCTGCTCGCGCCGCTACAGCTTCGACCCGGCCGAGGTCGAGGTGGAGATCTCGGCGGGGCAATAAAGGGCCCGGCGTCATGCTCGCCCTTGTGGCGAGCATCCACGTCTTGAACACAGCCCTCACGCATTGAAGCGAAGGCGTGGATGGTCGGGACAAGCCCGACCATGACGGTACTCACCTACACCCGGCACTCCGCCATCAGCTTCCGCATGAAGGCCTCACCGGCAGCTACCTGCTCCAGCGTGATGTATTCGTCCGGCTGATGCGCCTGGTCGATCGAGCCCGGGCCGCAGACGATCGTCGGCAGGCCCGCGCGCTGGAAATGCCCGGCCTCGGTCGCATAGGCGACGGCGATGGTGCGATTGCGCCCGGCGAGGCGCATCACCAGCGTCTCCGCCTCCGAACCGGGATCGGGCGCCAGGCCCGGCACGTCCGAGCTCATCACCGTCTCGATCGCGGCCGACGGCGCCGTCTTGCTCATTCGGGCCAGCACCTCCTCCGAAAGCCTGGCGAACCGTGCCGGCACCTCCTCGGGATCGGAGCCCGGCAGCGTGCGCACCTCCCAAGCGAGATCGCAGCGATCGGCCAGGATGTTGCGGGCAATGCCGCCATGGAACTTGCCGATATGGACGGTGTCGTAGGGCGGGTCGAAGCGGCCGCTCTCGTCGAGGCGGGCTTCGTGCTCGTCGGCCATGGCGACGAGGCCGGCTGCAAGCCGCGTCCCGGCATGGACCGCGCTGGCGCCGAGATGCGGCTTCGAGGAATGCGCCGCAAAGCCGGTGATCGTGGTGAAAAAGGTGCGGATGCCCTTATGCGCGTCGGCGAGTTCGAGCGAGGTCGGCTCGCCGACGATGACGGCGCGCGGCTTGGGCAGGCTCTTGCCCATCGCGGCGATGCCATCGACCACGCCGAGGCAGGTCACCTCCTCGTCATAGGAGAAGAACAGGTGGATCGGTGTCTTCAGGTTCGCCGCCAGGAAATCCGGCACCAGCGCCAGCGCCAGCGCGACAAAGCCCTTCATGTCGACCGAGCCGCGGCCATAGGCTCGGCCGTCCTCGACATGTAGGGTGAATGGGTCGCGCGACCAGGCCTGGCCCTCGACCGGCACGACATCGGTATGGCCGGAGAGCACGATGCCGCCCTGGTCCTGCGGGCCGATCGTGGCGAAGAGCGCCGCCTTGTCGCCGGTCGCATTGGGGAAGCGCACCGACGGCACGCCCCAGCCCGTGAGGTAGTCCTCGACGAAGGCGATCAGCTCGAGATTGGATTTGTGGCTCACCGTGTCGAAGGCGACGAGACGGGCGAGCATGTCGAGCGGCTGGTAGCGCTGCCCGGTCGGTGTTGCAGTCGTCAATGCAGGACCTTCTTCACATAGGGCGAGTCGAGCGGAAAGAGCGGCACCTCGACATCGAAGATCGCGCCGTCCTCGCCGAGCATGGCGTAAAAGCCGCGCATGCTGCCGTCGGGCGTCATCAGCGGGCAGCCCGAGGTATAGCTGAAGCGCTCGCCCGGCTGCAGCACCGGTTGTTGACCGATCACGCCGTCGCCGCGGACCTCGTGCACCTCGCCGCGCCCGTCGGTGATGACCCAGTGGCGCGTCATCAACTGCACGGTGCGGGGCGACAGATTCACGATCTCGATCGTATAGGCCCAGAAATAGCGGCTCTGGTCGGGCGTGGACTCAGAGTCCATGAATTTGGGCGAGGCGGTGACGCGCACGCCATGCGTTTCGGCCTGGTACATGATCGCGGCTCCGTGCCGCCGCATGGCGGCGGACGCCGGTGTGGCGGGAAGGCCTTGTTATGACTTGAGGCGGCGCAGCGTCAATGCCGCCAATCGGCTGTAGACCCGATGATCAGCGGTTGCGCGGGCATGTGGAAAACGTAGCGTCGGACTCGCCAGCGGCTCCCCGGTGCGGCAGGAAGAACGATCAATCTCGCGGCTGGCTGGCTGGCTTTGCGCCGCGCTTCACAAGGTGGTCTGATAGCGCCATGGCGACATCGCCCGACATGCTGGCCGAGATCGCGACCGCGCCGGCTTCGCTCGCCGGCCCCTCCGGCGTGCTGCCGCGCCAGGACATCCGCAAGCTCGTCCATCGCGGCATGGTCCGCTCGACCTCCGGCACCTTCGCCGAGAGCCAGTACCAGCCGGCGAGCCTCGACCTAAGGCTCGGCCACAAGGCCTATCGCGTCCGCGCCAGCTTCCTGCCCGGCCCGAACAAGAGCGTCGCCCAGATGCTCGCCGATCTGACCCAGGACGAGGTCTCGCTCGAGGAGGGCGCGATCCTCGAGAAGAACTGCGTCTATGTCGTCGAGCTGATGGAGTCGCTGCACGAACTGCCGGCGACGATCTCGGCTTTCGCCAATCCGAAGAGCTCGACCGGCCGGCTCGACGTCTTCACCCGCCTGATCGCCGACCGCAGCGAGGCCTTCGACAGCGTCGCCGGCGGTTATTCCGGCAAGCTCTATGCCGAGATCTCGCCGTCGAGCTTCTCGATCAAGGTGCGCAAAGGCAGCCGCCTCAACCAGTTGCGCTTCCGCCGCCGCAGCTCCGGCCAGGAGGAGGCGGAGAGCTTCCGCGTCTCCGACCGGGAGCTGCGCGAGGTCCATCGCCGCACGGCGCTGGTCGATGGTCCCGCGACGATCCGCAATGGTCTCCTGTTCAGCATCCATCTTGGCGATGCCGAGGGCGAGATCATCGGCTACCAGGCCCAGCGCTTCACCGACGTGATCGATGTCGATCGTGTCGGCGGCTACGAGATCGACGATTTCTGGACGCCGATCCCGGCCAAGCGCAAGCGGCTCATCCTCGACCCGCACCAGTTCTACATCCTCGCCTCGAAGGAGCGGCTGCACATTCCGCCGGCCTTCGCCGCGGAGATGGCGCCGATCGATCCGGCCATGGGCGAGTTCCGCGTCCACTATGCCGGTTTCTTCGACCCCGGCTTCGGCGTCGGCGCCGACGGCGTGCCCGGCAGCCGCGGCGTGCTCGAAGTCAGGAGCCATGAGGTGCCCTTCCTGCTCGAGGATGGGCAGGTGGTCGGGCGCCTCGCCTTCGAGCGCATGGCAGCCGAGCCGGACGCTCTCTATGGGGCGATCGGAACCTCGAACTATCAGGGTCAGGCGCTGAAGCTCTCCAAGCATTTCCGCAGCTAGCCTCGGAGTAAAAACCGCTCACTCTTCGTGGTCGGCCCAATTCTTCGTTCGCCGCAAATTCCTGTTTCGAAGAACCGTTTTCGCCGAGTGCCTACCGGACAGCGTTTCCGGTTCGGCGGCAAGAAACGGAGTTTGGCTGGAACGACGCCTCCCTAGCCTTCGATCCAGGTCATCGAGCGGTTTCGATGACTGTCAGAGATCGATGAGAGGGCCTGTTCCAATGAGCAAGGAATACGACAACAAAGCCGTGGTGGTGCGCTGGTTCACCGAGTTCTGGGGCAAGGAGGTCAATCTCGCAGTCGTCGACGAGATCGCCGCGCCCGACATGCTGCTCAAATATTCCCTGCACGAGCCGCGCCGGGGCCATGACGACATCAAGGCGTTCATGACCGACTTCCGCGCTGCGTTCCCCGATCTCAACTTCTGGGGCACGGCGGATCTGATCGCCGAGGGCGACTATGTCGTCGGTCAGTGGGAGGGCGGCGGCACGCATACGGGCGCGGTTTTCGACGATGTCCTGCCCGGCTATGAGGCTCTCCCCGCTGCGTCCGGCCGCAAGATGCATTTCACTGGCACGACCGTCCTGAAGGTGATCGACGGCAAGATCGTCGAGGAGATCGGCCTGGACGACGGCCTGACCGCGATGACCCAGCTCGGCCTCGTCAAGGCCGCCTGACCAGGAACGGGCGCGCTTCGGCAGGCGACACGCGCTGCAGAAGCGGCAAGGGCTCGCGCGTCCGGCGCGGGCCCTTGCCTTTTCCGTTTGCCGCCAATGCGGCGCGAGCGTGCCGGCAGGGGTCTCCAGGCAGCCCGGTCAAAGCCAGGCGGAAATCGGGTGGCGGGCATCGAACTCGCCAGCAAGGATCGGAGTGTGACGGAGGCTGGTCGCAGGCACGGTCGAACAAGGACATTGCGAGATGACGGCGATGACGATCGCGACAAGGCCCGCGCTGGGCCCGAGAATGCCGATCCTGTCCGCCGCGGACGACCCGCGCTGGGCGCGCATCGTCGCGCGCGACAAGAATGCCGACGGCCAACTCTGGTATTCCGTCGCGACGACCGGGGTCTATTGTCGCGCGTCCTGCCCGTCGCGCACGGCCAATCCCCGGAATGTCACGCTCCACGACACGCTGGAGAGCGCACGGGCGACGGGTTTCCGGCCCTGCCGGCGCTGCAATCCGGAGGGCCCTTCGCTCGACTGCGAAAACGCTGCCCTTGTCGCCAAGGCCTGCCGAGTTATCGAGGAGAGCGAGGAAGAGCCTTCGCTGGAGGCGTTGGCGGAGGCGGTCGGCCGCAGCCCGAGCTATTTCCACCGCGTCTTCAAAGCCGCGACCGGCCTGACGCCGAAGGACTACGCGGCGGGCGAGCGGGCGAAGAAGGTTCGCGAAGGCCTGGATGCCGGCAGCAGTGTCACCGAGGCGATCTACGATGCCGGCTTCAATTCGAGCGGCCGCTTCTACGAGAAGTCGACCGGCATGCTCGGCATGACGCCGACGCAGTATCGCGGCGGCGGCGCCGATGAGGAGATTAGGTTCGCGGTCGGCCAGAGTGTCCTCGGGGCGATCCTGGTCGCGTCGAGCACGAAGGGCGTCGCCTCGATCCTGCTCGGCGACGATCCCGAAGCCCTCGTCCGCAATCTCCAGGACCGTTTTCCGAAGGCACGACTGATCGGCGCCGACCGCGAATATGAAGCGCTGGTCGCTCGCGTCGTCGGCTTCGTCGAGAATCCCGCTGTCGGCCTGGACCTGCCGCTCGACGTGCGCGGCAGCGCCTTCCAGCGGCGTGTCTGGCAGGCGCTGCAGGCGATCCCGGTCGGCGAGCGCGTAGCCTATTCCGAGATCGCCCGCCGCATCGGCTCGCCGGCTTCGGTGCGCGCCGTGGCGGGAGCCTGCGCGGCGAACACGCTCGCCGTGGCCATTCCCTGCCATCGCGTGGTTCGCCACGACGGCGCGCTCTCGGGCTATGCCTGGGGCGTCGAGCGCAAGCGAACTTTGCTCGATCGGGAAGCACGCAGCGGCTGAGAAGGACCATCGGAAACATGGTCTCGCGTGGCGGAATCGATGCAAGGACGAGCCGACGCAGGTTGTCCGGGACCGAGGCGGCCATTGCCGAGTTCGCCGCGCTCGCCCGCGGCAATCCCGACAAGGCGCTGGTCATGGCCTATATCGGCCAGCTCGTCGCGGCTGGCTTTGCCGCCTGGGAGAAGCGCGACAATGGCGAGATCGAGGTCCGCTTCGCCACCGGCGAGACCTATCTGCTGGCCGAAACGACGATCCTGCGGCTCGCCTGAGAAAACCCGCCCGGCAGAGACCCGGGGGCCGGGGCCCATAGGTCGGGCTTTCGTCGTGACGCACGGCTCCGCGTCTGCAGCGTGTCGGTTTGAGCGCAAGGATCGGAGTTCGGGAGCCCGCTGCCGCACCTAGTCTTCGATCAGGACGAGCTGAACATGGAGCTAGGACGATGAACCTCATGATCACCCCGGACATGGCGCGGGTCGCCGCTTACGACTGGGCGGCGCTCGCTGGCGAGCTCGACGGCTTCGGCTGCGCCGTCCTGCCCGGGCTGCTGACGCCGGAGGAGTGCCGCGCGGTCGCGGCGCTCTATCCCGACGAGAGCCATTTTCGCAGCCATATCGTCATGGCGCGCCACGGCTTCGGCAAGGGTGAGTACCGCTATTTCAGGTACCCGCTCCCCGATCTGATCGGCGGCTTGCGAACGGCGCTTTATCCGCATCTCGCCGGCGTCGCTAATGCCTGGAACGCCCGCATGGGGATCGAGGAGCGCTATCCCGATGCCCACGCCGCGTTCCTGAAGCAGTGCCACGAGGCCGGACAGGCGCGCCCGACGCCGTTGCTGCTGCAATACGTCCCGGGCGACTTCAACTGCCTGCACCAGGACCTCTATGGCGACCTCGCCTTTCCGATCCAGGTCGCCATCCTGCTCTCCGAGCCGGGGCGTGACTTCACGGGCGGCGAGTTCGCCCTGACCGAGCAGCGCCCGCGCATGCAAAGCCGTGTCGAGGTCGTGCCGCTGCGCCAGGGCGATGCCGTCGCCTTTGCCGTCCATAACCGGCCGGTGCAGGGCTCGAAGGGGAATTATCGCGTCAATCTGCGCCATGGCGTCAGCCGTGTCCGCTCCGGCAGGCGCCACACCGTCGGCATCATCTTTCATGATGCACGCTGACGACGCGCATCGGCTTGTTCGATGTGATCGTCAGTGCAAGGAGCCCCGGCGATTTGACCGCCGGGGTTTCGCGTGTCGGTTTCGAAGTCTTCGCTGCGTCGGTCAATCCAGCCCGGCGAGCTCCATCACCGCGTCTGCGGTCTCTGCTCACGCGAGAGCAGCGCCCGCTTGCGCCTGACACCCCAGCGATAGCCCGAGATCGAGCCGTCCTTCCTGATGACGCGATGGCAGGGAACGATGACAGCGACAGCGTTGTTGGCGATCGCCTGCGTCACGTCGCGCGGGTCGCGCGTGCCGAGTTTGGACGCCAGCGCACCATAGTTCGTGGTCTCGCCCGGCGGGATCTCCCGGAGCATCTGCCAGACTGTCACGTCATAGGGCGTGCCGCGCAGATCGAGCGGCAGATCGCAAGCGGTCGTCGGGTCATCGATCACGCGCGCCACAGTCGCGGCAACTTCCGCTAGCCCATCCTGGCTGTGCTCCGAAATGGCATCCGGAAAACGGGCCTGCAGTGCAGTCTCCATCGCCGCACGATCGGAGCTGAATTCAACGGCGACGATCCCCTTGTCGGAGATCGCGACCAGGAAGTCGCCGAGGGAGCTGATCCCCCATGCAAAGCGGATGATCTCTTTCATCGTCCCAATCCTCGAAACTGAGTGTCGGGTGAGCATAGGAACCCGCGCAGCAAACCTCTCTCCGGCCCTTGCTTTCAAATCGAAAAGTGCTCCCTGGCCGATTCTGTCCAATGATGCTGGAAGGATCCGGCGGAAGGATTCTGCCAGGCGCCGAAGCTCTCCAGGCAGGCTCCGCTCGGCCTGGGCAGCGGCCGCGTCGATGGCGCCTGTGGGGTCGGGAAGAGGTCGATCTCCCGAGCGGCCGGTTCAACCCTTCGTTAGCCGCAAATCGGAACCGGCGCTCAAAAGTTGCCCTCACGGCAACCTTCGGGGCGACAAAATGGCGATTCCGTGTCAGATGGCAGCAAGCGCCGATGGCGTTGCCGGCCATTGGCCTGCGGCGTGTTCAAGCTTGTGTCACCGGCGGGAGGCCGTTGCCGCCTTCCGCTTCATGGCTTTCGTGGCCAAATGTCTACAGGGAAAGGATTTCTCATGCGCGCCCTCATCATCGCCGGCGTTCTCGCCGCCGCCCTCGGCGGCTGCCAGAGCGTCGAGCAATCGGCCGCGGAAGCCGACACGGTCTGCATTGATGCCGGCCACAAGCCCGGCACCCGCGCCTTCGAGCGCTGCCGCAGCGACGTGTTCCAGAGTTTCCGCCGCTCCAACGCCCAGGCCAGCAATGCGGTCGCGGCGGGTGTCGTCGCCGGCGCTGTCGGCGGTGCGGTCATCGCCGCTTCGTCCCGCCGTCACTATGGCTATTATGGCTGCGGCTATTATGGCTGCTGGTAAGGCAGGCAGCGCCTGAACCGAGCCGCGCCGGGCGACAGGGGCCCGGCGCGGTTCTCTTCATTCGCGGCGAAATCTCTTCTCGACCGGCTTGCGGCCGGCCGCTCCGCCCGGCTATACGGGCTACAGCGCGGGCGTAGTTCAGTGGTAGAACGTCAGCTTCCCAAGCTGAATGTCGTCGGTTCGATCCCGATCGCCCGCTCCAATCATTCGACCATCGGATCTTCTGCTTCTTTCGGAGGATCCCTGCGGCATGAACGCCGCTTCCGGCCAGCGGCCGGCGGCGCTAGATTGCTGCCATGAGCGCAACCCCGCAGATCGAGACTGAAGGTGCAGCCCCGGCGTCCCGGCTCGGCCTCTGGCTTCTCGCCGGTGGCTTCGGCCTGCTGCTGGCGGCAGGCCTGCTGCTCTGGTGGCGCGAGGGCGATCGCCTGTTCACCGATGGGCTGATCGCAGCGCTTCTGGCCTGCTTCTGAGCGGCGTTTCGTCCGCCTTCGAGGAATTCCCCGTGAACCGCCGCCTGCTCCTGCCCCTGCTGGTCTTCGTGCTTGGCGCTACCGCGCTCGCTGCCGCCGCTTTCATCACCTTTGCGCCCGGATCACGTCAGGGCGGGCAGAATCTCGCCTCGAGCGTTGGCGGGCCGTTCACGCTCACCAGCGGCGAGGGCAAGACGCTGACCGACAAGGATCTGCGTGGCGCGCCCTTCCTGGTCTTCTTCGGCTTCACCCATTGCCCGGACATCTGCCCGACCAAGCTGTTCGAGATCTCGGAAGTGTTGCGCGCGGCCGGTGCGAAGGGCGACAAGCTCAAGGCGCTGTTCATCACGGTCGATCCCGAGCGCGACACGGCCGAGACGATGAAGAGCTATCTCGGCTCCTTCGATCCGCGGATCGTCGGGCTGACCGGTGACCGCGCTGCGGTCGACGCCACGATCAAGGCCTATCGCGCCTATGCCCGCAAGGTGCCGCTCAAGGACGGCGACTACACCATGGACCATACCGCCCTGGTCTATCTGATGGACAAGAATGGCGGTTTCGTCGGAGCCTTCAATATCGAGCGTCCACCGGCGGAGGCGGCGCAGGAGTGGTTGCGGCATCTGTAGCCATGCCGGGAGCGGGCTGGGCGGAGCTGCGATAGCGCGAGGAGCGAGCCAGTCCGTGCGCGGTCTTGTTCCAGACGAAGCGACGGTCGAGGTAGTCGTACAAGGCCAGCCACGCTGCGAGCGAGATCAGCAGATGGTAGACCGGCAACAGCGGCAGCCAGCGCCATAGCCCGGGTGCGCCGCGTCGCCAGGCGCCGAGCGCAGGCACCAGGAAGAGCACGCAGATCCCGCTCGCGGTGAGCACCAAAGCGAGCGAGGACACCAGCATCTCGAGCGGCTGTCCGGTCGTGAACAGCGAGCCTTCCAGCCAGATCGTGACGGCTGCCACGATGAAGAACGGATAGCCGAGCATGCCGAGAAGCGTGCCGAACAACAGCGCAAGCAAGGTCAGCGTCGCCGCTATGCCGGCTTCGCGCAGCAATTGCCACGGCGACAGGAGGTGGCTGATCAGGGTCTGCAGATAGCCTTTGTGCCAGCGCGTGCGCTGCTTGAGCCAACCGCGCAGCGTGGCCGGCGCCTCCTCCAGGGTATGGCAAGGCAGGTCGGCCATATAGCCGCCGGCGCGGACGAGCCGGAAGCCGATATCGGCGTCCTCCGTGACGTTCCAGGGGTCCCAGCCGCCGATGCGCCGCAACGCCTCGGTGCGGAAATGGTTCGAGGTGCCGCCCAGCATGATCGGCAGGCCGGCTTGCAGCAGGCCGGGATTGAGCACGTCGAACAGCCCGGCATACTCCAGCGCGAAGCAACCGCTGAGCCAGCTGTCCTCGGTATTGTCGATGACGAGATGAGCCTGCAGGCAGGCAAGGTCGCCATCGGAGCGCAGGAAGCGCGCCGCTGCCAGCCGAAGTTGGCGCGGGTCGGGAATGTCCTCGGCGTCGAAAATGGTGAACAGCTCGCCGCGCGCCTCCGCCAGCGCGATGTTGAGCGCGCGCGGTTTGGTCTGCGGCAGTCCACGCGGAACGATCATGACCTGCATGAACGGGGGAAGTTCGCGCGCCGCAAGGAGGCGGCGCAGACCCCAGTCGATTTCCTCGACGAGAATGCGGATGTCGAGCTTGGCGACGGGGTAGTCGATCGCAGACAGGGCTTCGATCAACTGGTCGAGGACATTCTCCTCGCCGAAGATCGGGACGGCGACGGTGTAGATCGGCAGGCGGCTGTCGTCGATCTGCCAGCGATGATCGTGCCAGAGGTCGAGTTGCGGCTTCTCTATCAAGGCAGCGAGCCGCAGGATGATGGTGGCGAAGAAGAGCGGGCCCAAAGCGAGGGCGATGCCGGTCAGCGTCGTGACCGGCGCCAGCGTGCCGATCACCGAAAAGAGGCCGACGAGGAGAAAGGCGACGAGTTTCTGGAGCCAGTTTGAGCCGGTTCGGGCGCTGAAGCGCTGAAGCCCCGCTTCATCCGTCCAGGCCGCCTTGCGCGCGAGCGGTTCGGCATTGCTACGCCGCAGCTCGGCCGCCAGCGTCGATGGCGTCAGCATCACCAAATCTCGTCGGGCATGGGGCTTCGCTGCGAGGAAACGGCGCAGCGCCCGCCCGGGCGGCGGCGCGACAGCGAAGCGGAGCGGGCTGTCTGGGCGTGTGCTCGTGACCGCTACACCCTCGCGCAGGATCGCCGAGATGTCCCCGCCCGGCTGCAGGGGCGGCGGGCGCGACTGGAAGCGCAGGCCGAGCTCGGCCGCCAGCGCACGGTAGAGTTGCTCTTCCGTGACGAGACCGGAGGCGATGACCTGCCGGCTTGGTGCGACGCCGATCCGCTCGGCAAGTTGGGTAGCCTCCCGCAATCCTGCGGGCGGCACGCCGTGGTCGGCCAGGAAGGCGATCTCGGCGGGCAGGCCGAACACGCGCATCTCAGCTGCGCCGGCCTGCGGCCAAGCTAAAGCCTCCATCCCCATCCCCTCGGGGCCGCAGCGGAGTGCTTCCGCAGTCGACAACAACTTATGGTTGCTTAACCATACGTCAGAGTCGAGTCGGGAGATGGCGGCCGGCGCCCGGCCGCTTCAGCAAGCCGTCACCGTGGGGTTGGGGAGGCTTGAAAGAGGCGGTTCAGATCATTTGCATACAAATAAGGCGAGCCTGCCGTTTCCCGCAGCAGCGTCCGAACTGTCGACGATGTCGCGAGTCGGCAGCGCCCCAGCCTGTGCTTGATGCCCAATCGCGATAGAACCGGCGATCGATCCAACCCCTTAATTTATCGCCGAATCTGTACGGTGGGACGGCGCATGAGCAGGGTTTCACTTCGCGGTTGCGAACGGCTTTCCGCGCGATAGTCTCGCTCCCCGGCTGCCGCGAGCAGTTTGCAAGTCGTCGAGCTCAAATCGCTTGACAAGCTTGAAATCCGTTGAGATCGTTGTTTGCATACAAATGAAATTTGGACGTGAGCGTCCGGCCTGCTGCAACGATAACGATCGGCGGCGTGCCTCAATGGGAGAGTGACATGACCGCTTGGCTTGGCTTGAATTCGTTCAATCGTCTCGCGGCCATGGCCGCTGCGGCCGTCCTCACCTTGCAGGCGCCGGCACGCGCCGAGGAGATTTCCGTCACCCAATGGGGCGCCAGCATGTATGGCGCGCCTTATGCGGTGGCGATGGAGAAAGGCCTGTTCAAGCAGGCCGGCATCGACATCACCGGCATCATCGGCTCGGGCGGCGGCGGCACCACGGTGCGCAACATTCTCGCCAGCGCGACGCCCTATGGCGAGGTCGCCGTCTCGGCCGCGCTCGCCGCCAAGGCGCAGGGGCTCGACCTGATCATCGTCAACACCGGCACGCGCAGCGTCGCCGAGGCCTCGATGGTCGTCATGCCGAACTCCGAGCTCAAGAGCGTCGAGGATCTCGCCGGCAAGAAGGTCGCGATCACCTCGCCGAAATCAGTTTCCGAAATGCTGCTGCTGATGGTGCTGCGCGAGAAGGGCGTCGACCAGGGCAAGGTCCAGCGCGTCGCGGCGGGCGGCTATGTCCCGGCGCTGACCATGCTCGAGCAGAACGCGGTCGTCGGCTCGGTGCTGATCGAGCCGCTCTCGATCATCCGCAAGGACAAGTACCGCACGCTCTACAGGGCCGGCGACATTCTGAAGCCGATGACGACCTCGGTCGGCATCACTACGCGCAAATTCGCGCAGGAGAACCCCGAGAAGCTCAAGGCGATCCTCGCCGGCCGCCGCGCCGGCGTGCAGGCGATCTACAAGGACCCGGCCGAGACCGCCAAGATCATCGAGAAGCTCTACAAGCTCGATGCGCCGATCGCCAAGGAAGCGGTCGACAACATGATCCCGCCGAAGATGTGGAGCGAGGGCGAGTTCAACGTCGCCGAGCTCAACCGCATGGTCGAAGGCCTGAAGCTGATCGGCGAGGTCAAGAGCGACGTCGACTGGTCGACTGTGCTCGACAAGTCCTATCTGCCGGCCGACCTGCAGGCGAAGCAATGAGCGCGGCGTCAGGGGCCAAGGTCGTGCCGCTCGCTCCCCAGGCTGCAGCCGTCCCGGCCCATGCAAGGCTGCGCGGTGTCACCCGGGTCTTCCAGCTGCCGAAATCGACGCTGCATGCACTCGGCCCGGTCGATCTCGACCTGGCCAAGGGCGAGTTCTTCTCGGTGGTCGGCCCCTCCGGCTGCGGCAAGTCGACCCTGCTCGACATTCTCGCTGGCCTGAGCGCGCCGCAGTCGGGCACCGCCGAGTTCGAGGGCAAGCCGGTCGACGGCGTGCCCGATGGCGTCGGCGTCGTCTTCCAGGAGGACGCGTCGTTTCCCTGGCTCAATGTCCGCGACAATGTCGCCTTCGGGCTGCGGCGCGCCGGCATGGATCCGGCCGAGATCACCCGGCGCGTCGATTATGCCGTCGGTTTCATGGGACTGAAGGACTTCGCCGGCTCCTATCCGGCGCAACTCTCCGGCGGCATGCGCCAGCGTGTCTGCATCGCCCGCACCCTGGTCCTGCAGCCGCGATTGATCCTGCTCGACGAGCCCTTCGGCGCGCTCGACCAGCAGACCCGCCTGCTGATGGGCGATGAATTGCTGCGGCTCTGGCGCGAGACCTCCGCCACCGTGCTGCTGATCACCCACGCGCTCGACGAGGCGGCGATGCTGTCGGATCGCGTCGGCGTGATGTCGACAAGGCCGGGCACCTTCATCGACTTCGTCGAGACCGGCTGGGAGCGAGACCGCGACAGCCGCGTCGTCTCCACCCCGCATTTCGGCGACATCACCGCCCGACTCTGGGAAAAGCTGCGCATCGAAGCGCTGAAGATCATGTCGGCCGGAAAGGCCTGAGCCATGTCCGAGAAATGGCTGCGCGTTGCGGTCGTCACCGCGATGATCCTGCTGGTCGAGGCGCTTTGCCGCATCGGCGTCATTCCGCGCATGGTAATGATCGCCCCGTCCGACATGGTCGTCGAGCTCGGCAAGATCCTGGCTTCCGGCCAGTTCTCGGCGGATATCGCGATCACCTTCACCAATATCGCGATCTCGACCGTGCTCTCGGTCCTGCTCGGCTTCGCCGCCGGCGTGATCATTTATTCGCTGCCGAGCCTGCGCGACGCGATCGAGCCGCTGCTGGCGAGCTATTACGCCGTCCCGACCTTCGTCTTCTACCCGATCTTCATCACCCTCTTCGGCGTTGGCTCGGCCTCGATCATCGCCATCGCCGTGCTGCTCGCCATCGTCTCGATGATCACGGCGACGCTGAACGGGCTCGACCGCATCCCGCGCGTGCTGCGCAAGACCGGGCAGATCTACCGGATGTCACGGGTCAAGACCGCGCTCCTGATTGAGCTGCCGGCGGCGACGCCCTATCTCTTCACCGGGGTCAAGCTCTCGGTCGCCTATTCCTTCATCGGCGTGATCGCCTCGGAATTCATCCTCTCCGGCGCCGGTGTCGGCTACGCCATCGCCTATGCCTACAACCTGTTCGAGAACGGGCATATGTACGCGCTGATGCTGCTCGTCCTGATCGTCGTCACCGTCGTCAACACCTTCCTCAACATGATCGATCGGCGCCTCCAGGCGCGCCGGCAGCGGTGACGCCATGACAGCTCTCATGCCACGGTCAGCCGGCACGCTCGTCGTCCTCCTCGCCCTCATCGTGCTCTGGCAGGGCCTGCATCTCCTGGTCGGGGCCTCCTCGCTGGCCTCACCGGTGCAGACTGTCAGCAAGCTCGCTTCCCTGCTCGCGACCGGCGAGTTCTGGCTCAACATCTCCGAGACGATGCGGGCCTTCGTCGCCGCCTTCGCGATCTCGCTCTTCGGCGGCATCGCGCTCGGCATCGTGCTCGGCGTGCGCAAGCTCGCCGGCAATGTCGCCGAGCCGATCCTGACGACGCTCTATTCGATCCCCAAGGTCGTGCTCTATCCGCTGGTGCTGCTCTGTTTCGGCCTCGGTATCTCCGCCAAGATCGCCTTCGGCGTGATGCATGGGCTGATCCCGATCACGCTGTTCTCGATGAACGCGATCCGCCAGATGAAGCCGGTCTATCGCCGGACTTCGCAGGTGATGCGGCTCTCACCGTCGCAGAACGCCTTCACCGTGATCATGCCGGCGATCCTGCCCGAGATCATCTCGGGCGTCAGGCTCGGCTTCTCGCTGACATTGCTCGGCGTGCTGATCGGCGAGATGTTCGCCTCGCAGCGCGGTCTCGGCTTCCTGCTGACCAGCGCGATCAATATCGGCCAGATCGACACGATCATGGCGATCGCTTTGCTGCTGACCGTCTTCGCGGTCACCTGCAACGCGCTGATGATGCGCTTCGACCGGCGCCTGACGCACCGCTAGAGCTCGCTTTGAGAGCTTGCGCGGACTGCGCCGCTCATGCAGGTTGCGCCCGACTCGTTCCGCTCGCCGCGGATTGCGCCCTGCACTGGAAAAGCCATGAACCTCTATCGGTCCGGCACTGCCGCCGTTCTCGTCGTCCTGCTGGGCGGCTGCGTCTCGCGCGAGGAGCCGGTTGCCACCGAGCCTGCTCCGGCGATGCGGACGCGGGTAGTGCGGACGGCGCCGCCAACGGATCGCGGCAATCTCGATCTCGGACTGCCTCCGGCCCGCGAGGGCGGACCGGCCTATGTCCGCTCCGGCGTCACCAGCTCGCCTCGCTCAGGCGAGCTTTATGGTGGCGGCACTCTGCCAGCGGGCTTCTGAGGTCCCGCTTCTCCGTCTGCGAACAATCCAGCGTCGCTCAGGTATCGACCGTCGCGTTCAGCGCGTTGGTCTGGATGAATTCGCGGCGCGGCTCGACCACGTCGCCCATCAGCTTGACAAAGAGGTCGTCGGCCTCGTCGTTCTGGTCGTTCTTGACCCGCAGCAGCGAGCGCACGTCGCGGTCGAGCGTCGTCTCCCAGAGCTGGTCGGGATTCATCTCGCCGAGGCCCTTGTAGCGCTGCAGCGAAACGCCCTTCTTGCCGATGGCGTTGACCGCGTCGAACAGGTCGCTCGGGCCGTTGACGATATGGTCGTCGCCCTTGCGGCTGAGCACGCCCGGCTTGGCGTAGGCCTCCTGCAGCGACGAGCCTGCCGCATCGAGCTTGCGGGCCTCGGCGCTGGCGAGCAGCCCGGAATCGAGCAGGACGACCTGCTTCACGCCGCGCACCAGTCGCGAGAAGATGAAGCCGCCATCGGCCGCCTTGCCCTCCCAGCCGCGCTCGATCTCGTCGGAGATCGCGTCGAGCCGGCGCGCGACATAGGACGCCGCCTCGGTGAGTTCAGCTTCGCTGCGTTCGCCATGCGGACGTAAGGCGCCGGCGATCGCGGTCTGCTCGACGACGCGCCGGTCATAGCGCGAATGCAGCTGCGACAGCGTGTGGCGGATACTGCGCGCTTCCTCGATCAGGGCGCGCAGATCGGCGCCGCCGCGCTCGCTGCCCTCGCCGGTGCGGAACACGGCGCCGTCGAGCGCCGAATCGACCAGGTAGTCCTCGAGCGCGCGCTCGTCCTTGAGATAGGTCTGTGATTTGCCGCGCGCCGCCTTGTAGAGCGGCGGCTGGGCGATGAAGAGGTGGCCGCGTTCGAGCAACTCCGGCATCTGCCGGTAGAAGAAGGTCAAGAGCAATGTGCGGATATGGGCGCCGTCCACGTCCGCGTCGGTCATGATGATGATCTTGTGGTAGCGCAGCTTCTCGATGTTGAAGGCGCCTGAATCCTTCTCGTCGCGGCCGATGCCGGTACCGAGCGCGGTGATCAGCGTGCCGACCTGGTCGGAAGACAGCATCTTGTCGAAGCGCGCCCGCTCAACGTTGAGGATCTTGCCGCGCAGCGGCAGGACGGCCTGGTATTCGCGGGCGCGGCCCTGCTTGGCCGAGCCGCCGGCCGAGTCACCCTCGACGATGAAGAGCTCGGACTTGGCCGGATCCCTCTCCTGACAGTCGGCGAGCTTGCCGGGGAGCGAGGCGATGTCGAGCGCGCCTTTACGCCGGGTGAGATCGCGCGCCTTGCGCGCCGCTTCGCGGGCTGCGGCGGCCTCGGCGACCTTGCCGACGATGGTCTTGGCCTCGTTCGGATGCTCTTCGAGCCAGGTCGAGAGTGCCTGGTTGACGACATTCTCGACAACCGGACGGACTTCCGACGAAACCAGCTTGTCCTTGGTCTGCGAGGAGAACTTCGGATCGGGCACCTTGACCGAGACGATCGCGGTCAGGCCCTCGCGGCAATCATCGCCGGTGAGCGAGACCTTCTCCTTCTTCGAAATGCCGGAAGTCTCGGCATAGCCAGTAACCTGTCGCGTCAGCGCGGCACGGAAGCCGGCGAGATGGGTGCCGCCATCGCGCTGCGGGATGTTGTTGGTGAAGCAGAGCACGTTCTCGTGGTAGCTGTCGTTCCACCACAGCGCGACGTCGACGGTGATGCCGTCCTTCTCGTTCGAGAGCATCACCGGCTTGGCGATGATCGGCGTCTTGGCGCGGTCGAGATAGCGCACGAAGGCCTCGACGCCGCCCTCGTACATCAGCTCTTCGCGCACGACCTCGGCATGGCGGGCATCGGTCAGGACGATGCGCACGCCCGAATTGAGGAAGGCGAGCTCGCGCAGCCGATGTTCGAGCGTCTTGTAGTCGAACTCGATCATCGTGAAGGTTTCTTGGGAGGGCGTGAACGTCACCTCCGTACCGCGCTTGTCGCCGGCCGGGCCGACCACGGCGAGCGGGGCAACCGCGTCGCCATGGCGGAACTCCATGAAATGCTCGTTGCCGGCGCGCCAGATGCGCAGCTTCAGCGAGACCGAGAGCGCGTTGACGACGGAGACGCCGACGCCGTGCAGGCCGCCCGAGACCTTGTAGGAATTCTGGTCGAACTTACCGCCGGCATGGAGCTGGGTCATGATGACCTCGGCCGCCGAGATGCCTTCCTCGCTGTGGATATCGGTCGGGATGCCGCGACCATTGTCCGAGACAGTCACCGAACCGTCGGCGTTCAGCGTCACCGTGACGAGGTCGGCATGGCCGGCGAGCGCCTCGTCGATGGCGTTGTCGACCACCTCATAGACCATGTGGTGCAGGCCCGAGCCGTCATCGGTGTCGCCGATATACATGCCCGGGCGCTTGCGGACCGCGTCGAGGCCCTTGAGCACCTTGATCGAGTCGGCGCCGTAGTCTTCGGCGCCGTTGGTGACGTCTGTCATGCGGGAGGTCCTTCGGCGGGCGAGCACGGCGCCCGCGGATCAACTTGATTCGGCTTACGAATATAAGCGCTCAGGATGGCTTTTTCACGTGCGTGCGCACGCGTACGCGAGAGAGGGTCTTCTAGCCCGAAAACGTCGCGATCGCATCCAGGAAAACCTCGCCGTACTGCGCGAGCTTGCGTTCGCCGATACCTTCGATGCCACGCATCTGGTCGAGGCCGAGCGGCCGCTCGCGCGCCATGGCGATCAGCGTCCGGTCGGTGAAGATGATGTAGGCGGCGACGCCTTCCTCGCGGGCGATGCTCAGGCGCAATTGGCGCAGATGCTCGAACAGGGCAGCGGTGTCGCCATCGAGCCCGTCGGCACGTGCCGCCTCGCGCTGGCCGCGGCGCGAGCGGCGCTCGGCGAGCGGATCGACCCGCACCGCGATCGGCTCGCGCCCGAACAGGATGTCCTCGCCCTTCGCCGTCAGACAGAAACCGCCATGCTCGATGCTGGCTTCGGCGAGCGCGCCGGCAGCGAAGAGCTTGCGCGTCAGCGCCATCCAGGCGCCCTTGGGCTTGTCGTTGCCGACGCCGAAGGTCTTCAGCCCGTCATGGTTCTGGCGCCGGATCGCTTCTGTCGCCGTGCCGGTCAGGATATCGGCGAGATGGCCGGCGCCGTAGCGCTGGCCGGAGCGGATCACCGCCGAGAGCAGCTTGCGCGCATCGAGCGTGGCATCGCCGAGCTCGGGTGCGGCCGGGCCACAGAGGTCGCAGCGGAACTCCGCCTGGCCATGCCGGCAAGGCGGCACCTGCTCGCCGAAATAGGACAACAGCGCCGAACGCCGGCAGAGCGCCGATTCGCACAGGTCGATCATCGCGTTGAGACGCTTGTGCTCGATGCGCCGGCGTTCGTCGTCGATCTGCTTCTCGTCGATCTGGCGCCGGCGCAGCGCCATGTCGTCGATGCCGTAAAGGGTCAGCGTATCCGCCGGCAGGCCGTCGCGCCCGGCACGGCCGATCTCTTGGTAATAGCTCTCGATCGAGCCCGGCATGTCGGCATGGACGACGAAGCGGACATCGGGCTTGTTGATGCCCATGCCGAAGGCGATCGTCGCGCAGACGACGACGCCGTCCTCCTGCAGGAAGATGTCCTGGTTGCGGTTGCGCTGCGCCTGCTCCAGCCCGGCATGGTAGGGATAGGCCTTCCAGCCCTTCTCGCTCAGGCCCTGTGCCAGCCGTTCGGTGCGGCCGCGCGACGAGCAGTAGACGATGCCCGAGCCGCCGCGATGCACCTTCAGGAAGTCGTCGATCTGCCGGCGCGGCTGCTCCTTCGGTGCGAAGGCGAGCTTGAGGTTCGGCCGATCGAACGAATGGATCACCAGCTTCGGCGGCTGCGGGAAGAGCTGCTGGGCGATGTCGGCCTGGGTCTGGCGGTCGGCGGTCGCCGTCAGCGCCGTTACCGGGACGTCGCCCAATGCCTCCCGGACCTTCGAGAGCAGCCGGTACTCCGGTCGGAAATCATGGCCCCATTGCGAGACGCAATGCGCTTCGTCGATGGCGAGCCGGGCGACGCCGAGCCGACGCAGACGGGCGACGAGGCCCTCGCCCGCCAGTCGCTCCGGCGAGACGAAGAGCAGGCTTAAGTTCCCGGAATTGAGCTTGTCCCAGGCCTGGGCCGCCTCAGCCTCGCTGTTCATCGAGTTGAGCGAGGCGGCCGATACGCCGGCGCGCACCAATTGGCCGACCTGGTCGCGCATCAAGGCGATCAAGGGCGAGACCACCAGCGTCAGCCCGCCCGCGACCAGCGCCGGCAGCTGGTAGCACATCGACTTGCCTGAGCCGGTCGGCATCACCGCGAAGACGTCGCCGCCAGCGAGCGCGGCCTCGATCACCTCCCATTGTCCAGGGCGGAAATCGTCATAGCCGAAGACCGACTTCAGGATCGCGCGGGCTTCTGATTCGCGGGGCGACGACATCCGCCGGATGTGCCGGATTCGCAAGGTCATGGCCAGCCATTGCGCGATTCCGTCCCCGGTTCGCGCAAGCCGGGTTGATTGGCCGCGGCCCGTGTCTCACGCTGCGGCAGCCGGCAAGGAGAGCCCGATGCGCCTGCCCCTGACTGCCGTCATCTGCTGCCTTGCCGCCCTTGCGCAGGCCCGGCCGCTTGAACGCGAACTGCCGCCGGCGCGAGCCGCCTGCTGGGAACGGGTCTACGATGCCGCACATCTCGCCAGCCATCCACAGCAGAAGGTCGCGCGGATCCGCTTGGTCCATCTGCCGCAGAACTGGCCCGAGGCCGGGCAGGGGGGCTTCTATATCTCGCTCTATCTCAACCTGCGCCAGCGGGTGAAGGCCGATCAGAGCTTCGACTACCAGCTTGGCGGCATCTGCAAGACGGCCGGGCAGGGCCTGCGCTGCGTGCCGGAATGGGAGGCCGGCAGCTGGCGCATCGAGCGCGGACCGAACGGCGCGCTCGATATCCGCAATGCCGGCATCATTGCCAATCCGAATCCCTACGATGCCGAGGAGATCGCCGACGGCGCGGCGCGGATTCCCGCGAAGCCGGACGACGGGCTCTGGCGCCTGTCACCGGCGAGCGGGCCGTGTGGACTGGAATAGCGACTAGGGGTGAAGCGCTGCGACCTTCACCAGCCGCGCCACCATCTTGTCGCGCATGCCCCTGAGGCGCTTCTCGGTGAAGTCGCCATCCTCGCCATAGGCCTTGTCGGCGCCGTTGACGGCGAGCATCTCCGGCACCAGCAGCGCGCCGAAGCCGAGCTCGAGCACGGTCCGCAATTGCGTCAGGCAGCGATAGGTGCCGAGATTGCCGGCCGAGGCGCCGCCGATCGCGACGACCTTCTCGCGCAGGCCGGGGCCGCCGGAGCGGACGATGCTGATCCAGTCGAGCGCGTTCTTCAGCGCCGGCGGATAGCCGGAATTGTATTCGGGGCTGGCGATGAAGAGCCCGTCATGGGCGTCGACCAGCGCCGCCAGCGCCTTCGCCTCATTTGGCGGGTCGTTGTCATAGGCGCGGGCGTCGATCAGCGGCAGCGGATAGTCGCCGAGCGAGATCTGCGTCACCTCGGCCCCCGCATCCTGCAGGTTCTTGGCGATCAGGGTCGCGAGCCGGGCGTTCATCGAACCCGGGCGCCAGGAGCCGGCGAAGACGAGGATTTTGGGCATGGTCACTCCGACTGGATAGCCGGCCGAATGGGCCCGGCGTTCTCAGTTCGCGATGTCGGAGGGATGCAGGGCCGGCGTCAAGCCCAGGCCGTCACGGCTTGGCGCGGCGATAGACCCAGACGCGTGCCGGCGGGATGTTGCGCAGCACCCAGTCGGAGACCTGTGCCTTGAGGCCGGAGCCCTTGCGCGGCACCGGCGAAATCACCGCATAGGTGAACTGGATGAAGGGCGCGCCGGGGCGCAGTACATTGGTAAAGGCGTCCTGCACCAGCTCCGTGCGCTCGGCCGGCGGCTTGTTGAACAGCGGCAGCGAGGACACCACCGCGCTCGCTCTTTCTGTCAGATGCCCGGCGAGCGTGGTCGAGAGCGCGTAGGCGTCGCCCTCGATGACCGTGGCTTGCGGGAAGCGACGACGCAACAGTTCGCAGAATTCCGGGCTGTACTCGACCAGGATCAGCCTGGACTCCTCGATGCCATGCGCGATCAGCGCCTCGGTGACCGGGCCGGTGCCGGGGCCGATCTCGACCACCGGTCCCTCGGCCTGCGGATCGACGTAAGAAGCCATCCGCTTGGCCAGGAACGGGCTCGAGGGCGCGACGGCGCCGGTGCGCCCCGGCGAATCGATCCAGGATTTGAGGAAGCGCGCATCGTCGCCGAAGCGCGCCTTGGCCTCGTCAGCAGCCTTGCGCACATGCGATTTGAGCTTGCCGGCCGTATTGCGGACCTCGTCCTCGACCTTGTAGCGCGCCGCTGCGACCCGAAGCCTCGCCTCTGCGACGCTGTCGGCGAAATCCGCTGCGGTCAGCCGCACTTCGTGTTCCAGTCGCGCGGCGACGGACGAACGCCCGAAGCGGGTGGCGCGCAGGCGCGGACCGGAAGCGGAATGGGCCATCCAGAACCTCAATGCGGCGAGGCGAATGGCCCGCGCCGAAGTGACATGACAATGCTGTGACGTTACGCCGCTGTCATATGGGGTCAAGAGCGGAGCGAATCCAGCGATTTCTTGCGGCTGTCCGAGCGTCGTCGATCAGATCAGCGGCCGCGGGTGGCGCTCGCTGTCGAAGAGCAAGGCCATGCGCTCAGTCAGGCGCGGATTGTGGATGGTGAGGCGCCCGCGTTCCAGCGAGAACATGCCGGCCTTGCGCAGGCGGGCCCAGGTCTTGCTGGTGTGGACGAGCGACAGGCCGAGCGCGTCGGCGAGCTGCTGCTGCGTCAGCGGGAAGGCGAAGCTCTTCTCGGCGACGAGGCCGAGCGTCTCGGCCCGGCGATAGAGCGAGATCACCAGCGCCGCGATCCGCTCCTGCGCGCTGCGCTGGCCGACCGAGGTCAGGTTCTCGTCGATCAGGCTCTCCTCGCGCGAGCCGAGCCAGGCGAGCTCATAGGCCAGCGCCGGCATCCGCCCGAACAGTTCATAGGTGCGCCGGCGCGGGAAGACACAGAGCTCGACCTCGGTCAACGCCTCGATGCCGTGCTGGGCGGCGCTGAGCAGCGAGGCCTGCAGACCGACGAGATCGCCTGGCAGGAGGAAGTTGAGGATCTGGCGGCGCCCGTCAGGCAGCGATTTGTAGCGGAAGGCCCAACCGGAGAAGAGCGTGTAGAGCTCGGCATCCTCCTGGCCGGGATGGATGATGTCGCTGCCGGCCGGCAATTGCCGATGATCGAGCTTCATCCGCTGGATGAAGCGGATCTCCTCGTCGGACTTGTCCTTGAAGGCCGGCTTCAGCCGCAATGGGCAGGCAAGGCAGGACGGGCTGCGGTGATTGCGATGATTGCTCGATGCGACGATCACACCCGGCTCCCTCGCCCACCCGGAACTCACGGCGAACGCTTGCGTTTTCTGTGTGGCGCGAAAGCCGCCGCTTAGCAATCGCGCCCCGTCCCTGCACACCGGATTGGCTCTGGAGGCCGTCGCATGAAATCACCCGGCTCCGGGCTGCGGCGCTCGCGCATGCGCCAGTTCTTTCGCGTGGCCCTGCGCTTCTGGGCAGGCGAGAGCCGGTTGCGGGCCTGGGCCCTCACCCTCGCCGTGCTGCTGTTCGTCGCCGCCCAGCTCGGCGCGGCGGTCGGCGTCAACACCTGGAACCGATTGTTCTTCGACGCGCTGGAAAAGCGCGATCTCGACAAGGTCTGGACGGCTATCGGCTGGTTGCCATTGATCATCGCGGCTTCGGCAGCATCGCTGTCCTGCCTGGTGATCAGCCGGATGCTGCTGCAGATGCGCTGGCGCGAATGGCTGACGCATCGCCTCGCCGGCTGGTGGATCGCCGACCAGCGCTATTATCGGATGCAGTTCGTCGCGCCCGACCAGAGCGCGCCGGAATACCGCATCGCCGAGGATGTCCGCCTCGCCATCGAGCCTTTGGTCGAGTTCGCCATCGGGCTGCTCAGCGCCTTCGTGACGGCGGTGACCTTCGCCACGATCCTCTGGCAGGTCGCCGGCACGGCGCGCTTCACGCTCGGTGGGACCGAGTTCGTGATCCCGAGCTATATGGCGCTCGCAGCGATCGTCTATGCGGTGATCGCCTCACTCGCCGCCTATTTCGCCGGGCGGCCTTTGGTGCCGCGCATCGCCGCCAAGAACGAGGCCGAAGCCCAGTTCCGCGCCGAGATGACGCGGCTGCGCGAGAATGCCGAGAGCATCGCGCTGATCAAGGGCGATGCCGACGAGCGCGATTCGGTCGGCGAGAACTATGGCCGCGTCGTTGCCGCCTGGCTGAAGGTGATCCGGCAGCAGGGCGTCATCGCCATCGTGCTCAACACCAACGGCGCGCTGTTCCCGATCGTGCCGCTGCTGCTGATCGCGCCGAAATACCTGTCGGGCGAGATCACGCTCGGGGCGGTCATGCAGGTCGTCGCCGCCTTCAGCGCGGTGCAGGCGGCCCTGATCTGGTTCGTCGACAATTTCGTCCGGCTGGCGGAGTGGTTCGCCTCGGTGACGCGCGTCGACGAGCTGGCGGAAGCACTGGAGGCCCTCGATGTCGGCACGATCATGGAGGGCGAGACCCAGATCGAACTGGGCGAGAGCGAGGATGGCGGCATCCACATCGCCGATCTTTCGATCGCTCACAGCAACGGCCGCATCGTCGTCGCCGACGCGTCCGTGGTGATCGCGGCCGGAGAGAAGGTGCTGATCGCCGGCGAGAGCGGCACCGGCAAGAGCACCTTGATCCGGGCGATCGCCGGCCTCTGGCCCTGGGGAGCAGGCTCGATCAAGCTGCCGCCGGGCAAGCGCGTCGCCTTCGTGCCGCAGAAGCCCTATCTGCCGATCGGCACGTTGCGCAACGCGCTGCTCTACCCGGAGGCCGAAAGCCGGGTCGAGGACGCGGTCGTGACGGAGGCGCTGCAGCGCTGTGGCCTCGCTTATCTTGGCCGCAGGCTCGATGAAGAAGAGCGTTGGGATCAGACTCTTTCGGGCGGCGAGCGTCAGCGCATCGCCTTCGCTCGGCTACTGATCCAGAAGCCCGACATCATCATCATGGACGAGGCGACCTCGGCGCTCGACGAGGCCAGCGAAGACTCGCTGCTCGGCTTGATCGAGAGCGAGCTCTCCTATGCGACGATCATCAGTGTCGGGCACCGCCCGGCCCTCGAGGATTTCCATGAGCGCAAGATCACCTTCGAGAAGCGCGAGGCCGGCGCGCACCTGACCTCGAGGAGTCTCAGCAAATCGTTCTGGCGGCTGTTCCGCCGCCGCGAGGCCGCCAACGATCAGCCCGCCGCCTGAAAAAGAATCCGGATCGCTTCGAATTCCCGGCAAACCGGAACAAATCCCAGCCGAACGGGTTGAGAAGCCGTTCCCGCCTTTCAAGAGCGATCACACGAACCGGGAGAGCGAAGATGACGACTGCCAGCCTTGCCCCCCTCAAGCGCGCTGCCACCTTCTTCGGCGGCATGGCGCTGGTCGTGACCGCACTGACCATGGGTGCTTCGTTCCAGAACGGGTTCGGCGAAAGCTCGGAGGCGGTGGCCCAGGCCAAGCTCCAGCGCGGTGTCCCGGCCGATGTCCAGTTCGCGGCGGTCAATCCCTCGGAAGTTCGCCGCGATCTCGCCCACCGGGTCGTTCCGACCTCACAGCGCGAGGCCAGCCTCAAGGGCAACACCGTCCTGCGCTGAGCCGAGCCGGCGGCGGAACCGATCCGCCGCTCGCGCGTAGTTGATGTGCCTGACCAGCAGAGCCGCCGCGAGGCGGCTTTTTGCCGTGACGGCGAGTTGAAGACCGGCTGGGGACGACCATGTACCTGCGTATTCGCCACGCGACGACCTATCGCTATGCGCAGCCGGTGCAGTTCGGCCCGCATCGATTGATGCTGCGGCCGCGCGATTCCTTCGATCTGCGCGTGCTCGATACGGCGATCGCGATCTCGCCGCAGGCCAATTTGCGCTGGATGCACGATGCCTATGGCAACCCGGTTGCCATGGCGGCGTTCGCCGGCACCGCCGATACGCTCGACATTGTCAGTGAGCTCATCGTCCAGCGCTTCGGCTCGGCACTTCCCCGCACGCGAGTGGAGCCGGACATCGAGATCTCGGAGATCAGCTACACGCCGGCCGAGCGTGCCGTGCTTCAGCCTTATCTCGACCTCGCCGCCGCCGACCCTGCCGGAGCGCTCGACATCTGGTTGCAGGAGTTCCGGGCACGGCTGAACGGCGGCCATCTCTTGCGGGCGCTGGCGCGCGAGATCAGCACGGGCCTGACCTATGCCGTTCGCTATGACGAGGGCACCCAGCACCCGCTCGACACCCTGCAACTTGGGATGGGCTCCTGCCGCGATTACGCCTGGCTGTTCATCGAGCTGGCGCGCCGGCTCGGTTTCGCCGCACGCTTCGTCACCGGCTATATCCATGACCGCTCGCCGGAGGCCGGGGGGATGAGATCTGTCGTCGGCTTGACCCATGCCTGGGCCGAGGTCTTCATCCCCAATGACGGCTGGGTCGAGTTCGATCCGACCAACAACCTCGTCGCCGACCGGCAACTGCTGCGCGTCGCGGTGGCGCGGGTGCCCGCAGACGCTTCGCCGATCTCAGGCAGCTATATCGGTCCGACCGGCGCCTTCATCGGGCTCAGCGTCGGCGTCGAGATCACGCCGGCCGATGGGCTGGGCTGAGCCTCGTCGCCCCTGCGCGGGGCGCCATGGCCGAGCCGCCAGATGCCGAGGCTGCGGCCCTGTGGCGGGCTGATCTCCACCGCCTCGATCTGCATCAGCAGCCCTGCGAACAGGCGCGGCGGAGCGATCTGGGCAATGTCGCGGTCGGTGGTGATGGCGACGTCGATGATCTCGTCGCCGGCATTCGTTACGGCGAGCGCGATACCGATACCGGGCGCAGCCCGCAGCGCCCGGCTGACGACGTCGACGATCAGGAAACCGAGCGGAATGATCCGGTCGATAGGCAACGTGGCCTGCGTCTCGACGCGGCTCTCGAGCCGCTGGGTTCGGGCAAGGATCAGGTTCGAGATCATCGCTATGACGTCGTCGAGGAAGAGATCGATGCGCACCGGCTGCATTTCGCCATCGGCAAGGGTGAAGCGATAGGCGGCCGACAGCACATGGACGCGGCACTCCGCGTCTGACAGGGCCATGCGCGCTTCGCCCTGATGGTCGCGCTTGGTAAGGCCGATATAGCTCTGCACCACCTGGAGACTGTTCTTGACCCGGTGATGCAGCTCGCGGACCAGGAAGCGGTTGTCGTCGAGCGCAAGCCGGAGCTTGCTCTGGCGCACCTCCTGCTCGTCGACCATCGCGTTGAAGGCCTCGGCGACGCTGCGGATGTCGCGTGGCATCTCCTCGGTGAGGGGGACATGGGCGCTGGCCGAGCTCGACCGCGCCCGCGCGGTCTTCTCGATGCTGCGCAGCCAGCGCACGCAATGCTGATCGATCGCCTTCATATAGACCAGACCAAGCAGGGTCAGTGTCAGCAGCGGTGCGAGCAAGAGCGCATAGAACTGGGTCTTCGCGGCCTGTTCCGCCGTACCGTCGAAGCTCACCACGACATAAAGATCCGGTTCCGCCACCATGCGGGCTGCATAGGTCCGGCTTGGCCCGGCGCGACTCTGGGCACTCCAATGCTCGGTCTGATCGGGCACGACCTCGGTCCTGGGAAGCCATGATCCATCGGCTTGCGCGCCGCCGCGCGCAACGACGACGTCGCCACCCCGGCGCAGCAGCGCTGCCATCATGCCCTTGTCGCTGCCGCCGAGATCGAAGGTGTCGTCGAGCGGGTCCGGCTTGGTCAGCAGGAGCGCATCGCCCTCGTCGAATTCGCTGTAGATCGCGAGATAGGAACGGCCCGCGATCGTGACCTGATCGTAGCGGGCTTTGGTGAATTCGGTGCCGCCCCAGAGTTTGATGGGTGCGCGGGCGGCCAGTCGATTCGCCACTGCAATCAGTTCGCCGGGAGGGATGCTGGCGTCGAGGCCGCCGACGCAGTCCGGCCGGCCGGAGACCCGGAGCAGCAGGGCCTCGTAGCCCGAGACCGCGGCGAGCGCCCTCTCGGCGATGCGCTCACATGTATCCGAGGGCGGCGATGCCGCCCGGATGGTCGCGGCGCCGACGACGAGCGAGCGCAACGCGCCGCGGTACCAGACGCGGGCGCGCACGGCGAAATCGTCGGCCGCGCGCACCTGCGCCGTCTCGATCGCCTCGAAGACGGTGCGATAGGTCGCGATCGCCGCCGCCGCCGTCAGGCAGGCGATCGGCAGGACGATCGCGACCATCAGTGCCAGGAGGCGTCCGCGGACCGTCCTGAACAGCGAGAGGGCCATCAGCTGCCGACGGTTTCGGGTCCGGCGCGCTGGACGGCCGCGGTGATCCGATGATCAGGACCGAGATCGTCGATGCCGCCGATGGACAGGAGCTCCGCCAGCTTGGAGCGTGCCCGGTTGACGCGGCTCTTGATCGTGCCGATCGCGACGCCGCAGATCTCGGCGGTCTCCTCATAGGACAATCCGGTGGCGCCGACCATGATCAGCACTTCGCGCTGCTCCTCGGGAAGCTTCGCCAACGCTCTGCGGAAATCGGCGAGGTCGAGATGGCTCTCCTGGTTGCCATGGGTGGCGAGCCGGTCGGCATAGGTGCCTTCGCTGTCCTGCACCTCGCGCCCGCGCTTGCGGTAGAGCGAGTAATAGGTGTTGCGCAGGATGGTGAAGAGCCAGGCTCGCAGGCTGGTTCCAGGCTGGAACTTGTCGGCATTGCCCCAGGCCTTGAGCAAGGTGTCCTGGACCAGATCGTCGGCGAGCTGCATCGACCCCGACAGCGACGCCGCGAAGGCGCGCAGGTTCGGAATCTCGGCGATCAGCCCATCCTTGAAGTCAGCTGCGCTCATCGGCACCGCCCTCGGCCTTCAGCCGCCGTTCGGTATCTTCGAGCTGGGCCAACAGCACCAGGAAGCGATCGGGGATCGGCGCATTGACGAGCTCGTCATAGTGCGCCTTGAGGGACCGGCCGATCGACTCCTGCACCCTCGGGTCGAGCGCCATCTCGTCGTCCGGTTCGGCTCGGGCCGCTTTGGGCGGATCGACATTCATCAGATTCATGATCCCTCGCTCCATCGGCGCGCCGCCATTCCGCCGGTCACACCAAACCACGTGTCGCACGCTCGTTGAGACGCCTACGCGCGACTGCCCCGAAACGCACCTTCATTCGGCCCAATAACGAGGTCGAAGGCAAAAGGTTCCGCCGGGAACAAAAAATATTTTTCTTGTCATAACAGTGACTTGGGTGCTCTTCTCCAGCAACTTTGTCCAGAGTCGGATCCGATCGGGCTGAAGCAGCCTGATCGGTGAATCCGTCTCTCCATTTGGATGGAGCCCGGTCCGATCGGCTTGCACCGCAAGATGATCGGTCGAGGTTCTCTGGGGGATAGCAAGATGTCGATCGCCACTGAAATCGCGCCGCACCTGCCGTATCTGCGTCGGTTCGCCCGGGCGCTGAGCGGCACACAGGCCGGCGGCGATGCCTATGTCGTCGCGACGCTGGAAGCGCTGATCGCCGACCCAGGCACCTTCCCGCGTGAGCTCGGCCCGCGGGTCGGTCTCTACCGGCTCTTCCTGCAGATGTGGTCGTCCGTGGGGCTCAACACCCAGGCGTCGACGCCGGAGGCCGAGCGTTCTGCTGCCGAGCGCAATCTCGATGCGCTGACACCGCGCTCGCGTCAGGCCTTCCTGCTGCGGACGGTCGAAGGTTTCTCCATTGAGGAGGTCGCGCAGATCATGAACATCTCCACCAGCGATGCAGCCGGCCTCGTGCAGACCGCCGGCCAGGAGATCGCCGAGCAGGTCGCCACCGACGTGCTGATCATCGAGGACGAGCCGATCATCGCCCTCGACATCGAGACCATGGTCGAGGAGCTCGGCCACAGGGTCACCGGTGTGGCCAGGACGCATCGTGAGGCGATCGCGCTGGTTGCCAAGAAGCGGCCCGGCCTGGTGCTCGCCGATATCCAGCTGGCCGACGGCAGCTCCGGCCTTGAGGCGGTCAACGAGATCCTCAGCGCCATCGAGGTACCGGTGATTTTCATCACCGCCTATCCGGAGCGGCTGCTCACCGGCGACCGGCCGGAGCCCGCCTTCCTGATCACCAAGCCCTTCCAGCCGGAAGCCGTGAAGGCCGCGATCAGCCAGGCGCTGTTCTTCGACCGCCGCGCCGGCCGCAAGGCCGCCTGACTCGCCGCTTCGAGGTGACCGGGAACAAACCGGCCGCCCCTCGCGTTGCCCCGGCCCGGGCGATGCGAGGGAGATCGGTCATGTCCATGGCTCTGCTGGCGGCGCTGATCGTCGCAGCTTCTCTGACAGTCCTGTTCACGGCCGTCGGCTGACGGCATGTCACAGCTCACGCCTCTCTGGCCGGCAGCGATCGCAGCGGTTGGGCTTGCCATCGGCAGTTCCGTATGGAGCCGCGAGACCCGGCCGGTCACCACGACGCGGCCCCCGTCCCGCCCGGCCTCCTTGCCGGCTCCGCCTCCCGTGCGGCCGGCCGCGTCAGTCGTGATGGTGCCCGGCGCCGCGGCTGAAGTCAGCGCCTGCATCCGGGTTCTGACCAGTGTGCCGGGGAACAAGATTCGCCCCGCTGGGCCCGCAGCGAAACCTGATTCGGAGGACTGCCGGGTGGTCGATCCTGTCGTTGTCGAGGCTCTGGCAGTTCGCACGGCTTCAGGTCCGGGACAGGTCGGACTGATGCCGCCGCCGACGATCAGCTGCGAGCTGGCGCGCTCGGTTTCGCTCTGGCTCGACACGAGTCTGCAGCCCTTGGCCCGCGGCGCGTTCGGCCGCGAGCTGACGGCGCTTCGCGTCGGTGGCGGGCATGAATGCCGCCGGCGCAACCGTCAGACGCAGGGGCAGCTCAGCGAGCACGCCACAGGACGGGCGCTCGACATTTTCGCCTTCGAGCTCGGTGATCAGAAGCAGGGCGGAACGGCTGTATCAGTCGAACGGCCCAGCGGCCTGGAGCAGACGCGTTTTCTCGATGCTGTACGCCAATCGGCCTGCGGCGCCTTCATGACCGTGCTCGGTCCCGGGTCGGACGCAGCTCACGCCAACCATCTCCATGTCGACATTCAGGAGCGACGCGCGGCGTCGAGCCGGTTCTGCCAGTGATCTCTGCTGGATGGGCCCGGCACAGTCCTATGACACGATCGTGAAGATACCGTCCGGAGTGTCGGACTGAGCGGTCGCTGGCGGCATGCGTCGTCCACACGACCAGCTCTCGCGGCGGCGGGCGAGCTCGGCCAGCGCGGAATCATGGTCGAAACCCTCGCGCAGAAGTTGTTCGAGCTCCCAGAATGGCGGAAGATCACGCGCCAGCGTAGGGGTTGGGAATATCCGCACCGGGTCAGTCCGTCCTTGCTTTGGCATTTGCGCGCCCACTGGTCTGTTCCCGTTAACGCGAGCACCGGATTGAGGTTCCGGATTATTTGGGAACTATGGAACGATTGCGGCGCTTTGGTGCGGTTTCGAGGCGGCTCGGATGGTAGAAGCGGTTCCGGGCGGAGATCGGGTGTTTCCCGGGCAGGGTGCAGGAGTGCGCGAATGAGACGTCTGATCGCAATGATCCTCCTGATGGCCGGACCGGGCCTGTCCGCTGCTCCAGCCCTGGCGCAGAGCGGCGCGCCGGCCGGTCGCCTGACCTGCGCGATCGGCGCTGGTCTTACCCAGGCTGTCGCCACCCAGAAGCCGCTCGAATGCCGCTTCCGGCCGCGCCGTGGGCCGTTGCAGACCTATACCGGTGTGATTCGCGGCTTTGCACTCGATGCCAAGACGGTCGGGCGCAGCCTGCTCGCCTGGCGCGTCTACGGTCCCTATGCACGTGCGCCTCTCGGCGTCCTCAGCGGAGGCTATGCCCGCAAGCAGGGCGAGGTTGCTCTGACCGGCAGCCACGACGGCGACGTGCGACTGGTACCGCGAGCCCTGCCGCTGCAGCGGGGCGCCAATGTCGCCCTTGGCGTCACCGCCTTCGAGCTCAATCTCGTCCGCGCCCCGCGCAAGCGCTGATCAGCGGATACTTACGATTTCCTAACCATATTGAACCAATTTGAATTGAATTTGAGAGGTTTGCGACGGACAATCCGCCTCAGAACGGAACAAGGCCGACCAAGCGGGCGTTCAACAGGCTCACAAGCAGGCAACTGACTTGGGGCAGTGTCGTGAAGTTGGAAGGTAATCTGGGGCTCATGTCCGGTATTCGGGTCCTCATCGTCGAGGACGACCCCTTTATCGCGATGGATATCGAGAGCGCCGTGAGCGAGGAGCTCGGCGACGCTGCCGAATTGATCGTGGTCGAATCGGTTTCGCAGGCGCGCCGCGCGGCCGATCAGCCGCTCGATTGCGCCTTGCTCGACATCGACGTCGTCGGCGGCAAGACCTTCGCCATCGCCGCCAGCCTGCGCGCCAAGGGAACGCCGCTGGTCTTCGTCTCCGGATCGGCGCCGAGCGAGGTTCCGCCCGAATTGCGCGACGTGCGCTTTGTGCGCAAGCCCTTCTCTGCCGACGAGCTCGGCCGCTTCGTCTCCAAGGCCGTGAACAAGCGCTGAAGGCGGTCTATTCCGCCGCTTCTTCCTCGGCCGGCTGCTCCCGTTTCGGAAAGGTGACGGCGACACGCGTGCCCGGTCGCGCGGTGCCGGGCGATAGCGGCGTGATCTCCATATCGGCCCGCATGCTGCGTAGCAGGGCGTTGATCACGGACTTGCCCAGTCCGGCCGTCTGCTGATCTTCCGGCATCCCGACGCCGTCATCCTCGATCGAGAGGACGAGATTATCCTCGGGCGTGCGAGCAAGGCGGATGGTGATCTTGCCTGCGGCCCCGTCCGCAAAGGCGTGCTTGATCGCATTGGTCACCAACTCGTTGATGACGACGACGAAGGAGACGGCATCCCGTCCGGGCAGGCGAATCGCGTCCATCGCCAGCACGATCTCGATCGGCCGCCCCTCCGCCGCCTTGCCGATCTCGGCCAGGAGGTCTTCCAGATAGGGCCGGGCCTCGATCTCGTCGGCCTCGATATCGAGTCGCAGGCGGCGCTGCCCGGCCGCGATCGCCTGGATGCGCGACTGCGCCTGGGCCAGTGCCTGCTTGACCGCCGGCTCACGCGTCTGCCGGGTCTGGACATTGAGCAGGGCGGAGACCATCGCCAGATTATTGCCGACGCGGTGATTGACGTCGCGCAGCAGTGCCTCGATGCGCAAGCGCTCGTTCTCAAGCTGGAGCGTGCGCTCGGCCACCTTCCGTTCCAGCTCGGCATTGGAGCTCGACAACGAGACCGTCCGGCGGTGCCGAACCCGCAATTGCAGCCAGGCGGCAAAGCACAGGCCGGCGAGGGCAATCAGGATGCCGGCGCTGGCGAGGACGCGGCGACGGGCCTCGCGGCGGCTGCTGGCGGTGAGGCGATGATTCTCCTCCAGCTGGATCGCGCCGATGACGTTCCGCAGATCCTGAGTCAGCCGGTTTCCGGTGCCTTGCGCCACCAGGGTGATGGCCTCGCTGCGCTTGCCGGCGCGCATCAGCGCAACGGTCTCGGCCATCTCGGCAAGCTTGCGGATGGTGATGGAGCGAGCCTGCTGCACGCGCTCGGTCTGCGTCGGGCTATAGGCTGCGAGACGCTCGATCTGGTCGAGACTCGGGAGCAGCTCCGCCTGCCGCTCATTGTAGGGCTCGAGATAGTGCTCGTTCCCGCTGAGCAGGAAGCCGCGCTGCCCGGTCTCGGCATCGAGCAGATTGCTGAGGAAACGTTCGCTGCGTTCGCGGATGTCGATCGAACGCGAGACCAGTCGCGACGCCTCATCCGCCTGGATATTGATCCACCCGGCGATGAGGACGGCGGCAGCGACCACGACGATCGCGATCGCCGCCGAGGAGGCGGTGTAAAGGCGCGCACCGAGCAAGGGCAGTCCCGGCAACAGCCAGCGTGGACGGAGCTTCAGCTGGGCATTCATCGCCGCCTTGAATAGACGCTGAAACCCGATCGCCCAAGGTAAAAAGACAGGTCTGTGCGAACCGACTGCCGAAAGTCGATCGATTCAGGGAGAGTTTGCCTTATTTTTCAGCGTCGTCATCGCCTTGCGCGAACTGCCGCCCGAGGATGAGCCCGAGCAGCACGACGCCGCCGACCAGACCGGCGCGCCAGCCGAGCTTGCGGCTGCCGACCAGCGAGGCCGCGATCGGAGCGGCGGCGACCGCAGCGGCCAGGCGCCGGTCCGGGCGCGGCCGGCTCTTCACATAGAGCGCGATGCCGAGCATGAGCAGCGCAGCGACGAGCAGTCCGCCGGCGATCGCCAAGCTGGCGATGATCGCCCCGTAATGCAGCGTCAAGACGGTGTGCAGCGCGTCGAGACCGTAGCCGACGGCGCCGGCCGCCAGCAGCCCTGCCAGCAGATAGAGCACGAGAACCGTGACGTTGCGGCGCACGACGCCGCCGACCTCGCGCGTGACCAGACCGGTCAGCCCCCCAAGCATGGTCAGCGCGCCGACAGGAAGCCGACGAACAATCCAACCGCAGCCGCCAGGCCCAGCGCCCGCAGGGGCCGCTCGCGGATCTCACGGATGATGAGCTCCTCGAGATCGCTGGCCTGCTCGCGCGCGACCTCGACCATGCGGTCGGTGTCGACGCCGACCGATTTCAGCTTCTCGCTGACCGTCGCGGCGAGGTCCTCGGCTCCGCGCGTCAGGCTGGCTTCGATCTCATCCGCTTCATCTTTCACACGGCGGCCGGCGCTGCGAGCGCGCTCCGCCGTGCCGGAGGCGGCGTCGGCTGCTTCGTCCTTGGCGCGTTTGACCGAGGCCGCGGCCTGTCGCTTGGCGGTGGTGCTGGTTGCGGCCATCAACGGCTCCCATGATGCTGGAATGATGACGATGCCACGCGCGGTGACGTGGCGCAAAGCTCAACGCACCAGGGCTGGAGCGGTTCCGGCCGGAGCATCGCTGGCGGACGCCGCTTCGCTCGCGGCCTCTTCGGCCTCCTGCAGCGCTTTCCGATAATTGGCGAACTCCTCGCGGGCGACGAACCCGACGAGCAGGATCGGGGTCGAGAGCACCGCGCCGATCGGTCCCCACAGCCAGAGCCAGAAGATGAAGGAGATGAAGACGAGGAAGGGCGAGATCGTCAGGCGGCGGCCGACGACGATCGGCGTCACAGCATTGCCCTCGATCAGATGGACGATGAAATAGGTCGCTGCCGGCCAGGCCGCGACGAGCAGCGAGGATGGCGACAGCAGGCCGGCTGCGAAGAACGCGACCGTGACCATGATCGGCCCGATGAAGGCGAGGTAGTTGAGGAAGAAGGCGAGCGCGCCCCAGAAGACTGGATAGGGCAGTCCGGCCGCCCAGGCGATCGCCATCGAGATAACGCCCATGCCGAGATTGATCAGCGTCACCAGGCCGAAATAGCGGGCCGTGCGGGTCTCGATCTCCTGGAAGAAGCTGCCAGCCGATTTGCGCGCGCCGCGGCCGAGGCAGAGCCGCAGGGTGCGGGCCTTGAGATGGCGCCGCGTCGCCAGCCAGAAATAGACCGTCGCAATGAAGATCAAAAGGCCGCCGGCCGCTGCGGTCGACGAGACCGCGATCGAGACCAGCGGGTTGCCGTCGGAGACACTGACCTTGGCGCCTTCGCTGCCGGAGAAATTCTCGGCGAACTTCTTGAAGTCCTCCATGAAGGCGAGCACGCCGACGAGCTTGAACTTCAGCGCGGCCACCATCTTCGGAAATTGGTCGCTCCAGGCGGCGATCGGGACGGTCAACGTGCCGATCAGCAGCAGCAGCAGGAGCGCCCCGAGGAGAACCACCAATGCCGCGGCGAGATGCTGCGGCACGCCACGCCGCACCATCGCATCGACCGGGGGCCCGAGCACCAAGCCGAAGATCACCCCGGCGGTTATCGGCAGCGCGATGACGCGCGTCAGGTAGAGCGAAGCGGTGGCGAGGATGACGAAGATGCCGACGATCGCATAGCGGACGATCAGGTCATGGTCCTGGGGCGTGATCTCGCTGGAGGGCGCGTCGTCCTCCGGTTCCGCCATGTAGCGAGGAAAGGGTCTCCAGGCCGAGGCGTTGAGCATTTTTGACCATCCAGCGCGCTGCTGCGCCCCCCGGCGCACTTCGGCTGCTCAACGCGGCTGTTGCGGCGAAGGTTCCGGCGGTCCGAAGCCGGCTCTCAGTGTGCCTCGTCCCAATTGTCGGCGGCGCGGGCATCGACGACGAGCGGCACCTTGAGCGCGACCGCCGGCTGCGGCGCCTCGACCATGACCTTGCGGATCACCGGCAGCACCGCCTCGACCTGCGCCTCCGGCACCTCGAAGACCAGCTCGTCATGCACCTGCAGCAGCATGCGCGCATCGAGTTTGGCGGCTGCGAGCGCATCTTCCATGCGGATCATGGCGCGGCGGATGATGTCGGAGGCCGAGCCCTGGATCGGCGCGTTGATCGCCTGGCGCTCGACGAAGGCACGCTCGGACGGGTTCTTCGAGGCGACCGCCGGGAAATGGCAGACCCGGCCGAAGATCGTCTCGACCGCGCCCTTGGCGCGCACCGTAGTGCGGGCCTGGTCCATATAGTCGCGGATGCCGGGGAAGCGCTCGAAGTACTTGCGGATATAGGCGCTGGCCTCCTCGCGGGAGATGCCGAGCTGGTTGGCGAGGCCGAAGGCCGAGATGCCGTAGATGATGCCGAAATTGATCGCCTTGGCGCGCCGGCGCACCTCGCTCGGCATGCCCGCGACCGGGACACCGAACATCTCGGAGGCGGTCATCGCATGGATGTCGACGCCATCGGCGAAAGCCTGCCGCAGCTGCGGAATGTCGGCCATGTGAGCGAGGATGCGCAGTTCGATCTGGCTGTAGTCGGCCGAGACCAGCTTGTGGCCCTTCTCGGCGACGAAGGCGGTCCTGATCTTGCGCCCGGCCTCGGTGCGGATCGGGATGTTCTGCAGGTTCGGCTCGGAGGAGGAGAGCCGGCCGGTGGTGGTCGCAGCCAAGGCGTAAGACGTATGGACCCGGTGCGTCTGCGGGTTCACATAGGTCGGCAGCGAGTCGGTATAGGTCGATTTCAGCTTGGCGAGCTGGCGCCAATCCAAGATGCGGGCGGGCAGTTCGTTGCCCTGCTCGGCGAGGTCCTCGAGCACGCCGGCGCCGGTCGCCCATTGCCCGGTCGCGGTCTTCTTGGCGCCGGGCAGGCCCATCTTGCCGAACAGGATGTCGCCGAGCTGCTTGGGGCTGCCGATGGTGAACTTCTCGCCGGCGAGCGTGTGGATCTCGTCCTCCAGCCGCGCCAGCGACTGGGCGAACTCGCCGGAGAGGCGCGACAGGATCTGCCGGTCGATCGAGATGCCGCGCCGCTCCATCCGCACGAGAACCGGCACGAGCGGGCGCTCCATCGTCTCGTAGACGGTGGTCTTGCGCTCGGGCACCAGCCGCGGCTTCAGCGCCAGCCAGAGCCGCAAGGTGACATCGGCGTCCTCGGCGGCATAGGCGGTCGCCTTGTCGAGCGGCACCTTGTCGAAGGTGACCTGGCTCTTGCCGGTGCCGGCGACCTCCGAATAGGCGATCGGCTTGTGGCCGAGATGAACCTCCGAGAGCCGGTCCATGCCCTGCCCGCCATTGCCGGCGTCGAGCGCGTAGGAGATCAGCATGGTGTCGTCGATTGGGCCAACCTCGACGCCATGCCGGTTGAACACCGCGATGTCGTATTTGAGGTTCTGGCCGATCTTGAGCACGCCGGGATCAACGAGCAGCGGCTTCAATTCGGCCAGCGCCTGGTCGAGCGGGATCTGGCCTTCGAGCAGGCCGGAATCGAACAGCCCGTCGCCGGCCCGGTGCTGCAGCGGGATATAGCAGGCCTTGCCGGGCGCGACCGCGAGCGAGATGCCGATCAGATCGGCCTGCATCACGTCGAGTGAGTTGGTCTCGGTGTCGAGCGCGACCTGGCCGGCCTCATAGGCCCAGCCGATCCAGCGCGAGAGATCGGCGATAGTGCGCACGCATTCGTAAGCCGCATGATCGATCTTGACCGCGATCGCCGCATCCTTGCGCGCCGCGGCGAGATCGGCCGGCCGCAGCCAGCCATCGGCCACGGGCGCAGCCTTGCCTTCCACCACCGCGGCGGCGACGACTGTCGTGTCGCCATCGGTGGCGACCGCCACAGCCGCTCCGACCACCGGCAGGTCCGTCTCGGCATAGAGCGCCTTGAGCGCAGCGGCGCGGGCGCCGCCCGGGGCGAGGTCGGGATCGGCATCGATCGCCGCGACATCGGCTTCGTAAGCTTCAGCTGCACGCTTGGTGATGGTGGTGAACTCCATCGCCTTGAGGAAGGCGATCAGCTTGGCCGGATCGGGCTGGTTCAAGGTGAGCTCGCCGACCGGCGTCTCGACCGGCACGTCCTCGACCAGCGTGACCAGCTTGTGCGAGATGCGGACCTTCTCGACCACCTCGGGATTGGTCAGCGTCTCCCGGCGCTTGGGCTGCTTGATCTCGCCGGCACGCTTCAAGAGCGTTTCGAGATCGCCGTACTCGCCGATGAGCTGCGCCGCGGTCTTGATGCCGATGCCGGGCGCGCCCGGGACATTGTCGGTAGCGTCACCGGCGAGTGCCTGGACATCGGTGACCTTGTCGGGGGTGACGCCGAAATACTCGACGACCTCGGGCTCGCCGATGCGCCGCTCCGGCCGGAAGCCGGCGCCCTTCTTGGCGTCGCCCGAGGCCGGATCGTACATGGCGACGCCCGGCCGCACGAGCTGCATCAAATCCTTGTCGGCCGAGACGATCAGCACGTCAGCGCCGGCTTCGCGCGCCTGCCTCGCATAGGTCGCGATCAGGTCGTCGGCCTCGTAGATGTCCTGCTCGACCGGGATCAGGCCGAAGGCGCGCACGGCGTCGCGCATCAGCGGGAATTGCGGGATCAGGTCCGGCGGCGGGTCGGAGCGGTTGCCCTTGTAGGCCGGGTAGATCTCCTTGCGGAAGGAGTTCTCGCTCTTGTCGAAGACGATGGCGAGATGGGTCGGCTTCACGCCGAGCACGCCCTCGCGCACGAACTGGAACAGTTTTGTCGCGAACAAGCGGACCGCGCCCGAGGGCAAACCGTCCGAGCGGGCATTGTATTTCCGGTCCTGGTTGATCGACTGGAAATAGGCGCGGAAGATGAAGTTCGAGCCATCGACCAGGAAGAGGTGGTCGCCGGGCTTGAGCTGGGAGCTGTCGTTCGTCATGGCCGGGACCATAGGGCTGCGCGCCGGGATGGTCTATTGTGCAAGCAGCAGTGCCCGCAAGAAGCTGTCAGGAGGAAATCGATGAACGCCTATGTCACCATGCCGCTCGCCTTCCTGGGCTTGCCGGAGGAGGAGATGAAGGCGCAGGCGCTCAAATTCCTGGAGACGATGAAGAAGCGCCGCACGGTGCGCGATTATTCCGATAGGCCGGTGCCGCGAGAGATCATCGAAGCGGCGGTTGCGACGGCCGGCACCGCGCCATCAGGCGCCAATCAGCAGCCCTGGACCTTCGTCTGCATCTCCGACCCCGAGATCAAGAAGAAAATCCGCGAGGGCGCCGAGGAGGAGGAGCGCGCCTTCTATGCCGGCCGCGCCGGCGAGGAATGGCTCGATGCGCTCGAGCATCTCGGCACCGACGAGCACAAGCCCTTCCTCGACACGGCGCCATGGCTGATCGCGATCTTCGCCCAGCGCTGGGGCTATGATGCCGAAGGTCGTAAGGTGAAGCACTATTACGTGCCTGAATCGGTCGGCATCGCCGCCGGTTTCCTGATCGCCTCGCTGCATCAGGCGGGCCTGGCGACGCTGACGCATACGCCGGCGCCGATGAATTTCCTCAACCAGCTCTGCGGCCGGCCTGACAACGAGAAGGCGCTGATCCTGCTGGTGGTCGGCTATCCCGCCGAGGGCTGCGTCGTGCCCGCCATCGGCAAGAAGCCGCTGGAGGAGATCGCCAGCTTCCTTTGAGCTGCTGCCGGACTTGAGCAATCGCGCCGGCCATGGCTGATGTAGCAGTCTTGGCCGGCGGGAGATTCGTTCACGTCATGCAGACCAGTTCGCCGCCGATCCGCCGGGCCATGGTGCTCGCCGCCGGGCTCGGCAAGCGCATGCGCCCGATCACCGACAGGATGCCGAAGCCGCTGGTGGCGATTGCCGGCAAGACCATGCTCGACCATGCGCTCGACCGGCTGGCCGAGGCCGGCGTCGCGGACGCCGTGGTCAACGTCCATTACCTCGCCGAGCAGATCGAGGCGCGCGTCGCCGGCCGCACCAGTCCGCAGATCACCATCTCCGACGAGCGCGACCTGCTGCTCGAAACCGGCGGCGGTGTGAAGAAGGCGCTGCCGCTGCTCGGCGGCGAGCCCTTCTTCCACATCAACTCGGATTCGCTCTGGAGCGAACGGGGAGCGTCGAACATTGCCGCCATGGCCGTGGCCTGGGATGCGGCGCGCATGGACATGCTGCTCCTGCTCGCCGAGCGTGAGAGCAGTGTTGGCTTCGACGGCGCCGGCGACTTCTTCCGTGACGAAGCCGGCCGGCTGGCGCGGCGCGGGCAGGCAGCGAGCGCGCCTTACGTCTATGCCGGCGTCGCGATCATCAAGCCGGAACTCTTCGTCGATACGCCGGATGGGCCGTTCTCGCTGAACCTGCTGTTCGACCGCTGCATCGCCAGGGGAACCCTGTTCGGCCATCTGCTCGACGGGCGCTGGCTGCATGTCGGCACGCCCGAGGCGATCCCGCTGGCGGAGCAGGCCTACGCCGCCCATCAGAGCGGGTGAGCCGCGATGGCCGGGCTCAACCTGTTCAGCATCCCGGCCGGCGCGCCCTTCCTCTCCGTGCTGGCCGAAGCGCTGATCGCCGGCCGCTTCGGCCGGGCTTTCGACCCCGGCGATCCCGCTGCCCTCTCGCGCACCACGCTCTATCTGCCGACGCAGCGCGCGGCGCGGGCCTTTGGCACGATCCTGTCAGAAAAGCTCGGCGGCCGGCCATTGCTGCTGCCGCGCATCGTCCCGCTCGGCGATGTCGACGAAGCCGAGACGGCGCTGATCGCCGGTGCGGGCGATGCACTGGCGCTTGGGCGGGTCGCGCCGATCGATCCGCTGCGTCGTCGCTTCATCCTGACGACGCTGATTTCGGCCTGGGGTCGCACCGCCAACCGCCAGCATCTCAAGCTCGATCCGGCCGAACCGTCGCTGATGCCGGCGACCCTGGCCGAGGCCTGGGCGCTCGCCGGCGACCTCGCCCATCTGCTCGACCAGCTCCAGACCGAAGGCGTCTCGCCGGCGCGATTGAAGGGGCTCGACGCCGCCCGCTTCGACGAGATCTGGCAGTTCAACGCCCGCTTCCTCGACATCATCGCCGGAGCCTGGCCAGCGATTCTCGAACAGCGCGGCGAGTGCGATCCGGCCGAATTCCGCAACCGCATGCTCGCGGCCGAGCGCGAGCGCCTGCTCGCCGGCGATTTCCATGGGCCGGTGATCGCGGCCGGTTCGACCGGTACTGTGCCGGCGACGGCGCGCCTGCTTGCCGCGCTCGCCCGCGCCCCGAACGGCGCCGTCGTTTTGCCCGATCTCGACGAGGCGCTCTCCGAGCAGGGCTGGCGCGCCATTGTCCAGGAGCCGGCGCCCTCGCATCCGCAGGCGGCCTTGCATCGCCTGCTCGACGAGATCGGCGCAAGCCGTGACGAGGTTGTCGCCGTCGCCGAGCCGTCGCCCGGGCTGGAAGCCCGCCGTGATCTGCTGCGCCGCGCTTTGCTGCCGGCCTCGGTCACCGACGACTGGGCCGGCGCCGCGCCCCTTGCAGCCGAAGCGCTCGACGGCCTGCGGATCGTCGAGGCGGCGGATGAGCGCGAGGAGGCGCTGGCGGCTGCGCTCGCCCTGCGCGAAGCTCTGGAGGAGCCGGGCGCCCGTGCTGCGCTGATCACGCCCGATCGCGGCCTTGCCGAGCGCGTCGCGGTCGAGCTCAAGCGCTGGGGCATCCAGGCCGATGATTCCGCCGGAATGCCGCTCGGCCGCTGGCCGGCGGGCGCCCTGCTCCGGCTGGCGCTCGATGCGGTCGATGGCGATCTCTCGCCGGCGAGCCTGGTTGCGCTGCTGGCGCATCCGCTCTGCCGCCTCGGACTGACGGAAGCCCGCCTGCGCCAGGGCGCGGCGACGCTGGAGATTGGCTGCTGGCGCGGTGAGGCCGTCGGTCCCGGTTTCGCCGGCCTGCGCCGCGCCTTCGAGGCGATGCCGGAGCTGCGCAAGGCGACCTATGCGCCGCGTCCGCGCCGCAAGCTGACAGACGAGGATGTCGGCGCGGCCGATGAGGTGCTGGCGGCGCTGGAAGATGCGCTCGCGCCGCTCATGGCAGCCTTGGCCGGCTCTGCACCCGAACTGCGCGAGATCGCGGCGCAGGCCCAGCGCGCCGTCGAAAAGCTGAGCGCCGACGAGACCGGCGCCGTCCTCGCCTGGCGCGGTCCGGATGGCGAGGCGCTCGCCGCGCTCTTCGACGATCTCGATGCCGCCTTGCGGGAGGCGCCCGGGGAAGGCCGCGCCCGCGACTGGATCGCCATTCTCGAAGGCCTGATCGGCGAGCGCGTCGTGCAGCGTCGCGATCCCGGCCATCCCCGCGTCAAGATCTGGGGCCTGCTCGAAGCCCGCCTGCTCGAAGCGGAGCATGTCGTGCTCGGCGGGTTGATCGAGAGCGTCTGGCCACCGGCGACCGAGACCGATTCCTTCGTCAACCGGCCGATGCGGGCCGAGCTCGGCCTTTCGCCACCGGAACGGCGCATCGGCCAGACCGCGCATGACTTCGTCGCGGCGGCTCTGGCCGGCAGGGTGACGCTGACCCGCGCCCGCAAGGCCGGCGAAGCCGAGACGATCCCCTCGCGCTTCTGGCAGCGCCTCAAGGCGGTCGCTCCGCCCGAAGCCTGGCAGGCGGCCGAGGCGCGCGGGCGCGATCTCACCGCCTGGGCCGGGTTGCTCGGCAAGCCCGCCGACCTCCTGCCCGTGCCGCGGCCAAAACCCTATCCGGCGGCGCATCTGCAGCCGAAGCGGCTCAGCGTCACCGAGGTCGAGACGCTCTATCGCGACCCCTATGCGGTCTACGCCCGCAAGATCCTCAGGCTCGACGCCCTGCCGGAGCTGGTCGAGGACCCTGGCGCGACCGATCGCGGCTCGCTGCTGCACGACATCGTCGGTACGTTCGCCGAAACCTATCCGGAGCAGGTGCCGGCCGGCGCCTATGGCAGCCTGACAGAGATCGGCGAGCGTTTCTTCCGCGCCTATGAGGAGACGCCGGAGGTGCGCGCCTTCTGGTGGCCGCGCTTCCTGCTGATCGCGCAGAACTTCATCGGCTGGGAGGAAAGGCGTCGGCCCGGGCTCGCCCGCGTCGCGGTCGAGCGCGATACGCAAGCCGAGTTCCCGCTGATCGACGGTTCCTCGATCCTGCTGACCGGCCGGGCCGACCGCGTCGAGGTCACGCGCGAGGGCGCCTTGCGCATCATCGATTTCAAGACCGGCGCGCCGCCGAGCGAGGAGCAGGTCCGCCTCGGCTTCGCTCCGCAATTGACGCTCGAAGCCGAGCTCGCCCAGCGCCACGGCTTCTCGCCGGATATCTTGCCCGGCCCGGTCGAGGCGCTGCTCTATCTCAGGCTCAACCACGATCCCAAGAGCTGGGAGAAGGACAAGAAGCTGTCGTTCAAGGACGAGGCGCAGGCCGACGTCACCGCCCGCCATCTCGCGCAACTGCTCGACCATCTCGCCGTGCTGCGCGCCGGTCGCGAGCCCTGGCTGTCGCGCCGTGCGCCGGCCTACATCAAATACGCCAGCCCCTATGACCAGCTCGCCCGGGTCAAGGAATGGTCGGCGGCGCCTGATCTCGGCGGCGATGCCGGAGACGAGGCATGAGCAGGGGAAATTCGGGCCGATATCAGCGTCTCGGCCGTGCTTGTGAAGCGCGGGAGCCCTCTCCCGGAACGGGGGAGGGTTGGGAGGGGGCATTTGCTCTAACGCTGATCGACTGCGGCACCAGCCCCCTCTCCATCTCTCCCCCGTTCCGGGAGAGAGGGCCTGTCGTGGTTCCGGAGCTTCGTCGAGGCGCGCCATGACCTCCGGCTGGACCATCCCCGAGCAGACGCGCCGCAACCAGGCGCTGGCGGCCGAGCCCGATCTCAGCGCCTGGGTTTCGGCCAATGCCGGCTCGGGCAAGACCCATGTGCTGGTCAATCGCGTATTGCGCCTGTTGCTCGACGGCGTCGCGCCCGGCCGGATGCTCTGCATCACCTATACCAAGGCCGCCGCCGCCAACATGTCGAACCGGGTCTTCCGGGCGCTCTCGGTCTGGGCCGTCGCCTCAGATTCCGTGCTATGGGCGGCCCTGTCGGCGCTGACAGGGCAGCTGCCGGCCCCGAGCGATATCAGCCGGGCGCGGCGCCTGTTCGCGCAGGCGCTGGAGACGCCGGGTGGCCTCAAGATCGAGACGATCCACGCCTTCTGCACCCGCGTGCTGCAGAGCGCTCCCTTCGAGGCCAATGTCCCGCCGCGCTTCGAGGTCGCCGACGACCTCGCCCAGGACGAGTTGATGCGCGATGCCAGGCGCGACCTGCTCGCCGCCGCCGAGGCCGATCCGGACGGGCCGCAGGCGCGGGCGCTGCGCTTCATGGCCGAGCATGCCGCGCAGGACACCTTCGACCAGATCATGCGCGAGGCGCTGCACCAGCGCGCCGTGTTCAGCGATGCCGATGGCCGGGCGCGGAGGCCCGAGGAGATCGTCGCTGGGCTCTCGGCGTTCCTCGGCATCGCGCCGGAGCTGACGGCTGAGACGGTGCTCGAGCGCTTCCAGCGCGAACTGGCCGCCGTGCCCGATCTCGAGCGGCTCGTCGCCGCCTTCGAGGCCGGCAGCGCGACACGTGCCAAGGCGGCCGCCGCGATCAGGCTGGCGTCCTCGAATGCGCCGGGAATCGATCCGGTCGCGGCCTGTCGCGCCGGCCTGCTCACCGCCGAGGGCAACGTCGCCCAGCATGTCCGCGGCAAGGGCAACAGCGTCCTGCCGGCCGATCTCGACGCGGCGCTCGATGCGCTCGCCGTCTGCCTCACCGAAGCGATCGACCAGCTCAACGCCATCATCGTTCGCGAGCGCAGCGCGGCACTGGCCGTGCTGGTGACGCATATCCTCGCTGCCTATCGCCGGCTGAAGGCGCAGCGCTCGCTGCTCGATTATGACGACCTGATCGCCAAGGCACGCTCGCTGCTCGACCGGGTCGATCCGGCCTGGGCGCTCTACAAGCTCGACGCCGGCATCGACCACATCCTGCTCGACGAAGCGCAGGACACCAGCGAGGCGCAATGGGCGATCCTGCGCCGCCTCGCCGAGGAGTTCTCGGCCGGCGAGGGTGCGCGCGAGCTGGTCCGGCCGCGCACCGTCTTCGTCGTCGGCGACGAGAAGCAGTCGATTTACGGCTTCCAGGGCGCGGCGCCCGCCCATTTCAGCGAGGAGCGACGTTTGCTCGGCCGGCGCCTCCAGGAGGCCGGCCAGCGCTTCGAGCCGATCAGCCTCACCACCTCCTTCCGCTCGGCGCCCGACATCATGCGCGCGGTCGATGCGGTGTTCGCGCCACGGGAACACTGGCGCGGCCTGGTCTTCGACGGCGGCGCCGGGCCCGAGCGGCACGACACGGTCAGGCGTGCCTCGATCGGCGCCGTCGATCTCTGGCCGGTCTCGGCCGATGATGCCGGCGAGAAGCCCGATGCCTGGACGACGCCGGTCGATGCGCCCGAGCGACGTTCCGGGCTGGTCAAGCTCGCCGCCCGCATCGCCGATGTGCTGAAGCGCTGGAGCGAGGCTGGCCGCGACGATATCGGCCGGCCGTTCAGGCCGGGCGACGTGATGATCCTGCTGCGCCAGCGCGGCGCGCTGTTCGAAGCGATCGTCAAGGCGCTGAAGGATCGCGGCGTGCCCGTCGCCGGCCGCGACCGGCTGACGCTCGCCGACCATCCGGCGGTCGAGGATCTCGTCGCGCTCGGGCGCACCATCCTGCTGCCGCAGGACGATCTCTCGCTGGCGATCACGCTGAAGACACCGCTCTTCGGCCTCGACGACGACGACCTGATGCGGCTCGCGCCGGAGCGGAAGGGCTCTTTGCGCGAGGCTTTCCTCGCCGCTGCGAAGGATGAGCCACGTTATGCCGCGATCGAGGCACGGTTGACAGAACTTGCCGAAGAAGCCGGGCGCTGCGGCCCGTTCCGCTTCTTCGCCGGCTTGCTCGGCCCGGGCGGTGGCCGCAATCTCGCCCTCGCCCGGCTCGGCCCGGAGGCGGGCGATGCGCTCGACGCCTTCCTCAGCGCCGCGCTCGATCATGAGCGCCGCTACGGCCCCTCGCTCGCCGGCTTCCTGCATCATATCGGTGCCGTGGCGACGCAAGTGAAGCGCGACCTCTCGGCCAGTGCCGGCGAGGTCCGGGTGATGACCGTGCATGGCTCGAAGGGGCTGGAGGCGCCGGTCGTCATCCTCGCCGATCTCGGCATCGCCCCGGGCGAGCGGCGCCTGCCGAAGCTGATGGCGGTCGAACCGCCGCGCGGCGCGCAGGTCCCGGTCTGGCCGAGCAAGCGGGCCGATGATCCCGCGGCGATGCGGCGGGCCAAGGACGCGATCGTCGCGCAGATGGTCGAGGAGCATCACCGCCTGCTCTATGTCGCGCTGACCCGCGCCGAGGAGCGCTTGATCCTTTGCGGCGTCCAGGCCAAGGGCGAGGCGCCGGAAGGCTCCTGGTACGCCATGGCCGAGCTCGGCCTCGCCGGCTCCGAGCCCTGGCTGCGGGACGTGCCGGCTCCCGATGGCGACGGCGAGGTCCGTCGCTTCATGGTCTCGCAGCTGGGGGAAATCGCGGCCGAGGAGAGCGCTGCCGCATCGATTGTTGCCACGCCGCCCGATTGGTTGATGCATGCCGCGCCTGCTGAGGCCGAGCCGGCGCCGCCGTTACGACCTTCGAGCGCGTTGTCCGCCGCCGATGCGCAGGAGCGGCCGCATGACGGTCCCTTCCTCGCCAATGCGGCGGCGGCCGGCCGGCTCGCGCATCTGTTGTTGCAGGTCCTGCCGGAGGTGCCGCCCGAACGGCGTGCCAGCACCGCCCATGTGCTGGCAGAGGCACGTGGCGGCTCGCTTCCGCAGGAGCGTCGCAAGCAGATCATCGAGGATGCGCTTACGCTGATCGCCACGCCGGAATTCGGCGCACTGTTCGGACCGGGCAGCCTCGCTGAGGTGCCGCTTGCTGGCGAGATCACCATGGCTGATGGCAGCAGGCGGCCGGTGCAGGGCCGGGTCGACCGGCTCGCCGTCAGCGACGACGAGGTGCTGATCGCCGATTTCAAGACCGCGGCCCGCCCGCCCGCGAACGCAGCTGCGCTGCCGGCCTCGACGCTGGCGCAGCTCGCGGTCTATCGCCGGCTCATCGGCGAGATCTATCCCGGTCGCCGCGTCCGCGCGGTGGCGATCTACACGGCGAGCCTGAAGCCGCTGGAGCCGAGCGCCGAGCTGCTTGACGCCACCCTGGCGAATATGACGGATCAGCCCCGCTTCACCGGAAGGTGAGCCAGCCTTGACCCTGCGGCCGCTCGTTCATAGCTTCGGCGATGAATAGCGGCAGTGTGGCCGCATGCGAATCGAAAGGCGGTAAGCCATGGCGACGACCAAAGTGACCGATGCGAGCTTCGAGGCCGATGTGCTGAAGTCGAGTGAGCCGGTGGTGGTGGATTTCTGGGCCGAGTGGTGCGGCCCTTGCCGGATGATCGGCCCGGCGCTCGAGGAGATCGCTGGCGAGCTCGACGGCAAGGTCAAGATCGTCAAGATGAACGTCGACGAGAACCAGCAGATCCCAGCCCAGTTCGGCATCCGCTCGATCCCGACGCTGATGCTGTTCAAGGACGGCAAACTGGCCTCGCAGAAGGTGGGCGCCGCCCCCAAGAGCGATCTGTCGCGCTGGATCTCGGCTGCGGTCTGATCCGACGATCGCAGAATCAAGAAGGCCCGCCCTCATCGAGGGCGGGCCTTCTTCGTTTCAGGCTGTGCGCCGGGTCACTTCGAGCGATTGTCGAGCGCGAAGGCGCCAGCGCCGGCGAAGACCAGATAGAAGAAGATGAAGCAGTAGAGGATCGCAGCGTCGCCATTGTTCAGCAGCGGGTAGACGTTCCGCGGCGCATGGAACATCCAGTAGGCGTAAGCCATCTCGCCCGCGAGGATGAAGGCGACGGGGCGCGTCCACAGGCCGATCAGGATGAGCAGGCCGCCGAAGGCTTCGAGGATCGCGCCGAACCAGAACAGGGTGAACATTGCCGGCAGCCCGCTGGCCGGAGGAGCCGGGAAACCGAACAGCTTCTGCGTGCCATGGGCGATGAAGATCAGCGCCGTGGCGATGCGCAGCAGCGCGAGCGCCTGCGGCGCATAGCGAGTCAATGAGTTGAGAGCCTGCATGGGCGGTTGCCTTCCGTCCGGTTTCGAATTGGAAAAATTTGCTAAGTGATTGGGTTTGCTGGCGAAGAACTCTTCCTCGTCGCCATGCGCTTGTCTCTGTGCAAGCAAGGTCGATCAAGTCACGTTTTCGTTTGCAGTGCAGCAAAATCATTACGCGGCAAATCCGCAACAGCGGCGGCCTCGTTCACCATTGCGGAAAATTCGCCGGAATCGGGCTTAACCACCCCTTAAAAGCGCCATGTTTGAATCCTGTCTGGAAAATCGTCGGGCTGTGGATCGCAGCGCGGTGACGGGGCCTGAACGGGGCGGGATGAACGACCGGTCGAAACGAGGCGGTGAGCGGCGCGAGCCGTCATTCGAGCGTGCGCGCGACGATTACGAGCGCGACGACGGCGGTCTGCGCCTGTCGGCCGAGGACCGTCCCTATCGCGGAGGAAGGAATCCGGTGGCACCGCGCCAGCAACCGCGCCGCCAGCAGAATGAGCGCAGCAAGGGTGGCCGCAAGCAGCGTCGCAGGCGCGGCTCCTTCCTCGGCCGCATCTTCTACTGGGGCGTCGTCATGGGGCTCTGGGCGGTGCTCGCCGTCGGCGGCGTCGTCGCCTATCACGCCGCGCAATTGCCACCGATCGATCAGCTCACCGTGCCGAAACGGCCGCCCAACATCGCCATCCTCGCGGCTGACGGCACGCTGCTCGCCAATCGCGGCGAGACCGGTGGGCGCACCATCACCATCGGCGAAGTGCCGCCCTATCTGCCGAAAGCCTTCGTCGCGATTGAGGACCGGCGCTTCTACGAGCATTTCGGCATCGACCCGATCGGCCTCGCCCGCGCTGTCGTCAACAACCTGACCAAGCGCGGCGGCGTCCAGGGCGGCTCGACCCTGACCCAGCAGCTCGCCAAGAACCTGTTCCTGACCCAGGAGCGCACCGCGGCGCGCAAGATCCAGGAGGCGATCCTCTCGCTCTGGCTGGAGCGGACCTACACCAAGGACCAGATCCTCGAGCTCTATCTCAATCGCGTCTATTTCGGCTCGGGCGCCTATGGCGTCGAGGCGGCCGCGCAGCGCTATTTCAACAAGTCGGCACGCTCGGTCTCGGTCGCCGAGGCGGCGATGCTCGCCGGTCTCGTCCAGGCGCCCTCGCGGCTCGCGCCCAACCGCAATCCCGACGCGGCCGAGAAGCGCGCCCAGCTGGTGATCTCGGCGATGGCCGAGCAGGGGCTGATCTCGCAGACCACGGCCAAGACCGCGCTCGGCGCGCCGGCCGAGGTGCCCGAGCGCGTCGGCGCCGGCTCGGTCAACTACGCCGCGGACTATGTCATGGACGTGCTCGACGATTTCATCGGTGCGATCGAGGGCGATGTCACCGTGCTGACCACGATCGACACCAAGCTGCAGGGCTTGGCGGAAACCATCTTGGTCGAGGCGCTCGCGGCGCAGGGCGGCAAGCTGAACGCCTCGCAGGGCGCAGTGGTCTCGCTGGCGCCCGACGGGGCGATCCGCGCGCTGATCGGCGGGCGCGACTACACCAAGAGCCAGTTCAACCGTGCCACTGCCGCGCATCGCCAGCCGGGCTCGTCCTTCAAGCCCTTCGTCTATCTCACCGCGATCGAAAAGGGCCTGACGCCGGATACGATCCGCGATGATTCCCCGGTTTCGATCAAGGGTTGGGAGCCGGAGAATTTTTCCCGCACCTTCCGCGGCCCGGTGACGCTGCAGACCGCCTTCGCCCATTCGCTGAACACCGTCGTGGCGCGCCTGATCCAGGAGGTGACGCCGCGCGAGGTCATTCGCACGGCCCAGCGCCTCGGCATCAACTCGTCATTGCAGCCGAACCCATCGCTGTCGCTCGGCACGTCGGAGGTGACGCCGCTCGAGATGACCGCGGCCTATGCCACCTTTTCTAATGGCGGCCAGTCGGTGCTCCCCTATGTCATCCGCGAGGTCAAATCGACCAGCGGCAAGGTCGTCTATGCCCGCAAGGCCAACAATTTCGGCCCGGTGATCCAGCCACAGACGCTCTCGATGATGAATTCCATGTTCCACGCGGTGATGACCGGCGGCACCGGCAGCAAGGTCAACATTCCCGGCTGGGAGGTCGGCGGCAAATCGGGCACGACACAGGACTATCGCGATGCCTGGTTCGTCGGCTTCACCGGGCGCCTCGTCACCGCCGTCTGGGTCGGCAATGACGACAACTCGACGATGAAGCGCGTCACCGGCGCCGGCCTGCCGGCCGAGATCTGGGGCAAGTACATGAAGACGGCCCATGCCGGCCAGCAGCCGGTGCAATTGCCGGGCGGGCTCTGGCAATCGGCGCCGAAGTCGATCTTCGACACCGGCGAGCCGGTCGCCGGCGTCGCGCCGCCGGCGCGGACCCAGCAGGCCGCCTCGGGCGACCGCGCCTGGACGCCGCCGGCGCCGCAGGAGAAGAACTTCTTCGAGCGCCTGTTCGGCGGCTGACGTCTTACGTCCCGCGTGGCTTGGCCCGCGTCGTCGGCGCCGCCGCAGCGGGATCGTCCGGCCAGGGATGGCGCGGGTAGCGCCCTTTCATCTCGCTCTTAACCGCAGCCCAGGAGCCGCGCCAGAAGCCCGGCAGGTCACGCGTCACCTGGATCGGCCGATGCGCCGGCGAAAGCAGCTCCAGCACCAATGGCACCCGCCCGCCGGCGAGCGAGGGGTGCTGCGACAGCCCGTACAGCTCCTGCACGCGGACCGAGATCGTCGGCCCGGCCTCGGCGCCATAGTCGACCGCGAGCTGCGAGCCGGTCGGCGCGGCAAAATGCGTCGGCGCCTCCGCATCGAGCCGCCGCTTCAGCTCCCAGGGCAGGAGGGTCGATAGCGCCGCGTCGAGATCGCCCGGCGTGATGGCGGCAAGAGAACTCCGCCCGACGATGTGTGGCGCGAGCCAATCCGCGGCCGTCTCGGCGAGGCCAGTATCGGAGAGATCGGGCCAGCCGGCATCCTCGCCCTCCGCCGCACACAGGAAGGCGATGCGCTCGCGCAACTGCGCCTGGCCCTTGCTCCAGGGCAGCGCCTCGATGCCAAGCGCAGCGATGCCTTTCGCCAGCACCTCGGCATTCTCCGGGGAAGCTTCGACCGGCAAGGGCCGCTCGGCCAGCACCAGCGAGCCATATTTGCGGGCAGCACGCGCGCGCAATGCCCTTGCCTGGCGGTCGAACACGGTCTCGTTGCGCTCCGACAGCCCGATCCTGATCAGGCCGGAGGCGGCGAGCGCGGCGATCTCGGTCTCGCTGATCGCGACGGCGCTGAGGATACGGGCCTGCTGCGCGGACCCCGTCATCTCGCCAACGACGAGATAGGGCTCGCGCGCCAGCCTCTGGCCGGGTTCGAGGCCAGCGCCGCGGCCATTGGCGAGCAGGTACTGCCCTGAGCCGGGCTGACGCGCCTTGGCGACGCGATCCGGGAAGGCGAGGCCCAGCAGGAAACCGGGCGAAAGCGGCTGCTCCGTGCCCGCCTTCACCTTGCTCGCCGCTTGCCGCGCCCAGCCCTCGGCGAGGCGGCGCATGTCGCCGGCACGGCCGCCGCGCTCGCGCCCGAAGCGCTCCAGCCGTTCGGCGAGGTCGATAGCGTCGCCGCCGAGCCCGCGTTCGACCAGCAGAGCGGCCAGCAGTGCCGCAGGCTCGCCCTGGCGGTGATGCGCCGCGCCGACGACCATATGCGCGAGGCGCGGCGGCAGCGGCAGGCCCTGCAACGCCTTGCCGTCCTCGGTGATGCGCCCGTCCGGGTCGAGCGCATCGAGGTCGCCCAGCAGCGTCCGCGCCTCCTTCAGGGCCGGCGCCGGCGGCGGGTCGAGGAAGGCGAGTGTGGAGGGATCAGAGACGCCCCAGGCGGCGCAGTCGAGCAACAGCGGAGCGAGATCGGCAGAGAGGATCTCCGGACGGGCAAAGGCTTCGAGCGCGCCGTTCGCCGCCTCCTCCCAGAGTCGGTAGCAGATGCCGGGTTCGGTGCGGCCGGCGCGGCCGCGGCGCTGGTCTGAAGCCGCACGGCTGGCGCGTTGGGTGACGAGGCGGGTGACGCCGATGTCGGGCTCATAGAGCGGCACGCGGGCGAGGCCGGAATCGATGACGACGCGCACGCCCTCGATCGTCAGCGAGGTCTCGGCGATCGAGGTGGCGAGCACGACCTTGCGTCTGCCCTTCGGCGCTGGCAGCACGGCGCGGTCCTGCTCGGCCTGATCGAGCGCGCCATAGAGCGGCGCGATCTCGACCGCGGGATCGCGGAGTTTTTCGCGCAGGCGCTCCTCGACTCGGCGGATCTCGCCTTGCCCTGGCAGGAAGACGAGCAGCGAGCCGGCCTGCTCGTTCAGCGCCTGCAGCACGGCCTCGGTGACCTGATCCTCGATCCGCTTCAGCGGGTCGCGGCCGAGATAGCGGGTCTCGACCGGAAAGGCTCTGCCCTCGCTCTCGATCACCTGAGCGTCGCCGAGGAGCCTGGCGACGCGCGCGCCGTCAAGCGTCGCCGACATCACCAGGATGCGCAGGTCCTCGCGCAGGCCGGCCTGCGCGTCGAGCGCCAGCGCCAGCCCGAAATCGGCATCGAGCGAGCGCTCGTGGAATTCGTCGAACAGCACGGCGGCGACGCCGTCCAGCGCGGGATCGTCGAGGATCATCCGGGCGAAGACGCCCTCGGTGACGACCTCGATCCGCGTCTTCGGTCCGATCTTGGAGCCCAGCCGGACGCGCAGGCCGACCGTCTCGCCGACGCGCTCGCCAAGTGTCTGCGCCATGCGACTGGCCGCGCCGCGGGCCGCCAGACGCCGCGGCTCGAGCACGATCAGCTTGCCGGTCTCACTGCCCTTCTGGGCCCAGGGCTCGTCCAGCAATGCGAGCGGCACGCGCGTCGTCTTGCCGGCGCCGGGCGGGGCGACCAGCACAGCGTTCGGCTTCTCGCGCAGCGAGGCGGCGAGGGCGTCGAGAACTGCATCGATCGGGAGGGCTGTGTCGAAGGCGCGCATGCGCCTGCGATGTGGCGCAGGCGGCGGCATGGTGCAAGTCGGCTCAGGCGGCTTGCCGCAATCCGACCTCGAACGGCGTCATGCTGACCGCGCCGGCCTTGACCGAGACCAGCGTGTTGCAGGGCAGGGCCTGCCAGCAGTCGCGGGCCGCGTCGACCGGTTCGGAAGCGATCACCACCGCATCGCCGCGATCGCAGAGATAGAGCGTCGGCGGCTTGGTATCGGACGACCAGCGCACCGCGTGGATCGTCTCGCCATCGGCGAGTGCGGCAGCGCAGCGCAAGGGTTCGCGCACGCCGGCTTCCTGCATCAGCGCGAGCGCATCGCCAAGCGCCCCCGCCAGGGCATCGCCGGGCGCGGCGCCCTCGGCGATCCGCGCCAGCGCCAGCAGGAACAGCGCCTCGGAATCGGTGGTGCCGACGCGGGCGCCATAGAGCCCGTCCGGAATCAGGCTTTCCAACCTGCGCCTGATCAGCGCGTAGCCGCCGATCTGGCCGTTGTGCATGAAGAGATGCCGGCCATGGACGAAGGGGTGGCAGTTCGCCCGCGTCGAGGCCGTGCCGGTCGCGGCGCGCACATGCGCGAAGAACAGATGCGAGCGCACCAGGCGTGCGATCGAGAGCAGGTTCTCGTCGGACCAGGCCGGCCTGATCTCGCGATACTGGCCGGGCTCGGCCCGCTCGCCATACCAGCCGACGCCGAAACCGTCGCCATTAGTGCCGGTCTTGGCCTCTTCGGCATGCAGCGACTGATGGATCAGCGAGTGGCAGGGCGAGGCGATGAGGTCCTCGAGGAAGACCGGCGCGCCGGCATAGGCGAGGAAACGGCACATGGTGGTCCCGAATCAGCTGCGGGCGGGACGCCGCAGGAGAAGATTATTCCATGAGAATGAATGCCGGCATAATGGTGGCGGCAGCCCGGTTGCCGCTCCCATAGCCTTGATATAACCGTCGCAGCGATGGGGTGACGACGACGTCCCGCGGCAAGCGGGCGGGGGAAGGGCCGATTTTCATGCTGACGAAGCTCGCCGGCGCGGCGCTCCTGTTCGTCCTTTTCCCTGAGGCCGCCTTCGCCGCCGGCGACATCGGCGGCACGACGATGGGCGTCGCCTGGGCATTGCCCTTCGCCGGCATGCTGCTCTCGATCGCGCTCGGGCCGGTGCTGTTCCCGCATTTCTGGGAGCTGAACTACGGCAAGTTCGCCGCCTTCTGGGCCGTCCTGGTCGTCGTGCCCCTCGTTCTGTTCCGCGGCGTCGACCCGGCGCTCGGCGCGCTGCTGCACACGGGCCTGCTCGATTACATCCCCTTCATCATCCTGCTCTTCGCGCTGTTCACCATCGCCGGCGGCATCCTGATCACCGGCAACCTGCATGGCACGCCGGCGACCAATACGGTGCTGCTTGCGATCGGGACGCTGATGGCGAGTTTCGTCGGCACCACCGGCGCCTCGATCATCATGATCCGCCCGGTCCTGCGGGCGAATGACGACCGGCGCTTCAATGTCCATGTCGTCGTCTTCTTCATCTTTCTGGTCTCGAATATCGGGGGATCGCTGACTCCGCTCGGCGATCCCCCGCTCTTCCTCGGCTTCCTGCGCGGCGTCTCCTTCTTCTGGACGACGACGCATCTTTTGCCGGAGACGCTGACCGCGGTCGTGATCCTGCTCGCCGTGTTCTACGCGCTCGACAGCTGGTTCTTCCGCAAGGAGGAGGGCTTTCCGCCGCTGCGCGACCCGACGCCGGATCGCGCCATCAAGCTCTTCGGCAAGGTCAATCTGCTCCTGCTCGTTGGCGTCATCCTCGCCATCCTGATGTCGGCGAGCTGGAAGCCGGGTGTCGCCTTCACCATCCATGGCATCGCCGTCGAATGGCAGAACCTGGCGCGCGACCTTGTCCTGCTCGTGCTGGCAGGCCTGTCGCTCGTCCTGACGCCGAAGCCGGTGCGGGCCGGCAACGAATTCAGCTGGGGGCCGATCAAGGAAGTCGCAAAACTCTTCGCCGGCATCTTCGCCTGCATCATCCCGGTGTTGGCCATGCTCCAGGCCGGACGCAACGGCGCCTTCGCCCCGCTCGTCGCGCTCGTCAGCAATGCCGACGGCAGTGCCAACAACACCGCCTATTTCTGGCTGACCGGCGCGCTTTCCTCCTTCCTCGACAATGCTCCGACCTATCTCGTCTTCTTCGAACTTGCCGGCGGCGATCCCAAGGCGCTGATGACGACCGGGGCGCTGACGCTGACCGCGATCTCGGCCGGCGCCGTCTTCATGGGTGCCAACTCCTATATCGGCAACGCCCCGAACTTCATGGTCTACGCCATCGCCAAGGACCGGAAGGTCGCGATGCCGAGCTTCTTCGGCTACATGCTCTGGTCGGGCGCGATCCTGATCCCACTCTTCCTGCTGCAGACGCTGATCTTCTTCCGCTGACCGTCCGAGCCACCGCCTCGACAGGCTGACGGTGGCGACATAAACCGGCGGCGTCCGAAGGAAGAGCCGATGCCCCTGCGCCCCGACACGCTGGCGATGACCGCCGTCCTCGCCATGCTGACGGCGCTTGGCCCGCTCTCGACCGATTTCTATCTGCCCTCGCTGCCCGAGATCGCGCGGGTGATGGGCACGGACTTCGCCGGAGCGCAGGCGACACTCTCCGCCTTCCTGTTCGGCTATGCCGCCGGCCAGATCATCTGGGGGCCGCTCTCGGACCGACTCGGCCGCCGGCCGGTGCTGATGATCGGCCTTGGCCTGTTCATCGCGACCACGCTCGCCTGCGCCTTCGCGCCCTCGATCGAGGCGCTGATCGGCACCCGCTTCGCCCAGGCGCTCGGCGCCTCCGGGCCGATCGTGCTCGGCCGCGCCATGGTGCGCGACCTCTATGAGGGACCGCGCGCCGGCCGCGAGCTCGCGCGGATGGGCATGATCATGGGGCTGGTGCCGGCGATCGCGCCCGTGCTCGGCGGCGTGCTGCAGAACGCCTTCGGCTGGCGCTCGACCTTTCTCGCCTCGCTCGTCTTCGCGCTCGCCATGCTCGCGATCATCGCGACGATCATGCCGGAGACGCTGCGCCAGCGCTCGCCGGACGGCCTGTCGCTGCCGGCGATCCTGCGTGGCTACCGGCTGCTGCTGCGCAACCGCGCCTACCGGGTCTATGTCGCGCTGACCTCGCTCGCCTATGCCGGGCTCTTCGCTTTCATCTCCGGCTCCTCCTACGTGCTGATGGGCGTCTACGGCCTGTCGGCGCCGGCCTATGGCCTGTCCTTCGGCTGCGCCGTGCTCGGCTTCATCCTCGGCACCATCATCGCGCAGCGCCTGGTCGGCCGCCGCGGCCTCGACGGCGTCATCGCGCTCGGTGTCGTCTGCCTCGCGGCTGGGGGATTGGCCATGCTGGCCGGTGTCGCCACCGGCTTCGGCGGCCCGGTTGGCGTCGTCGCGCCGATGGCGCTCTATGCCTGCGGCGTCGGTCTGACCATGCCGCAGGCGCAGGCCTCGGCGATGATGCCCTTTCCCGAACGGGCCGGAGCGGCCTCGTCCCTTACGGGGCTCTGCCAGATGCTGCTCGCGGCCTGCGTCGGCCTGCTCGTCGGCCATCTGCTCAAGGGTGGTGCGCTGCCCATGCCGCTGGTGATGTCGGTGATCGGCGTGACGACGCTGATTCTCTTCCACGCCAGCCGGGCAATTCGCGCCGGCAAGACCTGACGGCGCCGTTCAGTTCCCCATCCGGTCGCGCCATTGCCGCTCGCCCTGCATGCAGGAGACGCGTTGCGCCTTGGCTTGCGCCTTCTGGATCAGCGCTTCCGGCCCTGCCGGTATCTCGGCGATCTCGCGCACAAGCTTGGTGCGGGTCGCATCGACGAACTGATGGCGCTCGCGGATCGGGATGACGAAGGCGCCGACGCCGGTGACGACGCACTCCTCGTAGTAGACGTCGAGATTGTCGATGTCGAAATAGCTCGCCTGTTTCAGCATCACCGGCAGACCGTTGATGGAGATGCCCTTGTCGCGGGCGGCGTCGCGCGCGACCGTCACCGGGCGGCCGTCGTTGTTGGCGCCGTCGCCGGAAATGTCGATGACGCGGCGCATCGGCGTGACATTGCTCGCCTCGAGCAGAGAGACGGCGAGATCGATCGCGCCTGAGATCGAGGTACGCCGGCCGCGCCGGGTCGGCGCCTCGCCGAGTTCCTCCGCAAAGGCGATTGCCGATTGCGGCGTCTCGATGATGGTCCAGGGCCTGACGATGTGCTGGAAGTCGCCGCCGGCCCATTCGAAATAGGTGACGGCGATCTTGCCGATCGCGCCCTTGGCGATGGCCTCGTGCAACTGCTTCGAGCGGAACGCCTCGATATAGCCGTTGCGCTGCAAAGCGAGCTCGTCGAGATCCATCGAATAGGAGACGTCGACGGCCAGCACGAGGGCGACGTCGACCTCCTCGGGCGGCGCAGCCGCCTGCTGTGCGTCGGGCGCCGAGGCAGGCCATAGGCCGGCGGCGGCAAGACTCAAGAGACCGAACAGCCAGGGCCGCATCGAAACCTCCGTCATCTGTCGTCGAAGCGTGACGCCGAAAGAAGACGGGTTTCGGGCGAAGGCAGGCTTCAAACGAATGTCACTGAAGTCTGCGCCCAGTTTCGATTCGTGCAAAGCACGAAAGCGGGAGTATCAGCCTGAAAAGTGAGCAGCGCTCCGGATAAACCGGTGGTCCGGCAGGGCTAGCCGCGCCTGCGATCCTCGACGATGGCGAGCGCGGCCTGGAAGGCTTCCTCGACGCCAAGCGCGGAGGTGTCGAGCTGCACCGCATCCTCAGCCGCCTTGAGCGGCGCATCGCCACGGCCGCTGTCCCGGGCGTCGCGGCGGCGGATATCGGCGAGGATGCCGTCCAGCGTCGCCGCCTCTCCCCGGCCCGCCAGTTCCCTGTGTCGGCGGGCAGCGCGGACTTCCGGAGTCGCGGTAACGAAAAGTTTCACCGTAGCGTCCGGGCAGATCACGGTGCCGATATCGCGCCCGTCGAGCACGGCTCCGGCATCCGTCGCGGCGAAGCGGCGCTGCCGGTCGATCAGTGCGCGCCTGACGGCAGGAATCGCCGCCACCACCGAAGCAGCCTCGCCGATCTCGCGGCCGCGCAGCCGTGATTCGTCGATGGCCGCATCGTCGAAGCCCGCGGCGCTTGCGGCGGCGGCCTCGGCGTCGTCGAGCGGCTCGCCGGCATCGAGCATGGTGCGGGCGACCATGCGATAGAGCAGGCCGGTGTCGAGATAGGGCAGGCCGTAATGGCTTGCGAGCCGTCGCGCCAGCGTGCCCTTGCCGGAGGCCGCCGGCCCATCGACGGCGATCACCAGCCGGTTTGCCCTCTGGCTCGGGGAGGCTATCGGCTGGGTTACGGGCACGGATCTCGTCTTTCGTCGGCGCTCAAGTCGAGGCAAACTTCTAAAGCACCGGGCGCGCCGATGCGAAGCGGTTTTGCAGTTGATGTCGCAGGCTTGTGCGATGGCTAAATCAGGATTTGACAGCGACGCTTCGCCCGACTAACGGACGCCCCTGCTTTTTACGAACCCTGTCCGAACTTGAAGGTCCGACGCCGTGGCGAAACCGGAACTTGGTACCAAGCGCGTTTGCCCGGTCACGGGCCGCAAATTCTACGATCTCGACAAGGATCCGATCGTCTCGCCCTATACCGGCCAGTCCTACCCGCGCTCGCTGTTCGAGCCGCAGGCCAAGGCTGCCGCGCCGGCACCCAAGCCTGCCGATGACGAGGATGAGACGGAGGCCGCCGATGGCGCGGTCGAGCTCGTCTCGCTCGACGACGCCGATGCGGAGGCCTCCGAGAAGGAGCCTGTGGTCACCAGCGACGAGGACATCGAGATCGAGGATGACGGCGTCGCCGGCGATGACGACGACACCTTCCTGGAAGAGGACGAGGAAGGTGACGACGACGTTTCCGACCTGATCGATGGCGACATCGAGGGCGACGAGGACGCCTGAGCGGCGCCAGAATCGCGTCGGATTGCGCTCCTGAAAAAAGCGCGACAGGAACGTGACATCAGTGCTTGTGTCTTGGCGCAAGCTTGCCTATAGAGCGCTTCGTCGCTGCGGCGACGAGCGCGGACCGGCTCGAAAGAGCTTTCGGACTGTGACGATTTCCCGGCCTTTCCCCAAGAAGGTCGGCAGAGTGGGGCCATAGCTCAGTTGGGAGAGCGCTTGAATGGCATTCAAGAGGTCGGCGGTTCGATTCCGCCTGGCTCCACCAAATCTCTCCAGGTCGTTAATCCCCCAGCATCGCGTGATTGCAACGCCTTGGTGCGCCACTGATCTGGCAGGAGCGCCGGGAAGAGGCGCGAAGATCTGTAATGGGATGTGTTGAGCGCGCCGGTCGCGTCATGAGTGTAGCCGCGAATCGATTGCCGATCCGGCCTGCAGCAATGCGAACTCGATATCTCGGCAGACGCTTCCGGATATAATCCTACGCTGGGTCGAATATTCGCTGAGCCTCTGCAGCACTGGGCGCAGCACGCCAAGACTGCGAGGTCTGCTTGCCAAGGCCACGAGCCCGGCAATACATTTTCTGTTGCAGTGCAATATTACGGCTGCGGCACTGAAGCGCACCCCGTACATGGATCCGCAGTGTCGACCAAAGTGTTGTCTTGACGCCAAACTCCTAGAGTTTCACTATTCCAAACTAAGAGAATGGCGACATGCGCCCTCTGGGAGGTATGAGATGCTGAAAGAGCTATCACGCCGCCAATTTTTAGCAGGGGGAGGAGCCGGACTAGCCGGCTCGGCCATCGCTGCACTCGGCTTCGGCGGGCCGGAAGAAGCACTCGCCCAGGCGGTCCGCCCGTTCAAGCTGGCTCAGACCACCGAGACGCGGAACACCTGCCCGTACTGCTCCGTCGCCTGCGGCGTCATCATGTACAGCCTGGGCGACAAGTCCAAGAACGCCCATTCCGCCGTCGTCCATATCGAAGGCGATCCGGATCATCCGACCAATCGCGGCACGCTCTGCCCCAAGGGCGCGGCGCTGCTCGACTTCGTCCATTCCGAGACGCGCACCAAGTTCCCGCAATATCGCGGCCCCGGCGAGCGTGAGTTCCGCCGCATCAGCTGGAACGAGGCGCTCGATCGCATCGCCCGATTGATGAAGGACGATCGCGACAAGAACTTCGTCGCGACCAACCAGGACGGGGTGACCGTCAACCGCTGGCTGACCACGGGTTTCCTGGCGGCTTCGGCGACGACCAACGAGACCGCCTTCCTGACCTACAAGGTGGTCCGAAGCCTCGGGGTCTTGGCGTTCGACAACCAGGCGCGCGTTTGACACGGACCGACGGTGGCCAGTCTGGCCCCAACATTCGGTCGCGGTGCGATGACCAACTCCTGGACGGACATCAAGAACACCGACCTCGTCGTCATCATGGGCGGCAACGCCGCTGAAGCGCATCCGTGCGGCTTCAAATGGGTCACCGAGGCGAAGGCCCAGCGTGGCGCCAAGCTGATCGTCGTCGATCCGCGCTTCACGCGCTCGGCCGCTGTTGCCGATTTCTATGCGCCGATCCGACAGGGCACCGACATCGCCTTCCTGCTCGGGGCGATGAAGTACTGCATCGACAACGACAAGATCCAGCACGACTATGTGCGCACCTTCACCAACGCGCCCTATATCGTGAAGGAAGGCTTCGGCTATCAGGACGGTCTGTTCACCGGCTATGACGAGGCCAAGCGCGACTATGACCGCTCGAGCTGGGAGTACGAGCTCGGTCCGGATGGCTATGTCCAGGTCGACGAGACGCTGCAGCATCCGCGTTGCGTCTACCAACTCCTGAAGCGGCACATCGCGGCCTATACGCCGGAGATGGTCGAGCGCATCTGCGGCACGCCCAAGGACAAGTTCCTGGCGATCTGCAAGATGATCTCGGAGACCTCTGCGCGCGACAAGGTCATGACCTCGATGTACGCGCTCGGCTGGACGCAGCATTCCAAGGGCTCGCAGAACATCCGCTCCATGGCGATGCTGCAGCTGCTGCTGGGCAATATCGGCGTGCGCGGCGGCGGCATGAACGCCTTGCGCGGCCACTCGAATATCCAGGGTCTCACCGATATCGGCCTGATGTCGAACCTGATCCCCGGCTATCTGACGCTGGGGACCGACAAGGAGGTCGATTTCTCGACCTACATGTCGACGCGCGGCTTCAAGCCGCTGCGGCCGAACCAGATGAGCTATTGGCAGAACTACAGGAAGTTCATGGTGAGCTTCCTGAAGGCGATGTGGGGCAAGGCGGCGACGCCCGAGAACGACTTCGCCTATCAGTGGCTGCCCAAGCTCGACGTGCCCGGCTACGACATGCTGCGCTATTTCGACATGATGCATCAGGGCAAGGTCAACGGCTATTTCTGCCAGGGCTTCAACCCGCTGCTCTCGCTGTCGAACCGCGGCAAGGTCACGCAGGCGCTGTCGAAGCTGAAATTCCTGGTCTCGATGGACCCGCTGCAGACCGAAACGGCGCGGTTCTGGAAGGACGAGGGCGTTCATAACGACGTCAAGCCCGAGAGCATCCGGACCGAGGTCTTCGAGCTGCCGACGACCTGCTTTGCCGAGGACGAAGGCTCGCTGGTCAACTCCGGCCGCTGGCTGCAATGGCACTGGCCGGGCCAGGAGCCTCCAGGCGAGGCGAAGACCGACACCTGGATCATGGCGCAGCTGTATCAGCGTCTGCGCGCGCTCTACCAGAAGGAGGGCGGAGCCTTCCCGGATCCGATCGTCAATCTCCACTGGGCCTATCGCGATCCGGACGATCCGCAGGCGGACGAGATGGCCAAGGAGCTGAACGGCTACGTCGTCTCGACCGTCAACGATCCGGTCGACCCGACCAAGATCGTGCTGGAGAAGGGCAAGCAGGTCGACACCTTCGGCCAGCTGCGCGACGACGGCTCGACCGCCTGCGGCTGCTGGATCTACGCCGGCTGCTGGACCGAGCGCGGCAACATGATGGCCCGTCGCGACACCAGCGATCCCGGCAACACCGGCGCCTATTCCAACTGGGCCTTCTCCTGGCCGGCCAACCGGCGCATCCTCTACAATCGCGCCTCGGCCGATATCGACGGCAAGCCCTGGGATCCCAAGCGCAAGCTGATCGAGTGGAACGGCACCAACTGGTCCGGCTACGACGTGCCGGACATCGCGCCGACCGCGAAACCGCGCGATGTCGGCCCGTTCATCATGAACCCCGAGGGCACGGCGCGGCTGTTCTCGCGCGGCATGATGAAGGACGGTCCCTTCCCGGCGCATTACGAGCCGTTCGAGAGCCCCGTCGTCAACGTCCTGGCCCCCAAGATCCGCGGCAACCCGGCCGCGCGCATCTTCAAGGACGATCTGGCGGCGCTCGGGACTTCGGATAAGTTCCCCTATGCGGCGACCTCCTACCGGCTCACCGAGCACTTCCATTTCTGGACGAAGCATGTCTGGGTCAATGCGGTGCTGCAGCCGGAGTTCTTCGTCGAGATCAGCGAGCAGCTCGCGAAGGAGAAGAACATCCAGCCCGGCGGCTGGGTGAAGGTGTCCTCGGCCCGCGGCGTGGTCCACGCCAAGGCGGTAGTGACCAAGCGCATCAAGCCGCTGATCTGCGACGGCAAGACCGTCCATGTCGTCGGTATCCCGCTCCACTGGGGCTTCACCGGTGCGGCCAGGAAGGGCTTCGGCCCCAACAGCCTCACCCCGTTCGTCGGCGACGCCAACATCGAGACGCCCGAATTCAAGGCGTTCCTGGTGAATGTCGAGCCGAGCAACGGACCGGCGGTCGGCTAGGGAGGCGGCGATGGCAGGATTGCAAAGTCAGGACTTCGCCCGCATCTCGGCCACCAATTTCCGGCCGCCGGACATACGCCACGATTTTGAGGTGGCGAAGCTCATCGACGTCTCCAAATGCATCGGCTGCAAGGCCTGTCAGTCGGCTTGCCTCGAATGGAACAATCTGCGCGAAGAGGTCGGGATCAACCGGGGCGTCTATGACAACCCGCACGATCTGACGCCGAACACCTGGACGCTGATGCGGTTCACCGAATGGGAGAACCCGCAGAGCGGCAATCTCGAATGGCTGATCCGCAAGGACGGTTGCATGCATTGCGCCGATCCGGGCTGCCTCAAGGCCTGCCCTTCGCCCGGCGCCATCGTCCAGTACAACAACGGCATCGTCGATTTCGTCTCGGAGCACTGCATCGGCTGCGGCTATTGCGTGAAGGGCTGCCCCTTCAATATTCCGCGCATCAGCCAGGCCGACCACAAGGCTTACAAGTGCACGCTCTGCTCCGACCGCGTCTCGGTCGGCCAGGCGCCGGCCTGTGCCAAGGCCTGCCCGACCGGCGCGATCGTGTTCGGCACCAAGCAGGCCATGCTGGACTACGCGCAAACCCGGCTCACCGACCTCAGATCGCGTGGCTTCAGGAACGCCGGCATCTACGATCCGCCCGGCGTCGGCGGCACCCATGTGATGTATGTGCTGCAGCATGCCGACCAGCCGCAGCTCTACGCCAACCTGCCGCAGAATCCGCGGATCAGCCAGGTCGTCGAGCTGTGGAAGGGTCTGACCAAATATGCCGGCATGGCAGCAGTCGGCTTTGCCGCCGCTTTCGCCTTCGTCCACGCCACCGTGGCCAGGCGCAACGACGTCAGCCGCGCGGAAGACCGCGAGGCCGAGCATCTGATCGACGAGGAGGCCGCCCGTGGCCGTCAGGCGTGAGGAAGAGCGCACGACCGTCGACCGCTATCCCGGCCGCGTGCGCGTCAATCACTGGATTACCGCGATCTCGCTGATCCTGCTCGCGATCAGCGGCGCGGCGCTGTTCCATCCCTCGCTGTTCTTCCTGAGCAGCCTCTTCGGCGGCGGCTCGAACACCCGCTGGCTCCATCCCTGGCTCGGCATCGTATTGCTGGCGAGCTTCACCATCCTGTTCATCCAGATGGTCCGGTACAATTTCTGGACCAAGGCCGATACGAAATGGATGGGGCATATCGGCGAGGTAATGTCCGGGCGCGAGGAGAACCTGCCGGAGATCGGCAAGTATAACGGCGCGCAGAAGATCATCTTCTGGCTGATGGCGCTGCTGATCATCGTCCTGTTCGTGAGTGGGATCATGATCTGGTACGAGTATTTCGGCACCAGCTTCACCATCGAACAGCAGCGCCTCGGCCATATCGTCCACGCGCTGGCGGCGGTGGCGATGCTGCTCGTCGTGATCGTCCACATCTATGCCGGCTTCTATGTGCGTGGCACGATCAGCGCGATGACCGAAGGCAAGGTGACCGGCGGCTGGGCCTATCGCCATCATCGGCTCTGGCTGCGCGGCGAAGCGCGGGAAGGCGTGATCGACGAGCGCCAGACGCCGCCACGCCGGCATAACGCGCGCCCGGCAGAGTAAAGCAATGCCGAGGCGGCCAGGGCCGCTCCGGTCCCCGACGTGACCCGTGTGGTTCGGAAGGTCTGTGCCTGATGAGTGAAGATCAGGGCTTTGCCACATTCGAGGATGTCGGCATCGCCGAGCGTGACAAGCCGCCCTTCCTGCGCCTGCCCGAACCGCAATCGCTCTTCGGCCTGCGCGCGATGCGCTTCAATGCGCTCGCACCCGGTCATCAGCTGGAACCTTATCTGCGCTTCCTGGCCGCATTGTCGCAGGCGCAGGACAGGCTGGTGGGCGAGGTCGATGTGCCCGTGCTGCCTTCGCTCGACGAGCAGCGCCGCCGCGCCGCCAATGCGATGCCGCCCGTGCCGCGCGAGGATCTGGCCGAGGATGAGACCGCTGCCGCCTGCTTCATGAAGCTGACCGCATTGATGGACGAGATCGCGATGCCCGAGCTCGCGCACGAGGCGCTCGGCCGCGCCAGGACCGCGGACGAGGAGGGTCGGCGCGTCTTGTTCGCGGCCGTGCTCAGCGATGCGGTGCCCGCCGAGACCGTCGCCGACCATATCTTCGCGGCGGCGGCGCTTCAGGTTGCCGCAGCCAAGCGCACGGCCGGGCTCGATGCCTTGCTGCCGCAGCCGGTCGCCGACGGCGTCTGCCCTTGCTGCGGCGGCCCGCCGGTGACGAGCGCCATCGTCGCCACGGTGGACCTCGACGGCGTGCGCTATGTCCAGTGCTCGCTCTGCGCGGCGCAATGGAACCATGTCCGGGTGAAATGCGTCTCCTGCGGCTCGACCAAGGGCATCAACTACCAGGCGATCGAGGGCATTGCCGACACGATCAAGGCCGAGACCTGTGACGAGTGCAAAACCTATGTGAAGATCCTGAACCAGCGAAAGGATCCCGAGCTCGAGGCGGTGGCCGACGACGTCGCGAGCCTGGGGCTCGACATTCTCGTTTCCGAAGCCGGCTGGCGGCGCGCCGGCGTGAACCCGTTCCTGCTCGGCTATTGACCATTCTGTCTCCCGGAGGGAGCTGATGAACAGACCCGAACGTTTCCGCCCGCCATCGGTCGACGAGGTGCTGCGCAGCCCGCATTGCGAGCTGGCGATCGCCCGCCATGGCCGGCAGGCTGCGACGGGCGCCGTCCGGCAGGTACTGGAGCGTCTGCGCCGGGACGAGGGCGTGGCAGCCATCCCGGTCGAGGCCATCGCGGAACGGGCGCTGGCGAGCCTGGAGGACCGGGAGCGGCCCTCGCAGCGCCCGGTCATCAACCTCACCGGCACCGTGCTGCACACCAATCTGGGCCGCGCGCTGCTGGCGGAAGAGGCCATCGAGGCCGTCGTCGCGGCGATGCGGGCCCCGACCAATCTCGAATACGAGATCGCAGCCGGCCAGCGTGGCGAGCGCGACGCGCATGTGCGCGGCCTGATCCGCGAATTGACCGGGGCCGAGGATGCCGTCCTCGTCAACAACAACGCATCCGCAGTGCTGCTGGTGCTCAACACCTTCGCCAGGGAGCGCGAGGCGATCGTCTCGCGCGGCGAATTGATCGAGATCGGCGGCGCCTTCCGCATGCCCGACATCATGGCGCGCGCCGGGGCGGTGCTGCGCGAGGTCGGCACCACCAACCGCACCCATCTGCGCGACTATGCCGAGGCGATCGGCCCGCAGACCGGGCTGTTGATGAAGGTCCACACCTCCAACTATCTGGTTCAGGGGTTCACCGCCGAGGTGTCGCCTGCCGAACTCGCCAAGCTCGGCCGCGACCATGGCATCCCCTTCGTCGACGATCTCGGCTCCGGCACGCTGGTCGATCTGGCGCGCTGGGGTCTGCGCCATGAGAAGACGGTGCAGGACGCGCTGAAAGGCGGCGCCGACCTCGTTACCTTCTCGGGAGACAAGCTGCTCGGCGGCCCGCAGGCTGGCATCGTCGCCGGCCGGAAGGACCTCGTCGCAAAGCTCGCCAAGAATCCGTTGAAGCGGGCGCTCAGGCTCGACAAGCTCAGGCTGGCAGCGCTCGAGGCGACCCTGAAGCTCTATCGCGATCCCGACCGGCTGGCGCAGCGCCTGCCGACACTGCGCCTGCTCACCCGCTCCGCCGCCGAGCTGCATGCCTTGGCCGAGCGGCTGCTGCCGGTGCTCGCCAGCGCGGCAGGTCCTGGCTGGGCCGTCGCGATCGTCGATTGCTCCAGCCAGATCGGTTCCGGCGCGCTGCCGCTGGAGACGCTGCCGAGCGCAGGGCTGGCGCTGAAGCCCGCCGCCAAGGCGTCCGGCTCGGCGGTCGAGGGGCTCGCTGCGGCTTTCCGTGCCTTGCCTCTGCCGGTGATCGGCCGCATTGCGCAGGGCGCGCTGTTGTTCGATCTGCGCTGCCTGGAGGACGAGGCCACCTTCACGAGCCAGCTGAGCCGGTTGAAGCCGCGAGCGGACCATGCGCTGGCTTGACCGCCTGTTCGGCAAGGACAAAGCGGCGCCTGCCGATGTCGGCACGGCGATGGCCGAGGCGACGGCAGCTGTCGAGCGTGGCGACCATGGCGCTGCGCTGGCGATCTGGGGCCCGCTCGCCCATGCCGGTGTCGCCCGCGCCCAGAACAATGTCGGCGCCTGCTTTGCCGAGGGGCTCGGCGTCGAGCGCGATCCGGCTCTTGCTTTGCGCTGGCTGACGCTCTCGGCCGAGAATGGCGATCCGGTCGGCCAGCGCAATCTCGCGACGCTGTATTTCAAGGGTGAAGGCACCGAGCAGGACAATGGCGAGGCGATGCGGCTCTATCGCCTCGCCGCCGAGCAGGACGATGCGGCCGCCCAGGACATGCTCTCCTGGATGCTGCTCGAAACCGGACTGGAGGTTGATCGGCCGGAGGCGCTGCGCTGGGCGAAGGCGGCGGCCGAGGCCGGCATCGCCACCAGCATGACCCGGCTCGGCATGATCCATCACGATGCGCTCGGCGTGGAGCGCGATGCCGACTTGGCTGCGCAGTGGTGGCGACGCGGCTCTGAGGCTGGCGATGCTGACGCGATGGCGATGCTTGGCGCCGCTACGCTGCTGGGCCAGGGGCTCGACAAGGACCCGGCCCGCGCGCTCGCTCTGCTGCTCGAGGCCGAACGCAATGGCAGCCTGCTTGCCGCGCCCTTCGTCAAGGCCGCGCGCGCTGCCGTCTCCCCGGCGGAGGCTTAAGGCGGTGATCATCGGTACGGCCGGCCATATCGACCACGGCAAGACCTCGCTGGTGCGGCGGCTGACCGGCGTCGATACGGACCGGCTGAAGGAGGAGAAGGAGCGCGGCATCACCATCGCGCTCGGTTTTGCCTATTGGCCGCTAGCTGATGGCCGCGTCGTCGGCTTCATCGACGTGCCCGGCCACGAGAAGCTGGTCCACACCATGCTCGCCGGCGCCTCCGGCATCGATCTCCTGCTGATGGTGGTCGCAGCCGATGACGGGGTGATGCCGCAGACGCGCGAGCATCTCGACATCGCCCGCCTGCTTGGGATCGGGCAGGCGGTGGTGGTGGTGACGAAGTCGGACCTGGTCGAGGACGATCGTCTCACCGAGGCGCAAGCAGAGATCGAGGCGCTGCTGGCCGGGACGCCTTTTGCCGAAGCGCCGATCCTGCCGGTTTCGACGGTCACGGGCGCCGGCATCGATGCGCTTGCACAGCTGCTGCGTGAGCTTGCCCGGACTGGGCAGATGCGCCGTGGCGATAGTGCCTTCCGGCTCGCCGTCGACCGCTGCTTCACCTTGCCCGGCGCCGGCACGGTCGTTACCGGCACGGTGCTGTCCGGTAAGGTCTCGGCAGGCGATAGCGTCACGGTCTCGCCCTCCGGCATCACCGCACGCGTGCGCTCGATCCACGCCCAGAACCGCCCGGCCGAAAGCGGCGTTGCGGGCGATCGCTGCGCGCTCAACCTCGCTGGCCCCGACGTCTCGAAGGATGCGATCGTGCGTGGCGACATGATCGTCTCGCCCGCTTTGCATGCGCCGGCAGCACGGATCGATGCCGAGCTGACGGTCCTTGCCTCGGAAAAGAAGCCGCTCGCGATGTGGCAGCCGGTGCGGCTGCATCACGGCGCCAGCGAAACCGGCGCACGCATCGTCCTGCTCGGCAGTGAGGTCGCACCCGGTACGACGTCGCTGGTTCAGCTCGTTCTTGAGACGCCGATCGCGGCCGCGGCGCTCGACCGCTTCGTACTGCGCGACGCCAGCGCCTCGCGGACGCTCGGCGGCGGCCGCTTTCTCGATCTGCGCGCGCCGGAGCGAAAGCGTCGCAGTCCGGAGCGCCAGGCACAGCTCCGTGCCCTCGCCAAAAGCGACCATGCCGAGGCGCTGCGCGACCTGCTCGATGTGCCGCCGCATCACGTCGATCTCGATGCCTTCGCCCGCGACCGCGCGCTTGGCGCTGGACAAACCGAAGCGCTGGCCGCGCAGCTCGGGCTGGTGCGGATCGGTGCAGCGGTGATGTTGCCGGATATCTGGCAGCGCCTCTCCAGGGCGCTGGTCGAGACGCTGAAGGCCTATCACGTCGAAAACCCCGACCAGCAGGGCATGGGGCTGGAGCGGCTTCGGCTTTCGCTCCAGCCGCGGCTGCCTGCCGCCCTGTTCCGCACGGCTCTCGCGCAGCTGGCGGCGGTCGGCGAACTGGTCGTGGTCGGTTCCTGGATCAGGCGGCCCGAGCATGAGATCAGGCTGACGCCGGAGGACGAGGCGCTCTGGAGCAGCGTCGCGCCGCTGATCGGGGCCGGCGAGCGCTTCCGGCCGCCGCGCGTGCGCGATATCGGCCAGATGCTCGGCCGCCGCGAGGACGACATCCGCCGCCTCTTTCGCCTCGCTGGCCGGCGCGGCGATGTGCACGAGGTCGCGCTTGACCACTTCTTCCTGCGCGCTACGGTTTCCGAAATGGTCGGGATCGCGGCCGAACTCGCTGCCGCCGATGCCGCCGGCTTCAACGCCGCGCAGTTTCGCGACAGGCTCGACAATGGCCGCAAGGTCGCGATCCAGATCCTGGAATTCTTCGATCGCCACGGCGTCACCATCCGCCGCGGCGATCTCAGGCGCATCAATCGGCAACGGCTCGACCTGTTCGGCCCGCCGCCGGATACGCAAGCTGGAGGAGAAGCGTCCCCGGTGGGGCGTCCGGACTTCAAATCCGGGAGGGGCCGTCAAACGGTCTCTGGTGGGTTCGACTCCCATTCTCTTCCGCCAGTTCACTGAAGGCGCCATGACGCAGACAAGAGCGCCCGCCCTCGATCTGATCGCGAGCTTCGAGCAGGCCGCCGAGGATGCGCGCCAGGCCGAGAACGCCTATCGCCGCGAGGCGGCGACGCGGATCGACGCGCTGGCGCGCGAGCGGGCAAACGCGTTCCGCCGGCTCAACCTGGTGCGCACCGCCGCGGCTGCCATCGCCGATACCGGCGAGCCGGAAACGGCAATGCCGCGTGCCCGTCTTGCCGTCGCCGATGCGCTCGGCTGGAGCGAGATCGGCCCGCGACAGGCGCTGGTACTCGACCGGCTCGTGCCGGTGTTCGAGGTTATGCAGGGCGAGATGACCGAAGGCGTTCCCGGCGCCGCCTCGCAGGATGTCCTGCGCGCCTTCGAAGTCTGGTACCGCACCGAGACCGGTACGGAGTTCTACGACCTGTTCGAGCGCCATATTCCGGATACGCCACGTGTCGACTTCTAGAGGGCTGGGCACCGATTTCGAACGCTGGCTCGCGAAGATGCTCCGCAAGGGGCCCTTCACCGCGCTGATCGTGCTCGTCAGGATCGCCGCGCCGAAGCTGGAGCCGCTGCGCTCGACCTTCGTCCATGTCGTCGGCGACGAACTCGACTGGGGCGACATCGTCATGCTGCTGCGCGGCGCCGGCGTGAGCTGGGACGGTGCGGCCTTCTTCCCGACCCGCGAGGATGGCGGGCTCGTGCCCGACGAGCTCGCGCGTGCCCGGCTGCGCGAGCTCGAGGCAGCGCTGGATCAGGACCGGCTCGTGCTCAACAAGGGCGAATTCTTCGACGTCTGGGGCCGCCGGCTGCAGGTGGCGGAGGCCTGAGGCGTAACGTCATGCTCGGGCTTGACCCGAGCATCTCAGGACGAGAAGGCTCCCTGACATTTCCGAGCTTCTCGGGTCTGCGCTTCGCTCCGCCCGGGAATGACGGCGAGTATCAAGCCACGACGACACGCCCCAGACCGGCTTCGACAGTGCCGACGATGCGTGCCGACGAATAGCCGCGGCCATGGATGTGCGCGAGCAGATCCTCCGTTCGTCCCGCTGCGCAGGAGACCAGCAATCCGCCCGAGGTCTGCGGATCGGTCAGGAGATGCCGTTGCCAGTCCGGAAGTCCGGCGGGCAGATCGACGCCGTCGCCATAGCTCGCCCAGTTGCGATGCGAAGCGCCGGTGACGCGCCCCTCGCGGGCCAGCCGCCCGGCCTGGGACAGGAACGGCAAAGCGGCCAGCTGCAGCTTCAGCGTCGCCTGCGAGCCGCGCGCCATTTCAAGCCCGTGACCAAGGATGCCGAAGCCGGTCACGTCGGTGATCGCGTGCACGTCGGCGTCCCTGGCGAGTTCGGCGCCGACACGGTTGAGCAAGGTCACGGATGCGATCATCTCGTCATAGGCCTCGGGCGACAGCAGCTCTTTCTTGAAGGCGGCCGAATAGATGCCGACGCCGAGCGCCTTGGTCAGGATCAGCGCGTCGCCCGGCTTCGCCCCGCTGTTGCGGCGCAGATTCTGCGGCTTCAGCAGGCCGATCACCGCCAGGCCATAGATCGGCTCGGGTGCGTCGATCGAATGGCCGCCGGCGACGGGGATGCCCGCCTCGGCGCAGATCGAGGCGCCGCCCTTCAGGATCTCGCGGGTCATCTCGATCGGCAGCTTGTCGAGCGGCATGCCGAGGATGGCGAGCGCCATGATCGGCGTGCCACCCATGGCATAGACGTCGGAGATCGCATTGGTCGCGGCGATGCGGCCGAAATCATGGGGATCGTCGACCATCGGCATGAAGAAATCCGTGGTCGCGACCACGCAGGTCTCGTCGTCGATCTGCCAGACAGCGGCGTCGTCGCCGGTTTCCGTGCCGACGAGGAGTTGGCGATAGGGGCCGGCGGCCGGATGGTCGGCCAGCAATTGCTGCAGCACCGCGGGTGCGAGCTTGCAGCCGCAGCCGCCGCCATGCGCCAGGCTGGTGAGGCGCGGCGCCGCGGCGCGCGGCGGGGCTTCGAGCTCGATCGTGTCGCTCATCTCTTTGGTCTCCATCAAGCGGCGCTCTGGCGTGTCGATGCCAGCGAGCGCCAGGCGCCGGCCAGCTCCGTGATCGCGGTGTCGATGTCCTGCGCCGTGCTGTCCCAGCCGAGCGAAAGCCGCACCGCGCCCAGCGCCGCCGCGCGCTCGAAGCCGAGCGCAGTCAGGATGGCGGAAGGCTCCTCGCTGTCGGCATGGCAGGCTGAACCGACCGAAGCCATCACCGTGGGGCAGGCCTCGAGCAGGCGCCGCCCGGAGACACCGGGGAACAGGACGTTCAGCGTGTTCGGCAGCCGGAGCTCGGGATCGCCGACCAGCACGAGCCCGGGCACGGCCTCGCGCAGGCCGGCCAGCAGCCTTTGACTCAAGGCCGCAAGCGCGGCACGCCGATGCTTCAGACGCTCGCCGGCCAGGGTGCAGGCAGCGCCGAGGCCGACAATGTAGGGAACGTTCTCGGTGCCGGGCCGGATGCCGCGTTCCTGCCCGCCGCCGACGAGCACAGGCCTCAGGACGACGCTCCGGCGGAGGAACAGCGCACCGATGCCTTTCGGGGCATTGAGCTTGTGGCCGGCAATCGACAAGAGATCGACGCCCAGCTCGCGCACATCGACGGGCAGCTTGCCGACCGCCTGCGCCGCATCGGTATGAGCCAGGGCGCCGGCGGAACGGGCGAGGGCGGAGATGTCGGCCACCGGCTGCAAGGTGCCGATCTCATTCTGCGCAAGGATGAGCGTGACCAACCCGGTTCCCTGCGCGATCGCTGTCGCCATGTCCGCAGTGCTAACGATGCCGTCGGGACCGGCAGCGACACGCCGGACGACGCGCCCGGCGGCCTCGTGTAAACGGCAGCATTCCTCGGTTGCGGGATGTTCGATCGCGGTGGTGACGATGGCTCTGCCATCGTCAGGGGCAATCGCTCCCCGGATCGCGAGATTGTTCGCCTCCGTGCCGCCGCCAGTGAACAGGATTTCGTCCGGTGACGCGCCGATCAGCCCGGCGACCTCGGCCCGCGCGCGTTCGACCGCCGCGTGCGCCTGGCGACCGAGCGCATGGCTGGACGATGGATTGCCGAAGGCGCCGGTCAGGAACGGCATCATTGCCGCGAGGACCTCGGGCGCGACCGGCGTCGTGGCATTATAGTCGAGATAGACTGGCCGCATCGCAAGTCCTCGCAGGAACGGGGCGAAGATATCGCCTTCGCCCCGACATCGCACTCAGGCTGTCCGTTCGGCCGATCTGATGGCGTACCTGAACGTGTCGGGGTCGAGGCAGTCGAGCAGCGCTCCGGCGACCTCCGCCTGCGGGTACATCAGGAAGCCGACCTTGTGCTTCGAGCCCGGCAGGACGAGGTCGTGCGCGACATTGTAGCCGAGCCAGTTGCCTTCCCAGGCGCCGAACAGCACCTGCCGCGCCGCGATGACCTTGGGATTGTCGACCGCGTTGTTGCCTGGCGGCTCCTCCAGCACGACCTTGCGGACATCGGCTGGATCGGTCGCGACCCAGCCATGGCCGTCGAGCCAGATCTCGGCCCGGCAATGCTGCGCCTTGGTGATGACGTCCGAACCGGTCCCGAGGCTCTTGTAGCCGAACTTCGAGGGCGCGACGCGGATGCCATAGATGTCGCGGGCCGGGATGCCGACGCTGCGGACCAGAGCGACATAGAGTGCGTTGAGGTCGGCACATTTGCCGCCGAGATTGCCGGTGCGCAGCATCGAGGCGACATCGCCCGTGCCGCAGCCCCGGGTTTTGGCGTCGCGGAAGGTGTTGGCGACGACCCATTCGTAGATCGCCCGCGCCCGGTCGAGATCGCTCGTCTTGCCGGCGGCTGCCTTTTCCGCGGTCTCCCTGACGATGCCGTCGGTCGGCATCAGCTCGGTCGCCTCCAGATAAAGCGCGCGGTCGGCGGCACCCAATGCCGACGCTGTGTCCTTCGTGCCGAGGTCCTCGGCACGGTCGCGCAGCGAGAAGCTGCTCCGGACCTCGACGCTTGGCGCCGTCTCACCATCCTTGAAGACAACATGCAGCAGCTCGGCGCCGTATTTCGGATCACGTACCACCTCAGCCGCGATCGCATTGGTCTCCCAGCTGTTTCTGCCGGGCTTGATCCATTCGCCCTCGCGCAGCGAAGGCAGCGGAATCCAGGCCTGGGCCTTCCCCTTTGCCGACAGGTCGAGGCGGGTCGCCACCTCGAAGTCGCGCCAGGCGCCGGGCTTCGGCGCGAAGGGCGTATCCTGCGCGGCAGCGAGGCGCGGGACGGACAACGCCGCCGCAGCGGCGGCACCGGTCTTCAACATGTCGCGACGGCTGATCACTGCGATGTCTCCTCTCCCCGTTGCTTGCTTCTCGATTGTGTGGTCGGCAAAGCTGCGAGCGCTGCCGCTACCGCCGGGCTCGTCCAGTCGAGCGGTTCTTCGGTCTTCAGCGCAGGCTTGAGATCGCGGTCGAGCACGAAGCTCGTCGGCAGGCTCTCGACCTTCCAGGCCTTCATCGTGGCGCGGTCGCGATCCAGCAGGATCGGAAAGGGGACGGGGCGGTCGCGGAAAAAATTGCGCACGCGTGCGTCGACCTCGCCGACATTGACCGCGAGGATGACCGGGGGACTCGTTCCCCTGACGGCGAGCGCATTCAGCGACGCCATCTCCTCGATGCAGGGCGCGCACCATGTCGCGAAGAAATGGACGATGACAGGGCTGCTGCGAAGGTCGGCTAGAGCGATGCCGGGGCCGTCAAGCTGGTCGAGCGCAAGCACCGGTGCCGTTTCGGCACCCCAGGACTTGAATTCATTGGCTGCGCCGGGCGCACTGGCGACAAGAAACCAGGAGGCGACCAGCAGGGTGCGCTGGAACAGCCTCGAGCTGGAACTCGGTCGATGAGCGCCCCGAAACTCGGGAGCCGTGTCGGCAAGCACAGCACATCTTGTCGGGAGTACCCGGGGGACGTCAATTTCTACTTTTGGCACGACAATGCCAAGGTGCGCGGGCGTGGTGCGCCGGCTCAAGGCGTGGATCTTGACGCAGACTTCCCGGCCGGGCGCGATCTGGTCGAGATCGGGCGGGTTGATCCGCGCCTCGATCCGCCGCCATGGCGATCTTGCCTTCGGCCTGGGCTAGTCCGGCGATGAACTGGCCTCTGGGGCCTTCGAGGCTGACAGCCTAGCGCTTGATTGCCGGGCAGGCGCTCTGGGCGAGCGGGCGGAAGGCCTGGTCGCCGGGGATGGTGGCGACGAGGTCGTAGATGTCCCATTCGCCCTTCGACTCCGCCGGCTTCTTGACCTGGAAGACGTAGAAGTCATGCACCATGCGCCCGTCCTCGCGGAGCTTGGCGTTGCGCACGACCTCGTCCTCGATCGGGACTTCCCGCATCTTTGCGATCACCGTCTTGGCCTCGTCCGACTTCGCGGCGACGACCGCCTTGAGATAGTGCCGGACCGAGGAATAGACGCCGGCCTGGATCGCCGAGGGCACCGCGCCATGCGCTGTCTTGAAGCGCTCGGAGAAGGCACGGGTGCGCTCGTCGAGGTTCCAGTAGAAGCCCTCGGTCAGGATCGTCCCCTGCGCGGCGGCAAGGCCGACGCTTTTCACATCCATCGCCGTCAGGAAGAAGGCGACCAGCTTCTGCTTGTCCTGGCCGATGCCGAAATCGCGCGCCGTCTTGATCCCGGCGACGGTGTCGCCGCCGGCATTGGCGAGCGCGATCAGATCGGCGCCGGAGCCCTGCGCCGTCAGGAGCTGCGAAGACAGATCGACCGCCGGGAAGGCGTGCCGGACCGAGCCTGAGTAGACGCCGCCCTTGGCGGTGACAAGCGTCTTGGCGTCGGCTTCGAGCTGGTGGCCGAGCGCGTAGTCGGCGGTGACCAGGTACCATTTGGTGCCGGGCTTGGTCAGGTGGTTGGCGATCCCGGCGACCTGGACATAGGTGTCCCACATCCACTGGACGACATGGTCGGGCTGGCAGGCGTCGCCGGTCAGGCGGGCCGTGCCGCCGGGGAACAGGCCGACGCGGTTCTTATCCTTCAGCAGCGGCGGGATGGCGAGCTGCAGCGAGGCATTCGACATGTCGGCGAGCACGTCGACGCCCTGCCGATCGATCCATTCGCGCGCGATCGCCGAGCCGATATCGGCCTTGTTCTGGTGGTCGGCCGAGACCACCTCGATCTTCATGCCCTGGCATTCGGCCTTGAGGCAGTCCTCGACCGCCATGCGGGCGGCGGTGATCGAGCCCTTGCCGGTGATGTCGGAATAGACGCCGGACATGTCGGTCAGCACGCCGATCTTGACGGCGCCGTCCGAGATTTCGGCGGCGGCAGGCAGGGCGCCGAGCAATGCGGTGGTGACGGCGAGCGCCGAGGCCAGACCCTTCATGTGAATTCCTCCCGTGATTATCGTTTGTCGTTGCTAGCGGTCGTGCCAGTGCGCCATCGGCAGGCCGGCGACCGGTGATCTGAATGAGGGGATGCGGCTGCCGCGCAGGCTGCCGATATAGGCGGTGCGCAGATCGGCGCCGCCGAAGGTGATGCTGGCGAACCAGGGCGCGATCGTGCCGCCGCAGGCGAGCATCAGCTCGGGCGTCGCCTCGTCGCGGGCGAAGGCGGCCATCAATGCCTTGCCGGCTTCGCTGCCGCGATCGTCGTCGAGCAGGATGCGCAGCTCGCCTTCCGGCGTGATTGCGAAGATGCGGTCGAGCATCACATGCGTGCCCCAGAGATTGCCATGGGCGTCGAAGGCGATGCCGTCGATGAAGGCGCCATGGTCGCTCGGGCCGAAGGTCTCGCTATCGGTCAGGCTGCCATCGGCCCCAACCCGCAATCGCGTCACCCGGCAGACGCAGGTCTCGGCGACGTAGAGCCATTCCTCGTCGGCATCGAGGCGGATCTCGTTGGTGAAGGCGAAGCCGTCGGCGACGATGCGCAGGCGGCCGCCATCATAGAGCGCGACATAGCCGTCGCGGACATTGGGGCTCATCGCTCGCATCCAGTTTGTCGTCCGGGTCGAGATCGTCAGCCAGATCCGGTCCTTGCTGTCGCGCAGCACGAAGTTGACCTTGCCGATCGCCTGCCCGTCGACGCGATCGACCAGCACGCGGGTCTCGCCGGAGCGGGTCATCATCTCCAGCCGGTCGGTGCCGAAATTCGAGATCAGCACGTCGCCATTGCGGGCGAAGGCGAGCCCGTTCGGCAAGGTGCCGGAGACGAAGCGCGCCTCCTCGTCGGCGGCCTCTGCGAAGCCGCGGCTCGTGGTCTGGGTAATCAGCTGCTGCGTACCGTCCGGCCTGATATGGACGACGCCACCGCGCGCATCGGCGCTCCAGAGCGAGCCGTCGCGCTCGGCCAGGATGCATTCCGGCCGCTGCAGGCCCTTGCCGACATAAGTGATGGCAGCGGGATCGATGACGAAGCCGTCGAGCGGGTTGGGGCGAGGCGGCATCAAAAGTTCACGCGGTCGCCGCCCTTGAGGCCGAGCGTCACGCGGGCCTCCTCCGGCGTTGCGATCTCGTAGCCGAGTTCCTCGACGATGCGGCGGATCTTGGCGACCTGCTCGGCATTGGAGGTCGCGAGCTTGCCCCTGCCGATGAACAGGCTGTCCTCCAGCCCGACGCGGACATTGCCGCCCAGCATCGCGGCCTGCGTGCAGAACGCCATCTGATGGCGCCCGGCGGCGAGCACCGACCAGTGATAGTCCTTGCCGAACAGCTTGTCGGCGGTGCGCTTCATGAACATCAGGTTGTCGAGATCGGCGCCGATGCCTCCCAGAATCCCGAAGATCAATTGCAGGAAGACCGGCGGCCGGAACCAGCCGCGATCGAGGCAATGGGCGAGATTGTAGAGGTGCCCGACATCGTAGCACTCATGCTCGAACTTGGTGCCGTGGCCCTCGCCGAGCAGCTTGTAGATGCGCTCGATGTCGCCGAAGGTGTTGCGGAAGATGAAGTCCTTGGTGTTGGCGAGATAAGGCTGCTCCCAGGGATGCTTCCAGTCGCTGTATTTCTCGGCGAGCGGGTGCAGCGCGAAATTCATCGAGCCCATATTGAGCGAGCACATTTCCGGCGCGGCCTTGAGCGGCGCGGCGAGGCGCTCCTCGACGGTCATGGTCAGGCCGCCGCCGGTGGTGATGTTCACGACCGCATCGGTCGCCTGCTTGATCCGCGGCAGGAACTCCATGAACACCGCCGGGTCCGGCGTCGGGCGGCCATCCCTGGGATCGCGGGCGTGTAGGTGCAGGATCGCCGCGCCCGCTTCCGCCGCCGCGATCGCCTGGCTGGCGATCTCGTCCGGCGTGATCGGCAGATGGTCCGACATGGTCGGCGTATGGATGCCGCCGGTGACGGCGCAGGTGATGATGACCTTGCTCATGAAGCTCTCCTTCGTCCCTGCGTTCAGGCTGGTAAAATCGCCACGGCGCGGGTCCAGCCGGCCGAGCCGTTGCGGACCTTCACCGGCAGGCAGCTGATGGTGAAGCCGGTCGCAGGCAGCGCTTCGAGATTGTGCAGCTTCTCGATCTGGCAGTAGCCGGCCTCGCGCCCGGCCTTGTGCCCCTCCCAGATCAGCGAGGCGTCGCCGGTCTCGGCGAAGCGGCGAGCGGTGTGGCTGAACGGCGCATCCCAACTCCAGCCATCGGTGCCGACCACCTTGATGCCCTGCCGGACCAGATGCAGCGTCGCCTCGCGGCCGAAGCCGCAGCCGGAATCGACGTAGTCCGCCTGCCCATAGCGGGCGCCAGCCCGCGTATTGGCGACGACGATCTCCAGCGGGCTCAAGCTGTGGCCGATGCGCGCGAGCTCGGCGTCGATCTCCGCGGGGGTGACGACATGGCCGTCAGGGAGATGGCGGAAGTCGAGCTTCACGCCCGGTCGCAGGAACCAGTCGAGCGGGCATTCGTCGATCCGGAGCGCCGGCGCGCCGCCATCCTGCGTCGGGTGGTAATGCCAGGGCGCATCGACATGGGTGCCGTTATGGGTCGAGATCGTCGCGAGCTCGACCGCCCAGCCCATGCCGTCCGGAAGCTGCTCGGGCTTCAGGCCGGGAAAAGCCGCCGCAATGTCCTTCGCGGTCGCCGCATGCGTGCGATAGTCGATTTTGACCTTCTGGAAGGGCGGATCGGCAGGAACGTCGTTCTCGAGCGGAATCGACAGATCGACGAGGCGGCCAGGCAGCATGCCGGTAGGTCCTCCCATGAGGATGTGTTCTCTGTGGTTCGAATTTGGACGAACGTCCGACCTATAGCAAGCCCACCGCTTTCTGGTAAGAGCGATTCGCTGGATTTCCGGAGGGCACGATGTCCGCGATGCCGACGCGCGACCGCATTCTCGACGCTGCCGAGCGGCTCTTCGCCGAGCGTGGCGGTGCCGACGGCGCCTCGATGCGCGATCTTGCGGCCGCGGCGGGCGTGCGGCTCTCGCAGTTGAGCTATCATTTCGGCTCGAAGGAGGCGCTCTACCGCGCCGTCTTCGCCCGCCGTGCGCATGCTTTGGCGCTGGCGCGCGCGCAGGCGCTCGGCGAGGCCATGGCCCGGCCGGTGCTCGACGTCGGCGAGATCGTCGCCGCCCTGATCGGCCCCTCGGTCCGCCAGCGCTTCAGCGAAGGCGTGCAGGGCGCAGCCTTCGCGATGATGACCGCCCGCGAGGCTGTCGATCCGCGCGAGGCGGCACGCGGCGTCGTCGCCGAGCATTTCGATCCGACCGCACGGCAGTTCGTCGCGGCGCTCGGCAAGGTCTACCCGCAGGCGCCCGAGGGTGCGCTGGTAGACGCCTATCTCTTCATGGTCGGGGCTCTTGTCACGACCATGGCCGCCGGCGACCGCGCCATGCGGCTCGATCGGCAGCGCGACTCCGTCCCGGCGGCTGAGAACGCCGATCTCCTGCTGCAGCGCCTGACCGGCTTCTGCGCCGCCGGCATCGACGGCCTGCTGCGGGGCCGCTGAGCCGGTCTATTCAGTCGGACAAGGGAAAGTGGATCAGATCATGCGCCGCGAGATTATCGAAGTCCCCGTCATCTCCGAGGCGATCCGCCGGCTCGGCGCGCCGACCTCGGCGCTGGCTCGCGCCGGCGACCTGCTCTTCACTTGCGGCATGCCTCCGATCGACAGCGTGACCGGCGAGATCGTCGGCGGCGATATCGAGACGCAGACCCGCGCCGCGATGGAGGCGCTGGCCGTGACCCTGCGCCATGGCGGCTCTTCGCTCGACGCCGTCGTCAAGGCGACGATCTTCGTCACTGATCCCGCGCTGATGGGCGGGGTCAACGCGGTCTACCGGACCTACTTCAGCGACGGTTTCCCGGCCCGGACCAGCGCCGCGATCCGGCCCTGGCCGCTGCCCTTCGACATCGAGATCGAATGCGTCGCCGCGCTCGGCTGAAGCTTAGCGATCCGCCCGCGCCACCACCGTGTGCAGCAGCACGTTGAGGCCGGGCTCGAGATCATCGGGCGTGCAGAGTTCCTGGTTGTTGTGGGTGATGCCGCCTTGGCAGGGCGAAAAGATCATCGTCGTCGGCGCATGGCGGGCGACGAAATAGGCGTCGTGCCCGGCCTGGCTGAGGATATCGCGCGTGCGGTAGCCGAGGGTCTGCGAAGTGGCCCGGACCTGCTCGATCAGTTCATCCGCGAAGACCTTGCCGCCCCAGTTCCAGACGTCGAGGATCTCGGCCGTGCAATCGGCCCGCGCCGCCGCCTCATGCACGGCGCGGCGCACGCGCTCGGCCATCACTTTGGCGGTTTCCGGGTCGGCATGGCGGACATCGCAGGTCGCCTGCGCCCAGTCGGAAAGAATGCCGGGCTTGTTCGGCCATGCCACCAGCCGCGAGGCCGTCGCCTTGCCGCCGCTGCCGGCATGCTCCCAGCCGAGATCGTCGACCGCGACGAGCAGGCGTGCTCCGGCGATCAGCGCATTCTTGCGCCGCTCCATCGGCCAGGGGCCGGTATGAGCGGTCTCGCCTTTGAACTCGACGAGCATGCCGGTGCTGGCATAGCCGCCGGTGACGACGCCGACCTGCATGCCCTCGCGGTCGAGGATCGGTCCCTGCTCGATATGGAACTCGACATAGGCGTCGAAGGGATGCGGCGTCGCCTCCATCTCGCCGCGATAGCCGATCCGGTCGAGTTCCTCGCCGATCGTCTTGCCGTCGTCATCGCGCCGCCCCAGCGCCCAGTCGAGCGTATAGGCACCGGTGAAGCAGCCCGAGCCGACCATCGGCGGCGAGAAGCGCCCGCCCTCCTCATTGGTCCAGTTGACCACCTCGATCGGCCGTTTCGTGCGATGGCCGAGCTGGTCGAGCGTCCGACAGACCTCCAGCCCGCCGAGCACGCCGGCGATGCCGTCGAAGCGCCCGCCATTCACCTGCGTGTCGAGATGGCTGCCCATCACCACCGGCGGCAGGCTGTCGTCCTCACCGGCCCGGCGCGCGAAGATATTGCCGATGCCGTCGATCCGCACGCTGAGGCCCGCCTGCCGGCACCATTCGATGAAGACGTCGCGCACCTCCCGGTCCGCGTCGCCGAGCGCCAGCCGCGACAGCCCGCCGGGTCGGCCGACCCCGATCTCAGCCGAGCGCTCGATCGTCGTCCAGAAGCGCTCGATATCGATGCGTGCGGTCGCTGGCAGGCCCATGAGATTCCCCTGATTCCGGACGCTGAGCGCGCCGCTTCGATCCGCGACAATCGAGGCGGCAGCCCGCTTCTGGCAAATCGATATTGGTGATGGGTTTCTCTGGTCCCGGTGGCACGGAAAGCCACACGTACCGGTATGTCAGCGGCGCAGAAGGCGCTTGACAGGCGCGCATGCGTAATGGAATGATTGTTCCATTGAATATTAAAAACGGTTTTTTTGTTTCGTTTTTGAATGCAGCGCAGAGTCGGCGGTCGCGCCTGGCGCGTGTCCTCCCTTCTTCGCCATCCAGGTTGTCCGCGACGCTCCGCGGCCCGCCACGTCGCCCGAAAACCGGCCGGTCGAACCCGATCGGACCGACAACGAAAGCGGGGGACATCCCCGCATGGGAGGATGAGATGAAGCGGTTTCTCGCAGGGATGATTGCCGCCGCCGCCATCGCGGTGACCGGTGCGACGCCGAGCGTCGCGCAGCAGACCAGGATCATCGTCGTCAGCCATGGCCAGGCCGCTGACCCATTCTGGTCGGTGGTCAAGAACGGCGTCGCCAAGGCGGCGGCCGATCTGAAAGTCGCCGTCGACTACCGCGCCCCAGAGACCTTCGACATGGTGGCGATGAGCCAGCTGATCGACGCGGCGGTGAACCAGAAGCCTGCCGGCCTCGTCGTCTCGATCCCCGACGCCTCGGCGCTCGGCCCTTCCATCCAGAAGGCGGTCGCCGCCGGCATCCCGGTGATCTCGATGAACTCGGGCTCCGACGTCTCGAAGAAGCTCGGCGCTCTGCTGCATGTCGGCCAGGACGAGTTCGACGCCGGCAAGGCCGCCGGCGAGAAGCTCGCCAGCATGGGCGGCAAGGTCGGCGTCTGCGTCAACCACGAGGTCGGCAATGTCGCGCTCGATCTGCGCTGCAAGGGCTTCGCCGAGGGCTTCAAGGGCAAGGTCACGACCCTGCCGGTCTCGAACGATCCGTCCGAGATCCGCTCCAAGGTCAAGGCGGCGCTCTCCGATGCCAGCGTCGATACGGTGATGGCGCTGAGCGCCTCGCTCGGCGGCGAGCCGACCCTGGCGGGCGTCAAGGAGGCCGGCAAGATCGCCACCGTCCGCGTCGCGACCTTCGATCTCTCGGCCAATTTCCTCAAGGCGATCGCGGCGGGCGAAGCCGCCTTCGGCATCGACCAGCAGCAGTTCCTGCAGGGCTATCTGCCGGTCGCCTTCCTGGCGCTCAACGCCGAATACGGGCTCGTTCCCGGCGGTAACGTCCCGTCCGGCCCGAATCTCGTCACCAAGGAGAAGGCGGCCCAGGTCGTCGACCTCTCGGCCAAGGGCATCCGCTGAGCGATCTGCGGCGGCGCGACCGGCGCCGCCGCTCCCTCCCCGGACGGTTCAGAAGCTGAAGGTGCGCGCCATGACGACGTCGACCGCCGATCTCGCCGCGGGTGCATCCCGTCCAGCTGACCCGGCCGCAGAGGCCCGTGACGAGCGGCTGCGCCGCGTCTCGCTGGTTGCCCGGCTGATGCGCCGGCCCGAATTGGGGGCGGTCGCCGGCCTCGTCCTCGTGACCGTCTTCTTCGGGCTCACCGCCAACCCGGCGATGTTCACCCTCGCTGGTGTCATGACGGTGCTCTCGCCGGCATCGCAGCTCGGCATCCTCGCCATCGCCGCGGCGCTTTTGATGATCGGCGGCGAGTTCGACCTCTCGATCGGCTCGATGATCGCCTTCGCCGGCCTCGTCTTCGGGGCGCTGATCGTCGTCGGCGACCTGCCTTTGCTGGCGGCGATCGTCGCGACCTTCGTCTTCGCCAGCCTGATGGGCGCGGTGAACGGCCAAATCGTCATTCGCACCCGGCTGCCCTCCTTCATCGTCACCCTCGCCTTCCTGTTCATCCTGCGCGGGCTCTCGCTGGTCGGGCTGAAATGGGCGACGGGAGGCTCGACGCAATTGCGCGGCATCGGCGACAAGGCGGGCACAGGCGTGGTGCGCGAGCTCTTCTCCGGCCAGGCGCTGGAAGGGCTGTTCGCCTGGCTCGCCAAGGCCGACTGGATCGCCAAGTTCCCGAATGGCACGCCGACCGTGACCGGCGTCCCCGTCGGGGTGCTCTGGTTCCTCGCCATTGCGGCGCTAGCGACCTATGTCCTCCTGCGCACCCGCTTCGGCAACTGGATCTTCGCCGCCGGCGGCGATCCCAACGCGGCCCGCAATTCCGGCGTGCCGGTCAACATGGTCAAGACGACCCTATTCGTGCTGACCGCCTGCGCCGCCACCCTCGTCGCCATCCTGACCGTGCTCGATGCCGGCTCGACCGATGCCCGCCGCGGCTTCCAGAAGGAATTCGAGGCGATCATCGCCGCCGTCATCGGCGGCTGCCTGCTCACCGGCGGCTATGGCTCGGCGATCGGCGCCTTCTTTGGCGCGATCATCTTCGGCATGGTCTCGATCGGCCTGACCTATACCAGTTTCGACAGCGACTGGTTCCAGGTCTTCCTCGGCGGCATGCTGCTGCTCGCCGTTCTCTTCAACAACTTCATCCGCCGCAAGGCGACAGGGGAGCGCTGAACATGACCGCATCTCCCGAACAGACGCCCCTCATCGAGGTCCGCGACATCGTCAAGCATTTCGGCTCGGTGATCGCGCTCTCGGGCGTCTCGCTCAAGGTCTCGGCCGGCGAGGTGCTCTGCCTGCTCGGCGACAACGGCGCCGGCAAGTCGACGCTGATCAAGACGCTCTCGGGCTGTCATCGCCCGAGCTCGGGCGAGTTCCTGGTCGAGGGCCGGCCGGTCGCCTTCTCCAGCCCGCGCGATGCGCTCGATGCCGGCATCGCCACGGTCTACCAGGACCTGGCGATGATCCCGCTGATGTCGATCACGCGGAACTTCTTCATGGGCCGCGAGCCGATCCGTGGCTTCGGCCCGCTGAAATGGATCGATTTCGATCTCGCCCATGCGGTGACGCGCGACGAGATGCATAGGATCGGCATCGACATCCGCGATCCGCATCAGGCGGTCGGCACGCTCTCGGGCGGCGAGCGCCAATGCGTCGCCATCGCCCGCGCCGTCTATTTCGGCGCCAAGGTGCTGATCCTGGACGAGCCGACCTCGGCGCTCGGCGTCGCCCAGACCTCGATGGTCCTGAAATACATCAACCTCGTGCGGGCAAAAGGCCTTGGCGTGATCTTCATCACCCATAATGTCCGCCACGCCTATGCCGTCGGCGACCGCTTCACCGTGCTCAACCGCGGCAAAACGCTCGGCACCTACGCCAAGTCCGGCATCGCCATGGACGAGCTGCAGAACCTGATGGCCGGCGGCAAGGAATTGCAGGCGGTCTCCGAGGAGCTTGGCGGCACAGTCTGACATCTGACGAGCATCTGGTCCTTCTTTTCTCTTCGCTACGGAGATTGCTCATGCGCGCGCTCGGCGTCGGCCTGATCGGCACCGGCTATATGGGCAAGTGCCACGCTCTGGCCTGGAACGCGGTCGCCCCGGTCTTCGGCGACATGCCCCGCCCGAAACTCGCCATGCTCTGCGAGGTCGACGAGGCGCTGGCGGCTCAGCGGGCCGGCGAGTTCGGCTTTGCCGGGGCGACCGCCGACTGGCAGGCGCTGGTCGCCCATCCCGATGTCGATGTCGTCTCGATCACCACGCCGAACGCCTTTCATGCGCAGATGGCGATCGCGGCGCTCAAGGCTGGCAAGCATGTCTGGTGCGAGAAGCCGATGGCGACCAGCCTTGATGACGCCGAGGCGATGCTGGCGGCCGCGAAGGCGGCCGGCACGGTCGCGGCCCTCGGCTACAACTACATCCAGAACCCGGCTATCCGGCTGGCGCAGCGCCTGATCGCTGACGGCACGATCGGGCCGGTCAACCATGTCCGCGTCGAGATGGACGAGGATTTCATGGCCGATGCCGGCGCGCTGTTCTCGTGGAAAAGCGAGGCTGCCTCCGGACATGGCGCGCTCGACGATTTCGGCGTGCACGCCTTCTCGCTGATCAAGGTTCTGCTCGGCGAGGTCGAAGCCGTCATGGCCGACATGGCCAGGCCCTATGCCGAGCGCCCGCTCCAGGCTGGCGGCACCCGCACGGTCGAAACGCACGACATCGCCATGCTATTGCTGCGCCTTTCCACCGGCGCTTCCGGGCTCGTCGCCCTCAACCGCTCGGCCTGGGGCCGCAAGGGCCGGATCGCCCTGCAGGTCTTCGGCGCCAGGGGCACGATCGCCTATGACCAGGAGCGGATGAACGAGATCGAGCTCTACACCGCCGAGGGGAAGGCTGACGTCCAGGGCTTCCGCCGCATCCTGACCGCCCCGGCGCATGAGCCCTATGGCCGCTTCATTCCGGCGCCCGGCCATGGTCTCGGCTTCAACGAGCTCAAGATCATCGAATGCCGCGAGCTGCTGCGCGCCATCGCCGGCGAACCGGCGCATCTTCTCGACTTTGAGGCGGGCTTGCGCATCGAGCGCACGGTCGATGCCGCGGCCACGAGCTTCCGTGAGGGATGCTGGACGACGGTCTGAGGACCTGCTTCGCTGATGTCGTGGACGAAGCGTGATTCTCGGCGATCTAGCCGGTTCCGATCGCCAGAAAAGCGCGCTAGGTATATCGTTCGTATACGAACGAGGATCAGCGATGGCGCGACCGAGCAATGCGGCCGAGACGCCCGAGCCTGTCGACGAGAACTACGACCTCGCCGAGCAGGTCGGCTTCATCATGCGCCAGGCGGCGCAGCGCCATGTCTCGATCTTCAACGAGATCATGGGCAGTGACCTGACGCCGACACAATGGGCGGTACTGGCGCGGCTCTATCAGGATGGCGGCTCCTCGCAGAACCTGCTGGGACGCCAGACCGCGATGGACGCCGCCACGATCAAGGGCGTGGTTGACCGCCTGCTCAAGCGCAAGCTGGTCCAGACCAAGCCCGATCCCGAGGATGGCCGTCGCCTCATCGTCGAGCTCAGTCCGGCCGGCCTCGACTACACCCGCGAGCTCCTGCCCAAGGCGGAGACGGTGACGAAGGTCACGCTCGCCCCGCTTGCGACCAACCAACGAACCACGCTGATCGCACTGCTTAAGCAGTTGCGCTGAAGCGCATCTGCTAAGTGATCACATAACTCTCGCAGCTCTCCGCCATCGCCTTGGCCTCGTCCAGATCGCTCGAGGCGCTGGCGTGGATGGCGAAGAGCGGGTCGCCCGCCGCGACCCTGTCACCGACATGGCGGCGCAGGTCGATGCCCGCCGCCTTGTCGAAAGGGGCGCCGGCGCGCCGCGCGATTCCCGCGACTGCCCAGCCGTCGATCTCGCTGACGATCCCGGCCTTGGGCGAGCGCACGGTATGGACCAGCAGCCCGGGCGCGACCGGTGGCTCGCGCCGCCCTTGAGCATCGATGATCCGCTCGAAGGCGGCCCGCGCTGCGCCTGAGCGCAGCAGCTCTTCGGCGCGTGCCCGTCCGGCCGCGACCGAGCCGAGAGCTGGGTCCCAGGCCAGGATGCGGCTGGCGAAGAACAGCGCCTTCTCGACCAGGTCGGCCGGTGCCTGCGGGTCGTTGTCGAGCACCCAGCCGACATCGCGGCATTCCAGCGCCGGGCCGATGCCGCGCCCGATCGGGCGGCTGCCATCGGTCGGGAAGGCGCTGACGACGAGGCCGAGGCCGGCGCCGACGGTCTCGAACAATTGCGCGAGTTCGGCGGCCTCCGCCTCGCTCTTCAGCTTGGCGCGTGGGCCATAGGGCAGGTCGACGATGACATGGGTCGAGCCGGCCGTGAGCTTCTTCGACAGGATCGAGGCGACCGACCAGCGATTGGAATCGATGCCGAGCGGCCGCGTGATCGCGTTCATCACGTCGTCGACGACGGAATGGTTGAGCCGGCCGTTCCAGGCGATCGAGCCGCGTGCCTTCTCCACACAGGCACGCAGCTCGGCCGGGTTAAGCTCGACGTGGGCGAGCGCCTCCATCGCATCGGCCGTGCCCGCCGCCGAGGTGATGGCGCGCGAGGAGGTCTTGGGCATCAGGAAGGCGCCATGCGCCGCGACGATCGGCACGACGATCAGCGTGATCCGGCTGCCGGGGATGCCGCCCATCGAATGCTTGTCGACGACGATCTTGTCAGGCCAGGTGATCTTCTGCGCGAAGCGGGTGCGCACCCGCGCCAGCGCGACGACCTCGTCGTCGGAGAGCTTCTGCGTCGCCGCGACCAGGAAGGCTGCGACCTCGCCATCGGGATAGCGCGCCTCGACGATGTCCCGGATCAGCGTGTGGTACTGCTCTTCGGTGAGCTCGCCGCCCTGGATCTTGCGGGTCAGCGCCGCCCGGCTTTCGGGCGAGGGCGTGCGCCGGAGCGTGACCTCGCTGCCCTCGGGCAGGCCAAGCTCGTCGAAGGCCTCGGCCGACAGGCCAATCTCGTCGCTGCCAAGCAAAGCGGGTGAATCGACCACCTGCACATCCGAGCGGATGCTCGCCGTTGCTCCGGAGATCTCGATCCGGCCGGGCCCGAGATAGTCGAAGCCGTTGACGATCTCGCCCTTGGCCGGGAGATAGGCGCAATGCGCCCGTCCGGCGAAGAGCGGCAGGCGACGCAGGCGCATCGTGTTGGCGGCGGCCTCGACCGCGGCGATGAAGCGCTCGATGCCGATCTCGACGCTCTGGTCGTTGCAGATCGTCGCTGCCCTGATCCCTTCCGGGCGCGGCTCGACCGTGCGCGACAGGCGCTTCTCGATCGCCTCGCCGCTTTCGCGCCCGCGCCCGGCGATGCGGGCGGCGAGCACCTCGGGCGGCGCGGTGACCTCGACCACGACGAAGCGCGGCAGGCGGGCGGCGAGTGCCGCGATCGTGGCGCGCGAGCCGTTGGCGATGACGTTGCGGCCGGCTTCGACCAGCCGCTTCAGCTCGGCCGGCAGGCCGTAGCGCAGGCCGTGGGCGCCCCAGGTGATCAGGAAATCGCCCCTGGCCTCGCGCGCGTCGAAGGCTTCGTCCGTCGCCGCCTCATGGTCCTCGCCCGGCGAGCCGGCCGGGCGGGTGACGACGCGGCGCGCGAAGACATAGCGGCCCGTCGGCTCCAGCAGGGCGCGGGCGCCGTCGATCAGCGAGTCCTTGCCGGCCCCGCTGGGGCCGACGACGAGGAAGAAGGTGCCTTGCCGCATTCCCAGGCCGCAGTCCTGCTCAGGCTTCGTCGAGGCCGATGTCCACCGCCGGCGCCGACTGGGTGATCTTGCTGGTCGAGATATAGTCGACGCCGGTCCGGGAGATCGGGCCGATCGTGTCGATGTTGATGCCGCCGGAGGCCTCTATCTTGGCGCGGCCGGCGATCAGCTCGACCGCCCTGGTCATGTCGGCGACCGACATGTTGTCGAGCATGATCACGTCGGCGCCGGCCTTGGCGGCCTCTTCGACCTGCTCGAGCCGGTCGCATTCGACCTCGAGCTTGGTCAGCACCGGCAGCTTCTTGCGGGCGCGCTCGACCGCGGCGGTGATGCTGCCGCAGACGGCGATGTGGTTGTCCTTGATCATCACGCCATTATCGAGGCCGAGGCGGTGATTGAGGCCGCCGCCGCAGGTCACGGCGTGCTTCTCCATCATGCGCAGGCCCGGCGTCGTCTTGCGGGTGTCGATCAGCCGCGCCTTGCTGCCGGCCATGGCGGCGGCATAGCGGGCGGTCTCGTTGGCGATGCCGGAGAGGCGCTGGGCGATGTTGAGCGCGGTGCGCTCGGCGGTGAGCACGCTGCGGGCCGAGCCTTCGATCTCGACCAGGATCGCGCCCTTCTCGACCTTGTCGCCGTCCTTGACGCGCAGGGTCACCTTGAGCTCGGGGTCGTAGCGCTTGAACACGCGGGCCGCGACCTCGACGCCGGCGACGATCATCGGCTCGCGGGCGTTCATGTGGAACTTGCCGGTCTCGCCCGGCTCGATCATCACCTGGACGGTGAGGTCGCAGGCGCCGATATCCTCGACCAGCCAGTGGTCGATCAGGCGGTCCGTGGCGAAGACGTCATACATGGAAGGGTCCTCTCTCCCGCGGCGCTGCCGCTTCAAACATGTTTGTATGCAAACAATAGCAGCGGGAAAATTTGGCTGTCAATGCGCCATTGAAGCCGTGCTTGCAACCGTCAATCGCGTCATATGGAGGTCATCTCCGCTGGGTATATATCCGGCTCAGAAGCGCCATAAATAATCTTGTATGCAAGATTGAGTGGCCGCTTCTCCTTTTCCGCGACGAACCATCGCGAGCTCGGCCATGACGGCTGAGGCCGTGGGCCAATCTCGCGATTGGGCGTAGAATAGGCGGCCGTCCCGCGTCTCGCCGCTGTCTTGACTTGGTCTAAGAGGCGCGCCAGTATCGTTTGTACACAAACAAAATTCTTAAGACCCGCTTTGCGGGAGGATCAAGCATGGCGCTGGACGAAGCGAGCCCGGTCGCGGACGACAAGATCCGCTGCGATGCCTGCCCGGTGATGTGCTTCATCAAGCCGGGCGCCGTCGGCGCCTGCGATCGCTACGGCAATGTCGAGGGCGAGCTGGTCCGGATGGAGCCGCATATCGTGCTCGAGCGCACGCTGGAACATGGCGGCGAGGTCGTTCCCTTCGCCGGTAGCCGTGAGTGGGACGGCGAGATCGTCCACCAGCAGGGCACCTTCATCACCGCGATCGGCGCCGGCACCACCTACCCCGACTACAAGCCGGCCCCGTTCATCGTCTCGTCGCAGGTCGACGGCGTCGACATGGTCACCGTCGTGACCGAGGGCATCTTCAGCTATTGCGGCGTCAAGGTGAAGATCGACACCGACCGCTTCCTCGGCCCGGAGCAGGCGACAGTGCGCGTCGAGGGCGAGGCGATCGGCCACGTCACCACCGGCGAATACGGCTCGCAGATGCTCTCGCTCGGCGGCGTCCACCATCTCACCGGCGGCTCGAAGAAGGAGGGCCGCGTCACCTGCGACGCGCTGCTCCAGCTCAGCAATGGCAAGGCGGTCGAGCTCACCATCGACGACGGCGAGACCGTGATCGTCCAGGCCGGCAAGCCGCCGATCGTCAACGGCATCCAGGAGAGCCGGATGCGCGTCGGCTGCGGCTCGGCGACGATCGGCATCTTCGCCAAGCAATGGCATGGCAAGGTCGACGAGGTCGTCGTCGTCGACGACCACATCACCGGCGTGCTCTCCGAGCACCAGGCCGGCAAGCTGCTCGGCATGGCCGGCACTGGCATCAAGATGAAGGGCCGGCGCTCGACGCCCGGCCGCTATTTCCAGGTGGCCCAGCCCGGCACCGGCTGGGGCGGCACCAATATCAGCGATCCCCTGACCATTCTCGGACCCTTCGATCCCAAGGTCGCCTATCCCGGCCTGCGCCTGCTGATGGTCTCGACCACCGGCGAGCACGCCGCCTATTACGAGCTCGACGAGAACCTCGTTCCGGTCGAGATGCAGATGCCGCAGCCGCTGGTCGAGCCGGTCGAGCGCATCGCCGAGAATTGCGAGCCGGCGCTCTCGACCGTGCTCTTCATCGGCGGCGCCGGCGGCTCGCTGCGCGCCGGCGTCACCGAGAATCCGGTCCGCCTGACGCGCTCGGTCAAGGACGCGCTGACCTATGTCACCTGCGGCGGCGCGCCTGTGTATATCTGGCCGGGCGGCGGCATCACCTTCATGGTCGACGTCACCCGCCTGCCCGAGAACGCCTTCGGCTATGTGCCGACGCCGGCGCTGGTCGCGCCGCTCGAATTCACCATGAGCCTGACCGATTACGAGGCGCTTGGCGGCCATATGGACGCAATCCAGCCGCTCGCCTCGCTCAAGGGCGGCAGCCGCCTGCGCCTGCCGCAGCGCCCGGACAATCCCTGGCCGCTGGCGCCGGAGCAGCCGCGCCGCTCGCTGGGGTAGGGCGATGTTGGCCTGTCCCATCCGTTCGACGCTGCCCAGGGGGCGCGGGAGCCCTCTTCCGCTTGCGGGGGAGGGTTGGGAGGGGGCTTTTCGAGGCCGAGCCCTTTCCCATGATGCGCGGATCGATCGTCGAGGGTGGCAGGCCCCCTCTCCATCTCTCCCCCGCAAGCGGGAGAGAGAGCTTGTCGTGGTTCCGCGCCCGAGTAATGGGGCTTAGCGATGTGGGAGAAGCCTTCCGCGCGTATCATGCCGGATGGCCGGCGCCTGCTCCTGCAGCAGGGGCCGATCGATCTCGTCATCGAGGCTGTCGGCGAGCCGGGCGCGGTCAAGGCCGCGCATGAGGCGGCTATCCTCCGCTTCGACGGCCTGCTCGCCGAGCTCTGCGACGAGTTGCAGCTGCTGCGCACGGCGGTGAGCCGGACGAGCCCGCTGCCGCTCGGGCCGGTCGCCCGGCGCATGCATGCGGCGGTCAGCCCCTTCTCTGAGACCAGCTTCATCACGCCGATGGCTGCGGTCGCCGGCTCGGTGGCGCAGGAAATCCTCGGGGTGATGTGCCAGGCCGCGCCGCTGCAGCGCGCCTATGTCAACAACGGCGGCGACATCGCCCTGCATCTCGCTCCCGGCGAGCAGTTCCGCATCGGGCTGGTGAAGCGGCCCGATCGGCCGGAATTCTTCGCCACCGCGACGATTCGGTCGGAGGACGGCGTCGCCGGCATCGCGACGTCAGGCTATCCCGGCCGCAGCTTTTCGCTCGGGATTGCCGAGGCGGTGACGGTGCTGGCGCCGACCGCCGCCATGGCCGACGCCGCCGCGACCGTGATCGCCAATGCGATCGACCTGCCCGGTCATCCCGCGGTCGAGCGCCTGCCAGCGAGTTCCATCCAGAGCGACAGCGATCTCGGCGAGAGTCCGGTGACCCGCAACGTCGGACCGCTTTCCGTCGACGAGATCGAAACCGCGCTCGCGGCCGGCCTCGCCGAGGCAGAGAACCTGCGGACAGCAGGCCTGATCGTCTCGGCCGCCATGCATCTTCAGGGCGTGAGCCGCGCGCTCGCCACGCCTATGATCGTTCAAGAAAAGCCTGAGAGGAGACTGGCCCGTGCCTGAGATCGCCGTGCGAAAATACGCCGTGACCGTCGAGGAGATCTTTCATGAGGGCGGCCCGGCCGCCTCCGTGCCGCTGAAGCGCGGTGCGGCGCTGGCGGTGATCGCCAACCCCTATGCCGGCCGTTATGTCGAGGACATCCAGGGCTTCATGGATGATCTGAAACCCTTCGGCCTCGCCATGGCACAGCGCCTGCTCGCGGCGATGGGCGGCGACGCCGGGGCGATCCAGGGCTATGGCAAAGGCGCCATCGTCGGCGCCGCCGGCGAACTCGAGCATGGCGCGCTCTGGCATGTGCCAGGCGGCTACGCCATGCGCGAACTGCTCGGCGACGCCAAGGCGATCGTGCCCTCGACCAAGAAGGTCGGCGGGCCCGGCACACGCCTCGATATCCCGGTCACCCATGTCAACGCATCCTATGTTCGCAGCCATTTCGATTCCTTCGAGATCGGCATCACCGATGCGCCCAAGGCCGATGAATTGCTGTTCGCGCTGGTGATGACCACCGGGCCGCGCATCCATGCCCGCGTCGGCGGCCTCAAGGCGAGCGAGATCAAGGGCGAGGACGGCCTGCGATGAAAGCTAAGGTTCGCAAGATCGTCACGATCCTCGACGAGACCCATAGCGAGCTCGGCCGTCCCGTTTCGCCGCCGATCAAGCGCGCGGCGGCGGTTGCCGTGATCGCCAATCCCTTCGCCGGCACCTATCAGGACGACCTCTCCGAGCTGATCGATATCGGCGAGGAGCTCGGCGACCTGCTCGGCCGCCACGCGCTGGCAGCGCTCGGCATCGAGGGCGAGGCGGTACAGGGCTATGGCAAGGCTGCCGCCGTCGGCGAGGACGGCGAGCTGGAGCATGCCGCCGCGATCCTGCATCCCAAGCTCGGCGCGCCGCTGCGCAAGCTCCTGGGCAAGGCGCCGGCGCTGATCCCGTCCTCGAAGAAGCGCGGCGCGCTCGGCGTCGTCCTCGACGTGCCGCTCGGCCACAAGGCGGCGGCCTATGTCCGCAGCCATTTCGACGGCATGGAAGTCCGCATTCCCGACGCGCCGCGCGCCGGCGAGATCGTCGTCGCGGTGGCACTGACCAGTGGCGGCCGGCCCTTGCCGCGCGTCGGCGGGCTCACCCATGCCGAGGCCAAGGGCGAGGACGGACTGCGGTAAGCAAGCCGCAGTTCAGATTTGAGCTTGAACCTCCACGTCATGCTCGCCCTTGTGGCGAGCATCCACGTCTTGGTCAGAGCATTTCACCAAGGAAGACGTGGATGGTCGGCACAAGCCCGACCATGACGCCGAGAGGTTAGCGTCCGGCCTTCCGCGCCCGCGCCACCGCCGCCTCGATCCCCTCCCAGGCCGGCTTCCCGGGCGCGAAGCGTCCGCGCAGATAGGCCGCCAGCTCCACCAGCTGCCGGTCGTCGAGCGCGGTGGCGAAGGAGGGCATCGAGCCGATGCCGTGCTGGCCGCCTTCGAGCAGCATGTTGACGAGATTGGCCGGGGTCGCCGCGTGCAGCTTCGAGGACAGGCCGAGCGCGGGCCCGGCATTGACGAGCGGCGCGGCGCGGCCGGTCTCGTGGCAGGCGGCGCAGGCGCCCTCATAGAGGCGTGAGACCGGCGAGGTCGCAGGGCTCGCCGCGGAAGCCGTCATCGCCTCGATCTGCATGGCACGACCCGCAGCCTCGGCCTCGGGCAGAGGCTCGCTCAGCGAAGCCAGATAGGTCGCCATCGCCCGGATATCGGCATCCGGCAATTCCCTGAGCTCAGCGATGACTGGCGCCATCGGGCCGGCGGCGGCACCGTGATGCTGCGAGGTGCCGGTCTTCAGATAGGTGTAGAGCTGCGCCTCGCTCCACGGGATAGGGCCGGCCGAAAGCTTCGTCAGCGCCGGTGCCTCCCAGCCTTCCGCCTCGCCGCCGGCGAGATAGGCGCTGCCGCCCTTCTCGGCGCCGAGCGCATTGCGCGGGGTGTGGCAGGCCCCGCAATGGCCGAGCCCATCGACGAGATAGCGCCCACGATTCCATTCCGCCGAGCGCACCGGATCAGGCTTCAGCTCGCCGCCCCGGTTGAACAGCAGGTTCCAGCCGGCCAGCAGCGGGCGCAGGTTGAACGGGAAGGTCAGCCGGCTCGGCTCATTCTCCTGCCGCACCGCCGGCTGCGACATCAGGAAGGCGTAGAGCGCCTGCAGGTCGGCCTCGCTCGCCTTGGCAAAGCTCGGATAAGGAAAGGCCGGGTAGAGCTGGCGGCCGTCGCGGTGCAGGCCGGCGCGCATCGCCCGCTCGAAGGCGGCATAGGACCAGGTGCCGATGCCGGTCTCGACATCGGGCGTGATGTTGGTGGTCAGCACCGTGCCGAACGGCGTCGGCAGAGCGAGCCCGCCGGCATAGGGCACGCCATCCTTGCCGGTGTGGCAGGTGGCGCAGGCGCCGAGCGCCGCGAGCTGGCGGCCGCGCTCGATCGTCGCCGCCGACCAGGTCGACGGATCGGGCCGGGCGATCGGCGCGATCGACGGCGCGAAGGCGAGCGAAACCGCGGCAAAGGTGGCGGCGCCCGCAACGGCGGCGCCGAGCTTGCTCCACCAGGGCAGGCGTTTTGCCGGCTCGCGCGGTGGCGGCTTCAATAGTGGTGTGCCGTTGAGACCGGCGAGCACGCGCTCCGGCGTCAGCGGCAATTCGCGGAAGCGCACGCCGGTCGCATCATAGACGGCGTTGACGATCGCCGCTGCGCTCGGGACGGAAGCCGACTCGCCGGCGCCCATCGGCGGCAGATGCTGGCGATCCATCAGCATGACGTCGATCGCCGGCAGTTCCGGGAAGGTCAGCACCGGATAGGAGCCCCAGTCGCGGCTGGCGACGGCGGTGGTCTGCGAGAATGTCACTTCCTCGCGCAGCACCCGGCTGGTCGATTGCAGGACGTTGCCGTGGATCTGGTGCGTCACCCCGGCGGGATTGACCATCATGCCGGTGTCCTGGCCGACGGTGACGCGGCTGACGGTCACTTCGCCGGTCATCCGGTTGACCGCGACGTCGGCGACCCAGGCCGCCCAGGCGGCGCCGACGCCCGGCCAGCTACCGTGGACATAGCGCGCCTGGGCGAAGCCGCGCCCGCGCAGCATCTCGCCGTCCTGCTCCACGCGCGGGCCCACATGCGGCTGCCAGTTCGCCCGCTCGGCGGTGGCACGCGTCAATTCGGCGGCGCGCTCGTCATTGATGTGGCGCAGGCGGAATTCGACAGGATCGACGCCGGCCTCATGCGCGAGCTCGTCGATATAGCTCTCATGGGCGAAGACGTTCGGCATGGCCGAGACGCCGCGCAGCCAGGACGCGCGGACGATCGGCGGCATGTCATAGGCCGTCAGCCGCATGTTTTCGTAATTGTAGGACGGCAGCGCGGTGCGATCACCCATCCTCAGCGTTGCCGGCTGGTTCGGGATGCACCCGGTCAGCAGCAGCGCCAGGGTCGGCGCGGCATTGGACGGGTACCAGGTGTGGAAATCATAGGCCTTGAGCGAGCCGCCCGGCCCGAGCCCGCCCTTGATGTCGATCAGCTGGGCCGCGCCCTTCGGCTCCCAGAGATGCTCCTGCTCGCGGGTGAGCTGGACCCGGACTGGCGCGCCGACCGCCCGCGACAGCAGCACCGCGTCGGCGACGACGTCGTCGGCGCAGTTGCGGCCATAGCAGCCGGCCGCCTCGAAGCGGATGATGTCGATCCGCTCCTTCGGCAGGCCGGTGAGCACTGCAAGATCGTTCTGCAGCGGATAGGGATTCTGGCTGCCGGTCCAGACGGTGATCCCGTCTTCGCGCACATCGGCGACGGCGCAGGACGGGCCGATCGAGCCGTGCATGTGGTAGGGCCAGACATAGGTGCGATCGAGCCGGGTCTCGAGGCTCGCCAGCGCCGTGTCGACATCGCCCTCCTCGGCGAGGAGACGTGGTGTCGAGGGGTGGGCGCGCAGCGCCTGGCCGAGATCGGAGAGGTCGGGCGGCGTGAACTCGCGCCATTGTGTCTTGAGCTTGAGCGCGGCTTCCGCCGCCCATTCCTCGCGCTCGGCAACGATGCCGATGAAGTCGCCCTCGACCACGAGGGCGCGGATGCCGGGCACGTCGGCGATCGAGTCGCGGTCGACGGCGATCAGGCTCCGGCCGACGAAATCGCCGGCATCCATGCCGGCATAGGGCGGGCGCACCACCCGGCCATGCAGCATGCCGGCAACGCGGACATCGTGGACGTAAGTGAAGCTGCCGGTGACCTTGGCGGGGATGTCGACGCGGGCGACCGAACGGCCGACGAGCTTGTGCTGATCGACCTGCTTGAACTTGGCGCTCTCCGCGAGAGGCAGCAGGATGCGCTCATTGGCGAGCACTGTGTCGAGGGCGATGGCAGGCGCGGTCTCGCCCTTGCGCGAGATCACACCGTCGCTGAGCGCGATCTCGTCCTCGCCGCAGCTGAGCGCCGCAGCAGCGAGCGTGATCAATCTCGCGCGGATCTGCGTCGCCGCGATCCGCATCGCGACCGAGGTGACCTGGATCGTCTCGCTGGCGATGGTCGGCCCCTGATCGGGCGTCTCGGCGGTGTCGCCGAGCACCATCTCGACCGCTTCGAAGGGAAAATCGAGCTCTTCCGCCACCATCTGGGCGAGCGCGGTGCGGATGCCGGTGCCGAGATCGACATGGCCGTTGAAGGCGAAGACGCGGCCTTCCGCCGTCAGGCAGACATGCAGATCGAGCCCGTCCTCTGGCGCGGCGTCCGCGGCTGCGCCCTTGCGCGGCGCCACAACGCCGATCACGCCGGCGCGCTTCAGCAGCAGCTTGCGGGAGAGGGGATCGCTCATGGCGCCGCCGTATCCTGTCGGCCGCGTTCGACAGCGAGCAGCACCGCCCTGACGATCTCGACATGGGTGCCGCAACGACAGAGATTATGGCGCAGCGCCTCGCGCACCTCGGCCTCGCTCGGATCGGGCTGCACGTCGAGGAAGGCCTTCGCGGTCATCACCATGCCGGAGATGCAGTAGCCGCACTGGGCAGCCTGCGCGTCGATGAAGGCCTGCTGGATCGGGTGCGGAGCCTCGACGCTGCCGAGACCTTCGAGCGTGACGATCTCTCCTCCCTCTGCCAGCCTGACCGGCAGGGCGCAGGCGCGCGCCGCCTGGCCGTCGACCAGCACGGTGCAGGCGCCGCATTCGCCGAGGCCGCAGCCGAATTTCGGGCTGTTGAGGCAGAGATCGTTGCGCAGGAAGAACAGCAGCGGCGTCTGGGGCTCGCCCATAACCTCATGGCTCGCACCGTTGACGCGAAGCGTGAAGCGCTTCGTCGTCCTCATGGCTCGCCCAGGCGGGGCGAGGCGCGCCTGATCGTCCTGATCGTCACGGCCACCGAGATCGTTCGTATACGAATGAGAATAATGACAAATCGAAGTCAGCTGCAAGCGGGATTTCCACACTGAAGCATACTGCCGTCATGCTCGCCCTTGTGGCGAGCATCCACGTCTTGAACCGCGTCTGGTGAGGGAAGACGTGGATGGTCGGGACAAGCCCGACCATGACGGGGAGGTGCGGGGAACTGCCGCTCAGTGGCCGACCGACGGAATCTTCTCCGCCGGCGGGGTGTTGCGGCTGATGCCACTGCGGACGATGCCGTCGATCACGATCATGCCGATGCCGGGCAGGTCGCCGAGCTGGATCGAGTCGAGGAAGGTCTTGCCGGCGGAATGCTGGGCCTTGTCCATGAAGACGAAATCGGCGGCGCGACCGACCTCGATCAGCCCGCAATCGAGGCTGCGCATGCGGGCGGTGTTGCCGGTGGCGAAGCAGAAGGCGACCTCGGCCGGGATATCGCCAAGCGAGGACAGCATCGAAACCATGCGGACGATGCCAAGCGGCTGCACGCCCGAGCCGGCCGGCCCGTCGGTGCCGAGAATGACGCGCTGCAATTCGCCCATCTCGCGGGCGACGCGCAGCGTATAGAGCGCGGCGCGCTCATTGCCGTTGTGCACCAGTTCGAGGCCGCGCTTGCAGCCCTCGCAGATGCAGCGGATCTCCTTGTCCGGCAGTGCGGTATGGCCGCCATTGATATGGCCGACCACGTCGGTATCTGCCTCCAGCACGACATCGGCGCCGATCAGCCCCGAACCGGGGATCGAGGGGCCGCCGGTGTGGATGGTCGACTGGATGCCGTATTTGCGGGCCCAGGCGACCATCTCCTTCGCCCGCGCACCGTCCTTGACGCCGCCGAGCCCGACCTCGCCGAGCAGCCTCACGCCGGCGTCGGCCAGATCCTTGAAGTCCTGCTCGACCATGCCGGGCTCGATCACCGGCGCGCCGGCATGGATCTTGACGCCGCCGGGGCGGAAGGCGGTGAAGGCGCGCTGGGCGTAGATCGCCATCGCCTTGAGGCCGACGATGTCCTTGGGTCGGCCGGGCGTGTGGACCTCGCCGGCTGAGATCATGGTGGTGACGCCGCCATGCATGGTCGAATCGATCCAGCCGAGCTGGTTCTGGCGTGGCGTCCAGTCGCCGGCGACGGGGTGGACATGGCTGTCGATCAGCCCGGGCGAGAGCACCGTGCCGTGGGCATCGATGACGGTGTCGGCCCCTTCTGTATCGAGATCCTTGAAGCGGCCGACCGCGGCGATCCGGCCGCCGATGGCGACGAGCGTATCGGCTTCGAGGATGGGACGCTCGATATCGCCGGAAAGCATCAGGCCGATATTCTTCACCACCAGCTTGTGGGTGCTGCTGACCGTCGTCGCCTGCTGTTCAGCCATCGTATCCGCCCTGTCGTCCGTTACCAGAAATCCGCCGCCATCCTCATTGCCACAAGCCCGATTGACAAGCGTGGCGGGATGCGAGATATTGTTTGTATACGAATGAATTTCTGCCCCGTCCGGACCCGGCTGTCAAGCAGCAAGGATCGCGCATGCCTTACGCCGTCACCAGCGCCTGCATCCGTTGCAAGTACATGGATTGCGTCGAGGTCTGTCCGGTCGACTGCTTCTACGAGGGCGAGAACATGCTCGTCATCCACCCGGACGAATGCATCGACTGCGGCGTCTGCGAGCCGGAATGCCCGGCCGAGGCGATCGTTGCCGACAGCGCCGACGGGGCCGAGCAGTGGCTGGCGTTGAACGCGAGGCTGGCGCCGCTCTGGCCGAACATCACCCAGAAGAGCGAGCCGCCGGCGGATGCCGACGACTGGAAGGGAATACCGGACAAGATCGACCTGCTTTCCGAACGTCCGGCAATGTGATATTGGGTGGCCTGCATCCGATAATCTGCTAAATCGCTAGACTATCTAAGGATCGACGAGATGAGCAATTTCTACGAGGAGCGCGTCCTCTCCGTCCATCACTGGACCGATACGCTCTTCAGCTTCACGACGACCCGCGACACGACCTTCCGCTTCAAGAACGGCCAGTTCACGATGATCGGGCTCAAGGTCGGAGAGAAGCCGCTGCTGCGCGCCTACAGCGTCGCCAGCACCAATTACGACGAGAACCTCGAGTTCTTCTCGATCAAGGTGCCGGACGGCCCGCTGACCTCGCGCCTGCAGAACCTGCAGGTCGGCGACCCGATCATCATCGGCAAGAAGGCGACGGGCACGCTGGTGCTCGACAACCTCAAGGACGGCAAGCGCCTGTTCCTGCTCGGCACCGGCACGGGCCTTGCCCCCTTCCTGTCGCTGATCCGCGACCCCGAGACCTATGAGCGCTACGAGAAGGTCGTGCTCATGCACGGCTGCCGCCAGGTCTCCGAGCTGGCCTATGGCGAGCGCATCCAGCAGGAACTGCCGAACGACGAGTTCCTGGGCGAGATGATCCGCGAGCAGCTGATCTACTACCCGACCGTGACGCGCGAGCCGTTCCGGAATCGCGGCCGCATCACCGACCTGATCACCTCCGGCCAGCTCTTCAGCGATACCGGCCTGGGGCCGTTCGACCCTGCCAGCGACCGCTTCATGCTCTGCGGCAGCCCGCAGATGCTGGTCGACCTCAAGCAGATCTTCGAGGAGCGTGGCCTCGAGGAAGGCAATCACGGCGAGGCCGGCGACTACGTCATCGAGAAGGCCTTCGCCGAGCGCTGAGACGCTTCTGCCATCGCATTTTCCGTCATGGTCGGGCTTGTCCCGACCATCCACGTCTTCGCTTCCTTGATCGCATGTGGTGTTCAAGACGTGGATGCTCGCCACAAGGGCGAGCATGACGGCGTGCGGCGCATTTTGCCGAACGCGCCATGGCCTGCTACCTGTCCGGCAAATCACCGCAACCGACGAGTAGCGCCATGGCCGACACCCTCCCCGACCGCCTCTCTTCCAACCCCAACAGCCCCTTCTACAACGAAGAGCTGCTGGCGAAGGACATCGGCGTCCGCTTCAAGGGCGTCGAGAAGACCAATGTCGAGGAATACTGCATCAGCGAGGGCTGGGTCCGCCTCACCGCCGGCAATGCCAAGGACCGCCATGGCAACCCGATGACGGTGAAGCTCAAGGGCACGGTCGAGCCCTATTTCCGCAACGCCGAGTGAGGCGTGCCGCGGGCGATCGCCAGCGCGAAAGCGGCGACCGCCAGCACTGACAGCCCGGCGCGCACGGCGTGGAGCGATCCCCAACGTTCGATCAGCGCCCGGCTCGCCGCTCCCGCCTGCTCGGCGCCGAGCGCCAACAGCGCGTTGTTCACCGGCGCGATCACGGTCAGCGTGAACGGCAGGTTGGCGAGCATCAATGCCGCGCCGACGAGCCAGAGCGGGTTCCGCGCCCGCCAGAAGGCGAATGCGCCAGCAAGGCTCGCGAGCACCGCGAGCCCGGCCTGCATCCGCGCCGCACGCGGATAGCTCTCCTGCCAGTGCCGCAGCAGTGGCGCGTCCGTGAGCGCGAGCCGCGCCGGCTGCTCGGCGGCGAGAATGTAGATCGCAGCACCGGCGAACAAAGTCGCCAGGATCAGCGCGACAAGACCCGTGACGGAAACGCCGCTTCGCTCCATGGTCGCATCGAGGATTGAGTCAGGCATGGCCGTCTCCTCAAAATGAACAGCATGCTATCTATTATTGCATAGCATGCTGTCCGATTGCAATCTCGCCGGATCGGGCCCTGCATGACCAGCTTCAAGACCAGTTCCGCCGGCTATCTCGCCAATCATGTCGCCCGCCTGTTCGCGCGCGAGCTCGCCGAGGCGGTGCGCCCGCTCGGCCTCGCTCCGGCGCAGTTCATGGTGCTGCTCGAGCTCTGGCGCGAGGATGGGCTGACCCAGAAGGACCTGGTCGGGCGGCTCGATGTCGAGCAAGCGACCATGGCGGCGACGCTGGCCCGGATGGAGCGCGACGGGTTGATCGAGCGTCGCCCCGACCAGGCCGATGCCCGCGCCCGCCGTATCCAGCTCACGGGGCGGGCGCGAGCCCTGCAGGAGCCGGCGCTTGCCGCCGCCAAGGGTGTCAATGCGCGCGCTTTGGCCGGCTTTTCCGAGGGCGAGCGCGAGGCGCTGCTGTCAGGCCTGCGCCGCATCGTCGATGCGCTCTCGCGCAGCGCCGAGCTCGGCTAGCGGTTTGGTCTGCCAGGATCGGAACGACCGTCCGGCCTCAGTTCGGCACGGCGCCGCGCAGCAGCCCGACCAGCTCGGCCTGCCGGGTCACGCCCGTCTTGGCGAACACCTGCCTGAGCGTGGAGCGGGCCGTCCCCTCCGTCCAGCCGAGCGCGGCCGCCGCCTCACGCGGCGGATGACCACCGGCGATCAGCGCAGCGAGGCGCGCTTCCGACGGGGTAAGGTCGAACAGGCCGGCGACAAGATCGGGGGAGAGAGCCGCGGCCTGCACCAGCGGCGTCGCGACGAGGATCGCACTCGCCTGGGTGAACAGGTCATGGGCCGCGCCCTTGACCGGCACCAGATGGAAGATGATCGGCGGCAGCTCGCCACGCGCCCGCATCGGGATCGAGCGGACCGCAGCCATGTTCCCGCCGCGGCCAAGCGCCTCCAGCGCGGTCACGAAAAGCGCATCGGCGCCTGCGTCGGTGAGCTTCAGCCGTGACGGAAGGTCCTCGACGGCTGACGGCATCAGCCGCGTCAGCAGGCTGTTGGCGGCGAGGATTCGACCGCCCTTGCCGAGGACGGCCGCTGCCAGCTTCATGAGTTCCAGCGCTGCGGCCGCGCTGCGTGCGCGCTCGACCTCCAGGTGGTTGGCGATCAGGGCAGAGCGGGCAAGATGGGGCCGGACGCGGTCGAGCGCGTCGACGATCGCCCGGGGGAACGGGCCTTCCGCATAGGGCTTCTCGACATTGAGCATCGCGAAGTCGCCCGAGGGGATGGCGATTGCGGTGGCGGCGCCGGAGCCGTAGCCCCGCGGGATCAGGAAGTCGCGGTAGAGCGGCAGCGCCTCGGCCTCACCGGGCGCGAAGACGTCGCCATCGGTGACGAAGCCGGCGTGCCGGAAGGCGATGGCCCGTTTGGTCCGCTCGTTCTGCGCTCCGCCCTGGGTGAGCCAGATCTCGTCCCACATCTCCTGGAAGGCGGCGCTCGTGCTGATGATCGAGACCCGCGTCTCGCTGATCCGCGAGCACAATGCGGCGGTCGCGCCGCTATCCTGCGCCAGCCCGGCAAGCCAACCCTGCCAGCGCTCCGGAATGACGGCAGCCTCGTAGAGCCCGTCGATCAGCGCCTCGAATCCATCGCCGAATGGCAAACCAGTCTCCTTTCTGCAGAGTTGCAACCAGAGCTAGAGATACGCAACCAGAGCTAGCATGTTAATTGGGAAAGTGCCTTGTAGAAGAAAGTCGAGCCGCAATCGCGCCCGTCCGGCATCAGCGCATAGCGCGGGATCGTGCCGACCTCCGTCCAGCCCAGCCGGTTGTAGAGGCGGCGCGCCGCGCCGGCCTCATCGGTGTCGAGCACCAGGAGATCGCGCCCGAGTGCCAGCGCCGCCGCCTCCGCCGCCCGCATCAGCGCCTCGCCGATGCCGCGGCGACGAGCGCGCGAATGCACCAGCACCTTGGCGATCTCGGCGCGGTGCGGCTGATTCGGCTTGCCGACCGGGTGGAGCTGCGCCGTGCCGACGATGCCGCTCTCGTCGCGCGCGACGAAGAGATGGATGCGCCCGGCGGCGACCTCCGCCGCGATGCCGCGCCAGAAGCTCTCGAATTCGGCTGATGTGTTCCAGTCCATGAAGCCGACCGAGGCGCCGTTCGCCACGGAATCGCGCAGGATCTCCGTCAGCCCGGGTATCGCTGCCCGCGCCCCATCCCCGTCGAGCTGTTCGATGGTCACGCTGTCCGGCCTCGTCATGATCTGTCTCCTCGCACCGCCAGCCGGCGGCGCAGTCTACTATGCAAGATTAATTCCAACATAGTGGATCGTCAGGAACAAGGTCGCTGCGACCCGCCGTCAACCTGGATTTTACGACGTTCGGCGAATTCCGGTCTCGCCAGCGCAAATCCGGCAGGTGATTTCCGAAAAAGTCACGGGCTCGCGTTTTGCTGGAGCCGGAAGACGCCGGAAACGGCGCCGGCGCAAGGGGAGGCGTCGATGAACAGAGGGCTGGAATATGTCGGCCGGTCGGTGGTCCGCTTCATCACGCGCGGCAAGCCGCAAAGCGGGCCGGTCGATCGCAAGGCCCTTGCGAGGCTTGAGGCGGCACTGAGACCCGGCGACGTGCTGCTGGTCGAAGGCCACATGAAGGTCTCGGCGGCGATCAAGTACCTGACGCAGTCGACCTGGTCGCACGCAGCGCTCTATGTCGGCGAGACCGGCCGGTTCAGCCCTGAGGGTGAGCCGCTGGTGCTGGCCGAAGTCGAGATGGATGTCGGCTGCGTGCTCTCGCCGCTGTCGAAATACGGCGCCTTCGGCACCCGGATCTGCCGGCCGCAGGCGCTTGACCGCGAGGGCCGCCAGATTGCGGTCGACTATGTGCTCGACCGGCTCGGAACCCAGTACGACCTCAAGAACATTCTCGACCTGGCGCGCTGGCTCGTCCCGATTCCCTGGGCGCCGGCCGGTTTCCGCCGGCGCATGATCGCGCTTGGCTCCGGCGACCCGACGCGGGCGATCTGCTCGACCCTGATCGCGCAGGCCTTCGAGGCGGCGCGCTACCCCGTCCTGCCGACGGTCGAATACGCTCAGGCGATGGGCGAGGAGGATTTCCAGGAAATCCTGCATATCCGGCACCATTCGCTCTACATGCCGCGTGACTTCGACATCTCGCCCTATTTTTCCGTGGTGAAGCCGACATTGGAGGCCGGCTTCGACTACAAGGCGCTGAACTGGGCGCAGGAACGCCTGCTCGCGGCAGAGTGAAGCGGCACTCGATCTGCCCCACACCCTTGGCGCAAGGGGCGCGCACTGCTATGGCGCGCGCATGAGCACCCGCAGTTTCGACAACATCCGCAATTTCTCGATCGTGGCGCATATCGACCACGGCAAGTCGACGCTTGCCGACCGGCTGATCCAGCAGACCGGTACGGTCGCGGCGCGCGACATGAGCGAGCAGATCCTCGACTCGATGGATATCGAGAAGGAGCGCGGCATCACCATCAAGGCGCAGACCGTCCGGCTGGACTACCTGGCCGAGGATGGGAAGACCTACATTCTCAACCTGATGGACACGCCCGGGCACGTCGACTTCGCCTATGAGGTCTCGCGCTCGTTGGCGGCCTGCGAGGGTTCGCTGCTCGTCGTCGACGCCTCGCAGGGCGTCGAGGCGCAGACGCTCGCCAATGTCTACCAGGCGCTCGACGCCAATCACGAGATCGTCACGGTCCTCAACAAGATCGACCTGCCGGCGGCCGAGCCCGAGCGGATCAAGCAGCAGATCGAGGATGTGATCGGGCTCGACGCTTCCGAGGCCGTGCCGATCTCGGCCAAGACCGGCCTCAACATCGAGGGCGTGCTCGAAGCCATCGTCAAGAAACTGCCGGCGCCCAAAGGCGACCTCGAAGCCCCGCTCAAGGCCCTGCTGGTCGACTCCTGGTACGACGCCTATCTCGGCGTCGTCGTGCTCGTGCGCATCATCGACGGCGTGCTGAAGAAGGGCATGACCATCCGGATGATGCGCGCCAACGCCAGCTATGGCGTCGACCGCGTCGGCGTGTTCAAGCCAAAAATGCTCGAAGTGAAGGAACTCGGCCCTGGCGAGGTCGGCTTCTTCACCGCCTCGATCAAGGAAGTCGCCGACACCGCCGTTGGCGACACCATCACCGACGACAAGAAGCCGATCGCCGAGCCGCTGCCGGGCTTCAAGCCGGTGCAGCCGGTGGTGTTCTGCGGCATCTTCCCGGTCGACGCAGCCGATTTCGAGGTGCTGCGGAGCGCCATGTCGCGGCTGCGCCTGAACGACGCCAGCTTCTCCTATGAGATGGAGACCTCGGCGGCGCTCGGCTTCGGCTTCCGCTGCGGCTTCCTCGGGCTGCTGCATCTCGAGATCATCCAGGAGCGGCTCGAGCGCGAGTTCAACCTCAACCTGATCTCGACCGCGCCTTCGGTCGTCTATCACCTCAAGCTGCGCGACGGCACGACGCTCGAACTGCACAACCCGGCCGACATGCCGGACGTGATGAAGATCGAGTTCATCGAGGAGCCGTGGATCCGCGCCACGATCTTCACCCCGGACGAGTATCTCGGCTCGGTGCTGAAGCTCTGCCAGGACCGGCGTGGCCTGCAGATCGACCTCAACTATGTCGGCTCGCGCGCCAAGGTCGTCTACGATCTGCCGCTGAACGAGGTGGTGTTCGACTTCTACGACCGGCTGAAGTCGATCTCGAAGGGCTATGCCTCCTTCGACTACAACATCACCGACTACCGCGAGGGCGACCTCGTGCGCATGTCGATCCTGGTCAATGCCGAGCCGGTCGACGCACTCTCCATGCTGGTCCACCGCTCGCGCGCCGACGCGCGCGGCCGGGCGATGTGCGAGAAGCTCAAGGAGCTGATCCCGCCGCATATGTTCCAGATTCCGGTGCAGGCGGCGATCGGGGGCAAGATCATCGCCCGCGAGACGATCCGGGCCCTGCGCAAGGATGTGACCGCCAAGTGCTATGGCGGCGACGCCTCGCGCAAGCGCAAGCTCCTGGACAAGCAGAAGGAAGGCAAGAAGAAGATGCGGCAGTTCGGCCGCGTCGAGATTCCGCAGGAAGCCTTCATCGCCGCGCTGAAGATGGATTCGTGAGGTATATACTGTTATTTTTTGTAAATTAAACTACTCAGGCGCATGCATTTTTTGCCAAATTATTGGGCGCACCTTAAATCTAAGGGCGAATATAGGTAACATATACTTTTTAGCAAGAGATGACATGTCACGATAAAAGCCATTTCGCTATTTTCGCGCCCTGACGATTCAATCTTGCTGGACACCGAGTTTCGTCTACAATCGCGTTCAAGATACGACATATTGAGGCGCGCCAACTCCACGGTCTAATATGAGTTATAGGGAGGGATAAATGCAGGTCTTTCTGGCTCTCATTACCCTCGGATTTATTGCTTTTTTAAATCTAACCTCCGCTGTCGCAGGCGGCGGCCTTGTAAAATGCATTATTACGGTCGGGTTGCCACATGGAGAATATAACATAGAAATTATATCTTCAGAGATGAGAGATGAAAATTTTGCTAAAATTGCTTTAAAAAGGATAAAATTCCAATATGGAGCAATCTTACACCACGCGAATTTTAATGTAATTCGGCTATCCGATTCCGATTTCATTAATAAAAAACGTACGTTCGATTCGAAAAAAGACCTAGTCATTACTTTTGGCAAAACGCCTAAGAGCGCAACCTACCTTACTTCCGATTTTGTACCTAAAAACATTGTCGTTATTCCGCCGCCTGATTCACGTCCGCAAGACCTAACTGAACTTTCTCAAGATGAATTTCAGATCGCTGCGATGGAACATGCGATTGCACGAGGCATTTTGTTTTGGAACGGAGAGAATCCGGCAATTGAATCAGAGGTTACAATTGAACATATCCGTGAAGGCGTAATTCGCTAATTGAAGCTTTTAAAGCGTAAAGAGGCAGATACACCATGAATCGTGTGTCATTGATTTGCGCATGGATTTCATTTGCGCTATTGCTAATTTTATTTATTGTTGGAGCCTGGACAGGACAAGCGTCCTCTGGCCCCTTCATTGATATGTTTTTCTGGCTCGCCAACGTTTTAATCGCTGTTAGCGCAGGTATCGTTACATACGAATTGTCAGGTAAAATAGAGTACTTTAGACAAAGACAACACGAGAGACTAATAATTAGGGGCACGGGGGGCTTCGCGGTGCTGATTATTGTTTTGATGCTTAACCCAAAGGGCGCAATGTTCAGGGTAGCAGATGTTTTTTTTTAACACAAGTTTCACCGTGTCAGCTGTCAAGTACTTTGGATGACGTTGGGCAATTTCCAAATGGCCTAGCCTTGTGCAAGGAAGTCGAGTTGCACTTCCCTCTTCGGTACGAGCCGAAGCGATACATTGCTAGAATATATCACCGCATGGGCGGTTACGAAAATATTTCGAAAGCAAAAACTAAGTATGAAGAAGCAATAAAGGTCTTTGGTTTAAATTTGAACAAATCAAATGAAATTTCGATAGTGAATTTCGTCAAAAGCAGCTCTAAAAAGCAAACCTTGATCGATTTACTAGTTAAGTACTTGTTTGCACACAACGATATGATATTATCAAGTTACGAAGAAGAAAAAAAATCGCGAGACGAAATTATTAATCTAATTCACTCATCGCGCCGTTTAGTTAAACATCTTCTTGACGGAATTGTTGAGTATAAAACTAACTATCTTGTATCTGCTTATTTGCCTGATTTATACTGCAAGCAAGCTCTTTACATTAACTCTTTGGATGCCACCGTAAGTTTTGAAAATGACAAAGATATGGCGGCATACTTAGAGAATTCGATCATTTTGAGCACCGATCCAAGTTGGTTACGATACCATCTTATTTTGTGTAGTTTTATATCAAACCAACGTGATGTTGCAAAGCAGGCAGCCATCAAGCTTCCGAAAGATGTAGAGTATAGCTTTATAAACTCAGAATCTGTTAGCCAACTTTGGCTGTCTAGGCTTGAGATGAGACGAATAATCAATGAAAGATCGGACTTACCATTCCGAGTGACTAGGCCATTTGCAAGGAAACGACTACTAAGTGGAATTTATTTTGATTTGAAACTAGAAAAATACTGGCAAGAGCTTAAAGAAGCTCTGGATTAACACTAAATATACATTTCGCAACTTATAAGGCCGCAGCTGTCCGTTTCGTACTTGAGCCCGAACAAGCTGGCACAAATAAACAGTTTGTGCCGCTAAATCCTCGCCCCCAACCTGCGCAGCTGCGCCCTCAGATCGATCGGCTCGACGAAATGGACCGCCTGCATGCCGACCGAGCGGGCGGCGTCGATATTTTTGGCGCTGTCGTCGACGAAGATGCACTCGCCGGCGCTCAGCCCGTAGCGCTCCAGCAGCACATTGTAGATCGCCGGATCGGGCTTGAGCAGCCGCTCATGAGCCGAGACGATGACGCCGTCGAAGCTTTGCAGGAAGGGAAAGCGGATCAGGCACTCCGCCCATTTCTCGCGCGAGAAATTGGTGATGGCATAGACCTCCTCGCCCTTCGCCTTGAGATCGGCGAGTACAGCGACACTGTCTTCGATCGTCGAAGGTACCGTCTCGTGCCAGCGCTCGTCGAAAGCCTTGATCTCAGCTTCCCATTCGGGGTGCTCTGCGATCAGCAGCGCGACGGCTTCCGACCAGGGCCGGCCGCGATCCTGCTCGATGTTCCAGGCGGCGGTGCAGACATTCCTGAGGAACCAGTCGCGCTTGGCGTCGTCCGGGATCAGGTCGCGATAGAGATGGAACGGATCCCAGCGCAGCAGGACATTGCCGACATCGAACACGACCTTGCGATTTTCAGGCATAGGCAAGATTCTCCACTGCGTTTGCGGCGACGAGGTCGGCGCGACTCACGTCCTTGTGTGCGGACCTGCGTAACCTTCACACCGATTCTGGCGTATTCGCGTTAGGCATCGACAATCAAGGTGACGAATGGCTTTCGCAGCAACAGGCAGCTACTGGCCGTGGAGTGACCGGCAGGGGCGCTTCTCCGCCCTGCGCGCCGGCTGCTTCGTGCTCGTGCTCGTCCCCGCGCTGATTCTTGCCTGGCAGGCCTGGAGCCATCAGCTCGGCTCGAAACCGTGGACGCAAGCCGTGCACGATACCGGCACCTGGGCCCTGCGCATCCTCGTCATCACCCTCGCGGTGACGCCGCTGCGTCGCATCCTCGACTGGAACAAGCTGATCGGCATCCGCCGCATGCTCGGCCTCTCGGCCATGGCCTACGCGCTCGGCCATCTCACACTTTACTGCATCGATCTCGCCTTCGACTGGGGCCTGATCCTCTCCGAGATCGTCAAGCGCTTCTATCTCGTCGTCGGCATCACCGCGCTCATCGGCCTCGTCGTGCTCGGCATCACCTCGACCGACGGCATGATCCGCCGGCTCGGCTCGGGGCGCTGGCAGCGCCTGCACAACCTCGTCTACCCGATCGCCTGTCTCGGTCTGTTCCATTTCGCGCTGCAGTCGAAGATCGACGTCACCCAGCCGGTGCTGCTGACCGGCCTGTTCGCGCTGCTGATGGCCTATCGCGGTCTCAATCGCCTCGGCATTTCCTTGAGCTTCACCTCGCTGGCGCTGGCCGCCTTGGCGACCGGCCTCGCCACCGCGCTGGCGGAGACGGCCTGGTATGCCTTCGCCACCGGCGCCTCGGCCTGGCTGATCTTCCAGGCCAATGCCGACATCGTCGTCTACCAGGACTGGACGGCGCTGCGTCCCGGTCATTGGGTCGCAGCTGTCGGGCTCGTGCTCGCCGCGCTGCATCTCTTCCGCAAGCCGGCCGCAAGGCCGGAAGGAATGCGCCGTCATGCTCGGGCTTGACCCGAGCATCTCGTAAACCAGTACCAACTGGTCTTGAGATTCTCGGGTCTGCGCTTCGCTGCGCCCGAGAATGACGCTCTGTCAGCCCTCGCGCCGCGCCAGTTCCAGGATGGTCTCGATCAGCACGCGGATGGCGATGCCGGCATCGAGCTCGGTCATGTTCTCCAGCGGCGAATGGCTGATGCCCTTCTCGCAGCGCACGAACAGCATGGCCGAGGGGCAGAGCCGCGCCATCGCCATGGCATCGTGGCCGGCGCCGGAAGGCAGCCGCCGTGCCGAGAGATTGGAGCCGGTGCGGGCGATGCCGGTGGCGAGCGCCTCCTGCAGCTCGGCCGCCATCGGCGTCGCATCCTCGCGCGAATAGGGCGTGATGGTCAGGCCGACGCCGCGCCGGGTGGCGATCTCGCCGAAGCGCTGCTGGATCGCGCGCTCCATGCTGGCGACCGTCTCGCCTTGAGGAGCGCGATAATCGATGGTGAAATCGACCGCGCCGGGCACGACGTTGGTCGCCCCGGGGTCGGGCCGGAACACTCCGACCGTACCGACCGCCTGGTCATGCGCACCGGCGATCTCCTCCAGCGCCAGCGCCATTTCGGCGGCGGCGGTGAGTGCGTCCTTGCGCAGAGGCATCGGCACGGTGCCGGCATGGCCGGCCTCGCCGGTGACGCGCACGGCAGCACGGCTCTGGGCATTGATCGTGGTAACGATGCCGACCGCCTCGTTCTCGACCTCGAGCACCGGGCCCTGCTCGATATGGACTTCGAGATAAGCCTTGACCGAGCCGGGCTTGCGGGCGAGCGCCGCGATACCTGCCGGGTCGCCGCCAAAGGCGATGAGCGCATCGCGCAGGGCGACGCCGTCGGCGTCGCGCGAATCGAGCCAGGCCGGGTCGTAATGGCCGATCAGCGCCGAAGAGGTCGAGAGCGAGGTCGGGAAACGCACCGTCTCCTCGTCGCCGAAGGCGATGACCTCGAGTGCGAAAGGCAAGGTGATGCCGGCGTCGCGGATCGCTTGCGCCGCCAGGATGCCGGCGACGACGCCGAGATTGCCGTCGAAGCGGCCGCCATCGCGGACCGTATCGATATGCGAGCCGATCAGCACTGCCGGCAGGCCGGGGCTGGCGCCCTCGCGCCGGCCCTGCACCGAGCCGGCGGCATCGATGAAGGCGGTCAGCCCCGACACTTCCATCGCGCCCTTGACGTATTCCGCCCCCTGCCGGTGCGAGGGCGAGAGATAGAGCCGCGTCAGCTTGCCCGGCTCGTCGCTGAACCGGTTGAGGCCGGCGAGGGCGGCGAAGGCGCGGGCGCCGAGGACGGCAGGAGAAGGCAGGGTCGTGGTCATGGGATCAACCTAGCGGGCCGGCCATGGGCATGGCCAGCCCGCTTTAGTGTAATCGGATCGATTTGGCTGTCAGTAGGTCGCGCGCCCGCCGGACAGGTCGAAGACCGCGCCGGTGGTGAAGCTGTTCTCGGCCGAGGCCAGGAAGGCGACCATCGAGGCGACCTCGTCGGGCTGCAGGAAGCGGCCGCGCGGGATCTTGGCCAGCATGTAGCCGATATGCTCCTCGCTCATCTGGTCGAAGATGCGGGTGCGGGCGGCAGCGGGGGTGATGCAGTTCACCGCGATGTCCTGCTGCGCCAGCTCCTTGCCGAGCGATTTGGTCAGCGCGATCACCGCCGCCTTCGAGGCCGAATAGGCCGAGGCGTTCGGGTTGCCCTCCTTGCCGGCGATCGAGGCGACCAGCACGAGCCGCCCGTAATTGCGCTTGATCATGCCGGGGATCACCGCCTGGCAGCAATGCAGCGTGCCGTCGACATTGAGGCGCATGATCTTCGCCCATTCGTCGAGGGGATATTCCCAGGTCTTCAGGTTCGGCCCGGCGATGCCGGCGCTGGTGACGAGGATGTCGACGCTGCCATGGCGCTGCTCCAGCTCGGCAGCGGCCGCATTGACCGCCCTGGCATCGGTCACGTCGATGGCGAGCCCGCTCGCGGCCGGGCCGATCGCGGCGGCCGCCTCGTTGGCGAGCTTGCCGTCGAGGTCCCAGATCGCGACCTTGGCGCCGCTGGCGGCAAGACGCTCGGCAACGGCGCGGCCGATCCCCTGCGCACCGCCGGTGACGATGGCGACGCGGCCCTTTAAATCGATTTGGTTCATTGAAACGGAATCCCTCCCTGGAATTTGCGCCCGAATTCTAGCGCAAAGCCGGCCGTCGCAAAGCCGCGATGGCCAGAGGGGAGGGTTGCGTCAGGTTGACCGCTTAGCGGGCATTCCGGAAGGCGCGCGGGCTGAACGCGGTGCGCAAGAGGATGCCGATATCGAGCCAGAACGACCAGTTGTCGATGTACCAGTGATCATAGGCGATGCGGCGAGCCATTTTGTCGTCGGTGTCGGTCTCGCCGCGCAGCCCGTTGACCTGGGCCCAGCCGGTGATGCCGGGCTTGACGTTGTGGCGCCTGGCATAGAGCGCGATCTTGCGCTGGAATTCGCGGTCATGGGCGAGCGCGTGCGGGCGCGGCCCGACCAGCGACATCTGCCCGGCGATGACGTTCAGGAGTTGCGGCAGCTCATCGAGATTGTAGCGCCGCAGGAAGCTGCCGATTCTGGTGATGCGCGGATCGTTGCGCGTCGCCTGCTTGACCACGTCGCCATCGTCCGTCGTCGTCATCGTGCGGAACTTGAAGATTCGGAAGGGCTGCTGATTGAAACCGTAGCGGCGCTGCAGGAACAGCACCGGCCCCTTCGAATCGAGCTTGATCGCGATCGCCACGAGCAGGAGCACCGGCAGGCTGGCGAGCAGGATCGCGCTGGCGGCGAAGACGTCGAAGACGCGCTTGAACAGGATCTGGGCGAAGGACAGGGCCGGGCGCGTCAGCCTGAGCGAGGCGAGCGAGCCGATCCGCACGATGTGCGGGTTGTCGAAACGGTCCATCACCCGCTCCGGCGTCAGGTGGATCGCGACCGGCAGGTTCATGAAGGCGTCGATGCAGGCGTCGATCGTCTCCTGGTCCGACCAGGGCAGGGCGATGAAGACGGCATCCGGCTTGAGATCGCGGGCGCGGGCCGAGGCGGTGACGAGGTCGGCCGCGAGCGCCGCCTGCGGATCGTTGATCCGGCGCGGATCGTTGCTGCGCAGGAAGGCGACGTCGACGATCGAGAAGCCGATGTTCCAGGGCTGGTGGCGCGAGACGAAGGACATCACCTCGCTCTCGCGCCCGATCAGGAAGACTCGCTCGGAGGTGATCCGCCCGGTCTTCGAGGCCATCGAGATGGTGCGCACGATCGCCGAGCGGGCGAGCGCGATCAGCGGGATGCCGGCGACATAGGTGGCGAGCACGACGGCGCGCGAGAACTGGTCGTTGACCTTGGCCATGAAGACGATGGCGACGAAGGCGATCATCGTCAGGTTCCAGACCGTGAAGGCGGAGGTGATCTGGCCCTTGGTCGAGAGATAGTTCTCCAGCCGGTAGCGACCGCGCATCAGATTGGTGAAGACGAAGATCGCGGCGATCATCGAGGCGAGCTCGGCGGTGACCTTGTCGTTGCCGAGATGGCCGTAGGCGACGAAGTGGTAGGCGATCGAGGTGCCGCCGACCACGGTCAGCACGGTCACCGCATCGACCGCCGCGGTGATCAGCCCGATCCAGTGACGCAGCGCATTGGCGCGCTGGTCGGCTGCCGTGGCGACTTCGTAGTTCAGGTCGTTGACACTCATCATGCCGCGCTCGCTTCGAAGACCGGCAAAGCCAGTCGCGGGCGGTCCGGAATCGGCACAGGGGATGCGCCGACGGCCGCCTTGCCTGACGAGGTGGCAAGGGTGATGCCGCCGGGGCATGCGGCTGATTTCGCGGAAAACGCACCGGATTCGGCCCGGCTGGACCGGAGCCGAGCGCAGCGTCAGCGGAGTGCGTCCCATTACGGGACAGGCCGTGGGACAGAGGCTGGCGGAGCGATCCGACGCGTTATCGGATCAGGGAAAGACGGCGTTCATCCTATGCTGGGGTTCTGCTTGACCCCCACAAGAAACGCAATGAAGACAATAATCTGCGCCGTCAGCATGGGCGACGTGCGCCAGCAGCGATCGAGATGAACGTCGTTCTCTTCCAGACTTCGCAGCGACGGGCTGCCCTTTCCGCCCCGCCTGAACCGCCGCGCCGCGTCATCGCCGGCGTCCCGGTCGCAGCGCTGACGCGCGAGGACGCGCTCGCGCTGATCGATCACGCCTTCGATGGCGGCGGCCACCTGCGCCTGGCCTACTGCAACGCCAACCTCGTCAACATCGCCGCGCGGGATCCGGGGCTGCGCGAACGCCTCGCCGATTTCCTGGTCCTGCCTGACGGGATCGGCGTCGATATCGGCTCGCGCCTGCTCTACGGCGCGGCCTTCCCGGCCAATCTCAACGGCACCGACTTCACGCCGGCCATCCTTTCCGCCCAAAAGCGCCCACTCCGCGTGATGCTGCTCGGCGGTCGGCCGGGCGTCGCCGAGCGTGCCGCGGCGAGGTTGCGCGCCGACCACCCGCAGCATCGCTTTTCGGTGCTGAGCCATGGCTATTTCGAACCGGCAGAGGAGCCGGCCCTGCTGGCGCGGCTCGCGCATGAACGGCCCGATCTGTTGCTGGTCGCCTTCGGCAATCCGCGGCAGGAGCAGTGGATCGCCGACAGGATCGATGCCCGCCACTGCGCGGTCGCAGCCGGCATCGGCGCGCTGTTCGACTTCCTCGCCGGCGAGGTGGCGCGGGCGCCGGAAACCTTCCGCGCCCTCAGGATCGAATGGGTCTATCGCCTCTGGCTCGAGCCGCGCCGGCTCTGGCGGCGCTATGTCGTCGGCAACCCCGCCTTCCTGATGCGGGTGCTGCACCAGAAGCTGGTAGGGCGGAGCGCCTGACGGCTTCTAGGATTTCTTCCCGATGATGACGCCGAAGAGCGGTCCGGCGCCGATCATCACCAAGAACACCCTGATGATGTGATGGGCCGCGACGAAGGCGACCTCGGTGTGCAGCGCCAGCGCGATCAGGCTCATCTCGGCGAGGCCGCCGGGCGAGTAGGCCAGGATCAGCGGCACCGGCTTGTAGCTCGAGACATGCGCCACCGCGAAGGCGAAGACCAGCGTCAGCGCCACCAGGATCACGGTCGAGCCGAAAGAGATCAGGAGGATCCGCAGGATCGCCTGCGGCGGCGTGCCGACGAAGCGGCAGCCGATGGTGACGCCAAGGATGAGCTGGGCGACGTTGACGATCTCGTAGGGCGGCACGGAATCGCTGAAGCCGACGAGATGCACGATGGCCGAGACCAGCATCGGCCCCAGCAACTGCTTGGCCGGCAGGCGCAGCGCATGGGCAAGCATCACCCCGGCGATCGCGCTGGCGACCAGCCAGAACCAGCCCAGCGCCGGCGTCTGGAACATCGACGGGCCCTGGTTGCGGTTGATGCCGAGCGAAACGCCTTCGAGCCATTGCACGATGAAGGGCAGCGTCATCACCACCAGCAGGATGCGGGCGGAATGAATCAGCGCGATGGTGCGGGCATCGCCACCCTTCTCCTCGCCGGTGATCACCATCTCGACGAGCCCGCCCGGCATTCCGGAGAAGAACGCGGTCACGGGATCGTAGCCGGCGACGCGGCGGAAATAGGTGACGCAGCACAGGCCGCAGGCGACCATGAACAGCACGAGCCCGCCGAGCGTCGGCAGCCAGTTCGGCATCTGCGCGACGATCTCCGGCTTGAAACCGGAGCCGAGCAGCACGCCGATCACCGCCGACATCGGCGGCCGGATCACCGGTGGGGCGGCCACCGGAGCGCGGGCGATCGCGGCGGCGGTGCAGAACACCATCGAGCCGAGCATCCAGGGCAGTGGCAGGCGGTAATGGGCGAAGAGCCAGCCCCCGATCGTGCCGAGCGCGAGGGCGAACAGGAAACGGCGCCAGGGAAAGCGTCGCGGCGACAATTCACGCACGCCATTGACCGCATCCCTCAGCAGATCCCGCATCGCCCCGATCACCTCTCCAGGCGCATACCCATGGCCGCGCCACGGCGCTGCTATACGCCATCCGCATGGCGATGACAGGGCTTTGTCGGCATGCCGCCCTTGCCTTCGCGGCGGGGCGAATGGACCTGGCGACAACTCAGCCATGCCTGCAAGCCGCTGACGAACGGGCAGAAAATCGGCGACAGTCGGCCCCTGCAGATATCTGATAGGCCGTCGGCGTCTTCCGCCCGGCTCGAGGCAGCCATGAGCGAAGACCGCCTTTCGGAAGCGACCGGTCGCGGCAGCGAAGGCATCGGTTTGGCCGAAGCGCTGCCTGTCCCTGCCGATGAGGACGGCAATCCGGCGGAACCGCCGGATTCGAGGCTTATAGCGGTTCCGCTGCCGCCGGTTCTGTCCGCCCCGTCCCGCGAGAACTGGCTCACGGCGCGCAGCAATCGCACCCGCCTGTGGTGGCGCCGGGCGAGCCCGAACCTGCGCGGCACCGTCTACATGATCACCGCGCTGCTGGTTTATGCGGTGATGGTCGGCGCTTTCAAGCATCTGGGCGCAGCGATCCCGCTGGTCGAAACGCTGATGATCCGCCAGATCATCATGAGCGCGGTGGTCGTCGCCATCGCCGGTAGCAGCCTGCCCCTGGCGCTGAAGACGGATCGGCCGGGCCTGCAGGTTTTCCGCGGCCTGATCACGCTGGCCTCGATGCTCTGCGGCTTCAGCGCCCTCGTCCATATCCCGCTCGCCCAGGCGACCTCGATCAGCTTCAGCCAGGTGCTGTTCGTCACCGTCGCCGCCGTACTGATCCTGAAGGAGCGCGTCGACGCGGCGCGCTGGATCGCGACCGGCCTCGGCTTCGTCGGCGTGCTGATCATGCTCAACCCTTCGGGCGAGGGCTTGAACGTCTGGGCGCTGATGTCGGTCGGCGGCGCGCTGTTCGGTGCCGGCATCACCATCAGCGTGCGCATCCTCGGTACCAGCGAGCGCACCGAGACGATCCTGATCTATCAGGGCCTCGTCCTGATGGTCGTCCTCGCCTGGCCGGCCTGGGCGCTCTGGGTCTGGCCGACATCGGAGCAATGGTTCTGGCTGGTGCTGCTCAGCCTGTTCGGCACGGCCGGGCAGTGGCTGATCACCAGGGCCTATCAGGTCGGCGAGGCGGCGGCCTTGGCGCCGCTCGACTTCAGCCGCCTGATCCTGGCGGTTTTCACAGGCTTCGTCTTCTTCGCTGAGGTGCCGTCGCTGACGACGCTCGTCGGCGCCGCTATCGTCATTGGTGCGACCCTCTACACCATGCGCCGCAATGCCCGCGGCCGCCCCGGCTCCGACCTTTCCTCCCCGCCCTGACGACCAACGGACAGACCATGGCGCATCACCAGCTCGACGCTTCGCTCGCCACCTGCCATTGGGGCTATTTCGACGCTGGGCTGAAGCCAGTTCTGGAGATCGAGAGCGGCGACAGCGTCACCATCCGCACCGTCACCGGCGGCGCGGCGCATCAGCCCGAGGGCAATGCGACGATCCCGCCGGAGATCCACGAGATCCATGAGAAGGCCGAGCGCATGGTGCCCGGCCACATCCTCACCGGCCCGATCGCGGTGAAGGGCGCCAGGCCCGGCCAGGTGCTGGAGGTGCAGATCAGGAGCGTCAAGCCGCGCACCGATTTCGGCTACACCATGTTCCGGCCGCTCGGCGGCACGCTGCCGGACGAGTTCGATTATCACGCCTTCCGCTATATTCATCTCGACCGCGAGCGGAACGTTGCGAACCTGCCCTGGGGCATGGAATTGCCGCTTGCGCCCTTCTTCGGCGTGATGGGCACGGCGCCGCCGGCGCATTGGGGGCGGGTGACCTCGCTGATCCCGCGTGCCTTCGGCGGCAATATCGACAACAAGGAACTCGGCGCCGGCGCGACGCTCTATCTGCCGGTTTTCGTCGAGGGCGCGCTGTTCTCCTGCGGCGACGGCCATGGCGCCCAGGGCGATGGCGAGGTCTGCATTACCGCGATCGAGACGGCGCTGGAGGGCACCTTCGAGTTCCATCTGCGCGAGGATCTCTCCTATGCGATGCCGCGCGCGGAGACTCGGAGCCACCACATCACCATGGGCATCGATCCGGATCTCGACATCTGCGCCCAGAACGCGTTGAGGGAGATGATCGACCTGATCACCTCCAGGACGAAGCTGACGCGGGACGAGGCCTATATGCTCTGCAGCCTCGCCGCTGATCTGCGCGTCACCCAGACGGTCAATGGCTCCAAGGGCATCCACTGCATGCTGCCGAAGAGCCTGGTGGCCTAAAGCCTCACAGCATCGGCAGACCGCGCGGCTTCGGTCCGCGCGGGAAGGCCGCGTCGAGCCGGGCAGTGTCTTCGTCGCTCAGCTGCAACCCGAGCGCGCCGGCATTGTCCTGTGCATGGCTGGCCTTGGCCGCCTTCGGGATAGCGAAGACGGATGGCTTGCGCGTCAGGAAGGCGAGCGCGACCTGGCGCGGGCTCGCGCCATGGGCGCTGGCGATCTCGGCCAGCAGCTTGCCCTGCGCCGAGCGCTCTTCCGGGAAATCGTCCTGTCCGAACGGGCTGTAGGCGGTGACGGCGACGCCGTTCTTCTCGCACCACGGGATCACCGCATGCTCGATCGCCCGCTCGCGCAAGTGGTAGAGCACCTGGTTGCAGGCGATCTTGCCGGGTCCGACGAGTTGCAACGCCTCGTCGAGATCGGTGACATCGAAATTGCTGACGCCCCAGGACAGGATCTTGCCCTCGGCCCGGAGCTCCTCGAACGCCGCGAAGGTCTCCGCCAGAGGATAGGAACCACGCCAGTGCAGCAGATAGCAGTCGAGTCGATCGGTCTTGAGCCGGCGCAATGACTGCTCGCAAGCCTTGCGCGTCCCGGCCTTCGAGGCGTTGTGCGGCAGCACCTTCGAGACCAGGAAGACCTCGTCGCGCCGCCCCGCGAGCGCCTCGCCGGTGATCTCTTCGGCCAAGCCATCGCCATACATCTCGGCGGTGTCGATATGGGAGAGGCCGAGATCGAGCCCGTGCCGCAGCGCCGCGATCGCTTCGCTGCGAGGCGCGCGCTCGATGTTCCAGGTGCCCTGGCCGACCCGCGAGACGGCTGGACCGCCATTTCCGAAAACTCTGTTCACGCCTCTGCTCCTGCTTTAGCGGACTTCGACCTCGTAGCGGCCATGGCGGATTTCGCCGTCGGAATAGCGCACGCGTACCTCGAAGCTGTCGCGGCCGCGATAATCGGGAGCGGAGGTGTACTCGAAGGCGAGCGCCTTGCCGACCTTGCCGTCGCAATGCTCGTAGGGGCCGGGGCCGTAGACTGCAGCGGCCTTGCGCGTCAGCATCCGGACGCTGCCATGCTGCGGCTTCTGCGTCAGCACGGCGGTCGGCCGCTTCACCTGCCGGCAACGCTTGTCCATGGTCATGTAGGTCTGCTGCATGAAGGTGGGCTCGCCCGCGGCGACCCGGTCGATACCGTCGGCTGCATCATCCTTGTCGCCGGAGCTCACGCAGCCACCGAGCGCGCCGCAGAGCAGGATGAGGCCGAGCGTCGTCAGTCCGGGGATTGGCATCACGCTCCTCGCTGCAGCCGGTTGATCACACCGGCGGCGTGCCGTTGGCCGCCAGCACCTCGCCGGCGAGGTAGAGCGAGCCGCAGATCAGGATGCGCGGCGGGGCCTTCCAGTCGCGCCGGGCGATCTCCATGAGCGCCTGCTCCACCGAACCCGCAATCTCGGCCTTGAGGCCCGCCTCGCGTGCCAGCGTCGCAACCTCCTCGGCCGAGCGCGCGGCGAGCTGGTTCTGGATCGAGACCGCGAACAGCCCCTGTGCCAGCCCCTTGAAATGGCCGAGCGTGGCGCGCGCATCCTTGGTCGCGAGCAGGCCGGCGATCATCACGAGCGGGGCCGGGTTTTTCTCTTCGAGATCGGCCATGGCCTGGGCGAGCACGCGCCCGCCATCGGGATTGTGGCCGCCATCGAGCCAGAGCTCGGCGCCGGCAGGCGCGAGCTCGGCGAGCTTGCCGCGCGCCAGCCTTTGCAGGCGCGCCGGCCACTCCGCCTCGGTCATGCCGCGCTCGAAGGCCTGGGCGGGCAGCCCGCCATAGCCGGCGGCGCGCAGGGCCGCGATCGCGGTGCCGGCATTGGTGTGCTGATGGCGCCCGGCAAGGCGCGGCAGCGGCAGGTCGAGCAGGCCGTCGCCATCTTCGTAGACCAGCCGGCCGCCATCCTCATGGACGTTGAAGTCCTGCATCCCGACCAGGAGCTTGGAGGCGCCGACGCGTTCGGCTGCGGCTTCCAGCACCGCGGTCGGCTCCGGCTCCTGCGGCGCGATCACCGCGGGGGCGCCGCGCTTGAAGATGCCGGCCTTCTCGCCGGCGATCTTGGTGACGGTGTCGCCGAGATATTCGGAATGGTCGAGCGAGACCGGTGTCACCACCGCGCAGGCCGGGTGGTCGATCACATTGGTCGCATCGAAGCGCCCGCCGAGCCCGACCTCGAGCAGCACGACATCGGCCTTGTGCTCGGAGAAGAGCAGGAAGGCGGCAGCGTTGGTGATCTCGAAGAAGGTGATGGGATCGCCGGCATTGGCCTTCTCGCAGCGCTCCAGCGCGTCGACCAGCAGCGCTTCGTCGACGAAGCGTCCGCCGCCCGGCCGGCTCAGCCGGATGCGCTCATGGAAGCGCACCAGGTGCGGCGAGGTATAGACATGGACCGAGAGGCCGGCTGCTTCGAGGATCGCCCGCATGAAGGCGATGGTCGAGCCCTTGCCGTTGGTGCCGGCGACATGGATCACCGGCGGCAGCTTCTTCTGCGGATCGCCCAGCCGCTCGAGCAGGCGCAGGATGCGCCCGAGCGAGAGGTCGATCAGCTTGGGATGCAGCGCGAGGAAGCGCGCCAGCAAGAGGTCGGATGTGCTCATGCGGACACCGGCCTCCCGGCCGGGGTGGAAACGGTCAGACCGCGGCGGCCGGCAGCGGCTCCGGCGCAGGTACGTTGACGGCCGGCAAGGGCTGCTTGGTCAGGAGCCGGCCGAGCCGGGCCAGTGTCGCCGGGATCTGGTGACGGTGCACGACCATGTCGACCATGCCGTGATCCTTGAGATATTCCGAGCGCTGGAAGCCCTCGGGCAGCTTCTCGCGGATCGTCTGCTCGATCACGCGCGGCCCGGCGAAGCCGATCAGCGCGCCCGGCTCGGCGATGTGGACATCGCCGAGCATGGCGTAGGAGGCAGTGACGCCGCCGGTGGTCGGGTTGGTCAGCACGACGAAATAGGGCAGGCCGGCCTTGCGCAGCATGCGGGTCGCGACCGTGGTGCGCGGCAATTGCATCAGCGAGAGGATGCCTTCCTGCATGCGCGCGCCGCCCGAGGCGGCGAAGACGACGTAAGGGGTCTTCTTCTCCAGCGCCGTCTCGGCGCCCTTGATAAAGGCCTCGCCGGCGGCCATGCCGAGCGAGCCGCCCATGAAGTGGAAGTCCTGCACCGCGATCGTCATCGGCAGGCCCTGGACGCGGCCATAGCCGACCTTGAAAGCGTCGGCCGCGCCGGTCTTGGCGCGGGCGTCCTTGATCCGGTCGGTGTAGCGCTTCTCGTCGCGGAACTTCAGCGGATCGGCCACCGCCTCCGGCAGCGGCACGTCGACCCATTTGCCTTCGTCGAAGGTCAGCCGCAGGCGGTCCTGCGCGGTGACGCGCATATGGTGGTCGGAGCCGGGAATGACGAAGCCGTTGGCCTCGACATCCTTGTGGAAGACCATCTGCCCGGAATCCGGGCACTTGATCCAGAGATTCTCTGGGGTCTCGCGCTTGAACAGCGTCTTGATGCGCGGACGGACGACTTCGGAAATCCAGTTCATCGGATCATCCTTGAATTACGCAGGCGCTCAGGCCGCGGCCTTGGCGACCGAGCGGACGCCGGCCGCGAGCTCGGCGACCAGCGAGGTGACAGCCGAAACCGTCTTTTCCGTGGCCTTGCCATCGGCGTCGAGCGAGAGGCGGACACGGTCGACCAGGGCCGAGCCGACGACGACGCCGTCCGCCCCCTTGGCGATCGCGATCGCGTCGGCCGGCGTCTTGACGCCGAAACCGACGGCAACCGGCAAGGTGGTGTGCTGCTTGATCCGGGCGACCGCCGCGCCGACCGCGTCGTAATTCGCGATCGCACCGCCGGTCACGCCGGTCATCGAGACATAGTAGACGAAGCCGGAGGTGTTCTGCAGCACGCGCGGCAGGCGCTTGTCGTCGGTGGTCGGCGTCGCCAGGCGGATAAAGCTCACGCCAGCGGCCAGCGCCGGCAGGCAGAGCTCCTCGTCCTCTTCCGGCGGCAGGTCGACGACGATCAGCCCGTCGATGCCGGCAATGCGGGCATCCCTCAGGAAGGCGTCGACGCTATAGGCCCAGATCGGGTTGTAATAGCCCATCAGCACGACCGGCGTATCGTTGCCGGCCTTGCGGAAGGCCGTGACCATGGCGAGCGTCTTCTTCAGCGTCTGCCCGGCCTTGAGGGCGCGCTGGCCGGCGAGCTGGACCGGCACGCCGTCGGCCATCGGGTCGGTGAAGGGCACGCCAAGCTCGATGATATCGGCGCCGGCCGCCGGCAAGGCGTTCAGGATCGCGCTGCCGGTGTCGAAATCGGGGTCGCCGGCAGTGACATAGGTCACCAGCGCGGCGCGGCCCGCCGCGGCGCAGGCGGCAAAGCGGGCTTCGATGCGGGCTTGTCCAGTCTCGGTCATGCCGGAGCGGTTAGCATGGCCGCGCCCGGCTGGCGAGAGGGCGTGGGTTCAGGCCTGGGCTGTCAGCGCGGCGCGATAGCTGCCGAAATACTTCATGCCGGTGTCGCACATCACGCTGACCACGGTTGCGCCCGGACCGAGGGTCTCGGCCAGCCGCAAGGCGGCGATGACGTTGGCGCCGGTGGAGAGCCCGGCGAACAGGCCCTCCTCGCGCGCCAGCCGGAGCGCCATCGCGCGCGCCTCCTCGGTGGAGATCCGTTCGATCGTATCGGCGATTTCGTCCTGCCAGAGCGGCACGACGAAGCCGGCGCCGACGCCGTCGATCTTGTGCGCGCCGGGAGGACCACCGGACAGCACCGGCGATTCCGCCGGCTCGACTGCGGTAATGCGGACGCCGTCGTTCCGGGCCCGCAGGCCGGCGGCGATGCCGCGCAGCGAGGCGGCGGTGCCGACGCTCTGGACGAAGCCGTCGATACGCCCGCCCGTCTGCTCCCAGATCTCCGCCGCCATCGTCTCATAGGCGGCAAGCTGGTCGCGGTTCTTCATCTGGTCGGTCCAGAAGGCGCCGGTCTCCCCGGCGATGACGCCCGCCGTCGCGATCATGTCGCGGGTCAGCTTCTCCGTCATCTTGCCGCTCTCGCTTTCGATCACGGTCAGCTTCGCGCCGAGGATCGCCATATGGTCGAGTTTCTCTCGGCTGAAGGCGTCGGAGGTAACAATGTGCAGCGGGTAGCGCTTGACCGCACAGACCAGCGCCAGCGAGACCCCGGTGCTGCCGCCGGTGTATTCGACCACCGACCCGCCCGGCTTTAGCCGTCCATCCGTTTCGGCGGCCTCGATCATGGCGAGCGCCATCCGGTCCTTCATGCTGCCGGTCGGGTTTTCGCTTTCGAGCTTGAGCAGGATGCGGGCGCCGTTCGACGACACGATGTGGCGCAGCTGGACGAGCGAGGTCTTGCCGATGCGGTCGAGAATGGTGGATTGAGTCATGCGGCGATCCTTCAAGGGGAGGGGCTTTCCGCCTTCTTGCCCGAAAACCGCATCCGGTCAGGTCCGAAATCCGGACCGCACTCAGGCAAGCTTGGCGCCGCGTTCAGCCAGCAGCGCCCGCAGCACCGAGCGATGGCAATGGGCTTCGTCCTCGCAATAGCAGCCGACCGAGAAGTCGCTGCCATGCGACAGGGTCGCCAGCAGGTCGAGCGCATGGCGCGGCGCCGGCTCGGCCATCTCGGCCTTGAAGGCGCGGGTGAAGCTGGCCCAGTCCTTTTCGCTCTCGGCGGCCTTGGCTTGCGCCATCAATTCGGGGGTCGGCGACAGCACGGGGAACCAGACGTCGAACCAGTTCTCGCTGGCATAGCGCTCCTTCGGCACGCCGCGCGGCACGCGCCGGACCGTGCCGATGCGCGTGCCTTCCGAGGGAGCGCGCTCGGTGCCGAGGCGGACGATGCGGACGCTCATGCGCTGGCCCTTTCATCGCGGCGTGCCGGTGCGATACCGGCGAAGAGGTAGAGCTCGAACCAGTCGGGAAACGCCCGGATCAGCTCGCGCGGTCCCGATAGCGACAGGCCAAGCCGGTTGCTTCCGGCAAAGCTGACATCGCCGCGCCACCACGCGACCAGCGCCGGCAGCGGGCCACGCAAGGTGAGCGTCTCGGGAAAGCCTGGGTTCTGGCTGCAGAACGAGACTTCCGTACGCTTGAGCAGCAGGAAGCGAACGGGATGGCCGCTGATCTCGAAGCGGATGACCAAAGGCTCGTCCGGCAGCGCCGCGAAGCGCACGCGCCGCTGCATGTCGACCAGCAGAGGCTCGAGATCGAGGTCTTCGCGTTCGGCATGGCGCGGCAGCCAGCGCTGGCCCCAGACGCCCATTGCCTTGACCAGTTCGGCGAGCTCCAGCCCGGCTTCGGTCAGCGCGTAGTCGGGGCCGGCGGCGCCTTCGCTGCGACGAAGCGCACCGACCTCGATCAGCGCCTGCAATCGTTCCGACAGCATCGTCTTGGAAATGCGCGGAATGCCACGGCGGATGTCGTTGAAGCGGCTCGCGCCGCAGAGGATCTCGCGGACGATCAGCAGGGTCCAGCGCCCGCCGAGCGTCTCATGGGCGCGCGCCATCGCGCAGAACTGGCCATAGCTGGTCATGGCGCCAGCCTAGCATGGGCGAGGCGTCGATGCGGTCCGAAATCCGGACCGCATCAGGTTCATTCATGCCTAAATGGCTGACAAATTACTTCTCGATCCGCCAGACCGTGCGGAGCGCGGCGCTGACGGTGACCTCGCCCGGCTCGACCTGGACCGGCGCGGAGCCGGCTGCCATGCGATAGGCCCTGACATCGCCCATCGGCCGCACCGGCGGCTCGGCTTCCGCCTCGACGATCGAGACGAGCTCGCCGACCTTGACGCCGAGGCGCTTGGCATAGATTTCGGCCCGGGCGCGCGCCGCTTCCGCCGCCTTGTCGCGGGCCTGGTCCTTGGCCTTGTCCTCGTCGGCAAGGCCGAAGCTGATGCCGGACATGTCGTTGGCACCGGCAGCGACGAGCGCATCGATCAGCGGGCCGGCCTTGGCGAGGTCGCGCACGATCACGGTGATGCCGGTGCGCGCCTCGTAGCCGTCGATCTTCGGCGCACGCGCCTGCGGCGAGGACGAGGCCGAGGGCTGCGTCATGCGCGGTGACAATGCGATCTGGGAGGTCGAGAGGTCGCCCTGGGCGACGCCGGCTGCCTTCACCGCCTCGATCAGCCTGGCCAGCGCCGGAGTGTTCTTCGACAGCGCTTCGGCCGCGGTCTTGCCCTCGCTGACCACGCCGGCATGGACGGTGGCGAGATCGGGCTTCACCCTGACTTCGCCGGTGGTCTGGATCACGATGCCTTCCGCCGGTGCGAGCGGGCCCGGAGTCTGGGCCTGGACCGGGGCGGAGAGGGCCGCGAGCGCGGCAATGATGAGGGCCTTCTTGGTCTTCGACATGATCGTCCTTCGCTGAGGAATAGTCCGCGGAAGCGGGGACCGCTCCTGCGATCAGACCATTCACAACCTATTGGGGCAGCATCAGGACGATGCCCGTCACCGCCCCGCCAGAATCTTCACCCTGCGAGTTTAGAACGAGCACTACCGCTGGCAGCATTGCCTCGTCAGCGTCATCGCACACCCCCCTCGGGAATTCCGCATTCGGCTCGGCTGGTGGAGGTTGAGCTGGAGCCGCCAACCTTGACCCAAAGTGTTTGACGCGCGGCTATAGGTCCAAAAATGCCGCCATTGCCATCCGTGTAGCCGTGCTCGGATAGGAAGCCACACTCGATCACCACGGAAGCGATGGGCTGGTCGGTCAAATTCTCGATGCCGAGCTGCTGGGTCGCTACGTATCCGAGCCACCCCTTCGAAATTTGGAAGCCACCGACATGGAGCTTGGTCCGGCCATCATCCGATGCTTGACCATGGACGACGGCCGGAAGCGACATCGGCAATGCCAACGCTACCAGCCCGACAAATCGCATCAGCGCCCCGCCAGAATCTCGGCGACCTGCGGGATGTCCTTGTCGCCGCGGCCGGAGAGGTTGACGACCATCAGATGGTCCTTCGGCTTCTGGGGGGCGAGCTCGGCGACGCGCGCCAGCGCATGCGCCGATTCCAGCGCCGGGATGATGCCTTCGAGCTTCGAGATCAGCTGGAAGGCCTCGAGCGCCTCCTCGTCCGTCGCCGAGAGATAGGTGGCGCGGCCGGTCTCGTGCAGCCAGGAATGCTCCGGGCCGATGCCGGGATAGTCGAGCCCGGCCGAGATCGAATGGGCATCGTTGATCTGCCCGTCCTCGTTCATCAGCAGATAGGTGCGGTTGCCGTGCAGTACGCCGGGGCGCCCGCCGGTCAGCGAGGCCGCGTGCAGGCCGGAGGGGATGCCGTGGCCGGCGGCCTCGACGCCGTAGATCTCGACGCTCTTGTCGTCAAGGAAGGGGTGGAACAGGCCCATCGCATTGGAGCCGCCGCCAATGCAGGCGACGAGCGAATCCGGCAGGCGGCCCTCAAGCTCGTGCATCTGCTGGCGCGTCTCATTGCCGATGACGCATTGGAAGTCGCGGACCATCGCCGGATAGGGATGGGGGCCTGCAACCGTGCCGATGCAGTAGAAGGTCGACGCGACATTGGTCACCCAATCGCGCAGCGCCTCGTTCATCGCATCCTTCAGCGTCTTGGTGCCGGATTCGACGGGAACGACGGTCGCACCCAGCATCTGCATGCGGAAGACGTTCGGCGCCTGCCGGGCGACGTCGACCGCGCCCATGTAGACGATGCATTCGAGCCCGTAGCGGGCGCAGAGGGTGGCGGTCGCGACGCCGTGCTGGCCGGCGCCGGTCTCGGCGATGATCCGCTTCTTGCCCATGCGCCGGGCGAGCAGGATCTGGCCGAGCACATTGTTCACCTTGTGCGAGCCGGTGTGGTTCAGTTCCTCGCGCTTCAGGTAGACCTTGGCGCCGCCCGATAGGCCGGAGGCCGTCGCAACACTACGAAAGTGCTCGGTGAGGCGCTCGGCAAGATAGAGCGGCGAGGGCCGGCCGACATAGTGCTTCAGCCCGCTCGTCATCTCGGCATGATAGGCTGGGTCGGCCTTGGCGGCGTTGTAGGCCTGCTCCAGCTCGAGGATCAGCGGCATCAACGTCTCGGCGACGAAGCGGCCGCCGAACTGGCCGAAGCGGCCATTCTCATCCGGGCCGTTCCGGAAGCTGTTCGGTGCGTGCGGCGCGTTCATGCCTGGCCTGCCTTCTTCAACTGTGCGGCTGCCGAACGGGCGGCCCTGACGAATTCCGCGATCTTCCTGGCATCCTTGATGCCGGGCGCGCTTTCGACCCCGGAGGAGACGTCGACGCCGTCCGGCCTCGCGATGCGGATGGCCTCCGCGACATTCGCCGGATCGAGCCCGCCCGATAGCATGAAGCGGAAAGCCGGGTCGAGGCCGGCGAGCAGGCCCCAGTCGAAGGGCCTTCCGTGTCCGCCGGGATAAGCGGCGTCCTTGGGCGGCTTGGCGTCGAGCAGGATGCGGTCGGCGACGCCGTAATAGAGCGCGACCTCAGCCAGATCGGCAGCGCTGGCGACGCCGAGCGCCTTCATCACCGGCAGGCCGGTCGCGGCCCTGATCGCGGCGACCTGCTCCGGCGTCTCTTTGCCATGCAACTGCATCCAGTCCGGCCGCACGATCCGCGCGAGCTCGGCTGCCTGCTCCGGCGCGTAGTCGACGACCAGCGCGACGACCTCCGTCGTGCCGCGCGCCTGCGCAGCGAGCTCGGCGGCCTGCGCGGGCGTGACATAGCGCGGGCTCTTCGGGTGGAAGTTGAGGCCGATCATCTCGGCGCCGGCGGCGAGCGCGGCCTCCAGCGTCTCCGGAGTCGAGAGGCCGCAGATCTTGATGGGAAAGGCGTCGCCATGTGTCATGCGGGCGCTCTAGCACATAGCCCTTGCTGCCGCACTCGTGACATGATGCCGGCTGAAACCGGCAGTGCGGGGCGAGAGCGGGCGAGGCATGGGGCGGCGTTTCTTTGCAGGTCTGGCGGCGTTCCTGCTGATGGCCGGCCTCGTCGCGCTCAGCATCTACATGTGGAGCCAGCCCAGGACGCTGAAGCTCGCGGTCGGCCCACTCGGCTCGGACGATGCCAGGCTTGCCGCCGCCCTTGTCCAAGGGCTCAGCCGCGAGAAGAAGCCGGTGCGCCTGCGCCTCGTCCTGACCGAGGGCTCGGCCGAAAGCGCCAGAGCGATCGATGCCGGCAAGGTCGATCTCGCCATCGTTCGCCCCGATGTCGCCCTGCCGGCCAAGGCCGATACGGCGCTGATCACCCGCCGCTCATTCCCCTTCTTCATCGGCTCCAAGGATCTCGGCACCGATCGCATCTCCGGCTTGCGCGGCAAGCGCATCGGCGTGGTGCGCGCACCCTCGGGCAATCTCGACCTCTTGAAGCTGGTGCTCTCGCAATATGAGGTGCGGCCGGAGGAGGTGACGATCGTCCCGCTCGGGCCGGAGGATGTCGCGACTGCCATCACCGACGGCCATATCGACGTGCTCTTCGCCGTCAACGTGCTCAATGCCCGCGTCGTCACCGAGGTCGGCTCGCGCCTGCACCGGGCTTTCGGCGAGAGCCCGACCATCATTCCGATCCGCGAGGCCGATGCCCTCGCCGCCCGCAACCGCGCCATCGAGAGCGGCGAGATCGTCCGCGGTGCGCTCGGCGGCGATCCGCCGCTTCCGGCCGAGAACCTGCCGAGCATCTCGATCACCTCGCGCCTGATGGCGGCGCAGTCGCTCGAAGACAACAGGGTGGGTGAACTGGTCAGCGCGATCCTGTCGCTGCGCGTCACCCTCGCCGCCGATCTTCCGGCGATCCAGGGGCTAGAGACGCCCGAGACCGACAAGGACGCGCCGCTCGCGGTGCATACCGGCGCCGCCGCCTTCATCGATGGCGAGCAGGAGACCTTCTTCGAGCGCTATGGCGACTGGTTCTATCTCGGCGTGATGGCCCTCTCGCTGGTCGGCTCCGGCGCGGCCGGTCTGCTCGGCTATGACAGTTCGACCCGCCGCAAGCGCGCCATGGCCGATCTCAGCCGTCTCGTCGTTCTGCTCGGTGCGATGCGGACTGCGGCGGACGAGCCCGAGCTTTCGGCGATGGAGCGCGAGGCCGACGCTATCCTCGCCGGCGTGCTGGCGAACTATGCCCGCGGCGACATCGATTCCGGCGGGATCGGCGCCTATCGCTTCGCCATGGACCAGCTCGGCCGCGCGGCGACCGAACGGCGCATCGTCCTGGCGGAAGCCGAGGCGGAGTGATCAGCTTTATTCCTGCCGCAAAGGCGGGTCATGCGAGTGGCGCGGCCGCACCGACAGACAGCTCGAGACCCCCTCATGACCTCCGCCTTCGCCTCGCTTGCCCTCGGGACCTTGCTCGCGATCTCCGCCACCGCGCCGCTCCAGGCCCAGGTTCCCGAGAATTGGCCGCAGGTGAAGTGCGAGCGCTGGCGCAGCGCCTATGACGAGGCGCTCAAGCGCTTCGGTAGGAAGGGGCTGGGACAGGAGTTCATCGCCGGCAACGAGGCCTTCATCACCTCCGGCTGCCAGAGCCCGCTCGATGTCTGCCCGCGCAGCGCCGAGGAGCTCAATTTCGCCAATGTCATGGTGATGGCGGGCATGAATGCCAGACTCTCCTCGACCTTCATGCCCTATGCCTGCCGGAAGTCGTGATCCGGCTCTAGAGCAGGGACATGTGCAGGCCGGTCCCGGCGACGACACCGTCGGCGACGGCGAGCGCGACGCTGTGCCGGGCGGTTGCGGCATCGCCTGCCGCATAGACGCCGGTGACGCTCGTCTGCTTCATGCCGTCGACGCGCAGCAGCGGGCCGAACGGGCCAGCGTCGAAGGCGCAGCCGAGGTCTTCGGCCAGCGGGCTCGCCGGGCAGATGCCGGCGGCGACGAAGAGCGCCTTGACCGGCGCCAGCCGGCCATCGGCGAGGCGCAGGCCCGCCATCGCCGTCCCGTCGCCCTCTGCGGCCACGATCGGGGTCCGCTCGACTGTGACGCCGCGCCGCCTCAGCATCGCGCTCGCTTCGGCATCGGGTTCGGCCTCGCCGTTGATGAACAGCGTGACTTCGCCCCAATCGGCGACGAGCGAAGCCTTCAGCGCCGAGAAGGAGCCACTCGCCAGCACGCCGAGCTTGCCGCCGCCGAGCTCATAGCCGTCGCAATAGGGGCAATGCAGCACGCTCTTGCCCCAACGCTCCTTGAGACCTGGGATCGCGGGCAGTTCGTCGCGTACGCCTGTAGCAAGCAACAGGCGTTTCGCTCGATGCTGCTCTCCGCTGGAGTCGGCGACGCTGAAACCGCCGGCTGCGACTTGAGCGTAACTCGCCCTGGCATCCCGCCACACAACAGTCGGATAGGCGAGCAATTGCGCCTTCGCCTCCGCGACGATCGCCGCCGGCTCGCGCCCGTCCTGGCCGAGGAAGCCATGCGAATGGCTGGAGAAACGGTTGCGCCGTTGGCCTTCGTCGATCACCAGGATGCTGCGGCGCGCCCGCGCCAGCTGCAGCCCGGCCGAGAGGCCGGCGAAACTGCCGCCGACGATGATCGCATCATAGGGCTTGGTCGTGCTTGGCATGGACTTGTCTCCGTTCGTCGAAGCGGCGGCTGAAATCCGCCGCAAGTTCGGACAGCCGCACCCGGTCGAAATGGCCGGCGAGCAGCGCCTCAGCCTCAGCGAAAGCCTCGCCCAGCGCTGCGTTCACCGCCTGTTCGACCAGGCATTGCGGGTTCTCGCTGCGATGGCCGAGCGCGATCAAAGCGGGCTCGCCGAGCGCGCGATGGACGTCGCCAAGCGTGATCGCGTCGAGTGGGCGCGCGAGCGTCCAGCCGCCGCCATGGCCCTTCTCCGAGCGCACCAGCCCGGTCTCGCGCAAACCCGCCATGGTGCGGCGGATCACGACCGGATTGGTGCCGAGGCAGGCGGCGAGCTCTTCCGAGGTCATCGGTGTGCCGCGATCGGCCATATGCAGCAGCACGTGCAGGGTGGCCGAGAGGCGACTGTCCTGTTTCATGTAACTTTCAATGTTACATGACCGAGTGCCTGTCAAGCGTCTCCGGAAGTGCAGGCACCGCCCGGTTTCGGTTGCCCAAACGGCGTCAAGCGTTTATGTGCAGCGCAACGAATTCCAGATTCACGCAACGCACAGGCTGCGCCGGCCGGGTTTTCCCTGCCGGCTCGCGGTCTTGAACCAAGGCCGTTTCCCGCATGTCCATGCGCAATATCGCCATCATCGCCCACGTCGACCACGGCAAGACCACGCTCGTCGACAAGCTGCTGCAGCAGTCCGGCGCCTTCCGCGAGAACCAGCGCGTCGCCGAGCGGGTGATGGATTCGAACGACCTCGAGAAGGAGCGCGGCATCACCATCCTGGCCAAGGCCACCTCGGTGGTCTGGAAGGATACGCGCATCAACATCGTCGATACCCCCGGCCACGCCGATTTCGGCGGCGAGGTCGAGCGCATCCTCAATATGGTCGACTCGGCGATCGTGCTGGTCGACGCCGCCGAGGGCCCGATGCCGCAGACCAAGTTCGTGGTCTCCAAGGCGCTGAAGCTCGGCCTTCGCCCGATCGTCGCGATCAACAAGGTCGACAAGCCCGACGCCCGCGTCACCGAGGTGATCAACGAGGTCTTCGATCTCTTCGCCGCGCTCGACGCCACCGACGAGCAGCTTGACTTCCCGATCCTCTACGGCTCGGGCAAGCAGGGCTGGATGGCGCCCTCGCCGGAAGGTCCGCAGGACCAGGGCCTGGCGCCGATGTACGACCTGATCCTGAAGCACGTGCCCGAGCCCAAGGTCGAGGACGGTCCGTTCCGCATGATCGGCACGCTGCTCGAAGCCAACCCCTATCTCGGCCGCATCATCACCGGCCGCGTCACCTCGGGCAGCGCCAAGCCGAACCAGACCGTCAAGGTGCTCTCCGGCGACGGCTCGACCGTCGAGACCGGCCGCATCACCAAGATCCTCGCCTTCCGCGGCCTCGAGCGCCAGCCGATCGAGGAAGCCGTTGCCGGCGACATCGTCTCGATCGCAGGCCTGGTGAAGGGCACCGTCGCCGACACCTTCTGCGATCCGAGCGTCGAGACCCCGATCACGGCGCAGCCGATCGATCCGCCGACGGTGTCGATGACCTTCATGGTCAACGATTCCCCGCTCGCCGGCACCGAAGGCGACAAGGTCACCACCCGCGTCATCCGCGACCGCCTGTTCAAGGAGGCCGAGGGCAATGTCGCGCTGAAGATCGAGGAGGCCTCCGACAAGGACAGCTACATCGTCTCCGGCCGCGGCGAACTGCAGCTCGCCATCCTGATCGAGACCATGCGCCGCGAGGGCTTCGAGCTCGGCGTCTCGCGTCCGCGCGTCGTGCTGAAGCGCGACGAGGCCGGCCAGCTGCTCGAGCCGATCGAAGAGGTCGTCATCGACGTCGACGAGGAGCATTCCGGCGTCGTCGTGCAGAAGATGTCCGAGCGCAAGGCCGACATGCTGGAGATGCGCCCGTCGGGCGGCAATCGCCTGCGGCTCGTCTTCCATGCTCCGACCCGCGGCCTGATTGGCTATCAGGGCGAGCTGCTCACCGACACGCGCGGCACCGCGATCATGAACCGGCTCTTCCACGACTACCTGCCCTATAAGGGCGAGATCGGCGGCCGCCGCAACGGCGTGCTGATCGCGATGGAGACCGGCGAGGCCGTCGCCTACGCGCTCTGGAACCTCGAAGACCGCGGCCCGATGATGATCGAGCCGGGTTGGAAGGTCTATCAGGGCATGATCGTCGGCGAGCACACCCGCGAGAACGATCTCGAAGTGAACGTGCTCAAGGGCAAGAAGCTCACCAACATTCGCACGACGTCGAAGGACGAGGCGGTGCGCCTCACCCCGCCGATCCGGATGACGCTGGAGCGTTCGCTCGCCTGGATCGACGACGACGAGCTCGTCGAAGTCACCCCGAAGTCGATCCGCCTGCGCAAGGGCATCCTCGATCCGAACGAGCGCAAGCGCTCGCAGAAGCAGAAGGCCGAGGTGGCCTGAGCTTGGCCACTGCCGATACTCCGGTCGAGATCCTGCTGATCACCGGCCCGGCCGGGATCGGCAAGTCGACCCTGTGCTGGGAGATGGGCGCAGTGCTGGCTGAGGCCGGCATCGCCCATGTTGCGATCGAGAGCGATGAGCTCGACCGCGTCTTCCCCAAGCCCGGCGCGGAGGATCTCGCTCCCCTCGCGCCCGGCGCCCGCGATGTCAGCCAGCTCAATCTCGCCGCGCTCTGGGGCACCTATCGTGCCCTCGGCCATACCCGCCTGATCATGTCCGGCGTGATGCTCCATGTCGGTTTCGACAGGCGCTGGATCCTCGCCGCGATCCCGCAAGCCCGCATCACCGTGGTGCGCCTGCGCGCCGGCGACGAGAGCTTGCTTGAGCGCCTCGACCGTCGCGAAACGGGAGCGGGCCGCGACGCCCAGATCGAGCGCTCCTTGCGTCAGGCGCGCCGGTTTGCGGGTGAGGCCGCCGGCGATTTCATTGTCGTCGATACCGATGGGATCACGCCCGCCGAGCTGGCGCACGACGTGCTCGGCAAGGCCGGCTGGCTGCCGGTCTCCTGACCGCCAAGGTCGGGCCGTTCGATCATCGCGGGCCCGCCCTGCAGCGGGCGCCATTGTCTCCCGCTTGCGGCTCTGCTCCCTTGCGCTCCGCTATAGAGGGGAAGGATTCAACCATGCAGTTCCGCAATCTCGGCCGCTCCGGCCTGCGCGTCTCGCTCGTCGGCCTCGGCTGCAACAATTTCGGCGGCCGGATCGATCTGGAGGCGGCGCGCAAGGTCGTCGACGCCGCGATCGAGCACGGCATCACCCTGTTCGACACCGCCGACATCTACGGCAATCGCGGTGGTTCGGAGCTGGCGCTGGGCGAACTGCTCGGCGCCCGCCGCAAGGACATCGTGCTCGCCAGCAAGTTCGGCATGAACATGGACGAAGAGGGCGTGAAGAAGGGCGGCTCGCGGCGCTACATCATCGAGGCGGTCGAGGCCTCGCTGAAGCGGATGAAGACCGACTGGATCGATCTCTACCAGATCCACCGGCCTGATCCGCTGACTCCGATCGCCGAGACGCTGCGCGCGCTGGAGGACCTCATCCGCCAGGGCAAGGTCCGCTATATCGGCTGCTCGAACCTGCCGTCCTGGCAGGTGGCCGACGCGCATTGGACGGCCAGGATGCTCGGCATCGAGAACTTCGCCTCGGCCCAGGACGAGTACAGCCTGCTGGTCCGCGGCGCCGAGAAGGAGCTGATCCCGGCCATCAGCCATTTCGGCATGGGGCTCCTGCCCTATTTCCCGCTCGCCAACGGCCTGCTCACCGGCAAGTACCAGCGCGGCGCCCCGATGCCGAACGGCGCGCGCATGACCCGCGAGGCGCAGCGCGCCGGCGAGGTGCTGACCGAGGTGAACTGGGCCAAGACCGAGAAGCTCGCCGCCTTCTGCGAGGCACGCGGCAAGACGCTGCTGGAACTCGCCTTCTCCTGGCTCGCCGCGCAGCCGGTCGTCTCCAGCGTCATCGCCGGCGCGACGAAGCCGGAGCAGATCGCCGCCAACGTCAAGGCGGCTGACTGGGCACTGACCCCGGAAGAGCTGGCCGAGATCGACGCGATCACGCGCTGAAATCCGCCGCGAGAGCGCCTCAAAGACGCCCAACGGCACAGCGAAAGCATTAACCTTGTCTCCCTGCCCTCGCGACGGGGCGGGGAGGCTGTTGTCAAATCTGTGCGCCTGGGCTTCCTTGCGTCAATCGCGTCGGAGAACGCCGGTTTCGTGATGCGTATCGTTCCTCTCTTGGCGTTGGCTCTTTCGCTGCTCGCCCTGCCTGCCGCAGCGCAGGACAAGCCGGCTGCGGCGCCTGCGCCGGAGCCGATGCGCATCGTGCTGACACGCAGCGCCGAGCCGTGCGAGCCCGATTGCCGTGAATGGCTCGCCGCCCAGGGCGCCATCACCAAGGACACGCCCGCCGAGCTGCGTCGCGCCATCGCCGAGCTGAACGGGCGCAAGGTACCGCTGCTGGTCTACTCGACGGGCGGAACCGTCGAAGCCGCGATCGCCATGGGCGAACTCGTCCGCAGGAGCGGCCTCGACATCGCCGTCGCCCGAACCGCTTTCAGCCAGCGCGACCCTGCTATCGGCACCATCGACGAGCGCAGCCCCCTCTGCGCCTCGGCCTGCACGCTCTTCCTCGCCGGCGGGCAACGCCGGATCATCCCGTCGCAGTCGCGCATCGGCGTGCACCAGCAGACCATCGTCGAGACCGAGACGACGACGGTGCGTGACTACAGAATCGTGCGTGGCCGCAGGGAACTGGTCGACGAGAGGACGGAGACGCGGACGGTCAAGCAGGAGCAGGCGACTGGCGAAATCGACGCCAAGATGAGGCGCTACCTCGATGCCATGGGGCTCGATCGCTCCTTCATCGAGGTGACGGTGTCGACGCCGGCCGACACCATGCGCTACCTCAAGCCCGAGGAGATGCTGGCGACCACGATCGCGACCGAGCTCGGCTCGGCTGCGCTCGCCTTCTCGGGCCTGCGGGCCTCGCAGGCACCGAACGCGCCCGCGAGCCTGAACGCGGCGCCGGTGCTGCCGGCGACACTGGTTGCGCCGGCGACCCCGATCGGCTCGGTCGAGCTCGGCCCGCACCGTGGCGGCACCTTGCGGCTGGCGCTGTCAGCCGGGGAAGGGCGCTACCAGCAGACCGCCGCCCTGCAGTTCCATCTCTTCGTCGGCCAGGCGGCCCTGCCGACCCGGCTGCGTACTGTCACGATAACCCTGCCGGGGAGCCCGCTGATCGTTGCCTCGAATGAGGATGGCTCGAGCCCCGAAGGGCCGATGACGGCCGAGGTCCAGCGCGAGTTCATTTGCCGGCTGACGGACCGCAGTTCGGTCTTCCTTCGGGTCGATCCGCCGGCCGAGGACAGCACCCCGGCCAGCTGGCAACGGACAGGAACCGCAGCCGAGGTGCTGCGCCTGCCGACCCTGCGCAGCGCGCTCTGCCGTTGATGACACTCGCTCGGCCGGGCCCGCCTGGTCGGCGGGCCCGGACCGATCATTCAGGCCGTGGCATGCGGCTCGTGCCGGTAGTCCCAGACCGCCCAAGCCGAGACGGCGGCTGTCAGCAGGCCGAGCACCAGATGCGTCCGGAAGGCGCTGGTATTGCCAGTGAAGCCGAGCATCCAGGGCGCGGCGATCAGCCAGAGGCCGAGCGCCAGGTTCACCCACTCCTCCCATTCGGCGAAGGCGGTGAGCGCCGCGATCGCGATCAGGGCGAGGACGGCGCCGACCAGCCAGGCATTACGGGTCGGCATGGTGTCGGCCAGGAAACCCATCATCCAGGGCGAGATGAACAGGAGTGCGCCGAGGATCAGGTTGAGCCAGTCCTGCGGTCGTCTTCCACTCATATTCGCGGTCAACATGATCACCTCCATCGGTGAAGATCATCCAACCACGGCGCCTCGCGCACGAGGCGCTTGGTCGCGATCATTATACGCTCAAGGTAAAAATAGCTCAAGATTGGCCGATAAACGGACATGGCCGGCATGAGCCGGCCATGAGGCGCCTGACAACTTGACGCAGGCGGTGTTCAACTTCGTCGTGACTTAAGCTGATGGTGCTGCTCACTTGGCCGAGAGCAGTTCCTTGACCGAAAGCAGCACCAGCTCGTTGTCATCGGCCTTCTTCGGATCGCGCGACGACGAGAACGGCAGGTTGTTGTCGTTGCCGACGACGATGATGCCATTGGCGAGGTCGACCACGTCGACGTTCTCGATGGTGAAGAACGGGAAGGGCAGCACGCCGTCGATCGCGCCCTGCTTCGCCTTCTTGTCGGGGTCGGCGATCTTCATCAGGTCGATATAGCCGACCTTGCGCACGGGCTTGCCGACATTGGCGTCGGTCATCTCGATCTTGACGATGCGCTTGAACTTGGCGAGGTCGTGGAAGCAGTCCGGGCCCTTCTGGCCGGCGGCGCAGGCCTTGTCGGCGGTGCCTTCGCCATTATCGCGCTCAATGATCAGCGCGGTCGTGGCGTCGATCATGTTGAAGTCGCCGATGGCGAGGCCCTTCTGCTCGAGCGGGAAGAACCAGGAGCGGCCGGTCCACTTCTCGGCCTGCACGTCGAATTCGAGGATGCGCAGCACTTCCTTGCCGTCGACCTCCTCATTGCCCTTGGTCTCGGCGTTCCAGAGCGGGCCTTCCAGCAGCGGGTAGAGGAAGCGGCCATCCGGCGACTGCGCCATGCCCTCATAGCCCTTGGAGCGGCGGACATTGAATTCGACCGGCAGGTTCGGCGCGCCCGGCGTGGTCACGGCATAATGGTCGGGCGAGCGGGCCGGCTTGCCGTCGACCGTGGTCTCGAACACCGCCTCGACCTTGCCGTTGGCGTCGACGCGGATCAGATAGGGGCCGAACTCGTCGCCGATCCAGTACTTGCCGCCGATCGGCTGGATCGATTCCGGGTCGAAATCGGCGCCGGTCAGGTAGCGCTTCTCGGTGCCTTCATTGGCGATGCGGAACGGCACCTTCTTGTCGGGATCGTGCAGGAAGGTGGTCGCGGTACGCTCGACCGTACCCGCATTGAAGTCAGTCTTGAGGCGGTGGAAGAACAGCATTGCGTCCGGCGAGTTCGCCTTGGCGCCGAAGCCGTTGTCCGTCAGCACCAGGAACTCGCCATTGCCGAGCGAGCGGATGCCGGAGAAGCCCTGCACCGGCTGGCCGGCGAAGGGGGTGGAGAGGCCGGTCGGGCGCCCGCCCGAGGTGCCCACCACCGTGCCGATCTGCTCGATGCGCTTGCCAGGGGTGGTGAACTTGCCGGAGACCTTGAGGTCGGCCGGAGCATCGGCCGGGGCCGGGATGATGGTGTTGGCCGGCAGCAGGGCATGGCCGACCAGCTTGGCCGGGAATTCCTTGGGCGCTCCTTGCGGCGCATCCTGCGCGCCGGCGAGCATGGTGGACGACAGAAGCAGGGCGGCGGCGAGGCGCAGACGCATGGGACACTCCAGTTAGGGAAGAGCGGGACGGCCCCGCTTCGCGCCCGCATCTTGCAGTCGCGCGACAGCGGCGTGACGCTTGCGTGACGGCGCTACTTGCCCTCCGCCCTGCGGATCGCCTCGTCGAGGTCCTGCCATTCATGGCAGCGGCCGCAGAGCCTGGCGAGCTTGTCGAGATTGGCCTTGGCCGAGGCCATGTCGCCGGTCTCGATGAACCATTCGCCCTGATATTCCAGCGCTGGCAGATAGGTCGGGTCGCGCAGCAGCGCGGCGTCGTAGAACTGCTTCGAGACCGGATAGTTCTTCAGTTTGCGCTGCGAGAAGGCGATCCAGTTGAGCAGCACCGGCGAATCCGGCTGGTGCTTCAATAGGGTCATCAGCTTCTCGATCGCTGGCGCGTAGTTCTTCTCCTCGATCCAGCGCCGCGCCTGGCGGTAATCGGGGTCCTCGTCGAGATAGGTCCAGTCGGGGCCGACGGCCTGTGCCGTCCCAAGCGAGAAAAGCAGCGCCAGCGCGCCGCCGATAAAACCGCTGCGCATCCCATCCTCCCTGCTTCCAGCCGAAACCAAAGCACGGCCCCGGCGTTTCCACCAGCAGAGCAGGATGGAACGCTTCCATGACAGAGGTTTTGCGACAGGGAACGCCGGTGAGCTGGCAATGGGACGCCCACAGGGCGCAGGGCAAGGTCGAACAGGCTTTCACCCGCGCCGTCAGCCGCACGGTCAAGGGCAAGCGCATCCGCCGCAAGGGCACGGTCGAGGAACCGGCCTATCTCCTGCGTCAGGACGATGGCGGTCGCGCCCTGAAGTCGCACAGCGAACTCGAGGACGAGAGATGAGCATCGCCCATGTCGACCTGACCCCGCCGCATCGTGTCGCCGAGAACGCCGGCAAGGGCCTGCGCCTGCGTCGGCAGTTCAATCGCGGCGGCACGGTGATCGGCGTCGCCCGCGCCCGCGACCTCAGCAACCGCCGCTGCCTCAGCACCGAGACGATCGAGCGCATGGCCAGCTATTTCTCCCGCCACGCCGTCGACAAGCAGGCCAAGGGTTTCGGTGACAGCAAGGAGCCGTCTGCCGGCTACATCGCCTGGCTGCTCTGGGGCGGCGACGAAGGCCACGATTGGGCGCAGCGCAAGCTGGCTGAGATCGCCGGGCAGGACGAGCGGAAAAGGGCGTGAGGATTCAGCCGGTCGCCAGCAGCCGGCGCGCGAAGCTGCCGCCGCCATCTCCCGTCGAGACCTCACCGACACGGTTGAGCGAAACGAGAATTCCATGCACGGCCGGCTTGATACGGAGTCCCTGGTGAAAGCGCAGGGCGATCGCACTGGCGTCGAGCGGTGCCTCTGAGGCGGCCAGAATCGCGAGGACGGTTGCAACGCGCTCGACCGGTTGGGTCGGAAAGCTCGGCTTGACGGCCGGCGTCGGCATGACGAGCAATTCCGCCGCCGCGATCTGTTCGCCCGCCGCCGCTTCCCGCCCAAAGCGCGGCCGTTGATAATCCGGTCTGAGCCAGCGGACCTCGCCGCGCTTCTCCTCCCGAGTCCTTTCGCGGTTCAACATGACTAGATTTTTGAGGATCACCTCTTCGCCGGCATCGGCCGCTAGCCCGTAAGCTGCGGCGACTGCAGCATCTATCGCGTCGTGGTGCTCGTTCAGGATCAGCACCAGGCCGCGATCCCGAATCTCGGCCTCGGCGGGCGAGAGCGGCGCGCCGGCCAGTACTGCCTCGCGAACATTGTAGAGTTTGGTCAGCGTCAGGCCGGGATGCTCGGCCAGCACCTGCTTGCGTAACGCATCGAGCGCCTCGGCCGGAGCTCGGATCACTTCCTTCTGTGCTTCGCTCACGTCGGGAAAAGGGAAGGGATCGAAACAGCGGGATTTTGAGTAGCGTGGGTCGTTGCCGACGCCCAGCCAGCCGCCTGCACGCAATGCCCAGACACAATGGAACCGTGACAACAGCACGCCGAGATGGAAGGCATCCGACAGTGCGACGGCGACCAACATGTTGTCCGGCAGCACGCCAGCGTCGAGAAATTGAAAGACGCGGTGCTTCGCCGTCTCGACCGTGGCGATATAGCGCTGCAGGCCGTGAAGGGCCGGACGAAGCTCTTTGCGCGGTTCGCCAAAAATCCACCAGAGATCGCGGTATGACCGGCGGTTGTTGGCATCTCGTCCGATCAGCTTGCCGGTAGCGTCCTTCTCTTCTTTTACCTGCAGCTTGACGTGCTGGTAGACCTCCGGGAAGCGCTCACGCACCTCGCTCGCCGTCAACCCGAACAGGTCGATCGCCATGACGCCACGCGGTCGGGCGGTCAGGTCGCGGCCATTGCGATAGGACCGGATATGGTCTTCCAGCCCTTGCCGCCGGCCGAGGCCGAGCGCCTGTGCTTCGGCAGGCGTAATGAGGAAGCCGGAGCCGTGGAGCTTCATTCCGGGCGAGCAGAGTCCGCCATTCGCCCGGAGCTCCTGGGCCGAAGTGATGTCGGTCCCGATCGTGAGGTCGGCATTGATACGGCCCTGCTGTTCGTTCAGCGCGATCTGCGGCTGGTCGCTGTCCAGCGCCGATTCGGAGATCACTTCGCACAGCCGCCCTTCGTGCCGGCCGGCCTCGGCGACAGTCATGGCGATCCGCACCGCTGCTGCGTCCTTGCCGACCCGGGTCCAAGGGTGATCGGGGACTGCCAACAGCAGCGAGATCGGCTTCTTGCCGTCGAGATGGCGCTGAACCACGCGACGCTGGAAGAGCTGAGTGATCGAGTTCGTGGTGACCAGGCCGAAGCGCCGCAGCTTCGTTCCCGGGCGCGTCAGCAATTCCGCGGCCCGATCCCACCAGTACATCACATAATCGGCGCTCTCGTTCATCTGCGGATGCGCCGCCCACAGCGCCTCGGCGTAGAGGCTGCCGAGGCGAGCGCGGATGTCCTTGCCGCCGATGAAGGGCGGGTTGCCGACGATGAACTCGGCCTCCGGCCAGGCCGGCCGGCGTGGCTTGGGCAGCGTCTCCTTGCCGTCGCGCCATTGCGGCACCGGCCAGCCATCCCACGCGAGCACGGCGTCGCGCCGGTAAATGTGGTCGAGCCGCTCCAGGATCGGCTCGCGCGGCGCGTAGCCGCGCGTCCGGAAATGCCATTGCAGATGGCCGATCCAGAGCACGAGATCGGCGATCGCGACGGCGCGGCGATTGGTGTCCATGCCGAGGAACTGGTGCGGCCCGACATGGCGGTCGGCGATACCGCCGAGCCGCTCGCGGCTGCCGAGTTCGCCGGCGGCGTCGAGCACCTCGCCTTCGAGCTTCTTCATCAGCTCTTGCGCGACATGCAGGAAGTTGCCTGTACCGCAGCCAGGGTCGAGCACGCGCGTCTCGCACAGCGAGCGATGGAACTCCTCGATCAGCGCCAGCGCCTTGCGCTGGTCGCCGGAATCGCGCGCCTGCTGGGCGGCACCGAGCACATGGCGCCAGTCCTCGCGCAGCGGCGCGATCACCGTCTCGACCACGAGCCGCTCGACATAGGCGCGCGGCGTGTAGTGCGCCCCGAGCCGGGCGCGCTCGGCGGGATCGAGCGCCTGTTCCAGCATGGTGCCGAAGATCGAGGGCTCGACACCCTTCCAGTCGTGTTCGGCGGCGGCCAGCAATTCGCCGATCTCGGCCTTCTCCAACGCGAAGACGCGGGCGTCCTCGAACAGCTTGCCGTTGAAACGCCGCATCGTTGTGCGCAGCGTGATCGAGTAGCCGCCCTTGTCCATCACCCGCCAGAGTTCCTCGACCAGTGGCCGGAAGGCGGTCGGGTTGTCGCGGCAGTCGCGCAGCAGGGCCTTGAAGGAATCCTTCGGGATCAGCTCGGCGTCCTCGGCGAACATCGTGAAGACGCAGCGCATCAGGAACAGCGCGACCTCCTCCGGATCGTGCTCGCGCTCCAGCGCCTTCGACACTGCCGCGAGCCGTTCGGCGATCTTGCGCGTCACCCTGACGGCATTGCGGGTCGGGTCGAGCACGAGCGGCTCCCGCCAGATCGCGGCCATGCGTTCGCGCACTTCCGGCTCGCGCAGATCGTCGAGGTAGACGCGGTAGCGCTGCCGGTCGGGGAACTGGACGTAGTTCTTCCCCTGGCCGGTGAAGTCGGCATAGAGCTCGAAACAGTGCCCGACATCGCAGATGATCAGGAAGGGCGGCCAGCCATGCGTCGCCGGCAGCGCCTTGGCATAGTCCTCGGCCTGGCGGCGGGCGTTGAGCATCAGCACATCCCAGCCGCGATCGGCACCGCGTCGCCCGCGCGGGCCTGATGGCTCGGTCAGGGCAAGACTGCCCTGCGCCGGCAGGATTTCCTTGATCTGGCCCTTCAGCCGGCTCTGCTTGGCTTCGAGGACGAAGCAGGATTTCTTGTAGAGATCGATCCGCCCGGTAGTCGCCGCGCCCGCCGGATCCCGGAACTTCACCGGATACTCGAAGCGGTAGGTCACCGCCTCGGCGTCGCTGGTCGGCGGCAGTGGCGTCTCGACACCGATCAGTCGGCAGAATTCGGTCAGGAACTGTGCATAGGCCGCGCGCTCGGCCCCTTCCGAAGCACGCCAGCGCGCAATGAAGGCTTCGACATCGTCGACGCCCTCTCCGGCTTCGCCCCCCGGCATGGCTGCAGCCTTATGGTTGATAATTGGCTATTAATGCAATTAATGCGAGCGTTATCGATCCTGTCAACTCCTGTCACCAACGCGCCCCTGCTGCGCCTTATCCCCCTCGCATCGGCGGCAAATCGCGCCCATATTGCGGCCATGCCCAAGAGCACCGACACGACCTCCGCCAAGCCCAAAGCCGCGAAGAAATCCGCCGCGACCCGCACGCCGAACTCGAAGGCGAGCAAGCCCGAGCTGAAGCCCCTCGACGGCTATCTCGCCGACCTGCTCAACCCGGCGATCAACCGCGGCAAGGCGGTGCCGGGTGGTGCGGCCGGCTTCAGCGACGCGCCGCAGGCCGGCTACGAGGCGCGGCCGGGCGATGCCGGCGAGGCAAAGCCGCGCAAGCTCTCGAAGAAGGCGGACTCGGCTTTCGATCCCGACAGCGACAGCGCGGCCTCGCTGACGGCGAAATCGCTGCAGGCGCTCTTGGAGACCGGCAGCCCGTTCATCGAGCCGGGCAAGCCCTGGACGCCGCACCGGCCCGAGCGCCCCGAGAAATCGGAAGGCGGAGTTCGCTTCGAGATGAAGAGCGACTTCTCGCCGTCAGGCGACCAGCCGACCGCGATCGGCGATCTCGTCGACGGCATCAGACGGCAGGAGCGCGACCAGGTGCTGCTCGGCGTCACCGGCTCCGGAAAAACCTTCACCATGGCCAAGGTGATCGAGGAGACGCAGCGCCCGGCGCTGATCCTGGCGCCGAACAAGACGCTCGCCGCCCAGCTCTATGGCGAGTTCAAGAGCTTCTTCCCCGACAACGCGGTCGAGTACTTCGTCTCCTATTACGACTATTACCAGCCGGAGGCCTACGTCCCGCGCTCGGACACCTATATCGAGAAGGAATCCTCGATCAACGAGCAGATCGACCGCATGCGCCATTCGGCGACACGCTCTCTGCTCGAGCGCGACGACGTCATCATCGTCGCCTCGGTCTCCTGCATCTACGGTATCGGCTCGGTCGAGACCTATACGGCGATGACCTTTTCGCTGAAGCTCGGCGAGCGCATCGAGCAGCGCCAATTGATCGCCGACCTCGTCGCGCTGCAGTACAAGCGCGTCCAGCACGATTTTGCGCGCGGCACCTTCCGCGTGCGCGGTGACACGGTCGAGCTCTTCCCGGCCCACTATGAGGACCGCGCCTGGCGCATCGGCCTGTTCGGCGACGAGGTCGAGAGCATCAGCGAGTTCGATCCGCTGACCGGCCAGAAGACCGGCGAGCTCGAATTCATCAAGGTCTACGGCAATTCGCACTACACCACGCCGCGCCCGACGCTGAACCAGGCGGTCAAGTCGATCAAGGAGGAGCTCAAGGGCCGCCTCGACGAGCTCAACCGCATGGGCCGCTATTTGGAGGCGCAGCGGCTCGACCAGCGCTGCACCTTCGACATCGAGATGATCGAGGCGACCGGCTCCTGCAACGGTATCGAGAACTATTCGCGCTATCTCACCGGCCGCAAGCCGGGCGAGCCGCCGCCGACCCTGTTCGAGTACCTGCCCGACAACGCCCTCGTCTTCACCGATGAGAGCCATGTCACGGTGCCGCAGATCGGCGCGATGTACAAAGGCGACTTCCGCCGCAAGGCGACACTCGCCGAGTACGGCTTTCGCCTGCCCTCCTGCATGGACAACCGGCCGCTGCGCTTCGAGGAATGGGACGCGATGCGCCCCTCCTCGATCCATGTCTCGGCCACGCCTGGCGGCTGGGAGATGGACCAGACCGGCGGCGTCTTCACCGAGCAGGTCATCCGCCCGACCGGGCTGATCGACCCGCCGGTCGAGATCCGCCCCGCCAAGCACCAGGTCGCCGACCTCCTCGACGAGGTCAAGGAGGTCACCGACAAGGGCTACCGCACCCTCGTCACCGTGCTGACCAAGCGCATGGCCGAGGATCTGACCGAGTACCTGCACGAGAACGGCGTGCGCGTGCGCTACATGCACTCCGATATCGACACGATCGAGCGCATCGAGATTCTCCGCGATCTCAGGCTGGGCGCCTTCGACGTCCTCGTCGGCATCAACCTGCTGCGCGAGGGTCTCGACATTCCCGAATGCGGCTTCGTCGCCATTCTCGACGCCGACAAGGAGGGTTTTCTGCGCTCCGAGACTTCGCTGATCCAGACCATCGGCCGCGCCGCGCGCAATGTCGACGGCAAGGTCGTGCTCTATGCCGACCACATCACCGGCTCGATGGAGCGGGCGATGGCCGAGACCAATCGCCGCCGCGAGAAGCAGGAGGCCTACAACGCCGCCAACGGCATCACGCCGCAGACGATCAAGCGCGCCATCGGCGACATCCTCGGCTCGGTCTACGAGCGCGACCATGTCACCGTCGACAAGGGCCTGGTCGAGGGCCCCGTCGCCGGCCACAACCTGAAAGCCGCGATCGCCGATCTCGAGAAGCGCATGCGCGAGGCCGCCGCCGATCTCGAATTCGAGACCGCCGCCCGCCTGCGCGACGAGATCAAGCGCCTGCAGGCGACCGAGCTCGCCATCGCCGACGACCCGCTCGCCCGCCAGAGCGATGTCGAGGGCAGCGCCGGCAAATACCAGGGCGAGCGCAGCTACGGCTTGAGTGCCAACCTGCCGACCCGCGCCCGCAAGCCGACCGACGCCGATATGGGCCCGCACAACTGGGGTGGTGGCGAGGGCCGTCCGAAGGCGAGCGTGGCGCGGCCGCGCAAGCCGACGCTCGACGAGATGGGCCCAGTGCCGGAGGCGCGGCCGAAGGGGGCGGGGGAGAGGCGGGGGCGGCGGAGGTAGATGACGGCAACGGCACGTAGAACGACGGCTAGGAAGTTGACGCAAGCTTAACGTGCGGTAGCGTAATCTCCCGAGAGGGGGAGACGACATGACGGTAGGCTTGCGCCGAATAGTGATGGCGCCAAAGGCGAATATTACAGTTGGCAAATGGCACTCTGGAAAAGTTCCTCGGGCTGATTTTCCAATTGCGAAGAAAGCTTACGGCATCGGGAAGTCGTTTCAGTGGTGCGTAGTATCCTTCAATGCGCTCGGCTTGGATTGCCGTGTTCTGATCGTTGTAAATTTTGAAAAGCAGAAATTTGAAGCCATTCTCGGAGTAATGGGAAAAGCTGCGTTGCACGTGCTGTGCTCGTATGAGTTCCATGCGTCCGAGCCTGGCTGGCATTGCCATGCAGCATGTGATGAAGTCAGTCGAGTGCCCGCTGGCTACATGCGTGGGCCGTGGGTCCGCCGAATGCCCGGGGGCAGAGCAACCCATTCGCGCCTAGATTTTCCAATAGCTACCATTCAGGACGCGCAGCGTTTTGCGTTTCGCTGTTATCGCATCGAGGCTAAAGGCTCCCTGCTATGAAAGATGAAATTTGCAGAGCCTTTTGCAATGAGATTCGTGTGCGTGAAGTGCCTGCTGGGCTCGCGATAAGCACAGCTCTGCGCCGTGGAGACGGAGACGCTATCGGCTTTTATGTGATTGCTGACAAACTCCGCCCACACATGGCTTGTTTGGAAGATGATGGCACAACTATTCCCTATTTGGAGGCCGTCGGTGTCGATTTTGACACGCAAACGAGAGCCAGAGCACTGGCGCAAATACTTGAGGAGTACGGTGCATATTTTGATGAAGACGAGGCGGTAATACGCACCGAGTATATGCCCAAGAGTGATCTCGCACGAGCTTCAATCGGGTTTGCTGCGATGCTCCTCAGGCTTTCGGATTTTCTGTTGCTATCTCAAGATCACGTCGAGAGCGCCTTCAAAGATGATGCGAAAGCTCGAATCAAGATTGCTATCGGTGATAGGGCAATTGTCTCCGAAGATAGCGTCGTTAGCGAAAGATTATCTGAGGTTAGGCCGGATCTTGTTATCAGAGCGCCAAATAGAGACCCTGTAGCGGTATTCTTAGCGCAGTCATCGCAAAGGGTAAATGACGCAATATTTCTACAGATGGCTGCGATGTACGAATCTCAGGATTCGGTGTCTGTTATTGCAATGATCGAGTCGGACATATCGATAAGTGCAAAATTGAGACAGAGGGCATCAAACAGATTGAGCGCCGTTCCCATTTTTAAGAACGATGAAAGCTCTGCGATTCAACGTATCGTTCGTGAGGCTGTCGGTACAGCAGGTATGATTCTTCATTAGCTATCTATGTCTTCCGTGCTCTCGAATGTCTCTTACTCGATGAGCGCTACAAGGCGAAGCGCGCGGGGAACCCCTCTCCCGGATGGGAGAGGGGCAGGGGTGAGGGACCGCCGCTGATCATCGGAACGCAACGGAGCCGCGCCACCTAAACCGGCGAGGACAGGCCCTCATCCGGCGCTCCGCGCCACCTTCTCCCATCCGGGAGAAGGGAGGGTCGAGGTTTCGGCCTTCTACCATCATGGTCGCCCTTGTGGCGACCATCCACGTCTTGCGGCGCTGATGACATGCTGGCCGCTGCCGTGCCCGGTCGCTCGGGTGCGAAGACGTGGATGGTCGGGACAAGCCCGACCATGACGAGGAGGGTGGATGCGGGGATAACCCGCAACCTTATCCTCACCCTCCCGTATCATCCGCCGCATCTCATTCCCGAGGGGCGGCCAACCGGGGACGAATGACTACGGCGCGAATTTCGTGAAGACGTAGTCGCGGCCCTTCACCCGTGCCGCGTGGCAGGCGAAGCAGGTTTCGTGCTGGGCCGCGTCGACCGGCTTGCCGTCGATGAACCGCCCGAAGCCCCAGCCGCCGCTGTCGGGATAGCGCTTCGAATCCTTGACCATGACCTGCACCGTGGTCGAGTGACCAGGGACGAGGGCGGATTCGAATTCCGGTGATTGAACGTGCTTCCAGGCCAGCTTGACCAGCACCGTGCCATCCGGGAATGGCAGCGAACCGGCGTTATAGGCGTCGATCGCCACCTTGTTGCCAAGCACGGCGCGGAGCTCGTCGAGCGGCTGGTTTTCCAGCGCCGGCGCGACGAGCTGCCATTGCCGGTAGCCATCGGGGAGCGTGACCCCGTAGATCGGCGAGGCCGGCTTGGCCGGTTGGTGGTCTTGGGCGAGCGCGCCGGCCACGACAATCGCCGCCGCCATGGCCGCTCCGGCATAGGGCGTGAAAGAAGGGAGCCTCATATCGTCAGTCCACGGTTCAGATCGGAGATCGGCAGCGTCGAGGCGTGCCGCAGCGGGTTCCGGCATCCGGTGAAGAAGCCGGCGTCATGTCGATCTCAAGAGGTTGCGGCCCAAAGCGGCAGAAACCGCGCTGGCGGAGCCGCGCACCGGACGCCGGTTCGTGTCGTGCCGGGCCATGGTCCGTTCCTCTGCCGCGCCCTGGAGTTCGTCCCCGAAGCCTAGCGTCGGCCGGCCGGAGCCTGAATCGGACTGAGGCATCGCTGCGCCATACCTGCGTATGATGGCGCGCCGGTGCGGCGCCTGCGGGCGAGGGGTGCGGCGCGTGGGCGGTTCCCGCGGAAACTTATCCCCGCCCTCCCAACCTCCCGTATACTCCCAGCCATCCCATCCCCGAGGGGCGGCCGACCGGAGGCACGCTGATTGGCGGGGTGGGTGCGGCGCCTGCGGGTGGGTTTGCACCCCACTCCCGGGAGGCTTCGGGAACCGACCTGGGGACACCACGATCCCTGCGCGAGGAGCTCGCTAGACCGCGCCGGCTGCACAAGCCGGGGCGACAGAAGCGCGGCCCGGAGTTTTCAAATCGCCGCCTGGCGGAGCGCCACGGGGCGTGCGGATGGTGGCTCAATCCATCCGCGCCGCTTCCTGGCTCAATGGAAGCGGATCACCAAACCAGCGCCTCGCGGCGCTCCGCTGCCCCTCACATGCAACAACGCCCGCAGGATGAGCCTGCGGGCGGGGAAGACGCTTGGTTTTTCCCTTCTCCCCTCGGGGGAGAAGGTGGCCCGGCGTAGCCGGGTCGGATGAGGGAAGTCCAGCACGACGCTCATCGTCTCACCCGGTCGAACCGCCCTCATCCCCTGCCGGACCTTCTCCCCCTAGGGGAGAAGGAGGCTGAAAAACTTCCGCGCCCTTCGCCCTGGGGGGACAGGGAGGCGAAGGGCGCGGCGACCGCCTAGAAGCGGTCGTAACGGTCGTGATAGCGGCGACCATGGGCCGGAGCCCAGGGCGGCGGGCCACCATGATGGCGGCGATAGCCGTAGCCGCGGTCATAGCCGCGATCGCGATAGCCGTAGCGCTGCTGGCGATCGAGATTGCGCTGGATCTCCCACATCCGGTGCTCGCGGTTGTGGCGGACATAGGTCGCCTCGACCTTGTCGAGCGCGGCCGCGCCGCTGAAGGCTTCGCCGGCGGCGGCCGGGGTCACGGCGGCGCCGAGCGCGATGGTGGCGGCGATGAGAAGGTGTCGCATGGGGCATCTCCTTTGGTTGCCGCGATTGAAGCGGTCCTGTCTGGAACTCCAGCTGAACGGAATTGTTCGCCGGCGTTCATCTTCGCTGTGTTCCGGCCGCGCGGCCGGGAGGCTAGAATGGCGCCATGACCGTGCCGCCCGACTTCGTCCACGCCTCGCGCGACCTCGAACGCTTCCTGCTCGATGCCCGCGACCAGCTCAGTCATCAGACCACGCACCAGACCTGGCAGTCGGTGTTCGCGGTGATCGTCACCTTCCGGGCGCGGCTGACTGCGCCGCAGGTGATCGCCTTTGCCCAGGCACTGCCGCCGCTGCTCGGAGCGATGGTGTTGCTCGACTGGGACCCGGCGCAGCAGCCTGCGCCCTTCGCGCCGCGAGCCGACCTGGCCAGGGAGGCGATGGCGTTTCGCGGCGACCACAGCATCCTGCCAGAGAGCGGCATCGCCGATGTCGCCGCCGCGCTCTGGCGAAACGTCGACCGGCGCGCCTTCGAGCGCATGCTGGAGACGTTGCCGCCAGAGGCGCGCGCGTTCTGGACGGTGTCCTGAGTCTTTATTTTATCGCATTTTCTTCAGGCGAGCCGGTATCCACTTCGCTTGAAAATGCTCTAGGCGTTCGGCCCGCCCTCGATCTCGCTCGCCCAGGCCAATGCCGCGTCGAAGGCGTCGGGCTTGAAGCTCCTGACCTCGACGAAGGGCACGAGCGGGCTGGCGATCGCGACCAGCGTCTCGATCCAGCCCTTGTCGGTGACCACCGCCTCGCGCGGGAAGCGGTGCCATTGCAGGATCTTGCCAAAACCGTAGCGCGCATCCTTCAGGCCGGCGCGGAAGGTCATGTCCTCGAAGCCGGTGAGGTCGGCGAGGATACCGAGCTTCTCGTGGCGTTCGAGCTTGGCCTCGATCTCGGCGATCAGCCGGTCGAAGTCCGGCTCGTCGAGCGTGCCGGTGATGCGGAAGGCCGCGACATGGTCGGCGGCGGGAAGGATATCGAGCATCGGCGCCTCCTGGTCTGCACCAGGGACAACGCTGGCGTGCGAGGGAAGTTCGCGGGTGAACCATCGCGGGGCGGAGGCGTTGGCAATGTATGGGGGCTCAACGCACGCAAAGGAGACGATGATGGCCAATGCTGGCGGGAAGCTCGGTCCGAGCATCAAGGGCAAGGGCGACGGCACCGGCGCGACGAGCACGCGGCCGGCCTCGCTGCCCGATCACAAGGTGCTCTCCAATCGCGACAAGACGCAGCTCAACCGCGGCCGCGGCCTCGACGGCAAATGGATCGAGAACGAGCAGGTCTACGAGACGCAAGGAAACCGGCGCTCGCAGGAGGAATGAGCCCTATTTCAGCGCGATGATCAGCATCAGGAAGACCAAGATGATCAGGACCTGCTTCAGGCTCCAGTTGATCCGCCTGAGCTGCTCGGCGACCGGGTCTTCCGGCTCTTCCACCTCCTGATCCGGCTGGCCGGCCGCGAGGAAGGCGGGCTCGCCCGCCAGGTCCAGCGGTCGCCAGCTGATGCTCTGCACCCGGCCATGCGCCTGCGCCGGGCGGCCATCGGCCTCCGGCGCGAGATGGAAGACCGGCGGCTCGTCGTCGCTGGCGCCCTCGCGCAGCCAGAGATTGGTCGTCGCGGCGAAGGAGAGGAGCCCGGCGCGACCGTCAGTAAGGTCCTGCCGCAGCCCGGCGAACAAGGGTTGCGGCAGGAAGAGCTCGGCGGCGAGCCGGTCGTCGAGATCACCCTGCGCGCCGGCGGCAAAGCTGAGCCGGAGCAGCGGCGCGCTCTCGCCGGGGAAGGAGCGGATGGTCAGCGACAAGTCCTGCGCCGGTCCCGGCCGGTCGATCCGGGCGAGCGTCGCGCCATCCGGCCGGGCATGGGCTTCGATCCTGGTGGCATCGTGCAGCGCGCCGTCGCGCCAGTCGTGGCCGGCCACCGCGACGAGCCTGTCCGCCACGAAGGCGAGCGGCCTGGCGGCGTCCTGCACGAAGGCGCCGGCCACGCCCGGCAGCGTCATCCGCCCGTCCACGATGCTCGCGCTGTCCGTCCTGTCGTTCATCCCGTCCCCGCCTGAGTCGGTGCGGACGATAGCAGGTCGGCAGGGGGATGCCAGAATGGCAGGTTGTTCTACGCCAAGGTCGATATGGGGCCGAGCCGGAAAAGAAAATTTCCTTCTCCGCCCGTTCGGTGAAAACCTCTTCCCGATCGGCCTGTACCTTTAAAAGAACGTTTGGATTGACATGCAGAACAGCATTTCCTAGATTGCCGGTGTCGTCGGGTTACCGGCGGCCGCGGAGATTTGAGCGAGCAGCTTGCGCCGCGTCACCAAACGCTAAAGCGCCACGACGTGGTCGTGGGCTCCCCAGCTTGAGGAGATGAACATGACCGGCTCCGTTCTCCGCCCTGTCGAACCGCTCCGCCGTTCGATGATGTGCTGTTGTCGCCGCTGATCCAGCGCTGACGCCGTTTATCGGCATCATTTCCGACATCGCTACAGCACAGGGCGCCGCAACGCGGCGAAGATCGTCATGCCGTTCCAGTCCCAGATCGTTTCCAGTCCGCCGGCCCGCCAGGCCTATGTCATCGAGATCGGCGAGACCCAGGCGGGCCTCGTCGCCCGTGGCGCCGACGAGCGCTTCTACACCTTCATCTCTGCCTCGGCGGCGTTCGACCGGCTCGAGGGCCAGCGTTTCGCCACGCCGGTCGCGGCCGAACTGGCGGCGCGCCAGCTCGTCCGTTCGCGTCCCGGCCTGCGGCTGGCGGCCTGAGAAGCATGCCGGTGACGTTGTTCGAGACCCTGCGCGCGGCATTCGCGTCCTGGTTCGAGCGGGCCGTGCCCGCCGAGCTGGCTGAGCCGCGCTGGCAGGAGCGGTCTTTCGCCGAGCTCGGCGCCGAGGAGCGCCGCCGCTCGATCCGTGAGGTGACGCTCGAGCAATTGGGCATTGTGCACTGGTCGTGCCACACGCATTTTTGAGGACATGATGAACGCCCCCGTGAAGCCCGATGCCTTTCGCGTCGAGGCCCTCCTTCCAGTGCCGCCGGCCGATGCGATCATTCGCTTCGAAGCCGTCGGCAAGACCTTCGCCAGCCGTGACAGTCAGGAACCTGTCACGGCGCTTGCCGGCATCGACCTTGTCGTGCCGCGCGGCAGCATCGTCGGCGTGATCGGCCGCTCCGGCGCCGGCAAGTCGACGCTGATCCGCCTGGTCAACGGGCTGGAGCGCGCCACTGCCGGCCGCATCCTGATCGAGGGCGAGGACGTCACCAACCTGACCGAGGCAGGCTGGCGTGAGCGTCGCCGGGCCACAGGCATGATCTTCCAGCACTTCAACCTGCTGTCGTCGCGCACGGTGTTCGACAATGTCGCGCTGCCGCTGGAGATTGCCGGCGTGCCCAGGGCGAAGATCGAGGCACAGGTCTCTCGCCTGCTCACCCTGGTCGGGCTTGCCGACAAGCGCGAGCGCTATCCGGCCGAGCTCTCCGGCGGCCAGAAGCAGCGCGTCGGCATCGCCCGGGCGCTGGCGACCGAGCCGAAGGTGCTGCTCTGCGACGAGGCGACCTCGGCGCTCGATCCCGAGACGACCCGCGCGATCCTGGCCCTGCTCAAGCAGGTCAATCGCGAGCTCGGCATCACCATCCTGCTGATCACCCACGAGATCCCGGTGATCAAGGAGATCTGCGACCGGGTCGCGGTGATCGAGGGTGGCCGCATCGTCGAGGATGGCGAGACCTTCGAGGTGATGACAAGGCCGCGCCACCCGACTACGGCGAGCTTCGTCGAGGCGGTGACCGGCGTCGAGGTGCCCGACTACCTCGCCGGCCGCATCCATAAGCAGGCACTCGCCGGCGACAGCGCCGTGCTGCGCATCGCCTTCACCGGCGAAAACGCGACGACGCCGGTGATCAGCCGCCTCAGCGCCGTGATCGGCGTCGACGTCAACATACTTGCCGGCCGCATCGACGCGATCGGCGAAAAACCCTTCGGCAGCCTGCTGGTCTCGGTGCCGGCGAGCGAACCCGAGCTTGCCGCCGTCTTCGGCGCGCTGAAATCCCTCGATCTCAAGGCGGAGCTGGTCGGCCATGTCTCCTGAACTCATCCGTCTGATCATCGAGGCGACCGGCGACACGCTGCTGATGGTCGCGATCGCCGCCGGCCTCGGCACGGCGCTCGGCCTGCCGCTCGGCGTCTTCCTGGCGACCAGCAAAAAGGGCGAGCTCTTCGCGGCGCCGGCGGTCAATGCCGTGCTCGGCGCGCTGGTCAATGCGACCCGCTCGACGCCCTTCATCATCCTGGTCGTGGCGATCATCCCGTTCACCCGGCTGATCGCCGGGACCTCGATCGGCACCTTCGCCGCGACCGTGCCGCTGACCGTCGCCGCGACGCCCTTCATCGCTCGCCTGATCGAGGGCGCGATTCGCGAGGTCGATCAGGGCCTGGTCGAGGCTGCCCGCTCGATGGGTGCGACCCCGCTGCAGATCGTCCGCAAGGTGCTGGTGCCCGAGGCGCTGCCGGCGATCGTGCTCGGCCTGACGCTGGCGCTCGTCAGCCTGCTTGGCTTCTCCGCCATGGTCGGCGCGGTCGGCGGCGGGGGCTTGGGCGATCTCGGCATCCGCTACGGCTATCAGCGCTTCATGCCGGATGTGATGGCGATCGTCGTCGCCGTGCTGATCGTCCTCGTCCAGACCGTGCAGAGCGTCGGCGACCGTCTTTCGCGCCGCCTCAACAAGCGCCTGCGCCACGCCTGATCGATTTTTCGTTTCCAACCGTTCAGTCCACCAAGGAGCCACCATGTCCGCCCAGTTCAGCCGTCGCCTCGCGCTCGGCCTCGCCGCCTCACTCGTCCTCACCGCCCCGGCGCTCGCCCAGCAGAACCAGGTCGTCCGCATCGGCGCCTCGCCCGGCCCGCATGCCGAGATCCTGGAGAAGGTGAAGCCGATCGCCGCCAAGAACGGCATCGACCTCAAGATCATCGAGTTCTCCGACTATGTCGTGCCGAACCAGGCGCTCGCCGCCGGCGAGCTCGAGGCGAACTCCTTCCAGAACCAGCCCTATCTCGACAACCAGGTGAAGGATCGCGGCTTCAAGCTGGTCAGCGTCGGCCTGACCGTGAACTTCCCGCTCGGCATCTACTCCTCGAAGCACAAGAGCTGGACCGAGGTGCCGGATGGCGCGACCGTCGCGATCCAGAACGATCCGACCAATGGCGGCCGCTCGCTGCTGCTGCTGCAGGACAAGGGCGCGATCAAGCTCAAGGACGGCGTCGGCTTCAAGCCGACCGTCGCTGATATCACCAGCAACCCGAAGAAGCTGAAGATCATCGAGATCGAGGCCGCCCAGACGCCGCGCTCGCTCGCCGACGTCGCCGCCGCCGCGATCAACACCAACTACGCCGTCGACGCCAAGATCGAGCCGACCTCCGCGATCCTGCGCGAGGATCCGAAGGGCCCCTATGTCAACCTGATCGCCGTGCGCGAGGCCGACAAGGACAAGCCCTGGGTCAAGGCGCTGCTCGCCTCCTATCACACCCCCGAGATCAAGGCCTTCGTCGCCGAGCGCTTCAAGGGTTCGGTCCTCGCCGGCTGGTAACGTTCCTCCCTCCCGGCTGGACGGTCCTGGTCGGGCACCTGCCCCGGAAGCGCAAGCTTCCGGGGTTTTTCGTTTGGGCTCTCCGTCTTTCCGGGGCTTCGCGTAGCGAAGAGCCCGGAACCCATGAACACCGCCCTTTCCCGTCATGGTCGGGCTTGTCCCGACCATCCACGTCTTCGTTCTTCGAGAGCGGTATTCAAGACGTGGATGCTCGCCACAAGGGCGAGCATGACGAACTGGAACAGCGTCGTGTTCATGGATTCCGGGCTCGCTGCTGCGCAGCGCCCCGGAAAGGCGGCGGGATCACACCGACAGATACTGCGCCCGCACCGCGTCGTCGGCCTTGAGCTCGTCCATCGTGCCGGTGAAGCGGATCAGGCCCTTCTCGATGATGGTGGCGCGATCGGCGACCGAGCCGGCGAAATGCAGGTTCTGCTCCGAGATCAGCACCGAGAGCCCTTCGCCTTTCAGCGCCAGGATGGTCTTGGCCATCTCCTCGACGATCACCGGGGCGAGGCCTTCCGAGGGCTCGTCGAGCAGGACGAGCTTGGGATTGCCCATCAGGGTACGGGCGATGGTCAGCATCTGCTGCTCGCCGCCCGACATCGCCCCGCCCGGCCGGTCGCGCATGCGGCCGAGATTGGGGAAGAGCTGGAACAGCCGCTCCGGCGTCCAGTGTGGCGCGCCCTCGCGCTTGGGCCTCTGCGCGACGGAGAGGTTCTCCATCACGCTGAGTTCGGAGAAGACGCGGCGCTCCTCCGGCACATAGCCGATGCCGAGGCGGGCGATCTCGAACGGCTCGCGCCCGACGATCGTATGGCCCTCGAAGGTGACGCGGCCGGCTTGCGGCGGTACCAGCCCCATCACCGCCTTCATCGTCGTCGACTTGCCGGCGCCGTTGCGGCCCATCAGCGCCAGCACCTCGCCGCGCCCCATCGAGAAGCCGACGCCATGCAGGATATGGGCACGGCCGTAATAGGCGTTGAGGCCTTCGATCTCGAGCATCAGTGGCCTCCCGAGGTCGCGCCGGAGCCGAGATAGACGGCGCGCACGGCCGGATCGTTGCGGACTTCCTCGGCCCGGCCCTTGGCAATCAGCTTGCCGCGATCGAGCACCAGGATCGCGTCGGAATGGGCGAAGACAACGTCCATGTCGTGCTCGGTGAACAGCACGGCGATGCCGCGCTCCCGGGCGATCTCGGCGGTCAGCGCCATCAGCGCGATGCGTTCGCGCGGCGCCATGCCGGCGGTCGGCTCGTCCATCAGGAGGAGCTTGGGCTTGTTGGCGATCGCGACCGCGAGTTCGACCCGCTTGAGATCACCATAGGCGAGGACGCCGCAGGCGCGCTCGGCCTGGTCGAGCATGCCGACTTGGCTCAGCAGCGCGTCGGCCTCGGCGACATGGCGGTCCTTGGCGCGGCCGAACAAGGTCCAGGTCTCGCCGGCATGCGAGATCAGCGCCATCTGCACGTTCTCGCGCACGCTCATCGAGGCGAAGGTCGCGGTGATCTGGAAGGTGCGCCCAACGCCGAGCCGCCAGACCTCGCGTGGCTTCAGGCCGGTGATCTTCTTGCCATCAAAGATCACCTCGCCGCGGTCGGAGGGCAGCTGGCCGTTCAGCATGTTGAAGCAGGTGGTCTTGCCGGCGCCGTTCGGGCCGATCAGCGCCAGCAGCTTGCCGGCCTCGACCGAGAAGCTGACATCGTCGACGGCGCGCACCCCGCCGAAGGACTTGCCGAGATTGCGGACTTCGAGGACCGGGCTCATCGGGCGGGCTCCGGCGTGGCGGTGACGGGAGGGGCGGGCTCGGCCTCGCGGCGCCGCTCGGAGAAGGCCAGCGCCGTGCCGACGAGGCCACGCGGGAACAGGATGACGAGTAGGACGATCGAGGCGCCCATGACGAAGCGCCAGTACATCGTCGCCTTCATCAACTGCTCTTGCAGGCCCATGAAGGCGAAGGCGCCGACGATCGGGCCCGAGACGGTCTGGACGCCGCCGAGCAGCACCATCAGCAGGCCGTCGACCGAGCGCGGGATCGCCATATAGGTCGGAAAGACCGAGCCCTTGAAGAAGGCGAAGAGAGCGCCGGCGATGCCGGCTGCGACCGCGGCGATGATGAAAGCGATCCACTGGATGCGCATCACCGGCAGGCCGATCGCCTCGGCCCTGAGCGGGCTGTCGCGCCCGGCCCGCAAGGCATAGCCGAAGGGGGCGAAGACGACGATGCGCAGGGCAAGGATCGCCGCGACGCAGACCGCCAGGGCAAGATAGTAATAGACCAGCTTCGGAGCTGCCCAGGCCGCCGGCCAAACGCCCAAAATGCCGTTGTCGCCGCCGGTGACGTCGACCCATTGGAAGGCGGTCGCCCAGGCGATCTGGGCGAAGGCGAGCGTCAGCATGGCGAGATAGACGCCCGAGAGCCGTACGCAGAACCAGCCGAAGACGACCCCGGCGATGCCGGCGAGGAAGGGCGCGAAGGCAAGGGCCGGCACCATCGGCATGCCCAGCCACTTCACCGCCAGCGCCGCACCATAGGCGCCCAGTCCGAAATAGGCGGCGTGGCCGAAGGAGGCCATGCCGCCCGGGCCCATCATGAAGTGCAGCGAGGCCGCGAACAGCGCGAAGATCGAAAGCTCGGTCAGCGTCAGCAGCCAGTGATCGGCGACGATGAAGGGCGCGATCAGCAGCACGGCCAGCGCCGCGAGCCCGATCAGCTTGACGTTGGCGCTCGCCGGCAGGAGCAGCGGCTCGACCGGGCCATGGGTATGGGCGCTGCCGACCGGGCGCTTGCCCATCAGCCCATAGGGTTTGATCACCAGGACGACGGCCATCACCAGGAAGACCAGCACCAGCGTGATCTTCGGGAAGATCAGGATGCCGAAGGCGTGGATGATGCCGATCAGCACCGCGGCGAGATAAGCGCCGGTGACGCTGCCGAGCCCGCCGACGACCACGACGACGAAGGCCTCCGAGATCATCGAGAGGTCCATGTGCAGGTTCACCGCCTCGCGCGGGAGCTGCAGCGCGCCGCCGAGTGCTGCAAGGCCGGCACCGAAGGCGAAGACCGAGGTGAAGAGCAGGCGCTGGTTGACGCCGAGTGCGCCGACCATCTCGCGATCCTGCGTCGCGGCGCGCACCAAAGTACCCCAGCGCGTCTTCTGGAACAGGAACCAGAGCAGGCCGAGCATGATCGGCCCGACCACGATCAGGAAGAGCTCGTAGCTCGGGAAGCGGCTGCCCATCAGCACGACGAAGCTCTTGAAGCCGGGTGCGCGCGGGCCGAGCTTGTCCTCCGGACCCCAGATGCCGAGCGCGATGTCCTGCACCATCAGCACGAGGCCGAAGGTCGCGAGCAATTGAAACAGCTCCGGCGCCTGGTAGATCCGGCGCAGGATCACGATCTCGACGAGCGCACCGAGCGCCGCGACGATAACAGCCGCCAGCAGCACGCCGCCCCAGAAGCCGAGCGCATCGGCCGGGCCGAAGCGGGAGACCAGCGTGAACGCGAGATAGGCGCCGAGCATGTAGAAGGAGCCGTGCGCGAAGTTCACGATCCGCGTCACGCCGAAGATGATCGACAGCCCGCAGGCGACGAGGAAGAGCGACGAGGCCGAGGCCAGGCCGTTGAGCGTCTGCGCGAAGATCAGATCGATCATGCGAGGTTCCGTCGAAACAACCGAAAAAAGGGCGCAATCCTCCCACGGCCGCAGCGGGGAGCCGCGGCCGGGTCAGCCATAGTCTAGATCAGGTCGAAGCCTGGCGCGTCAGCCCGCCGGGCGAAGCGTCTTCACCTCTGCATCCGACGGCAGGTATTTGGCGCCGTCGGCATAGCGCCAGTCGACCATGACGCCCTTGCCGTCCTTGACCGTGGTCTTGCCGACATAGGCGCCGAGCGTCGCCTGGTGGTCGGAGGCGCGGAACTCGACCGGGCCGAAGGCCGAGGTGAACTTCAGCCCCTTCATGGCATCGATGAGCTTCTCGTTGTCGGTCGTGCCCGCCTTGGCGATGCCGGCGGCGATGGCGTTCATGGTGTCGAAGCCGACCACCGAGCCGAGGCGCGGATAGTCGTTGTACTTCGCCTTGTAGGCATCGCGGAACTTGACGTGATCAGGCGTCTGGATGTCGGCATGCGGGTAGCCGGTGACGATCCAGCCGACCGGCGTCTCGGCGCCGAGCGGGTCGAGATATTCAGGCTCACCGGTCAGCATCGAGACCACCGTGCGCCCTTCGAACAGGCCGCGGGTGTTGCCCTGGCGGACGAAGTTCGAGAGGTCGGCGGCGAAGGTGACGTTGAAGATCGCATCGGGCTTGGCTGCCTCGAGAGCCTGCACGGTCGCGCCGGCATCGATGCGGCCGAGCGCCGGGAACTGCTCGGCGACGAATTCGACGTCTGGCTTGGCCTTCTTCAGCAGCTCCTTGAACCACTTCACCGCCGACTGGCCGTATTCGTAGTTCGGCGCAACCAGCGCCCATTTCTTGGCCGGGAGCTTGGCCGCTTCCTCGACCAGCATCGCCGCCTGCATGTAGGTCGAGGGGCGCAGGCGGAAGGTGTAGCGGTTGCCCTTGGCCCAGACGATCGCGTCCGAAAGCGGCTCGGAGGCGACATAGAGCCGCTTGTTCTGCAGGGCGTAGTCGGCGATGGCGAGGCCGACATTGGAGAGGAAGCCGCCCGAGAGCAGATCGACCTTCTCGGCGTTGATCAGCTCGCCGGCGAGGCGCACCGAATCCTCGGGCTTGCCGGCATCGTCGCGGAACAGGGTCTCGATCTTGCGGCCGAGCACGCCGCCGGCGGCGTTGACCTGCTCCAACGCCAGCTCCCAGCCCTGACGATAGGGCTTCAGGAAGGCCGGCTGCGAGGTGTAGCTGTTGATCTCGCCGATCTTGATCGGCGCGCCCTGTGCGCGCAGCAGCGACGGCGTGGTCAGCGCGACGGCGCCGAGTGCAGCTCCGCTGACGAATTGGCGACGGTCCATCTGGTGGCTCTCCCGTGACTCGCTGGTCTTCCGCATCCACAGCCCCTCGCTGCGCGATTTCCTACCGTAGGCTGGCCGAGCGCAGGGCGCCAAGCCGAGGTGGAAATTCGTTTGTATGCGTATGAATTGTCAGCCGCGGATTTTTGTTTGTCAATCATTCAAAATTGGGCGCGCGCTGCCGCGTCCGGCGGCAGCGAAGACGGGCGGAAACTCGTCAGGCGGACTGCTTCGCGCTTTGCCGGGCCGTCAGCGTCGCGTCGATCGCCTCGACCACGCCGACGAGCTCCGCGATGCTGTCGATGACGTAGTCGGCGCCGGCCGCTCTCAAGCGCGCCGCCGCCTCGCCGCGCAGCTTCTGCTGTTCGAGCAGCGGCAATTCGTTCCATTCGGCCAAAGACAGGCCGACGCAATTGCCGGAAATGGCGAGCCCGACCGTCCAGGTGCCGGCGGCGACGCCCTCGGCGATGCCGGGCTCGGTGTCGTCGACCTTGATCACGCTGGACGGTGGATAGACACCCAGATCGGCAAAGCAGCGATACATCATCAACGGGCTCGGGCGGCCCTCGACGAGGTCGCCGGCACAGACCAGATTGTCGGGCTCGTAGCCCTGCGCCGCCGCGACCGGCAGCAGCCGTTCCATGATCTCGCGGGTATAGCCGGTGGTCGAGCCGATCTTGAGGCCACGTCGGCGCAGGTTCGCGATGCTGTCGGCCGCGCCGGGGATGAGGTCGGCATAATCGGTGACGACGGCGGCGTTGAGCGGCACGAACTCAGCGTAGACGGCGTCGATCGCCGCTTCGCCCGGCATTTCGCCATGGGCCTTACGCCAAGCCTCCGCGATTGCCGGCTCGGCCATCAGCGCCGCGATATGGGCGCGCTTGGGCAGGCCCATTGGTCCGCGCGCCTGGGCGATCGTGATCGTAACGCCGAAGCGGGCGAAAACCTCGACGAAGGCGCCCATCGGCGCACGCGAGCCGAAATCGACGACGGTGCCGGCCCAGTCGAGCACCACAGCCCTGACGGTCTGGAAGGGAAGCAAGGACAGCGCGCTCATCCGAACATCTCCGCAATGGTTTCCTCGCCGATGGCGAAGGAGGTGGACGCTCCCGTCCCTGAGGTGACGATGACCAGGCCGACCCGGTCGGCGACCCATTCGCGCAGCATCGGCTGGTCGGGCAGGCTGGCATAGGTACCGAGCCAGCGCGCCTCGACCGGCGGGCGGGTGCCGAACACCGCCGCGTATTCGTCGAGGATCAGCTCGTCGACCTCGGTGTCACCGAACGGGTCGGGCGTCGCCGCGTAGTGATGGGAATCGCCGACGACGCGCGTGCCGTCGCCCGAGGCGACGGTGATCAGGTGGATGCCGTTGGCGAGCTGCTCCGGCTGCTCGCGTTCGAGCCGGGCGCGTAGGGCAGCAGCCTCCGGCAGTTCGGCGTAGCCGAGATAGCGCACCAGCGAGAGGTCGGACATCACCGCACAGGGCAGATCGGGGCCGGTGGAAGCGGTCCGCACCCGCAGCATCTGCAGCTTGCAGCGCGTCAGCGCGGGGTGGGCGGCCTTGAGCTCGTCGGCATAAAGGCCGGTGAAATCATCGCCAGGACAGATGATGGCGGCGTCCGCCCGCAAGGGCCCATTCGAGGTCTCGATCACCGGCAGCGCGACGCCGCGCACCGTCGTACCGCGCAGGATGGTGATGCCCCAGTCCCGTTCGAGATGGTTGGCGAGCAGCGGGATCGCCTCGCGCGATTCGACGCGCAGATCATGCGGGCTCCACAGCGCCGCTTCCTGGCCGGCAAGGAAGGGGAAACGGTTGCCGAGCGCACTGCTGCTCAGCAGCTCGCAGCCCTCGCCCATCTCGGTCTTCAGGAAGGTTTCGAGCACGGCGGTCGCTTCCGGCCGGCGCGAGGTCGTGCAGAGCCCGGCATGGGCGATGGCGATGCCGGCCTTCGGCGCGATCTCGGCCCAGACATCGCGCGAGCGCTTCGCTCGCCGCCAGGTCTCGCCGGCTTGCTGGCCGGTCACGGTGATGAAGCCGAAATTGCGGATCGAGGCGCCGTTGGCCTGCGCATCGCGGTCGATCACCACCACTTTCAGCCCGCGCCGCGCCGCCGCGAGCGCGTGGGCGAGGCCGACGATGCCGGCGCCGACGATGGCGAGATCGAAACTACGCTCCACGAACTTTCCTCCCGGCGCTCTTGCGATTCGCGCCATGCCATTCGGGGCCGCTTAAGGCCCTTGCAATGCAGAACTGTGACGAAGTGCGGATTGCAGCCGGCTCACTGCACGCATTGCGTGCAATTGTGCATAGTCAGGAGCGACCACCATCGACCGAAAGGATCTGTCCGGTCACCCAACCCGCCTGCTCGGAGAGGAAGAACAGGCTGGCATGGGCGATGTCCTCGGCCGTGCCGAGCCGGCGAGTGTGGATGCCCTCGATCAATCGCTTCTGGCCGTCCGGGCCATAGGATTCCCATTGCCGCTCGGTCGCCGGGTTGGAGCGGACGAAGCCGGGCGCGACCGAATTCACGGTGATGCCATCAGGCCCGAACTCCCAGGCGAGCTGCCTGGTCAGGCCGACCAGCGCATGCTTGGCGCTGGCATAGGCCTGGATGCCGGTCAGGCTCGGCCGCAGGCCGGCGCCCGAGGAGATGTTGACGATGCGGCCATACCCGGCCCGCTTCATCGCCGGCGCGGTCGCCTGCGACAGGAAGAAGGCGGCGTCGACATTGGCGGCGAAGACGGCACGCCAGTCGCTCTCCGAGATCTCCTCGATCGGCCGGCCGACCTGGCCGCGCACGCCGCCGGCGGCATTGACCAGGAGGTCGAGCCGGCCTTCGGCGGCGAGGATCGCGTCGACCAGCTCCTTCGCGGCCTCCGGACTGCCGAGATCGGCGACATGAGCCTTCGCGCCGAGTGCTTCCGCGCTGGCGGCGACGCCGTCGGCATCGAGATCGGCGACATGGACCTTCGCACCAGCCTGCGCCAGCGCCGCAGCGATGGCGCGGCCGATGCCCTGGGCGGCGCCGGTGACGAGGGCTACGCGGTCGTCGAAGCGGATCTGCATTGGTCGATCAGAACCTTCAGCGTGTCCAGGGACATCGGGCGGCGGCCCTCCTCGATGTCCTGGATCAGGGATACCAGTAGCTCCAACGCCGGCGTGGCGACGCCGACCTCGCGGCCGAGCGCGGAGATGATGCCGATCTGCGGCCCGCCTTCCGTCTTGCGCTTGCGCACGGCGAGGTCGCGCCAGATGCCGGAATGGGTCTTGGCCGTCCTCGAGGTGTAGTCGGTGAGCCAGGCGATCGTCTCGATCTGCGGACCTTCCGGTGCGCCCGGCGCGAACACGCTGGGGTCGAACTCGCCGAAGCCGAGCGAGGTGACGCCGCGCGCCGCCGCGACCGCGCCGACCTCGCGCCCGAGCGTGAGCCAGACCGGCAGCCGCTTCGGATCGGCGAAGTTCGCCGACATCGAGTCGTTGGTGAGGGCGGTGCCGAACAGCATCGCGCCATAGGCGAGCTTGCCCCAGAGATAGCCGTAGATGTTGTCGGTCAGGATCGCGTCCGGCTCGAAGATCGCGAGCAGCCGGTGCATCTCGCGCACCCGCTCGCTCATCGCGCCGTCGAGCTCGCCGACGACCACGGCGCCGCGATTACCGTAGAGGATCTCGCCCGGCCCGTGCCAGTCGGCGCCGAAATTGACGAAGCAGCCCATGCTCCGCGCTGCGCCGACCGCCTTGGCGATAACGATCTCGTTGAGCCCGTTCTGGGCCGAGAGCACGAAGCCATCGGCGGCAAGATGCGGCTTCAAGGCGGCGAGCGCGGCTTCGGTGGCGCCGGCTTTCACCGCCAGCACGATGCGCGAATAAGTGCCGGTCAGCTCATCCGGCGTCACCGCCGGCACGACCTGCCGGAACTCCTCGACCGGCCCGGTGATCGATAGCCCCGATGTCCGGCAGGCCTCGACATGCTCAGGCACGATGTCGACCAGCAGCACCGGCACCCCGGCCCTTGCCCAATAGGCGCCGAGCGTGCCGCCGATCGCGCCGGCGCCCCAGATCAGGATGGGCCCACTGCTCATGCCTGCCCCATCACTTCGACGTCGGCATGGGTTCCGACATGGACCAGCCCGTCCGACGTCACCCAGCCCCGATACATGCCCTCGGAGTTGTAAGGCGCGACGATCGCGCCATCGGCCCCGACGGCGACGAGGCCGGCCCCGATCTTGTGCTGGGTCAACTCGGCGATGGCGCGGTCGGATGCGTCCTTCAACGAGAGGCCGGCATAGCCGATCAGCGACGCGATCTCATGGCCGATGCAGTAGCGGATGAAGAACTCGCCCTTGCCGGTGCCCGACACCGCGCAGCGCCCATCGCGGGCATAGGTGCCAGCGCCGATGATCGGGGAATCGCCGACGCGGCCCGGTGGCTTGTTGGTGTAGCCGCCGGTCGAGGTCGCGGCGGCGAGATGGCCGTCGGCATCGAGCGCGACCGCGCCGACCGTGCCGTGCTTCTCGGCTTCGCTCGCTTCTCCGGCTGTGCCGACGAGCTCGCGGATTTTCATCGAGGCGAGGTTCTTGCGCCGCCGCTCCGTCGAGAAATACTCGTTCTCGACCATGTCGAGACCCTCGGTCTGGGCGAAGGCGTCGCCGGCCGGGCCGGTCAGCAGCAGCGGGTCGCCGCGATGCATCAGCGCCTTGGCGGCGCTGACCGGGTTGCGGATGCGCTTGACCGCGCAGAGCGCGCCGGCGGCCAGCGTCGAGCCGTCCATGATCGAGGCGTCGAGCTCGTGCTCGCCATCGGCATTGAAGGCGGCGCCATGGCCGGCGTTGAAATGGACGGAATCCTCCATCACCAGCACGGCGGCCTCGACCGCGTCGACCGCGCTGCCGCCCTTGGCGAGGATCGCCCAGCCGGCCCGCAGCGACTTGGCGAGATGGGCCTTGGCCTCGGCCCATTCGGCGTCGGTCATTTCGGCCTTGGGCAAGGTGCCGCAGCCGCCATGGATGGCGAGGGCGATGGTCATGTTGGGTTATCCTCGACATGAATCCTTCCCCCCTCGGGGGAGAAGGTGTCTGCGAAGCAGACGGATGAGGGCAGTGCGGCTGGGTGAACAAGGTCCGGCCTGCGCTGTGCGGCCGGCCCTCATCCGTCAGCGCTTCGCGCTGCCACCTTCTCCCCCGTGGGGAGAAGGAAGAGCCTTACTTCGCCGGCTTGATGTCCATCGCGAGGGTATCTTCATCGACGCGCGGGCGGATCGTCACCTTGGCCTTCTGCATCGCCCAGGCCGAGCCGACCGCGACGATCGGCAGGCGGGGCCGGTCCTTGGCGACGATGGCGTTGGCTTGCGCCAAGAGGTCGTTGCGCTTGGCTTCGTTCATCTCGATGGCGGCGTCCTCGATCAGCTTGTCGAGATCGGCGTTCTTGTAATTGAGCACGTTGAAGGCGCCGAGCTTCTTGGCCGGGTCGTTCGAGTGCACGACCGAGGAGAGCGTGTAGTTCGCTTCGCCCGTCAGCGTGCCCCAACCCGACATCGACATCGAGAACTCGCCGCGCAGGCGCGCCGGGAAGAAGACGGCGCCGGGCTGGGCATTGGCGTTCACCTCGATGCCAATGCGCGCCAGCATCTGCGCGATCGAGGTGCCGACCTGGCGGTCGCCCGGCAGACGGTCATTGGTGAAGGAGAAGCCGATCTTGAAGCCGTTCGGGTAGCCGGCTTCCTCCATCAGCTTCTTGGCCTTGGCGAGGTCGGGCTTCAGTGGCGGCAGGCTCTTGTTGTAGCCGGCGATATCCGGCGTCACCAGCTGGTTGACCGGAGCGCCGAGCCCTTCCATCGCGACCTCGGCCAGCGCCGGCCGGTCGATGGCGAGGTCGATCGCCTCGCGCACCTTGGCGTCCTGCAGCGGGTTCTTGGCTAAGGCCGAGCCGTCCTTGGCGCTGACCTGCGGGGACTTGTCCCGCATGTCGAGCTCCATGTTGAAGACATAGACCGTGTCGATCGTGGCGACCGTGAGCTTGGCGTCGCGCTTCAGCGTCGGCACGTCGGAGGCCGGGGCGCGCACGATGATGTCGACCTGGCCGGCCTTGAGCTGCGCGACGCGGGCGGCGTCGTTCGGCAATTCCTTGCGCAGCACGCGCTGCCACGGCTCCTTCTCGCCCCAGTAGCCGTCGAAGCGCTCGAGCACGAGCTGGTCCTTCGGCGTCCAGGACACGAACTTGTAGGGGCCGGTGCCGATCGCCGCTTTGCCGGTGTTGAAGGCGTCGTTGGCACTGTCCTTGGTCAGCCCGGCCGCCGCCTTGTGCGAGACGATGAACAGCCGGATGAAATCGTTCGGCAGGTTCGGCGCCGGCCCGTCGGTCACGATGTGGACGGTGAGCGGATCGACGATCTTCACCTCCTTGACGCGCCGGACATAGATCGTCGTCGGGTTCGGCCCGGCGACGACCGGGATGCGCTCGATCGAGAACTTGACGTCCTCGGCGGTGAAGTCGGAGCCGTCATGGAACTTGACCCCCGGGCGCAGCTTGAACTCCCAGACGGAGGGCTCGATCGCCTTCCAGCTCGTGGCGAGGCGCGGCTCGATCTGCAGCTTGTCGCCCGACCAGGTCAGGGTGTCGAAGACATGCTTCAGCGCTTCGGCATGGGTGCCGGTCGCGGTGAAGTGCGGGTCGATCGATTCAGGCCCGGCCCGCACGCCGATGGTCAGCGTCTGCGCCGAGACTGCGCCGGAGAGCGGCAGTCCGATCAGCGCGGCGAGGGCGGCGGTCCGCCAGAGCGGGGACCGGTGCGACAGCGGCTTGGTCATGATTTGGTCCCTTCAGGTTCGAGATCGGCAGGCCAGCTCGGGGAGGCGATCACCATCTTGTCCATCAGCTCGCAGAGCTGCCGCTGCTCGGCCTCGGTCAGTACCGAGAGCATCGCGGTCTGCTGTCCCACCATCATCGGCATGGTTTCGTCGAAGATGGCGCGCCCGGCGGGCGTCAGCGCCAGCACATAGCTGCGCAGGTCCTCCGGATCGGTCTCGCGCTTGAGCAGGCGCCGCTGCAGCAGCTTCTGGATTGCGCGCGAGAGCGTGTTCTTCGGCAGGCCTGAGGAGGAGACGATGTTCTTGGCTGCGACGCCGCCCTTGAGTCCGACGGCATAAAGCGCGACGAATTCCGGCCGCACCAGCCCGTAGCGGGTCTCGATCCAGCGATAGACCGGGTCGTTGAAGCGGAAGGCGATGAAATTGAGCCGGAACGATAGCCAGCAGGGATTGTCCCAGAGCTTGGTGACGGTGAGCGGATCGAGCTCGCGCAGCGCCGCTTCGCGCTCCCGATCGAGCTTGGACAAGGAAGTCGGGGCGCGTGCCATCTCGGACATCCAATTTAGTTCCATATGGAACTTGACGGTCGCTGATGCGACTGTCAAGGATGACGCGGTTTCGCCGAAACGCAAGGATCAGACCGTGCTCGTCGCCCGGATGAACTGGATGCAGATCGAGGAACAGGCGAAGCGCGACGATCGCTGCGTGCTGCCGCTCGGCTGCGTCGAACAGCACGCCTATCTGAGCCTCGCCACCGACGCGATCCTGTCCGAGCGTGTCGCGGCCGAGGCCGCCGAGCCGCTCGGCATCCCGGTCTTCCCGGTGCTGGCCTATGGCATGACACCCGGCTTCACCGCCTATCCCGGCACGATCTCGCTCAGAATGACCACTTATATCGCGCTGATCGAGGACCTGCTCGAAGGCGTCTACCGCTCCGGTTTCCGCCGCATCGTGCTGGTCAACGGTCATGGCGGCAACGCGCCGGTGATGACGGCGGTGACCGAATGGATGGGCAAGCGCCCCGACGCCAGCGTCAAGATGCACAATTGGTGGGCGGGGACGCGCTTCCAGAAGGCGGTCAGGGCAGTCGACATGGCCGCTTCGCACGCCTCCTGGATGGAGAATTTCCCCTGGACCCGGCTCGAGGGCGTGACCTTGCCGGATGCGGTGAAGCCGCCCTTCGATACCGCGCTCTACCAGGCCGCCAACCCGCAGCGGAAGCGCGAGATCCTCGGCGATGGTAACTTCCACGGCCGCTACCAGCGACCGGACGAGGAAATGCTGGCACTCTGGGCCGTCGGCGTCGAGGAGACACGGGCGGTGATGGTCGAGAGCTGGCCGTGAGGTCAGCAATGGGACGGCACCGATGCTGACCCATGTCATCGAGCGCATCCTGCAGGCGCTCGCCGTCATGCTCGTCATGTCGGCGCTGGTCTTCGTCGGCGTCTACGCCATCGGCAACCCGATCGATGTGCTGATCGGCCCCGATGTCAGCCAGGACATCAGGCTCGACACCATCGCCCGCTACGGCCTGGATAAGCCGCTCTGGGAGCAGTATTTCACCTTCCTCGGCCGCGTCCTGCACGGCGATTTCGGTCGCTCCTTTGTCTTCGGCATGCCGGTGCTCCAGCTCATCCTGTCGCGCCTGCCGGCGACGCTGGAGTTGACGCTCGCGGCGGTGTTCGGCGCGGCGCTGATCGGCATCCCCGCCGGCATCTATGCCGGCTACCGGCCGGATAGCCAGCTGTCCAAGCTGATCATGGCGCTGTCCATTCTCGGCTTCTCGGTGCCGACCTTCTGGATCGGCCTCGTCCTGATCATGACCTTCGCCGTCGAGCTGCAATGGCTGCCAGCCGGCGGGCGCGGCGAGACCGCCGCGCTCTTCGGTGTTCAGTGGAGCTTTCTGACGCTGAACGGTCTCTCGCATCTGTTCTTACCGGCGCTCAACCTCGCCTTCTTCAAGCTCGCCCTGATGACGCGACTGGCGCGGGCCGGCACGCGCGAGATCATGCTGACCGATACGGTGAAGTTCGCCCGCGCCGCCGGCATCTCGGAAGGCGTCATCCTGCGCCGGCACGTGCTGCGTTTGATCTCAATCCCGCTCGTCACCGTCTTCGGGCTCGAATTCGCCTCGACCCTCGCCTTCGCGGTGGTGACCGAGACGATCTTCTCCTGGCCCGGCATCGGCAAGCTGATCATCGACTCCATCCAGTCGCTCGACCGGCCGGTGATGGTCGCCTATCTGATGCTGGTCGCCTTCGTCTTCATCATGATCAACTTCCTGGTCGATCTGACCTATTTCGCGCTCGATCCGCGCTTGCGGAAGGGACGGGCGTGATGCGGACGGAAACGCCGATCGCCCGCTTCTGGAGCGAGTTCAAGGAGAGCCGCGTCTCGGTCGCGGCGCTCGTCGTCGTCGCCCTGATGATCGGCGTAGCCCTGCTCGCACCGCTGCTCGCGCCGCAGAACCCTTACGACCTCGCCAATCTCGTCCTTTCGGATGCGCGCCGCCCGCCTGGTTATGTCGGCTCCAGCGGCTATACCCATTGGCTCGGCACTGATGCTCAGGGCCGGGATTTGCTTTCGGCCATCCTCTACGGCCTGCGCATCTCCCTGCAGATGGGGCTGGTCGCCGGCGCGATCGCCTTCAGCATCGGCGTGACGCTCGGCGTTTCCGCTGCCTATCTCGGCGGACGGCGCGAGGCCTTCATCATGCGGGTCATCGACCTCCAGCTCGCCTTCCCGGCGATCCTGCTCGCGCTGGTGATCTCGGCGCTGCTCGGCCAAGGCAAGGCGCAGCTGATCGCCGCGCTGGTCGCGGCGCAATACGCCTATTTCGCCCGCACCGCCCATGGCGCGGCCTCGGCCGAGCGCGGCAAGGACTATGTCGAGGCGGCGCTCTCGACGCCGCTCCCGGCGCGTCAGGTGATCTGGCGCCACATCCTGCCGAACTGCCTGCCGCCCTTGATCGTGGTCGCGACCGTGCAGGTCGCCAATGCGATCGCGCTCGAGGCGACACTGTCCTTCCTCGGCGTCGGTCTACCGGTGACCGAGCCCTCGCTTGGCTCGCTGATTGCCAATGGCTTCCAGTACATGCTCTCCGGCCGCTACTGGATCTCGATCTATCCCGGCCTCGCCCTGATCCTGCTGATTGTTGCGATCAACCTGGTCGGCGACCAGATCCGCGACCAGGTCAACCCGAGGCTGAAGCGATGAGCGACGGCGCGGCCGCGGCGCCGCTTCTGGAGGTCCAAGACCTGACCACGCAATTCTTCACCCGGGCCGGTGTGGTCAAGGCGGTCGACGGCGTCTCCTTCTCGCTTCGGCGCGGCGAGGTGATGGGGCTCGTCGGCGAATCCGGTTCGGGCAAGAGCGTCACCGGCTTCTCGATCATCGGCCTGATCGATCCACCTGGCCGCGTCGCCGGCGGCTCGGTCAAGCTCGATGGCCGCGAGCTCGTCGGGCTGCCTCCGGACGAATTGCGAAAGCTGCGCGGCCGCGTCGTCTCGATGGTCTTCCAGGACCCGCTGATGACGCTGAATCCAGTCTTGACCATCGGTGAGCAGATCAGGCTGGCGCTGGAAGCGCACCAGAAGGTTTCCGCTGCCGAGGCGCGCCAGCGCGCCATTGCCGGCCTTGTCCAGGTCCGGATCCCGCGCCCGGAGGCGACGGTCGACTTTTATCCGCACCAGCTCTCCGGCGGCATGCGCCAGCGCGTCGCCATCGCGATCGCGCTGCTGCACCATCCCAAGCTGATCATCTGCGACGAGCCGACGACGGCACTCGACGTCTCGATCCAGGCCGAGATCCTGGCCGAGATGAAGGAGCTCGTCACCGAGCTCGGCACGGCGCTGATCTGGATCAGCCATGATCTCGCCACCGTCGCCTCGATCGCCCAGCACGTCGCGGTGATGCGGCTCGGCAAGATCGTCGAGGCCGGCCCGACGCTCGAAGTGCTGACGCGCCCGCAGCACGCCTATACCCGCGCTCTGCTCGACGCGCTGCCCTCGCGCGCCAGGCCCGGTGAATTCCTGCTGCGGGGCGGCGGCGTTCCCGATGCCGCCCCGCCCGCCCGCCAGCCGGCGGCAGCGGTCGCCGCGCCGGTGCCCGGCGCGGCCTATTTCGTCGCCGACCGCGTCAGCAAGCGCTTCGAGTCGCGGCCCGGCGCGCTGCGCGGACTAGGCCAGAAACTTGGTCTCGTGCAGCCGCTTCCCGCCGTGATGGCCGTCGACGAGGTCAGCCTGACCGTGCCGCACGGCGAGGCGCTCGGGCTGGTCGGCGAGTCCGGCTCGGGCAAGTCGACGCTCGGGCGCATGGCCGCCGGCATCTACGCGCCGTCTTCCGGTACCGTCCGCTTCGAGGGTTGGCCGGTGATGAGCGAGGGGCAGGAGCCGCGCAAGCTCACCACCCGCATCCAGACCATCTTCCAGGACCCGTTCGCCTCGCTCAATCCACGCATGCGCATCGGCGACGGCATTGCCGAGGGGCCGCTCGCCCATGGGCTCGTCGGCAAGGCCGGCGCTCGCGACTATGTCCGCGACTGGCTTGCCGCGGTCGGGCTCGATCCGGCCTTCGCCGAGCGCTATCCGCATCAGTTCTCCGGCGGCCAGCGCCAGCGCGTCGCGATCGCCCGCGCACTCGCCATGCAGCCCGACCTCGTCGTCTGCGACGAGCCGGTCGCCTCGCTCGACGTCTCGATCCAGGCGCAGATCATCAACCTTTTGATGCGCCTGCGGGCCGAGCTCGGCCTGACCCTGATCTTCATCTCGCACGATCTTTCGGTCGTCCGACATCTCTGCGACCGGGTCGCGGTGATGTATCGCGGCCGCATTGTCGAGGAAGGGCCGGCGGGCGAGGTCTATGACAACCCGCAGCATGACTACACCAGGCGGCTGCTCGCGGCCGTGCCAGTGCTGCCCGTAGCGGCGGCCTGAGCATAGATCATCGTGATCGCATCGGACCGAAAAGTGGAATCCACTTTCGGTCCGATGCCAGAGGAGGAACGCCATGACCGAACTGAAACCCTGGCAATGGCCGGAGGAGACCTGGCGCGGCAAGGTCGAGCAGGTCCGCGCCGGCCGCAACCTCAAGCCAAAGGTCTGGCCGGGCGGGGCACGCTGCGCCGTCGCGCTCTCCTTCGACGTCGACCACGAGACCAATGAATTGCGCGATGGCGGCAAGTCGGTCGGCCGGCTCTCTTGGGGCCAGTACGGCAACCGCGCCGGCATGCCGCGCATCCTCTCCATGCTGGCGCGCGAGGAGATCAAGGCGAGCTTCTTCGTGCCGGCGGTGACCGCGCTGCTCTATCCCGACGAGCAGCGCCGCGTGATTGCAGAAGGTCACGAGATCGGCCTGCATGGCTGGATCCATGAGGTCAACACAGCGGTGCCGCCCGAGGCGGAGCGGGAGCTGCATCTGCGCTCGGCCGATACACTGGAGAAGGTCACCGGCGTCAGGCCGGTCGGCATGCGCACGCCGTCCTGGGACTTTTCCGAGGTGACGCTCGCCGTCGAGCGCGAGCTCGGCCTGATCTATGATTCATCGCTTTTCGCCGATGACGACCCCTATGAGCTGATCGAGAAGGGCGAGCCGACCGGCATGGTCGAATTGCCGGTCGAGTGGATCCGCGACGATGCGGTCTATTTCAACATGAACCGCTTCCAGGCGCTGCGGCCCTATACGGCGCCCGAGGCGGTGTTCGACATCTTCAAGCGCGAATTCGACGGCGCATACGCCGAAGGCGGGCTCTTCCTGCTGACCATGCACCCGCATGTCATCACCTATCGCTCGCGCTTCTGGATCCTCGAGGAGCTGGTGCGCCACGCCAAGGCCAAGGGCGATGTCTGGTTCGCGACGCATGCTGAGATCGCGGCCTATGTGAAGGAGCAGGCGGGGCTCTGAGCTCTGTGTGAAATCGGGTCGGTCGTGGAACCGTGCCCGATTTCGGCCGTTTTCGGTTCATTCGGAATTCAGGGCGCGGGGGCGTTCATCTCCGGAAGAACAACTGGAAACGGATGTCATGATGCGCACTAAGAACCTGCTCCTGCTCGGCACCCTCATCCCCGCCATCACACTGTCGCAGGGCAGTTTCGCCGCTCCATCGCTCCAACTCGCCCAGGCCCAGTCGGGCGATGACGACCGGCAGGACCCGCGCCGCCCGCGCGGTTCCGGCGGGCAGGAGCGCCCCGATCGAGGCGGTCAGGAACGTCCTGGTGCCCGTCCTGCACCGGGCCAGCCGCCGGCGGCCCGCCCCGCTGCGCCATCGGCGCCGGAACGTCCGGCAGCCGCGCCGCCTTCCGCTCCCCGTTCGCCTGCGGTCGCGCCTCCCCCCACCTCGCCTGCCGGCCGGGCCGCACCGGCCGAGACCGAGCAGCCGCGTCGCCCCACGCCGCCCGCAGGCGCTGCACCGGGCCAGGTCGCTCCATCTGCCCCGCAAGGCGCGCCGCGTGCCCCCTCGGCGGCCCCGGCCGCACCGCAGCGGCCGGCTGCCGGCCAGATCGCGCCGCAGCCTTCGCCTGCCCGTCCGGGTGCTCCGGCAGCCCAGCCCAACGCTTCTGGAGCACCATCGGGAGACGCGCCCCAGCGCCGCCCAGCGCCCGCGCAGACTGCGCCAGGCCAGCCGCCCGCGGCAGCACCGTCGTCGCCGGCAGTGCCCGCTCGCCCCGCGCCGGGTCAGGCTGCCCCCGGCGGCAACGCTCAGCCCCAACCCGGCCAACCTTCGGCCGCGCCGCCGGCCGGCCGCGCGCCTGGGGCTCTGTCGCAGCCCGGAACGGCTCCATCGCAGCCGGCGCCCTCTCAGCAGGCCCCTGGCCTGAATCGCCAGCCCGGCCAGGCGGCCCCGAGCCAGCCTGCGCCGACCCAGCCATCTGCCGCGCCGCCCGCTGGTCGCGCGCCAGGAGCTCTGTCGCAGCCCGGCAGCGCGCCGGCACCGACAGCTCCATCCCAGCAGCCCTCGGGCCTGAGCCGTCAGCCCGGGCAGACCGCTCCGGGTCAAGCGGCACCTGCGCAGCCGGCGCCCGGTCAAGGTGGGCTCGGCGGCACTGGTCAGCCGACTACCGGCCAGCCTGCCCCGGCTCCGAACGCCGGCCGTACGCCGGGCGCTCTATCGCAGCCCGGAACCGCGCCGACGCAATCTGCGCCAGCTCCCGGCCAGCAGCCTGGAGCCTTGTCGCAACCGGGCGCTGCGCCCGGCCAGGTGCAGCCGGTCCAACCCGGCATCCCCGGTCAGGCCGGCCAGCCCGTGCCCGATCGGCAAGGTCGCCGCGGTGGCATCGGGCTTGGCGGCGCCGCCGCGATCGGTCTCGGCGCCGCCGCGATTGGCGGCATCATGGCGACGCAGGGCGCGAGCCGGCTCGATGACATCCGCAGCAGGCGTGAGGAGCGTCGCGAGGGCGATGTCACCATCATCCGCGAGCCCGGCCGCACCATCATTCGCGGCGACGATGATCGGGCCGTTATCCGCTATGACGAGACGCAGCGCTTCCGCGATCTCGGCCTCGATACCCGCAGCGAGCGTCGGGGCGAGGAGACGGTGACGGTCTACAATCGTCCCGATGGCACGCAGATCGTCACGGTGACCGACGCCGAAGGCCGGCTGATCCGCCGCTCGCGGCGCGAGCGCGACGGCGGCGAATTCGTCATCATCGACAATGTCCGCCGCGACGGGCCGCAGGCCCGCTTCGCCGAGGAGGTGGTCGAGTTGCCGCCGCCGCCGCTGCGCATCCCGCGCGAGCGCTATATCGTCGATGCCGAGCGCGCCGACGAGCGACTGATCTACGAGACGATCACCGCTCCGCCGGTCGCGCCGGTGCCACGCCGCTACACGCTCGACGAAGTCCGCTACTCGCCCGATCTGCGCGCCCATATGCGCAGCGTCGACATCGACACGATCAACTTCGATTCCGGCTCCTGGACGGTCACGCCCGACCAGGCCGGGCGCCTGCAGGTCATCGCGCAGGCGGTGCGCCAGGCGGTCGAGCGCGCACCGAACGAGGTCTTCATGGTCGAGGGCCATACCGACGCGGTCGGCGCCGACGTCGACAACCTGTCGCTGTCGGACCGGCGGGCGCAGTCGGTCGCCGAGATCCTGACCCGCGATTTCGGCATTCCCGCCGAGAACCTGACGACGCAGGGCTATGGCGAGCAGTATCCCAAGGTCCAGACGCAGGGCGACTCGCGCGAGAACCGGCGCGTGACCCTGCGCCGGATCACGCCGCTGCTCACCGGCCAGAACCAGCAGTAAGACAAGACCAACGCAGTTTGCGAGGCGGCGCTCGGCGCCGCCTCGTCTCGTTTCAGCCGTTTTCGATCCAGGCGCGCAGAGGCGCCACGGCCGAGCGCTTGCGGCCGACGGTGAAGTTGGAGGCGCCGAGATCGAAGCGGATTCCCAGCTCTCGCTCAGCCTGTTTCAGCCAGCGCGGGAAGGCCTGGAGGTTGCCGGTGCCGAGCGGCGTGATCCCGGCATCATTCCGAAGCATCGTGCCGTTCCGTTCGTCGAAGCGGCTATGGTTGTCGCGGTCGCTGATATGGAGCGACCAGTCGAATTCGGGCATTGGGCGCAGCGACAGCCCGAGCAGGTAGCCGTAGCCCGAGCCGCATGCCTCTGGCACCGAGATCCCGATCACCCAGTCGTCGCCAGCGAGGCCGAGACCAAGCGCCTTCGCCAGGCCCATGCTTTCGCTCTTGGCGCGGCGTGCGCGCTCGGCTTGTGACAGGCGTTCGATCAGGGCGATGAATTCCGGCTCGGCCGGCTGAGTCAGAGGCAAGGCGGCTTCGGCATGGCCGAGCAGAATGGCATGGTGTTCGTCCTGCCGCGGCAGATTCAGCCTGCCGTCGAGGAAATCCTGCAGCAGCGCGACGCGGGCGCCCGGTGTCAGCAGCACGATCAGCACCATGCCCCAGAAGTCGAGCTGGGTGACCCAATAGCCGTCGTCGCGCTTCACGTGCCGATAGCCAAGATGGCGCAGCGTCGCGAGCAAGCGCTCGCCCTCACCGGCAAAGGCGACGAAGTTCCTGGCCTTGGCGCGCTGCCCGGGCAGGTTGGTGAACTTGCCGACATAGGCCAGCAGCTTGAGGCGTTGCTTCAGCGCGGAGGTATCCACCGTCGGCCCGCCGGCCACCGGCCCGTTCTCGTCGAAACCGAAGAGCCAGAGCAGGGGCAGCCCATTCTTCAGCGGCAGAAATCCGCGGTAGGCGTGTTGCAGCGCCGCGAACTCGGCTTGCGGCACGGTGGCGAGAGCATTCCCCTGGAGGTTGATGAACTGCCGCAGCAATGTGGCGGCCGAGTCCTTGTCGGTCATCGTGGTCCTGCCGGCACGTCGCTCTATTTGCGGCGACTATTACAACGGCGCGAAGTGCGGACAATCCCACTGCCACGCTGGAACCGGCGTCGCCCGCGCGGGTTGTTCCATCAGGCCGGTCATGGCTGCCGGCCCGACTGGAGGGGGTGTCATGCACGTGCGTCGCTGGTTCCTCGTCGGATTGATTTTCGTAGGCATTGTCGCAGCTGAGGCCGTTGCCGCTCAGTCGCCTTCACCGCAGCGTCAGCGGGCGCCTGGCGTGCCAATGGCGCCGAATGCGGGCGAGGTGCAGAAGCTCGAACCGCGCTCCGATCGTGTCGAGGCGCGGCGCGAGCGTGAGCAGCTGGCGCGCGATCGCTCCGCGCCGCCGGAGCCGAACCGCGAGATTCCGATGCCGAAGCCGGTGCCGTCGATCATCGCGCCTGCTCGATAGCGGTTGCGGCTTTAGGTTTAGATTCAGGTAACGATCGCTACCTATGGTGACGGCGAGGAGCCTGCCATGAGTGAGATGTCGGTCGTGATCGCCCAGAGCCTGATGAGCATGAAGTCGGCTGCGACGCAGCAGGCCATGCAGCTCGAAATGGTCAAGCAGAACGCCGATTCCGACCAGGCTCTCGTCGCCATGCTCCAGCAGGCCACTGAGCAGCAGCAGGCAATGCTACCCGCCGGCCAGGGCGGCAATCTCGACATCACGGCCTGATTCTCCCTCTCCATCGCGTGCAATGCCTATGGCGCATGCCAGTGCAGCGTGAAGCCGTGCTCCTTTGCCAGTTGCGCTGAGATCAGGACGGTTCTAACCTCCACCTCGTTCCGAGGGGTGCTCGATAAGAGCTGAGATGGCCTGACGGCCGAACCCATCGAACCTGATCCGGGTCATACCGGCGGAGGGACTGGAACGCGGCTGCGCCACAAATGCATCCGCAGACAGCGACTGGACCGTCAGACGCCCCGGATCTCCTGGACCTGCAAGGGAGGAGATCCTTACGATGAACGCCCACACCAAACCGCAGAAGAACAGCGTCAAGGCCGCGCCGCAAAGCGTGACGACCGGCCCGATCATCGGCTCGCGCAAGATCTATGTCGCCGCACCCGAGCATCCCGGGATGCGCGTGCCCTTCCGCGAGGTCGTGCTGACCACCGACGCCGAGCCGCCGGTCCGCATCTACGATCCGTCCGGCCCCTATACCGAGACCGATGCGAAGATCGATCTCAATGCCGGCCTGGTGCAGCCGCGCCGCGCTTGGCTCGACGCCCGCGGCTTCGAGACGGTCGCGGGACGTGCCGTCACTGCCGCCGACAACGGCAATATCTCGGCCGAGCAGCTGGTGCCGGCTTGTCCGGCCCAGCGCCCGATCCTCGAGGCCAGGTCCGGCCAGATGGCGACGCAGTACGAGTTCGCCAAAGCCGGCGTCATCACGCCCGAGATGATCTACGTCGCCCACCGCGAGAATCTCGGCCGCGCCGCCATGCTGGATGGCGCCCGCGAGCGTCATGCCGATGGCGAAAGCTTCGGCGCCTCGGTTCCCGAATTCGTCACGCCGGAGTTCGTCCGCGACGAGATCGCCCGCGGGCGCGCCATCATCCCCGCAAACATCAACCATCCCGAGCTCGAGCCGATGGCGATCGGCCGCAATTTCCTGGTCAAGATCAACGCCAATATCGGCAATTCGGCCGTGACCTCCGGCGCCGCCGAGGAGGTCGAGAAGCTGGTCTGGGCGATCCGCTGGGGCGCCGACACGGTCATGGACCTCTCGACCGGCCGCAACATCCACAACATCCGCTCCTGGATCCTGCGCAACTCGCCGGTCCCGATCGGCACGGTGCCGATCTACCAGGCGCTGGAGAAGGTCGGCGGCGATCCGATCAAGCTCGACTGGGAGGTGTTCAAGGACACGCTGATCGAGCAGGCCGAGCAGGGCGTCGACTATTTCACCATCCATGCCGGCGTCAGGCTGCCTTATGTCCCGCTGACGGCCTCCCGGGTCACCGGCATCGTCTCGCGCGGCGGCTCGATCATGGCGCGCTGGTGCCTGGCGCATCACAAGGAGAGCTTCCTCTACGAGCGCTTCGACGAGATCTGCGAGATCATGCGGCGCTACGACGTCTCGTTCTCGCTCGGCGACGGCCTGCGTCCGGGCTCGATCGCCGACGCCAACGACCGCGCCCAGTTCGCCGAGCTGGAGACGCTGGGCGAGCTCACCAAGGTCGCCTGGGACAAGGGCTGCCAGGTGATGATCGAGGGCCCCGGCCATGTGCCGATGCACAAGATCAAGGAGAACATGGACAAGCAGCTGCGCGAATGCGGCGAAGCCCCGTTCTACACATTGGGACCGCTGACCACCGACATCGCGCCCGGCTATGACCACATCACCTCCGGCATCGGGGCTGCGATGATCGGCTGGTTCGGCTGCGCCATGCTCTGCTACGTCACGCCGAAGGAGCATCTCGGTCTGCCCGATCGCGACGACGTCAAGACCGGCGTCATCACCTATCGGATCGCCGCCCATGCCGCCGATCTCGCCAAGGGCCACCCGGCGGCGAAGCTGCGCGACGACGCACTCTCCCGCGCCCGCTTCGACTTCCGCTGGGAGGACCAGTTCAACCTGGCGCTCGATCCCGATACGGCCCGCGCCTTCCATGACGAGACCTTGCCGAAGGATGCCCACAAGGTCGCACATTTCTGCTCGATGTGCGGCCCCAAGTTCTGCTCGATGAAGATCACCCAGGACCTGCGTGCCGAGGTACAGGCGATGGGCGACAATGAGCGGGCGGCGCTTGAAGCCATGGCCTCGCAGGGCATGGCGGAAAAATCGGAGGAGTTCCTGAAGAAGGGCGGCAACCTCTATCTGCCGGCGGCGGAGTAGGGGTCATGCGCGTCGCTGTGATCGGGGCCGGCGTCGCCGGCCTCGTGACGGCGCTCGAGCTGGCCGAGCGGGGCATCGCGGTCGACGTGTTCGAACGCGGTGCAGCCCTCGGCGAGCAGGCCTGCTCCTGGGCCGCCGGCGGCATGCTGGCGCCCTGGTGCGAGCGCGAGAGCGCCGAAGAGGCTGTCGTCACTCTCGGCCAACAGGCGCTCGACTGGTGGTCGCGCCATTATCCCGGGACGCTCGCCCACGGCACGCTGGTGCTTGCCCCAGCCCGTGATGCCGGCGAGCTGACGCGTTTCGCGGCGCGAACGGCCGGATTCGACCGGCTCGACGCTGATGAGGTCGCCGCTCTGGAGCCTGATCTTGCCGGTCGCTTCCGGCAGGGCCTGTTCTTCGCGCAGGAGGCTCATCTGGACCCCCGCCTCGCCATGGCGGCGCTCGCTGAAGCGCTGCAGGCGGCCGGCGTACCGATCCACTACGGCGTCGAGGCTGACGAGACGGCTGTCGATGCCGATCGGATCGTCGATTGCCGGGGCCTGTCTGCCCGCGACCAGATCGGTACTTTGCGGGGCGTGCGTGGCGAGATGCTGGTGCTGCGCACCGACGAGATCAGGCTGAGCCGCCCGGTCCGGCTGCTGCATCCGCGCATTCCGCTCTATGTCGTGCCGCGCTCCGACGGGCATTTCATGATCGGCGCGACGATGATTGAGAGCGATGATCGTAGCCAGGTCAGCGCCCGCTCGACGATCGAGCTGCTCAGCGCCGCCTATGCGCTGCATCCCGCTTTCGGTGAGGCCGAGATCGTCGAATTGCGCGCCGATGTCCGCCCGGCCTTTCCCGACAATCTGCCGGAGATCGTGGAGGACGGCCGGGTGCTGCGCTTCAACGGCCTGTTCCGCCACGGCTTCCTGCTCTCGCCGGCTTTGGCCGGGCAGGTGGCCGATCGTCTTCTCGTATCCAGGGAGTTGTCCGATGCGCATCATCGTTAACGGCGACACGCGTGAAGTCGCCGCCCCCGTTCTGGCCGAGGCGCTGGCCGAGCTCGGTTATGCCGGCGCGGTCGTCGCCACGGCCGTGAACGAGGCCTTCGTGCCCGCTGGGGCGCGGACGCAGACAGTCCTCGCCGACGGCGACCGGCTCGAGATTCTCGCGCCGATGCAGGGAGGCTGAAACGATGGATTTCTACGGCTTCGCCCCGCGCTCGCGCCTCTTCCTCGGCACGGCGCAATACCCCTCGCCAGCCGTGCTGCAAAAGTCGGTCGAGGCGGCCGGTGTCGACGTCGTCACCGTCTCGCTGCGCCGCGAGGCCGGCCGGCTCGGCGGCGGCCAGGACTTCTGGGCGCTGATCCGCGGTCTTGGCGTCAGGGTGCTGCCGAACACGGCCGGCTGCCACTCGGTCAAGGAAGCGGTGACGACGGCGCAGATGGCGCGCGAGGTCTTCGGCACGCCCTGGATCAAGCTCGAAGTGATCGGCGAGGCCGACACGCTCCAGCCCGATGTCTTCGGCCTGGTCGAGGCGGCGCGCATTCTCTGTGCCGAGGGCTTCGAGGTCTTCCCCTACATGACCGAGGACCTCGTCGTGGCCGAACGGCTGGTCGAGGCCGGCTGCCGGGTGCTGATGCCCTGGGGTGCGCCGATCGGCACCGGCAAGGGCTTGAACAATCCTTATGGCCTGCGCGCGCTGCGGGCACATTTTCCCGATATTCCGCTGGTCGTCGACGCCGGCATTGGCCTGCCCTCGCATGCCGCCGCGGCGATGGAGCTCGGCTATGACGCGGTGCTGCTCAATACCGCCGTGGCCAAGGCCGGCGATCCCGCCTCGATGGCAGCGGCCTTCGCCCGCGCCGTCGAGGCCGGACGTCTCGCCTTCGAAGCCGGGCCGATGGAGCCGCGCGACATGGCCGCGCCCTCGACCCCGGTGCTCGGCCGGGCTCTGCTGGGCTGACAAGGAGGGAGCAATGACCGACCGTTACGCCCGCCAGATCGTCATGCCGGAGATCGGCCCCGAGGGACAGGCGCGGCTGGCCCGCACAAGCATCCTCGTCGTCGGGGCGGGAGGGCTCGGCTGTCCGGTGCTGCAATACCTGGTTGGTGCCGGCATCGGTCGGGTCGTCCTGGTCGATCCCGACCGGGTCGAGGAAAGCAATCTGCACCGCCAGCCGCTCTATCGGATGAGCGATGTTGGGCGGCTCAAGGTCGAGGCGGCAGTGGAAGCGCTCGCTGGCTACAATCCTGGCGTGGCGGTCGAGGCGCTGGCGCTCAGGCTAGCGCCCGACAATGCCTCGGAGCTGGTGGCGCGGGCCGATATCGTCGTCGACGCCGCCGACAGTTTCGCCGCGACCTACGTCCTGAGCGATGCCTGCCGTGAGGCTGGCAAACCGTTGATCAGTGCTTCGATCGTCGGCTTGTCGGGCTATGTCGGTGCCTTCTGCGGCGGTGGGCCGAGCTATCGCGCCGTCTTTCCGGAGATGCCGGCGCGCGCCGCCGATTGCGCCACGGCCGGCGTGCTCGGCCCGGCGGTCGCCACCCTCGGCCTGCTGCAGGCGCAGATGGCCCTGCTGCTGGCGCTGGGCCTGGAGCCATCGCCGCTGGGCCGGGTGATCAGCTTCGACGCGCGCCGCCTCGGCTTCGGCGGCTTCTCCTTCGCCGGGGCGCCGGAGCCAGTTGCCGGCTCGTTCCGCTTCATCGCGCCGTCGCAACTTGCTGCCGGCGATATCGTGGTTGAGCTGCGCGGCGTCGAGGAGGCACCAATCCCGGCGGCTTCGGACGCCATCAGGGTATTGGTGGACGAGATCGACCGGCTTTCGCTGGATGAAATCGATGGCCGACGCGTGGTGCTCTGCTGCCGCACGGGTATCAGGGCGGCGCGCGCCGCCGGCAAACTCGCAGCGCGGGGCGCCGGCGATCTGGCCCTGATGGCGCTGGGCTAGATTCTCCCCCATATCCCTTGGTGAGCCCGATGGAGACGAGATGACGAGCGACACCACCGAGATCATGCCGGCGCGGACCTTGCTGCCGCAGGAGGTCGCCGCCGTCCTCGCCCGCGTGGCCAAGATCCGGCCGCGCGTGCAGTGCCTCACCAATACGGTGGCGCAGAACATCACCGCCAACATGCTGCTCGCCTTCGGCGCGATCCCCTCCATGGCGATCCATGTCGACGAGGTCGCGGCGATGGCCGAGGGCGCCGGCGCGATCCTGATCAATATCGGCACGATCAATGCCGAGAGCGAGCTCGCCATTCCCAAGCTGCTGGAGGTGGCGCGCGATCGCGGCAAGCCTGTGGTCTTCGACCCGGTCTTCGTCGAGCTCTCGCCGCTGCGCCGGCATATCGCCGGGCAGGTGCTGCGCCTGCCCGACGTCCTGGTGCGCGGAAACGCCACCGAGATGGCGGCGCTCTCCGCCGATCTGGCTGCGGCAGAGGGCGTCACCCGCGTCACCACCGGCAAGGTCGACCGCATCGAGAACGAGACAGCGAGCTTCGCCGTCGCGCATGGCCACCCGCTGATGACCAGGGTCACCGGCATCGGCTGCGCCGCCGGGGCGCTGATCGCGGCCTGCTGTGCCGTCGAGGCCGACAAGGCGGTCGCGGCGGCAGCGGCCTTGACCGCCTATGGCATTGCCGGCGAAATCGCGGCCGAGCACTGCCGCGGCCCGGGCAGCTTCGAAGTCGAGCTGATCGACGCGGTCGTGGCTATGGATGCGGCGACACTGGCTGCACGAATGGGAACCGGACGATGAGCGTCGACATCACCCTCTACGGCATCGTCGATCCACAGATCGCCAATGGCCGCTCCATGGCCGATATGGCGCGCGCGGCGGTCGAGGGCGGCGCGACGCTGATCCAGCTGCGCGCCAAGACCGAGACGACGCGCGAGATGGTGCGCGAGGCGCGCGCCATCCGCTCGGCCCTGCACGGCACCAATGTGCCGCTCTTGATCAACGATCGCGTCGACGTCGCGCTCGCCTCCGGAGCCGATGGCGTCCATCTCGGCGCCGACGACATGAAGCTGGTCGATGCTCGCCGCCTGCTCGGGCCGCGCGCCATCATCGGCGCGACGCTGAAGCATGAAAGCGAATTGCCCGAGCTCGCCGCGGCGAAGATCGACTATGCCTGCATCGGCGGCGTCTTCCCGACCGCGCACAAGGACAATGCCGACGCCCCGCTCGGGCTGGATGGGCTCGCCGCCCTGCGTCTCGCGGCGGCGCGCGCGCTCGGTGCTCTGCCGATTGGCGCCATTGCCGGCATCACCGCCGGCAATGCGGGCTCGGTCATCACGGCGGGCGCCGACGGCGTTGCCGTGATCGGCGCGCTCTTCGGCGGCGACGATATCCGCGAGGCGGCGCGCGATCTTCGGCTCGCGATCGAGACCGCCTTGTCGCAGCGCGTTGCGGCGAGCGCCTGATCAGGGTTTCAGATACATGTCCCAGCAGGGCGCCAGCGCGATCTTGCTGCGGCCGTCCAGTGTCGGCTCGAAGTGCTTGAAGATCGTGGCGCGAATCGAGGTTGGCGGGCATTTCGGCGCCAGGATCGCGTCGACCTGGTGCAGGCTCTCGATCATCTGCGCTTCGAGCCGCGGAGTGCTCCGCGTCGGATCGATGCCGATGGGGACATGGCGCGGTGGCCTGCGGTCGAGCAGGAGGTTCATGATGTCGACGAAGTCGAGGGTGAAGATGCTGTTGAGCTCGCGCCTGTTGGCATGCTCCCAGGCCTTGATCGCCGCGATGCCTTGCTCGACCTCGAGCAGCCAGATCGCGTGGTGGTCGATCTCGGAGTAGAGCGTGAGCGAAGGCTTCTGTCCGGTCGCGGCGAGATCGGCATAGGCGGGCTGATGTTTGGCATAGTGCTGCAGCATGGTCGGAGCCCGCTCGGCGATCTCGGGTTTGACGCTGACGCGTCCGAGCTTGCCGACATCGTCGACCGCGAGCGGCAGATAGGTCGGCGCGCCCAAGGCAGCGCGGGCGCCGCGCTCGATAAAGCTCACGGCCGAGGGCGCCGCGATGACGCAGATCAGCAGCAGCACCGCTGGCCGCAGCTTGTCGTTGCGCCGACGCCAGTCGAGCAGGAGCACGAGCAGGATCGGCCAGACTCCGATGAATTCGAGGCTTCCGGTATTCTGCGTCTCGAAGAAGGTCAGGGCCAGCAAGGCGATGGCGAGCCAGCCCACTGGCGAGATGGCGAGCTCGCGCAGCCAGGGCAGGGTGCCAGCCGATCTCGCCTGCCAGGACGAATAGGTGAGCAGACCGATCAGGACGAGCGTTGGCCCGATGACCTCGAACTTGAACGAGGCCACGGTGAGGAAACGCGGCAGCAGTGCCCCTGTATTGAGCTTGAGCAGGATCAGGATGTCGTCGACATAGGCCAGGGTCAGTCCACCACTTGCCAGATCGATGAAAGCGAGGGCTCCGATCGTTGCGACGGCGGCAAGGCAGGCGTCGCGCAGGCGCATCTGCCCGGCGAGGATGGCGTAGCCGATCAGCATCGCTCCGGTGACCGCACCGGTGACTTTGACCAGGAAGAGCGTCAGCATCAGCGCCGCGACGAGCCAGATCGTCAGCGCGCGCTCGCGCACGAACATCAGCACGGCGATCAGGGTGTAGAGCAGCAGCGCGACGTGCCGGTTGTAATGGCCGTAGCCGTCGAAGCCCGGTAGCGGGTAGACCTCGTGCAGGTTGATCGGCAGCGAGGCGAAGAGCAGGAAGGGCAGCAGCAGCGCCAGTGCCTGTCCTTGCGAGCGCTGCGCGATATGGAAGACGAGGATCGCCAGCAGAGGCAGTGCGATCGGCAGCAGCGCCCAGTTCGCGGTCAGTAGCGGGTGCGCGTCCGGAAACAGCCGGTCGAGGCCGGAGACGAGATAATAGCCGAGCGGGCCGACCGGCGTGAAGAAGTCGATGTTCGGAACCTGACCGTCGCGGATGCGCTGGACCGCGTCGAAATAGACCGCCGTGTCCCAGTAATACGGTCCCAGCGGCAGGCGCAGCGGCAGCAGCAGGCCGGCGAGAACGAAGGCGAGGAAGGCAGCGATCCAGATCGACGGAGCAGCCCAGGGACGCGCGGAGACGAACTCCTTCGCGTCTGCTGCGGCGATCGGCCGGTCCGGGCTCGCGTCCATGGTTCGTTCCCGCGTCACGCACCGCGAAGTAGCAGAAGAATCTTACCGGGCCCCTTCCCGACAAGATGAAAAGGGGGTTTACCTCGACTGAGCCGCCCGTTCTCGAATGGCTGCGAGGTCATCCTGATGGCAAGACAGCCGGCGCGCCGACTGCCGCCCGCCGCCGGGCTCCTAGGTTCGGCATTGGTGTTGTTCGTAGCGGCTCCCGCCGTGGCCGAGGATCGTGCCTTCGCCGACGCCGTTCGCTATGTGCATGACAAGGTCGTCTCGTGCTGGAACGTTGCCCCCGGCGCAGCGCCGGCGGGCACGATCGTGCGCATCCGTTTTGAGCTTGATCGCGCCGGCGCAGTGGTCGGCGAGCCAGTCGTGCTCGATCAACCCCTGGAAACAGGTGCTGCGCGACTGGCCGAGAGCGCGCGGCGCGCCATCATCCGCTGCGCTCCCTATGACGGGCTGAAGCGGCACGGCGCCCTCTATCGGCGCTGGCGTGAAATCGTCCTGAATTTTCGACAGCCCGAATAAGCCGGCTCAGATGCCTGCGATCTCGGCGAAGCGCTTCGGCAGGGAAAAGCCGTGGCCGAGCGGATCGTCTGCTTCGATGACGAAGCTGCCCTCGCCGGAAAGATGACCGCGTCCGCCAACCTCGACCGTGACCGCGCCGGCCGCGGGGAAGTCGACCGGGCCGATCACCGTCCCGGTGAAGGTGCCGCCGGTGATGCTGCGGATCCTGCGGCTCCGGCCGATCGGGATCAGCCCCCTGGCATGGTCGCGCGCCATCCGGGCGGTGACGCCCGAGCCGGTCGGCGAGCGGTCGATCTGGCGCTCGGCGAAGACGCAGAGATTGAAGCTGTCCTCACCCGGTGCAGCCTCGTCGGTGACGATCGTGCCATAGAGGAAGCCGAGATCGGGCTCGGTCGGATGCGTGATCCTGCGGCTCGCGCGGACCTGGTCGGTCAGCGCGCCTGCTGCCGCGACGATCTCCTCGACCGGCGTCTGCATCAGGTCGAGCCCGAAGCGCGAGGCCGGCAGGATGCAGTAATAGGCGCCGCCATAGGCGATGTCGGTGATGACATCGCCGTAGCCGGGTACTGTGATTACGAGATCACGTGCCTCGACGAAGGCCGGCACGCTCTCGAAGCTGACGTCGCCGACCTTGCCGCCTTCGACCTTGCAGGCGAGGCGCACCAGCCCGCAGGGCGCCTCGATGGCGAAGCGGGTGACCGGCGTGGTCGCCTCAACCAGCCCCTGCTCGATCGCATAGCGGCCGAGCGCGATGGTCGCGTGGCCGCACATGGTCGAATAGCCCTCATTGTGCGTGAACAGCACGCCGAAGGCTGCCTCGGGATGGCTCGCCGCGACCGGGATGACGCCGTACATGCCGTCATGCCCGCGCGGCTCCAGCATCATCGCGCGGCGTAGGTTGTCATGCTGCTCGCGGGCCTGCCGGCGCTTGTCGAGGATGCCGGCGCCGGTGAGCTGCGGGTAGCCCGACGTGACGATGCGCACCGGCTCGCCGCAGGTGTGGTAGTCGATGTAGGAGAGCCGCGTCACAGCAGTCCGCGCTTGGCGAGATTGCGCATCAGATGCGAGGCGCCGAAGCGCCAGGGCTCGCATTCGTCGGTGCGGCGCATGCGGTTGACCAGCGCGCCGAGCTCGGGCGCCGCGATGGTGACGACGTCGCCGTATTTATGGGTGAAGCCGCCGCCCGGCGCGTCGCGATCCTTGATCGGCGCGAACATGGTGCCGAGATAGAGCACCGCCCCGTCCGGGTATTGATGGTTGGGGCCGAGCATTTGCGCCGCGAGATCGGCCGGGTCGCGGCTGATCATGGCGATCGAGGACGAGCCCTCCAGCGTGAAGCCATCCTCGCCCTCGACGGTGAGGCTCACCGTCGTCCTGCGGACATGGTCGAGCGAGAAGTCGCCGTCGAAGAAGCGGATGAACGGGCCGATCGCCGCTGCCGCGTTGTTGTCCTTGGCCTTGCCGAGCAGCAGGGCCGAGCGGCCCTCGAAGTCGCGCAGGTTGACGTCGTTGCCGAGGCTGGCGCCGACGATCCGCCCGTCCGAGGCGACGATGATCACGATCTCCGGCTCGGGATTGTTCCAGCTCGAACCCGGATGCAGGCCGGCATCCGCGCCGGTGCCGACCGCCGACATCGGCGGCGCCTTGGTGAAGATCTCGGCGTCCGGCCCGATCCCGACCTCGAGATACTGGCTCCAGCTGTTCTGGGCGATCAGCACCTCCTTCAGCTTCATCGCCTCGGGCGAGCCAGGCTTCAGCTTGGAGAGGTCGTCGCCGATGAGCTTGCCGATCTCGGTGCGGATCGCGGCCGCGGCCGCCGGGTTGCCGCGGGCCTTCTCCTCGATGACGCGTTCCAGCATCGAGACGGCGAAGGTGACGCCGGCGGCCTTGACCGCCTGCAGGTCGACCGGGGCGAGCAGCCAGGGCTTGCCGTCGTTGCGGTCTGCGGCCGAGCTGTTGGCGAGGAGGTCGGCGAGCGAGCCCAGGCTCTCGCCGGTCGCGGCTCGCAGCGCTGTCGCCGGGTCGGCGGTCTCGCAGAGGTCGCGCATGGTCTGGAAGGTCGCGGTGACGTCGATGACCTCGTTGCCTTCGAGCTTGATCACTGACGGCCCAGCGAGATCCGGCCGCCAGACGCGGCCGGCCAGCGCGGCGCGGTCGGCATCGGCCGGCAAGGTGTTGGCGGGCGTGAGCGAGAGCGAGGCCATGGCTGATCCAGCTTGTGTGCAGTGTACAGGAAGGGTGGCAAGAACAGCCGCTTCCGCAGGAAATCGCAAGTGCGCGGATGCGCGTCCACAGCGGGGCGGAAATGTCATCGTTTTGTCATTGAACTGTCGCCCCGGCTTCATGCTAGCTTGCGCACCAACGACAAGAACGCCCGCGCGTATCGGGGGCTGAGAGGGAGCTGATCATGACCTTCAAATTCAAGACCCTGACCGCGGCCGGCGTGTTCGCACTCGCCGCTGCTTCGCCGGCTATGGCGCAGACCGAAATCCAGTGGTGGCACGCCATGACCGGCGCCAACAACGACGTCGTCGTCAAGCTGGCCGAGGAGTTCAACGCCTCGCAGAAGGACTACAAGGTCGTCGTCGCCTATAAGGGTTCCTACCCGGACACGCTGAACGCCGGCATCGCCGCCTTCCGCGCCGGCAACGCCCCGCACATCATGCAGGTCTTCGAGGTCGGCACCGCGACGATGATGTCGGCCAAGGGCGCGATCAAGCCGGTCGCCGACGTGATGAAGGACGCGGGCGAGAAGTTCGATCCCAAGAGCTATCTGCCGGCGATCACCGGCTACTATTCGACGACGAAGGGCGAGATGCTCTCCTTCCCGTTCAACTCGTCCTCGATGGTGATGTGGTACAACAAGGACGCGCTGAAGAAGGCCGGCCTGCCGGAAGCCCCGCCGAAGACCTGGCCCGAAGTGTTCGAGGCCGCCAAGAAACTGAAGGCCGCCGGCTTCGACAAGTGCGGTTTCTCGACCGCCTGGACCACCTGGGCCAATATCGAGCAGCTCGGCGCCTGGCACAACGTGCCGGTCGGCACCAAGGCCAACGGCTTCGATGGCTTCGACACCGAGTTCCGCATCAACAGCGATCTCTTCGTCAAGCACCTGACAAACCTCGCCAACCTGCAGAAGGAAGGCGTGTTCTCCTATTCCGGCCGCACCAACACCGGCGAGGGCCGCTTCACCTCGGGCGAGTGCCCGCTCTTCCTGACCTCCTCGGCCTTCTTCGGCAACGTCAAGGCCAACGCCAAGTTCGACTGGTCGAATGCGCCGATGCCGTATTATCCGGATGTCGCCGGCGCCCCGCAGAACTCGATCATCGGCGGTGCCTCGCTCTGGGTCATGGGCGGCAAGAAGGCTGACGAGTACAAGGGCGTCGCCAAGTTCTTCACCTTCCTGTCCGACGTCGACCGGCAGGTGAAACTGCACACCGAGTCGGGCTATCTGCCGATCACCAAGGCGGCCTATGAGAAGGTCAAGGCTTCGGGCTTCTACAAGCAGAACCCCTATCTCGAGACCCCGCTGCTCGAGCTCAACAATAAGGAACCGACCGACAACTCCCGCGGCGTCCGCTTCGGCGGCCTGGTCCAGATCCGCGACATCTGGTCGGAGGAGATCGAGGCGGCCCTGAACGGCCAGAAGACGCCGAAGGCGGCGCTCGATGCGGCCAATGACCGTGGCAACCAGGCGCTGCGCCAATTCGAGCGCACCGCCAAGTGAAACAAGAATGATCGAAGGCCGGGACCATAATCCCGGCCTTCCTTGCTGCCGGGCTGGCCGATGCAGAAATACGCTCACTTCAAGGGGCTGACGATCCCGCTGTTGCTGCTCCTGCCGCAGCTCACGATCACGGTCGTCTTCTTCTACTGGCCGGCGAGCCAGGCGGTCTGGCAGAGCTTCCTGCTGCAGGACGCCTTCGGCATATCGACCGAGTTCGTCTGGTTCGAGAACTATCGCGACCTGTTCTCCAAGCCCGAATACTACAAGGCGCTGATCAACACCGGCATCTTCTCGGTCTTCGTCGCGCTGCTCTCGCTCTCGCTGGCGCTGCTCTTTGCGGTGATGGCGGACCGCGCCATCCGCGGTGCCGAGATCTACAAGACGCTGCTGATCTGGCCTTATGCCGTCGCGCCCGCCATCGCCGGCGTGCTTTGGATCTTCATGTTCGATCCCTCCCTCGGCATGCTGGCGCGTGGACTGCAAAGCCTGGGCATCGCCTGGAATCCGCGCCTCAACGGCAATGATGCGATGACGCTGGTCATCCTCGCCGCGACCTGGAAGCAGATCTCCTATAATTTCCTGTTCTTCCTCGCCGGCCTGCAGTCGATCCCGAAGAGCGTGATCGAGGCGGCGGTGATCGACGGCGCCCGGCCGATGCGGCGCTTCTGGACCATCGTCTTCCCGCTGCTTTCGCCGACGACCTTCTTCCTGCTCGTCGTCAACCTCGTCTACGTCTTCTTCGACACCTTCGGCATCATCGACACGGTCAGTGGCGGCGGCCCTTCGGGCGCGACCGAGACGCTGGTCTACAAGGTTTATTCGGACGGCAAGGGCGGCACCAATCTTGGCGGCTCGGCGGCACAGTCGGTGATCTTGCTCGCCATGGTCATCGCCATGACCGCCTTCCAGTTCCGCTTCATCGAGCGGAAGGTGAACTATTGATGCGGTGGGGCCGTCGCCTTGGCTTCGCGGCGCTCGCGGGCTTCTGCCTCGTACCAACCCTGGCGTCAGCGCAGGGCCGGATGATCGACGCCTGGAAGGGTGTGGTGCTCAATTGCGGCCCGGGCACGGAGCTGGCCTGGGCCGATCGCATCTGCAAGCTGCTGATTGGCGAGATGCGCAAGCAGGCCGATGCCGCGAAGATCGCCTTCGTCGCGGTGCCGACCCCCTCCGACGACGTGACGCTCGACCGCCGCGCCTCCGAAGAGGGGCTCGATATCTTCAGCATCATCCACGTCCGCTTCGGCGTCTCGCAGCCGACAGGCAGCCTGAAGAACCGCGACCTCACTCTCGTCCTGCGGTCCTTGAGCGCCGGCTCGCTGTTCGAGATGCGCAAGGACGGACCCTACAAGCTGCTGAGCTACACGCCGATGATCTCGATCAACGAGGGCGAGGCCGCCGCCCGGGCGCCCTGGGTGGCGCAGACGCTGGCGGAGCTGTTCTTCGTCCCGATGCTGAAGGCGCGGCCATGACCTCGGTGCTCTGGCAGGATCTCACCGCCGAGGAACTGCGCGAGAAGGCGGCCAGGGACGCCGTCGTCGTGCTGCCGGTCGCCTCGATGGAGCAGCATGGCCCGCATCTGCCGGTTGGCGTCGACACCATCCTGTGCGGCGGCGTCTGCAAGCTCGCGGCCGAGCGTGCCGAAGGTGTCGAGGTGGTCGTCGCGCCGACCTTGTGGTGCGGCATGGCCGAGCATCACATGGCCTTCGGCGGCACTTTCACCTTCGACATCCCGACCTATCGCGCCATGCTGCTGGCCCTGCTGAAGAGCCTCGAGCGCCACGGCTTCCACCGTGTCGTCATCGTCAACGGCCATGGCGGCAACATCGCCGCGCTCGCGGCCTTCCTGCCGGACTTCGCCCGCGAGACCTCGCTCCAGATCCGCGCCACCACCTATTTCCTGCTGGCGCAGGAGGCGATGGCGCCGTTCATGGACGATCAGGTCAGCGTGCTGCATGCCTGCGAGGTCGAGACCTCGATGATGATGGTGCTGGCGCCGGAGACAGTCAGGCAGGAGCGGTTGCCGGAAGCCTTCGGCATGCTCGGTGCCGACCTGACCGCACTGACCCGCCCGACAGTCGGTCGCTACCAGCCTTTCCGTCAGATGACTGAAACCGGCGTGATCGGCGATGCCCGCAAGGCGACGCCGGAGAAAGGCACGGCCTTTCTCGACGCTGCGGCGGATGCACTGGCGAAGCTTTTGAGTGACCGCGGAGGACATGGCTGATGGTCGAAGACCGCCGCCTCGGCGATGCGATCGCCTATATCATCCTGACGATCGGCGTACTCATCTGCGCCTTTCCGGTCTGGCTGACCTTCGTCGCCTCGACTTGGGACAACGCTACCATCATCAACGGGCAGTTGCCGCTCTATCCAGGGCCGCACTTCCTGGACAACTACTACCGCATCCTCTTCGTCGGCACCTCCGGCTCGACCCGTGAGCCGGTGGCGAGCATGATGCTGAACTCCTTCGTGATGGCGATGACGATCGCGATCGGGAAGATCTTCATCTCGGTGCTCTCGGCCTACGCCATCGTCTACTATCGCTTCCCGTTCCGGATGGCAGCGTTCTGGATCATCTTCGTCACGCTGATGCTCCCGGTCGAGGTCCGCATCTTCCCGACCTTCAAGATCGTCTCCGATCTCGGCATGCTCGACAGCTATCAGGGCCTCGCCGTGCCGCTGATCGCCTCGGCCACCGGCACATTGCTGTTCCGGCAGTTCTTCATGACCATCCCGGACGAATTGCTCGAAGCCTCGAAGATCGACGGCGCCGGCCCGTTCAAGTTCTTCAAGGACACGGTGCTGCCGCTCTCGCTGACGACGATCGCGGCGCTGTTCGTCATCCAGTTCATCTATGGCTGGAACCAGTATCTCTGGCCGCTGCTGATCACGACCAAGGACTCGATGCAGACCATCGTGATCGGCATTCGCAAGATGATCACCACCTCCGACGCCTTGACCGAATGGCAGCTCGCCATGGCCACCGCCATGCTCGCCATGCTGCCCCCGGTCTTCGTCGTCATCGCCATGCAGAGGCTCTTCGTGAAGGGCCTCGTCGAGACAGAAAAGTAGCCCGCCAATGGCTCAGGTCACGCTCAACAACGTCAAGAAGATCTATGCCGGCGGCGTCGAGGCGGTGAAGGGCGTCTCCTTCGACATCCCCGATGGCGGCTTCTGCGTCCTCGTCGGCCCCTCCGGCTGCGGCAAGTCGACCTTGCTGCGCATGGTCGCCGGGCTGGAGACGATCTCGGCCGGCGAGGTCGCGATCGGTCCCCGCGTCGTCAACCAGGTCGAGCCGGCCGACCGCGACATCGCCATGGTCTTCCAGAACTACGCGCTCTATCCGCATATGAGCGTCTACGACAACATGGCCTATGGCCTGCGCAACCGCGGCACGCCCAAGGACGAGATCGAGAAGCGCGTTGCCGAGGCCGCCCGCATCCTCGCGATCGAGCCCTTCCTGCAGCGCCGCCCGCGCCAGCTTTCCGGTGGCCAGCGCCAGCGCGTCGCCATGGGCCGCGCCATCGTGCGCAAGCCGCAGGTCTTCCTGTTCGACGAGCCGCTCTCCAATCTCGACGCCAAATTGCGCGTGCAGATGCGGGTCGAGATCAAGAAGCTGCAGCGCGCGCTCGGCGTCACTGCGATCTACGTCACCCATGACCAGGTCGAGGCGATGACGCTCTCCGACAAGCTGGTGGTGATGAATGGCGGCCAGGTCGAGCAGATCGGCGTGCCCTCCGAGGTCTACCGCAAGCCCGCCAGCCGTTTCGTCGCGACCTTCATCGGCTCGCCGCCGATGAACCTGCTGGCGGCCAAGGTCGACGGCGCCGGCATCATCGCGCTCGGCGATGCCCTGCTGCAGGCGCGCGACCTGCGCGAGGACTTAGCTGTAGGCACCGCGGTCGAGGTGGGCCTGCGGCCGGAGGATATCGAGATCGCCTCGGAGGGCGCGGCCGGCTCGCTGCCTTTCGATGTCGAGTTCATCGAGGAACTCGGCGCGACCCAGCTCTTCCACGGCCAGCTCGCCGGCAAGCCCTTCGTCATGCAGGCGGCGACCGGCGAGGTCGCGGCCCAGGCCGGGCGGCTCTGGATCAGCGTCGATCCGGACAAGGTCCACGTCTTCGACGCGGAGAGCGGTGTCCGGCTGGGACGGGCTTAGGGCTATCGAACCCCAACGGAGAACCCCTCTCCTGTAAGGAGAGGGGCAGGGGTGAGGTGTTCGGACTGGAAACGTTGGCCTGAATCCGACTGCGCAGTCAGGCCTCGCGGAACTGGGTGAACCACCTACACCTCACCCTACCCTCTCCTTACAGGAGAGGGTTTCCGCGCCTTTCTCGTCGATGGCGCTGCTTCGCCTCAGCTCACCGGCGCGTATTTGACCACGCAGCCATAGGCCTTGGTCGCCGGCTCCGAGACGGCCTTGCCGGCCTTGAGCTCGGCCACCGCCTGGCGGACATAGCTCTTGGCGCCGGTCAGGCTGGAGGCGCTCGACGAGGGCTTGTCGTCGATCGCGCCGGCATAGGCGAGAGTGCCCTTGGGATCGATGATGTACATATGCGGCGTCGTCTGGGCGCCATAGGCGCGGGCAAGCTGGCTCTTCGGATCGAGCAGGATCGAGGCCGGGGCGGCGTCGCGCGTCTTGCTCAGCTCCTTGGCCTTGGCCGCGTCGACATGGCCCTGCTCGCCGACGGGCGAGGAGATCACCGAGAGCCAGACGATGCCATCCTTGGCCATGTCCTTCTGCAGGGTCTGCATGGTCGCGCTGTTGTAGTGCTTCCGGACATAGGGGCAGTCATGGTTGGTCCATTCGAGGACCACCGTTTTGCCGGCATAATCCGAGAGCTTCTGCAGCTTGCCGTCGACATCGACGACCGAGAAATCGGGGGCTTTCGCGCCGGGCTTCGCTACGCTCTGTGCAAAGGCGGCGCCGGAGGCGAGGGCCAATGCGGTGGCGGCAAGGCCGGCGAGGAAGGTCTGTCGGCTCACGGCTTTCATCTTCAGTCTCCTTCTGAGGTTGAAATGTCGGGGCTTGGCTTCACTTCTGGCTTGATGCGGTCTTCACCTCTTTGCCGGCGGCGCGCTGTGCGGCGCTCACCACGGTTTCGGGCGTCAGCAATTGCGGCAGCACCTCGGCCTGCGCGCCCTTCGTTCCCGGATAGAACAGGTAGAGCGGTACGCCGGCGCGGCCGTACTCGGCCAGCGTCGCGGCGATCGTCGCATCGCGATTGGTCCAGTCGGCCTTGAGATAGGTGACGCCGAGCTTGGCGAAAGCGTCCTTCACCTCTTGCCGCGACAGCGCGACCCGGTCATTGGCGAGGCAGGTGATGCACCAGGCCGCGGTGAAATTGACGAAGACCGGCTTGCCCTGCGCCTGCAATTCCGCCACCCGCGCCGGCGACCAGACGCCTGGCGCATCCGTCCCGGACTGGGCGGTCGCCTGCGGCGCCGGCGTCGCGCTTTCGATCACGAAGGCTGAGGCCGCGCCGACGAGCAGGATGGCCGCCGCAGCCGCGACCGCGCGAAGGCCCCGGCCGCTGCCGCGCGTCACGCCGATCAGCCAGAGCGCGAAACCGGCGACCAGGATCGCGACGAGCGCGGCGAGCGCACCATTGGCACCGGCCTGCATGGTGGCGACCCAGATCAGCCAGATCGCAGTCGCGAACATCGGGAAGGCGAAGGCCTGCTTCAGGATGATCATCCAGCGGCCCGGCTTGGGCAGCAGGCGCAGCAGCCCGGGCGCGAAGGAGAGCGCAACCACCGGCGCTGCGAAGCCGAGCGCCAGCGCCATGAAGATCGACAGCGCCGCCGCGGGCGGTTGCGTCAGCGCATAGCCCATCGCCGCGCCCATGAAGGGGGCGGTGCAGGGGGTCGCGACGACGACGGCGAGCGCGCCGGTCATGAAGGCGCCGACCGGCCCGCTACGGCTGGCGAGCCCGTCGCCGACGCCCTGCAGTCTGCCGCCGATCTCGAAGGCGCCGATCAGGTTGAAGCCGATCAGCGTCATCAGCACGGCGAGCAGGATGACGAGCGGCGGCGACTGCAATTGGAAGCCCCAGCCGGCACCGAGCGCGATCACAGCCGCGGCCAGCACGAAGAAGGTCGCGAGCACGCCGGCGAGGAAGAGCAGGCCCTGCTGGCGGACCTCGCTCCGGCTCGCCTGCGCCACCTGGGCGAAGCCGAGCGCCTTGATGAATAGCACCGGCAATACGCAAGGCATCAGGTTGAGGATCAAACCACCGGCAAAAGCAAAGGCCAGCGCCAGAAAGAGCGTCAGGTCCTCTGCCGGAGGCGGCGGCAGAACGACCTTCGCGGGCGCCTGTGCCGGGGCGGCTGCGGCCTGCAGCAGGGCAGGCTCGACCTCGGCGCTGAGCGCCAAAGCGCGCCTGGTGCCGCCCTCGTCGAAGGTGAGGACGCCGTCGGTCGTCGGTGTGCCCACCTTGAAGGCAGTGGAGCGGGTGAGAGTGACCGCGCCGTTCGCGACCGGCTGCTCGGCCGCATGCTCGATCAGCGTATCCAAAACCGGGAAGAAGTGAATGTTGCTGGCACCGGCCGGCAGGCCGGGCAAGGTGAGCGCGAGCTTGTCCTCGCCCTTCGCCGTCAGCTTGGCTGTGAAGCCCGCCGGCTTCGGCAGGCCGGCACGAGCCTCATCGATGCGCGCTTCCGCAGTAGTATCGACAGAGCCGGCCGGCGCGATCGGCAGGTCGAGGCTGAAGGCGCCTTCTTCGGGAATGCAGATCTTCTCGCAGACCAGCCAGGTCGCCTTGGCCGAGAGCGTCAGCGTCTCGCCCGGCTTGGCATTGGCGGGAACCGTGATCTCGACCGGCAGCAGGACATGGTCCTCGAAGCCGAAATTGACGAGAGGCTCGACCCGGATCGCCTTTGGCGCTGGCCACTGTATCGCGCCGGCGCTGACGCCCTCCGGCAAGGTCCACTCGATCCGCGTCGCCTCGCCGGAATCGCCGGGGTTCTGCCAGTAGCTGTGCCAGCCCGGCGCCAGCTTCTGGGTAAGGGCGACCTGGAAACGCTCGCCCGGGGCGACGGCATCGCGGCTCGACAGCAAGGTGGCGGTGACGCGCGGCGAGGTCACGGCGGCGGATTCGGCGGCGAGCAGCGGCGCAGGCGCCAGCAGGGCCAGCGCCAATGAGGCGCGCTGCAACAGCCGGAATGCGGTCCGGCGCGGGAGGCTCGTCGCGATCATGCCGATCAGATGCCCGCTTCCGCGGGGAAAAGCCAATGACAAGCGGGTGATAGCGGCGCGAGGTCGCAGCTTTCAGACCAGTCAGCCGGCCCCGAGGCGTTCGCCGCGATAGACGCCGGAGCGGATCCGGCTCCACCAGTCGCGGTTCTCCAGATACCAGGTGACCGTGCTGCGCAACCCGCTTTCGAAGCTCTCCTGCGGCCGCCAGCCGAGCTCGCGCTCGATCTTGGAGGCATCGATCGCATAGCGCTGGTCGTGGCCCGGCCGGTCGGCGACGAAGCGGATCAGGCTCGCGCGCGGGCCGATCGCGGCATCGGACGCAAGCTCATCCATCAGCGCGCAGATCGCCTTGACCGCCTGAAGATTACTGCGCTCCGCCGAGCCGCCGACATTGTAGCTCTCGCCGATCCGGCCGCGCTCGGCAATCAAGGCGAGTGCCCGCGCGTGGTCCTCGACATGCAGCCAGTCGCGGACCTGGGCGCCCGAGCCGTAAACCGGCAGCTCCTTGCCCTCGAGCGCGTTGAGAATCATCAGCGGGATCAGCTTCTCGGGGAAGTGATAGGGCCCGTAATTGTTCGAGCAGTTCGAGAGCACGACCGGCAGCCCGTAAGTGTGGTGCCAGGCGCGCGCGAGATGGTCCGAGGCCGCCTTCGAGGCCGAATAGGGCGAGTTCGGCTGGTAGGGCGAGGTCTCGCTGAACAGCCCGTCCTCGCCGAGTGAGCCGAAGACCTCGTCGGTCGAGATCTGGTGGAAGCGGAAGCCTGTCTGCTCCGCCGGCGCAAGCGAGCGCCAGTGCCGCAATGCTTCCTGCAGTAGCACGAAGGAGCCGACGATGTTGGTCTCGATGAAGGCGGCGGGGCCATCGATCGAGCGGTCGACATGGCTCTCGGCGGCGAGATGCATGACGATGTCGGGCCTGAACTCGGCGAAGGCCTGCCGCATCGCCGCCGCATCGCCGATATCGGCCTGCAGGAAGGCGAGGCGCGGATCGTTCGAGACGGAGCTGAGATTGTCGCGATTGCCGGCATAGGTGAGCTTGTCGACGACCAGAACCTGGTGCGGCGTCTGCCGGATCAGATGGCGTACCACGGCCGAGCCGATGAAGCCGGCGCCACCGGTGACGAGATAGCGCTTCACGGCTGGGCCTCGTAGCGGAATGGGCTGGTGAAGCCGGCAAAGCCGGGCAGGACGGCGTCCTTGCCGGAGAGCTGCGCCTCGCCCGTTGCGATCGGCCAGTCGATCGCAAGCTCTGGGTCGTTCCAGGCGATACCGCCCTCGGTCTCAGGCGCGTAGGGGCCGTCGACCTTGTAGACGACCTCGGTGCCGGGCTCGAGCGTGCAGAAGCCATGGGCGAAGCCGCGCGGCACGAAGAGCTGCTCCGCGCCATCTGCCGTGAGCGTCGCCGCGCACCATCTGCCATAGCTCGGCGACCCCACGCGGATATCGGCGGCGACGTCGAAGACCGCGCCCCTCAGCACCCGGATCAGCTTGGCCTGCGGCGCGGGCGGTGCCTGGAAATGCAGACCGCGTACGACGCCGCGCGCTGCCGAGAGCGACTGGTTGTCCTGGACGAAGGCGGCATCGATGCCCGCGGCCGCAAAGGCCTCGGAGCTATAGGTTTCCATGAAGTAGCCGCGCGCATCGCCGAACTTCTTCGGGCGGACCAGCACGACAGCCGGAATGGCGAGGGGCTCGAAGGCGAACTTGCTCATGGCCCTCTCTAAACGTCGGGGATGACATTGCTGTCAATCTGCGTGGGCAATTTTCCCTCCTGTCATCGGCGCCGGCACGCCGGTGGTCAGCGGGAAGGAGATCGGCAGGCCGGCCTTGCGGCGCATGGCGAGGAAGGCGAAGCATTCCGCCTCGATCGCGTCGCCGCGCCAGCCGACGGCCTCGGCCGGAATCGTCTCGGTGCCGGTGCGGGCATTGAGCGCCGCCATGATCGCTGGATTGCGCCGCCCGCCGCCGCAGACGATCAGCCTTTGCGGCCTGGCCGGAAGCAGGTCGAGTCCGCGCCCGACCGCGCCGGCGGTGAAGGCGGTCAGCGTCGCCGCACCGTCTTCGAAGGAGAGGCCTTCGGCCATGGCGGCAGTGAAATCATGGCGGTCGAGCGATTTCGGATAGGGCGCGAAGAGGTAGGGGTGTTCGAGCAGGCGCGCGAGCCTCTCCTCGTCGACCGTGCCGGCGAGCGAGAAGGCGCCGTCGCGATCCATCTCGCCCTTGCCATGCTGCTTGATCCAGTCGTTCAGCGGCGCATTGCCCGGCCCGGTGTCGAAGGCCAGCACCTGGGTCGCGTCGGCGAAGGCGCTGAGATTGCCGACGCCGCCGAGATTGAGCACGGCGGTTTCCTGTCCCGCGCCGAGGCTGCGCATCAGCGCGGCGTGGTAGCTCGCGACGAGCGGCGCGCCCTGGCCGCCGGCGCGCACATCGGCGGTACGGAAATCATAGACGACATCGATGCCGAGCTTCCCAGCCATCAGCGCCCCGTCGCCGAGCTGGCGGGTGTCGCCCTGGCGTTCCCTGGTCGGGGCGCGATGCAGCACGGTCTGGCCGTGGAAGCCGATGGCCGCGACATCGCTGGCAGCGATTCCTTCCGCGGCGAGGAACTCGGCGACGGCTTCGCCTTGCGCCAGCGTCAGGGCACGTTCGGCCTCAGCGAAGATCGCCGGCTCCGGTCCCTCGAAACGCCAGCCGAGCGCTGCCTTTACGGCCTCCGCCAGCAAACCGCGAACCTCCTGGCGATAGGGCGAAAGCCGCCACGGCCCGAATTCGGCGACAACAGCACCGTCCGTGCGGATGGCGGCGATGTCGATATTGCCGTCGAGGACCGTTCCGGTCATCAGGCCGATCGCCCAGGCTGGCTGCATGCGCCGCATCTCCTCTCGCCCCGAGCGATGCCTGTCACAGGCAAGGTTCGCCCGCAATCCCGACCAGATTCTGACCCAATCTCTGCCTACGCAAAGGCGAACCTCCGCTGGAGATCGGCCATGCTGACCCGTCGCTTCGTCCTGACCGCCTGCCTCGGCCTCGTTCCGGCCGCGCCGGCGCTTGCGCAGGCGTTGAGCGGCGGGGTCGGTGCGCCGCCGCGCGCCGTGCCGCCACCGATCGAGGTTCCGCCACCCGAGGTGCCCATCGCGCCGCCGCGCCCGCCCCGGGTGCCGGCGCCGACCTATGACGAGGACGATGACTACGGCATCAGCCGACGCGATGCTGTCCGCATCGCCCGCCGTCGCGGCGTCGTCGATGTCGAGAACGTCGGTCGCCGTCGCGGCATGTGGATCGTCTCGGGCACCGACGATGAGGGCGAAGACATCCGCGTCGTCATCAATGACGAGGGCTATGTCGTCGACGTCAGGCGAGACTGAGTTCAGCCGACACGCAGCGCCGCGTCGAAGGCGTCCTGCAGCATCTGCCGGCATTGCCGGGCCTGCTCGCGGCTGGGCTCGTGCAGGATGTGCGGGGTGATGTCGGCGAGGTCGCGCAGGGCGAAGTCGATCGCCGACATGAGATCGAGCGCATCGCCGTCATGCTCGACGGCGGGCGGCTTCAAACGGAACTGCAACACCTGACCCATCAGGACCTGACCCATTACGCTCTCACGAGACTAAGAAGGCGAATCGTTCCGCCTGAGTCTCGTCCGCAATCGGTCAGGAACCGGTTAACGCCGCGTCGGCCTCACTTCTTCTCGACGTTCCAGAACAGCATCACCGGCGCGGCGAGCACGCCCGAGACGGTAGCGCGCCGGGCATAGGGCTGGTCGAACTGGCCGAGCACGCGATAGGGCTGCATCTCGGCTAGGCGCTTGTGCAGCGCCTCGACCGCGGCCTTGCGGGCGGCATCGTCGGGCGCATCGACCACGGCGCCGCGCAGCTTCTCCGCTTCGGAGTCGCAGGGCCAGCCGGCCCAGGCCTTCTCGCAGGCCATGTTGGTGCCGATATTGGTCATCGGCGACTGCATGGTCGCGCCAGAAGCATAGGTCACGAACAGGTTCCAGCCGCCCTGGTCCGGCGGGCTCTTGTTCTGCTGGCGGGTGGTGACGGTGCCCCAGTCGGAGAACTGGACGTCGACATTGACGCCGGCCTTCTTGAGCTGGGAGGCGGCGACCTCGGCCATCCGGCCGATCGCGGCGATGTCGTTGCTGGTGGTCAGCACCAGCTTCTCGCCCTTGTAGCCGGCCTCCGCCAGCAACTGCTTCGCCTTCTCCAGATCGGGCTTGGCATAGCCTTCCGTCCCGGCCTGCGTGCCATTGGGCGCTCCGCAGATGAAATAGGCGGCGCAGCGCTTCCACCATTCCTCGTCGCCGAAGCCGCCAGCCAGGAACTCGGCCTGGTCGGTGGCATAGGCCAGAGCGAGCCGCGCCTTCGGATTGTCGAAGGGCGGATGCAGGCTGTTCGGCCGCAGCATCACCTGGTTGGCGAGGTTGGAATAGCGCTCGACCTTGACGTCCTTGGCTGCGGCAACCACCGGGATCAGGTCCTGGCTCGGCTGTTCCCAGATGTCGATCTCGCCGGTCTGCAAGGCGGCTGCCGCCGTCGCCGCGTCGGGCATGATCATCCACTCGACCCGGTCGACCTTGACGACGCGCCCGCCGGCGAGCCCGTCGGCAGGCTCGGCGCGCGGCACATAGTCGGGGTTCTTGTCGTAGACGATCTTGGCGCCGCTGCGCCATTCGGCGCGGTTGAACCTGAACGGGCCGGAGCCGATCGTCTCGGTCACCGGCTTCATCGGGTCGGTCGTGGCTTCGGCCTCGCGCATGATCACCGGGATCTGGCCGACGGCCGAGCCGAGCGCGAACGGCACCAGCGCCATCGGTTTCTTCAGCTTGAGCACGAAGGTCCGCTCGTCCTTCGCCTCCATGCCGTCCGTGTACTCGCCGAGCTTGCCGCCGATCGTGTCGCGCTTCATCCAGCGTGTCAGCGAGGCGATGACGTCGCGGGTGGTCACCGGCTGGCCGTCATGGAATTTCAGGCCCGGCCGCAGCGTGAAGGTCCAGCTGAGCCCGTCCGGCGCAGTCGAGAAGCTCTCGACCATCTGCGGCTTGGGCTGGAGGTTGGCGTCCCAGGCGAACAGCGTCTCGTAGATCATCAGCCCGTGCATGCGGGTGATGACGATCGAGGCGGCGACCGGATCGAGCGTCTTGAGATCGGCATGTGGCGCGACCCGCAGCACATTCTTCGGCGCCGGCTGTGCCTCTGCGCCGGCGGCGAGCAACAGCGCGGCCGTGCCGATGAGTGTCGCGGCAAGACGGGAACGGGTCATGATTGGCCTCCCTCGATGCGTTGGAAATGTAGGATGCGCGAACGATGGCCGGCGAGCCGCAAGCTTCCGTCCGGCGGCAGCCAGAGGCAAGGCCGGTGTCGCCACGGGCCATGCCTGAGATCGGCCAGCGCCCGCCCCCCGGGCAACGGCGTCAGCCGGGTCTCACGGCCGATCGTACCGGCCCAGGGCCAGGATGCCGTACCGTCGGCGCGGATGGCGATCGCGACGCCGAGCCGGTCATCACGCCAACGCCCCACGAGGCGCTCATCGAGCGCGGTTTCGGCCGGCACCGGCAGCAGCCGGCGTGCAACGCCGCCGATCTTGCCCACTAGTGCGCCATCGGCTTCGGTCCTCAGCCTGATGTCGAGATAGGCCGGCAGGCTGCGCATTCCGCCCTCGCCATCCGAGACGAGCTTCTCATAGCCGCCCATGAAGCTGATCGCGCTGCCGGCGAATTCGGCCCAGAACGGCCCGTCTTCGGCGGCGTAGAGCCCGGTCGGAACGCGCTCGGGATCGCCCGGCAAGTCCTCGCCGAGCAGCGCCGCCAGCGTGCGCAGGGCCGGCCAGAGCGCGTCCTCCTCGCGATTGGTCAGGACAACGACGCCGACGCCCTGCTCCGGGGCCATCAGCATGTGGTTGCGGTAGCCGGTGAGCGAGCCGCCATGGCCGATGACCCGTGTAGCGCCGAGCTGCGTCGCGACCAGGCCGAGCCGGTAGAGGCTCTCGCTGCCATCCTCGAATTGGCGTGGCGCGGTGAGCCGGTCGAGCAGGCCGGCTTGGGAGCCGCGCCCGGCCATCAGGCCGGCAGCCCAGCGCGCCAGCCCCGCCGCGCTGCCGGCCATGCCGCCCGAGGCCGAGAAGTTGAAGCCGTAGAAACCGCGCCGCCAGCCCTGCCCGTCATGCCAGTAGCCGGTGGCGAGGCCGGGGACGACCTCGCTTTCGTCGGAAACGAAGCGGATCGGCAGCGCGGCCGGCGCCATCAGCTCTTCGACCAGTTGCGCCGCGCTCCTGCCGGTTCGGCGTTCGAGGATCACCTGCGCCAGGCGCCAGCCGGTGTTGGAGTACGCCATCTCCGTGCCGGGCTCAGCATTGAGCCCGGGCAGGCGGCAGGCGGAGGCGAAGATCTCGGCGGCGCTGAGATTCGCGGTGAAAGGCGTGCCCTGCTGCCAGAGCGCCTCCATCATGTCCGGCAGCGCGCCGGTCATGTCGAGCGCCCGGCCGAGCGGCACTGTGCCCAGCGCTTCCGGCAGCTCCGGGATGAAGCTGCCGGGGGTTTCCTCCAGCGGCACGCCTTCGCGCAGCAGCAGGGCCGCGCAGATATGCTTGCTGATCGAGGCCAGCCGGTTCTGCGTATCGGCGGTGAAGGGCAGGCGATGTTCGATCACGGCAAAGCCGCCGCTCGCACTCTCGCGCACGCCGTCGCGGTCGAACAGCACGATGGCGCCGCCCGGCCCGCCTTGCCGCGTCCAGGGCTCGGCGATCGCCTGTGCCTCGGCGCGCCCCTTCGTCCAGTCGACCATGCGCTTCTTGTCTCCGGCGTCCGTCCCGGATGGAACTGTCGCGGATAAAGGGGCGGCTAGGCAATCCTCCCGGCCATGCGTCGGAAGCCGACCTACTCGTCATGAAAGCGGCACAATCACTGGTCGATCCTGCCGCCGCGCACGCGGCGGTGCGCTGGACCGCAGCCCGGACCTGTCGGAGACTGCGGATTTGATGAAGCGATATTGAGGAGGCGGATTGGGATGAGACGCGCATTCATCGTGGCCGGTGCTATCGGCCTCGCCGGTATCGCGGCGGGTTGCTCGCAGCCGCAACGCTTCGGCGCCCCGCCTCCCGGCCTGGCACCCAGTCCTGCGCCCGGCGCCACCGTGATGACCAAGCGCATTGTCAGCGACGGTGCCGGTGGCCTTCAGCTGCCCGATGGGACGCGCGTCCAGACCGATCAGAACGGCGGCTTCAGCCTGCCCAATGGCGCCTATGTCCGGCGTGACCGCTCCGGCGCGCTCAACCTGCCGAACGGCTCACGCTGCGTGCCCGACAATCAGGGGGGCTTCGTCTGCCCGTAAGCGCGGACCGGCTCAAGCTGTCTCGGCGACGCGATTGAAGAAGTCGGGCGTGCCCATCTGGCCGCCCTTGAGCACGATATCGAGGCCGTCCAAGCGGGGATCGTCGCTATGGGCGCGGCAGAGCGGCGCGCCCGGCGTGCAGGGCGAGCGATACGACAGGCCCCAGAGGTCGAGCGCGCGGATCGCCAGCGTCGAGGTGTCGCCGCCGGCGACGACCAGCCGCGCGACCTTCGCCTCGTTCATGATCGCGCGCAGCAACGCCCCAGTGGCGGCGGCGACCTTGCCGGTTTCGGCTGGTGCATTGGCCGGCTTGTCGGTGATCAGCATGACATTGCATTCGGCGAGGCGAGCGAGCGCCTCGGCGCGTAGTGCGTCGAGGTAAGCGGGCTCGTTGGTCAGTTGCGCCGGGTCGATCGCGATCCGGTCATAGCCCTCGGCGAGCTCGACCTGAGTGCGGGTCACTGGCGACAGGCTGCCGACCAGGGCGAGCAGGTTGCCGCCGGAACCGGCTCGCACGAGCTTCGGCATTGCCGGCTGTGCAGTCTGCGGGAAGCCGGCGAAAGCCTGCGCCACCGAGCTCGCGCCGATCGCGAGCATCGGGCCCGCGCTCAGCCGCTCGCGCAGCAGAACGCCGATCGCCGTGAGATCCGACGGGCGCGAGACATCGAAGAGCACGGCCTGAGGCTCTCCAGCCAGCGCTGCATCGAGCGCCTGTCCGGCTCCATCACCCTCATGGCTCCGATAATCGACGAGCGCGACGCACTCCAGCCCCTGCGCCGCCAAATGCCGGCGTAGGTCAGCCTCGCCCATCGGCGTCACCGGGTGGACGCTCATGGTCGGGTGCCGGTCGATGCGGTGGACCGCGCCGCCGGCTCCGGCCGCGGCGAAGAGAGTGCCGAACAGGCAGTAGCGCCCGAGATTGGGCTGACCGCCGATCACCGGCAGCAGCGGGTTCGGGAAATGCGGCCGCAAGGCGCGCGCCGCCGCACCGAGGCTGCCGACCGCAGGGGCGCTGTCGAAGGTCGAGCAGCACTTGTAGTGCAGCAGGCCGATCCCGAGCGCGGCGAAGAAGCGCCCGGCTTCGTCCAGCTCTCGCGCCATCGCCTCCGGCGCCATCGCCCGCGTCGCGCCGGCGATGCCGACTGCGTCGAGCGCACCGGCACTGGCGAGCTGCTGGGATGTCGGAATGCGCAGGAAGAGCAGAGCGCGCTGTCCGGCTTCCGCCAATGTCGCGAGCGTATCGGTCGCGCCGGTGAAGTCGTCGCCATACCAGCCGTAGCGTGGGCCTGCCTCAGCCATGCTCAGCCGCCGCCCTTGCCGAAGAAGGCGAGCGCCTGCGCGAGCTCGTTCTGGCTCTTCGCCGCGTCGCTCAGCGGCACGCCGGCCGCGACCGCCTGCCAGGCCTGGCGGATGCTGGCGACGCCGGCCGCCGGGCCGCCGGGATGGGCGAGAATGCCGCCGCCGGCCATGAACAGCAGGTCGTCATGGCCGAGCGCATCCCAGGTCGGCTGCGCCGTGCCGGCCCATTGCCCGGAGGAGAAGGCCGGCAGGACGCGGTCGTCGATGCCATCGGTGAGCGGCGTGACGCAGTTTTTCGCGGAGGTCACGACTTCCTCGTCCTCCTGCGCGAACTTGCCCTGCAAGCCATGCACATGCATGTGGTCGACGCCGGCGAGCCGCCAGAGGGTTTGGTAGGCCTGGAAGCCGATGCCGAGCAAAGGATGGCGCGAGAGCGCGCCAAAACCGTTGCGGTGGCCGTGCAGAGCGAGGCTGGTCGAGCGGCGCAGAGTCTCGACCGCCGAGAAGCCGCACCAGTTCAGGCTGACCATGACGCAGGTGCCGCCCTCACGCTCGACCAGCTCGGCATGGCGGCGCATCTGGTCGGTTTCGGCGGTGATGTTGAAGGCGACCATCACCGCCTTGCCGGTGCGGTCCTGATGGCGGCGCACCGCGGCCATCACCGCCGGCACGCGCTGGGCCAGCGGCGCATGCACCGGATCGGCGCAGATCTCGTCATCCTTGATGAAGTCGAGCCCGGCGGCGCAGAGTTTGCCGACCAGCTCGGCGGTCTCATAGGGGCGCAGGCCGACATTGGGCTTGATGATCGAGCCGATCATCGGCCCCTGTATGACGCCAGTCGCCCGGCGGGTGCCGGCGATGCCGCGCGTCGGCAGCGGGAAGAGGCGGCGATAGGCCGTCGGCAGGGCCATGCTCTCTAGGCGCAGGCCCGTGACCTCGCCGAGATCGAACAGGTTGCCGGCGACGATCGAGGCCAGCGTCGGCAGATTGGCGCCGACATTGTCGACCGGGAAGGAGAGCGTGATCCGGGCACGGCGCCATGGTCCGCTGACGCCTTTCCGTGCCAGCCAGGCATTGGGCAGGCTCGGCTCGGCAGCGCTACCGAGGTCCTCGACCGCGATGACGACGGCGCGGGTTCGGTCGCGCAATTCGTCGGTCTCGCCGGCGACGCGGGTGAAGGTGCCGCTCGACTGCTCGCCGGCCATGACGTCCGCGACCTTGCGTGGATCGAGCGGCGTCTCGATCAGATAGGTGGCTGTGAAGCGGTCAGTCGCCATGGTCATGTTCCGAAGTCGTCGCTCCCGTCATTGCGAGCGTAGCGAAGCAATCCAGGAGGTCTCGCGCAATCCTTCTGGATTGCTTTGTCGGCTTCGCCTCCTCGCAATGACCGAAGGTCGCCATGATCGCTCAGAGCTTGCTGAGATCGGGGAACGGACGCACCGGGTCCTTGCCGTCCCAGTTCTCGCCCGCCTCGCGGATCAGCCGGAACATCTCGCCCTTGGGGCCGGCGACCTCGGACAACTCGATCACCGTGCCGGGATGGTAATGCGTGTCGAAATAGATGAAGCGGCCGCGCTCGCCGACCTCGCCCGACATCACCGGCTTGAAGCCTTCGGCGAGGAGCCGCTCGAGGTCGGCATCATAGTCCGAGGTCCAGTAGGCGACATGCTGCAGGCCGGAATGCCCGGCATCGGTGAAGTCCTTGTACATGGACGGCACGGCGTTGCGGCACTGGATCAGTTCGATCTGCAGCGGGCCGGAATTGGCGAGCGCCACTGAATTATGCGGCTCATAGGCCTCGCCTTTGTAGCGATAGTTCCGGATCGGGACTTTTGGATTGTAGAAAAATGGGCCAACGCCGAGCACCCGGCTCCAATAGTCCATCGCCGCCTCGATATCGGGGACGACATAGCCGGCCTGACGGATCTGGCCAAAATGACGGCTCATGGGTGCTTTCCTGCGAAGATGCCTAGAGGAAGCCGATGGAGAACCACGGCACGGCGGCGACGACGACGAGGCCAACCAGAAGGGCGGCGACATAGGCCCAGATGTATTTCAGGCCCTCGTCGGGATTGATCTTCGAGATCGCGCAGGCGCCGTAATAGCCGACGCCGAAGGGCGGGGCGAAAAGCCCGATGCCCATCGCGAAGATCACGACCATGGCGTAGTGCACCTCGTGCACGCCGATCTGCTTAGCGATCGGGAAGAGCAGCGGTCCGAACAGCACGATCGCCGGGATGCCCTCGAGCACGCTGCCGAGGATGACGAAGGCGACGATCGAGATGGTGAGGAAGCCCCAGGTACCGCCGGGCACCGCCGCCATGATCCTGGCGAGGTCCTGCGAGAAGCCCGATTGCGTCAGCCCCCAGGCCATCGCCGTGGCGCAGCCGATGATGAAGATGATCGCGCCGGTGAGCGATGCCGTGTCGACCAGCATGCGCTTGAGCCGGCGCCAGTCGAATTGCCGGTAGATCAGGATGCCGGCCAGCACCGCATAGGCGATGCCGATGGTCGAGACCTCGGTCGCGGTGGCGACGCCCTCGACGACGGCGGCGCGGATGACGAAGGGTAGCGCGATCGCGGGTGCCGCGATCAGGCAGAGCTTGCCGATCTCGCGCTTCGAATATTTGGTGACGTGGCTGAGATCCTCGCCTCGGTTGCGCCACCAGACGACGAAGCAGAGCGCGATGCCGAGCACGACCGCAGGCAGCATGCCGCCGGTGAACAGCGCCGCGATCGAGACGCCGGTGACCGAGCCGATGGTGATCAGCACGATCGAGGGCGGGATCGTCTCGGTCTGAGCGCCCGTCGCCGAGAGCAGCGCGACGAGGTCGCCGGGCTTGGCGCCGCGCTTCTGCATCTCCGGGAACAGCACCGGGGCGATCGCCGCCATGTCGGCGATCTTCGAGCCGGAAATACCGGAGACCAGATACATCGCGCCGACCAGCACATAGGACAGGCCGCCACGGACATGGCCGAGCAGCGAGGCCAGGAACTGGATCATGGCGCGCGCCATGCCGGTCATCTCGATCAGCGCGCCGAGGAAGATGAACAGCGGCACGGCGAGCAGGATGAGATGGCTCATGCCCTCGTCGAGCCGGCCGACCATCACGACCATGGGCGTCGAGGTCGTCAGCGAGAGATAGCCGAAGGTGGCGAGCGCGAAGGAGAAGGCGATCGGCACCCCGGCGAAGACGTTAGCCGCGACGACGCCGACGAAGAAGATCACCAGATTGAGCTTGCCGAGCGGCTTCAGCGCCGGGCCGAGCAGCCAGAACAGGATGACGAGCGCCACCGTGATCCCGACCGCGAGCGCGACGGTCTTCCAGGCACCGAAGCGCAGCAGCCGGCAGAAGGCGGCGAACAGCATCAGCACGATGCCGATCGGCAGCGCCGCGGCGCGCCAGGAATTGGCGATCTCCAGCGCTGGCGTGACGATGAAGCGCTCATCCTCGGCGTATTCGAGCGCGTCCGGCAGGATCATCACCAGGAAGGCGATCGCGGCGGTGATGGCGAGCGCCTCCAGCAGGAGGCGCGCCTGTGGCCCGACGCGGGTGACGAGCCCGGTCATGCGCATGTGCTCGCCACGGCGCAGCGCCACCACCGCGCCGAGCATGGAGAGCCACAGGAACAGGATCGAGGCGAGCTCGTCCGACCAGACCAAAGGTGCGTGGAAGGCATAGCGGGCGGTGACGCCCGCTCCGAGGATGATGATCTCGGCGAGGACGAGCACGGCCGCGACGAGCTCGACCACCGTGCCGACGGCACGATCGAGCCTGTCGGCGAGGCGACCGAGGCCGGTCGCCGGCATGGCCGGCGATGGCAGGGTGACGGCGTGAACGTCCATGGCGTGTCCTCGAGATCCGGTCCCGGCAGGGCTCAGGCGAGCTTGCCGACCGCTCCTTCGAGCAGGCCCCAGGCCTCGGCGCCGAAGCGCTCCTGCCATTCCTTGTAGAACCCGCCGTCGCGGAGCTTGGCCCGGAAGCTGTCGGGGTTGGTCTTGTTGAAGGCAAGCCCCCTGGATTGCAGATCGGCCTGCACGGTTTCGTTGAGGCTCTTGATGTCGCCGCGCTGGGCGACGCCGGCATCGTTGATCGCGGACGCCACGATCTTCTGGATGTCAGCAGGCAGGCCGCGCCAGGCGCGGCCATTGGCGATGAACCAGAAGCCGTCCCAGATATGGTTCGAGACCGCGCAGCTCTTCTGGACCTCGTAGAGCTTGGCGACCTGGATGATCGGCAGCGGGTTCTCCTGCGCGTCGACCACCTTGGTCTGCAGGGCCGAATAGACTTCTGAGAACTGCAGGCTGGCCGGCGCCGCGCCGAGCGCCTTGAACATCGAGATCGAGAGCGGCGAGACCGGTACGCGGATCTTCAGCGAGGCCATGTCGGCCGCCTGCTCGATCGCCTTGCCCGAGGTGGTCATCTGGCGGAAGCCGTTGTCCCACATCTTCTCGAAGGCATAGAGATTGACCTTCTCGATGGCGGCGCGGACATGCGCGCCGACCGGCCCGTCCATCGCCTTCCAGACCTGGTCGTAATCAGCGAAGGCAAAGCCGACCGCATTGATCGCCGCGACCGGCACCAGCGTCGCGATCACCAGCGCCGACGGGGTGAAGAAGGTGATGCCGCCATTGCGGACCTGGCTCAGCATGTCGGTGTCGCCGCCGAGCTGATTGTTCGGGAAGATCTTGATCTCGACCCGCCCGTTGGTCTCCTTGGCGACGCGCTCGGCCGCCTGCTGGGCGCGGATGTTGAGCGGGTGGCTGAGCGGCAGGTTGTTGCCGTATTTCAGCTCGATCTCGGCGGCGCGCGCGATCATTGGCATGCCGATCAGCGATGCGGCGGGGGCGGCGGCGAGGCCCTTGATGAGCGTGCGGCGGCTCGGTCCGGTCATGATGTCCTCCCTGGACGACTGATGCGATTTGATCGCTCTTGAGTGCTTGACGCTCAGCATAGAAATCGCCTCTGATGGTCTTCAAGCTCATTTTCTGATGGTTTTTGATTGAATGAATGCGCCGATACCCAAGCTTGCCGATGAGGTGCCGCGCCGCCGCCAGATGGCGCGGGTCGAGGATGTCGCGCGCCTGGCCGGGGTATCGACCGCGACGGTCGACCGGGTGCTCAACCAGCGGCCAGGCGTGCGGCCTGCGACGGTGCAGCGCGTGCTGAAGGCAGCGGGCGAGCTCGGCTATGTCATGGAGGGCGCCCTGCCGGCGAGCGCGCTCCGTCCCTTGCGGCTCGGTTTCCTGCTGCCGGCTGGCAACAACCGTTTCCTCGGCCTGCTCGGCCGGCTGATCGCCGGCTCGCAGGGCCAGCTGGCCTCCTTCAACATGCGCGCCCGTGTCGAGCATATCGAGAGCTTCAAGCCGGAGTTGCTCGCCCACGAGCTCCGGCGGATCGGCCGCGAGGTCGACGGCGTCGCCTTCATGGCGCTGGAGCATCCGATGGTGCGCGAGGCGGTCGATGCCCTCGCCGAGCGCGGCGTGCCGAGCGTCACGCTGATCTCGGACATCGCCAATACCGCCCGGGCCGCCTATGTCGGGCTCGACAACCGCGCCGCCGGGCGCACGGCGGGGCAGCTCATCGCCCGCTTCATCGGGCCGCGCCGGGCGAAGGTCGCCAAAGTCGCCATGATCGCCGGCAGCCTGAGCTACCGCGCCCATGAGGAGCGCGAGATGGGCTTCCTGCATCTCTTCGAGGAGCTCTATCCGGACATCAAGGTTGTCGGCCTGCGCGAAGGCCATGACGACGAGGCCAAGAACTACCGCCAGACCAAGACCCTGCTCGGCCAGCATCCGGACCTCGCCGGCATCTACAATATCGGCGGGGGGCCGGAGGGCATCGCCCGGGCGCTGAAGGAGGCCGGGCGGCAGGATGTGGTCTTCGTCGGCCACGGCTTGACGCCGGAGACGCGCGGCCTGCTCGTCGACGGCACCATGGACGCGGTCATCACCCAGCAGCCGCTCGCGACGCTGATGAGCTGCGTTTCGATCTTCGCCAATCTGCGCGCCGGGCGGCCGGCAGCCGAGGGCACGGCTCGGCCCGCCATCGAGATCGTGCTGCGCGAGAACCTGCCTTGATCGTTAGGCGCGCTCGGCCAGCGCCCTTGCGATCGCCGCCCGGAACTCGGGGATGCCGAGACCCTTCTCGCTGGAGGTCAGCAGCACCTCGGGGAAGGCGGCAGGGCGGCGCCTGATCTTCTCCGCCGTCGCCGCGATCGTCGCCTCCTGCTCGGACTTCTTGAGCGCATCGCCCTTGGTCAGGATCACCTGATAGGACACCGCCGCCTTGTCGAGCGTCTTCAGGACGTCGTCGTCGACATCCTTCAGGCCGTGGCGGGCGTCGATCAGGACGTAGACGCGCATCAGATTGGCGCGGCCGCGCAGATAATCATGGATCAGCCTGGTCCAGGCCGCGACCTTCTCCTTGCCGACCGCAGCATAGCCATAGCCGGGCATGTCGACGACGGTCAGCCGCTCGTCATGGCCGACCTGCCGGAAGAAATTGAGCTGCTGGGTCCGGCCCGGCGTGTGCGAAGTCCGCGCCAAGGCATTGCGGCGAGTGAGCGCATTGATCAGGCTCGACTTGCCGACATTGGAGCGGCCGGCGAAAGCGATCTCCTGCCCGACCATGGGCGGCAGGTCGTCGATCCGGGTCGAGGCCCAGACGAAGTCCCATGGGCCCTCGAACAGTTTTCGGGCGGATTCGAGTTCGTCGTCGCTGAAGGGCGTAGTCTGATCTGTGGTCATCGCCCCTGCCTACACGGCGGCGCGCAGCGCGTCGATGTCCGCGCCCGCGATCAATGGCAGGTTGCGCGCGATCTTTTCCGGCTCCCAGTCCCACCAGCGAATCTCGAGCAGCGCCGCGACCACTTCCGGCGGGAAGCGCATCTTCACGACGCGGCCGGGATTGCCGACGACGACGGCATAGGGCGGAACGTCGCGGGAAACCTGCGCGCGGGTGCCGATGATCGCGCCGTCACCGATGCTGACGCCCGGCATGATCACCGCCTCGCGGCCGATCCAGACATCGTTGCCGATCACGGTGTCGCCGCGCAAGCCAAGGCCGTCACGGGTGAAGTCCGGCACGTTCTCGAAGCCGAACATGCCGAACGGGTAGGTCGAGAAGCCGCCCATCGGATGGTTGGCGCCGTTCATGATGAACTGCGCCGCCTGGGCGATCGCGACGAACTTGCCGATGATCAGCCGGTCGCCGATGAAGTCGAAATGATAGCGCACGCAGCGGGCGAGGAAATGCTCCGGGCCGCGCGAGTCGTCGTAATAGGAGTAGTCGCCGACCTCCACGAGCGGGTGATCCACGATGGCCTTGAGGAAGGCCGTGCCCTTCCAGCCGGCGATCGGATGGCGGGTTTTCGGGTCGGGAAGAGGCATGGCCCGGCACTAAGCACATCGCCATCATCAGGGACAAGCCGTGAAGCGGCGCAAACCTGGCAGCAAACGCAAAACGCCGGAGCCCAGGAGGCATCCGGCGTTTCATGTCGTTGCGGTCGGGGCTCTCGCCCCGCGCCTTATTTCTTGTTGCTGTTCGCGGGCTTCGGCGCCGTGGCGCTCGCCGTCGATTCGGCCGGCTTCCTGCTGAACATGCCCTTGAGATTGTCCCAGAGCTCGATCTTCACGCCGTGCTTGCGCATGATGTAGCCCTGCTGGGCGACCGAGAGCAGGTTGTTCCAGCTCCAGTAGATCACCAGGCCGGCCGGGAACGAGCCGAGCAGGAAGGTGAAGAACACCGGCATCCAGGTGAACATCATCTTCTGGACCGGATCCGGCGGCTCCGGATTCATCTTCATCTGCACGAACATCGTGATGCCCATCAGGATCGGCCAGATGCCGAGATGCAGCATGGCCGGCGGCGTGAAGGGCAGGAGGCCGAACAGGTTGAAGAGATTGGTCGGATCGGGCGCGGCAAGGTCCTTGATCCAGCCATAGAACGGCGCGTGCCGCATTTCGATGGTGATGAACAGGATCTTGTAGAGCGCGAAGAAGACCGGGATCTGCACCAGCACCGGCCAGCAGCCGGCGAGCGGGTTGATCTTCTGCGTCTTGTACAGCTCCATCAGCGCCTGCTGCTGCTTCATCTTGTCGTCAGCATAGCGCTCGCGGATCGCCATCATCTCCGGCTGGACCGCCTTCATCTTCGCCATCGAGGCGTAGGACTTGTTGGCGAGCGGGAAGAACAGCAGCTTCAGCAGGACGGTGACGACCAGGATGGCGATGCCGAAATTGCCGACATGCTTGTAGACCCAGTCCATCACGTAGAACATCGGCTTCGTGATGAAGTAGAACCAGCCCCAGTCGATCATCAGCTCGAAGCGCTTGATGCCCTGGTTCTTCTCGTAGCCGTCGATCGCCGCGACTTCCTTGGCGCCGGCGAACAGGCGCGAGGAGGCGCTGGCCGAGGCGCCCGGCGCGACATTGACAGCTTCGCCGAGGAAGTCGGCCTGGTAGGTGCGCACCGAACCGGTCTGCACCGAGGAGTAGCGGCCCTCGTACTTCTTGCCCTGGTCCGGGATCGCGGCCGCGGCCCAGTACTTGTCGGTGATGCCGACGAAACCGCCGACGACATCCTTCCAGGCCTTGCCATGCGTCGCCGAGCCGAGCGCCGGCTCCTTGTCGATGGCGTCGTAGGTGTACTCCTGCAGGCCCTGCTCGCCGAGCGAGCCGATCATGCCCTCATGCAGCACGTAGTAGCCGAGGGTCGCCGGCTTGCCGACGCGCACGACCTGGCCATAGGGGTAGAGCGAGACTGCGTTCGCGCCCTTGTTCTCGACCTCGTCGCGGATCGAGAACATGGCGTTGTCGTCGACTGCGATGGTGCGCTTGAAGGTGAGGCCCTGGCCGTTGTCCCAGGTGAGCGTCACCGGCTTGGCCGAGGTCAGGACATCGCTGTCGGCCGTCCAGACCGTCGCGGCGTTCGGCAGCGGGACATTGGCGCCCGGCCCGGCGACCCAGCCGAAATCGGAGTAGTAGGCGTTGGGCCCGCCGGCGGGCGAGAGCAGCACGATGATCGGGCTCTTCGGGTCGACCGTCTCGTGATAGGCCTTGAGCGAGACGTCGTCGATGCGTGCGCCGGTCAGCGAGAGCGAGCCGGCGATCTTCCCCGTGTCGATCTTGAGGCGCGGACCGGCGGCGAGCGCCGCTTCGCGGGTCGCTGCGGCAGGGGCCGCCGTGACCGGCGCCTGGCCGGGTTGGGCCGGTACAGCGCCGGGCGCCGGAGCGGCGCCGGAGGCGGTAGGCGCCCCGGAGGGCTGCGTCGCCTGCTGGCTCTGCGTCTGCTGGTTCTGCTGGGCGATCTGCTTCTGCTTCTCGGCCTGCGGCAGGCCGTAGAAATACTGCCAGCCGAGCAGCACGACGACCGAGAGCGTGATCGCCAGCAGCAGGTTGCGGTTATCTTCTTTCATCATCGTCTGAAAACGGTCTCGCTGGCGGCCCTGACGGGCCTTATGAGGCTTGGCGCGGAGATGAGCGCCGATCGGGGCGGCGCTTGCCGCTGCTCGGGCGGGCACGGTCGAGCGCGATCGCAATGTCGTCGACCATGACCGTGAATGCCGCGTTCACGGTCTCGGGCCGCGCGACGATCACGAGGTCGCAGGGCTTGCCGGTCTGCTCCGCCAAAGCGAGCGCGGCGGCAGCGCGCAGGCGCCGGCGGATGCGGTTGCGCACCACAGCGTTGCCGGTCTTGCGCGAGGCGGTCAGCCCGAGGCGCAGGCTTTCCTGCTCCGGCTTGTCGAGGACCTGCGCGGTGAAGGCGGACGAACGAAAACGGCGGCCGTGCTCGGCCGCCGCGAGAAAGTCCTTGCGTTGCGTCAGACGGGCGAGGCGCATGGCGGTTGGCCAGTCTTCCGGAACGGGCGCGCCTTGACCGCGCGCCTTGAGCTCATCAGGCCGACAGACGCTTGCGGCCGTGGGCGCGACGGGCGGCAATGACCTTGCGGCCGCCCTTGGTCGCCATGCGGGCGCGGTAGCCGTGGCGGCGCTTACGCACCAGCTTGCTGGGTTGATAGGTTCTCTTCACGGTCCGTCTCCGGGGCCTTGATCGGCAGGGCGAGCACAGCTTTCGCAGGAAAGCCGATGCCAGCCAGGCCTGTCATGCAAAAAGGGTCCGCGCCGCCCGGTAGGCAGCGCAGGTCGCGGGCTTATGGCGGATGGGGAGACCTGAGTCAATGCTGAAACGCCTGCGCCGCGCCGTCGCAGCGGCGCATTTTGCCGCGGACTTGCGCTCGCCCGCCAAAGCGCCGATATAGCGCTCGGGAGGTTGGCGAGGGACGTCTCACTCGCCAACCCGGTCAGGTCCGGAAGGAAGCAGCCGTAACGAGACCGAACGGGTCTTCGTCCAACCTCCTACTTCAGCGCCGCTCGCGACGCGCCTTATTCTCACATTGCTGACGTGTTCGCGCCGCCTGCGGCAGATGCGGCGTTGACCGCCGCGCCGCGATTGGCGAAAGCAGGGGCATGACCGACGAGACCGTCCCCGCCGACGAGCCGGGCTTCCCCGGCATGGCCCCGCCGCCAGCCCCGGCCGCAGCGCCCGCCGGCTATCGCGTGCTGGCGCGCAAATACCGGCCGGCGCATTTCGGCGACCTGATCGGCCAGGACGCCATGGTCCGCACGCTGACCAACGCCTTCGCCGCCGGCCGCATCCCGCAGGCCTGGATGCTGACCGGCGTGCGCGGCGTCGGCAAGACCACGACAGCGCGCATCCTGGCGCGGGCGCTGAACTACCAAAATGCCGACGGCAGCGGCGCGCCGACCACCGATCTCACGAATTTCGGCGTGCATTGCCAGGCGATCGTCGAGGGCCGCCATATCGACGTGATGGAGATCGACGCCGCCTCGAACAACGGCGTCGACAATGTCCGCCAGATCAACGACGCCGTGCGCTACGCCCCGACCAGCGCGCGCTACAAGGTCTACATCATCGACGAGGTCCACATGCTCTCGGGAGGCGCCTTCAACGCCTTCCTGAAGACGCTGGAGGAGCCGCCGCCGCACGCCAAGTTCATCTTCGCCACCACCGAGATCCGGAAAGTGCCGGTGACGGTGCTGTCGCGCTGCCAGCGCTTCGACCTGCGCCGCGTCGATGCTGCCCTGCTCGTCGGCCATCTCGACAGGATCTGCCGGGCTGAAGGCATCGAGGCCGAGGAGGAGGCGCTCGCCGCGGTGGCGCGGGCCGCCGAGGGCTCGGTGCGCGATTCGCTCTCGATCCTCGACCAGGCGATCGCCCATGCCGGCGGCAGGATCACGCTGGACGAGGTCCGCAACATGCTCGGCCTCTCCGACCGGGCGCGCGTCATCGACCTGTTCGAACTCACGATGAAGGGCGACATCGCCGGAGCGCTGACCGAGCTTCGGGCGCAATACGATGCCGGCGCCGACCCCGCCGTCGTGCTCTCGGACCTCGCCGAATTCAGCCATCTGGTGACGCGCCTCAAGCTCGTGCCCGAGGCCGCCAAGGACAACAGCCTCTCCCAGGCCGAGCGCGTGCGCGGCGCCGACTTCGCTCAGCGCCTGTCGGTCCGCGTGCTGGCGCGGGCCTGGCAGATGCTGCTGAAGGCGGTCGGCGAGGTCCGCCAGGCCGACCGGCCGGTGATGGCGGCCGAGATGGCGCTGGTGCGTCTCGCCCATGCCGCCGACCTGCCGACGCCGGACGAGGCGCTCAGGATGCTGCGCGACGGCAGCGGTGCCGTCGGCGGAAACGGCTCCGCCGCGCCGCGTCCGCCCTCGGGCGGCGGCGCGACCGCGCTCGCGGCCCGCCCGGTGCTCGCCAGCGCCAATCCGATGCCCACCGCGGCGCCCACCGTGCAGACGCGGGCAAGCGCCCTGCCGCAGCCGCAGAGCTTCGAGGAGGTCGTCGCGCTCGCCTCGCGCCAGCGCGACATCACCATGAAGCTGGCGCTGGAGCGCGATGTCCGGCTGGTACGCTTCGAGCAGGGCCGGATCGAGTTTGCGCTGGCCGAGCACGGCAACCGCATGCTCGCCAACGATCTGTCGAAGCGGCTGAAGGAATGGACCGGCCAGACCTGGCTGGTCGCCGTCGTCAATGCCGAGGGCACGGCGACGCTGCGCGAGCAGGCGGCGGCAGCGCGCGACAAGCGTGAGAACGACGCCGCCAACCACCCGGCCGTGCGCGCGGTGATGGAGCGCTTCCCGGGCGCGCGCATCGTCGACGTCCGCGATCCGCGCGCGGCGGAGGCTGAAGCGCCTGCTGCAACCACAGGCGGTGACGAGGACCTGCCCGAAATCGAGCCGCTCTTCGACGACAGCGAGCCCGATTTCGACGGCGTCGAATTCTGGACCGACAACTGACAAGGGAGCGCTACCATGCGCGACATGATGGGCCTGATGAAGCAGGCGCAGGACATGCAGAAGAAGATGGCCGAGATGCAGGCCCAGCTCGAGACCCTCGAATTCGAGGGCTCGGCCGGCGGCGGTCTGGTCAAGGTGGTGATGACCGCCAAGAACGTGCTGAAATCGGTGAAGATCGACCCGAGCCTGATGGTTCAGGGCGAGGAGGAGATTCTCGAGGACCTCGTCATCTCCGCCAGCAACGATGCCCGCAACAAGGCCGAACGTTCGGTGCAGGAGCGGATGGCCGAGGTCACCCGTGGCCTGCCGATCCCGCCCGGCATGAAGCTGTTCTGAGCGTCATGCTCGGGCTTGACCCGAGCATCTCTTGCAGAATGCCCTCTCGTCCTGAGATGGTCGGCTCAAGGCCGACCATGACGCCCCGAGACCCATGTCGAAAGCCATAGCTGGCCCCGAGATCGAGCGCCTGATCCAGCTCCTGGCCAAGCTGCCGGGCCTAGGACCGCGTTCGGCCCGGCGCGCCGCGCTCCACCTCGTCAAGAAGCGCGAGCAATTGCTCGGACCGCTGGCCGAAGCGATGGCGGTGGCGCGCGAACGCATCGTCGTCTGCTCGACCTGCGGCAATGTCGACACCAGCGACCCGTGCGGGCTCTGCCGCGATCCGCGCCGCGACGAGAGCCTGATCGTGGTCGTCGCCGATATCGCCGATCTCTGGGCGCTGGAGCGCTCCGGCGCGGTCGGCGGGCGCTATCATGTGCTCGGCGGCGTGCTCTCGGCGCTCGACGGCATCCGGCCCGAGAACCTCTCGCTCGATGCGCTGGTCGCGCGTGCCTCCGATCCGGCGGTGAAGGAAGTCATCCTCGCGCTCAACGCCACGGTCGAAGGCCAGACCACGGCGCATTTCATCACCGACCTCCTGGCGCATCTTCAGGTCAAGGTGACCAAGCTTGCCCATGGCGTGCCGGTCGGCGGCGAGCTCGACTATCTCGACGATGGCACGCTGGCGGCGGCGATCCGTCAGCGCACGGGCTTTTGAACCCGTCTCAGTCGTCCCAAGGCGAGGCGTTCTTGCAGCGATAGCCGACGAAGCATTGCGGCGTGTCGCGAGCGGGCACCCAGGCCGGATCGGCAATTTCATCGAACTGGCAGAAGCCGCGATGGGCCACGAAGCGGTCATAGGTATAGCCGCCGGTGCCGAGTACGATCGCGCCATTGGCGATGACGCTCTGGCGATTGGCGGCGCAGCTGCGCGCCGGCGATTGCGGCCGTGCCTGGGCGAGCGCCGTCCCCATCAGGATGAGGGCGAGAAGAGCGATCAGGATCCGGGTCATCTTCGCCTCCAGTACGGTTAGCCACTCAGCATTGTAACATGGCTGGGCCGCTCGCGTTCCGCTTTGCCTTGACGGAGCCGCAGGCTTCCGCCATCGCTCACCCTCGCCATGCACGGGCCCGTCCCGAGCATCCACCTCTTCCCCTTTTCATCCACGTCGCAAGACGTGGATAGTCGGCACAAGGCCGACCGTGACGAGAGAGCCGCCCCATGTCCCTGACCGATCTCGCCGCCACCGTCGACGCCGCCTGGGAGAACCGGGCCGAGATCGGCATCAACACCAAGGGCGCGGTCCGCGAGGCGGTCGAGCAGGCGATCGAATTGCTCGATTCCGGCCAGGTGCGCGTCGCCGAGAAGATCGGCGGCGAATGGGTCACGCATCAGTGGCTGAAGAAGGCGGTGCTGCTCTCCTTCCGCCTCGCCGACAACGAGATCATGGCGCACGGCCCCGGCGAGGGCGTGTTCTGGGACAAGGTGCCCTCGAAGTTCGCCGGCTGGGGCGAGAACCGCTTCCGCGCCGCCGGCTTCCGCGTCGTGCCGCCGGCTGCGGCGCGCAAGGGCTCCTATCTCGCGCCGAACGTCATTCTGATGCCGTCCTTCGTCAATATCGGCGCCTATGTCGATTCCGGCACCATGGTCGACACCTGGGCGACGGTCGGCTCCTGCGCCCAGATCGGCAAGAACGTGCACCTCTCCGGCGGCGTCGGCATTGGCGGCGTGCTCGAGCCGCTGCAGGCCAACCCGACCATCATCGAGGATAATTGCTTCATCGGCGCCCGCTCCGAGGTCGTCGAGGGCGTGGTCGTCGGCGAGGGCTCGGTGCTCGCAATGGGCGTATTCATCTCGGCCACGACCAAGATCGTCGATCGCGCCACCGGCCAGGTCCATGTCGGCAAGGTGCCGCCCTATTCGGTGGTCGTCGCCGGCTCGCTGCCCGGCAAGCCGCTGAACGATGGCACGCCCGGCCCCTCGCTCTACTGCGCCGTGATCGTCAAGACGGTCGACGCCCAGACCCGCGCCAAGACCGGCATCAACGAATTGCTGCGCGACTGAAACGCCGGGTGATGAAGATTGCCCTGAGCGCCGCCGCCTTCGCCCTGTTCTCCCTGACGGCGGCGACGGCGCGGGCCGAGCCGGTCAAGCTCACCCTGAAGCTCGTCGACGAGGCCGGCAAGCCGCTCGCCGGCCATGCTGTCAGGGTTGCGATCGGCTCTGAAGCCGAAGCCAGCGCCCCGGATGCAGGCCAGCGCCTGTCGACCGACGCCGGCGGTATCGCGCGCATGAGCGCCGAGGCCACGATCGACCGCCGCAGCGTCTCCTCGACCAGCATCTTCACCCGCCATCCGGCCGAGCATCTCGTCGTCGGTGTCGAGCTCGACCTGATCGGGCGGCGCGCGCTCTACCGCGTCAGGCTCGACCAGACCAAGGCCGGCACGGTCGGACAGATCAACGCCTTTTTGGCCGGCGCCGGCGGGCGCTTCGACCTGCCATTGACCTTCCATGCCGACACGCAGAGCTGGAGCCTGCCCGACGATCCGGCCGGGCTGCGGCTCACCGGCGTCGGTGCAGAGCTCAAGGCCCACAGCATGGAAGGGTCGGCCGAGGTCGGCCGCACCGTCACGCTCACCATCGCCAAGCAGAGCTTCAAGCGGCGGTAACGGAAGCCGAGCCTCGCCTCAGGCGCCGGGGATCGGATTCGGCGCCGGCTCGGTCGAAGCGGGCGGCAGCTCCTGACGCTGGGCCGCCGGCGAGGCGGCGAGCGCGTCGCGCAGGGCCTGCTCCTGCGAATGGTCGAGCGAGGTCTTGAGCACGACGCCGCCGGTGCCCTTGATCGCCTCGAGTACCTTGTCGCCGGTCATCTTCTGGATCAGCACGAAGAGTGCGGCATTGCCCGGCTGCAGATTGGCGGCGAGCTCCTTCATGAAGCCGTCATTGACGCCGTAGTCGGTGAGCGCCCCGCCGAGCGCGCCGGACGCCGCGCCGATCGCCGCGCCGAACACCGGCATCAGGAAGATCGCGCCGATCAGCAGGCCCCAGAAACCGCCGGAAGCCGCACCGAGCGCCGTGGTGTTGAGCAGCTGGTTGAGCTTGATCTTGCCGCCCTCGTGCATCACTGCGATCGCGGCGTCGCTGATCTGGATCAGATATTCCTTCTGCAGGCCGATGATCTTCTGCCGCATTTCCTCGGCCTTGGCCTCGGTCGGATAGACGATGACGACGAGATCGGACATGGCGCACTCCTCTGACGCGACGAGACAAGTTGCCGCCGCTCTGTGACGGGCTTGCGGCAAACGCGCGACGCACCGGCGCGTTCCGTCAATCCCCGGCCACCTCCTTCGCGGCAGCGAGCGCCGCGCCGCGCAGCGGCAGCTCCTGCATGCGTATCAGGAAGAGCAGCGCCAAGGCGAATCCGGCAAAGCTCGCGGCGAAGACATAGCGGAACAGCCCGACCATGGTCGCGCGGTCGACGCCGCCGGCCTTCAGTGTCTCGGCCGAGAGACCGGCGCCGCTGGCGCCGAGGCCACCGAGCACGATCGCGCCGAAAATGGCGACGATCAGCGCCCCGCCGATCTGGCGGAAGAAGTTGGCCGTGCCCGTGGCGGTTCCGAGCTGGTGCATCGGCACCGCGTTCTGGATCGAGACGGTCGCGACCGGCAGCAGCGTGCCGAAGCCGACGCTGATGAAGGCCAGCACCAGCCCGAACGCCCAGAGCGGCAGCTGGTCGCCATAGGCGATCAGCGCCGCCGTGCCAGCGAGCGCGACAACGAGCCCCGCAACCGGCACGCGCTTGTAATGCGTCAGCTTGCCCATCGCCCGTCCGGACGAGGTCGCGCCGAGGACCGTGCCGCAGGTCAGCGGAATCAGGCCGAGGCCGGAATTGGCCGCGGACAGACCCGCCACCGTCTCGAAATAGAGTGGCAGATAGATGGTCAGGCCGATGAATGTGCCCATGCCGAAGCCGGCGGCGATGGTGCCGTTGCGGACGACCGGATTGGCCAGGACCGTGAGCGGGATCAGCGGCTCTTCGGCGCTGCGCAGGCGCCAGGCGAAGCAGAGCCAGAGCAGGGCCGAGCCGGCGACGAGGCCGAGGATCTGCGGGGATTTCCACGGATAATGCGTGCCGCCCCAGGACAGGGCCAGCAGCAGGGTCATCGTCGCGCTGGTCATCAGCAGCGCACCGAACACGTCGAGCTTGTGCGGTCGCTCATGCCGCGGCAGACGCTGCAGGGCCTTGTCGGTCATCCAGTAGGCGCCGAGCCCGAGCGGCAGATTGATCCAGAAGATCACCGACCAGTGCAGCGCCTCGGAGATCAGGCCGCCGAGCACGGGCCCGAGCAGCGAGGAGGTGAAGAAGACGCTGGCGAAATAGACCTGGTACTTGCCGCGCTCCCGCGGCGGGACCATGTCGCCGACGATGGTCTGCGCCATCGCGATCAGCCCGCCGCCGCCGAGCCCCTGCACGAAGCGGGCGGCGACCAGCAGCCAGAGCGAGGGCGCGAGCGCGCAGGCGGCGGAGCCGACCACGAAGATCGCGATGCCGCCGAGCATGGTGACGCGCCGACCGTGGATGTCGGCGAACTTGCCGTAGAGCGGCGTCACCGCGGTCGAGGCGAGCAGATAGGCTGTGACCACCCAGGGCAGATGCGCGACGTCGCCGAGCTCGCGGCCGATCGTCGGCATTGCGGTGGCGACGATGGTCTGGTCGAGCGCCGCCAGGAACATGGCGAGCATGGTCCCGGTCAGGATCGACCGGATATCGGCATGGGAAAGCGCCGCCTGCGCCGGCGGCGTCTCGACCCGCTTGTCCATCGGCACTATGTCCGTCCTGTGCGTGGGGAATGTCGAAGGATAGAGCGCGGGTCCGTTATGCGCCAGAGTCGGGAACGCAGGGCCGGCGCGAAGTGAGCGCAGCCCGGCATTGGCCGCGTCGCGGACTGCGGCTAGCATGGTTTCCTCTGCAGTGAGGGTCCATGCGCGCGCATTTGCTCCTGCCTCTGTTCGCAATGCCGATGACGGCCGAGGCGCTCGAGCTCACCGGCCGCTACGGCTATGCCAGTGAATGGGCGGTGACGGCGACGCTCGCCGAGGCGGAACCGGCCGTCTCCAAGCGCAAGCGGGATTTCGCCGGGCCGATCAGCCTGAAACATCTCGCTTTGTGCGGGCCGGGCGAGGTGGCGGAGAAATCCGGCACGCTCAACCTGCGGCGCGATGGGCAGCGCTATGCCGCGATGCTGGTGATCGGCGAGGACAACTGCGCGGTGTCCGGCACCTTGTCCGAGGACGGCGTCGCCTTCGCCGATTGCGGCAAGGCCGGAAAGATCCCGCTGAGACTTTGGCTGAAATGACGAAGCTGCGCTGCCTGGCCGCCATTGTCGCCACTCTCGCCTGTGGGCCAGCCGCGGCCGACACGCGGCCCTCTCTGTGCCAACCGGGCGAGACGGCAATCTTCTCCTGTGCGATCGGCGGCAAGATCGCCTCGCTCTGCGCCTCCAGCGACATCGGGCCGGGCCAGGGCAGGCTGACCTATCGCTTCGGCCGCAAGGGCGCGGTCGAATTGACCCATCCGGAAGTTCCGGTGCCGCCGGACCAGGCCTTCAGCACGGCCGTCATCGGCGACGCCGGCTTTGCCGGCGACATCGTCCGCTTCAGCCGCGGCGATACGCGTTACACGCTCTATTCGATCATCGTGAAAGGGCAGGGCGAGCGCGACGGCATTCGCGTCGTACGCGATGGCCGCCAGCTCGCCGACCTCAAATGCAAGGGCTTTGCGCTCGGTGCCGATGCCTGGAAGCTGCTCTATCACGCCAAGCTGCCCAAGGCGGAGCCGGCCTCGCTCGATTAGCCCTTAAGCGCCCGTCTCCGGAACCTTCAGGATCATCGCGCCATCGGCGTCGATCGGCCGGCCGTCCTCGGTCTGCACGGTCAGCGTAACCTTGCGGCCGCTGTCGCGCTCGATCAGCGAGGAATGCCGCTCGCCCGGCCCGAACAAGTGCTGCTCGCCCCATTGCCTCAGCGCCACCATCACCGGAAAGAGGTCGCGGCCCTTGGCGGTCAGCCGGTATTCCTGCCTGATTCCACCAGCCGCAGCCGGGACGGATTCGAGGATGCCGCGCGCGGTCAGCGTACGCAGGCGCTCGGAGAGGATATTGCGGGCGATGCCGAGGCTCTTCTGGAACTCGCCGAAGCGGGTCATGCCGTCGAAGGCGTCGCGCACGATCAGCAGCGACCACCAGTCGCCGATCGCGTCGAGCGCGCGGGCGCTCGGGCAATAGTCGCTGACGAGGCTGCGCCGCTTGACCATCGTTTCCGCGTTCTCCTCAAGTCTCCGTGATCGGCTTTCGGTTGCAAGATAAAACTGACGAGGTTACACCGCAATAAGTTTTATTATGAAACTTATCTAGCGGAGACCTGCCCATGCGACTGGATCCTGAGGCGGCGCCAGCCGGCGCCGCGAGCGCTGACGCACGCCCATCGCCTCCTCCGACAGCGCGGCTTTCAGCCGGCATGATCCTGCTCTTCGCGGTGGCGAGCGGGCTTGCTGTCGCCAACGCCTATTTCGCCCATCCGCTGCTCGACATCATCGCCGACGACCTCGGGCTGTCGCGGGCGACGGTCGGCCTGGTCGTCGGGGCGACGCAGCTCGGCTACGGGCTCGGGCTGATTTTTTTGGTGCCGCTCGGCGATCTCGTCGACCGCCGCAAGCTCGTCGTGCTGCAATCGCTGCTCTCGGTCGCCGCGCTGATCTGCGTCGCTGTCTCGGTCTCGGGCGCGATGCTGTTGGCCGCAATGGCGGCGATGGGCTTCCTCGCCGTGGTGACGCAGGCCTTCGTCGCCTATGCGGCGAGCCTGGCGCGGCCGGAAGAGCGCGGCCAGGTCGTCGGCACAGTGACAAGCGGGATCGTGCTCGGCATCCTGCTGGCACGCGCCATCGCCGGCGCGATGGCCGATCTCTCGGGCTGGCGGGCGGTCTATCTGCTCTCGGCAGGAGCGACGCTGGTCATCGCCATCGTCCTGTTCAGGGCCCTGCCGCCCGAACACAAGCAGCCGTCGACGTTGTCTTATCCACGGCTGATCGGCTCGCTCTTCACCCTGTTCCGCGATGAGAAGGTGCTGCGCATCCGGGCGGTGATCGCCATGCTGATCTTCGCCGATGTCACCACGCTGCTGACGCCCCTGGTGCTGCCGCTCGCAGCCCCGCCCTTCTCGCTATCGCATACGGCGATCGGCCTGTTCGGCCTCGCCGGGGCAGCGGGCGCGCTCGGCGCGACGCGGGCCGGTGCCTGGACCGATCGCGGCCATGGCCAGCGCCTCACCGGGATCGCGCTCACGCTGATGCTCGCCGCCTGGCTGCCAATCGGGCTCTTGCCGCAATCGATCCTCTTCCTGATCGCCGGCGTGCTGATCCTCGATTTCGGCCTGCAGGCGGTGCACGTCACCAACCAGGCGATGATCTACCGCGTCCGGCCGGAGGCGCAGAGTCGGCTGACAGCCGGATACATGGTGTTCTATTCGATCGGCAGCGCGCTGGGCTCGTCGAGCTCGACGCTGGTCTATGCGCATGCCGGCTGGACCGGCGTGAGCCTGCTCGGCGCGGTGATCGCAGCAGTCGCGCTCGCGTTCTGGGCCGCGACGCTGAAGGCGATGCCGAACGAGGCAACGCGAGCGGTAACGGCGGAGCCTGCCGCCTGAGACGATCAGGGCCGCTGCCTTGCGGCAACGGCCCTGATGCCCCCTTACTGAAGACCGGTCACTTCAGCTTGGCGGCGATCGCCTGCAGGCCGGCATTGGCGCATTCCTCGTCGAGATGGCCGCCGGGAGCGCCGCCGACGCCGACCGCGGCGATGACCTCGTCACCGACCTTCACCGGCACGCCGCCGCCGAGCAGCAGGAAGCCCTGGATATGGACGAGGTTGCGCGCGCCGGCATTGTTGGCTGCAGCTTCCGCCATGGCGCCGGTGTTGTTCTTGGCGGACACCGAGGTGAAGGCCTTGGCGCGGCTGGCGTCGATGGTGTGCGGGCCGGCGCGGTCGGCGCGGATGGTGGTGAGCACGACGCCGCCACGGTCGACCACGGTCGCGGCGACGTTGAAGTTCTTGGCGGCGCAGGCGGCGACGGTCGCCTGGGCGAGCTCTACGGCGAGCGCGGTCGGCAGAGCGCGGACCTGGGCAACCTGAGCCTGGGCGAGCGTCGGCAGGGCGATGGCGGCGGACATGATGGCGAGGCGGGCGAACGACATGGCAATCCCTCTGGTGACCACCGGAATGGTGTGAGGGGATGATGCCGAACCCGGCTTGGCGCGTGCATCCGGGCGATCCGCGCAAAGCCTACGTAGTTCTACCGATCGACTCCGACGAGGTGCAGCCGGACCATCTCCGCGACCGAGGTCGTCTCCAGCTTCTCGGCGATATGGGCGCGGTGCGTGTCGACGGTGCGCGGCGAGATCGTAAGCGCCCGGGCGATCTCCTTGGTCGAGCGTCCCTCGGCGATCAGAGAGAGGATCTCGGCCTCGCGCTGCGACAGGCGGCCGAGCCGCTCGCGCGATGACGCGCTGCCGCTTTCGGCGGCGAGCATGCCGTCGAGCGTCGCCAGCGCCGCCTGGACGGTGTCGATCAGCACCTGCTCGTCGACCGGCTTGGTCAGGAAATCGGCGGCGCCGTTGCGGAAGGCGGCGCGGCAGGCCTCGACATCGCCATGGCCGGTGATGACCACGACCGGCCAGCGGCAACGGGCGGCTGCGAGCCTTTCCTGGAGCTTCAGCCCGGTCAGGCGCGGCATGCGGATATCGGTGACGATGCAGCCCGGCCGCAAGCCCGGCAGCACCTCCAGGAAGGCGGCGCCGTCGGCATGCGGCTGGACCTCGAGCCCGATGGTGCGCAGCAGGAAGCTCAGCGCCTCGCGCACCTCCCAGTCGTCGTCGATCAAATGGACGAGCTGCCGGCTCATTCGGCCGCCTCCCGCCGGGCCTGATCGGCGATGCGCGGCAGGCGGACGCTGAAGACCGCGCCGCCCTCCGCGGCGTTCTCGGCAGCGAGCGTTCCGTCGAAGCGCTCGACCAACCGAACGCAGAGGGCGAGGCCGAGACCAAGGCCGGCCGGCTTGGTGGTGAAGAAGGGTTCGAACAGGCGTGCATGCGCCTCCGGCGACAGGCCGGGCCCGCTGTCGCGGACCGCGAGCACGGCGTCGCTCCCTTGCGTGCCGAGCTCGATCGTCACGTTGCGCTCGCCATCGCGGCCTTCGACCGCCTCCAGCCCGTTGCGGGCGAGGTTGAAGACGACCTGTTCGAGCTGGACGCGATCGGCCCGCACCAGCGGCCGGCTGCCGTCGCCGCCGACCTGCAATGTCGCGCCGGCACTCTGAGCGTTCGCCGCAAGGAGGTGGACGACCTCGCCGGCGAGCTCGGTCAGATCGACCGTCTCGATGGCCGGCTCGGATTTGCTGATCCAGGCGCGCAGCCGTCCCAGAATATCGCCGGCGCGGCGGGCATTGCGCGCGATTGCCTCGAAAGCGCCGGCGAGCACCGCCTGATCCGGCTCCGGCTGCGTGAGTAGGCGTCTCCCGGCCTGGGCCTGGCCGAGGATCGCGGTCAAAGGCTGGGTCAATTCATGGGCGATGCCGGAGGCGAGTTCGCCCATCGCATTGACGCGCCCGGCATGGGCGAGGCGCGCATCCTGCTCGGCGAGCACGGCCTTTCGCGCCGCCTCACGCGCAGCGCTGCGGGCTTCGAGCAGGCGGTCGATCAGAAGTCCTGCTAGGGCGACGAGTACACCCGCCAGCGCCAGGAATCCCGGTGGCGGCAGGGGCCAGTCCGGCGCACTCGTCGTCAGAGTCAGGCGTAAGGGTTGGGTGCGGCTGGCGATATCGGCGCTGAAGGCGCTCGCCGACTCGCCGGCCGCGCGACCTTGCTCGATCAGCCGTAGTTGAGCCTGCGTTCCGTCCGGCAGAGGCGTATCGCTCGCCGAGAGTCGGGCCATGTCGATGACGAGGGCGAGTGCATAATGGCCGACGCCGTCGGTAAGCGCGCGTTTGACCAGAAGCAGCTTGCCGCCGTCGAGCGCGCGCGTGCGCAGGGTCGACCCGACCGCCTGCCGGGCCTCCTCCGCGACGACAGCGGGATCGGCGGCGTCGAGCAGTGAACGCGGCGGGCTCAATGCGAGATCAACGACGTCGATGCCGACAATGCGCGGATAGAAGCGGACGATGCTGGCCGCCACCTGCTCGACCGTCGCAACCGGCGCCGGCTCGGCCGCCTGAACCAGCGCCGACAGGCTGGTCAGGTGGGCGTCGTGCTGGTCGACCCGCTGCGAGATCAGGCGGTGCAGCGTGCGCCCGGCCTCCTCCAGCGCAGCGGCGTCATGGCTGCGCCGGTTCAGCGAATAGGCGGCGCAGGCGAGCCCGAACGCGATAAGGCCCGCTATGAGGATGGCAGCGCGGCGCGAGCTCCTCACCATCGGCGTATCGATCTCCTGCCGGAACCTGCCGGCGAGATTAGCCGGTTTCGTGCCGCCATACAGAGGTCGGCCGCCGGCTGCTAGCCCTCCGCCAGCGCCGCCGTTGGCGCGTCGAGGACGAGCGTGATGCCATCAGGCGCGAAATCGAGCTGCGCCGTGCCGCCGAGATAGCTGCCGAGCACCTTCTCGATCATCTGCGAGCCGAAGCCGCGCCGCTGCGGCGCCGTCACCGGCGGCCCGCCACTTTCCTGCCAGCGGAAATGGAACTCGCCGCCCTGGTTGCTCCAGGAGACGTCGACATGGCCGCCATCCTGCGAAAGCGCGCCGTATTTCACTGCATTGGTGCCGAGTTCGTGCAAAGCGAGTGCCATTGCCAGCGCGCACTTCGACGAGAGCGTCACCGAAGGACCGTCGACTGCGAGGCGCTCGCCGGAGCGGTGTGGCGACAGCACGACCTCGACCAGTTGCCGGAGATCGGCGCCGTGGCGGCTCGCCATCATCAGCACGTCCTGCGCCGCCGCAAGCGCCTGCAACCGGTCGGAGAGGCGGCGCTTCACGATGTCTAGCGGCTCGTTGGAGCCGCGCAGCGACTGGTTGACGATCCCCGAGACCATCGCGAGCAGGTTCTTGATGCGATGGTTCAACTCGCCCGCCAGCAAGCGATAGCGCTCCTCGCCGGCATGCAGCTCGGTGATGTCGCGCGAAACCGAGAGAATCGCCTCGGGCTTGCCGTCCGGCGCGAGGATCGGCGAGACCTGCACATCCCAATACCGCGGATTGCCGGCGGCGGTGTTGGCCGGCCCCTGGAAGCGATAGCTGTTGCCGGCCCGTGCCGCCGTCAACGCCGCTTCGGCCTCAGCCTTGCTCGCGCCCTCCCAGAACTGCATCCACGGACAGCCGCGGATTGCCTCGAAATCCTGGACCTCCATCACGCGCTGGCCACCCTCGCTCATGAATTCGAGCGTGCCGTCGAGGCTGATGACCTTGATGCAGTCATCCGACGCAGCCAGCACGGCGCGCAGGAAGCGGACATCCTTGTCGAACGGTGTCGGCACGGGTGGGCCTTCGAGTCGGGGTGAAGACGAGACAGTTCGACCGCTAGCGCAGTGTCTGTCAAACGCGCATGTCTTTTGACATGCCTTGCCATCATGGCTGCACGGCACAGTGCCGCAGGTGATTAGCCGCCGAACTGCCTGAGGTTGACGCTACCCGCCGGCGCGGTCAGCTTGGCGCCACGTCACGAGGAGCCGGACATGGAGAGCATCACGCCACGCCAGCGCGAGATCGTGGCGCTGGCCAGGGCGCAGGGACGCGTCAATGTCGAGGACCTCGCGGCGCGCTACGAGGTCAGCGCCCAGACGATCCGCAAGGACCTGAACCAGCTCTGCGATCAACGCATCATGTCACGGGTGCATGGCGGGGCCGTGGTGGCGTCCGGCGTCGAGAACCTCGCCTATGAGGCGCGCCGCTTCATCGCCCGCGACGAGAAGGCGGCGATCGGCCGGGCTGCGGCGGCGCTGATCCCGAACGACGCCTCGCTCTTCATCAATATCGGCACCACGACGGAGGAGGTGGCGCGTGCGCTATCCGACCATCACGGCCTGCTCGTCATCACCAACAACCTGCATGTCGCGACTCTGCTCTACCCGCATCAGAATATCGAGGTGATCGTCGCCGGCGGCCCGGTCCGGCGCTCGGATGGCGGCGTGATCGGCGCCGCTGCCGTCGACCTGATCCGCCAGTTCAAGGTCGACTATGCCGTGGTCGGCACCTCCGCCATCGACGAGGAGGGAGCGCTGCTCGATTTCGACTATCGCGAGGTCCGCGTCTCCCAGGCGATCATCGAGAACGCCCGGCAATGCCTGCTCGTCGCCGACAGCACCAAATTCGAGCGCTCCGCCCCGGTACGCATCGGCCATCTGCGCGATGTCGACGTCTTCGTCACCGATCGGCTCGACCCTCCCCCCTTGCGCGAGCTCTGCCAGAGCGAGGGCATAAAGGTAGTCGAAACCGAAACGCTGATCGAGCATGCTGCATACAGCCAAAACGAAACCTAGAATTTTCGCTTTCACTTTCGTTTTGCCGTTGCACGCAACAAAATCACGCTCTACCGTGCGTTGAAGAGGCGCTCGCAGGAGTGCCTGCGGGAGGAAGTGTGTGACGGCTCCGGTGTTCGACATCGCCATCATCGGCGGCGGCGTGAACGGCTGCGGCATTGCGCGCGATGCGGCGGGGCGTGGCGCTTCGGTCGTCCTGTTCGAGCAGTCGGATCTCGCCAGCGCCACCTCCTCGGCCTCGACCAAGTTGATCCATGGCGGGCTGCGCTATCTCGAGCATTACGAATTTCGGCTGGTGCGCGAGGCATTGACTGAGCGCGAAGTGATGTGGCGCGCTGCGCCGCACATAATCCGGCCCCTGCGCTTCGTGCTGCCGCATCATGCGGGCCTGCGGCCCTGGTGGATGCTGCGGCTCGGCCTCTTCCTTTACGACCATCTCGGCGGCCGCAAGCTGCTGCCGGCGACGCGCTCGCTAGACCTCAAGCGCGACGCCGCCGGCGAGCCCTTGCAGCCGCGCTTCGACCGCGCCTTCGAGTATTCCGACTGCTGGGTCGAGGATGCCCGGCTCGTCGTGCTCAACGCCCGCGACGCGGCCGAGCATGGCGCCAAGGTCCTGCCGCGGACCAAGGTCATCGGCGCCCGCCGCCAAGGCGATCTCTGGGTGGTCACGACCGAGGGGCCTGATGGGGTCCGGGCCGAGACGAGCGCCCGCGTGCTCGTCAACGCCGCCGGGCCCTGGGTTGCCGATGTGCTGAACGGCATCGTCGCCAGCAACCGGCCGGCCGCCGTGCGGCTGGTCCAGGGTAGCCATATCGTGGTGCCGCGCCTGTTCGAGCACGAGCGCTGCTATATCTTCCAGAACGCCGACGGCCGCATCATCTTCGCCATCCCCTATGAGGGCGACCTGACCCTGATCGGCACCACCGACAAGGACTATGACGGCGACCCGGCCAAGGTCGCCGCCAGCGATGACGAGATCGCCTATCTCTGCGCCGCCGCGAGCGAGTATTTCCGCAAGCCGATCAAGCGCGAGGACGTGGTCTGGACCTATTCCGGCGTGCGCCCGCTCTATGACGACGGCGCCAGCAAGGCGCAGGAAGCGACGCGCGACTATGTGCTGACGCTGGACGAGCCGGCCGGCTCGGCGCCACTGCTCTCTGTCTTCGGCGGCAAGATCACCACGGCGCGCCGGCTTGCCGAGGCGGCAGTCGAGAAGCTCTCCGCGGCAGTGCCTGCGCTGCGCGCGCCGGCCTGGACCGCCGGAGCGCACCTGCCCGGAGGCGATTTCCCGGTCGAGGGCTTCGAGGGACTGGTCGAGCGCATCTCTGCCTCCCGCCCCTGGCTTGAGCGCAAGCTGGCGCGCCGGCTCGCGCGCGCCTATGGCACCCGCACGGAAACCCTGCTCGAAGGCGCCAAGGCGATGGCCGATCTCGGCCGCATCTTCGGCGCCGATCTGACCGAGCGCGAGGTTAACTGGCTGATGAGCCAGGAATGGGCTGTGAGCGCCGAGGACGCGCTGTTCCGGCGCAGCAAGCTCGGCCTGCGCTTCTCGCCCGAGCAGCGCCGGGCGCTCGACGACTACATGGCGGCGAAGGCATCGCCGCCCGCTTCCGTCAGGATGGAGGCGCGCGGATGAGCCTGACGCTGGACAGTATCGGCCTGACGCGCGGCGCGCAGACCCTGCTCAGCGACATCTCGCTGACACTGGAGAAGGGCTCGCTCAACGTCCTCCTCGGCGCGACGCTCGCCGGCAAGACCTCGTTGATGCGCCTGATGGCGGGGCTCGATGCCCCGAGCAGCGGCAAGGTGCTGATCGAAGGCCGCGACGTCACCGGACTGCCGGTGCAGAAGCGCAATGTCGCGATGGTCTACCAGCAGTTCATCAATTACCCCGCGCTCTCGGTCTACGAGAACATCGCCTCTCCCTTACGCGTGGCCGGCCTGCCGGCGAGCGAGATCGAGAGCCGCGTGAAGAGCGCCGCGGCGCTGCTGCGGCTCGAGCCCTATCTCCAGCGCAAGCCGCTCGAACTCTCCGGCGGTCAGCAGCAGCGCACCGCGATCGCCCGCGCGCTGGTCAAGCGCGCCGAGCTCGTGCTGCTCGACGAGCCGCTCGCCAATCTCGACTACAAATTGCGCGAGGAACTGCGCGAGGAATTGCCGCGCATCTTCGCCGAATCCGGCGCGATCTTCGTCTACGCCACCACCGAGCCGAGCGAGGCGCTGCTGCTCGGCGGCAATACCGCGACACTATTCCAGGGCCGGGTGACACAGTTCGGCCCGACCGCGCAGGTCTATCGCCAGCCGCATGACCTCGTCACCGCGCAGGTTTTCTCCGACCCGCCGCTCAACACGCTGGCAGGCACCAAGCAGGGCGGTGAGGTCCGGCTCTCGACCGGCCAGAGTATTCCAGCCACTGGCGCCTTCGCCAGCGTCCCCGATGGCGCCTATTCGATCGGCTTCCGCGCCCATCATCTCGCGCTCGACGCGCTTCCCGCTCCTGCGATCGAGCTGCAGGCGAGCGTCTCCGTCTCCGAGATCACCGGCTCGGAATCCTTCGTCCATCTCGATGTCGGCGCGCACCGCCTGATCGCACTTGTGCCGGGCGTGCGACGATTGGAGCCGGGCGCGACCGTGACCGCCTGGCTCGATCCTGCCCGCATCTTCCTGTTCGACGCGGGCGGCGCGCTCGCGGTCGCCGCTCCGGCAAAGGCGGCGTAAGATGGCCCAGATCACGCTCGACAAGCTGGCCCATTCCTACAAGAGTGACCCGCAGGGGCCGCAGGACTACGCCCTGCGCGAGGTCGACCATGTCTGGCGCCAGGGCGGCGCCTATGCGCTGCTCGGCCCTTCCGGCTGCGGCAAGACCACGCTGCTCAACATCATCTCCGGCCTCGTCGTGCCGACGCGCGGGCGCATCCTGTTCGACGACAAGGATGTGACGCAGCTGCCGACCGAAGCGCGCAACATCGCCCAGGTCTTCCAGTTTCCGGTCGTCTACGACACGATGACGGTGCGCGAGAACCTCGCCTTCCCCCTGAAGAACCGCGGCGTCCCAAAGGCGCAGATCGACGCCCGCGTCGCCGAGATCGCCGGCCTGCTCGATCTGACCTCGGCGCTCGATCGCAAGGCGAGCCGGCTCGGCGCCGATGCCAAGCAGAAGATCTCGCTCGGGCGCGGATTGGTGCGGCCCGACGTCGCCGCGATCCTGTTCGACGAGCCGCTGACAGTCATCGACCCGCATCTGAAATGGCAGTTGCGCTCGATGCTGAAAGAGCTGCACCGCAAGCTCGACCTCACCATGATCTACGTCACCCATGACCAGACGGAGGCGCTGACCTTCGCCGATACGGTGGTGGTGATGCATGATGGCGGGGTGGTGCAGACCGGTACGCCGGCGGAACTGTTCCAGCATCCGGCCCACACCTTCGTCGGCCATTTCATCGGCTCACCCGGCATGAACGTGCTGCCCTGCAAGGTCGAAGGCGCACAGGCGAGCCTTGCCGGGCAGGAGATCGCGCTGGCGCGGCACTACCCTGCACTCTCCGGCAAGATCGAGCTCGGCATCCGGCCGGAATATGCGGTGCTTTCCCCGCGCGGCGCCGGCCTGCCGGTCAGGATCAGCAGGATCGACGATATCGGCCGCGCCCGCATCGCCCGGGTCGAGCTCGATGGCCTGAAGCTCGCCGCGAGCGTGCCGGAAGGCGTCAGCTTCGACGGCGATCAGGCGGCGCTTTCGCTGCAGGCCGGCCAGATCCACATCTACAGCGACGGCCATCTGGTGAAGGGGCAAGCGCTTCCGGGAGGCCAGCCATGAAGCCGGTCAACCAGAAGGCCTGGCTGCTCGTCCTGCCGGTGTTGCTGATCGTCGCCTTCTCGGCAGTGATCCCGCTGATGACGGTGGTGAACTATTCCGTCCAGGATTCCTTCGGCAACAACCAGTTCTTCTGGAACGGCGTCGGCTGGTTCGCCGAATTGCTCGATCCCAAGAGCGATCTCGGCTCGCGCTTCTACGACTCGCTCTGGCGCAACCTCGCCTTCTCCGCGATCATTTTGGCCATCGAGATCCCGCTCGGCATCCTCGTCGCATTGTCGATGCCGCGCCAGGGCTGGACGGTCTCGGCGACGCTGGTGCTGATGGCGCTGCCGCTGCTGATTCCGTGGAACGTGGTCGGCACGATCTGGCAGATCTTCGCGCGCGGCGACATCGGCCTGTTCGGTGCGGCGGTGAACGGCCTCGGCATCCGCTACAACTACGTCTCCGACCCGGTCGCGGCCTGGTTCACCATCGTCGTGATGGATGTCTGGCACTGGACCTCGCTGGTCGCGCTGCTCTGCTATGCCGGCCTGAAGTCGATCCCCGACGCCTATTACCAGGCGGCGCGCATCGACGGCGCCTCGCGCTGGGCCGTGTTCCGCACCATCCAGCTGCCGAAGATGAACCGCGTGCTTCTGATCGCCGTGCTGCTGCGCTTCATGGACTCGTTCATGATCTACACCGAACCCTTCGTCGTCACCGGCGGCGGCCCCGGCAATTCGACGACCTTCCTCTCGATCGAACTGGTGAAGCTCGCGCTCGGCCAGTTCGACCTCGGCAAGGCCGCGGCGCTCTCGATCGTCTACAACCTGATCATCCTCGCGGTCTGCTGGGTGTTCTACACGGTGATGACCACCGCCGATGCGCGGGCCGACTCTGAAGCAGGGAGGGGCTGATGCGCGGCGGCCGGCTGATCCTCTCGCTTTATCTGACCGCACTGATGTTGCCGATCTATTGGCTCGTCAACATGAGCTTCAAGACCAACACCGAGATCACCAACGCGCTGACGCTCTGGCCTCGGACCTTCACCTTCGACAACTACACCAAGATCTTCACCGATCCGAGCTGGTACAACGGCTACATCAACTCGCTGCAATATGTGGCGCTGAACACCCTGCTCTCGCTCGCCTTCGCGCTGCCGGCAGCCTACGCCTTCTCGCGCTACCGCTTCCTCGGCGACAAGCACCTGTTCTTCTGGCTGCTCTCGAACCGGATGGCGCCGCCGGCGGTGTTCGCGCTGCCCTTCTTCAACCTCTATTCGGCGATCGGCCTGTTCGACACGCCGCTCGCGGTGGCTCTCGCCCATTGCCTGTTCAACGTGCCGCTGGCGGTCTGGATCCTCGAAGGCTTCATGTCCGGCGTGCCGCGCGAGATCGACGAGACCGCGGCGATTGACGGCTATTCCTTCCCGCGCTTCTTCGTGAAGATCTTCATGCCGCTGATCGCCTCGGGCATCGGCGTCGCCGCCTTCTTCTGCTTCATGTTCTCCTGGGTCGAGCTTCTGCTGGCGCGCACGCTGACCAGCGTCAGCGCCAAGCCGATCGCCGCGACCATGACCCGCACGGTCTCGGCCGCCGGCATGGACTGGGGCGTGCTCGCCGCCGCGGGCGTGCTGACGCTGATCCCCGGCGCGCTCGTGATCTGGTTCGTCCGCAACTACATCGCCAAGGGCTTCGCCCTGGGGAGGGTGTGATGGAACTCGCCTGGATGGCCTGGACCTGGCAGACCGGCGTCTTCTTCGCCGGCATCGCCAGCCTGCTTCTGATCCTGACCCTGCTCGCGATCTTCCGGCCCGAAACCGAGCGGGTCGGCGTGCTTGGCATCGCCACCACGCGCGGCGACCGGCTCTTCATCTCGCTGCTCGGCAGCGCCTTCATTCACCTGGCCTGGCTCGGGATCGTCGGCCAGCCGCTGTGGTGGGCTTCCGGCCTCGCGCTCCTCTATGCCGCGGCGGTGTTCCGCTTCGTCTGAGAAGGGCTCGAGCCCAACAACAAGAAACGACCGAACCCGGAGAACGGGCGGCATTCCAAAGGGAACATCGGAGGACAACGATGACGACGCTCAAGACGAATCTCTCTTGCCTCGCCAGCGCCAGCCTGTTCGCGCTGGTCGCCGCTGCCGGACCGGCCCTCGCCGGCCCCGAGGAGGCGCGCAAATGGATCGACAGCGAGTTCCAGCCCTCGACGCTCTCCAAGGAGGAGCAGCAGAAGGAGATGGAATGGTTCATCAATGCGGCGAAGCCCTTCGCCGGCATGGAGATCAACATCGTCTCGGAGACGATCACCACGCATGAATACGAGGCCAAGACCCTGGCCAAGGCGTTCAGCGAGATCACCGGCATCAAGCTGACGCACGACCTGATCCAGGAAGGCGACGTGGTCGAGAAGATCCAGACGCAGATGCAGTCCGGCAAGAACATCTATGACGGCTGGATCAACGATTCCGACCTGATCGGCACGCATTTCCGCTACAAGCAGGCAACCAATCTGACCGACTGGATGGCGGGGCCGGGCAAAGACGTCACCAATCCCGGCCTCGATATCGACGACTTCATCGGCAAGTCCTTCGGCACAGGGCCGGACGGCAAGCTCTACCAGCTGCCGGTGCAGCAGTTCGCGAACCTCTACTGGTTCCGCTACGACTGGTTCCAGCGCGCCGACCTCAAGGAGAAGTTCAAGGCCAAATACGGCTACGATCTCGGCGTTCCCGTGAACTGGTCGGCCTATGAGGACATCGCCGAGTTCTTCACCAACGACGTCAAGGAGATCGACGGCACCAAGGTCTTCGGCCATATGGACTATGGCAAGAAAGACCCCTCGCTCGGCTGGCGCTTCACCGACGCCTGGCTCTCCATGGCCGGCAATGGCGACAAGGGCATCCCGAACGGCCTGCCGGTCGACGAATGGGGCATCCGCATGGAGGGCTGCCGCCCGGTCGGCTCCTCGGTCGAGCGCGGCGGCGACACCAATGGCCCGGCGGCGGTCTACTCGATCACCAAATATGTCGACTGGCTGAAGAAATACGCCCCGCCGCAGGCGCAGGGCATGACCTTCGGCGAGTCCGGCCCGGTGCCGGCGCAGGGCTCCATCGCCCAGCAGATCTTCTGGTACACCGCCTTCACCGCCGACATGGTCAAGCCTGGCCTGCCGGTAATGAGCGCCGACGGCAAGCCGAAATGGCGGATGGCGCCCTCGCCCAAGGGGTCCTACTGGAAGGACGGGATGAAGCTCGGCTACCAGGACGCCGGTTCGGCGACCCTGCTGAACTCGACCCCGGTCGAGCGCCGCAAGGCGGCCTGGCTCTATCTGCAGTTCATCGTCTCCAAGACGGTCAGCCTGAAGAAGAGCCATGTCGGCCTGACCTTCATCCGCGAGAGCGACATCTGGGACAAGAGCTTCACCGAGCGCGCTCCGCAGCTCGGCGGGCTGATCGAGTTCTACCGCTCGCCGGCGCGCGTGCAGTGGACCCCGACCGGCAACAACGTCCCGGACTATCCGCGCCTCGCCCAGCTCTGGTGGCAGAACATCGGCGACGCCTCCTCCGGCGCCAAGACGCCGCAGGCGGCGATGGATGCCCTCGCCGCGGCGCAGGACTCGGTGATGGAGCGGCTCGAGCGCTCCGGCGTGCAGGGTGATTGCGGACCGAAGCTCAACCCGCGCACCACGGCGGAAGAGTGGTTTGCCAAGGCCGAGAAGGCCGGCACGCTCGCACCACAGCGCAAGCTCGCCAATGAGAAGCCGAAGGGCGAGACGATCGACTACGACACGCTGATCAAGAGCTGGCCAGCGTCTCCGCCCAAGCGCAGCTGAGCCCCCTCCTCCCGGCTCAAAAGCGCAAAAGGGGCGCGGCAGCAATGCCGCGCCCCCGAATTTTTTGATGAGCCTCGCCCCACGGGCTATTGCTGCGTCGCGCTCTCGTCCATCCACATCACCTCCCAGACATGGCCGTCGAGGTCCTGGAAGCCGTGGGCGTACATGAAGCCGTAATCCTTCGGCTCGCTGAAGGTCGTGCCGCCGGCGGCGAGCGCGGCTGAGACGATCGCATCGACCGCCTCGCGGCTGTCACGCGAGAGCGCGGTCAGGACTTCGAGCGACTGGCTGGTGTCGGCGATCGGCTTCGGCGAGAAGCCGGCGAATTTCTCATGGGTCAGCAGCATCGCGAAGATCGTGTCGCTGATCACCATGCAGGCGGCGGTGTCATCCGTGAATTGCGGGTTGAAGGAGAAGCCGAGCGCCTCGAAGAAGGCCATCGACTTCTTGAGGTCCTTCACCGGCAGGTTGACGAAGATCATCTGGGGCATTGCGTGCTCCTTGGGTCGGCACCGTCTGTTGGATGCATGGCCAATGGGCCGGGGCGATGTGGCGCGGCTATGACACGGCCTGGAGCGCCTGCCTCAGCCTGGCCGGCTCGATGTCAGTCAGGCGGTCATCGACCTCGTCATGCGTGCGCTGCCAGATCGGCATGGCCTTCGCCAGCAGGGCAATTCCCTCCGGCGTAATTGCCAGGAGCCGGCTGCGGCGGTCCTTCTCGCCGGCAGTCACGACGACGAGGCCGCGGCGCTCCAGCGGCTTCAGCGCTGCGGTCAGCGTCGTCCGGTCCATGCCGAGCAGGCTGGCGACCGGGCCGATCGGCGGTGGTTCCGGCCGGTTCAGCGACATCAGGAGGGAGAATTGCTGATTGGTGAGATCGACCGGGCGCAACGCCTCGTCGAACAATCGCGCCAGCGAGCGCGCCGCCCGCTGGACATGCAGGCACAGGCAATGGTCGCGCACATGCAGCGTGGTGGCGAAAGGAACGAGGGCTTCGAGTGGGGCTTCCGGTGATTTTGACATCGTTCAGATATGTTGATATCAACGCAACAAGATTAGGCTGAACGGCTGAGGGCTGCAAGGAGGCGATGATGGAGCATCATGTGGTTCCCCGATCCGAATGGCTTGAGGCGCGCAAGGCCCTGCTCAGCCGCGAGAAGGAATTCACCCGGCTGCGCGACGAGATCAATGCCGAGCGGCTGGCTCTGCCCTGGGTCAAGGTCGACAAGGACTATGTGTTCGACACACCTTCGGGCAGGAAGACGCTCGCCGAACTGTTCGACGGTCGCAGTCAGCTCGTGGTCTACCACTTCATGTTCGGGCCGGACTGGGAGGCAGGCTGCCCAGGCTGCTCCTTCATGGCCGATCATCTCGGCGGCACGCTGGCGCATCTCAACAATCACGACGTCACGCTGGACATGGTCTCGCGCGCACCGCTCGCCAAGATCGAGGCCTACAAGGCGCGCATGGGCTGGACCATCCCCTGGGTCTCGTCCTTCGGCAGCGATTTCAACTTCGACTATCAGGCTTCCTTCACCAAGGAGGAGCTCGCAGAGGGCGCGGTGCTCTACAATTTCACCCGCACGCCGTCGGAGCAGGCCTTTGACGAATTGCCCGGCCTCAGCTCCTTCATCCGCGACGAGAACGGCGAGGTCTTCCACACCTATTCGGGTTATGCCCGCGGCGGCGAGGAGATGCTGGCGACGCTGATGATCCTCGACCGTGCCCCGAAAGGCCGCAACGAAACTTCGACGCTGAGCTTCGTCAAGCGCCACGACGAATACGAGGACCAGCCGAAAGCCCACGCCTGCTGCGCCGCCTGAGCGCGCAGCGAGCCAGACCACGCGCATAGGGTCGGTGGGATGCCCGCTCCCTGAGGGATCGGGCTTGGGGCGCGTGTTTTTATGGATCATCGCAGGGCTGAGGTTCAGCCCTGCGCGACTGTCGCTCGGCGCACGATCCCCGCCAGCTCCGGCGCGGGGTCGAGCGTGCCGAAGACATAGCCCCAGTCGGCGTCGAGCCGCGAGCGGCAGAAGCTCTCGAACACCGCCTCGTCGGCGTGCTTCCTGAGTTCCGAGGCCTGCAGCGCATAGGCCATCAGATTGGCGAGCCGGCGGCCGTGACCGTCATCGTTGCGCGGTTTGGCCGCCTCGTCGCCGAGCCGGTCGAGCCAGCGGTCGAGGGCGCGGTTGGCGCCGCGGGCTGCGCCCACCTCGGTCATGAAGGCTTCCTTGGTGCGCGGATCGCGGTTGAAGGCGCGCAGCACGTCCATGCACATCATGTTCGAGGTGCCCTCCCAGATCGCGTTGAGCGGAGCCTCGCGATAGAGCCGCGCCATCGGGTTCTCCTCGATGAAGCCGTTGCCGCCATGGCATTCCAGCGCCTCGACGACGAAGGCGGCGGCGCGCTTGCAGTTCCAGAACTTCGCCAGCGGGGTGGTGACGCGGGCGAGATGCCGTTCCTGCTCGGTCGTCTCCATCGCATCGGTCGCGGCGGCGACCCTGAAGGCCATCAGCGTCGAGGCCTCCGAGTCGATCGCGAGATCGGCGAGGATATTGGTCATCATCGGCTGCTCGGCGAGCGAGGAGCCGAAGCCGCGGCGCGATTGGGTATGGTTCAGCGCCAGTGTCAGCGCTTGGCGCATCAGCCCGGCCGAGCCGACGGCGAAATCGAGCCTCGTCAGATGAGCGTGGCTGAGGATTTCCTTGATGCCCGCCCCCTCCTCGCCGACCAGCCAGCCGAGGCATTCGCGGAACTCGACCTCGGAGGAGGCATTGGAGCGGTTGCCGGCCTTGTCCTTGAGGCGCTGGATCTGCAGCCGGTTGCGGCTGCCATCGGGCAGGAAGCCCGGACAGAACAGGCAGGAGACGCCGCTCTCAGTCTGCGCCAGGGTGAAGAACCCGTCCGATTGCGGCACCGAGAAGAACCATTTGTGCCCGGTGATCAGATAGACCCGGCCTTCCGGCGTATCCTCGAGGAAGCGGGCCGTGGTCTGGGTCTGGCGCAGATCGGAGCCGCCCTGTTTCTCGGTCATCGCATAGCCGATGCTGGCGCCGGTTTTCTGCGTAACCGGCAGCGGGCGCTTGTCGTAGCGGCCCGAGGTGATCTTCTGCCGCCAAAGCGCAAATTCCGGCTGGGCGAGGCCGGGAAAGGCGGCATAGGTCATGCCGGTCGGGCAGCCGACGCCGTGCTCGATCTGGTTCCAGAGATAGGACAGCACGGCGCGGCCGAGATGGCCGTTCGGCTCTGTCGTCGTCCAGGCAAGCGAGGGCACTTCATGGGCGAAGGCGAGCGCCATCAACTCGTGCCAGGCCGGGTGGAAGTCGATCCAGTCGACACGATTGCCATAGCGGTCGTGCGTCCTGAGCTCTGGACCATGGCGATTGGCGAGGCGGGCGAGCTCCTGCACCTCGGCATCGCCGGCCTGGGCGCCGAGCGCCGCCGCCTTGTCCGCGACCCAGGGTGCGCCGCGCGCGACGATCCCCTGCAGCACCGTATCGCCGGAGAAGGCATTCCAGCCCGTGGCGGGCCGGGCCTGGTTGAGGACCCGGTGGGTGGCGTGAGCGTGCACGGTCATTCCGCCGCCTCCTGTGTCGTCATGCGTTCAGGCACCTCGCAGCCAGTGACGCAGCAGCGCCCGGGCTGCTTGCTGACGCGCGAGCCGTCGGCGAGCACGCCGCGATCGAGCAGGCTCTCGACCAGCGCGACTTTTTCCATGACCGGGTAGTTGCGCCAGATCTCGCGCTTCATCGCCTCCGGCGAGCCGCCGCCATGCAGCGAGATCACCGAATACCAGCCGGCCTCCTTGGAGACGGTGAGGTCCTCGATGAAGCGGGCGACCTCGGCCCGCTGCTCATAGGGGATGTCCTGCCGCCCCGTGAGCACGGCCGCGAGCGAGGCCGAGGTCTCGGGATTATGGTCCTCGTCCGGACCGGGAAGGGCGACAACGAGGCCGCCGGAGACGTAATGCGCGATCCTGTGCATGTCGTAGATCTTGGTAGCCAGGAGCAGCTTGCCGATATTGGCGAAAACTGCGTCGGGCATCGCCACCCCGGATTCGTCCTTGCTGCAATAGACTGAGGCTGCGACACCGCAGGCGAAGAAGCTCTCGGTGATGGTGATCAACTCGACCAGTTGCTCGCGGACATGGGAATGCCTGTCGGCATCGAGCCCGTTGGCCTGGGTCATCAGCGCGCCGGCACCGATCAGCAGGTCGCCGAAGCCGGCCCGGGCGGCGATGCAGCTATGGCGATGATGGGTGGCGTAGCTGGTGGTGAGATAGCCGGCCTCCTCGGTCTCGCCGGCGATGAACACGCGCTCCCACGGCACGAAGACGTCGTCGAACATCACCGCGCCGGTCGACTGGCCGTACTTGGCCGAGAATTTCGCTGCAGGATCACCCGGCCGTCCGGCTGGGCGCGCGACGATGGTGATGCCCTGCGCATCGCAGGGCACGGCGCAGCAGACGGCGAAATCCTCGTCGCCTTTGGCGTGGGTGCGGCAAGGCATCACCAGGAATTCGTGGACATAAGGCGCGCCGGTGACGATCGCCTTGGTGCCGCGGATGACGATCCCGTCCGGTCGGCGCTCCTTGATGTGGACGTAGGAATCACGATTGGGCTGCGCGCCTGGCCGCAGCGAGCGGTCGCCCTTGGCGTCGGTCATGGCGACGCCGCAAGTCAGGTCCTCGTCCTGGATGCGGTGCATATAGGCGAGGAAGCGCTGGGTATATTCGGTGCCGTGATTGGCGTCGGCGCGGACCGTCGCCTGCAGGATGCCGTTGAAGGCGTCATGCGTCAGGTAGCGCTGGGCGCAGCCCGAGATCTTGCAGACCAGCCGGACGGCCTCGAGCTTGGCGAGCAGATCGCTGGAGCCGGCATCGATATGGAGCATGCGGTTGACGGTGCGGCCGGAGGAGTCCTGGACCGCCGTCATGATCGGCCGGTGGGCCTCGTCATGGGCGAGATCGTAGGTGACACCGATGCCGTTTATGCCCGGTAGCAGCAGCGCCTCGTCGGCGACGCTTTCGACGCACTGGCCGCCGACGAAGACACGCGGCCGATAGGCACGCAGCGATTCACGATAGCCAGCTGCGTCCATCAACATGCTAGCCTCCTCCCGAGCGATGATTGCTGTTAAAATTGAACGGCGTTAGATTTTCGTCAAGAGGGTTGGAGGCGTTCGGGCGTGAGCGAGGAAGCAGTCAGTCGAAAACGTGGTCGCTATGCCGCGACTGACGGGAAGCGAGAAGGCATCCTCGTCGCGGCGCGCGCCGTGTTTGAGCGCGAGGGGCTGGACGGCGCTTCGCTGCGGGCGATCGCCGCAGAGGCTGGCTACACGCCGGCGGCGCTCTATTTCCATTTCGACTCGAAGGAGGCGCTCTATGCCGAGGTGCTCGGCCGCTCGATCGCCGCGCTGCAGGCGGCAGTCGATCTCGCAGTCGCTGCCGGCGTTACGCCGGCAGAGCGCTTCTCTGCCGCCGCACTCGCCTTCTTCGACTTTTATGCCCAGAACCCCCGCGATCTCGATCTCGGCTTCTATCTGTTTCGCGGCGGCATGCGCCCGCATGGCCTCGGCCGCGAGCGCGACAAGACGCTGAACGAGGCGCTGGAGGCAACCTTGGCTCCGATCCGTGACGCGGCAGAGGAACTCGGCGCCGATGCCGCGCAGGCCGAGTTGATCATGACCGACGCCTTCGCCCATGCTTCCGGCGTGCTGTTGCTGGCCCATACCCGCCGCATCCGCATGTTCGGCGCCTCGGCGCGCCCGCTGATGGAGCGCCATGTCGAAACCGAGCTCGACCGGCTCCTGCGGAGGTGATGCGGATGCATCTGATGAACGCCAAACGGTCCCGCCTCGTCGTCATCGACTTCCAGGCGCGATTGATGCCAGCGATCCATGACGGGCCGCGCCTCCTCGCCAATGCCGGCAGGCTGGTCGCGGCGGCAAAGTTGCTGGAGGTGCCGATCGTGATGACCGAGCAGAATCCGGCCGGGCTTAGCGCGACGGTTCCCGACCTCGCCGAAGCCGCGCCCGCCATCGCCAAAATGAGCTTCGATGCCTGCGCCACGCCAGGCTTCGTCGAGGCCATCGCCGGCGATGACGACCTCGTCCTCTGCGGCTGCGAGGCGCATGTCTGCTTCGGCCAGACCGCATTGTCGCTGCTCGAGCATAAGCGCCGAGTCTTCGTGGTGCAGGACGCCGTCGGCTCGCGCGTGCCGGAAAGCAAGGACGTGAGCTTGCGCCGGCTGGAGCGAAACGGCGCCGAGATCGTCACCACCGAGATGGTCGTGTTCGAATGGCTGCGTACCGCCGAGCACCCACAGTTCCGCGCCGCCCTCGAACTGGTCAAGTGAGCCTGCCCGTGCCTGCGCCTGCCCTCTGGTATTTCGACATCATCTCACCCTTCGCGCACCTGGCGCTGACGCGGCTCGACGCGATCCGGGCACAGCGGCCGGTTATGCTGAAACCGATCGTTTTCGGCGCAGTCCTCAAGGCCTGGGGCCAGCTCGGCCCGGCCGAGATCGCGCCCAAACGCGTCCATACCTACCGGCTCGCCACCCACACGGCGCAGGCGATGGGTGTGCCCTTTCGCTTCCCGCCGAGCCATCCCTTCAACCCGCTGGCGATGTTGCGCCTGCTGACCGCGCTCGACGGAAGCGAAGCGGCGGTCACGGTCGCCTTCCGCCTGGTCTGGGGCGAGGGGCGCGACGCCAATGATCCGCAGGTCCTGCAGCAGGTCGCGGATGCCGCCGGCCGCCCCGATGCCTTGGCGCTGATCGGCGAGCAGGAGGTCAAGGACCGCCTGCGCCTGGCGACCGAGCAGGCAGTTGCCGCCGGCGTCTTCGGCGTCCCGAGTCTCGTCATCGACGGCGACGTGTTCTGGGGCGTCGACGCCATGCCGATGGCCCGGGACTATCTCGCTGATCCGGCTACGCTCCGCAGCGGCGAGATGGCGCGAGTCTCGGCCCTGCCCGAAGGAATCCAGCGACAGCGCTAGAAACGACCGTGGGAACCGCCCGGCCGCAGCCACAGTTTCACGATGTTGTCGGTTTACGCCTCTCTTCCTGAGGCAGATGATCCGCCGGCCGACAACGAAAGGAGACGCCGATGCTGCGCCGTTCGTTCCTGAAATTCGGTCTTGCCGGCCTTGCCGCGCCGAATCTGATCTTGCGCAGCGCCGAAGCGACCGGCCAGCCGCAACCTGGCAACCCGTTCATCGTCACCTATTTCGAGGTGCCGGAGATCAAGGGCTCGCGCGACGTCACCGATGCTGGCGACGGCACCCTCTGGGTCTGCGGCCAACGCAACGGCGTGCTCGGCCGCTTCGATCCACGCACCAGCCAGACCAAGGTGATTCCGCTCGGCGACGGCGCTGCCCCGCATGGCGTGGTGCGCGGCCCTGATGGCGCCGCCTGGGTCACCGAGGGCGGACAGAATGCGATCGCCCGCGTCGACGACAAGACGCACAAGGTCGAGCTGTTCAAGCTGCCGCAAGGCCGCGAGCGCGCCAATCTCAATACGCCGGTCTTCGACAAGGCCGGCATGCTCTGGTTCACCGGCCAGAACGGCATCGTCGGCCGCCTCGATCCGAAATCGGGCAAGATGGAGATCTTCGATGCGCCGCGCGGCGCCGGTCCCTATGGCATGACGCGCACCCCTGCCGGCGAGATCTGGTTCGCCTCGCTCGCCGGCAACTACATCGCCAGGATCAACACCCAGAGCGGCGCCTTCACCGTGGTCGATCCGCCGACGGAAGGGCAGGGCGCACGCCGGGTCTGGTCGGATTCGAAGAACCGGATCTGGGTCAGCGAGTGGAATTCCGGGCAGGTCTCGTCCTTCGACACCGAAAGCGGCAGCTGGAAGGGCTGGAAGCTGCCCGGCCACAAGCCGCGGACCTATTCGGTCTATGTCGACGATGCCGACAAGGTCTGGCTCACCGATTTCGCCCTCAACAGCATCGTCCGCTTCGACCCGCTCACCGAGGAGTTCAACAGTTTTCCGAGCGACAAGCCCGGCGCCAATGTCCGCCAGATGGACGGGCGGAGCGGCGAGGCCTGGGGCGGCGAGAGCGGCACCAACCGGCTGGTGCGCATCCAGACGGTGAAGCCGGCGTGAGGTGGCGGCTCGCGGCGCTCTCGGCGCTCGCGCTGCCCCTGACCAGCTCGCTTCAGGCGCAGGAGCAGGCGGGAGCGGCCGTGTTCAAGGCCTGCCAGTCCTGTCACAGCCTCGACCCCACCAAGGCGGGAATGGCCGGACCGCATCTTGCCAATCTCAGCGGGCGTACGCTCGGCTCAGCCGATGGCTTCGATTATTCGCCGGCGTTCAAGGCTGCAAAGGCGCAAGAACTCGCCTGGGATCGCGAGCGGCTGCTCGGCTATCTCGCCGATCCCGATGCGGTGGTGCAAGGCGGCTGGATGAGCCCGCCCGCCGGCCTGAGCGCAGCGGATCGAGCAGCCGTAACGGACTACCTGCTCGGCAAATAGCCACCGGTCACAGTGGCTTCTTGATCCATTTGGCGATCAGGCCAAGGATGCCTTCGCGGAAGAGCAGGACGCAGATCACGAAGACGACGCCCTGCACCACCGTGACCCAAGCGCCGAGTGTCGCCAGGAAATTCTGCATCGAGACGATGACGATTGCACCGACGATCGGGCCGAAGACGGTGCCGAGCCCGCCGACCAGCGTCATCAGCACGACCTCGCCCGACATCGACCAGTGCACGTCGGTGAGGGAGGCCAGCTGGAAGACGATCGCCTTGGTCGCGCCGGCGAGCCCCGCCAGCCCGGCCGAGAGCACGAAGACGGCGAGCTTGTACTGGCTGGCGCGGTAGCCGAGCGAGATTGCACGCGGCTCGTTGTCGCGGATCGCCTTGCAGACCTGGCCGAAGGGAGAGTGGATGATGCGGTAGATCAGCAGCAGCCCGCCGAAGAAGATTGCGGCGACGAGCCAGTAGAGAGCGCGATCGTCGGCGAGGCTCACAAGGCCGAGGAGCTTGCCGCGCGGCACCGCCTGGATGCCGTCCTCGCCGCCGGTGAAGCGCGGCGTCTGCAGCGAGAAGAAGAAGGCCATCTGCGCCAGCGCCAGGGTGATCATGGCGAAATAGATGCCCTGGCGGCGGATCGCGAGCGCGCCGAAGGCGAGGCCGAGCAGGGCGGCGATCCCCGTGCCGGCGAGGATGGCGAGCTCCGGCGTCAGCCCCCAATGCTTGGCGGTGTAGGCGCTGACATAGCTCGCCATGCCGAAATAGGCGGCGTGGCCGAAGGAGAGCAGGCCGCCATAGCCGAGCAGAAGATTGAAGGCGAGCGCGAACAGCGCAAAGCACAAGACCTTCATGACGAAGACGGGGTAGGCGACGAAGGGCGCGATCACGAGGGCGACCGCGATGCCGATCATCAGGTAGCGATGCAGCCGCTCGGTGCTGTCGTCGACCTCTCCGATGGCGAGGCCGGCGGCGGGAGCGTCGGTGGAAGCGATGTCTGCCATCTCAATTCCTCACGCGGCGCGGCCGAACAGGCCGGCCGGCTTCACCAGAAGCACGATCGCCATGATGATGAAGATCACGGTCGCCGAAGCTTCTGGATAGAACACCTTGGTCAGGCCCTCGACCAGCCCGAGCGAGAAGCCGGTGACGATCGCGCCCATGATCGAACCCATGCCGCCGATCACCACCACCGCGAAGACGACGATGATCAGGTCGGCGCCCATGTTCGGGTTGACCGAATAGATCGGCGCGGCCAGCACGCCGGCGAAGGCTGCGAGCGCGACGCCGAAGCCATAGGTCAGCGTCACCAGGAGCGGCACGTTGATGCCGAAAGCCTGGGTCAGCGTCGGGTTCTCGGTGGCGGCGCGCAGATAGGAGCCGAGCTTGGTCTTCTCGATCATGAACCAGGTGGCGAGGCAGACGATCAGCGAGGCGATGACGACCCAGCCGCGATAGGTCGGCAGGAACATGAAGCCGAGATTGTAGCCGCCGCGCAGTTCTGCGGGGATCTGGTAGGGCAGGCCGGAAGAGCCGTAGCTGTTGCGGAACAGGCCCTGGATGATCAGCGCCAGGCCGAAGGTCAAAAGCAGCCCATAGAGATGGTCGACATGGGCGATGCGTTTGAGCAGGAAGCGCTCGATCACCACGCCGGTGATGCCGACCGCGATCGGTGCCAGCAGCAGCGCCGCCCAGTAGTTGATACCGAGATAGTTCAAGCACATCCAGGCGACGAAGGCGCCCATCATGTACTGGGCGCCATGGGTGAAGTTGATGATGTTGAGCAGGCCGAAGATCACTGCCAGGCCGAGACTCAGGATCGCGTAGAACGAGCCGTTGATCAGGCCGAGCAGAAGCTGGCCGAACAGGGCTTGTGGAGGAACACCCAAGAGCTCGAACATGCGATCGACCGTTCTAAGAAAGATGGTCCGGGGCCGTCTGCGGCCCCGGAGCGACGCATTGGGACAGGCTCAGCCCGTCACTTCTTGACGAGCGGGCACTCGCTCTCGGCGAGCGGCTTGAAGGCCTCGTCCGCCTTCAGCACTGCGACCTGCTTGTAATAGTCCCACGGGCCCTTCGATTCGGAGGGCTTCTTGACCTCGAACAGATACATGTCGTGCATCTTGCGGCCGTCGACGCGGACCGTGCCCTTGCCGAACAGCGGGTCGTCGGTCGGCAGTTCCTTCATCTTGGCCATGACGGTGGCCGAGTCCTTGCTCTTGGCCGCCTCGACCGCCTTCAGATAGTGCAGCATGCCGGAATAGACGCCGGCCTGGACCATGGACGGCTTCTTGCCGCCATTGAGCTTGGCGAACCGCTCCGACCAGGCGCGGGTCCCGTCGTCCTTGTCCCAGTAGAAGGACTCGGTCAGCACCAGCCCTTGCGCCGTCTGCAGGCCGAGTGCATGCACGTCGGTGGCGAAGACCAGCAGACCGGCCAGCTTCTGGCCGCCGGCGACGATGCCGAACTCGCCCGCCTGCTTGATGGAGTTGATGGTGTCGCCGCCGGCATTGGCGAGGCCGATGACCTTGGCCTTCGACGCCTGCGCCTGCAGCAAGAAGGACGAGAAGTCGGTGCCCGGGAACGGCGTGCGCACGGCGCCCAGCACCTTGCCGCCGGCCTTGGTCACGACCGCGGCGGTGTCGCGCTCGAGCGCATGGCCGAAGGCGTAGTCTGCGGTGAGGAAGAACCAGCTGTCGCCGCCGGCCTTGGTCATGGCGCCGCCGGTGCCCTGCGCCAGCGCGTAGGTGTCATAGGTCCAGTGGACGGTGTTCGGCGAGCAAGCCTTGCCGGTCAGGTCCGAGGAGGCCGCGCCGGAATTGATGTGGACCTTGTTCTTCTCGCGCGTGATCTGGTTGACCGCCAGCGCGACCGAGGAGGTCGGCACGTCGAGGATCAGGTCGACGCCGTCCTGGTCGTACCATTGCCGGGCGATGGTCGAGCCGACGTCCGGCTTGTTCTGGTGGTCGGCCGAGACGATCTCGACCTTGATGCCCTTCTCGGCCGCCTTGAAGTCCTCGACCGCCAGGCGCGCGGCGATCACCGAGCCCTCACCCGAAAGGTCGGCATAGAGGCCGGAGCGGTCGTTGAGCACGCCGGCCTTGACCGAGATCTGCTGCGCCAGCGCCGGCGAGACCATCAGCGCACCCAGCGCCGTGGCCGCGAGCAATGTCTTGAGCTGCATGTTCTCTCTCCCTGGGATGTCTGATGTCCGTGTGGTTCTTGTTGGACGCCCTGCGTCAAACCCCGAGATAGCTGTGGAGCTTGTCGATATTGGCGTCGAGTTCGGCATTCGGGATCATGTCGACGACCTTGCCCTGCTCGACGACATAGTGGCGGTCGGCCACCGTCTGGGCGAAGCGGAAGTTCTGCTCGACCAGGACGATGGTGAAGCCCTTCTGCTTGAGCATCCGGATGGTGGCACCGATCTGGTCGATGATCACCGGCGCAAGGCCTTCGGTCGGCTCGTCGAGCAGGAGCAGATTGGCGCCGGTGCGCAGGATGCGGCCGATCGCCAGCATCTGCTGCTCGCCGCCAGAGAGCTTGGTGCCCTGGCTCCTGAGTCGCTCCTTCAGGTTCGGGAAGAGCGTGAAGATCTGCTCGACCGGCAGTCCGCCCGGCTTCACCTGCGGCGGCAGCATCAGGTTCTCCTCGACCGAGAGGGTCGAGTAGATGCCGCGTTCCTCCGGCACGTAGCCGATCCCGAGCCGGGCGATGGCGCGCGAGGGCAGCGAGATCGTCTCCTTCCCGGCGAAGTTGACCGAGCCCTTGCGCTTGCCGATCACGCCCATGATCGACTTCAGCGTCGTGGTCTTGCCGGCGCCGTTGCGGCCGAGCAGCGTTACCACCTCGCCCTCGCCGACATCGAGCTCGATGCCATGCAGGACATGGCTTTCGCCATACCAGGCCTCGAGCCCGCGCACCGCCAGCAGCGGTTTACCGCCGGTCGCCATGGCCGGGCGCTCCAGCACGGCTTCAGTGGCCATGGCCGACTCCCGATCCGATATAGGCTTCGACCACACGCGGATCCTTCGAGACGGTGGCATAGTCGCCCTCGGCCAGGACCTGGCCGCGGGCGAGAACGGTGATGCGGTCGCAGAGCGAGGCGACGACCGAGAGATTGTGCTCGACCATCAGGATGGTGCGGTCCTTCGAGACCTTGCGGATCAGGGCCTCGATGCGCTCGATGTCCTCGCGGCCCATGCCGGCCATCGGCTCGTCGAGCAGCAGCATCTCGGGCTCGAGCGCGAGCGTGGTCGCGATTTCCAGCGCCCGCTTGCGGCCATAGGAGAGTTCGCCCGCCGGCAGATCGGCGAAGGCGGACAGACCGACGGCGTCGACCAGCGCCAGCGCTTCACGATCGAGCGAGGATAGCACTTTCTCGGAGCGCCAGAAATCGAAGGAATCGCCGCGCTTCCTCTGCAGTGCGACGCGGACATTGGTCTTGACCGAGAGCTGGGGGAACACCGCCGAGATCTGGAAAGAGCGCACCAGCCCGAGCCGAGCGATTTCGGCGGGCTTCTCGCGAGAGATATCGCGGCCGTTATAGACGATTTGCCCGCGCGTCAGCGGCAGAAATTTGGTCAGAAGATTGAAGCAGGTCGTCTTGCCTGCGCCGTTCGGGCCGATCAGCGCATGGATCGACCCGCGTCTGACCTTCAGGTTGACGCCGTTGACGGCTGTGAAGCCGGCGAATTCTTTTGTGAGGCCTGAGGTCGATAGAATAATATCCTCAGACATCCGCCCTTAACCTTGGTCATTGCTGGATTGTTCGTTTCCCCGGGCGGCATGCTGCACCGCGCATATCGCCCATGTCAACGGCGCGGGTGTGCGCAAAAGCCCATGCGGAGGACGCGAAGCCCTCGCCTCTAGACGAAAGGCTTACGCATAAGGGCTAAAGCCCGGTCCTGGCGTTGGCGCTAGGCATCCTTCGCGACCGCTGCCGCGAAGACCACGGCGATCTCGCGTAGCCGGATCAGATAATCCTCGCAGGAGGGTTGCTCGCCATATTTGGCGCCGGCCGCGGCGCGCATCATCGTGGCGATCAGCGTTTCCAGAGGCAGGCCGCTGCGCTCGATGGCGATCTCGCCTTTTGCCGCGGCATCCTCGAACAGCTGACGAGCGAACCCGACGAAGATCGCCTCGAACGCGGCGAGCTCGGCCCCGGCGATGGCGACCATCACCGCCTTGAGCTCGCCGAGATGCTCGCCGGCGCTGAAGGCGCTGAAGGCGGTACCGTGATGGGCCGCCATGAGCGCGGCGAGCCGCTGCGCGAACGATCCGGGCGCTGCCAGCGCCTCGCGGCAACGTGTCTCGACTTGGCTGCCGAGGCCGGCGAGCATGGCCCGGAAGACGTCGTCCTTGCCTTTGAAATGGAGGTAGAGCGTGGCGCGGGCGACACCGGCCTCGCGCGCGATGTCGTCCATCGAGGTGCGTTTGTAGCCATAGCGGGCGAAGAGGCGCAGCGCCGCCGCCGCGATCTGCTCGATGCGGCCCTTGCCGTCCTCGCCGGACGCTACGGAACTTTCGCTGCGGTCGCTCATTTGCAGTCTTGACAGAATCCAAACTGTGCGCGACCATTCTAGTTAGACGCAAATCGTCTAACTCGTCTAGTCGCGCGACCCAAGACGACGGATCACCGCCCGCCTTCTGATATGTCAGAACGGGCCTGCGAGCGAGCCTCGATCCGGCTGCCATGGTGCCGCGCTGCGTCATGACCAGCGATCTCGCGAGGCAGCCATGGTCCACTCGATCAATATCAACGGCACGACGCATCGCGTCGATGTCGACGACGACACCCCACTGCTCTGGGTCCTGCGCGACAATCTCGGCCTGACCGGCACCAAGTTCGGCTGCGGCGTCGCGCAATGCGGCGCCTGCACCGTCTACATGGACGGCCAGCCGCTGCGCTCCTGCTCCATGCCGGTCTCGGGCATCGGCGAGGCAAAGATCACCACGATCGAGGCGCTCACCGGCAAGGAAGCACAGGCCGTGCAGGCGGCCTGGGTCAAGCACGACGTGCCGCAATGCGGCTATTGCCAGTCCGGCCAGGTCATGAGCGCGATCGCGCTGCTCAAGGAGATCCGCAAGCCGACCGACCGCGACATCGATCTCGCGATGAACGGCAATCTCTGCCGCTGCGCCACTTACGTCCGCATCCGCGCCGCCATCCACGACGCCGCGCGCACGCTGGAGGGCTGAGCCATGACCGCGCACGACATCAATCTTTCCCGCCGCAATCTCCTGAAGGGCGCCGGCGCCCTCGTCATCGGCATGAGCCTGCCGCAGGCCGGCCGGGCGCAATCGGGTGCGGCCCAGGTGTTCAAGCCGGGCGGCACGGCTGCTTTCGCGCCGAACGCCTTCATCCGCATCGCCGCCGACGACACCGTGACGGTGCTGGTCAAGCATATCGAGTTCGGCCAGGGCCCGTTCACCGGCCTCGCCACCCTCGCCGCCGAGGAGCTCGATGCCGACTGGGCCCAGATGCGGGCGGAGCATTCCGCCTCAGACCCCAAGCTCTATGCCAATCTCGCTTTCGGCATCCAGGGCACCGGCGGCTCGACCGCGATCGCCAATTCCTATGAGCAGATGCGCAAGGCCGGTGCGACGGCGCGCGCCATGCTGGTGCAGGCGGCCGCCGAGGCCTGGAAGGTGCCGGCCGCTGAGATCGGCATCGAGAAGGGCGTGCTGAAGCACGCTTCCGGCAAGCGGGGCCGCTTCGGCGAGTTCGCCGAGGCCGCCTCGAAGCTGCAGGCTCCGGCCGAGGTGAAACTCAAGGACCCCGCGCAGTTCAGGCTGATCGGCAAGGACGGCACGACGCCTCGCCTCGACAGCCTCGGCAAGTCGACCGGCAAGGCGCAGTTCACCATCGATATCCATACGCCGAACATGCTGACGGTGGTGGTCGCCCGGCCGCCGCGCTTCGGTGGCAAGGTCGCCTCCTTCGACGCGACCGAGGCAAAGAAGGTCAAGGGCGTCGTCGACGTCCAGCAGATCCCCTCGGGCGTCGCTGTCTATGCGACAGGGACCTGGCCGGCGCTGAAGGGGCGCGAAGCCCTGAAGGTGACCTGGGACGAGAGCGCCGCCGAGAAGCGCGGCAGCCGCGAACTCTTCGCCGAGTACCGCAAGCTCGCGCGGACGCAAGGCACGCTCGCCGGCAAGCATGGCGACGCCGAGGCGGTTCTCGCCAAGGCCGACAAGGTGATCGAGGCCGAATACGTCTTCCCCTATCTGGCGCACGCGCCGATGGAGCCGCTCGACGGCTATCTCGAATGGAACGCCCAGGGCGCGCTTGCTCGCCTCGGCAGCCAGCTCCAGACCATCGACCATCAGGTCATCGCCAAGGTGCTCGGGCTCGGACCGGAGAAGGTCCAGGTCGAAACCATGCTCGGCGGCGGCAGCTTCGGCCGGCGGGCGCAGCCGAGTTCCGAGCTTGCGGTCGAACTCGCAGAGGCAGCCAAGGCGATCGGGCCGAACCGGCCGGTCAAGCTGGTGCGCACCCGCGAGGACGATCTCTCCGGCGGCTATTACCGCCCGCTCTTCCTGCATCGCATGCGCGGTGCGGTGAAGGACGGCAAGATCACCGCCTGGAGCGCTGCGATCGTCGGCCAGTCCTTCCTGAAGGGCTCGCCCTTCGAGGCGATGATCAAGGATGGGATCGACCCGGTGATGGTCGAGGGCGCGAACGAGCTGCCTTACGAGGTTGCCGATTTCCGCTGCGACCTGCACACCGTCGATGTCGGCGTGCCGACCTTGTGGTGGCGCTCGGTCGGCCATACCCATACCGGCTATGCGGTCGAGTGCTTCATCGACCGTCTGCTGCAGGAAGCCGGGCAGGATCCGGTTGCCGGGCGGCTTGCCCTGATGGGCAAGCATCAGCGGCTCGCCAATGTGCTGAAAGCCGTCGCGGACCTCGCCAAGTGGAACGGCCCGGGCCCGACCGAGGGCCGTGCCCGCGGCGTCGGCGTAGTCGAGAGCTTCGGATCCTATGTCGCGCAGATCGCCGAGGTCTCGCTCGGCGAGGGCGGCGAGCCCAAAGTGCACAAGGTCTGGTGCGCGATCGATTGCGGTGTCGCGGTCAACCCCGACATCATCCGGGCTCAGATCGAAGGCGGCATCGGCTTCGGCCTCGGCCATGTCCTCTATGGCGAATTGACCCTCGACCAAGGCCGGCCGGTCCAGACCAATTTCGACAGCTATCGCTCGCTGCGCATCCATGAGATGCCGGAGGTCGAGGTCAGGATCGTGCCCTCGACCGAGAAGCCGACAGGCGTCGGCGAGCCGGGCGTGCCACCGATCGGGCCGGCGGTCGCCAATGCGCTGGCGCGGCTCGGACGCGAGCGGCCGCTCTCCCTGCCGATGGTCGGGGGGACGGTGTGATGCGCAGGGTCGCTCTCGCTTCCGCTGCGGCGGCCGTCACCTTGCTGCTCGGCAGTGCCTTGACGCTGGCGCAGACCGCGCCGGCGCCGCAGCCTGGCGGCGCGACACTGCGCCCGGCGGCGAGCTTCGCCAATATCGCCAATCAGCGCGACCGCTCGGTCGCGCTGTTCAACGAGATCGGCAAGGTGCTGCAGCATCCGCGCTGCATGAATTGCCACCCGGCGACGGAGCGGCCACGCCAGACCGACGCGCGGCAGCTACACCAGCCCATGGTCGTACGCGGCAAGGACGGGCATGGCGCACCCGGCCTCGCCTGCACCACCTGCCACGGCAAGCAGAACTTCGACCCGGCCGGCGTTCCCGGCGATGGTCACTGGGCGCTGGCGCCGGCCTCGATGGCCTGGGAGGGCAAGACACTCGGCCAGATCTGCGAGCAGCTCAAGGACCAGAACCGCAATGGCAGCCGCGATCTCGCGGCGATCGTCAAGCATGTCACCACAGACACGCTGGTGCTCTGGGGCTGGAACCCCGGCAAGGGCCGCCAGCCGGTGCCGGGCACGAACGCCCAGTTCGGCGAGTTGATGCAGGCCTGGGCCGATAGCGGAGCGGCCTGCCCGGCGGCGTAACCCGAGCCGGTAACCCCTGCCCCGTCATGGCCGGGCTTGTCCCGACCATCCACGTCTTCGCTGGGCGAAAGCCGTGTTCAAGACGTGGATGCTCGCCACAAGGGCGAGCATGACGGCATCAGCGGAACGGCGGCTCGTCGAAGCTCCTGAGCTTGCGCGAATGGATCGATGAGCCGGCTTCTTTCAGCTTTTCCAGCGCGGCGAGGCCGATCTTGAGGTGTTCGCCGACGGCACGCTCATAGAAGGCATTGGCGGCGCCCGGCAGCTTGATCTCGCCATGAAGGGGCTTGTCGGAGACGCAGAGCAGGGTGCCGTAGGGCACGCGCAGGCGGTAGCCCTGCGCCGCGATCGTGCCGGACTCCATGTCGATCGCGATGGCGCGCGACAGGTTGATGCGCTTGCGCTCCTTGGTCCAACGCAGCTCCCAGTTGCGGTCGTCCTGCGTCACGACGGTGCCGGTGCGCAGGCGCTGCTTCAGCCGGTCGCCCTTCTCGCCGGTGACCTCGGCGGCCGCCTGCTGCAGCGCGACCTGGACCTCGGCGAGCGCCGGGATCGGGATGTCCGGCGGCACCAGCTCGTCCAGAATGCCGTCCTGGCGCAGATAGGCGTGGGCGAGGACGTAGTCGCCGATGATCTGCGTCTGGCGCAGGCCGCCACAATGGCCGACCATCAGCCAGCAATTCGGCCTGAGCACCGCGAGATGATCGGTGATGTTCTTGGCATTGGAGGGGCCGACGCCGATATTGACCAGGGTGACGCCCTCGCCGGTCTCGCGGATCAGGTGGTAGGCCGGCATCTGGAAGCGGTGCCAGGGCGCCGACATCACCCGCTCGGCGGCGCTGACGTCGATGCCGTCGCGATCGATGCGGATGCCGCCCGGTGCGACCAGCGCCTGCGCCGTGCCGGCCTCGATCTCGGCCAGAGCGAGCCGGACGAACTGATCGACATAGCGGTGATAGTTGGTCAGCAGCACCCAGGGCTGCACGGCGCGCCAGTCGGTGCCGGTATAGTGTACCAGCCGGCGCAGTGAGTAATCCACGCGAACCGCGTCGAAGAGCGAAAGCGGGCGCGGCTCGCCCTCGACGATCTCGAAAGAGCCGTCGGCGACCTCGTCGCCGACCAGCGCGAGCAGCGGTGTCGGGAAATGGCGGGCGAGCTCGGCCGCCGTGACCGTGCCGCGGCCGAGCTCGTCGCCGCCGTCGAGCGCATAGGGATAGGGGATCTCCTGGCTACTGATGCCGGTCTCGATCGTTGCGCCATATTCCTCGACCAGCGGCTGGAGCTGGTCGAGCAGATAAGCGCGGAACTCGGCCGGCTGGGTCACCGTGGTCGAGTAGATGCCCGGCATGGAGAATTTCGCATAGCCGCGCCGCGTCGCCGCCGGCAGCTTCGACGGCTCGTAGCTGACGCGCAGCATCGGATAGCGATAGAGCGCCCGCTCTTCGATTGTCGGCGGCTGCGCGGTCAGGAAGAAGCGCTGCAGGTCGTTGCGCAATGCCGTCCGTGCCTGCTCGTAGAGCAGCTCCAGTCGGTCGACGGCCTCCTGCGGCGTGGCGGCGATCTCGAATGTCATGCGCGAACGACCTCTCGTTCGGCGTGCTTGTAGCTGGGCCGGCGAGCCCCTGACAACAGTGTCGATGCCGTGCGGCTTGCCGGCGAGCAAATTTCGGATACAATTATCCCATGACTATTGCTCGTCTCACCGCCGCCACGACCGCATCCACCCTCGCCCAGCGCCTGCGCGAGGCGATCGATGCCGGGCATTGGCGCCCTGGCGATTTGCTGCGCCAGGAACAGATCGCAGCCGAATACGGCGTCAGCCGCATCCCGGTGCGCGAGGCGTTGGCCCAGCTCCAGAACGAGGGGCTGCTCGAGGTTGCGCATTATCGCGGCGCCCGGGTAAGCCGGCCGCGGGCGGAGGAGATCGGCGAGCTCTTCGATCTCCGGCTGCTGGTCGAGAGCGACCTGCTGATGCGGGCGCTGCGCAGACATGCCCAGCGCTCGCTGCGCGAATTGAAGCGGCTTCAGGACGCTCTGGAAGATGCCAATGATCGTCTCGGCTGGATCGCCGGCGACATCGCCTTTCACGAGGCGCTCTATGGGCCAGCCGAGCGTCCGCGCAGCCTTGCCCTGTTCCGGCAGCTGCGGGCGCCGATCGACCGGTTCAGCGTGCAGGCACTCGGCCCCGGCTCGCGCAAGCAGGGTTGGGCCGATGAGCACCGCCGACTGATCGCGACGGTCGCGGCCGGCGACGCGGCTGCGGCCCAGAAAATCCTCGAACACCATCTGCAGGCGACGCGGGTAGTCGTGCTCGCGGCCTGCTCCGAGCAGGGAGACAATTGATGGCGACGCATGGCGCGACGATCACCTGGCAGCGCGGCGAGGAGCCATTCCTCGATAACCGCTACAGCCGCGCCCATCTCTGGCGCTTCGACGGCGGGCTGGAGGTGCCGGCCTCGAGCTCCCCGCATGTCGTGCGCGTGCCCTTCTCCAATCCCGCCAATGTCGACCCGGAGGAGGCCTACGTCGCGGCCTTGTCGAGCTGTCACATGCTCTGGTTTCTCAACCTGGCGGCGCTGCGCGGTTTTCGGATCGACAGCTATGCCGATGCGGCTGAAGGCGCGATGCTCAAGAACGCTGACGGCAAGGAGTGGGTCGCGACGGTGACGCTCAGGCCGCATGTCGTCTTCAGCGGGCCGAAGGCGCCGGACGAGGCCGCCGTCGAGACGCTGCATCATGACGCGCATGCAAACTGCTTCCTGGCCAATTCGGTGCGCTCGGCGCTGGAGACGCATGGCAGCTGGGATTATCGCGCCGCCTGAGAGCTACGGCATTGAAGTTTGGTGGGCTGGAGGATGATCGGTTGTTGACCTGACTGCAATCTGGCATAATGTATGCCAGAATATAACAGCGCCGCGAACGGCGCGACAGCGGGAGGGACCGGATCGTGAGAATCCATGAGTTCCAAGCGAAGCATTTGCTGGCTCGCTACGGGCTGACTGCGCCGGAAGGCAGTGTCGCGATCACCGCCCGGGAAGCCGGCGAGATTGCCCAGCGCCTCGGTGGCCCGGTGGTGATCAAGGCGCAGATCCATGCCGGCGGCAGGGCGCACGCTGGCGGAATCCAGCGGGTGGAGAACTCCGCCGCCGCTGAGGCCGCAGCCGGGGAATTGCTCGGCAAGCAGCTCGTGACCGCCCAGACCGGGGCGGCGGGCCAGATCGTCAGGCGCGTCCTCGTCGAGCGTGCATTGCCGGCGCGCCGCGAATTGCATCTCGCGCTGCTGGTCGACTCCACTTCGGGCGAGGTGATGCTGATCGGCAGCGAAAGGGGCGGCGCCGATATCGAGGAGCAGGCGGCGCGCGGCGAATTGCGCATCCGCGAGCTCAGGCTCGGTGCCGGCAACGAGGCACGGGTCCAGGATGTGGCGGAATTCGTCGCGACGCTCGGCCTGGAGGGAGCGCTGCATGCGCAGGGCTGCGCGCTCGTGGACGGGCTGCGCCGGGCCTTCGTCGAGCTCGACGCCAGCCTGATCGAGATCAATCCGCTCGCAATCACCGAAGACGGCAGGCTGGCGGCGCTCGACGCCAAGATGACGCTCGACGACAACGCCCTGTTCCGGCATCCCGAGCTCGCGGCACTGCGCGACGAGGACGACACCAGCGCCGCCGAACTGCAGGCCCAGCGCCATCAGCTCAACTATGTCCAGCTCGACGGCGATATCGGCATGGTCGCGAATGGCGCGGGTCTCGGCCTCGCCACGCTCGACATGGTCGTCGCGGCCAAGGGCCGGCCGGCCAATTTCATGGACATAAGGACCACGGCGAAGAGCCTCGACATCGCCCACGGCTTCGGGCTGCTGCTCGACAATCCGAAGACGCGCGCGATCCTGATCAACGTGCATGGCGGCGGCATGCAGGCCTGCGACACCATCGCCGAGGGGCTCGGTATCGCCTTGCGCCGCACCGGCCGCTCGTTACCGCTTGTCGTGCGCCTCGCCGGCAACAACGCCGATTTCGGGCGCTCGCGCCTGCAGAATTTTGGCTGTTCGGTGATCGATTGCCCGGACATGTGGACTGCGGCCACCAGGGCGGTCGCGCTGGCGCAGAAGGGAGCCTGAGCCATGGCCGTCTTTCTGAATCGCGAGACCCGTGTTCTCTGCCAGGGCATGACCGGCTGGGCCGGCACCTATCATGTCGCGCGGATGATGGAATATGGCACGCAGGTCGTTGGCGGCGTGACGCCGGGCAAGGGCGGCCGCTCGCACCTGAATTTGCCCGTCTATGAGCGCGTTGCAGAAGCGCGGCGTGAGACCGGCGCCAATGCCAGCATCGTCTTCGTGCCGCCGGCCAATGCCGCGGCCGCGATGATCGAGGCGATCGAGGCTGAGATGCCGCTGGTGGTTACCGTCACCGAGCGCGTGCCGACGCTGGACATGGTGCGGGTGCGTGCCGCGCTGAAGGGCGGGCGCACCACCCTGGTCGGCGCCAACTCGCAGGGTATCCTGGTGCCGGGCGTCGGCAAGGTCGGTGTGATGGCCACGGGCAGCGAGCGCCCCGGCGGCGTCGGGATCATCTCGCGTTCGGCCTCGCTGACGAGCGAGGTCGTGGCGCAGGTCACCGCGGCGGGGCTCGGCCAGTCGGCGACGATCGGCGTCGGGGGCGACCCGATCCATGGCATCGGCATGCGCGAATGCCTGGAACTCGTGCTGGACGATGCCGATACCGAAGGTGTGGTGCTGATCGGCGAGATCGGCGGCACGGAGGAGGAAGAGGTCGCCGAATACCTCTCCGGCACGCCGGCGTCGAAGCCTGTCGTCGCGCTGATCGTCGGCCGCGAGGCGCCGCTCGAGCGCCGCATGGGCCATGCCGGCGCGCTCACCTTGCGCGGCAAGGGCGATGCGGCGGGCAAGATCAGGGCATTGGAGGCTGCCGGGGTGCGGATCGCCCCGAGCGCCCATCTCGTCGGCGAGACCATCAGGCAAGCGCTCGCCGAGCGTGGCTAGCGCCTCACTCCCGCTTCGGCAGCCGGCCGCCGATCGAACGGGTGATCTCGTCGGCGGCGCGGCGGACCATCGGGCCGTAATCGTCGAGCTTGCGCGGCGTCACGCGCACGGTCGGGCCCGAGACCGAGACCCCGGCGATCGCCTCGGCATGCTCGTTGAAAATCGGCGCGGCGACGCAGCGCATGCCGAGCGAGCGCTCCTCGTCATCGAGCGCCCAGCCGTTCCGGCGCCCCTGCGCCAGCTCGCGCAGGAGCTCGCCGAGATCCGTGATCGTGTGCTCGGTGAAGCGTTCGAGCCGCCGGAGCGCGCAGATCTGGCGCACGCGATGCTCGGGGAACTCGGCCAGCAGCGCCTTGCCGACGCCCGAGGCGTGCATCGCGCCGCGGCTGCCGGCCCGGAAGAAGGCGCGCAGCGTGTCATGGCTCTCGACCTGCGAGATGAACACCACCTCGCCATTGTCCTCGATGCCGAGATTGACGGTCTCGCCGCTGGCCTCCATCAACGCATGCATGGTGGCGCGTCCCATGCTCGCGACGCGGCGGTTGCGCAGGAAGGCCGAGCCGGTCTTGAAGGCGCCGACACCGACCAGCCAGATGCCGCGTTCCATGTCGTGCTGGACGTAAGCGCGGCTCTCCAGCGTCAGCAGGATGCGATGCGCCGTCGAGGCCGAGACGCCCGAGCGCCGGCTGAGCTCGCTGAGCGTCAGGCCGTCTTCGTCGGCGAGAATCTCAAGCAGTGCCAGCCCGCGATCGAGCGCCTGCACCGCCCCGCCGGCGATCGCGGCTTTCAGCGAGCGCGGTCGCCCGCGTCCTTTCCGTTGCTCGATCGGGCCCATGCGCTCCTCCGTGACCACCGTCGGGACGGTAGCAGATCATGGATGGCTCGCCTTGGCCAATTCAAAGCGAAATCATTTTGCATAACTAAAATCTTGGCTATCTGAAATTATTGTAATATTTTGATTTTAAACAAGAAATTATTTTCTATCAGAACATGAAAAAATATTCTGAAATAAATTGACCGAGGCGTCTATCTGGAATTTGGTATGCCAGTACACGGTTTTCTCACGGGAGAACGGGCCATGCCGAAAATGAGAGCCGTCGAGGCCGCGATCAGGGTTCTGGAGCGGGAGGGCGTGATGCAGGCCTTCGGTGTGCCGGGGGCGGCGATCAACCCGTTCTATGCAGCGCTCAAGAGCCGGCAAAGCATCCGCCATATCCTGGCGCGCCATGTCGAAGGCGCCTCGCATATGGCGGAAGGCTATACCCGCGCCAAGGCCGGCAATATCGGCGTCTGCATCGGCACCTCCGGCCCGGCCGGCACCGACATGATCACCGGGCTCTATTCGGCCATCGCCGACTCCATCCCGATCCTGTGCATCACCGGCCAGGCGCCGCGTGCCCGGCTCTACAAGGAGGATTTCCAGGCCGTCGACATCGAGGCCATCGCCAAGCCGGTGACCAAATGGGCGGTGACGGTGCGCGAGCCGGCGCTGGTGCCGCGCGTCTTCCAGCAGGCCTTCCACATCATGCGCTCGGGCCGCCCGGGCCCGGTGCTGATCGACCTGCCGGTCGATGTCCAGATGGCCGAGATCGAGTTCGACGACGAGACCTATGAGCCGCTGCCGGTCTACAAGCCTGCCGCCTCGCGTCGCCAGATCGAGAAGGCGATGGCGATGCTGGACGCGGCCGAGCGGCCGCTGATCGTCGCCGGCGGCGGCATCATCAACGCCGATGCCGCGGAACTGCTGGTCGAATTTGCCGAGCTGACCGGCGTCCCTGTCGTGCCGACGCTGATGGGCTGGGGCGCGATCCCGGACGACCATCCGCTGATGGCGGGCATGGTCGGGCTGCAGACCAGCCATCGCTACGGCAACGCGACGATGCTCGCTTCGGATTTCGTGATGGGGATCGGCAACCGCTGGGCCAATCGCCATACCGGCTCGATCGAGACCTACACCAAGGGCCGCAAGTTCGTTCATGTCGACATCGAGCCGACCCAGATCGGCCGCGTCTTCAATCCGGATTTCGGCATTGTCTCCGACGCGAAGGCGGCGCTCGAGCTCTTCGTCGACGTGGCGCGCGAGCGGGAAGGGAAGGGGCTGCTGAAGAACCGGACCGGTTGGGCGCAGGACTGCCGCGATCGGCGCGCGACCATGCTGCGCAAGAGCCATTTCGACAATGTGCCGCTGAAGCCGCAGCGGGTCTATGAGGAGATGAACGAGGCCTTCGGCCGCGACGTCTGCTACGTCTCGACCATCGGCCTGTCGCAGATCGCCGGAGCCCAGTTCCTGCGGGTCCACAATCCGCGCCACTGGATCAATTGCGGCCAGGCCGGCCCGCTCGGCTGGACCCTGCCGGCGGCGCTCGGCGTGCGCGCGGCCGATCCCGAGCGCGAGATCGTGGCGCTGTCGGGCGATTACGACTTCCAGTTCCTGATCGAGGAACTGGCGGTCGGGGCGCAGTTCAAGCTGCCCTACATCCACATCGTCGTGAACAACTCCTATCTCGGCCTAATCCGCCAGGCCCAGCGCGGCTTCGATATGGATTTCCAGGTCGGGCTCGCCTTCGAGAACATCAACGCGCCCGATCTCGATGGATATGGCGTCGACCATGTCGCGGTCGCCGAAGGGCTCGGCTGCAAGGCGATAAGGGTGAAGAGCCCGAACGAATTCAAGGCCGCCTTCGCCCAGGCCAGGGCCTGGCTCCAGGAGCATCAGGTTCCGGTGGTGATGGAGTTCATCCTCGAGCGCGTCACCAACATCGCCATGGGAACCGAGATCGACAACATCGTCGAGTTCGAGGAGGTGCTCGATCTGCCTCTGCCCGAACCCGCGCTCCAGCCGGCCCAGTAAGTCCGATCAGTCGACGCCACCAGGGGAGAGACGCATGCCTCGCTTCGCCGCCAATCTGACGATGCTGTTCAATGAACTGCCCTTCCTGGAGCGCTTCCAGGCGGCGGCGGAGTCCGGCTTCAGCGGCGTCGAGTATCTGTTCCCCTATGAACACGACAAATATGAGCTGGCGGGTCGGCTGAAGCGCTGGAAGCTGACGCAGGTGCTGCACAACCTGCCGGCCGGAAACTGGGCCGCCGGCGAACGCGGCATCGCGATCCTGCCCGACCGGATCAGCGAGTTCCAGCGCGGCGTGTTCGATGCGATCGACTACGCCCTCAAGCTCGGCTGCAGGCAGGTCAACTGCCTTGCGGGCCTTGCACCGCAAGGCGTGGAGCATGCCAGGCTGCATGAGACGCTGGTCAACAATCTGCGATTTGCCGCCCACGAGCTGTCGCAGGAGGGCATCGCGCTGCTGGTCGAGCCGATCAACACGCGCGACATGCCGGGCTTCTTCCTGAACAGCACGGCGCAGGCGCTGAGCCTGCTCGACGACGTCGATTCATCCAACGTCTTCCTCCAGTACGACGTCTATCACATGCAGGTCATGGAGGGGGATCTCGCCCGCACGATCGAGGCCAATCTCGACCGGATCGCCCATATCCAGATCGCGGACAATCCAGGCCGCAACGAGCCAGGCACGGGCGAGATCAACTTCCCGTTCTTGTACCGGCATCTCGACGCCATCGGCTACGCTGGCTGGGTCGGCTGCGAATACAAGCCCGCCCGCAGCACCCGCGACGGCCTGACCTGGCTGCCGGGGCATCCGAAGGCTGCGTGACGGCGAGACGGTCGACGATCCAGTCGAACGGAGGATACGGTACTCATGGCGAATATCGGTTTCATCGGCCTCGGCATCATGGGCCGCCCCATGGCGGAACACCTGATCACTGGCGGCCATACGCTGCACATATCAAGCCATCACAAGGCGCCGGATGCCGAGCTGCAGGCGAAGGCGATCACGGTCCACCCGACGCCGAAGGCGGTCGCAGCGGCGAGCGAGATCGTCATCCTGATGCTGCCGGACACCCCGCAGGTCGAGGAGGTGCTGTTCGGCACCAACGGCGTGGCACTCGGCCTGAACAAGGGCAGCGTCGTCGTCGACATGAGCTCGATCTCGCCGATGGCGACCAAGGAGTTTGCGCAAAGGATCGAGGCGAACGGCTCGTCCTATCTCGACGCGCCGGTCTCGGGCGGTGAGGTCGGCGCCAAGGCGGCGAGCCTCACCATCATGGTCGGCGGGCCGCAAGGCGCCTTCGACACGGTCAAGCCGCTCTTCGAGCTGATGGGCAAGAACATCACGCTGGTCGGCGGCAATGGCGACGGTCAGACCACCAAGGTCGCCAATCAGATCATCGTCGCGCTGACCATCGAGGCGGTCGGCGAGGCCTTGCTCTTCGCCTCCAAGGCGGGCGCCGATCCCGCCAAAGTGCGCCAGGCGCTGATGGGCGGCTTCGCCTCCTCGAAGATCCTCGAGATCCATGGCGAGCGCATGGTCAAGCGCACCTTCAATCCGGGTTTCCGCATCGGATTGCACCAGAAGGACCTGAATCTAGCCCTGTCGACGGCGCGCTCGCTCGGCGTCTCTTTGCCGAATACGGCGACGGCACAGGAGCTGTTCAACGCCTGCGTCGCCCATGGCGGCAAGGACTGGGATCACTCGGCCATGGTGCGGGCGCTGGAGATCATGGCGAACCACCAGGTCGCAACGTCATAAGAGCAAGAAAGGGGAGGCCGATGAAGATCTGCATCTACGGCGCCGGCGCGATCGGCGGCTATATGGGCGTGATGCTCAAGCGCGGCGGGCTCGACGTTTCGCTCGTGGCGCGCGGCGCCCATCTGGAGGCGATCAAAGCCAAGGGCCTGACCCTCGTCACCAAGACAGAGACGATCACCGAGCAGATGCCGGCGAGCCGCGATCCACGCGATCTCGGCCAACAGGATGTCGTGATCGTCGCGCTCAAGGCGCATCAGGCTTGGGAGGCGGCGGAGGATCTGAAGCCGCTGCTCGGACCCGAGACCGCCGTCGTCACCGCCCAAAACGGTGTGCCGTGGTGGTATTTCCACGGGCTGGACGGTGCCTATGCCGATCTGCGCCTGCGCAGCGTCGACCCCGGCGACCGGCAGTGGAACGCGATCGGCCCCGAGCGCGTCATCGGCTGCACGGTCTACCCGGCGACCGAGATCATCGAGCCCGGCGTGATCAAGCACGTCTATGGCGATCAGTTCGGCCTCGGCGAGCCCAACCGCCAGGAGAGCGGGCGGCTGACGCGCTTCGCCGAGGCGATCGCTGCCGGGGGCATGAAGCCGAGGCTCTTCACCGATATCCGCGACGATATCTGGCTCAAGCTCTGGGGCAATCTCTGCTTCAACCCGATCTCGGCACTGACCCATGCAACGCTCGACGTCGTCGCCACGGAGCCCGGCACGCGGGGACTTGCCCGCCGCATGATGCTGGAGGCGCAGGAGATCGGCGAAAAGCTCGGCGTCCATTTCCGCGTTGATGTCGAGCGCCGGATCAATGGCGCGGCCGGCGTCGGCGCGCATCGCACCTCGATGCTGCAGGATCTGGACAAGGGCCGGCCGCTCGAGATCGACGCCTTGCTCGGCGCGGTCCAGGAGATGGGGCGGCTGACCGAGACGCGCACACCCTTCATCGATGCCGTGCTCGGGCTCGTCCAGCAGATGGCCAGCATCAAGGGGCTCTATCCGACCTTCCCGCCCGAGGCACTTGCGGGGGAGGGGGCGGCCGAATCCGCTCCGGAGCAGCCGCTCCAACTAGCGGCCTCGTGACGGGAGAGACGGTGCCATGTTGAACGCGACCATCGAGCAGGCAGCGCGGACGGAGAAGAGCCAGGCGAGAGCGCGTTGGGTGCGCTTTGCGTATGCGGGCCGCGAACGCTTCGGCACGCTTATTGGCGGGACAATCGCGATCCACAGCGGCGACATGTTCGCCGGCGCGCGGCCGACGGGCGAAAGGGTGCCGCTCGACGAGGTCACGCTGCTGGCGCCGAGCACGCCCTCCAAGATCATTGCGCTCTGGAACAACTTCCACGCGCTCGCCGGCAAGCTGGCGATGCCGGTGCCGCCGGAGCCGCTCTATCTGATGAAGGCGCCGTCCTGCATGGCGGCACCGGGCTTCGCGGTGATGCGCCCGCCATCCTATGCCGGCAAGGTCGTCTATGAGGGCGAGCTCGGCATCGTCATCGGCCGCAATTGCAGCCGGGTGAGCCCGCAGGCCGCGGGCGAGTTCATCTTCGGCTATACCTGCGTCAACGACATCACGGCGCTGGACCTGATCGCCGCCGACCCAACCTTCCCGCAATGGGTTCGCGCCAAGAGCTTCGACGGCTTTGGGCCGTTCGGGCCGGCGATCGCCACGGGCCTCGACCCGCGGGAGCTCACGGTCCGGACGCTGCTGAACGGCCAGGAGCGTCAGAACTATCCGATCGCGGACATGATCTTCCAGCCGCATGAACTGGTCAGCCGGCTCTCGCACGACATGACGCTGCTGCCCGGGGATCTGATCTGCTGCGGCACCTCGCTCGGCGTCGGCGCCATGAAGGAGCCGGTCAACACGATCGAGGTGGCGATCGAGGGCATCGGCACGCTGGTGAACGCCTTCGTGCAGGGCGGCTGATCGGGGCGGACTCTTTTGGCGCAAGTCCGGACGCAAAACCGCTACGCACTTTCGCTGGACTTGCTCTAGTCGAAGATGTCGGCGTGCTGGTCGACATAGGCGGCGAGGCCGAGCGTGTGGTCGCGGCACAATTGCTCGGCCAGTGCGGTGTCGCGCCGCTCCAGGGCCTCGATGATCCTGAGGTGCTCGACGATCGAGCGGCTGGCGCGGTCGTCGCGCCCGATCGTCATCTGGCGGATGCCGCGCACATGCAGCAGCAGGTTGTCGGTCATCTCAACGAGCAACTGCGACTTGCTCAATCCGATCAGGGTCTGATGGAAGACGAGATTGGCCGACGAGTATTCGCCGACATGGTCGGAGGGCTTGTGGGCCTCGTCGAAATCCTTGAACAGCGTGCGCAGCTTGCCGATTTCGGCGTCGCTGGCGCGCTGGATCAGGAGGCGTGCCGCCATGCTTTCCAGCGCCGCCCAGGCCTGGATCATCTCGACGATCTCGCTCTTGGTCTTCTTCAGCACCATGATGCCGCGGCGCGGCAGCGACTTCACCAGCCCTTCCTGCTCGAGCATCGCGACGGCCTCGCGCACCGGCGTGCGGCTGACGCCGAGCTGCTCGGAGAGCTGCCGCTCGTCGATCCAGGTCGGCTCGGATGAGCCGTAGATGTCCATGGTGATGATCGCCTGCTTCAGCGAGGCGTAGACCTTGGTCTTGAAGGTCTCCTCGGGCACGAAGCGCTGGAGGGCGAGCTGCTGCGTCGCGCTGGCAGGTGTGGTCGTGGCGCTGGGGGCTTTCAAGGTCGCTGCTCCTGCTTTCTGCAGCGCATAGCGCCCGGCTGACGCTACGTCCATGCGGGAGATGAAGCGGGTCTCCGTATGCGGTTCAAAAAAGAGGCCCCGCGACGAGCTTGTCGCAGGGCCATCAAGGGAGGAGGTCGGACCCGCCGGACGTCGCGGGATCAGGCCGGCTGGACGTGGCTGAAAGTCAGGCAGCGGCGGTCAGAAGGACCATTCGATCTCGGCGCAGCGCTTCTGGATGCCGACTTCACCGTTGAGTAGCTCCATCAGCGTCTTGCCGAGGCGCGCCGGCGAGGGCGAGACCTTGATCCCGGCCGCTTCCATCGCCGCGATCTTGTCCTCGGCGCCGCCCTTGCCGCCCGAGATGATCGCGCCGGCATGGCCCATGCGGCGGCCGGGAGGGGCGGTGCGGCCGGCAATGAAGCCGACCATCGGCTTGGATCGCCCGCGCCTGGCCTCGTCCTTGATGAACTGCGCCGCGTCCTCCTCGGCCGAGCCGCCGATCTCGCCGATCATGACGATCGACTCGGTGGCGGGGTCGGCGAGGAAGAGTTCGAGCATATCGATGAATTCGGTGCCCTTGACCGGGTCGCCGCCGATGCCGACCGCGGTGGTCTGGCCCAGCCCCTCGCAGCTGGTCTGGAACACCGCCTCATAGGTCAGCGTGCCCGAACGCGAGACGATGCCGACCGAACCGCGCTTGAAGATGTTGGCCGGCATGATGCCGATCTTGCTCTCGCCGGCAGTGACGATGCCGGGGCAGTTCGGCCCGATCAGCCGGGACTTGGAACCAGTCAGCATGCGCTTGACCTTGATCATGTCCATCACCGGGATGCCCTCGGTGATGCAGACGATCAGCGGGACCTCGGCGTCGATCGCCTCGCAGATCGCGTCCGCCGCGCCCGGCGGCGGGACGTAGACGACCGAAGCGGTAGCGCCGGTCTTCTCCTTGGCCTCGGCGACCGTGTTGAAGACGGGCAGGCCAAGATGGCTCTGGCCGCCCTTGCCGGGGGCGACGCCGCCGACCATGCGCGTGCCATAGGCGATCGCCTGCTCGGAATGGAAAGTGCCGTTCTTGCCAGTGAAGCCCTGGCAGATAACCTTGGTGGTCTTGTCGATCAGGATGGACATGTTCGCTCCCCCTAGATCACGTTGCATTGGTGCGGTTTCGGCCCAATGCAGAAGGCGTGATCGTTTTTGGTTGTTTTGAGCATTTCCTCCGCGGGAAACCCATTCCCGCGCTGTCACGCGGATTCCTAGTTCTTGCGCACGGCGGCCACGATCTTCTGGGCGGCGTCGTCGAGGTCATCGGCCGGGATGACATTGAGGCCGGAGGAGCGGATGATCGTCTTTCCCTCCTCGACATTGGTGCCTTCGAGACGAACCACCAGCGGAACCTCAAGGCCGACCGTCTTCACCGCCGCGATCACGCCGCGGGCGATGACGTCGCACTTCATGATGCCGCCGAAGATGTTGACCAGGATGCCCTTCACATTGGGATCGGCCGTGATGATCTTGAAGGCCGCGGTAACCTTCTCTTCGGAGGCGCCACCGCCGACATCAAGGAAGTTCGCCGGCGACTCCCCGTAGAGCTGGATGATGTCGAGCGTCGCCATGGCGAGGCCGGCGCCGTTGACCATGCAGCCGATCGTGCCGTCGAGCGCGATATAGGCGAGGTCGTATTTCGAGGCCTCGATCTCCTTGGCGTCTTCTTCCGTCTCGTCGCGCAGCTTGTAGACGTCCGGGTGCCGGTAGAGCGCGTTGTCGTCAAAGGAGATCTTGGCGTCGAGGCAGCGCAGCTTGCCGTCCTTGGTGACGATCAGCGGGTTGATCTCGAGCATCGCCATGTCCTTGGCGATGAAGGCCGCATAGAGCTTGGCCGTCAGATCCTCGGCCTGCTTGGCGAGGTCGCCGGTCAGATGCAGCGCTTCGGCGACGGTGCGGCCATGCAGCGGCATGATGCCGGTCGCCGGATCGACCGAGAAGGTCTTGATCTTCTCGGGCGTGTCGTGGGCGACGGCCTCGATGTCCATGCCGCCTTCCGTTGAGACGACGAAGGAAATCCGCGAGGTCTCGCGGTCGACGAGCATGGAGAGGTAGAATTCACGGTCGATCAGCGAGCCGTCCTCGATATAGAGCCGGTTGACCTGCTTGCCAGCTGGACCGGTCTGGACGGTGACGAGCGTGTGGCCGAGCATCTGCTGGACGAAGGCTTTTGCTTCATCGACCGACTTCGCCAGGCGTACACCGCCCTTCTCGCCCGCCTCGGGTTCCTTGAAGGTCCCCTTGCCGCGGCCACCGGCATGGATCTGCGACTTGACCACCCAGACCGGGCCACGCAGCTGCTTCGCTGCGGCTTCGGCATCCTCTGCCGTCAGTACGGGAAATCCGTCCGGGACGGGCACCCCGAATTCCTTGAGCAACCCCTTCGCCTGATATTCATGGATGTTCATCGCGATCTCTCTCGGATTTCGGGGAGAGCGACCGGGCCTTTCCGCGGCGCCGGCCATTCGGAACAGAAGCCTTGAATGATTTGTCAGGGCCGCTCCCTCCTGGCGGATGGGAGCGGCGTCACGCGATGCGTGCGGCCGGCGACGCTGGACGGAGTCCGGGCGTCGGCGGAGTCGGGGTCTGTCGCTCAGCCCTTGATCAGGCCGGCGGCGCGCGCCCACTTGTACTTGGCACCGAGCACCTCGACGGGTGTCTCCGTGGTGTACGGATAGGCCACGATGCCGTGGTCGTAGAGCTTCTCGCAGGCCTTCTCGACCTCGACGTCGCCGACGAGCGAGGCGACGATCGGCTTGTCGATGCCCTTGGCGCGCGCCTCGGTGACGACCTCGATCATCTTGTCGGCGAAGACCAGCGGCGGGGTCACGATCGTGTGCCAGTAGCCCAGGATGAGCGCGTGGATGCGCTCGTCGTTGAGGCCGAGGCGGACCGTGTTCTGGTAGGTCAGCGGCGGCTCGCCGCCGGTGATGTCGACGGGATTGCCGGCCGCGCCGAAGGGCGGGATGAACTTGCGGAAGGCCGCGTCGAGATCATCCGGCATCTTCATCAGCGTCAGGCCGTTGTCGAAGCAGGCGTCCGAGAGCAGCACGCCGGAGCCGCCGGCGCCGGTGATGATCAGGACGTTCTCGCCCTTCGGCGCCGGCAGGACCTGCACGCCGCGGGCATATTCGAGCATGCCGCGCAGCGAGGGCGCGCGGATGACGCCCGAAGCCTTCAGGATGTCGTCATAGATCTTGTCGTTGCCGGCGAGCGCGCCGGTATGCGAGGCGGCGGCCTTGGCGCCATAAGCCGTGCGCCCGGCCTTCAGCACGATCACCGGCTTCTTCTTCGAGACGCGCTCGGCGACCTCGGAGAAGGCGCGGCCGTCCTTCAGGTCCTCGCAGTGCATCGCGATCACCGAGGTGTTCGGATCCTGTTCGAAGAAGGTCAGCAGGTCGTCCTCGTCGAGGTCCGACTTGTTGCCGAGGCCGACGATCGAGGAGACGCCCATCTTGGTCGAGCGGGCAAAACCGATGATCGACATGCCGACGCCGCCGGACTGCGAGGACAGGGCCGCCTTGCCCTTGACGTCGAAGGCCGTGCAGAAGGTCGCGCAGAGGTTCTCCGGCGTATAGTAGAAGCCGTAGATGTTCGGCCCCATGATCCGGACATTGTACTTGCGGGCGGTCGCCAGCAGCTCTTCCTGCAGTTCGGGTTCGCCTGACTCGGCAAAGCCCGAGGGGATCATCACCGTGCCCGGCACGCCCTTGCGGCCAACCTCGTCCATGGCGCCGTTGCAGAGCTTGGCCGGCACCGCGAAGACCGCGACATCGACATCGCCATCATAGTCGAGGATCGACTTATAGGCCTTGATGCCCTCGATCGTGTCGGCCTTCGGGTGCACGGGCACGATCGTGCCCTTGTAGCCGCCATTGATCAGGTTCTTCATCACCGAATTGCCGATCTTGCCGGCCTCGTTCGAGGCGCCGATCACCGCCACGGCCTTCGGGTGGAAGATGCGGTTCATCGCCTTGACGATGGCGTCCTGATCCGGACGGAAACGCTCCTTGCGCGCCTCGAAATTGCAGACGATGCGGGCATCGACCGCTGTCGCGCCGGATTTCGTCGCGAAGACCGGGTTGAGGTCAAGCTCCTCGATTTCCGGGAAGTCGTCGAGCAGCGCCGAGACCTGAACGAGGATGGAGGCGAGCGCGCCGCGGTCGACGGCTTCGCCGCCGCGCACGCCGTCGAGCATCTCCTTGGCCTTGATCGAGCCGATCATGTCGAGCGCCTGGGTCTCATTGACCGGCGCCAGGCGGAAGGTCAGGTCCTTCAGTACCTCGACGAGGACGCCACCGAGCCCGAAGGCCACGAGCTTGCCGAAGGAGGGGTCGGTGATCGCGCCGATCAGCGTCTCGGTCGCACCGGTCGGCAGCATCTGCTGGACCTGGATACCTTCGATCTTGGCGTCGGCCTTGTACTTGCGGGCATTGGCCAGGATCGTGTCGTGAGCCGAACGAGCTTCCGCATCGCTCTTGACGCCGACGATCACGCCGCCGGCATCGGTCTTGTGCAGGATATCCGCGGACACGATCTTCATGACGACGGGATAGCCCATGCCGCCGGCGAGCTTCACGGCCTCGTCGGCCGATCTGGCGAGGCCTTCCTTGGGCAGCGGAATGTCGTAGGCGTCGCAGACCAGCTTGGCCTCCGGGGCCGTCAGGCTGGTGCGGCCATCAGCCTTGACGCCGTCAAGGACCTTCCGGACCGTCGCTTGGTCGACGTCTGTTTCGCGCGGCTTAATCTTGAGGGCTGCCTGGGTCACCATAATGCGCTTCCTCCCATGGAATTTTATTTTGCTGCGCCATCGTCGGGCTGCCCGCGTACTTCGGGGCGTTCGCCCGGTCGGGGTTCTTGATTGGTATTTGGCATGCCAAATAGCGCTACTGTCAAGAGGGTAATGTCAGGTCATCGCGCGCAGTTGCCGTAATCTGGTATTATGCATGCCAACTGTTGGCGCCTTAGAATTTTTCTCGTCACCCGAGGAAAATAAGGCGGGCCGGGCGTTGCAGCGCCCGGCCCGCCTTATGCGGCAAATGGAAGATCAGTAGCCGAGTGCAGCCTCTAGCGGCCCCTTCGGCAGTGGCACCAGGAACCAGACCTCGAACATCATGAAATTGATGATCGCGATGCCGAGCGAGACGGCAGCGGCCTTCCACACCGGGAACTTGCCGAAGAACACCATGAAGGTCCCGATATAGATCGCGGCCGAGACGTAGATGCCGATGTAGTTCGTCGCCAGCACGAAAAGCACGGCGGGGACGAAGATCGCCGCCATGCGCTTGATGCCCGGAATGGTCGTTGCAATCTTCTCACCGTCCGGCGTGTGCGGCAGGGCCTGGGCCAGATTGACGAGAGAGGCGATGCCCATCGCCACGACGATGTAGAACGGGAACAGGCCGGGCTGCGGCCCTTCGTTCGGCTTCCAGGCGATGCCGAGGCGCAAGCTGTCGGTTATCACGATCGCCGCGACGACCAGGAAGAAGATCGCGACTGCGATGTCCAAGGTGCGATAGCTGACGAGCGGACGTTCTTCGGCTTCTTCGTTGCTGCTCATTGTCTTGCTCCTGGCTGGCTCCCACTACCGGCGCCGGCTCCGTGATGGTTGGCTGATCGGAGCGCGACCGCTTGCGCCGCGCTCCGGCGCGTCAAACTCACTGCGTGGCGAGGAAGCCGGCCTTCTTCATCAGATCGGAATGAAGTGCCTCGGCACTGGTCAGCCACGTCTCGAATTCAGGGCCGCTCATGAAGGTCTGGTTGAAGGCACCCTTCTCCATGAACTCCTTCCAGTCCGGCGTCGCCATCACCTTCTTCAGCAGGTCGACATAGAAGGCGACCTGCTCGGGCTTGGTGTTCTTGGTGGTGAAGATACCGCGCAGCATCTGGTACTCGACCGGCAGGCCCGATTCCTTGCAGGTCGGGATGTCGCTCCAGGCTTCCTTCTCGGTCACCTTGGCGGTGTAGGTCGAGCGCTGCGCATCGAAGATGCAGAGCGGGCGCAGCTGCCCGGCACGCCATTGGCCGACGGCCTCGATCGGATTGTTCACGGTCGAGTCGACGTGGTTGCCGACGAGCTGGACCGCGACCTGGCCGCCACCGGCATAGGGCACGTAGGTGAATTTCTTGCCGCCGGTCTGCTGCTCGATCGCCGCCGTGACGATCTGGTCTTCCTGCTTCGAGCCGGTGCCGCCCATCTTGAACTGGCGGTCGTCGCCGGCCTTCACCGCTTCGATGTAGTCCTTCGCCGTCTTGTAGGGCTTCTCGCTATTCGTCCAGAGGATGAACTGGTCGAGCGCCAGCATCGCGACAGGCTTCATGTCCTTCCAGTTGAAGGGCGAACCGGTACCGAGCGGGGTCGTGAACAGATTCGACAGGGTGATTGCGATCTTATGCGGATCGCTGGCGCTGGCCTTCATCTCCAGGAAACCTTCGGCGCCCGCGCCGCCGGCCTTGTTGATCACGATCAGCGGCTGCTTCATCAGATTGTGCTTCTGGACGACGCCCTGGATGAAGCGCGCCATCTGATCGGCGCCGCCGCCGGTGCCTGCCGGGATGACCAGTGTCACGGGCTTGCTCGGTTCCCATTTCTGCTGCGCCCAGGCTGGCGAGGTCAGGCAGGCGCTCGCCGCCAGCGCTACCGCAATTGTCCTGGTCTTAGACACTCCCGTCCGGATCATCACGCTTCCTCCCTTGAGGCGGCTTTGGTGCCGCGTTGGTAAAGTCATGAAGGCGAATATGTTGCGGGAACCGGCCCGCGCGGCCTCAGGCCGCGCGGGCGACGGCGTGGTTGCTCGAGAGTTTCGCGCGCAGTGCCTGCAGAGCCGGCCAGAAGGCCATGATCAGGCCGAGCGTCATGATCCCGCCGCACAGCCAGTTCGACCAGAACACGCCGACATTGCCCTGCGAGACCAGCATGGCCTGGCGGAAGGAGCTCTCGGCCTGGTCGCCGAGCACGAGCGCCAGCACGAGCGGCGGCAGCGGGTAGCGTAGCTTGTTGAACAGATAGCCGAGCACGCCGAAGACCAGCATCATCCAGACATCGAACATCGCATTGTTCACGGTATAGGCACCGATGGCGCAGACGAAGACGATGGCCGGCGCGATGATCGAGAAGGGCACGCGCAGGATCGCGGCGAAGAAGGGCACGCAGGTCAGCACCATGATGAGGCCGACGACGTTGCCGAGATACATCGAGGCGATCAGGCCCCAGACGAAGTCCTTCTGCTCGACGAAGAGCAGCGGGCCGGGCTGTAGACCCCAGATCAGCAAGCCGCCAAGCAGCACCGCCGCCGTCGGCGAGCCCGGGATGCCGAGCGTCAGCATCGGCAGCAGCGCGGCGGTGCCGGCGGCGTGGGCGGCGGTCTCCGGCGCCACCACGCCCTCGAGCTCGCCCTTGCCGAAGTTGTCGCCCCGCTTCGACAGGCGCTTGGCGATGCCATAGCCCATGAAGGAGGCTGGCGTCGCGCCACCCGGGGTGATGCCCATCCAGCAGCCGACGATGCAGCTGCGGAGGAAGGTCAGCCACATCCTGGGCAGCTGTTTCCAGGTGCGAATGACCGCGTCCATCCGCAGCTTGGCGGCGGCGCCGTTGAACTTCAGCCCGTCCTCCATCGAGCAGAGGATCTCGCCGATGCCGAACAGGCCGATGACGGCGACGAGGAACTTGAAGCCGTTCAGCAGCTCGTCCTGTCCGAAGGTCATCCGGAGTGTGCCGGTGACGCCATCCAGGCCGACGGAGGCGAGGGCGAAGCCGAGGCACATCGAGGCGATCGTCTTGAAAGGCGAGCCACGGCCCATGCCGATGAAGCTGGCAAAGGTCAGGAACTGCACCGCGAAGAACTCGGCGGGGCCGAACTTCAAGGCGAATTTCGCGACCACCGGCGCCAGGAAGGTAATCAGGCAGACCGCGAAGATGGCGCCGACGAAGGAGGCCGTGAAGGCGCCGACCAGCGCCTCATCGGCCTTGCCGTTCTGCGCCATCGGGTGCCCGTCAAAAGTGGTCGCGACCGACCAGGGCTCGCCGGGGATGTTGAAGAGGATCGAGGTGATGGCGCCGCCGAACAGCGCGCCCCAGTAAATACTGGTCAACAGGATGATCGCCGAGGTCGGCGGCATGGTGAAGGTCAGAGGCAGGAGAATGGCGACGCCATTCGCGCCGCCAAGCCCCGGCAGAACGCCGATGACGACGCCGAGCGTGATGCCGATGACCATGAGCAGGATGTGGTAGGCGCTGAGAGCAACGGCGAATCCGCCGAACAGGGCGTTCAGTTCATCCATAGCGCTTCGTCCCCATAAGATGGCCTTGTTCAGGGACCGCGCAATGACCAACGCAGAACCGACTGGCCTTGTTTGAGTTAGCCTAGGCTGAAACTTCGTGGCATGCAATATGCCATATTTGGGTGCGTTGCAGCATAATAATTGCGGGATTTGGGCCGTTGCGCGGCCATTTCTTTCATTATATGGTATGCCAGAAACCACCGCTCCTGAAGCGCATGATGCGCGGCGGCAGCGTTTGGCTAAGGCAACACGGAAATCGATTTCGCAATGGTCAAGGCACAGCTTGAAATTCAGCCGATAGAGGAGGTGCAGAGCCTCAAGAGCCGCACCTATGACGCGCTGAAGGCCGCGATCGGAGCGATGAAGATCTATGACTCCGGCGCGGAGCTGCGGCTCGACGAGCGCGCACTCTCACTCCAGTTCGGTGTGAGCCGTACGCCGCTGCGCGAGGCGCTGGCCCAGCTCGAGCAGGAAGGCCTGGTCAGGATCGCGCCCCGTCGCGGCATCTTCATCGTGCGCAAGACCAAGGCCGAGGTCCTCGAGATGATCACGGTTTGGGCCGCGCTTGAAAGCATGGCCGCCCGCCTCGCCACCGAAGTCGCCTCGGATGAGGAGATCGCCGGACTGCACAATCTCGTCGACACCTTCGACAGCGACGCGATCGAAGAGCACATGGGCGAGTATTCCGACGCCAATATCCGCTTTCACGCGGCAATCATCGCGCTCTCCGGCTGCAAGCTCATTGCCGAGATCACCAACGGCTTGTTCACGCATGTGCGCGGCATCCGCCAGCGCACGATCTTCGAGAGGGATCGGGCCCGCCGTTCGATTGTCGATCACAAGGAGATCATCGAGGCACTGGAGACCCGCAACGGCGAACGCGCCGAGCGCCTCGTGCGCGAGCACACGCTCAAGCTGCGCCAGCACGTCGAACAATTCGTCCAGCTCGACTGAGCCGGACCAAGATCAACAGCAAAAATCACCATAACAACAATCGTCTAGGGAGAAGCGGGATGTCCGCAGTCGTACAAAGCATCTCTTCCGTCGCGCCCGAAACCGAGCGCGAGCTGACCGACGGCTTCAACCTCATCATCGATGCGCTGAAGCTCAACGGCCTCGACACGATCTATGGCGTGCCGGGTATCCCGATCACCGATTTCGGCCGCATGGCCCAGGCGGCTGGCATCCGCGTGCTCTCGTTCCGCCATGAGCAGAACGCCGGCTACGCCGCCTCGATCGCCGGCTTCCTCACCAAGAAGCCTGGTATCTGCCTCACCGTTTCCGCGCCCGGCTTCCTCAACGGCCTGACCGCACTCGCGCACGCCACCACGAACTGCTTCCCGATGATCCTGATCTCCGGCTCGTCGGAGCGAGAGATCGTCGATTTGCAGCAGGGCGACTATGAGGAGATGGACCAGCTCGCCGTCGCCAAACCGCTGTGTAAGGCGGCGTTCCGCGTTCTGCACGCGCAGGATATCGGCATCGGGCTGGCGCGCGCGATCCGCGCCGCGGTCTCCGGCCGGCCCGGCGGCGTCTATCTCGACCTGCCAGCCAAATTGTTCGGCCAGGTGATGGACGCCGAAGAGGGCCGGAACTCGCTGGTCAAGGTGATCGACGCTGCGCCGGCGCAGCTTCCGGCGCCGGACTCGGTCCAGCGTGCGCTCGATGTGCTGAAGGGCGCCAAGCGGCCGCTGATCATTCTCGGCAAGGGCGCGGCCTATGCCCAGGCGGACGACGCGATCCGCCAGTTCGTCGAGAAGAGCGGCATTCCCTTCCTGCCGATGAGCATGGCCAAGGGCCTGCTGCCGGATCTGCATCCGCAATGCGCCGGCGCGGCGCGCTCGACCGTGCTGAAGGATTCCGACGTCGTCATGCTGATCGGCGCGCGGCTGAACTGGCTGCTGTCGCACGGCAAGGGCAAGAGCTGGGGCGATCAGCCGAAGAAGTTCATCCAGATCGACATCGAGCCGAAGGAGATGGACTCCAACGTCGAGATCGTCGCGCCCGTGGTCGGCGATATCGGCTCCTGCGTCTCTGCCCTGCTCGCGGGAATGGGTGGAGCCTGGCCGGCAGCGCCGGCCGACTGGACCGCGGCCATTGCCAAAAAGCGCGACGAGAACGTCGCCAAGATGGCGCCGCGCCTGATGAACAACAATGTGCCGATGGATTATCACGGCGCGCTCGGCGTGCTGCGCACCATCATCGCGGAGCGGCCGGACGCCATCCTCATCAACGAAGGCGCCAACACGCTCGATCTCGCGCGCGGCGTCATCGACATGCACCAGCCGCGCAAGCGCCTCGACGTCGGCACCTGGGGCGTGATGGGCATCGGCATGGGCTACGCCGTCGCTGCCGCGGTCGAGACCGGCAAGCCCGTGCTCGCCGTCGAGGGCGATTCGGCCTTCGGCTTCTCCGGCATGGAGGTCGAGACGATCTGCCGGTACAACCTGCCGGTCTGCATCGTCATCTTCAACAACAACGGCATCTATCGCGGCACCGACGTCAACAGCGCCGGCGACGATCCGGCCACGACCGTGTTCGTCAAGGATGCGCGCTACGACCGCATGATGGAGGCGTTCGGCGGTGTCGGCGTCAACGCGGTCTCGCCCGACGAGCTGAAGCGCGCTGTCAACGCGGCGATGGACAGCGGCAAGCCCACCTTGATCAACGCGGTGATCGACCCGACCGCCGGCAGCGAAAGCGGCCGCATCGGCAATCTCAATCCGCAAAGCGCACTCAAGAAGAAGTAAGGGAGGACTCAAAAATGCAAGCGCTCGAAGGCGTCAAGATTCTCGACTTCACCCATGTGCAGTCGGGGCCGACCTGCACGCAGCTCCTCGCCTGGTTCGGCGCCGACGTGATCAAGGTCGAGCGCCCCGGCAGCGGCGACATCACGCGCGGCCAACTCTGCGACGTGCCGGATGCGGACAGCCTCTATTTCACGATGCTGAACCACAACAAGCGTTCGATCACGCTCGACACCAAGAACCCGAAGGGCATGGAAGTGCTCTGGGAGATGGTGAAGATCTGCGACGTCCTCGTCGAGAATTTCGCTCCTGGCGTGCTCGACCGCATGGGTCTGACCTGGGAGAAGATCCACGCCACCAATCCCCGGCTGATCGTCGCCTCGGTCAAGGGCTTCGGCCCCGGCCCCTACGAGGACTGCAAGGTCTACGAGAACGTCGCGCAATGCGCTGGCGGCGCCGCCTCGACCACCGGTTTCCGTGACGGCGTGCCGCTCGTCACCGGCGCCCAGATCGGCGATTCCGGCACCGGCCTGCATCTCGCGCTCGGCATCGTCACGGCGCTCTATCACCGCACCCATTCCGGCCTCGGCCAGAAGGTCGATTGTGCGATGCAGGACGGCGTGCTGAACCTCTGCCGCGTCAAGCTGCGCGACCAGCAGCGCCTCGACCATGGCCCGCTCAAGGAATACAGCCAGTTCGGCGAGGGCCTGCCCTTTGGCGATGCCGTGCCCCGCGCCGGCAATGATTCCGGCGGCGGCCAGCCCGGTCGAATCCTCAAGTGCAAGGGCTGGGAGACCGACCCCAACGCCTACATCTATTTCATCACCCAGGCGCCGGTCTGGGAGAAGATCTGCGACGTGATCGGCGAGCCGACCTGGAAGACCGATCCGAACTACGCCAAGCCGCCGGCGCGCCTGCCGCGGCTGAACGAGATTTTCGGCCGGATCGAACAGTGGACCATGACCAAGACCAAGTTCGAGGCCATGGACCTCCTCAATGAATACGACATCCCGTGCGGGCCAATCCTGTCGATGAAGGAGATCGCCGAGGAGAAGTCGTTGCGCGACACCGGGACCGTGGTCGAGGTCGACCATCCCAAGCGCGGCAAGTACCTCTCGGTCGGCAACCCGATCAAACTCTCGAACAGCCCGACCGTGGTCAAGCGTTCGCCGCTGCTCGGCGAGCACACCGACGAGGTGCTGCGCGACGTGCTGAAGCTCGATGAGGGCCGCATCACGGCGATCATCGAATCGGGTGCCACCGGCGCGTTGATGCGGGCCGCGGCAGAGTAGCTTCTCGGAGCGTCCGGTGACCTGTTGGGGTGGCGCCTGGCCATGAGGCGCCACCCTTTTCCGGCCGGGGGAGGGAACTGGCTATGCCTCCTCGGAGGCGTCCTTTTATGACTGCTTGGCATGACGCCTTCTTGCATGCCGCCGAGGCCTGGTCGGATCCCGAGCCGGCGGCACACGCGGTCCAGCAGCACCATGGCTTCGCTCGCTTTGCCCTGCAGGTGATCGAGGTCGACGGCACCGGGCTGCCGGAAGGGCTCGACATCGCGATGATGGCGAGGGTGGTCGGATCACTCAGATCATCGGCTTCTTTGGGCCATCGTCAGCGGACGCATCCGCCACCGGCTGAACCGGCTCGCTATTGCGCTGCGAGCAGATCGTCCTCGGCGACGAGCCGGCCGATGAAGCCGAGCTGGCGATCAACGCAAGTCTCGCGCTGATAGCGCGCGATGACCGTCTGACGCGCGGCCGCCCGCAACGGCGCCACCTCGGCGCGTCTGTCCAGCGCGGCGACCACCGTCTTCGCAAGCCGCCCCTCGTCGAAGAACGGGGCGAGTAGGCCATTGACGCCGTGGCGGATCACCTCCTGCACCGGCGGCGTCGCCGAGCCGACGATCAGAGCGCCGCAGGCCATCGCCTCCAGCATCGACCAGGAGAGCACGAAGGGAACGCTGAGATAGACATGGGCGGCCGAGATCTGGAACAGCCTGACCAGATCGGCATGGGCCAGCCAGGGGATATGGACGATCCGGTCGCCGAGGCCGGTCTCCTCCAGCATCACCTCGCGCCAAAGCCGCCCGTCCGGGCGCGGCCGGCCATAGCCCGGCCCGTCGCCGCCGACGGCGACGAACAGCACCTCGGGCCGCTCGGCTGCGATCCTTGCCGCCGCCCGCATGAATTGCGGATAGCCGCGATAGGGGTCGAGATCGCGGGCGGCGAAGGTGATGACCGGGTCGCCGGGGCGCAACACGCGCCCGTCCGGCAGCGCGAACGTTGCCTGCGCATCCGGACGGCAGAAATGGATGTCGATGCCGTCATGGCAGACGGCGATGCGCTGCTGCAAAGCGCGCGGGTACTGCTGCTGCTGCCAGCGGGTTGGTGCATAGGCGAAATCGAGCGTCTGCAGCGTCACCAATTGGGCAGCGTTGCGCATGCGGATGCGCCGCCGCTCGGCCTCGGGCACGGTGAAGGCCGGGTCGAAGTCGAGGTCGGAACCGGCAGCGTTGTAGAAATACTCGCAATAGCCGATCAGCGGCACGCCCGGCATCGCATCCTTGGCGAAGAGCATGCCGCCCCAACCGACATGGCCGAGGATCGCGTCCGGCCTGTCATGCCGGTGCAATCTGCTCAACTCAGCGGCAACCGCCTCACCGGTGCGCACATGGTAGTCGGTGGCCGCCAGCGTCGGATGTGTGGTCGCAGGCTCGCCCACCGAATAGGCGATCTGCCTCACTCCTGGGCGCTCCGGTTCAGGCCGCTCCGTCACCAGCGTGACCTCGCCGCCCTCGGCGACGAGGCGCTGGATCAGGTGAGCGAACTGACCAGATCCTGAACGATGAACGAATAGGACGTGCATGAGGCGAGCAGGATCCCTCCATAGCGCAGCGCATCGCCCCACCATTGTTCGAGCCGGCGCAGCGTATCGTGGGTAGCCTGGAGATCGGCGACGAGATCGCCGTCGAGCCCCTGGCTAAACTGGCTGGTCTCGTCGAGGAGCTTCAGGCGCTCGACGAGAAGCTGGCCCTTCGGTGAGAGCGAGATCCGGGCGAGGCGGCGGTCGCGGGGCGAGGCCCCACGTTCGAGATAGCCGCTCTCGACCAGCTGCTTGAGGTTGTAGGAAGCGTTCGAGCCGACATAGTGGCCGCGGTCGAGCAGGTCGCGCACCGCGATCTCCCCGGAGCCGATGGTGAACAGCACCATCACCTGCGAGGGCGAGATGTCGTCGACGCCGAGCTTGGTCAGCTCGAGCCTGAGATAGTCGAGGAAGCGCCGGCTGATCCGCTCGACCATGCGAGCGAGGTCGAGCTGCGACACCGGTGCCCGCGCGGGGCTTGATTCGGCTTCCAGACGGCGGACGCCGTCAGGGTGATCTCCGTTGAAGGTATTGCCTAGGAATCGAGCGCCGTCATGGGGTTTTAGATGCATTCCCTACTCCGCCTGATCTCGAAATGAGCAGTCAGCCCTCCGAGCCCCTATGGCTGACGAATAGCCTATACGCAAAGCACATGCCACCCCCAATGGAACGAGATTAAGATTTTATCGGAGTCGACATAGTCATGAACTGTTTCAAATTTTGAAACATAGCACCGTTCTGCCATATTCTCCGCAATTGTCTCTATTTAACAAGGCATCATCTGTCATAATATAGACACGACCTTCATGGCACCCTTTCAATAACGCTCATGAAATGCCTTATTGGCTGTGGCGCGTTCGACGCCATCTGATGGCCACCCCCGTCTGGAGACTTGCATGAAGGTTGCGACCCAGCCTGCCGACGTCTTGATTCGCGGCCTGCAGCGCGGTTTTGCCGGCGGGTTGGCCTATGCCGCCTTCCTCAGCTTCTGCGTCAACATCCTGCTGCTGACCGTGCCGATGTTCATGCTGCAGGTTCAGGACCGCGTTATCGTCAGCCGCAGCTATGACACCTTGACCATGCTGCTGGTAATCGCGGTCGGGGCGCTGGCGCTCTATGGCACGATCGAGTTCATTCGCTCCCTCACCTTCCAGGCCATGGCGAGCATCCTCGCCCGCCGGCTCAACCTGCCGGCGCTGCAGGCTGCGGTCTCGACTTCGCTGGAAAAAGGTTCCGGCCAGGCGACACAGGCGATCCGCGACCTCAACGAACTGCGCTATTTCATCGCGAGCTCGGCGATCGCGACGCCACTCGAGGCGATGTGGTCGCCGATCTTCCTCGCCGTGCTCTTCGCCTTCCATTGGATCTACGGTCTGGTCGGCCTGGCTTCGCTGCTGATCCTGCTGCTGCTCGGTGTCGTCTCGGACATGCTGACCCGCCGGGCGCTGAAGGAGGCCAATGAGGAGGGCGTCGCCTCGATCAACGAGATCAGCGCCACCTTGCGCCACGCCGAGACGATCGAGGCGATGGGCATGCTGCCGGCCCTGTCCAGTCGCTGGCGGGCCAAGCAGATCGCCATGCTCGAGCATCTCGACCTCGGCACGCGCCGCGGCAAGTTCATCGCCGCCATCACCCGCGCCAGCCGCATGACCATGCAGCTTGCCATCTATGCAACCGGCGCAGTGCTGATCATCCGGCACGAGGTCTCGGCCGGAACGCTGATGGCGGCAAGCATCCTGTTGGGGCGGCTGCTGGCGCCGTTCGACTCGATGATCACCGACTGGCGGCAATGGGTGCTCGCTGCCGCGGCCTGGAAGCGCGTACGCGACCTGCTGCAGTCGCAGAGCTCGCAGCGCCAGAGCGTGCCGACCCCGGCGACGGAGGGCGATCTCGTCATCGACCGGCTGGTCTACGCCCCCAAGGGCGGCGAGCAGACCGTGATCAAGGGCGTCTCCTTCACGCTCGAGCCGGGCGATGTGCTCGGCCTGGTCGGGCCATCCGGAGCCGGAAAATCGACGCTGGCGCGCCTGATCGTCGGTGTGCTCAAGCCGAATGTCGGCGGCGTCTATCTCGACGGCCACAACACCTATCTGTGGGAGCGCGGCTCCTTCGGTGACATGGTCGGCTACCTCCCGCAATCGGTCTCGCTGCTCGACGGCACCATCGCCGAGAACATCGCCCGCATGCGCAAGCCCGATCCGCACGCCATCCTCGAGGCGGCGCGCATCGCCGGCGTGCACGAGCTGATCGGTCGCTTGCCGCTCGGCTACGACACCAATGTCGCCGACAGCGACTTCAAGCTCTCGGGCGGCCAGCGCCAGCGCATCGGCCTGGCGCGGGCGCTCTATGGCATGCCGCGCCTCGTCGTGCTCGACGAGCCCAACGCCAATCTCGATACCGAGGGCGAGCAGAGCCTGATCCGCGCGATCCAGGCCGCTCGCGAGAGCGGTGCGATCGTGATCCTGATCGCGCATCGCCCTTCGGTGATGCAGATCGTCGACAAGATCCTGGTTCTGCGCGAGGGCCGCGTCGCCCAGTTCGGCCCGCGCTCGGCGATCTCCGGCATGATCACCCCCGGCGGCGTGGTCGAGCTCGAACCGGCGAAGCCGGCCCCTGTCCGCGAGGTGAGCGCATGAGCGAGCTTCCGATGCTACGCCGGCCCGACCGCGCGCTCGTGCCGATGAAGGTGGAGGCGGAGCCCGAGGAGCGGATGCCCTCGCTGCGCAATCTCGTGCTCGCCGGCGTCGCCGCGGTGACGATCGGTTTCGGCGGCTTCGGCGCCTGGGCTGTGACGGCGCGGCTCGACAATGCTGCCGTCGCGCAGGCGACCGTGATCGTCGACAGCCGCCGCAAGACCGTCAGCCATCTCGAAGGCGGCATCCTCAAGACCCTGCTCAAGGCGGAGGGCGAGCGTGTCGCCCAGGACGAGCCGCTGCTCAGGCTGGAGGACGCCCGTGCCCGCGCCGAGCTGCAGCAGCTCGAAGGCAAGCGCGTCGGCCTCGACGCCAGGCTCGCCCGCCTGCGCGCCGAGCAGAGCGATGCGACGCAGATCGATTTCCCGGATGATATCGAGAAGGCCCGAACGCCGATCGCCCGCGAGGTGATCAACGCCGAGCGAGCGCTCTTCCGCGCCCGTGCCCAGGTCTATGACGGCAAGACCCGCATCCAGCAGCGCGTGATCGAGCAGCACCAGGCCGAGTCCGAGGCGCTGCAGGCGCAGATCGACGCCGTGCGCAACCAGCGCACGCTGATCGACGAGGAGGTGAAGACGATCGCCGAGCTCTACGAGAAGCGCTACGCCAAGCGCTCCCAGCTCGTTGAATTGCAGACCCGCCAGAGCGAGCTCACCGGGCGTGCCGGCGAGATGAAGGCACGCAAGGCCAAGGCTGAGCAGGCCGTCGCCGGCGCCGAGCTCGAGATCAAGGCGATCAGCCTCGATCGCCAGAGCGAGATCGCCAAGGACCTGCAGGACAGCCAGCTCCAGCTCTCGGAGGTGGTCGAGCGTATCGTTCAGGCGCAGGATGTGCTGCGCCGGCTCGTGGTGACCGCGCCGCAGGAAGGCATCGTCGCCAATATCCGCATGCGCACCGCCGGCAGCGTCGTCACCGCTGGCGAGGCGATCCTCGACATCGTCCCGGAACAGGAGCCTCTGATCGTCGAGGCCAAGGTCGATCCGCGCGACATCGATTCGGTCCGCGTCGGTGCCGACACTCAGGTCCGGCTCACGGCCTTCAATGCCCGGATCATGCCTCCGCTTCTGGCGAAGGTCAGCTACATCGCAGCCGACCAGCTGATCGACGAGAAGACCGGCAACGCCTTCTTCATCGTCCGCGCCGAGATCACGCCGGAGAGCCTGAAAGAGAACAAGGTGACGCTGCATGCCGGCATGGCGGCCGAGGTGCTGATCGTCAACGGCAGGCGTTTCGCGGCCGACTATCTGCTCTCGCCCATCCGCGACAGCTTCAACCGCGCCTTCAGGGAGGACTGAATCGTCGATCTGCCTGCGCAGCAGGGGTGCGCTGGGGTCAAGAATATAACTTCAGATAAATTCATTCAAAAATGAAAGCAACTTCCCAGAATAATCCTTGGCTCAATAATATATAAATGACAGAAACTTTGCTGCATCGCAAAAAAGTCATAATAGATTGCTTGATACGACATATATCTTGGCTAATCTCACGAGCGTCGCACGATGGCGGGTCTTTTGCTCGCTGTCGAAATCGCACCGTGACCCAGAACGAGCGGCGGACGTTCTCCGCATATCTGGTGGTGCTCTTAGATCACCGAGGAGGTGACGAATGGCCACGATCGAAGGCAGTGCATTCGACGATTTCTTGATTGGGACACGCTTCAGTGACGTGATCCTTGCCGGCGCCGGGGACGACATCGTCCACGGCGGCAACCAGGTTGACTCGCTCTTCGGTGAAGAGGGTGACGACCTGCTGTACGGCGACGGCGGCAACGACTTCCTGTCCGGCGGTGAGGGCAATGATGCGCTCTTCGGCGGCCAGGGTGACGACGTGCTCACCGGCGGCGAAGGCAATGACAGCCTGTTCGGCGGCGAGGGCGAGGACGTTCTCGACGGCGGTGCTGGCGACGACATCCTGCGCGGCAATGCCGGCGACGACGTGCTGCGTGGCGGCGACGGCGACGACCTGCTCCAGGGCGGGCCGGGTGACGACATCCTGCTCGGCGGCGCTGGCAATGACGTCCTGCAGGGCGGCCCTGGCAGCGACGTGCTCGAGGGCGGCGCTGGCAACGACGTCCTTCAGGGCGGCGCGGGCGACGATCTGCTCTTCGCCGGCGCGGGTGACGATGTTCTCTCCGGCGGCGCCGGCGACGACGTCTTCATCTTCAATGGCGGCGGCGGCAACGATGTCGTGCTCGATTTCGATGCCGGCCACGATCTGCTGCAGATCTCCAGCGGCATCAACGGCACCGATATCGGTTCGGCCGAGGACGTGGCGGCGCGTGCCACCACCGTGGGCGGCAATGCCGTCGTCGATCTCGGCAATGGCGATACCGTGACGATTGTCGGGGTCACCGCCGAAGACATTCAGGCCGACCCGAACTCCTACTTCTCGGTCGCCTGACGACAATACGGCGCCGGCCGGCCTCGTTCCGGCCGGCGCCACCCTCCTGCTCTTTCGGAACATGGCACTCATGCTCTCTCTCGCGCCCGCTCCGGTGGCGGACGGCCTGAGCCCGCAGCTGCATCTCTCCAGGCTGAGCGGCTCGGTCTTCCTGCTGAGCTGGACCATCGAGGCTCCCGTGCTCTCGCGGCCGCGCATCATGCTCGCGGCGCAGGAGAAGCGCCTCGCCTCCGGTTCGGTCGTCCTTCCCCTCGGCGATGGGCGCATGCGCGTCGTCGTCGTCTTCCGTCATGGCGGACCCGGCGAGGTCGTTGCGACCTTGTCCGACGACAGCCCGGGCGGCGACACCACCGCACGCTTCGATCCCGATCTCGTCCACGGCATGGCCGATGCGGAGGATCTTGCGCGGGACGCGACGCCGGATGCGCGCCGCATGCTCGCCAACGCATTGGTCGGCCACTGGCCCACTCTGTTCGGGCTCAGCCAGGCCGCCGGCTATCTCGGCTTCCTGCGCCAGTTCCTGCTGATTCTCGCCCGTAAGCCCTCTGCGGCGACGCCGGTCTCACGGCTCACCGAAGGCAAGGTTCTGCTGGAATCTGCGGTTCCAGGCCGGCTCTCGGGCATTCGCACCGCCTATCGGCTCGATACCGGCGGGCTCGTACGCCTGCCAGGCCGGCCGCGACTCGGCCGCGCTGATCGTGCCGGCAACCGGCCGCTGCATCTGATCATCGACGCCTTTCCGCCGCAGGCCGGCGGCCTGCTGATCCTGCAGGCTGAATCCGGCCTCATCGTCCGCTCCGTCGCGGCCCGGCAGGATATCCCCTCGCTGGGTCGCTGGTGGGCCGGCAAGGCCAGCCAGCGCGATGGTCTGCGCAGTTGGCTGGTCGAGCAGCTCTCCGGCCTCTCCGAACAGGGCCGCCTGCTGGCGATCGAGATGCAGCGGCGATTGCCGCTCGCGGCTCAGACCGTGCGCCGCAATGACGATTTGCCGTCAGCCGAACTCGACCTCGCCGTCACGACACCGGCCGGACTCCTGCTCGGCGGCTGGTATCGCGACGCCGAAGGGCTGCTCGACGAAGTGCTGCTGCATCGTTCCGAGGGCGAGCCGACGCCGGTGCTTGAGCACCTGGACCATTTCCCCGCGCTTTTGCCGGCCGGCTCCAATGGCGACGTCAAGCGCGCCACCGGCTTCGCGGCGCTGATCCCCGGCTACGCCGCCGGCGCGCCGGTGCTGCAGCCGCGGGTCGAGCTCAAGCTGAAATCCGGCACCGTGCTGTCGCTGCGTCCCGCCGTGCAGCCGGCGGACGCCGTCGCCATCCGTGCTCGGGCGCTGGCTGCGATCCCGCCGCAGCACGTGACCGCGCAGATGCTGGAACGGACGATCGCGCCGGTGCTTTCCGAATGCCAGAGGGCACTGCGCGAGAGCCAGCCGGAGCCGCGCATCAAAAGCTTCGGCAAGGGGCCAGCGAGCCCCGCGGTCTCGGTGGTGATCCCGCTCTATCGCGTCTACGATTTCCTGCGCGTCCAGGTCTCGGCCTTCGCGGCCGATCGCTGGTTCGCCGAGAAGGCCGAGCTGATCTACGTGCTCGATTCGCCCGAGCATGAGGGCGAGGTTGCCCATCTCCTCGGCGGACTCTTCCTCGCCTATGGACTACCGATGCAGCTCGTGGTGATGGGCCGCAATGGCGGTTTCTCGGCCGCCTGCAATGCCGGCGCGGCCGCCTCGCGCGGGCAGGCGCTGGCCCTCGTCAATTCCGACGTCATCCCCGACAGCGAGGGGTGGCTGCCGGCGCTGCTGCAGCGGCTCGAACCGCATCGGCGTACCGGCGCTGTCGGCCCCAAGCTGCTCTACGATGACGGCTCGCTGCAACATGCCGGGCTCTTCTTCAAGCGCGACAGTAAAGGCACCTGGCTCAACCATCATTACTTCAAGGGTATGCCGAGCGGCTACGCGCCGGCCAATGTCGAGCGGCCGGTGCCCGGCGTCACCGGCGCCTGCATCGTGATGCCACGGGCGCTGTTCATGGAGGTCGGCGGTTTCGACGACAGCTATGTCATCGGCGATTACGAGGACAGCGATCTCTGCCTCAAGATCGCCCGGGCCGGGCTCGGCATCGTCTATGTCCCGAGCGTGTCGCTCTACCATCTCGAGCGCCAGTCGATCTCGAAGAGCCTCGACTACACCCGCGGCGTCGCCTCGCAGCACAATTCCTGGCTCCAGACCAGGCGCTGGGATGCGCAGATCGAGGCGCTGATGGCGGCGGTCGACAAGCCGGCAGTGCAGCAGCAGGCCGTGCCGACGCCGGACATGCGCCCCGATCCCGAATTCCTTCTCTCCCGCGCCAATCTCAGAAGGGCGACAGCGGCATGACGGCGACCCTCGCCCTGCGACAGACCACGGAACCGGCTCCTGCGATCGCGCCGGCGACGCCCGAGCTTGCCTGGCTGATGGCCCATGTCCAGACGAATCGTTTCCTGCCGCATCCACCGCCGGATTCGATTTTCGTCGGCGACGGCGACTATCGCGCCATCGGCGCCGAATTCCTCGGCCATTTCGTCCGGATCGGCCGGCTGAAGCCGCATGAGCGCGTCTTCGACATCGGCTGCGGCATCGGCCGCATGGCGGTGCCGCTGACGCAGTATCTCGACCCCGAGCGCGGCAGCTATGACGGCGTCGATCCGGTCATGGACGGCATCCTCTGGTGCGCCCAGACGATCACGCCGGCCTATCCGCGCTTCCGTTTCCAGCGCCTCGACATCGCCCACCCTCTCTACAACCCGCAGGGCTCGCTGCCCGGCAACGAGGTGCGTTTCGGCTTCGCCAACCAGAGCTTCGACTTCATCACCATGACCTCGGTGGCGACGCACCTGCCGCCCGACGAGCTGGTGGTGTACCTGAACGAGGCGGCGCGCCTCCTCGCCCCGGGCGGACGGCTTTTCCTCACCGCCTTCGCGCTCGACGGCCAGAGCACCGGCCAGGAGCGTCTGAAGTTCCGGCGCTGGGGCGAGGGACCCGGCTGGTACGCGATCGAAGAGGCGCCGCTGGCGGCGGCCGGCGTCGATGCCGGCTTTCTCTTGGAGCATGCCACGCAAGCCGGCCTCGCGGTCGAGCGGCTCGACCCCGGCCATTGGCGCGGCCAGAGCTCGGCTCATTACCAGGACCTGCTGGTCGCGGTGAAACCGGGGATCCAGCGATGAGCCGGCGCATCCTCGTCGTCGCCCATAACCATCCGGATCTGCATCCGGGTGGCACCGAGATCTTCGCGCATGACCTGGCGAGCGCCTATCGTAGCGAGGGCTGCGAGGTGCTGTTCCTCGGCGCGACCAATGCGATCCACCGCCAGCCGCATCCCGGCACCGCCTTCCAGGCGACCGGGGCCGATGGCGACCTCCTGCTGTGGAGCGGCCATTTCGACCGCTTCCACCTCAGCCAGATCGACCACTACGGCACCTTGCAGGACCTCGGCTCGCTGCTGACCGAATTCCGGCCGGATGTGATCCACATCCATCATCTCGTGCTGATCGGCGCCGAGTTCCTGGCGCTGGCGCGGCGTCTGCTGCCGCAGGCCTCGATCGTGATGACGCTGCACGACTACTATTCGATCTGCCACCATGACGGGCTGATGGTGCGCACCAGCGACAAGCAGCGCTGCACCGGTGCTTCGCCGGGCAAATGCCATGGCTGTTTCCCGGAGATCGGCCCCGATCGCTTCCTGCTGCGTGAGCGCTTCCTCAAGACGCATCTTGCCGCTGTCGACCGCTTCGTTTCGCCGAGCCGTTTCCTGCGCCAGCGCTATATCGATTGGGGGCTGCCGGGCGAGAAGATCGAGGTCGTCGCCAATGCCAGGCCGGCGCAAATCCCGGTGCCGCACCGGCACACCCATGGCGCCCGCAACCGCTTCGGCTATTTCGGCAACCTCAACCCGTGGAAGGGCGTGCTGCCGCTGCTGCAAGCCGCCAAGCTCCTGCGTGACGAGGGCGCTGACAGCTTCGAACTGCGCATCCATGGCGGCGCGCCATTTCAAAGCGAAAGCTTCACCTCCGCCTTGGACAAGGCGCTGGCGGAGGCAGGCGCCGAAGTCGTGCATTGCGGCCCCTATCGCCGCGACGAGATGCCAGCGCTGATGGCCGAGGTCGACTGGGTGGTGACACCCTCGATCTGGTACGAAAATGCGCCTCTCGTCATCCAGGAAGCCTTCCAGCACCTCAGGCCCGTGATCGCCAGCAATATCGGCGGCATGGCCGAGATGGTGCGCGACGGCGTCGATGGGCTGCACGCCCGTCCCGGTGACCCACGACATCTCGCGCAGGCGATGGCCCGCGCCGCGAGCGAGGACGGGCTCTGGCACCGTCTCGTCGACGGCATCGATCCCCAACCCGGCATGGATGACTGCGCGCAGGCGCACCTTGCCCTGTTCGATCAACTCAAACTGGCGGAGGCGGCATGACCAGCATGACGACGATGCACAGTCCGGACGGTACCGTGAGCGAAGCGAGCGAGACCCCGGCAAAACTCAACGGGCGCGTCGATGCGCTCGACGGCAACCGGCTGCATGGCTGGATCTGGGACGAGGCCCGTCCCGAGGAACGGCTGACCGTGCGCCTGATGCGCAACGGCCTCAAGGTGCAGGAGGCGGTGGCCGACCAGGGCCGCATCGACCTGCGCCGCAACGGCATCGGCGACGGCAGGCACGCCTTCGCCATGGAGCTCGACGACCGGACTGCGGCGGCGCGCGAGGCGCTGACCATCGTCGGCATCTCGCCGAGCACCGGCGCCGAGCTCGAACTGCGCCTGCCGCCGGCGGCCGAACTTGCGGCGGAAGCGGCGATCGCCGTGCCGCTCGCCCGCTTCTTCGACCGCGTCGAGGCGCTGATCGCGCTGCAGCGACGCTCGCAGCTGACCCAGAAGGAATTGCTCGACAAGGTCGGCGAGCTCGGCGTGCAGCTGGCGCAGCACCGCCAGCGCGAGGCCGAGGTGAGGCAATCCGAGGAGGTCGAGGGCAATGGCGCGATCGCCGCGCGTCTCGCCGAGATCGACGTCTTCCAGATGCGCTTCGACCAGACGCTGCGCGCCTTCGACGACAGGCTGGTCGCGATCCGCAAGGAGGCCAAGGCACCGCTTCGGCAGGTCACCGTCGTGCTCGGCTTCCTCTCGGGGCTGTCGGCGGTGCTCTCCTTCGTCACGCTCACCGTCATGCTGATGGGTGGCTGAGCATGAACGAGGTCATCATCCCCGAGCGGACCATGCTCAGCCCGGCGCCGACCGTCGCCTGGACCCCGCTTGGCGAGAACGCGATCCTGGTGATGAGCGCCTGCGATGCGCTGCCTGGCAAGGTGCCGGTCGCGGTCGACGGCAATCCGCGCAACCGGGTCGAGACCATGGCGCTGACCTGGCGCCGGCCGCAGGCCGACGCCGCGCACGCCACCGGTTTCCTCTGTCTCGCCCCAGCTCCGTCGCCGGACCGCGCCGGCTCCGGCGCGATCCTGCTCGGCCGGCCCGGCCGACCACTGCGTTTGATTTTGGCGCCGAAGCCGATGCCGCTGCAGGCTTTCCTCGCGGCGCTTGCCGACGAGGCCGGCCAGGCCTTCCCGACCGTGGTCGACGGGCTGCTGGAGGTGCTGCTCGCTGGCAAGTCGAATCCGCGCCGCCTGCGCGCCGTTGGCATGCTCCTGCAATCGGTCGCCAAGCCCGGCGGTTTCGTCGAGGTGATGGGCCCGCTCGACGAGGGCATCTTCCTGCAGGGCTGGACCTCGAACTTCACAGCCGGACGGACCAAGCTGCTGATCGCCCATGGCGGTTTGTCGCCGGCCGTTCTGGAGGCCGGAACCTTCGAGCGCGACGATCTCGGCGAGGGCGCCTGCGGCTTCTTCGGCCTGCTGGAAGAGTGTGCGATCCGCCACCCCAGCGAGATCGAGCGGTTGTTCTTCCGCGCCAATGACGGCTGGCGCGCGCTCGAGGTCTATGACCGCCATGTCCTGCTCGAGCAGATCACCGTGCCCGGCCATCTCCGCGACGGGCTGCAGCGTGGAACCGCGCCGCCGGCGACCGCAGAGAAGCTGAAGCACGCCTCGCAGCGCTTTGACGGGCGCGACACCATTTCCTTCCTCGAGCAGCCGGTGCGGGCCGGTATCGACGACGCCACCATCGTCGAGGGCGCAGGCGTCCTGATCATCGGCTGGCTGTTCGATCCCGAACGCCAGGTCGGCAATGTCGTGCTGCGCAGCGGCACGCAATCCTGCGCCATCGACAAGAGCTGGACCCGCGCCGTCCGCCCGGACGTCACCGCCGCCTTCGCCGAGGACCCGCGTTTCGGCCCGGCCATGGCGAGCCGGCGCAACAGCCACGGCTTCATCGTCTTCGCGCCGAAGCTGCTGCCGGAGCCCGGCCAGCCGCTCTATCTCGAATTCGAGGTCGAGGGTCACGGTCCGGCCTTCCTGCCGCTCGCACCGGGGCGCAATCCGGCGCGGCGCGCACTGGAGCGGGTCTTCGGCCTGCTCGACCCGCGCTCCTCGACCGCGACCGCCGTGGTCGAGAAGCAGATCGCGCCGGCTCTGCAGGCCGCCGAGATCGCGCCGCCAAAGGCGATCGAGACGCACGACATTGGCCGCTTCAACGCCGACGCCGCCCTTGGCCTAGTGATCGGCCTCGACCAGCGCCAGCGCGAGCTTTCCAGCCTGTTCGCCCTGCTGGCGATCGATCCCGAGATCCGGCCGCTGCCGATCGTCGTCGCCGCTCCCGGCGAGAGCTTCGACCGGCTCGGCGCCGAGGCGCGCCGACTGGCAAAGTTCTACGGGCTCCAGGTCCGGCTCGTGCTGGTCGAGGGTGTCGAGGACAGCTGCGATGCGCTGGAAGCGGGCGTGCGCGCCTGCCGCTTCCAGACGGTGGCGCTCCTCTCCGGTGCCGCGCAGATCCGCATGCCCGGCTGGCTCGGACGGCTGGAGCGCGCCTATCGCGGTCGCGGTGGCCACTGCGTGGCGAGCCCGACCCTGCTGTTCGAGGACAACTCGATCCGCTGGGCCGGCGCCTGGCTCGAAGGCGAAGGCGCCAGCCGGCGCGTCTACAACCGCTTCGTCGGCTATCCCTTGGATGCGATCGGCAGCCTCGGGCCGATGGAGGTCGCTGCCGGCGCGACCGAATGCTGCGTGATGTCGCGCAACGCCTTCATCGAGGTCGACGGCTTCTCGCGCAGCTATTTCACCACCGGCGAGAAGGGCCTCGATCTCTGCCTGAAGCTGCGGATGAACGGCGTCCCCTCGCTCTGGGTGCCGGAGGTCGAGGTCTATGTCGTCGAGGACGCCGAGACCCGCCCGCATGTCGGCGCGCTGATCAGCCTCGCCGACCGCACCAGTTTCGACCGGCGCTGGGCGCTGGCCATTTCCAACATGAGAGGATGAGCATGCGTATCCTCGTCGTCTCGCACGGCCACCCATCGTTCTCGCTCGGCGGCGCCGAAGTCGCCTCCTACAACCTGCACAAGGGCTTCCAGGCCAATAGCGAGGTGGACACCCACTACCTCGCCCGGGTCGGGGCGCCGACGCCGCGCCATGCCGGCACGGCGCTGATGAGCTTGCGCCAGCGCGGCGGCGAATTGCTCTACTACGCCGAGGAATACGATCACTTCCTGCTGTCGAACCGCGCCACCGACGAGATCGAGCGCGATTTCGTCCGCGTGCTGCGCGACTTGAAGCCCGACGTGGTGCATTTCCACCATTTCATCGGCCTCGGCCTCGAATGCATCTTCGCAGTCCGCGACACGCTGCCGGACGCGCTGATCGTGGTGACCTTCCACGAATATCTCTCGATCTGCCACCATCACGGTCAGATGGTGAAGACCGGCGCCTTCAAGCTCTGCTACCGGGCCTCGCCGAGCGACTGCAATGCCTGCTTCCCGGATATCTCGCCGTCGCGCTTCCTGGCGCGCGAGACCTTCATCAAGGGCATCCTCAACCTCGCCGACCATTTCATCTCGCCGAGCCGCTTCCTGGCCGAGCGCTACCAGCAATGGGGGCTTTCGGCCGAGCGCTTCTCGGTGATCGAGAACGGCATCGACGTCGCCGAGGTCGCGCCGCCGCGGCCGGGGCCCGAAGCGAACGGGCGGCGCTCGCGCTTTGCCTATTTCGGCCAGCTCACGCCCTATAAGGGCGCCGACGTGCTGATCGACGCCGTCACCCGCATCCCGGAGCAGGTCTGGGGCGAGGACAGCATGCTCCTAGTCTATGGCGGCAATCTCGACCGCCAGCCCGAGGCATACAAGAAGAAGTTCGCCGATCTGGTCGAGGCAGCGGGGCGGCGCGTGCGCTTCTGCGGCCCCTTCCAGAACCACGAGATGCCGAACCTGATGCGCTCGGTCGACTGGGTGGTGATGCCCTCGGTCTGGTGGGAGAACTCGCCGATCGTGATCCAGGAGGCCTTCTTCCACGGCCGCCCGATCCTCTCCAGCAATCTCGGCGGCATGGCCGAGAAGATCACCGACGAGGTCGACGGACTGCATTTCCGCTCCGGCAGCCCGGAGGACCTCGTCGACTGCATGACCCGGGCGCTGAGCGAGCCCGGGCTCTGGGAGCGCTTGCGCTCCGGCATCAAGAAGCCGCTCAGCCATGTCGACTGCGCCGACCAGCATCTCGCGCTCTACCAGCGCCTGATCGCCGAGCGGGGCATGCCGGCTCCGGCCAATCGCGCCGCCGCGCCGATGATCGCGTGAGCTGCGCGGACACAAGAAGGGAGAACGCAACCATGGCCCGCATCCTCGTGATCAGCCCGTCCGGCGAAGTCTACGACCACGACAATGTCCGCTGGTACCGCCACGCCGACCTGCAGAGCCACATCAACCACTACCACAACATCGGCGACGCCTTCGTCTTCGATTCCTCGCTGAAGCTGCTCAACTTCGAGAAGCTCGAGGAATTGCCGATCACCAGCGTCGACCCTGCCCAGATCGACCGGTTCAACGCCGAGTTCGACTATGTCTTCCTGCGCGGCTCGAACTATGTCCATGCCGGGATGAACTGGAGCCGCACCGCAGAGGTGCTGCGCCGGCTGAAGCTGCCGGTGCTCGCCTTCGGCATCGGGGCGCAGGCCCCGGTCAGCGGCAAGCTCGAGCTCAGCGAGGACAGCAAGACCGTCCTCAAGCTGATCTCGGATTCGACCGCCTCGGTCGGTGTGCGCGGCACCTATTCGGCCGAGGTGATGCACGAGCTCGGCATCAAGAATGCCCGGATCATCGGCTGCCCGACCGCCTTCCGCAACAACCGGCCGGACCTCGCCATCCGCCTGCCGGCGCTCGACAGCGTGAAGCAGGTCGGCGTCACCCTGCGTCGCGAGGTCTCCAAGCACTACGCCAAGGACATCAAGCGCTACCTGACCTTCCACCGCGACCTGGTGAAGGCGATGGCGGATCGCTTCGAGGTCACGCTAATGTCGCAGGGCGAGGTCGAGGAGAAGAAGCTCGCTCTCGGCACGCCCGAGCAGAAGCAGGAGGGCATGGCGGCCCTGCGCGAGAACGGCTGGGCGATGGCCTGGTATCTCGATGAGCAGATGCAGGCGCTCTACCGCGACCGGATGTTCTATTCGGATGTGGTTGCCGGCTACGAGCAGCTCGTCCGCAAGCTCGATCTCGTGCTCGGCTACCGGCTGCACGGCAATCTGATGGCGCTCGCCAACGGCACGCCCTCGATCTACTTCACCTATGATAGCCGCACCGTCGAGTTCGCCGAGACCTTCCAGATCCCGAGCGTCGACGTCTTCGGCGACAAGCCGTTCAGGCTGGAAGAATACTGGGACCAGGCGCTCTTCGACCGCTTCAACGCGGCCTATGCCCGGACCTATGGCGCGATGAGCGCCTTTCTCAGCGAGAACAAGGTCGACCACAAGATGGTCAGGCCCGCTGCTGCCGCCCCGTCCGCGCCGCCGGCTCCCGAGCCGGAAAGGAAGGTGGCATGAGGAGCGCCCGCACCGCCTTCGCCTGGCTGCCGGCGGCATTGCTGGCAGTCACAATTCCCGTCGCTGGCCTAGCCCAGCAGGCGCCGGGTCAAAAAGGGCCCGGCTACCGGCTGGAGATCGCTCCCGACGCGAAGGAGGAGACGGTCGTCTCCTGGGCACGCGAGCGCTGCGAGGAATGGGACCTGCCGGACGCGCCCTTGCGCGCCTTCCGCGACAACAAGGGCGAGGTCGTCGCCTTCGCCAGCCATTATCGCAGCCGGCCGCTGATCGGCGGCAATCTCGGCGCGATCCGCAAGAGCTGCGCCGTCTCCTTCGAGGCGAAGAGCAGCGCCGATCCCAGCCAGTTCAGCGACAAGAGCTGGATCGCCGCGACCTGGACCGGCGATGGCCGCAATGTCGAGGCGCTGGTGCACGCCGAGTACCATGCCGACAAGCATCCCGGCGCCTGCCGGTTCAAGGATGCGATGAGCTGCTGGTACAATGTCGTCACCGCCGCTCATTCCAGCGATGGCGGTCTCAGCTTCAAGACCGACGAGCCGCGCCCGCTGGTGGCGGCGCCGGGCTTTCCCCAGGAGGTCGGCCAGGGCCGGCATCGCGGCTTCTTCAACCCGTCCAACATCGTCCAGAAGGACGGCGCCTGGTATGCGCTGATCATGACCACCGGGGGCGAGGGCCAGAAGAACGGCGTCTGCCTGTTCCGCTCGACCAACATCAAGGACCCGACCTCCTGGCGCGCCTATGACGGGCAGGACTTCACCATCCGCGCCGTCGATCCCTATCGCGATGATCTCAGCCAGGCGCGACCCTGCCAGACGCTCAAGCCGCTACCGACCACGGTGGGATCGCTGACCCGGCACGAGGCGAGCGGGAAATGGCTGGCGCTCCTCCATCTCGGCCCCGACCCCAGCCAGAACATCGCCGGCGGCCGGGTCGCCTATAGCTGGTCCGACGACCTGATCCGCTGGTCGCCGCTGCAGACGCTGATGGTGCAGCCGACGATGTGGAGCAAGAACTGCAGCGACCGGCTGCGCTACGGCTATGGCGCCCTCGCCGACCCCGCCTCGCGCTCGCGCAATTTCGAGACCACCGGCGACGAGGCCTATCTCTTCATGACCAGGATGAAGGTCGCCGACTGCAAGCTCGGCCCAGACCGCGATCTGGTCCGCCTCAAGGTTCAATTCGTCAAGGAGGGGCCATGAACGCGCCCGTGCTCAATCTCGGCTCCGTGGTCTCGGCCGAGAACGCCATCAAGATTCTGCGCGCCACCACCGGCGAGGTCGTCGTCGCGATCGGGCGCCGGCCCGACCGGAGCTGGCCGGCACTCAAGCTGATGCTCGACGGGCAGGACTACGCCACCATCCATCCCGGCGCGATCGTCACCGGCGAAGCGGATGTCGCCGAATTGACGATCCCGCTGCCAGGTATGCCCAATGGGCGCCCCCACTCGGTCGCGATCGCTGACGCAGCCACAGGCACGCTCGCCCCGGGCTCGAACCTGCGCCCGATCGCGACCGAGACCAAATTGCGCGCGCTGGTGATCTATCCGGCCGGCGAGGTGCATGAGCACGACAAGGTGCGCTGGTACCGCGCGCCGATGGAGAAGCTGCTCTCGGATTATTTCAACATCGGCGACATGATCGTCTACGATTCGACGCTGAAGCTCCTGCGCTATGCGCATCTGGAGCCTATGAAGATCATGTCGCCGACCGAGGCCGACATCGAGCGCTATGCCAGCGAGTTCGACTTCGTCTTCGTGCGCGGCTCGAACTTCATCCACGAGAACATGGAATGGTTCCGCGCCGTCGAGGTGCTGGAGCGGGTGAAGCTGCCGGTCTACGCGATCGGCGTCGGCGCGCAGGCGAGCCAGAACCGCAGGATCGAGCTGCCCGAGCCCTCCAGGCGCTTCTGGTCGATCGTCGCCGAGCGCTGCGCCTCGATCGGCGTGCGCGGCGCCTTCAGCGCCGAGACCCTGCGCCAGAACGGCATCCGCAATGTCGAGGTCGTCGGCTGCCCCTCGATCTTCCGGACCCGCAATCGCGACCTCAGGATCCGTATTCCCGACCAGCGCGAGATCCGCAAGGTCGCCTTCAGCCTGCGGCGCGAGGCCGACAAGAGCTACACCGCCGACCCCGAGGCCTATCTGCGCAATCAGAAGGCCGCGCTGCTCAAGGTCGACAGCCAGAGCGAGATGGTGATGTCCTCGCATGGCGAGCAGGAGGAGAAGGCGTTCTTCCTGCGCGATGGCGCCGCGAAGGAGAAGGCGGTCGCGGAGTTCGTGAAAACCAAGTGGTGGGACGGCCCGGATGATGCGCCGATGCGGCGCATCTACGAAAAGCAATTGTTCTCCTTCTTCGACGTCGAGCGCTATGACGAGTTCGCCCGCTCGATCGATCTTGCCGTCGGCTATCGCGTCCATGGCGTGCTGCCGGCCGTCGCGCACGGCGTGCCGGGCGTGCTCGTCGCCTATGACACGCGCAGCCAGGAGCTGGCGGAGACGCTGAAGATCCCGGTCGTTCCGGAAGCGGCCCTGGCCGAAGGCGGCTGGCGCGCCGTCTATCAGGAGGCGGCGCTGAACAACCTCGCGAAGAGCTATGCCGCCTCCTACGACCGGATGCGCGGCTTCCTCGACCGCAACGGCATTCCCCACCGCATGTGAACAGGCCCGGCGCGGCAAAGATCGCGCCGGTTGGAGGAAACGCCCGGAGGTCACCGGGCCATCAGCGACCGCCCGGCGAGTTTACGGGACTTCCGCAGTCCGCAACGTCGAGCCGAGAGGTTTGCACGAACCAGGAGACGATCGATGAAGATCGAGTACGACGCAGGCACGGCCCTTACCATCATGCGCGGCAATCCCGTGCGCGGCTGGATCTCGGGCAAGCCTGAGAAGATGGCCAAGGAGCGGCTGACCACCGGCAACTACCTTGCCGTCCAGCACAAGCCGAAGTTCAAGATCGACCCGACCTGGCCGATCTTCACCATGGGTTCGTGCTTCGCGCGCGAGGTCGAGAACCTCCTGATGATGCGCGGCCTGCCGCTGCTGCTGCGCGGCCACGGTGTGCCGGCCGAGCATTTCGAAAGCTGGGACGAAGAGACCGGCCGCGGCGGCGGCGCCGATCGCGGCCAGCTTTCCCGCGGCGCGCTCAACAAGTACTCGGTCCGCTCGATGACGCATGAGTTGAAGCGCGTGCTGCGCGGCGAGGACTATCCCAATGATGGCCTGATCGAGCTTGCGCCGGGGCAGTGGTTCGATCCGCACGCCAGTGGCCTCAAGCTGCTCGACCGCGACACGGCCTTCGCCAATCGCAAGCGGCTGACCGAAGCGACGGCGACGATCAAGCAGGCGAAGATCTGCTTCTTCACCCTCGGCCTGACCGAGACCTGGCTCGATGCCGAGACGGGGATCGCCATGAATGCCCATCCCGGGCCGAGCTGGCTGCAGCGCATGCCGGAGCGCTTCCGCTTCGTCGACTACGGCTATGACGCGACTTTGGCCGACATGCTCGACATCATCGGGTTGATCCGCGAGCACTGCAATCCGGAGATGCGCTTCGTCGTCACCGTCTCGCCGGTGCCGTTCGGCGCGACCTTCAAGGATGCCGACGTGATCGTCGCCAACAGCGCCTCGAAATCGCTGCTGCGGGCGGTGGCCGAGGAGCTGTTCCGGCGCTTCGACTATGTCGATTACTTCCCGAGCTACGAGATCGTGCTCAACTCGCCGCGGACGATCGCCTTCGAGGACGATCAGCTCCACATCGCCCGCGAGATGGTTGCGCATGTGATGACGACCTTCCAGGGCGCCTATCTCCCGCCGGCCGAGCAGCCGCAGGCAGCCTGATCCGACAAGCCGGTCGCCCTGACCGGCCCGACATGCCAAGATGCGCCGGGCGCCGAAACGCGGCCCCCGGCGCAGGCTTGTCCGGTGGCCGTCCGACCGCCCGATCGAAAGCGTCGGGAGGACGAGATGAACGTCGCCAATCTCCAGCTCGAAGGCATGCTGCTCGCCTTCACCGCCGTGCTGCGCTCACTGGTGAATTCGGGCGCCCTGAGCGAGGCTCAGCTCAAGGCCGCACTGATCGAAGCGGAACAGACCGGGCTTTCCGACAGGCAGCGCTGCGAACAGCTCAGCCCAAGCCAGCGCGACTCGCTCGCTTTCGCCGCCCGCTTCCTGTCTATCGCGACGCGGCCGGACAGTGCGATGCGGCCGTTTTCGGATGTGGCGCGCGAGGTCGGCCGCACCACTTGAGCCTTACCCGACTACCCCGAAATCAAGCAAGGCAGCATTGTTGCCGATCCTGGCAATGACTCTGCAGTTTTCGATTGCGCAGGTGCAATCTCGGACTTGCCCCGCAAGGGGACGACAAGCGCGGCTGAAAGCCCCATTTTGCTGGCGAGCGATGTCGCCGCCCGTAAGTTCGGAGCAATCCCATGTCCACTGCTGCAGAAACTCTGGCCCAGCCCCTTCGCAATGAAGCGCTCGACGCGCCCGTCCATATCGGCGCGGTCTCCTTGCGCGTGCGCGATCTCACCGGGCTGACCGCGTTCTACCGCGATGCGATCGGGCTCTCGGTCATCAGCCAGGATGCCGACCGTGCCGTGCTCGGCGCCGGCGGTGAACCGCTGGTGAAGCTGGAGGCCGGCGCGCAGCATCCATCCTCGGCCGCCGGTCTGTTCCATATGGCAATCCTGCTGCCCTCGCGCAGCGACCTCGGCAACTGGCTGCGGCATGCCGCCGAGAGGCGCATCGGGCTGGAAGGCGCGTCGAACCACCTGGTCAGCGAGGCGCTCTATCTCTCCGATCCCGAGGGCAACGGCATCGAGATCTACCGCGACCGCAGCCGCGCCGAATGGCCGCGCCTCGACGGCGGCCGGCTCAAGATGGCGACCGAGCGGCTCGATCTCGACGCGCTGCTGCGCGACGCTGACGGACGCACCTATGCCGGCATGCCGGAGGGCACGGTAATGGGTCATATCCATCTGCGCGTCGGCGACGTCCAGCAGGCCGAGGGCTTCTATCGCGATGCGCTCGGCTTCGAGGTGATGGTGCATTATCCCGGCGCGAGCTTCATGGCGACAGGCGGCTATCACCACCACATTGCGACCAATACCTGGCACAGCCGTGGTGCCGGGCCGCGCCGGGACAATGAAGCGGGTTTGGCGAGCTTCGAGCTGGTCGCGCGCGACGAGGAGGCTCGCGCGGCGCTGAGCCGGCGCATGGCGGCGTCCGGTGGCGATGCCGCGTCGGCCGTCGATCCCTGGGGCAATCGCGTCACCCTCCGGGCCTGAGCCCCTCAGCGCGTGAGCAGATGGCTGCGGCGCGCGCCGCCGCGATCGGGCGAAAAGCCCATCGCCTCCCAGAAGGCGGATGCGCCGGCATCGGCGGCATTGAGCGAAAGCCGCGGCGCCAGCGCGAGGCCCTGCTGGATCAAGGCGCTGGCAACGACACGACCGACGCCTTCGCGCCGATTCCCCGGCCGGACATAGACATGGCCGATACGCAGCAGGTCGGGAGCGGGGTCGTAAGGGTCGGGCGTCACCGCGCCGATCGCTGCCAGCGCGCCCTCGCGATAGACGACCAGCAGCGTGCTCTGCTCGTCTTCGCCCGCATAGCGGCCGGCATCCCATTCTTCCAGGATACCTTCGACGAAGCGGTAGCCCTCGGCCGCCGCCTCATCCTGCAAGGCTGGCAGATCGTCCGGCAGGGCCTCGCTGACCCGGACGATCTGCAGGTTTGCTGGGATCACAGACCCTCGAACAGCGCGCTGGAGATGTAGCGCTCGGCGAAGGAGGGGATGATCACCACGATCGTCTTGCCGGCGTTTTCCGGCCGGGCGCCGACCTCCAGCGCTGCGGCGATGGCTGCGCCCGACGAGATGCCGGCCGGGATGCCTTCGGCCTTGGCGAGCGCGCGGGCGGTCTCGAAGGCGGTCTGGTTGCCGACGGTGACGACCTCGTCGATGACGCCGCGGTCGAGGATGCCCGGCACGAAGCCGGCACCGATGCCCTGGATCTTGTGCGGGCCGGGCTGACCGCCCGACAGCACCGGCGAATCCTCGGGCTCGACCGCGACCATCTTCACTGAAGCCTTCTTCGCCTTCAGCACCTGGCCGACGCCGGTGATGGTGCCGCCGGTGCCGACGCCGGAGATGACGATGTCGACCGCACCGTTGGTGTCGTTCCAGATCTCCTCGGCCGTGGTCTTGCGGTGGATCGCCGGATTGGCCGGGTTCTCGAACTGCTGCGGGATGATTGAGCCCGGAATCTCGTTCTTGAGCTCCTCGGCCTTGGCGACGGCGCCGCGCATGCCGCCGGGGCCGGGGGTCAGCACCAGCTCGGCGCCGAGGAAGGCCAGCATCTTGCGGCGCTCGAGCGACATCGTCTCGGGCATGACCAGGATGAGGCGATAGCCGCGCGCGGCAGCGACGAAAGCGAGCGCGATGCCGGTATTGCCCGAGGTCGGCTCGATCAGCGTGCCGCCGGGCTTGAGCGCGCCGGAGGCTTCGAGCGCGTCTATCATCGAGACGCCGATGCGGTCCTTGACGCTCGAGATCGGGTTGAAGAATTCGAGCTTAGCGAGGATCGTCGCGTTGACGCTGCGCTCGGCCGGCAGGCGGTTCAGGCGTACCAGCGGGGTGTCGCCGATCGTGTCGGTGATCGAGTTGTAGACGCGGCCGCGGCCGGGGACATGGGCGGGCTTCTGCGCTGCATCGGCCATGACGGCCTCCCTTGCTGGTGATCTTGTCAGGTAGTCTTGGATCGAGAACCTGGATTCAAACTAGCATCAAATCACAAAATATGTCGAGGAATGAAGTATTTAACGGATCAGATCGTGAAATCTGTGTCGGCTGTCGGCTTCCCAGTGGCGGCGCGCTCCTCAGCCTCGCGGCAGAGATCGGCCACGGTGACGGCATCGAGCCTGGCGAGCCAAGCTTCCATGGCCTGCTGCATCATCGGGTCGACCACCGCATCCACCAGCGCGGAACGCGGCAGCGGCGGCAGGGTTTCGTCGGCATTGGCCTGCATGGCGGCGCGCACGATCTCGCCGGCGGTGATGCGGCGGCGTTCCCTGGCGAGCTCGTAGCCGCCGCGCGGGCCGCGCACGCCCTTGAGGATGCCGACCCTGACCAGCGCCTGCAATACGGTTTCGAGATGGCGCGGCGGCAATTCGTGCCGCGCCGCCAGCGCCTTGGCCGCGACCGGGGTGGGCCGGGCATGCAGGGCGATGTCGATTACCGCGGTGACCGCGAGCAGGCTGCGGCGCGAGAGCTGGATCATGCCTTGCCTCCGGCTGCCTGCCGCGGGGCAGCGTCGCTCATGCCTGTCGAGCCGAAGCCGCCAGCGCCCCGCGCGGTTTCACTGAGCTCTGCGACCTCGATGATCTCAGCCTGCAGCACCGCCGCGACGACGAGCTGGGCGATGCGGTCGCCGTGCCTGATCGTGAAGGCCTCCTGCCCGTGATTGATCAGGATGATTTTGACCTCGCCGCGATAGTCCGCGTCGATCGTGCCGGGCGTATTGAGCAGGGTGACGCCATGGCGCAGCGCCAGGCCCGAACGTGGCCTGACCTGGCCTTCGGTGCCGTCAGGCAATTCGAGCACGAGACCAGTCGGCACCAGCAGCCGCGCGCCCGGCTCCAGCTGCAGCGGCCCGTCGGGTAGAGCGGCGCGCAGGTCGAGCCCGGCGGCGCCGGCCGTCTCATAGGCCGGCAGCGGCAGGTCATGGGCGTGCGGCAGGCGCCTAATGCGGAGTGTCGCCATCGGCCTCAGCCCTTCTGCGTCAGCAGATCGGCGAAATGCGCGACGAGGCGCGCTGCCACTTCCGCCTTGGGCAAGGTCGGCCAGGTCTCGACGCTGTCGGTACTGACGAGGTGGACGGTGTTGGCGTCGCCTCCCATCACGCCGGTACCGCCGACATCATTGGCGACGATCAGGTCGCAGCCCTTCTTCGCCAGCTTGGCGCGGGCATAGTCGACGACGTTCTGCGTCTCCGCGGCGAAGCCGACGACCAGGGCCGGTCGGTCGATCTCGCGCGCGGCGATGGTGGCGAGGATGTCCGGGTTCTCGACCAGGGCAAGGTGCGGCGGTTTGCTGCCGTCCTTCTTCATCTTCTGGCCGGCGGCGTCTGCAGTGCGCCAGTCGGCGACGGCGGCGGCGAAGATCGCGAGATCGGCCGGCAGCGCGCCTTCCGTCGCCGCCAGCATGTCGCGGGCGCTCTCGACATGGACAGTCGTGACGCCGGCGGGATCGGGAATGGTCACCGGCCCTGAGATCAGCGTCACTTCGGCGCCTGCTGCTGCTGCGGCTGCCGCGATGGCGTGACCCTGCTTGCCGGAGGAGCGGTTGGCGATATAGCGTATCGGATCGATCGGCTCATGCGTCGGCCCGGAGGTGACGAGCACGCGCTTGCCAGCAAGCGGCTTGGGGCCAGACGGCGCACCGCCGGGCAAACGGCCGAGGAAGCCGATCGAGGGCTGCTGCCGGGCTTCGCCGGCGAGCGCCATCTCGATCGCCGCCAGCAGCTCGTGTGGCTCGGCCATGCGGCCGGGCCCGCTCTCGCCACGCTCGGCCATGGCGCCGGAATTGGGGCCGACGACGAGGACGCCGTCCTTCTGCAGCGTCGCCATGTTGCGCCGCGTTGCCGGATGCTCCCACATCTTCGGGTTCATCGCTGGCGCGATCAGAATGCGCTTGTCGGTGGCCAGGAGCGCGGTGGAGGCGAGGTCATCGGCATGGCCGTTCGCCATCTTGGCGATCAGATCGGCGGTGGCGGGCGCGACGACCAGGAGGTCGGTCGAGCGTGACAGGGCGATATGGCCGATATCGGCCTCGTCGGTCAGCGAGAAGAGGTCGGTGAAGCATTTCTCGCCGGCGAGCGAGGAGACCGCGAGCGGCGTGACGAACTGCTCGCCTGCTTTGGTCAGGATGCAGCGGCAGGCGATGCCGTGATCCTTCAGGCGCCGGATCAGCTCCAGGCACTTATAGGCGGCGATGCCGCCGCCGATGATCAGCAGGATGGAGCGGGAAGCGGGCAAGGGCGTGGCTCCGGAAGGCAGGGCGCGCCGTTTGGTAGCATCGCCCGGGCCGGGCTGTCATGTCTCGCCGTTGGAGGCCCGTGACTGCGCATAGTCACACGAAGGGCGCGTCAGCGGCGCATGTTGCAACTGCACCATGGGCTCGGCTAGTTGTTTTTAAGCCCTCCCATCCAGCGACGAAGGCATCCCGATGAAGAAGGTTTTTCCTGACGCCAAGGCGGCGCTCGCCGGCGTCGTCAAGGATGGCATGACCATCATGGCCGGTGGTTTCGGCCTCTGCGGCATTCCCGACACCCTGATCGAGGCGATCCGCGACTCCGGCGCCAGGAACCTGACCTTCATCTCCAACAATGCCGGCGTTGACGGCGCCGGCCTCGGCATCCTGCTCGAGACCAAGCAGATCAGGAAGATGATCAGTTCCTATGTCGGCGAGAACAAACTCTTCGCCGAGCAGTACCTCTCCGGCCAGCTCGAGCTCGAATTCAACCCGCAGGGTACCCTCGCCGAGCGCATCCGCGCCGGCGGCGCCGGCATCCCGGCCTTCTTCACCAAGACCGGCGTCGGTACGCTGATCGCAGAGGGCAAGGAAGAGCGCGAATTCGACGGCGAGCGCTACATCATGGAGCGCGGCCTCTTCGCCGACATCTCGATCGTCCACGCCTGGAAGGGCGATACCGAGGGCAACCTCGTCTACCGGAAGACGGCGCGCAACTTCAATCCGATGATGGCGAGCGCCTCGCGCATGACGATCGCCCAGGTCGAGCATCTCGTCCCGGCCGGCGAGATCGATCCCGATCACATGCACACCCCCGGCATCTTCGTGAAGCGCATCGTGCATGTCGCCAATCCGGTGAAGCGCATCGAGCAGCGCACCGTGCGCAAGCGCGAAACGGCCTGAGAGGAGATCAGCACATGGCCTGGACCCGTGAACAGATCGCCGCTCGCGCCGCCAAGGAGCTGAAGGACGGCTTCTACGTCAATCTCGGCATCGGCATCCCGACGCTCGTCTCGAACTACATTCCCGACGGCATGAGCGTGCAGCTCCAGTCAGAGAACGGCATGCTGGGCATGGGCCCCTTCCCCTATGAGGGCGAGGAGGACCCCGACCTGATTAATGCCGGCAAGCAGACCATCACGGAATTGCCGACGACGAGCTATTTCTCATCCTCCGACTCCTTCGGCATGATCCGCGGCGGCCATATCGACCTCTCCATCCTCGGTGCCATGCAGGTGGCGGAGAACGGCGACCTCGCCAACTGGATGATCCCCGGCAAGATGGTCAAGGGCATGGGCGGCGCCATGGACCTCGTCGCCGGCGTCAAGAAGGTCGTCGTGGTGATGGAGCACGTCGCCAAGAACAAGGACGGTTCGGAATCGCCGAAGCTGCTCAAGGCCTGCGATCTGCCCCTGACCGGCGCCGGCGTCGTCGACATGGTGATCACCGATCTCGGCGTGTTCGCGATCGACGAGAATGGCGGCGGCATGACGCTGATCGAGCTCGCCGAGGGCGTCGCCCTCGACGAGATCAAGGCGAAGACGGAAGCGCCGTTCAAGGTCGCGCTCTGACCTCGCAGAGCCGCGCTAGCGCCTCCGCAAAGGCGCGCGCAGCCGGGCCCATCGCCTCGTCGAGGCGGTGGGCGAGATAGGCTTCGGCCGGCAATTGCGCGTTTCGGCCGAGCGCCTTGGTCGCGACCCGGACCAGCCTTCCCTCGGCAAGGTCGCGTTCGATCAGCCAGTTCGGCAGCCGGCCCCAGCCGAGCCCGGCCAGGATCATCGCATGCTTGGTGTCCTGCCCGGTGACGCGGCAGGTCTGCGGCGAGAGCACGTTGAAATCTTGCGCACCCGAGATCGGCGTCGGGTCGATCTGCACGATCTGGAGATGCTGGGCGAGCTCGGAGCGCGTCAGTAGGCGCCCATCGCCAGCCTGGGCGAGCGGGTGGGTTGCCGCGACGACCGCGATCGCCTCGATACTCGTCAGCGCCTCGATCGCGATGCGCGGATCGCGAAAATTCTCGCCGACGGTGATGGCGAGGGCGCTGCGCCGCTCCAGCAAGGCTGCGATCGGCCCGCCCAATGGCTCGATGGCCAGCCGGATCGAAACCGACGGGTAGCGCTCGCGCAGGCCGGCGAGAGCCGCGCCGATTAGCGGAAACGGGAAGAGCACGTCGATCGTCAGGGACAGCTCGATCTCGACGCCCTTGCTGAGACCATGCGCGCGGGCCTTCAGCGCGCCGACGCGCAGCAGCACCTCCTTGATGTCGGCGAGCAGCGCTCGCCCTTCCGCCGTCAGGGCCGGGCGATGGCCGGACCGGTCGAACAGCGAAAGGCCGAGTTGCGCCTCAAGATTGGCGATGGCGTGGCTAATGGCGGACTGTGCCCGCGAGAGCCGCGTCGCCGCCGAGCGGAAGCTGCCGGCCTCGGCGACGCTGACGAATATCCGCATCTGGTCGAGCGTGAGTGCATCGAGCATGATCGATTTCCTTGATCGACTCGATGCCAATTATCTCACTTTTCGAGATCGACTGGAAACCACATCTCCGGGCGACGCCGTAGCGCCACCCAAGGAACAGAGCATGGCCGATCATTCCGCAGAGATCAGCGTCGCGAGATCGCGCCCATGACGACGGCCGCTGCAATGCCGGCGGCCAGGACCGACTGGCTCGCCGTCGCGGTCGTCGTCGCCGGCGGCATCGTCGCGGCGCTGCAGGTTGGCAAGGCGGCGATCGCGATGCCGCTGGTCCAGGCCGAGTTCGGACTGGACCTCGGCACGCTCGGCTGGCTCGCCTCGATCTTCGCCGTACTCGGCATGGTCGGCGGCATCCCGGTCGGTACGCTTGCGATCGGCCTCGGCGCGCGGCGCGTCCTCCTGCTTGGGCTGTCGGCGGTCGCTGTCGGCGCCTTCCTCGGCGCGGCGGCGCCGCGCTTCCCGATGCTGCTCGCCTCACGCGTCGTCGAGGGCCTCGGCTTCCTGCTTATCACCATCGCCGGCCCAGCCATCCTCCAGCGCGCCGCCAGCCCGGCGCACCGCGACATCGCCATAGCGCTATGGAGCTGTTTCATGCCGACCGGCATCGCGCTCGCCATGTTGGCCGGGCTCTGGCTCACCGACTGGCGCATGATCTGGCAGGTCACCGGCGCTCTCGCGGTCGTCGCGATCGTGCTGACCATGCTGACCGTATCGAGGATCGACGGGCGCGCACCGCCATCCTGGGCCAGGCTGGCGCGCGATGCCGGCGCAGTGCTCAGCGCGCGCGGCCCGCTGCTGCTGGCGCTCACCTTCGCGCTCTATGCGCTGATGTTCTTCGCTCTGTTCAGCTTCCTGCCGGTGCTGCTGATGCAGCGCATGCAGGTCTCGCTCGCGACTGCAGGCGTGCTCAGTGCGCTCGCGAGCGCCGTCAACATCATCGGCAACCTCGCTGCTGGCATGCTGCTGGCGCGCGGTGTCTCGCGCATCGGCCTGATCGTCTTCGCCAGCCTGGTGATGGGTTCGTCTGCACTCGGCATCTTCCTCGGCCTCTTGCCGAATTCCGCGACCTTCCTGCTTTGTGTGGTGTTCTCGATGGTGGGCGGGATCATCCCTGCGACGCTGCTGTCGTCGGCACCGGTGCTGGCGCCTGCGGCTGCGCTGACGCCTGTCGTCATCGGCTTGCTGATGCAGGGCAGCAATCTGGGCCAGGTCGTCGGGCCCGTCGCCATCGGCGGCGTCATCGAGGCATTGGGCTGGTCTTCAGCGGCCGGGCTGGTGGGCGGGGCTGCCGTGCTCGCGATCCTGACGGCGCTCGGGCTGCGCGGTGCGCGAGCCGCTTAGCTGGGCTCGGTGAGCCGCGGATCGCTCTCCCAGCCGGCGCGGACGAGCTCGGGCACCTCGTGCTCCTCTTCGGGATAGCCGAGGCAGAGATAACCGATCAGCTTCCACTCCGGCGGCGCGGCGAAGATGGCCGCGATCTCGGTGGGGTCGAGGATCGAGACCCAGCCGAGGCCGAGGTCATGGGCACGGGCGGCGAGCCAGAACTGCGTGATCGCCGCGACGACCGAATAATCCAGCATCTCCGGCATGGTCCGTCGGCCGAGGCCATGGCCCTGCGACGTGCCGTGGTCGCAGAACACCGCGAACTGCACCGGTGCCTCGCGCAGGCCCTCGAGCTTGAGGCGGGCATAGAGCGCTGCCCGCTCGTCTGCGTAGTCCGTGAACGCTTCGGTATTGCAGCGGGAAAAGCTCCCCTGCACAGCGGCGCGCTGACTGGGGTCGTCCACCCTCAGCCAGCGCCAGGGCTGCGAATGGCCGACCGAGGGCGAGAGCTGAACCTGATCGAGCAGCTTCGTCAGCAGCTGTTCCGGCACCGGCTCGCGGCGAAAACGCCTGACATCGCGGCGCCAGGCGATCAGCTCGCTGAGCTTGTCGCGAAAGCCGTCGTCGAAGGCGGGCGGCGCGGTCACGCCTCCTCCCGGACCGCGATGGCATGGAAGAAGGAGCCGGAAGTCAGGCCGCGGCGGCTGCCGGCGGGCGCCGGAGCCGAGCCGTGCGGATCTGTGACCGTGGCGAAGGGTGGATCCTCGCCTTGCGAGATCACCGTCGCATAGTGGAACTCGTGCCCGCTGAGTGACGCTCCGACGGGGCCGAGCGGCCCATCGGTGGCCAGCACCGCATTGCGATAGCCGAGATTCATCTTGCGCTTGGCGAAGCTGGTCTCGACCGAGAGCAGTCCGGCCATGGCATGGCTGACGCCATCGGCATCGATCAGGCTTTTGCCTAGCACCATATAGCCGCCGCACTCACCATGGACCGGGCGGGTCCGGGCGAAATCGTGCAGCCCGTCGAGAAAGCGCGAGGCGACGGCGAGCCGCCCGGCGTGCAGTTCGGGGTAGCCGCCCGGCAACCAGCAGGCGTCGCAGCTCTCCGGTGGCGGCTCGTCGGCGAGCGGCGAGAACGGCACGAGCTCGGTTCCTTGCGAGCGCCAGCCCATCTCAACATGCGGGTAGACGAAGCTGAAGGCGGCGTCGCGGGCGATGGCGAGGCGCCTGCCGGGCGCAGGCAGCGGCAGCATCTGCTGGCCGGAAGCCGGCAAAATGGCCGCGCCAGCGGCAGCGACGACCGCGTCGAGATCGACTGCGGCCGCGACGGCGTCGGCAAGCGCATCGAGGCGTTGATGCAGATCCTCGGTCTCGCCGGCCTGGACGAGGCCGAGATGGCGCTCAGGCAGGATCAGGCTCGCCTCGCGCGGCAGCGCGCCGAACACGGGCAGGCCGATTCTTTCCATGCCGGCTGCCGCCAATCGGCGATGGCGCTCGCTGGCGACCTTGTTGAGGATCACCCCGGCGACGCGGATGCGCTTGTCATAGGTCATGCAACCGAGCGCCACTGCGCCGGCCGATTGTGCCTGCCCGGAGACGTCGATGACGAGCACCACAGGCCAGCCCAGCAGCGCCGCGATGTCGGCGCCGGTGCCGGTATGCCCGTCAGGGCCCGGCACGCCGTCGAACAGCCCCATCGAGCCCTCGGCAAGGACGATGTCGCTGTCCTTCGCCGCTTCGCCGGCGATCTGGCCGAGCAGCGCGTCCGGCATCGCATAGCTGTCGAGATTGGCGCTCGGCGCGCCGGTCGCGGCGGCGTGGAAGGCCGGGTCGATATAATCAGGTCCACATTTCAGCCCGCGCACCTTGAGGCCGCGGCGGGTGAGCGCCCGCTGCAGGCCGAGCGTGATCGTTGTCTTGCCCGAGCCGGAGCGCGGTGCCGCGATGAGCAGGCCTCTGGCGGTCATGCCTGGCCTCCGCGCGGCCGGAAGCGGCGGTCATAGCCGGTCGAATAGAGAGCGCTTTCGCCGAAGTCGGCGCTTGCCAGCGCCGGGCCGACCAGGATCAGCGCCGTCCGCTCCAGTTCGGCCGCCCGCACCTTTTCGGCGATGTCGGACAGTCGCCCGCGCAGGATGCGCTCCTCAGGCCAGGAGGCGCGGAAGACGATCGCGACCGGGCAATCCGCGCCGTAGAATGGCACGAGTTCGTCCACCACCTGCTCGATCACATGGATGGAAAGATGGATGGCGAGCGTCGCTCCGGATGCCGCGAAGGTCGCGAGCTTTTCCTTGTCCGGCATGGCCGAGGCGCGGCCGGAGGTACGCGTCAGCACCAACGATTGCGCGACGCCGGGCAGCGTTAGTTCCCGTTTGAGCGCGGCAGCGGCAGCGGCGAAGGCCGGCACGCCGGGCGTGATCTCATAGGGGATGCCGAGCTGATCGAGCCGGCGCATCTGCTCGCCGGTCGCGCTCCAGATCGAGATGTCGCCGGAATGCAGCCGCGCGACGTCCTTGCCTTCGGCATGGGCGGCCTGGATCTCGGCGATGATGGCGTCGAGGTCGAGCGGAGCGGTATCGACGATCCGTGCGCCCGTCGGGCACCAGCCGAGCATCGCGTTGGGGATCAGCGAGCCCGCATAAAGGCAAACCGGACAGGCGCCGATCAATTCGCGCCCGCGCAGGGTGATGAGGTCGATTGCGCCGGGGCCGGCGCCGATGAAATGGACGGTCACGCGGCGCTCCGGGCAAGGGCACAGGTGACGCGCGCGGTGGCGATGCGCGGCTGGATCAGGGTGGCGCCCGGTCCCGCGGCAGCCAGTGCCGCCGCTTCCGCCACCGAGCCGACGCCATAGAGCCCGGAGATCCGGGTTGAGCGCGTGGCGCAAGCGGCCTCGAAGCCGGCGAGCGCTTCGTCGGGGATGACGACGAGCGTGAGGTCGTACGCCTGTGCCACGGCGGTCAGACCGGGCTCGTCCCGGCGCGAGGCCAGAGTGGCGAGACGCTTGATCGCTTCCGCTGGCACGCCGGCCGCGGCAAGTGTCTGCGCCAGGCAGGCCTCGATATCGGCTTCAGAGGTTCCGGGGCGCAGGCCGATGCCGGCGGTGATGCCGCTCACGGCTTCACCACCCGCCATTGCGTCACCGCCATCGCGGCGCGCCAGCCATGCATCGCCCCGATCGGGTCGAGATGCGAGACGCCGATGCGGCGCAGGTTCCCGCCATGGACCGAGAACAGCCCGGCGAGCCTGGCTTCGCCCTCAATCGTCACGGCGTTCGCCACCAGCCGCCCGCGCGGCTTCAGTGCCGCGAAGGCGGTTTCGAATACGCCGGGGTCGGTCAGCCCACCACCGATGAACACCGCGTCCGGCGAGGCCTTGCCGGCGAAGCTCTCGGGCGCCTTGCCTTCGACCACCTCGAGCGGCGGGGCGCCGAGCGCCAGCCGGTTGCGGGCGATGCGGGCGGCGCGCTCCGGTCGTTCCTCGAAGGCAATGGCGCGGTTGTGGCGGTGGCGCAGGCTCCATTCGATGCCGATCGAGCCCGAGCCGGCGCCGACATCCCAGAGCAGTTCGCCGGCGCGCGGCGCCAGCGCCGACAGCGTTATCGCGCGGATATCGGCCTTGGTGAGCTGGCCGTCATGCTCGAACCAGTCGTCGGAGAGTCCGGTCGCCAGCGGCAGGATGCGGGCGTCGCGGCTGGCGACCACCTCGATCGCCAGCATGTTGAGCGGCACGATGCCGTCGAGCGCGAAGCTGTCGGCGCGGGCCTGACGGATGCGCTCGTTCGGGCCGCCGAGCGATTCCAGCACGGTGATCGAACTCTCGCCGAAGCCGCGCGCGCTCATCAATTGGGCGACAGAAAGCGGTGTCGAATCATCCCAGGACAGGGCTAGAACCCGCGCGCCCGGCTGGAGAAAAGGGATGATCCTCTGAAGGGCACGGCCATGCAGCGAGACCAGCCCGCATTCCTCCTGCGGCCAACGCATGCGCGTGCAGGCCATGGAGAAGGAGGAGAGCTGCGGGATGACGCGCATCTCCGCCGCCGGCACCGCCTTGGTCAGCCCGGCGCCGATGCCGTAATGGAACGGATCGCTGGTCGCGAGCACGCAGACGGCGCGGCCCTTCTCAGCCAGGATCGCCGGCAGCGCATTGCGGAAAGGCTGCGGCCAGGGCCGGGCCTCGCCGGGGACATCGCCGATCAATTTGAGGTGGCGCTCGCCGCCAAAGACGATCTCGGCGCCCTCCAGGGCGGCCACTGCCTCGGCGCAGAGGCCGGCGCGGCCATCCTCCCCGAGGCCGACCAGCGAAAGCCAGGGTCCGGGCGGCGTGCTCGACAGTTTGGTCGTTTCAGGCGAAAACTGTTCCATGACGGTCCTCATCCTCGGCGGCACCAGCGAAGCGGCTGCACTCGATCAGCTCCTGGCTGAACAGGCACCCGAGATTCGCGCCGTGATCTCGCTCGCAGGCCATACCTCCGACCCGCGCCCTCTGTCCTTGCCGACCCGCACCGGTGGCTTTGGCGGCATTGCCGGCCTCAGGCAATATCTCGTCGAGGAGGGCGTCGTCGCGGTCATCGACGCGACCCATCCCTTCGCTGCGATCATGCCTTATCACGCCGAGGCGGCATGCAAGGCGGAAGGCGTGCCGCTGCTGGCGATCAGGCGCGAATCCTGGAAACCGCAGGCTCGCGATCGCTGGAGGAGCGTGCCCGACATCGATGCCGCCGTCGAGGCGCTCGGCGACGAGCCGCGCCGGGTCTTCCTGACCATCGGCCGGCTCGAATTGCCCCACTTCTTCGCCGCTCCGCAACACCGTTATCTGATCCGCGTGATCGAGCCCGTGAACGACCTGCCGCTGCCGCACGCCAGGGTGCTGCAGCAGCGCGGGCCGTTCGAGGCGGATGCCGAGGAGAAGCTGATGCGCGAGGAGGGCACCGAGGTCCTGGTCAGCAAGAATGCCGGCGGGCCGATGACGCTCGGCAAGCTCGTCGCGGCGCGCCGGCTCTCCTTGCCGGTGATCATGGTCGAGCGGCCGCCCAAGCCTGAGGTCGAGACCGTCGAGCATATCGATCAGGTCCTGCCCTGGCTGGTGGCGCAAGGGCTCTTCGTCACCGAGCGCGGCGTATAGACGATCGGGTTTTCACCCTCGCGGGCGATCAGCCGCGTCGCGCTGGCACCGATCATCACCAAAGTCGCCATGTCGGCGCTCTCGGCCGCCGGGACCGCCTCGGCGAGCGTCAGGATGCGCAGGGATTCGTCGGCCCGCCCGACAGCGCGGGCGAAGATCACCGGCGTTTCGGGGGTGCGGATCGTCGCCGCCAGCTCGAGCGCCTTGCCGAGCTGCCAGGGCCGCGCCTTCGAGATCGGGTTGTAGAGCGAGATCACGAAATCGGCTGACAACGCTGCGGTGAGCCTGGAGGTGACGACCTCCCAGGGCTTGAGATTGTCGGAGAGCGAGATCGCGCAGAAATCGCCGCCGAGCGGCGCACCGGCCTTCGCCGCCGCCGCCAGCATGGCGGTGATCCCCGGCTCGACCGTGATCTGGAGCTTGCGCCAGTCCGGCTCGCCCGCTTCCAGCGCCTCGAACACTGCCGCCGCCATCGCGAAGACGCCGGGGTCGCCGCCGGACACGACCGCCACCGCCTTGCCTTCCGCTGCCAGCGTCAGCGCGTGGCGGGCGCGCTCGACCTCGACGCGGTTGTCCGATGCGTGCTTGGTCTGGCCGGCGCGCGCCGGCACGCGGTCGAGATAGGGGCCATAGCCGACGAGATCGCTGGCTGCCTCCAGCGCCGCCAGCGCCGAGGGCGTGAGGTAGCGCGCCTCGCCGGGCCCGAGGCCGATGATGGCGAGCGAGCGGGTCACAGCCGCCGCCCTTCGCCGGGGACGAGGATCATCGAGAAATAGGGCGCGTCATCGTCGGGCTTCTCGGCGAGGCGGGTCACCACCTGTCCGGCCATGGTGGCGCGCTCGACATAGATGGCGCGGTTGATCAGCCCGGCCGCCTTCAGTGCGCGGCGCACCTTGGGCAAATTGCGGCCGAGCTTCATGATCACGGCCGCGTCGGTGTCGGCGAGGCGGCGCGTCAGCTCGCCCTCGGCGAGCGTGCCCGGCACCACGGTCATCACATCGTCGCCCCAGCTGATCGGGGCGTCGGCGCGGGCCCAGGCGCCGGCCATGCCGGTCACACCCGGCACCACCTCGGTCGGGAAGCGATGGGCGAGGCGGCGCCACAAATGCATGAAGGAGCCGTAGAAGAACGGGTCGCCGTCGCAAAGCACGGCGACGCTGCGGCCGGCCACCATCTCGCCGGCGAGCCGCTCGGCGGCCTCGTCATAGAAGGCGGCGATCGGACCGGTATAGCCCTCGTCCTCGACCGGCACCTCGGTCGTCACCGGGAAGGCGAGCTCGATCTCGCGGGTGGCATCGGGCACGATGATGGCGTCGGCGGTGACACGGGCATTGCCGCGCCGGCCGCGCTTGCAGAAGTGCACCAGGCGGTCGGCCTTCAGGATGATGTCGCGGGCACGCACGGTCATGTAGTCGGGATCGCCGGGGCCGAGGCCGACACCGTAGAGCAGAGTGCGGGGCGCCTGATCGCTCACGCCGCTCATTCCTGCACCTGCGCCAGTGCGTTGACGGCTGCCGCCGCCATGGCCGAACCGCCGCGCCGGCCGTGAACGACGAGGAAGGGCACGCGCCCATCCTGCGCCAGCGCCTCCTTCGATTCCGCCGCGCCGACGAAGCCGACGGGGATGCCGATCACCGCGGCCGGCTTCGGAGCGCCCTCGTCGAGCATGTCGAGCAGGCGGAACAGCGAGGTCGGCGCGTTGCCGATGACGACGACGGAGCCTGCGAGATGCGGGCGCCAGAGCTCCATCGCCGCGGCCGAACGCGTCGTGCCCATCTCCTCCGCCAGCTTCGGCACTGAAGGCTCGGGAAGCGTGCAGATCACCTCGTTCTTCGCCGGCAGGCGCGCGCGAGTGACGCCGTCGGCGACCATGCGGGCGTCGCAGAGAATGGGAGCACCCTTCGCCAGCGCCGCCTCGGCTGCCGCGGCGAAATCCGGCGACATCGCCACGTCCCTGGGCAGGTCGGTCATGCCGCAGGCATGGATCATCCTGACGACCACGCGCTCGGCCGCGCCGGAAAAGCGCGACAGATCGGATTCGGCCCGGATGATGGCGAAGGAGCGCTGATAGATCGCGGCTCCGTCGCGGATATAGGCGTGACGCGTGTTCAACTTCCAACCTGCTTCTAGCGGCGCGCCGCTTCCAGATGCGCGCGGATGTCCTGACCCGGTTCGAGCCGGCGCACAAGTTCCCCGAGCGAAAGATGAGCGATGGGGGCGTCACCGGCGGCTCCGTCAAGGATCACGTCATAGCGCCCGTCGTGGCCGACCAGAGTGAGATCGGCGCGGCCTGGATGAGCACAGGATTTGCCGCAGCCGGAGACGTGCAGCGAAGCCCCGTCCGTCAGCAGCGGTGCGATCGTATCCGCCAGCACTGTTGCGTCGGCCAGGGCCGGCACCTCACCGCGCGCGCAGGCCGGCGCTCCGGTACAGGCCGAAACCGCTAGGCGTGGATCGCTGGCCTCGACGATTAGGCCTTCGTTCCGCAGCACCTCGCGCAGTGGAGCCGCCACGTCAGCTGGAAGGCCACAGAAGGCGAGACCACGCCAGGGCGAGAGCCCGATCTCGCGGACGCTCGTATCGCGAGCGAGTTCACCTAGCCGGCGCAAGCCCGCGGCATCGGTCCGGCCGAAGGGCAATCCGGCCAGCACGGCGACCCTGTTATCTCGTTGGGCTACGAGGCCAACGAAAATGGGCTTGGGTCGGGCTGCGGGCGCTGCCATCGGCATCAGCTCGCAAGCGGCGGCGAGCGCCGTCAGCGCGGGCGAATCGAGATCGCGCATCCGACGGATTTGTCCGGAGCTTCGATGGCTCGCGGCTGCGAAGCCGCTGAGCAATTGGGCTACGAGCGCAGGCACGTCATCCTGCGCAACCGGCCCGAACCAGAGATCGCCCGCCAGGGCGAACGCGACAGCCTCGGCCGCGACGGCGCGCAGCCTGAGATCGGCGGCGAAGCCATCGAGTGCCAGCGCGCTGCCGCCATCCACCGCGATCGAGAATTTCGCCGGCAGGCCGGTAATAGCGCGCCCGGCGCGCTCGACTGCTTCCGCCAGCGCGGCAGCGTCGATCAGCTCGTCCGCAGCCCTTCCGGCGAGTGGCGAGGTCAGCACCAGCCGGTTCGGGCCATCGCCCTCGGCCTCGTTGACGAGACCTGCTTCGAGCAGATCGTCGACCAGCACCGGATGCGCCTCCTCGCGAATGCCGCGCAGTTGCAGATTGCCGCGGCCGGAGATCTCGATCTGGCCGTTGCCGTGCCGGCTCGCCAATTCGGCGATGTAAGCGAGCTGATCCGGCGTCAGCGCATTGCGCGGCGGATGCAGGCGCACCAGCAGGCCATCGCCGGTCAGCATCGGCCGCAAGGTGCCGGGGCACCAGCCGCGGCGCATCGTCTCGCGGGCCGGGGCGTTCATTCCGCCGCCTCCCGGCCTGAAAGCATCGCCGCCGAGTTTGAGCGGCTCTTCCAGAGACCGCGCTCCTGCGCCTCGGTGAGACGCGAGCGGATCGAGGCGGCTGCCGGCGCATTCGCCCGCTCCAGCGCCTGCCAGATGGTGGGATCGCCGCAATAGGCCTGGAAGACCGCATCGAAGAGGCCGTCGGAGACCGCGTCGGTGCTCGCCGCATAGACGAAGAGCGCATCGACCGCCTCGGCCAATTCGGCCGCGCCGCGCCAGCCATGGGCGAGATGGCTCGCGATCCAGCGGGGATGGCAGAGCCGGCCGTGGACGATGCGCGAGAGGTCCTGGGCCAGCGTGCGCGCCTTCGGCTTCTGCGGATCGGAGGTGTCGAGGCTGTAGAGCGCGGCCTTGCCGCCTTGTACCTGCATGGCTGCGACGAAGCCGCCGATCACGTCGGCGGCGCTGGTCGCCTCAATGATGTCACGGCCGGCGGTGTCGCTGACATGGACGAAGGCCTGCGCCTCTGCGACGCGATGGGCGAAACCGGCGTCGGGCGCGGCTGCACCATCCGGCCCGCCATAGGCGTGGCTGGTCGCGGCGAGATAGGCCTCGCCCAATTCGGCGCGCGCCTGCCAGTCGCCGTCGAGCGCCCGGTCGGCCATGGCGGCGCCATAGCGGCCGGGCGCGGCGCCGAAGATGCGGGCGCCCGCCTCGCCGCGGCGGTGGGCGGCCGCCGGCTCGTTCCACTCGTCGGGTTCATCGAGCGCGGCGACGGCGCGCGCGGCGCCGTCGAGCAGGGCGATCTGCGCCGGAAACGTGTCGCGGAAGGCGCCGGAGATGCGGATGGTGACGTCGGCGCGCGGCGCGGGCAGCTTCGCCTGCGGGATAATCGAGAAGCCGGTGACGCGGGTCGAGCCATGGTCCCAGAGCGGTTCGACGCCCATCAGGTGCAGGGCATGGGCGATGTCCTCGCCGCCCGAGCGCAAAGTCGGCGAAGCCCAGAGATCCATCACGATCCGGCGCGGATAGTCGCCCTCGTCCTGGAGATGACGGGCGATGATCGCCTGCGCCGCCCTGGCGCCAAGCTTTGCGGCCGAGCGGGTCGGTAAGGCGCGCGGGTCGAGCGTCGAGAGGTTGCGCCCGCTCGGCAGCACGTCAGGCCGGCCGCGATGCGGCGCGCCGGCCGGGCCGGGCGGCACGAAGCTGGCATCGAGCGCCTTCAGCAGGTTGCGGCGTTCGTTCTCGGCGGAGATGGGATCGGCCCCGGAGGAGCCGAACACATGGAGCCCGTCGCGGAAGGCGGTCTCGGCGAGGTCGCAGAGATGGGCGTCGAGCGCCGCGAGCGCACTCGCCATGTCCTGATCCGGCGTGACGCCGCTTGCCGCGGCAAGGCCGGTGCGCTCGGCCCGGTCGAGGATCTCGCGCGCGACCAGTTCGGCCCGGCGCGGATCGAGCACCTGCGCCTGTGAATACTCCTCGACGAGATCGCGCAGCAGCGCCGCCTCGCCGGCGGTTTCATGTGTCGCCAGCGGCGGCGGCAGATGGCCGAGCGTCAGCGCCGAGAGCCGTCGCTTGGCCGGCGCCGCCTCGCCGGGATCGTCGACGACATAAGGATAGATCACCGGCAGCGCGCCGGTCGCGAGCCGCGGCCAGCAGGCCGCCGAGAGCGCCACCGCCTTGCCGGGGAGCCATTCGGTGGTGCCATGCGTGCCGAGATGGATCAGCGCATCGACGCGGAAGGTTTCGCGCAGGCCGAGATAGAAGGCGAGATAGGCGTGTCCCGGCGGCGCATCGGGACCGTGATAGCGTGCCTTGCGGTCGGGCGAGCCATCGCGCGGCGGTTGCAGCGCGATGGCGAGCTTACCGAAGCGGACGAGCCGGAAACGGAAGGCTCCGCCCTCGCAGGCGGGGTCGGCTTCGGGTTGGCCGTGGCTGGCGAGCAGGGCATCGCGCGCAGCCGCCGGGATGGTGGCGAGCCAAGCGTGGAAACTGGAGAGCGGGACGGCGAAGTCGGCGGAGTCTTCGGTGAGGGCCTGCATGAGACCTGCGCCGTCCGCGTTGGCGGTATCGGACGGAGCTAGGCCGACATCATATCCCGCCTCGCCCAGCAATTCCCGGATCGCCAGCGCGCTGGCCGGTGTATCGAGCCCGACCGCGAAGCCGGCGCGACCGCCGCGGGCGGGATAGTCGGACATCACCAGCACAAGGCGGCGCTCAATGCGCGGCTTGCGGCCGAGCGCGATCCAGTTCGCCGCGAGGTCGGCGAGCGCTGCGACGCCGTCGGAGTCTGGTGCGAGCCGCCGCAGCGTCAGGCCGGTCGCCGGATCGGTGGTCTCCTCCTTGAAGGCGACGGGGATGGCGCCGAGCCTTCCGTCGAATTCCGGCAGCGCCGCCTGCATGGCGAGGTCGGCGGCGGAGAGCCCGCGCGGCGACGCCTCCCATGCCTCTCGCGCGCTGCCGACCGGCACAGCCTGCAGGATCGGGCAATCGGCGGCGTCCAGGACGAAATCAGCGCCGTCGCGGGCGGAAAAGGCGGTGGTGGTGACGATCAGCGCCGGCTTGCGGGTGGCGATCAGGGCGGCGAGCTCGTTGGCGACGCCCGCCTCCTTGAGGCTGGTCAGGGCGAGCGGAAGGGGGCTGAGACCGCGGGCTCCGAGAGCCGTGGAGATTGCCTCGACCATGGCCGTGTCGCCGGCGGCGACGCCGGATCGGTAGACGAGGACCGGGACGAGCGGGCTGTCGACCGAGAGGGCTGCGATCGCCTCGCGCCAGGGCAGAGGCGTGGCCTTGGGCCCCAGGGCGAAGAGGGTGGGGAGCGGGACGGGGGTAAGGTCGCGCGGGCCCTCATCCCCCTGCCGGGACCTTCTCCCCCGAGAGGAGAAGGGGGCTGTCAGTATCGTGCCTTCCTTCTCCCCTTGGGGGAGAAGGTGGCCCGGCGCAACCGGGTCGGATGAGGGCAGTGCCGCGAGATAGCCATCCACCCGACCGAGCAGCCGCCGCATGTTCTCGGCGCCGCCACCCGCATGGAAATAGCCAAGCAGGTTTGCCGCGAGCTCCGGCGGCACGGTGCCATAGCCGGCGAGCCGCTCGTCCGCCCGGTCATCACCCGGCAAAACCGCCAATGCGACACCGTGCTGCCGGCAGGCGCTGGCGATCTGCTCGACGCCGTAGCGCAGATAATCGAGCCCGCCGAGGCAGCGCAGCAGCACGAAGCGCGAGCCGGCGAGCGTCTTCTCGATCAGCAGGTCGATCGAAAGCGGGTGCTTGAAGCGCCTGAGCGGCACCAGGCGAAGGTCGAGCCCGCTACTGGGTGCAGCCGCCGCCAGTGCTGAAAGATCGCTGTCGCTGAAGGAGAGGACGACGAGGTCTCCCGGCGGCAGAGCGAGGTCGACGGCGTCTTCGCCGTCGTCGAGCCTCACCTCGCTGGTCGGGAGAAGATGCATCGCATCAGCCGGCGAGCGCCGCCTCGACTGCGGCGCGGTCGAAGCCCTTGAGGCCGATCACCACGAGCCGTCCATCGCGCGCCTCGTCCGCGCCCCAGGCGCGGTCGTAATGATGGCCGACGCGCCGGCCGACGCCCTGCACGACGAGCCGCATCGGCTTGCCGGGAATGCCGGCGAAGCCCTTGAGGCGGAGCACGCCCTCGGCCTCGGCCGCCCTGGCGACGCGGGCGACGAGCTCTTCCGGCGAGCCGGCCTGCGGCAGCGGCAGCGCGACGCTGTCGAAGTCGTCATGGTCGTGATCCTCGCCCTCGCCATGATGCGAGGGGCGGGCGGCAAGATCCGCCTCGGCGGCGGCGCCGAGACCGATGATCAGCGCCGGCTCGACCTTGCCATGGGCGGTCTCGACCACCTTGATCGCCCTGGGCAGGTGCTGGGCGATCTCGGCCTTGACCCGTTCGCGGCCTTCCGCGTCGACGAGGTCGCTCTTGTTGAGCAGGATCAGGTCGGCACAGAGGATCTGGTCCTCGAATACCTCCTCCAGCGGATTGTCGTGGTCGACCGCCTGGTCCTGCGCGGCCTGTGCCTTCAGCGCCTCGGGATCATCGGCGAACTGGCCCTCGGCCACCGCCGGCCCGTCGACAACGGCGATCACGCCGTCGACGGTGACTCGGCTGCGGATCGCCGGCCAGTTGAAAGCCTTGACCAGCGGCTTCGGCAAGGCAAGGCCCGAGGTCTCGATCAGGATGTGCTCAGGCGGATTGGGGCGGTCCAGCAGCTTTTCCAGTGCCGGCACGAAATCATCGGCGACGGTGCAGCAGATGCAGCCGTTGGGCAGTTCAACGATGTCTTCCTGCGTGCAGCCCTCGATGCCGCAGCCGGCGATGAAGGAGCCGTCGAAGCCGAGATCGCCGAACTCGTTGACGAGCACGGCGAGGCGCTTGCCGCCGGCGTTCTCGAGCAGATGACGGACGAGGGTGGTCTTACCGGCGCCGAGGAAGCCGGTGATGATCGTGCACGGCACCTTGCCGAGGGTGGCATTCTGCGGAGCGTTCATTGATCTGATCCTTGCTGGCGCGGCAGCGGAGGCACGCGCGCGACCACGCCCTTGCGGAACGAGACGGGTCTTTCTTTCCAGGGAACGATGCCGTTGGCGCTGGCAGCGAATTTCTCCGCCCCGCTGACGATCTCGTCGAGATGAAGATCGGCGTCGAGATCGCCGATCAGATAGGTCCATTTGCCCTCGGCCGCGAGCGCGATCGTGCAGGGTCGCTTACAGACGGAGAGGCATTCGACCGGGACGACGGCGATGCCACTGCCGGCCAGGCGTTCGTCGAGCAGCGCCGCGAGGCCGATGCCCGGCTGGTCGTAGCCTTCCGGGAGATCCTCGCGCTGGCGCCGGCAGACGGTGCAGACATGGATGGTACAGCCCGGCTTCAGCCGGGCATCAGTCGCGAGGGCGAGATCGCCTTCGAACATCAAAAACGCCTCCTTGTTCTGGCGCGGTCGTCGCCGGCCGCGCGAGGCGTCAGGCCGCAGCCGTCGCGGCGCTACGACGAGCAAGCCAGGGCCAGAGCACGCCGACGACAAAGCCGGTGACGAGCCAGAGCGCGGCCTGGATGGCGAGCGAGAGCGCGGCGAAATGGGCGGCGATTTCGGCCGGCACCTTGCTTTCCGGCGCGGCCGGGTGCGGTGCGCCGATCAGGTGCGGCAGCAGCAGCGCCAGCACGGCGAGCGCCCGCGCCCAGGAGGCCTCGACGCGCAGGAAGACGAAGAGCGCGCCGGCCGTGACAACCGCCGTCAGCAGCCACCAGAGCTGGCGCTGCTGCAGCTCGGCTGCGGCCGAGCCGGGCAACTCAGGCGCCAGCCCCATTGCCGGAGCGAGACCGAAGGCAAGGAAACCGCAGATAGCCCAGGCGAGCGCCCGGCGCTGGTCGATGTGTTCGTTTGCGGCGATCATTCCGGCGAGGAGCAGTGCGGCAAAGCCGATCGCGGTACCGATCGTTACCAGGCTGGTGAAGGCGGTGCGCTGCAAGCCGTCCTGCGGCTTCCATTCATGCTCGCCGGTATGGTCCGCCCCGGCTTTCGGGTCGTTATGGGCGAGAATGATCTGGGCGTCGCCCGAGAAGGCAGCCTGCATCGGCCCCGGCTGCGACCGCAACGCCGCCTCATAGGTCTCGGCCTTGAGGATCAGCGGGGTGGTGGTGACGTGCTGGAGCGCCGAGATCAGCAACCCAGCCAGAAGCCCGGCCAGGATGCTGACCGTGAGAACACGCGTGACCATGTGCTTCCCCTCAGTGGCAGGGGAAGGCGAGGCCGTGACGGGTGTCGTGCGCCGCGTTGTGGACAGTGGACGAGGCGGCGAAGCCGACGGTGTAGATCAGCACGAAGCCGAGGATCAGCGCGGCGACGACGGCTTTCGCGCGCTCCGAAACGCTGGCCTGGCTGGTGACGGTAGCCGTATTCATCTGGTTCTCCTTGGCCACCCCACCGGCAGCCTGCTGGACGACATCGAATGACGGCAGGTCTCCTGGCTCACGGCTCGGTGTCCTGCTCCGCCTTCCCGGGGAAACCCAGTGGCCGATGGCGCAGGACGCGCCGCTTACAGTTGCGGGGGCAGCCGCGGCCTTTCACCGCGTTCCCTTTTCACCTCGTTGTCGAGGCACCGTCACCGACGATCATTAGCCACAGGCGCGGTGCTGTGCAATGCACGCGTCTATCTGAAAGCGAATGGCAGTCATGACCCGTCCCCCGCTCACACTCGTCCTCGGTGGCGCCCGTTCCGGCAAGAGCCGCCATGCCGAGGCGCTGATCGAGGCGCTGCCGGCGCCCTGGACCTATATCGCGACAGCCCAGGCCTATGACGACGAGATGCGCGCCCGCATCGCCGAGCATCGCGCCCGCCGCTCGCGTGACTGGCAGACGGTCGATGCCCCGGTGGCGCTGCCCGAGGCGATTCGCAACGCGCCGGCGGGGCAGCCGATCCTCGTCGATTGCCTGACGCTCTGGCTGACCAATCTGCTGCTCGCCGAGCGTGACATCGCGATCGCGACCGGCGAGCTCGTCGCCGCCTGCCGCGAGGCGAGCGCGCCGGTGGTGCTGGTCTCGAACGAGGTCGGGCTCGGTATCGTGCCGGACAATGCGCTCGCGCGGCGCTTCCGTGACGAGGCCGGCCGCCTGCATCAACGCCTTGCGGCGCAGGCCGGGCGCGTGGTCTTCATGGTTGCCGGATTGCCGATGCAGGTGAAGTAGCGATGGACGAAACTGACGACGCGGCCCGCCACAAGGCGAAGATGGAAAAGCGCAAGGCGGTGCAGGACGCCGAGGTCGCGGGCAAGACGCTGGAAAAGGGCCTGCTGATCGTCAACACCGGCCCGGGCAAGGGTAAGTCGACCGCCGCCTTCGGCCTGATCCTGCGCGCGCTCGGCCATGGCTGGCGCATCGGCGTCGTGCAGTTCATCAAGGGCGCCTGGTCGACCGGCGAGCGCAAGGCGCTGGACGCCTTCGGCGACCAGGTCTCCTGGCATTCCATGGGCGAAGGCTTCACCTGGGAGACGCAGGACAAGGCCCGCGACATCGCTGCCGCGACCCGCGCTTTCGAGAAGGCCAGGGAGTTGATGGCGGACGAGAGCATTCGGCTGCTGGTGCTCGACGAGCTCAACATCGCCCTGCGCTACGACTATCTGCCGCTTGCCGAGGTCGTCGCGGCGCTGCAGGGCCGGCGGGCCGACCTCCACATCGTTGTCACCGGCCGCAACGCCAAGCCGGAGCTGATCGAGGCCGCTGATCTGGTGACCGAGATGACGCTGGTGAAGCATCATTTCGCTGCCGGGGTGAAGGCGCAGGAGGGGATCGAGTTCTAGAGGGTGAGAGCGGCGAGGCTCGCCACGGCCGCCAGCCCCCAGAGCAGCAGGCAGGCGCCGCGATAGAGGGCAAGCGCCCGCCGGATATCCGCCGCCGTCGCCTTGGCCCGGCCATCACCCATCCAGCCATCCTCGACCCTGACCGCGCCGTAGACGCGCGGCCCGGCCAGACGGAGCCCGAGCGCACCCGCCATCGCCGCCTCCGGCCAGCCGGCATTGGGCGAGCGGTGACGGGACGCATCGCGGCGCACGGCGCGCCAGGCGCCGCCGGCATCGGCCTGCCGGTCGAGTGCAGCCGCAGTGATCAACAGCAGCGCGGTCAGGCGGGAAGCAGGCAGGTTGACGAGGTCGTCGAGCCGCGCCGCCGCCCAGCCGAAGGCGAGGTGGCGCGGCGATTTGTGGCCGATCATCGAATCGGCGGTGTTGATCGCCTTGTAGAGCGCCCCACCCGGCAGGCCGCCCACGCCGAGCCAGAAGGCCGGTGCGACGATGCCATCGGAAAAATTCTCGGAGAGGCTCTCGATCGCGGCGCGGGCGACGCCGGCTTCATCGAGGCTCTCGGGATCGCGCCCGACGATCATCGACACGGCCTTGCGTCCACCGACGAGCCCGCTCTGCTCCAGCCCTTCGGCGACGCGGGCGACATGCTCATGCAGGCTGCGCTGCGCCAGCAGGGTCGAGGCCAGCAGCGCCAGCGGCAGCAAGGCGAGTGGTCCGGCGAGGCGGCAGAGCGCGACTAAAGCGAGCGAAGCTGCGAGCGTCACCCCGAGCAGGGTCAGGAGGGCAACGACGCCGGCCATTCGCCGCATCGCGAAGCTCATGGCTTCGCGATTGAGGTTCCGGTCGAGCCAGCCGATCAGCGCGCCGATCCAGGTGACGGGATGGCCGATCCATGCGAACAGGCGCGCCGGATAGCCGATCGCCGCCTCGATCAGGAGGGCGGCGAGGAGGAGCGGCAGGCTGGCGGAGAGCGACATGGCGGCCGGGGAGACGAAGGAAGCGATCTGGCATGGCGGCGATCTCGCCACGGCCCAGGCGCTGTTTCCGCAGGCGCCAGAACCCTGGATCGATCTCTCGACCGGTATCAACCCGATCCCCTATCCGCTTCCGGCGCTGCCGTTAAGCCTGTGGCAGCGCCTGCCGGGCAAGACGGACGAGGCGGCGCTGCTGGCGGCGGCCCGCAAGGCCTATCGCATTCGCTCCGAAAGCGGCCTCGTCGCCGCGCCGGGCACGCAGATCCTGATCGAATTGCTGCCGCGCCTGATGCCGGCTGCGAAGGTCGCCGTGCTCGGCCCGACCTATGGCGAGCACGCGCCGGCCTGGCGCAAGGCGGGTGCTACGGTGTGCGAGATCGGTGACCTCGCCGAGATCGGTGGCGCCAATGTCGTTGTGCTGGTCAATCCGAACAATCCGGATGGACGCATCGTCGCGCAACCAGCGCTGATCGAGCTGGCAGGGGTACTCGCGGCGCGAGGCGGTTTGCTGGTGGTCGACGAGGCCTTCGCCGATTTCGCGCCGGAGATGAGCCTGCTGCCGATCCTGCCGGAAGGGGTGATCGTGTTGCGCTCCTTCGGCAAGGCCTATGGTCTCGCAGGTTTGAGGCTTGGTTTTGCGGTCGGTGGGGCGCGTTTCACCGACGCTCTCAAGGCAATGCTCGGCCCCTGGGCCGTGGCGGGGCCGGCGCTGCATGTCGGAGCGGTCGCGCTCGGCGATGCGGAGTGGCTGTCGGCAGCAGGCGAGGCCCGCGCTGCCGACAGCAGGCGCCTCGATGCCTTGCTTGCGTCGCTTGGTCGGGTCGTCGGCGGTACCGTGCTCTATCGCCTGCTCGAGACGCCGCAGGCGCCTGCCCTGTTCGAGCGGCTCGGCCGCGCCGGCATCTATGTCCGCCGCTTCCAGCATGACCCGTCGCGCCTGCGCTTCGGCTTGCCAGGGGATGAGCTTGCCTGGGTGCGGTTGGCACGGGCACTCGCACCGGCCTGAGCCGCGCTGCGCAGTCATCGCAGCCGGCGCATGCGGGTGCGGGCGGGACGAAGCCGCTTACCGACGCTATCGTCAGGCGATTCCAGCGATCCGGAGACAAAGCGCATGCAGCCCTGGCCGAAGCAGTCCGCCCTCACCATCGGCTTCGCCCATGCGGCCTATCAACTGCGCGACGAATATCTCGCTCGCAATGGCGCGGCGGCGAGCTTCGAGGTCCGGACCGTCGACGATCTCAAGGCCCGCGCGGCGGAGGCCGACGTGCTGGTCGTCTCCGGTCTCTGGCGCAACGAGATCCTGGATGGCTTGAGCAAGCTGCGTTTCATCCAGTCGATCAGCGCCGGCACCGATCAGTTCGACAAGCAGAAGCTGGCTGCGGCGGGCATTCCGCTCGCCAGCGCCCAGGGCGCCAACGAACGCGCCGTGGCCGAGCATGCGATCTCGCTGATCCTGGCGCTGGCGCGCCAGCTTCATCTCGCCCGCGACAATCAGGCGAAGGCATACTGGCGGCCGATGATCGGCGACCGTTCCCGCCGTGAGGACGAGCTCGGTGGTCGCACGCTAGTGATCGTCGGGCTCGGCCGCATCGGCCTGAGGCTCGCGGCGATCGCCTCCGCCTTCGGCATGCGCGTCATCGGCGTGCGACGCCGGCCGGGCTCGGAGCCGAATGTCGAGCGGATCGTGCCACCGTCCGACCTACACAAGGCGCTTGCAGAAGCCGATTTCGTCGCGCTGACCTGCCCGCTGACGCCGGAAACGGAAGGGTTGATCGGTGCCGCCGCACTCGCGGCGATGAAGCCCTCCGCCTATCTGATCAATGTCGCGCGTGGCCGCGTCGTCGACGAGCCCGCGCTGATCGCCGCGCTCGATGCCGGCCGCATCGCCGGCGCCGGCATCGACTGCGTTTATGAGGAACCGCTACCCGCGACATCGCCGCTTTGGGAAATGCCGCAGGTGCTGCTGACGCCGCACAGCGCCGGCGAGACCCGGGCCTACGAGAAAAACGTCATCGACGTCCTGCTCGACAATCTCGGCCGGCTGGAGCGCGGCGAGAGCACGCTCCAGAACCAGATCGTCTGAGAGTTGGCCGACGCTCCACCGTCATGCTCGCCCTTGTGACGAGCATCCACGTCTTGAATCGCGGATGCCTGCAGCGAAGACGTGGATGGTCGGGACAAGCCCGACCATGACGGTGATGGAAGCGGGTCGCCTGTTCCTTACGCCTTCAGCTTGCGGCCAAGGAAATCGCGGATCAGCGCCGCGATCTCCTCGCCCTTGTCCTCCAGCGCGAAATGGCCGCTGTCGATCAGGTTGAGCTCGGCCTCGGGCAAGTCGCGCAGATAGGCGCGGGCCCCTTCCGGCGGGAAGATGAAGTCGTTCTTGCCCCAGGCGATCAGCGTCGGTGGCTTGCGCTCGCGGAAGAAGGCGTGGAACTGCGGGTAGAGCTCGACATTGGTCCGGTAGTCCTTGAACAGGTCGAGATGGATCTCGCTGACGCCTGGCCGGTCGATCAGCATCTGGTCGATCAGCCAGCTGTCGGGATCGACCAGGCTCTTGTCGGCGACGCCGTCGAGATATTGCGAGCGCGTCGCCTCCAGCGTCAGCCCGCCGCGCATCTTTTCGCGCCCGGCCTGAGTGTCGTCGGCCCAATAGGCCTTCACCGGAATCCAGAAATCGCGCAGGCCTTCTTCATAGGCATTGCCGTTCTGGGCGATCAGCGCCGTCACCTGGCCGGGTCGCTTCAGCGCCAGGCGGAAGCCGACCGGCGCACCATAGTCCATCACATAGAGCGCGAAGCGATCGATCTTCAGCTGCGTCAGGAACGTGTCGATCAGCTCGGCGAAGCGGGCGAAGCCATACTTGAAGCCCGCCCGGTCCGGCACCGCGCTGTGGCCGAAGCCGGGATAGTCCGGCGCGATCACCCGGTAGCGATCCGACAGTGCCGGGATGAGGTTGCGGAACATCCGCGACGAACTCGGGAAGCCGTGCAGCAGTAGCAGCACCGGCGCATCGGCCGGGCCGGCCTCGCGGTAGAAGATCTCGATGCCGTCGATGCTGATGGTGCGGTGATGCGTCGGCCGCGCCGGCGTCCGGGCTTCGGCGGGGGCGGCAAGGCCGGTGAAAGCTCCGCCGGTCGCGGTCGCCGACAAGGCGACGAAGGCGTCGCGGCGGCTGAATGAATCCTGCGTCATCTGAAAGGCTCCTTGCCTTGCCCGGCAACAACCGGCCGATTTCGTGACGTCAAGCTAGGGGCTGACGGAAGCCGGCAGAATGGCTATCAAGAGAAAGCTATTCTTCCAAAAAATGGAATGACGATGGATCGGTTGGAAGCGATGCGCGTCTTCGTCAGTGCGCTCGACGAGGGCAGCCTCGCTGCCGCAGCACGGCGGCTCGGGCGCTCGGCGCCGGCGGTGACACGCGCCATCACCGCGCTCGAAGGTCATGTCGGGACCCGGCTGCTCGACCGTACCACGCGGATGATCCGGCTCACCGAGGCGGGGGAACGCTATGCGGTCGCCTGTCGGCGGGTGCTGTCCGACCTGGAGGAGGCCGAGCTGCAGGCGGCCGGCGAACGCGCTGCACCGCGCGGCCTCCTCACTTTGACCGCTCCGGTCGTCGCCGGCACGCGCCTGCTGCGTCCGCCGGTCGACGCTTTCCTCGATGAGGAGCCGCAGGTTCAGGTCAGGATGTTGCTGCTCGATCGCGTCGTCAGCCTGATCGACGAGGGCGTCGATCTCGCCTTGCGCATCGCCCATCTGCCGGATTCGAGCCTGATCGCGCTGCGCATCGGCAGCGTCCGGCATGTGGTCTGCGCTGCGCCGTCCTATCTCGAGCGCCATGGTACGCCACAGGAGCCGGGCGATCTCGCCGGCCATCGCTGCATCGCGCAGATTCATGCGCTGGCGGGCGAACTCTGGAGCTTTCCGCCGGTTTCGGAAGGTGGCCGGCCACGCCAGGTCAGGGTGAAGCCGCGCTTGATGGCCAACTCCGTCGAAGCGGCGATTGCGTCGGCCGTCGAGGGGCGGGGACTGGTGCGCCCGCTCTGCTACCAGGTCGCCGACGAGGTCCGCAGCGGCCGGCTCAGGCTGGTCCTGACCGATTGCGAGCCTGAGCCGCTGCCGGTCCATCTCGTCGCGCCGGAGGGCAGGCTCTCGGTCGCCAAGGTCCGCGCCTTCGCCGATTTCGCCTTGCCAAGGCTGAAGGCGCGCTTCGCCGAGCGGGTCGGCTAGCGCGCCTGAATGATCTGAGGAAAAAGCCGTCGCTTACCAGCGCGGGCGCGGGCCGTAGCTGCCGTCGCAACCCACAAGTGGGCCGCCCGGATAGTAGTCGTCGATGATGATGTCCGGCATCTGGCAGCCGCCGCGGCTGGCGCTGCGGGAGATGCGGCGGCGCTGCTGGCCGTAATCGTCTGGCTCGGCCCAGACCGTGCGGCCGTCATAGCGCGGCTCCGCCCGATCGAGCGTCGGCTTCTGGACCGGGCGCGGCGCCTGGGCTGCGGCCTGGGTCCGCTGCGGGGCCTTTTCGGTGGCCTGCTGGCGCACCGGCGGCACGGGCGCCGCGGCGACGTCCGTCGCGTCCTTGCCGGCAACCTGCGAGGCCGGGACGACCACGTCCTCGGCGGTCGCGCGCACCAGCTTCTGGACGCCGGTATCGAGGGCCAGCGTGCGGAAGGAAGCGTCGCCACAGCCGCCGCAACGGGCCGGGTCGAGCGGGACGAGATCGACGCGCGCCTTGCCATCGTCATTGGCCTGGCCCTCGCCGGTGGCGCGGGCGGCGATGACGACCTTGGCGGCGTCCTCGAGCTGCATCTCGATCAGCTGGGTGCGCAGAGCGCGAGCCCGGCGATAGTTGACGACTTCGTCGCCCCCGGAGACCAGGATGGCGAAAGGCGCGCCCTTGGGAGCGTTGCCGCGGAAGACGTCGCGCAACTGGGTGATAGCGCGGCGGGCATCGGAGGTGACCTCCCAGCTGCCGGGCGCGAACGGGATCTGGCGCGTCGTCATGATCTCGCGGGCCGCCTGGGCGACGCCGAACGAGACCGTGCGCGAGGAAAATTCCAGCTTCAGCGACTGCGGCCGCTCGGCAACTTTCGGCGCATCGGGGTTACCCCCGCTGACCTGCGTCTGCTCGGTCGCGGGCGCGCCGTTGCGCTCGGCCTGGGCAAGGACGGTGCCGGCCGAGACGATGAGCGCGAGCGCGGCGACGGCGAAACGCAGGCGGTTGCTGCGCTGGCGGACGGTCTGATCGAACTGGAAGCCCATGGCGGGTCTCCTCATGAACGGGTGTGCGCTGGGCACGTTGCGATGCCCTTGGCGATCCTTGAGCCGATTTCGCGAATGCCGGCGCAAAGGCTGCGCCGGAATGATGAACGCGCGCGCGTAGGAGGCCGGGCATTCATCCACTGTTCAGCAAAATATGCGGCTCGACGCGAAAATGCGGCAAACGGTGGCAAAGCTCGGGCAACGCCATTGCCGCGTCCCGTCTCGCTCGAGCCGGCCGTCGCATTGTCGAGGCTACAGGACTATGCGAAGAGAGGGTAAATAGGGGGTCTGGCTATGAAGAACGCAGATGAGCGCAAGGACAATAGCGAGCTTCCGCAGATGATGTCTCGTCGTGCGCTCGGCGGATTCGTCTTTTCGTTGCCGCTGCTGAGCGCTCTTCCTGCGCTGGCGCAGACCGATCAGGGCGCGACCAATATCCTGCGCTCGCTGGCGCCGCATGATCGGGTGCCGGGCCGCTCGAGCGGTGGCGGAAGTGGTAGCGGCAGGGTCGTGGTGCGCCGCGTCGCACCGGTGCCGCGTCGCGTCCATCCGCGCGGTTACGGCTCGGATGTCGTGATCGACCTGACCCGACGCGTCGAGGTCACCGTCTTCTTCGACAATGACTCGGCCTCGCTGCGCCGCGGTGCGGAAGCCACGTTGATGCGGCTTGCATTGGCGCTGCGCGATCCGATCCTGCTCGATCAGCGCTTCCTGATCGCCGGCCACACCAGTGCCGAAGGGGGCTACGACTACAATGTCGAGCTCTCGCAGGAGCGGGCGGCCGCGGTGCGCGACTGGCTGATCTCCTATGGCGAGATCGGGCCTAACCGCCTTGTCGCCCACGGCTTCGGCCCTGATATGCTGCGCAATCCGCGCAGCCCCTATTCGCCTGTCAATCGCCGCGTCGAGGTCATCGCCATCACCGGCTGAGTTCTACCGTCTTCCCGAAACAACCGCTCGCCTCAGGGGGCACCGTCATGGCTTTCTTCAAGCGTCTCATGCTCGGCTTCGCGCTGCTGATGTCCTTCGCAGCCGTCGCCCAGGCTCAATCGCCGAATTCCCGCATCAACCTCCTGGTGATGTCGGACGACGCCGATCCGGACACCGTTCCGCGCAACAACCGCATCTTCAACCGGGTTCAGCTTCAGCTCTCGGAGTATCTGAACACTCGTGGCTTCCAGGTCTATGACGAGACCAGTCTGGCGCTCGGCATCACCCAGACCGCCCGGGTCCGCCGCCGCGACGCCGAGCTGATCGAGATCGCCCGCGCCGTCTCGACGCCGGTCGACGCCATGGTCGTCTACCAGATTTATGCCTCGGCCCGCCGCGCCGTCGCCGCCGACATCCGCTTCCCCGAGATCCGCATCGCCGGCCGCGTGCTCAATGTCCGCTCCGGCCAGTTCATCGCGGCCTTCGAGGTCGGAGGCTTCCAGCTGCCTGCCTTGCCGAACCCCTGCAGCGCCGAGTGCCTGCTCGAAACCGTCGGCAGCCAGTCGCGCATCCTCGCCGCCGATCTCGGCGCGGCGATCGCCCAGAAGCTCGAGGGCTTCGCCCGTCCGAGCGGTGGTGCGGCTGCTGCTGGCAAGGATGGCATCGTTCTCGGTGGTGGTGCCGGTGCTGGCGGTGCAGCGCCCGCCGTGGCCAATGCCGACGGCTGCAACAGCCTGCCGACCGACTTCGTGATCCAGCTGCGCGACTTCACCGCTACGGAAGTAGACCGGGTTGAGAGCGAGTTCGTCCGCTGGGGCTGCTATCGCGCCCACCGCGCCACGCAGATGACCTCGACCTCGGCCGACTTCTTCTACAGCACGTCCGCCGACTCGGCCCGGCTGACCCGCAATTTCCGCCTGATGCTGGAGCTCGTCGGTCTGAACGGTCAGGTCACCTTCTCCGGCAACCGGTTGGTGGTCAGCAAGGTCGCCACGCGCTGATCGGATTGGACGGCCGGGTAACCATAAATTCCGGCCCGTTCTTGCAAAATTGCCGCCCGGTCGACACGGACCGGGCGGCTTGTTACTTTAATTATGGCAGCAATATGCGCCGGCCTCGCGCGAACGGAATGGGCAGGGGTTCCGTTCGCCGCAGCTGAGCCGGTGTTCGATGCGGATATTTGAAAGATGGATTGGGGCATTGACCCGGCACGGGTCGCGGAGATCAGCACGATTGCGTCTTCGCGGCGGTTTTCCGCGCGGGATACCGAAAAGTTCGTTCTCGCGATCACGGGCGGCGGTTCGGAGAATGCCGACCTGCCGCTCTGGGATATGTTGCAGGTGCTGTTCTCGCTCGGCGCGCTGACGGCAAACCCGCGCATGCCGGCGCGCGATGCCGCGATCGGCTGCATGCTTGATGAAACCGGCATCCTGCTGCGGCCGTTGCGCCAGGAGGGACCGGTCCGCACGACCTTCGCCGGGGCTACCATCGAAGCCTCGGCGGCCGAGGTCGTCCTGACCTATGGCGGCAAGGGCGAGGCGAAGAGCCGCTCCTTCTCCTGGAGCAGGATCAGGCGCGCACTCGGTCTCGCCGATTTCCTGTTCGCGGCCGAGGCGGACGAACGCTCGGAAGGTGGGCTCGTCGCGCTGCGCACCGCGCTCGACGCCGTCTTTGCGCTTGCCTCGTTCGATGAGGACGGCATGAAGCGCGCCGTCCAGGAGCCGGCCCGCTTCATGCGCGCCTGGCGCCGGCGCCATTTGCCTCTGCTCGCCTTCGCCGACCTGATCCGCCAGCGCGAGGCCTTCCTCAATGCCTCCGGCCGGCGCGAGCGCCAGCGCGAATTCGATCCGGATGATCTGATCTCGCTCTGGAGCTTCGCCCTGCTGCATGGCGAGACCTGGAGCTTCGCCCGCTTCGCCGAGCGCTTCAGCGCGCTCGTCCGCGAGGAGCGCTCCAGCGTCGGTCGCCGCGACTTCATGGCGCCGGCATCGATGGAGACGCTGATGGCACGCCAGCCCTCCGAGAACCCCGAGGAGGCCCTGATCGCCTGGCTCGACCATCAGGCGATCCTCGGCGAGCTCGAGATGGACGAGCCGGAGGAAGATGACGAGCCGGAAGAGGAGGATGAGGACGGCGTCGTGCGCGAGCGCGTCTATACTGCGCTGATGCGCCTGCCGGCCGAGCCGAAATTCCTCAACAAGGAAGAGCGCGAAGCGATCGGCCGGGCGCTCGCCATCCTGCCGCTCGCGCATGAGCAGCCCCTGACGCTGGTCCGTTCTCGCGCCGTCGCGCCTTGGGAGAACCGGCTGGTCGAGGCGAGCCGCCGCATCGCCGGCTCCAATCGCGGCCAGGTCGACCAGAGCCCGGAGGCGTTCGATTATGCCGGCATCGGCGCGGCGCTCGCCGCGCTGGGCAAGCGGCTCGATGAATTGCTGCTGATCGGCAACGCCCTCGAGGCGATCGAGGGGCCCCAGAGCGAGGCAGCAACGGCCGAGGGGCAGAAGCTGCTCAGGCGCTGGCGCCATGATCGCGCCAGCTTCCGGATCGAGGATGCGAAACTGGCGCTGATCTTCGCAAGGCATGGGGGAGCACTGAGAACGGTCGCAGCAGCCCTGCACCGGATCAACAGGCAACAGAAGCGCTTCGGAGAAACGACGGACCTGGTCGCCCAGGCCGCCAGCGACGAGGCGCGGTTCACCGACGTCTTCTCGCAGCGCTATCAAGGGCGATCGAAACGGCCATGACAGACTTCCTCAACCAGGTTCCGATCGAGGACGACCCGCGTGTCGGCCGCGCCACGGCTCGCCTGGTCCTCGCGGAAATCGCGAGCGCCGAGCCGGAAGAGGCTGCGGCTGCGAGCATCAGCCGCGCTGACCTCTGGGCGCATGCCCGCCGTGTCCGCGGCGAGCCGGTCAACTTCGCGGCCGAGCGTGCCATCCGTACCGATCCGGAGGCTGCGCGGCTTTATCGCCGCTTGCTTTCCTTCCAGGCCGTGGCGCGTAGCGAACTCGCCGCCGCGGCCTATGACAGCAGCGCGACCCACCGCCGCATCGGCTCGTTTGAGCTCGACGTGATCGAGGAGGACGATGCGCCGCCGGCCCTGGTCATCCAGTGCCTGTCGGAGACCGATCCGGCCCCGACCATGATCGAGGTCGTCTCGATCGAGGGCGTGGTTCGCCTGCCGTTGCCGGCGCCGGTCGACAAGCACATCGTCATCGACCTGCCGCGCCAGGACGCCGAGCGCGACCTCTTGCGATTGATGCTCGCCAACCCGCTCGCAGGCGTTTATCTGCTGTAATGTCAGGAGCGTTGCCCCAAAGCAGCGCTTACCTGGCATGAAGGGACGGCAGGGCCTGCGAGAAAGATGATGGCGGGAGATCAGAACGTCAGGCGCTCCGGTGTCTTTGTCGTCGTGCCGACGACCGACCAGCCGATCATCCTGAAGAAGCTGGCATGGTCGGCGCGCGTGCCGGTTTCGCGCGTCGTGCTGGCGACCGAGAGCTCCGAGGTCTGCGAGCCCTGGAGCACGCAGTACAGCAATCTGCTGCGCCCGGGCGAGCCGTTGCGCCAGATCCTCGGCCTGCCCGATGGCGGCAGCTATCGCCTCGCGGCTTCCGGCTCGATCGACCAGGGCAAGAGCTGGATGGTGCCGACACTCGCGGCTCATTGCGCGCTCGCCCATGGCGAGGCAGTGACCCACAAGGCCGCCGAAGCGAAGCTGGTGATCTGGGGTACGGGCGCGATCGACCTCTCTGTTGCCGATACCGCGACCGAAGCGCGCGTCACTCAGCAGGAATATCACCTCACCACCAAGCTAGACCGCTGCCGCCATCTCTTCGCCGATGCCGAGCACGGCGCGACGCCGGTGCTGGCGCTGGTGCCGCATGGCGAGGAGGCTGACCGCGCCGTCGCGATCCTCGGCAAGATTCTCGGTGGTCAGCCGCATCATATCGTGGTGGTCTCCTCCCTCGCGGACATCGCTGCGCCGATCGACCTCTTCCTGCGCAGCGGCTCCTTCGAACCGCAGGCCGCGGCGTCCGCGCCGGAACGGCCGGCCGCACCGGGATCGTCTTCGATGGCCCTGAGACCATTCGAGCCCAAGACCGCCGAGCAGCCCGCTGAGCCGCAGCCCGCACAAGCGGCAGCGCCGCAGCCGGAGCAGACCCTGATTCAGCCGCGCCCCGCAGGCGACGAGCCCTCGATCGCCGATGTGCTGAAGAGCCCGCAGGCGCCACGGTCGCGCCGCGCGGTGCTTGGCGACAAGCCGGCTTCGAGTTCTCCCTCATCCCGTCTGCCGTTGATCGCCGCCTCGGCGGTGGTACTGCTCGCCGGCGTCGCCGGCGCCGGCTGGTACCTGACGCGCGGTCCTGCGACCGAGGACCCCTATCAGGTGCCGCCGACGCTGACCCAGCCCGGAACCGGCGGGACGACGCAGCCGACCAGCGCTCAGCAGAACAGCACTCGGCAGAGCGCGACGACGCCCTCGCAGGGACAGCAAAGCGCCGGCGCCCAAGGCGGCCCCGCCGTCATCATGTCAGGTTCCGCTCTGGCGCGGCTGGTGACCTTGTCGCCACCGGCCGGCAGCAGCTGCGAGGCTCAGATCTACGAATTGCGCCCGCGCTATAGCGAGGCTTCGGTCGACGTCGGCGAGATGGCGAGCGTCGCGATCGATGGCCAGGATATCTGCGGACTGGCGCTCGACCCGGTCGCGCCGGCCAAGGCGAAGTTCCAGAACGGGACCGGCCCGGCCGTCGTCGCCTCCAAGTCGACGCCGACCCGCGTGGTCTTCAATCCGAACGCGATCCGCGGCGGCATCACGGCATTCCCGGTGATCCAGGTTGAAGAGCCGAAGGCGCTCGCGATTCAGATCCAGCGGCGCTGAGCCGACGGAGCCGTCATGCTCGGGCCTGGCCCGGGCATCCCAGGCCGGATGAGCTCCGGAATACAGCCTCCCCGTCACGAGATTCTCGGCTCTGCGCTTCGCTTCGCCGAGGATGAAGGTGTGCCGGTCTCACAGCCCCCCGCGCGTCAAGCCACGCCACAGCCCCCAGGGCGGCGGGTCGCTGGTCGGCGAGAGCTGGCGGATCGCGGCGAGGCGGCCGGCGATCAGGGCGATCGCGATCGAGGGCAGCGCCATCAGCATGTGATGCGAGGTCGCCGCGGCGATGAAGGTCATCGGCTGGCCCATCACCGGCAAGAGGCCGAGCGCGTTGCCCCAGGAGATGCTCCAGTGCAGCGCGAAGATGGTGGCGATGCCGACCAGGATGATCGCCATGCCCTTGTTGGCGCCTTCCTGGGCCGAGCCCATGGCGCGCTCGCGCATCAGGCTCACTGCCAGCGAGAGCAGGCCGAAGACCGTGATCACCTGCGCCGCCAGCAAAGCGAGCCCCGCCGGCAGCCCGAAGCGCACCATCAGGAAGGTGGCGATGAAGTCGTTCTGCACCACTGGCAGCCGGACGAGATCGCTGACGGTGAAGCGGCTGACGGTCTCGTCCTGCTCCTCGCCCTTACGCTCGGCGATCGGCGTGATGCGGGCGCCCGGCAGCATGGCGCAGAGTGAGACCGGCGAGGGCGGCAATTCGTCGAGCGCCCGGCGGACCTCGACCGGCGTCTTGTCGAGGCCGAGATCGAGCCTGGCCAGCGTACAGGGCATCTCGGCGAGCGCGACCTTGGACTGCAGCAATTGGAAGCCGAGATCGCGATGGATCACGTCCGGGCTGCGCTCCTGCGCCGCGGTCGCCGCGCGCTTGGTGGCATGGTCGAGATCGTACCAGGTCAGCAGCCGCTCGGCCGGCACGCGCAAGGGGCCGCCGCGCGCCTTCTCGAGCACGTCGATGGCCGCGAGGCGCTCCTTGGGCAGGTTCCACTGGCCCGAGATCGCGTAGGTGACGAGGCCGGGGAAGACGTAGATCAGCGCCGCGTTGATGCCGAGCAGGATGACGAGCACCAGAGCCAGCACGCCGCCGCGCGGCCAGCCGAGCCGCCGGACTTTGCGTTGCGGCGCGTCGGCGCGGCGCAGAAAAACCCGCATGATCTCGATCAGGCGCTTCAGCGTGCTCGGCAGCAGGAAGGCGAAGGCGAGGACGACGGCCGTGACGATGATGATCAGCGCCGGCGAATAGTCGCTCTTCAGGAACGGCACCGCGGTCAGGAACAGGATGAAGACCAGCACGGTCGCGAGGCTGACCGTCAGCCAGGAGATGTAGTGGCGCTGGTTGTAGAAGTAGTCGATCCGCGAGAAGCCGAGGAAGATATGCGCCAGCACCAGCACGAGCGCGATCTTGCCGAGCTCGACCGGCTGGAAGCCGGCGACGCCGGTTTCGGTGCCGAGCACGCCCCAGGCGACGAAGGCGGCGAGGATCAGGATCGCCGGCACGGCGCGCAGCAACTGGTCCTTGAAGCCGACGCCCATGAAGAAGGAGCGCGGCAGGGCTGCGATCGAGCGCTGCGGCTGGAAGGCGATCACCACCGCGACGACCGGGATCAGATCGAAGAACAGCAGCTTGTTCTTCTCGGCATGGATGGTGAAGTCGGTCTTCTCGGCGTCGATGCCGAGCGCTGTCAGGGTCAGGCTGCCGAGGCAGCAGAGCATGACGAGGCCGAGCCAGGTCAGGCGCAGCGGCGTGGTGAAGCGCGGCCCGACCATGATCGCGAAGCAGGCGATCGCGTAGGCGATGACGGTGGCGTGCAGCGCCGCCTCATAGGAGATCGATGCGCCGCCGAGCCGTGACAGTTCCGGGGCGAGCACCAGCATGGTCGTCGCTCCGATGAAGGCGGTCGAGCCGAGTGCCCCGACGAGCCGCACAAGGATGGCGCTGCGCCGGAACAGCGTGGCGTGATGCATGGCCGAAAGCACGCCGAACACGGCGATGCCGAGCGTCAGCAGCAGTCGCACGATGCGCTCGACGCCGTTGAGCGAGGCGAGCGGGTTGCCGAGCTCGGCCGCCGACATGGGCTGGCGCGGCGGCGTCACCACCGGCCGCACGCTCTCGGTCGTCGCCGCGGCACGCAGGATCTCGGCGTCATCGGGCGCGAAGCGGTGAGTCTTGCTCAGCGGCGTCAATCGCAGCGGCAGGCGCCCGTTCGATTCCTGGCCGATCTCGACGGCATAGCGCGTGCGGCCGATGATCATGTGGCTGAGCCGCGCCGGCCCGTCCGGATCGAGCTCCCAGGCGATGTCGGTGAAGTCGGTGACGCGCTGGTTGCCGCGCGCGAACACGACCGGTGGGCGCGGCGCGTCGACGGCATCGCCCGGCGCGAGGAAATAGCCGCCGCCGCGTGCGACAATGGTCAGCGCCTTGAATGGCAGGGCACTGGCCGAGATGTGGGCCTCCTCGCGGACCGAGCAGGTCAGGCGGCCGCCGAGCGAGACGAGCTTGTCCTCGCCGCGCTCGTCGGTGGCGATCAGGCCGGTGACGATCCCGCGGATGCGATCGGCGCTGCTGAGCGGCTGGCAGACCGGCAGCGCATTGCCGTCGAGCCTGAGCGTCGAGAGCGGGCCGGTGCTCTCGACAGTCAGCTTGCGGGCGCCCTGCTTGCCGGCTTCGGTCAGGGTCAGCGCCAGACGACCCGGCCGCGCCTCGTCCACCGTGATCGCGAGCGCGCCGGCGGCGATGCGGTCGCCGGCCTGGAAGCGCCAGCGTGCCGAGAAGCTGCCCGAGCCGTTGAGGTAGTCGAGCCAGAGTCGGCGGGTGTTGGCGACGTTGCGGATGGTGACGCGCCCGTCCTGCTGGCGGGTGAGGGAGACGTGGCGCGCTTCAGCCGCATCGAAGCGCTGCGGCTGGAGGAGTTCGCGCCGGCCGATCGTCGCGGTCTCGCCGCGGGCGAGGGCGAGATCGAGTCGCTCGAGGCTGACCACCGATCGGGCGCTCTCGATCAGATGCGTGGTGTTGTGCCACCAGAAGCCGAGCACGGTAAGGCAAAGCGCCAGCAGCACGAGGCCGGTCACGGCCCCGCCCGCCCCGCCGATGCGGATGCGCGGCAGCCGGAACGGCCGCAAGGTCAGCCAGCGCCCCATCAACTGGCGCAGCGCGGTGGTCTCGCTCACTTCTTGTCTCCGAGCGCGGCGACCTTGCCGAGCAGACCGGCCATCAGCCGGCCGCAGGCGCGTCCGCCGGTTTCCCGCGTATGCGAGACCAGGCAGGTAAAGGCGACGCGCTTGCGCCCCGCGACATTGTCCATCCAGCCGGCGAACCAGGCCGAGTTCATGCCGTCGGTGGTGTCGGCGGTGCCGGTCTTGCCGAAGATGCGCTTGCGCACCTCGGGCGGCAGCGAGGCCATCACGCCGGCGGCCGTGCCGCCCGGCGAATTGACCACGCCGAACAGGCCGCGCTGGGCGTCGTCGAGGAAAGGCTCGGCCTGGCGTGGGTCCATGCCGGGGATGACCGGCTTGCCCTCGTTCGGCAGCGGCGTCTCGGCGACATCCGAGACCGGCTTCAATACGCGCGGCAGGATCACCTTGCGGGCGCCGACCGAGCCATAGATCGAAGCCATCGCGATCGGCGTCGCGCGCACGCCCTGGCCATAGGAGTTGGTGGCGAGGTCGATGCGCCTTGCATTGCGCTTGTCCTCGACCGCGAGATCAAGCGCCTCGCCGGTCAGACGCTGTGCGCCCGGCACGATGCCGCGGGTCAGGTCGACGCCAGGCTGGGCGAGGCTGCCCGGCTGGGTGATCGGGTAGAGATGCTCGGTCATCTGCGCCAGGATCGTCCCGGTGCGGCCTGGCTGTGTCGTCGGCCGCCCGCCGACCTTGCGGCCGTCCATGGTCAGCGCCATGCCGGCGAACCACAGGTTCGACGACTTGATCAGCGCCTCGCAGAAGCCGATCTGCGCGCCGCGCCCAGCGTCGGGGCAGCCGCTCTGCGCCGGCGAGAGGATGCCGACATTGAAGCCGGCACCGCCATAGTTGGCGATCGCCACGCCGTCGACATTGAGGCCGCCGCCGCCGGGGATGCCGAAGACCTGCGCCTGCTGCGCCGGCGGCATCCGGCCCATGATCATGTCGGCGAAACGCGGCTGCTCGCGGATGCCGAGGATGCTGGCAAGGCCTGTGACCAGCTTGAAGGTCGAGCCCGGCATGGTGTGGACGTCGCCGGCGCGCCAGCCATGGCCGGCGAGCGGGGAATCGCTATCGCGCCCGGTCGAGAGCGCCTGGATGTCCCAGCTGTGCATGCCTGGCACGAAGTCGGGCCAGCTCGCCAGGCCGAGCAGCGCGCCGGGCTCGTCGCCGGCATCCATCAGCAGCACGACGGCACGGCCGTCGCCCTGGTCAGGCGGCTCCTGTTCGGGGGCGAGGTTGACCGGCAGCGGGCCGGGCTTGCGCGGGCGCTTTCCCCGGCCGAGCCGCTCGCCCATATGCTCGTAGACGGCTTCCTGCACCAGCTTTTGCAGGCGCGGCTCGATCGTCAGGGTCAGGTTCTCGCGGGTGCGGGCCCGGCCGAGCGCGGCCGAGAGCGAGCCGACATCGCCGGCGCCGTAGCCGATCATCGCGGTCAGGCCGAGCTCGTCGACGATCGGCAGCGGCACGCCGTTATTGTCGAGCGCCGGCGTGCCGTCGGCGAAGGCGAGGGAGCGCGCTGCGCCGCTGCGCCGCTGCGTGACCGCGCCGCGCCAGCCGAGTTCGCAGACCAGCTTGGTCTTGGCCCGCTCGCAATCGGCCTCGATATGCGAGGAGCGCCAGAGCTTGACCTTGCCGTCCTCGCTCTGGACGCCCGGCCCACCGAGGATCTCGCGGGCGCGCGGCGGCACGGCCCGGACCGGCTGGCCTTCGAAGCCGATCTCGACATCGCGCCGGCGCGCGCCCGTGATGGTGAAGCGCCAGCCATGCGGCAGGCCCTGCTGGGCCTCTTCGGAGCAGGTCGCGAATTCGTCGCTGTCGGAGCAGACCCGTTCGGCCGCGATCGAAAGCCCGGCGATGCGCACGGTCTGCTCGTCGCGCTTGGGATCGAGGTTGACCCGCTCGTTGCCGACCACGACGCGCGCCGGTTCCAGGATCATGTCGACGGTGACGCGGCGATTGCCCGCCGGCAGCCGGGTCGAGAGCACGAGCCGATCATCCGGCGCGCGCAACGGTCCGAACAGGGCCCAGTCGGAGAGCTGGTTGCCCCGGCGTTTGGCGAAATCGGCGAAGTCGCGCGGCGGCGGCACCGCATTCGGCATCACGTTGAGCGGCGCGGCAAGATCGGTGGCCTGGGCGACGCGCGCGGTCCAGCTCGACGGGCGGCAGCCGGCCGGCACCACCGGCAGCGTCAGCGGCGTGCCGTCGGCGCAGCGCCGGTCGGGCGCGCGGTCGTCACGGGCGCCGGCGATCAGGAAGGAATTGTTCCAGGCCAGCATCTCCGAGCGGATCTGCGCGCCGGCCGGCAGGTTGCAGAGCCGGTCGAGCAGGGTGCGCGAGAATTCCTTGGTGCCTTGCGGCGTCGGCATGGTCAGCGAGGCGTCATAGAGCGCTTCGCAAGGCTGCGAGCGGATGACAGGGTCGGCAGCGTCGAGCCAGATCAGCCCGGTCGCGACGCCTTGCTGGAACAGGTCCTCGTTCGAGCGGCTGGTCTCGGTGAAATCGGGCTGCTTGATCCAGGCGCGGCTGGCGGCGAGCTCGCCGATCAGCCCGCCCGAGAGCCAGAGGAAGCCGACGATGGTGACGGTGCCGACCGCGACGGCGGTGACGCTGCGCTTCAGGCCGCGGAAGAGCGGATGGCTCATGGCGTCGCCCCCCGGAGCTCGACCACCAGCGGCCCGAGTACGAAGGGGCCGTTCGGCGGGATGATGCTGGTCCCGGCCGCCTGCGGCTTGCGTCCGCCGAGAAGCCAGATATCGCCGGCCGACTGCACGGCGACGCCGCCGGGCGCCGCGGCGATGAAGCCGACCGGGTTGTGATCATAGAGATCGTCGAGCCGCTCGACCACGCCGGAGCCGAACTGGACCCGCACCGCTTCGCCGAGCCAGTCGAAGGTGCCGTAGCCGCGCGAGGACTGATCGGGTCCGAAGGCGATTGCGGTCTGCTCGCGCGGCAGGCCAATATAGCCGAACTCGCCATCCTCCAGCATCAGCAGCGAGCGGCGGCGCCCATCGAAGCTCATGCTCTCGGCGCGGAACTCGCCGCCGACGCGGCTGTAGCGCAACTCGCGCCGGTCATAGCGGCGGGCGTCGCGGCCCTGGACGACGATGCTGTCGCGCTGGGCCAGCATGGCCGACGACATCAAGCGCCCGCCATGGCTGCGCTCGACCCAGTAGCGCGCCATGCGCCGGCCGCCGAAATTTTCGGGGATGGCGAGGCCGACCACGGCGAGATGCGGGCCCTTCGGCGGCTGCGCCTGCAGGCGGGAGGGCCGGCGATCGAGCGTGACGTCGACGAGGCCCAGCGAAACGCGGCCGACCTGCGGGCGCACGCCGAGGATCTCGAAACGGGCGTCGACATTGCCGCCGGGCAGCGCCAGCGTCTCGACCTGGATCGCCTGCGCCCGCGCCTCGGGCGTCTGTGGCAGGGCGGTGAGCAGCGGCAGGCCCCCGGCATCGCGGGCAGAGGCGTCGACCGGATAGCGGCCGAGGAAGAAGATCGTGCCACCCGGCAGGTCCGGATGCACTGCCGGCGTCAGCATCTCGCTGCGCGAGAAGGCGAAGCGCTGCTGGCCGGAATAGAGCCCACCTGCCGTGTTGGCGCCGATGATCGGCTGGCCGATCGCGGTGTCGGCATCTTGCCGGATCACCACCTCGCCATGCGGCAGCCGGTTGTCGGCGGGCGGGGCGTAGACGCCATGGCCGAGATAGACCGCGACCGGCGCGGTCGCGTGCAGGCTCTGCTCGACATGGACGGTGACGCCGATATCGGGGTCGATCACGTCGCGGAAGCGCTGTTCGATCCGGTCGGCGAGGAAGCGGCCGAGCTCCTGCGCGCCCGGCAGCGCCTCTGCGGTCAGCACCACCAGCGAGGTGAAGGGCACGTCGATCGGCTGCGGGCCGCTGCCGCCATCGGTGAGCGCGATGCTGCGATGGCGGTCGATCAGGTCCTCCAGCGAGGCCTTGCCGTCCTTGGTCGGCTGGCCGCCGGCCGTCAGGCTGAAGACGGGCTTGCGCCAGAGGTTCTCGATGCCGGGCATGGCCTCGCCCGGCTCGCCGGCGATGGCGCGCAACGAGGTCAGCCGCCGCGGGTCGTGCATCACCAGGTCCATGAGATCGGGCAGGGCCATGGCGTCAGCTCACTCGGGCAGGAAAGGCATGATGGAAACGCGGTCGCGACAAAGCGGGCCGAGCCCGCTTTTGTGAACGCCAGAGCCGTTTTCGCGCGCGGGCCATGACGATCCTGCGACCCCTCTAGTAGATGCGCGAGACGCGGTCGTGCTCGATCCGCCAGCAGGCTTCCCAGCCTTCATTGGCGGCGACGACCGTGACCTTGCGGCTCACGGGCGACAAGACCTCGCTGATGATCTCGCAGACGCCGAAGCCGTCTAGCCCCTCGCGATGCGCTTCGACGATCGAATCGCCTTCGAGCAGCACCATCGGATCCTGGCCGTCGAGCAGCGGGCGCAGGCGTGCCAGTGCCTTGCCCTGCGGATCGAGGCCCGGGATCGTGCGCACGAACTGGAAGCGGCGGCCGAGATTGGCGCGTCCGCCGAGACTTGGCGCCGCCTCGTCATGCTCGGCATGGACGCGCGCGCCCGAAGCGATGTCATAGCCGAGATAATGGATGCGCTCGGCGGCGAATTCGGTGCGCAGGCCAGTGGCACCGAGATCGCGCATCTGCACAGCCATGGCGGCGATGCCGAGCGGGTTCTTGTGCTGCACGGCGCTGCCGGCCATGTCGCCCTCGATGCCGAGAATGGCTGCTCCCGCGATCACCGCCTTCTTCATCGCCGCCGGCGAGAACGGCCGCTCGAACGGGAAGGCGGCGCGGCTGGCTTCCGCTTCGGCCGCGATCGCCTCGAAGATCGGCGGCCAGAGCGCGGCGCGCCCGGTCGGCACCATGATCACGGTCGGCCGACGCGCCGGGTTCGGGCCGGCGGCACGGGCGAGGCGCGGCAGCAGGCCACCGAGCACGGCGCCGATCTCGGCGAGGCGCTGCGAGGTTTCGCCATCGCCTTTCTCCAGCGCCGCGCGCGAGAGCTTCAGCATGAGGCGGCGTGTGCTGGCCTTGTCGGGCCCGTCGATCGCGAGCTGCAGGCTCGGCCGCTGCGCCAGGTTTGCCAGCTTGGGCTCGTTCTGGGCGACGTAGAGGCCGGCCGGTTCGCCGTCGGATCTCACCTCGGCGAGGACGAGGTCGAAGGTCTCGTCGGGCGCGTCCGCATCCCAGCGATAGCGCGTGCCGGTGCCCTGCGCCTTTTCGCTGAGACGGGTGGCGAGACCAGCCTTGGCCTGCTTCACCGCATTGCGTAGCCAGCCGCGCGCCGCCAGCGCGGCCGCGTCCTCGCGCTGGATGGCGCGGGCCAGCGAAGCCTCCGCGAAGGCCGGCTGCCAATGCGCGTCCTGCCCCTCCATCGCCCGGTCGATCAGCGTCGCGGCGATGCCGGTCAGCGCCTCGTCGATCAGGTCGCCGCCGACAGGCAGGCCGAAGGTCGCAAGCGTCGCATGGTTCAGCCGGTCGCCGTCGCGGCGCAAGGAGGCGAGCGCGACGTCGCTGGTGCCGCCGCCGATGTCGAGTGTGACCAGCAGCGCCTCGCTTTGGTCGGGCACCGCGGCGCGCACCTCCGGCAGGCTGGCGACATAGCGCGCCGCCGCGACCGCCTCGGGCACGGTGACGGCGGCGTCCGGGAAGCTGGTCGCGCCTGGGAAGAGCCGTTCCAGGCGCTGGGCGAAGAGTTCGAGCGCGGCGCGATAGCGCGAAGCGATCTCGTCGCCGATGCCGCTCGGACAGGAGACCAGGATGCGCGGCACCACCGGCGGCGGCGCCTGGTCCTCGACGCGCAGGCGATCCTCGCCGAGGCGCAGCACATAGAGATCGACCAGCTCGTCGAGCACGTCGGCGACCAAAGGCGCGATCTCGACGGTGTTGGTGGCGACGACGCGATCGGTGGCGGCGTCGTAGCGATGCACCTGCTCGTTCAGCGTCAGCGAGACCGCGCCGGAGGTCAGCGCGTGCTTGAGCGAGTCGATCCGCTTCCCGCTTTCGGGCAGGCCGGATTGCGGCGGCGGGGCTGGTGCCGAGACGTCATAGCGCCGCGCGAACGCCTTGAGACGGCGCGCCACGCTGGCGCGGTCGGAACCGATCAGGGCGAGATCAGGCAGGCTGTGCGGTGCATGGTCGGCGCGCAGATTATTGCTGGAATCGAGGCCGACATGACTCGGGATCAGCGGCGCGGCGCCGGCATCCTGCAGGGCGGCCTCGCCATGGCGCGGATCGACATGGGCGGCGAGCCAGGTGCCGAGCGCCAGCGGCTTGATCTCGGTCGCCCGGCCGGCGGCGCGCGGCGCGCCGGACCAGATCGAGGTGGCGGACGCGCCGAGGTCGATGCAGATCGGCAGGCGGTGGACACGGCGGCTATAGCGCAGTGGCAGGCTCGCCTGCGCGAAGGCCCGGCCGCCCTCGTCGCCGGCCTTGATCGCCAGCGAGACGCTGATCTCGCCGCGCAGTACATTGGCGCCGCTGGTGCGCACGGCACGCGACAACGTCGTCGTCAGGTTCTGCATCGGCACGACGGCACGGCCGCGCCGGCCGAAATCGCCCTCGCGCACGATCTCGAGCGGGAAGGGCGTCGGCGGCTCGGCGATCTCGCTTTCCCCCATCCGGCTGCTAACCTCGACGGTTAACGGCGCGGTTCGGGTCAGCGGCCAGCGGCGCAGGTCGATCACCAGCCCGTCGCAGCGCACGATCGAGGTCTCGTCATCCGGGTCGACCTCGGCGTTGAGGCCGCCAGCGATCTCGAACTGGGCGGTGCCACCGAGCGGGCAGGCGAAATGCTGCCCGGCGATCGTCAGCGCGACTTCGCCGCGATTCTGGCTGAGGATCGGCACCGAGCGGGATTCGAGCGCGCTCGACCAGGGCTTGGCCGGGCCGTCCGGGTCATGGCCGGCGCCATCCTGGCCGACCCAGCCGCCGAGCTTGGCGGTCAGTCTGACCTGCAGCGGCGCCCTTGGATTGGCCTGGCTGGTCTCGTCGACGAAATCGAGCACGGCATCGCGCGTCAAAGTCACGTCGAGCCGCACCTCCTGGCCGGCGAGCGCCGGTGCGTCGGCGAGCCAGATCAGGTGCCGGCTGGTCGAGGTGCCGGAATCCGGGAAACGCCTGAGCGAGACCGAATGGTCCATCGGTGCGGCGACGCCGAGCGAGAGATGCTGCGCCTTGATGCCGAAGCAGCTCGCCTCGATGGTCAGGCCGCGCCGGCCTTCGAGCACGATGTCTTTGGGGATGTCGATCGCGACCTGACCGACCGCGAGCAACTTGCCGGCCTGCAGGGAATCGAGGTCGATCTCGACCGGCTCGATCCGCCATTCCGGTTGCGAGGCGCCGGCGAGCGCCGCGATCTTGAGCAGGCGCCGCGGCGAGGCCCGCGTGCCGCTGCCGGTCTCGACGATGGTGGAGAAGGCGATCTCGAGGCTGGCGTCGCTGTCGACATCGGCCTGGGCCCGGTGGCTCGCGACTGCGCGCATCACCGCCTCGCGGCGCAAGCCAAGCACTAGCCGTTCGCCGGCCCGGATCGCCGCCTTGTCGAGCAGGGCGTCGCCTTGCAGCCAGCCGATGTCGACGCCGCTGGTCAGGCTCGGCGCATGCGAGACCAGCGAGACCGTCACGGCCTTGACCATGTCCTCCGGCGCTTCGAAGGCGAGGAGGTCGATCAGGTCGCCGCTGCGGTCGAGCGCGATGGTCGCGGCGAAGCTCGAAAGGCGGGTTTCGAGGTTGTAGCAGGGCAGAGTGGTCATGCGTCCTGCCCTGAAGCGGCGGACCCGGAGTTGCCGCCGAGCGTGCTCCCCCAGTGATGATCGAGGCCGGTCAGCGCGGCGGCGGCAGCGAGATAGCGCGGCAGCATGTCGCCAGAGCCGGCCCTGAGCCGGCGATAGGCGGCGCCGAAGCCGGTATCATGTGGGTTGGCCAGCGCGCGACCGGCGAACGGCACCGCGGCGAAGGCGGCATCGGCCTCGCGCAGCACCATCTGCGCCAGCAGCAGGCGGCTATAGCTTTCGAGGATCGCACGCAGCGTCTGACTTCTGCCCGTTGCTTCGCGGGCAGGGCCGAGCAGTGCATCGATCTGCACCGAAAGACCGGCCAGGGCTGGAGCAAGGCTCTCGATCGGCGTTAGCGAGTCGGCGAAATGGCGGCTCGTTGCCGTCAGCCGCTGTGCGCCGCGCACGAGATCACCGCCGAGATGCGCCCGGGCAGCGAGGCCCGGATATCCGGCGATCTCCTCCCAGTTGCGGATCAGGTCGGCGGCGGTCGCTGCCTGCTCGACCTCGCGTCGCAAGGCCGCGAAATGGCCATGCAGCAGGATGATCTCGCCGGGGGTGAGTTCGCCGAGCCGCCGTGCCAATTCGTCGGTGATCGCCGCCGACTGGCTGGCCTGTCGCGCGGCATCACCGAGCTCGCTACGCATGCGGGCGACCGCTTCCAGGCCGGGTGCAGGCTGCCGTTGCGGCTGCCGGCGCAGATCGAGCAGCAGCGCATCGAGCGGCGAGAGCCGGCGCTGGCCGCTACGCGTCGCCGCGTCCGCCATAGCCTGCTCGACCTCGGTCGCAAGGCCGGTATCGAGCCAGCTCTGATGGGCGCTGGCGGCGACGTCATGCAGCAGGCGCATCGCCCGCCGATCATGGCCGGCCAGCGCCATCGCCTCGCGGGCAAGAGACTGCGAAAGGGCAGGATCCTCGTACCAGGCGAGCAGCCGCTCCAGCCGGGCCTCGTCCTCAGGCGATCCCGGCAGCGGCAGAGTGAGACGCACGGCGCAGGCACGCCTTGCCTGCTGCGGCTGGGCGGTGGCGCGCAGCAGCATGGCGATCTGTTCGTCGAGCGCGCGCTCGCCGAGCTCGTCCGTCCGCGCGGGATCGATGCCCGCGCTCGCCGCCAGAGCGTCGAGCAGGCTTGCCGGCGCGGCGGCCTTGGCGCGTGCGTCGATTCGCGAGAGCGGCCCGGCAGCTGCGTCACTGGCACGGCCGGCGATCTCGTCGAGCGCGGCGCCGAGACGTGCCGGCCGAAGCGCGCGGGTCGTGCGCCAGAGCCCTTCCGCCAGGCGGCCGGCAGCGAGAGCGAGGTCGTCGTGGAGTGGTACAGTTGCGTCGGCGGCTGCCAAGACCAGGGCATTGCCGCCGCTGCCGCCCAGCGTCAGACCGGTTGCGGTCGAGGCGGCATAGCCTTCGCGATGGGCAACGGCCGCGAAGGCGCCATCCCGCCAGCGCAGCGTCATCGGCGCGCCAGTGACCACCTCGCCTTCGCCGGACCAGACCAGCTGGCGGCGCGGTGCGGCGAAGACGATGATCTCGTCGCCCTCGCGCCAATCAGGCAGGGCGAGTTTGGTGCTGCCACCGGGCTCTGCCTGTAGACGGAGCAGGCGAAAGCCGCGGCGAAATGCGGCAAGGCGGCCGAGACCGGTCGCGTCGAGGTCGCGCTGGTCGGTTAGCGAAGCGGCGAGCAGGTCGAGCTCGGCCTCGACGGCGAGCCGGAGCTCCTGATCGATCTGGCTCAGGGCCTGCCTGGCCTCGCGCATCGCAGCCGGCAGATGCGCCACCAGAAGCCCCTCGGCGGCAGCCGCGGCGTCGTCGCCGCTGAAGGAAAGCGTCAGACCGTCGACTGGACTGCTGTGGTGTGCCGCCATCTGCGTCAGCGCCGCCCGCTCGTCCTGCGGATGCAGGAAGGGCCCGACGAGCAGGCGAAAACCATCCGCCTCCGAGCCGCTGCTCTGGTTGAAGCCCGAGGCCAGGAGTGAAGCCATGGCCTGCTCACCAGTCGGGCCATCCTGCAGCGCGAGTGGGCCGTCCGCATCGCGACGCACTTGCACCAGCGAAAGCTCGGGTGCGCGCCGGTCGGCTTCGGTGAGCGAGAGCCTTTCGTCGAGCTGGATCGGGATCGTAGTCAGCCTGCCGTCGGCGGCCAGCGTCACGGCATGGAGCGCCCGGCTCCCCGCGGGCAGCTTGCCATGAAGCGCTGCGGTCCCGGCATCGGCGGCGGCGATCAGGCTGACGCGTCCGCCGGCCTCTTCTGCCGCCAGGAAACGGATCGGAGCGCTTTGTCGCCAGATCGCCGCGACATGGCGCGATCCGTCCCAGATGATGGCGACAGGCGCCATGGAAGGAGTCACGAAAGCAGGCTCCGGGAAAGACGAATGAGGCGGGATGACGCGTGCGGACCTTGCGCGATGGTCCGGCGTCTTGCAAGAGATTGTCCAAGCTCGACTTTCGTCGTGCGGACCTGAGCTTGCGCCGGGTCGGTCGTGACTTGCGAAACCTGCCTGACCGGCCCGCCGGAGAGGGCGGTGCAAATGCTGAGACGGAGCATCAGGCAATGACGGTAGAAACGGTTTGCTTCGCCGCCTTGCCATATGCCCTGCCGGCTGCGCTGGCTCAGGCGACGGCTGGCGAGGACGTCGCGAACCGACGACTGGCCTTGTCGGAAGCCTCCGGGACGGAGGTGCGTGAGGTCGAAGCGAGCTTCCTTTCGCCGCGTTCGCTGCCGCGCCTGTTTCGCGAGCCGTCTCAGGCCGGTTCGGAGGCACAAACGACGCTCGCCGGCGCCGATCGGCTCATCGTCCTCCTGCCAGCCGGCCGCTATGACGACGGTGTCTGGGCACCGATCATCGAGCGCATCCTGCTCGGTCTCGATGCGGCTGCGACGCGTCCGCGCGAGATCGCCTTGGCCTGGAGCGGGCTCGAGCCCTTCCTGGCTCCTTTCGGGCGCCGCGCGCAGGATGTCTGGAGCGATCCGCGCCTCGTGCCGTCCCTGCTCGAGGTGCTGGAGCGCTCGGCGCGCTCCCTCACTACCGTGCTCGACGCAGCCAAGGATGTCCGCCGCGGCCTGATCCGGTTCGAAACCGCTGGCGAGGGAACGGGGCCGGCGCAGGCGGCGCTCGCGCTGGCCTGAAAGCATCGCTGGCGACTACTTCCAGACCAGAGCGTTGGCAAGGTCGCGTCGGCCGCATTCCAGCGACATGGCGTTGACGGCGGCGCGGTAGCCCTGCAGCGAATAGATCACATGGGCTGGCCGGCCATCGGGCGCGGTGCCCCTGATCTCGAGCGTCGTGCCTCTGTTGTAGCCGGCGACCGCGTCCATATCGAGGATCGGCTGGCCGTTCGAGCCCTGCTTCATGGGGCGGATGAAATTGCCCGCCGTGGTCGGGGCTGCATTGAGCCGGCGCACCATGCCGCCGCCCTCCCTGATCACCGCCTCGAACGGGGCGCCCGCCTTGTAGTAGCGCTTGTCCTCGATCAGGTGCTGGAGCTCGCCCGTGCCGCCGCTGCCGGCCTGCAGCAGGATGAACGGTGCCTGTTCGCGCCAGTAGCGCGGTCCGGCCTCCTGTGCCGCGGTATAGGCGAAGCAGGTGCGCTGGCCGGTGCGCGGGTCCTCCGAGACGCTGGCGTACCAGTCCTGGAAGCGGCGCAGCAGCTTGCCGGGCGCCTCGGGCATCAGCATGTCGTTGGTGTCGACGGCGCGGGCCCGCAGCTGGAAGTCCTGTGCGACAGGGCCGGCGCTTGCGACCCGGATCGTGTATTCGCCGGGCCCGAGCTTGTAGCGCCGCAGGTTCGGGCGGCTCGGATTGGCGATATGGATCGTCTTCAACACGGTGTTGTTGCGGCTGAGCACGTCGACGGGCACGGCCGGGTGCGGGCCGCGGACGCTGCCGGTCGGGATATCGACCTCGACATAGGATTCCTGCGCCACCAGGAAGGGATATTGCTGCAGAGCCCTGCCGCCTTCGATCCGCACACTGACCCGCAGCGGCGTCTGGTCGAGCCGCGGCGTCTGAGTCGTCGGGCCGAGCGCCGTCCACTGCTGCATCGTCGGCAATTCGTCGAGGGTGACGAGGCCATCCTCGGAGACCGGCGTCGTGTTCCGGCGGTTGACGCTGACCGAGATCCGATAGCCCAGCGGGCGCGGATCGACCGTAACCATCCCGTCCCAGCGCTTGTCCTCGGCACCGGACGGATCATGCGCGATGACGAGCGTGACGTGGCGCTCGGCCCGGATCTTGGTTTCCTTCTCCTCGGCGTTCTGCTTGCTGAGCGCCCGCGCCATCTTGTCCGAGAAGTACCCCTGCCACCCTTCGGTGACGGGCAGGCCGCTCAGCATCCGGACCGACAGGGTCAACGGGTTCGAGGTGTCGACAGAGGCCGCCCAGACGCCGGCGGCGACCTTGTTGAAGAGCTCGTCGGTCGAGGTGTACTCCTCGCCGATGAAGTCCTGCGAGACGGTGAAGGGGTCGAGGCTCGGCGAGCAGCTCTCGTAACCGTTCCAGCCATGCGCCGACAGGTTGAAGCGTGCCGCCGCGCCGGCCTTCTGGCCGGAGGCGCGGATCTCGAGCTGGATCTTGCTGAGCTGTTCCTTGTTGTCGCCGGCCAGCGGGTTGTCGAGAACGCCGGTGTCGACGATGCCCTTGATCGGGTCGAGGTCGAGCCAGGGCGCCATCGAGACGCCGGGAATGTTCGAGAATGCAGCCCGGATCTGCTGCATGATGTTGTTGCCCTGATCGGTGGTGAAGGCGTCGCGCGTCGCAGGGCGCGACGCGATGCCGATCGTGACCGGCAGCTTGAGCTGCGGGCATTGCTGCTGAATCCGCTGCCAGAGCAGCTGGGCAGCGGAGCCGAACGGGTTGTACGGATCGAACCCCGGCATCATCTGCGTCTGCGCCGTAGCCCCCACCGGCGATGCTGCCGCAAGGCAGGCAACCGTCAGGCAGAGGATTCGTCTCGTCAGCGCTTGAGCAGTCATCTCGGTTCGGTACTCGTGGGGCCCTCCCTCGCGGACGAGGGAGGGCCGGTTCGCGTTTCGCCAGCGGCTCAGATGCCGGAGGCTTCGTTGGTCGCCAGATTGACCTCGACCGTATCCGTGCCGGCGGCCTTGCCTTCGCGGGTTACGCTGCGCTCGACGACGCGGATGCGCTGGCCCTGGCTGTTGTTGTAGGTGCGCACCGTGCGGGCGCGGACGGTGACGTCCTGGCCGCTCGAATTGCGGAAGCGCTGGGTGTTCGACCCGCCCGAGCGAGCGGCGATGTAGGCCGCCTCGCGAGCGCGCTCCTTCTCGATCGCGTCGGCGATGACGAGGCCCGCCACGCCGCCGATCAGGGCACCGATCGCCGCGCCGCGCCAGCCGCCGGCCGCGCCACCGATCAGGGCGCCGGCGCCGGCACCCATCGCGCCGCCCGCGGCGACACGTTCCTGCGAACCGGTGCAGCCGCCGAGCGCAAGGGCGCCCACGACGAGAATGGTTCCGGCCTTCATGGTCTTGGCATGCATCACGTCACCCCAGTAAAGGTTGTTTCCAAAATCCATGGCGCCTGCAATTCTGGTAGCCCTTGCACCCGACTGAGCCAGTTTCGCAAAACCGGGCAGGACCATATGGCGCCACACCCGGCATCTGTTCCATATTGGCCTTTTTTGGGCAAGTGCTGCTGCAGTTTGTCACGATTCCGACAATCTTTAAAATGTTCGCGCCCCGGAACCCCGGCCAAAAGCCAAGAAAAACCGGGATTGACAGGCTGTTGCGCAGACGCTGCTCCGCAGCATCGGCCGCTGCTAGCGTGACATCTTTAAAAACCAAAGGTTCATCTTTAACGCTTTTCCGGCAGCTGTGGTTAATTCGCCGCGGTCCGTTATATCGTCACCGTAATGCGTGACGTGCCGTCAGGCGCATCGGCATCCCGTCGCGCGGCCGCAATGTGATACGCTGCACCGGTATCGGCGCTGCGTCGCCGGCATGATCGAAGCGCAATTGGCGGAGCAGCGTGGCGAGCACGATCACCGCCTCCACCATGGCGAATTGCTGGCCGATACAGACCCTCGGGCCGGCGCCGAACGGCAGATAGGCATAGCGTGGAATGGCCTCGCGGGCGCCGGGCAGGAAACGTTCGGGCCGGAAGCGATCAGGTGCCTCCCAGAGCGTCTCATGTCGATGCAGGAGATAGGGCGAGACCACGACCAGCGCCCCCTTCGGGATGGCGCATCGGCCAGCTGCGACATCGTCAGCCAGCGCCGTGCGCGACAATGAGGGCACTGGCGGGTACAGCCGCATCGCTTCCTCGATCACGGCGCGGGTGAGCGCCAGGCGCTCGCCCGCCAGGGCCGCGCCGGCGAGATCCCCGCCGGCCGCATCGATCTCGGCTTCGAGCGCGTCGCGCACATCCGGTGCGAGCGAGATGAGATAGAGCGACCAGGTCAGGGCGTTGGCGGTGGTCTCATGGCCGGCGCCGATGAAGGTGACGATGTTGGCACCGACCTCGGCCTCGCTGAGCCCGGTTCCGGTCTCGGGATCGCGCGTCGCGAGCAGGGCGTCGAGCAGATCCGGCTTCTCCGGCCGCCAGCTGCCGCCGGCATGCAGCTCTTGCCGGGCCGCTATGATCGCCTTGACCTGCGCTTCGAAGAAGCCGATTGCCGGCCGCGCCATCCAGCGGCCGATACGCGGCAACCAGGCCGGTGCGCCGAGCACGTCGAGCGGGTCGATTCGTCCCTGCGTCTCGAAATAGCGGGTCAAGGCCTTGCCGAAGGCGTCGGCACCGCCGGCGATCGCGTTCGAGAACATCGTCTCGGCCAGGATGTCGTAGGTCACCCGGGTCATGTCGGCTGAGACGTCGACGACGCGGCCGCTGCGCCGGCGCAGCATGCGGGCGACCGTCCGCTCGGCCGGCGCCATCATGCGCTGCGCCAGCGCCGCGACCGAGCGCGGCGTGAACAGCGGCGCCAGCGTCCGCCGTGCCCGCTTCCAGGCCTCGCCCTCGGCGGTCAGCAGCCCTTCGCCGAGCCCGGGCGCAAGGATGGTGCGCTGGAGATCGTCCTTGCGATAGTTCGCCGCGTTCTCGACCAGCACATGCCGGACGACGTCCGGGTCGGAGACGACGACGCCATAGCCGAACAGCCCTTCGCCGGCGACGATCGGCTCGCGGAAATGGCGCGTCCGCCAGATCGTCAGCGGGTTGCGCCGCAGGCGCAGCAGCAATTCGAGCCGGCCGAACTCGTGATCTTCCGGCTCGGGGGCTGGCGGGCGACGCCGGCGGGCCTGCGCTGCCGACATGGCTGCATCCGCTGCAATCATGGGTCTCTCCTGGCAAGGCCGAAACCAGGGCGGGCGGAACCGGCCCTGACGGCGACAATCTCTTGCCGGTTTTAGGCATTCCGAAGGCGCAAGCCCTGTGCCAGCCCGCTCTGCGATTGTTGCATTGCAGAGAATAATGCAGCGCAATCTTGTGCAGTGCACAATAAGTGCTATTTTAGGCGTCCAAGGAGCTACCGAGATGCCCGAGTATAAGAATCCTCCCCCGCGCGTCCTGCGCCCACGCGTCGAACTGCCGACTCTGGAAGAGGCAGTGACAGCGGCGCAGTGCATGAGCGATTCGCCGGAACACCAGGCCGAACTCGCCGCTCAATTGATGGGCGTGCCTGTTGCCGAGGTGGTGCCGCTGATCCGCAAGGCCGCGCACCGCACCACCGTGATGACGCCGAATCGTTCCGTCGTTGTCGTTCGCCGGCCGACCCGCACCTTCTCGCCCCGCCTCGCGGAGGCGATGCGGCGCTGATCGCTTCAGTCGCCTCGTCCCGGTATCTGGGAACGCCGGGAGCCTGGAAAGGCTTCCGGCGTTTTGCTTTGCGGGCTGCAAGATGCTGCCGCCCAGGCGGGGCGGCTCAGCTCGTCGCGCCGATCTTGTCGAGGATCGGGCAGTCCGGCCGTTTGTCGCCATGGCAATGGCTGGCGAGGTGACGCAGCGTCGCTGCCATCGCCTGCAGCGCAGCGGCCTTCTCCTCCAACTCCGCGACATGCTTCAGCGCCAGCGATTTCACGTCGGCGCTTGCCCGCGAGCGGTCGCGCCAGAGCGCCAGCAACGCCCCGGTCTCATCGACCGAGAAGCCGAGGCTACGGGCGCGGCGCACGAAACGCAGCGTATGGACGTTCGGCTCGGCATAGACCCGGTAGCCCGATTGCGAGCGCGCCGGCGGCTCGATCAGCCCGATCTGCTCGTAATAGCGGATCATCTTGGCGCTGACGCCGGAGGCTTCGGCAGCTTGCCCGATGTTCATCCCATCCTCCCGAAGGCCGGGGCCGAGTCCGGCGCCGCGGCGGTGGTGTCCTGCCGCGCCGAAAAACGGCGCAGCCTGAGCGCATTGGCCAGCACGCTGACGCTGGAGAAGGCCATGGCGAAGCTGGCGAAGACCGGCGACATCAGGACGCCCCAGAGCGGGTAGAGCGCGCCAGCCGCGACCGGGATCAGCAATACATTGTAGCCGAAGGCCCAGCCAAGATTCTGGCGGATGTTGGTCATCGTAGCCTTGGACAGGCCGATCGCCTCCGGCACGTGGCGCAGGTCACCGGAGATCAGGACGATGTCGGCGCTCTCGATCGCAATGTCGGTGCCGGCACCCATGGCGACGCCGATATCGGCCTGGGCCAGCGCCGGCGCGTCGTTGATGCCGTCGCCGACGAAGGCGACCTTGCCGCCATTGGCCTGCAGCCGCTTGACGATCGCGGCCTTGTCGGTCGGCAGCACCTCCGCTTCGACCGCGTCGATACCGAGCCGGGTCGCGATCGCCTCGGCGGTGGCGCGGTTGTCGCCGGTCACCATGACGATGCGCAGGCCGAGCGTCTTCAGCGCGGCAATCGCGGCGGGTGTGCCCGGCTTGACCTGATCCGCGACAGCAACGAGCCCGGCGAGCCTGCCGTCGATCGCGACATAGAGCGGGCTCTCGCCATCGCGGGCGAAGGCGGCGGCCTTGTCGGCCAGGCCGCCGAGCGCGACGCTGCGCTGCGCCATCAGCTTCTGCGAGCCGACCAGGATATCGCGGCCTTCGACCCGGGCCGAGATGCCAAGGCCGGGCTCGGCCGCAAAGCCAGCAGCGGGCGCGAGCGCAAGACCGCGCCGCTTCGCTTCCGCGACGATCGCTTCGGCGGAAGGATGTTCCGAGGCACTCTCCGCCGAGGCGGCGAGGCGCAGCGCTTCCCCCTCGGTGAAGCCCTCGGCGGCGATGACGCGGGTCATCTCGGGCCGGCCCTTGGTCAGCGTCCCGGTCTTGTCGAAGGCGATGGTCGCAACCTCGCTCAGGCCCTGCAGCGCCGCGCCCTGGCGGAACAGGATGCCGAGTTCCGCGGCGCGGCCGGTGCCGACCATGATCGAGGTCGGGGTCGCCAGCCCCATGGCGCAGGGGCAGGCGACGATCAGCACCGCGACCGCGTTGACCAGCGCATAGGTCAAAGCGGGCGAGGGCCCGAAGGCGAGCCAGGCTGCGAAGGTCATGAGCGCGACGGCGATCACCGCCGGCACGAACCAGTTGGTGACGCGATCGACCAGCGCCTGGATCGGCAGCTTGGCGCCCTGCGCCTGCTCGACCATGCGCAGGATCTGGGCGAGCAGCGTATCGGCGCCGACCTTCTCGGCCCGGAAGCGCAGTGCCCCATTGCGGTTGATCGTGCCGCCGATCACGGCCGAGCCGACGCTCTTGTGCGCTGGCGCCGGCTCGCCGGTCACCATCGCCTCGTCGACATAGGACGCGCCGTCGACGACCTCGCCATCGACCGGGATCTTCTCGCCCGGCCGGACCAGCACGAGATCGCCGACGCGGACATGCTCGATCGCGATCTCGCTCTCGACACCGTCGCGCAGCACGCGGGCCGAGCGCGCCTGCAACTGAACCAGCCGCTTGATCGCCTCGCTGGTCCGGCCCTTGGCCCTGGCTTCGAACCAGCGCCCCAGCAGGATCAGGGTGACGATCACCGCCCCGGTCTCGAAATAGGTGTAGTCCGTGCCGGCCGGCAGCCAGGCGGGCGCGAAGGTCGCGACGACGGAATAGGCGTAGGCCGCGCCGGCGCCGAGCATGACCAGCGCATTCATGTCGGGTGCACCCCGCAGCAGCGCCGGCCAGCCCTTCAGGAAGAAGCGCAGGCCCGGCCCGAACAGAACGATGGTGGTGAGGCCGAAGGCGATGAGCTTCAGCACGAAGGCGTCGACACGGGCATAGAGCCAGTGATGGAAGGCTTCGCTCAGATGCGGCCCCATCTCGAGCACCAGCAGCGGCAGGGTTCCTAGCGCCGCGACGACGACCGAGCGGCCGAGCGCGTTCAGCTCCGCCTGGCGGCGCGCGGCGGCTGCTTCGCCGTCGTCGCTGCGTCCCTCGTCGAGGGGCTTGGCCTCGTAGCCGGCGACGGTGACGGCAGCGACGAGCGCCGGGACGATGCCGGTGTCGGCAGCCCGGATGGTCGCGCGCTCCGTCGCGAGGTTGACCTCGGCGCTCAGTACGCCCGGCACGGCACGCAGCGCCTTCTCGACCCGGCCGACACAGGAGGCGCAGGTCATGCCGGAGATCGCCAGCGTGAGCTCCGTCGTGCCCGGCTCGTAGCCGGCGCCGCGGATCGCTTCCGCGATCGCTCTGGTCTGCGCTCCGGCGAGCGTCACGCGCGCCTTGCCGGTCGCCAGATTGACCTCTGCCCCGCTCACGCCGGGGACGGTGGCGATCGCCTTTTCAACCCGCCCGACGCAGGACGCGCAGGTCATCCCGTCGACGGGGATGTCGATCACGCTGGGTCCCGGTATAGGCACTTCATGCTTCGCATGCATCGTCATGACGCATCACCTTCCTTCTCTCGTTGGAAGATGGCTACACCTTCCCATCATGGGAAGGTCAAGCGCCTGTTTTCTGTGGTGCGAGATGACGGAAACAGCCGCGAGCTACGCCCGCTGGCGCCGCGGTGGCGTAAAGTTGGAGAGATGTAGCCTCAGGTCTTGTCGAGCTGCAGGCCACGCAGGATCGCCCCGAGAGCCGGCTCGTCGACGAGATCGGCCGCATCGGCCTGGGTGAACCATTGGCAGCGCCGCTGTTCCTGCTCGGGCCAGCTCGGGAGCTGGTCCTTCACCGCGAGCAGATAGAGCCGGACCTTGCACAGCACGAAATCGCGCGTGCGCCGCTTCCAATAGGTATAGCGGCCGATCGGCTTCTTGCCGACCTCGCCGACCAGCCCGGCTTCCTCCATGGCCTCGCGCGCGGCGGCCTCATGGCCCTTCAGCCCGCGGATCGGCCAGCCTTTCGGCACGATCCAGCGCTGCGTCTCGCGCGTCGTCACCAGCATGATCTCGACAGCGCCGTCCGGCCGGTGCCGGTACGGTATGGCGCCGATCTGCACCTTCGGCTCCGCCGCCCGCTTGCCGGCTGCCGCCTTTGCCACTCTTGCCAACCTTCCATTCCCTGCCCAAGCGGCAGCATATGGTGATTCGCATATGATCTCGCCAGTGGATTGCGTAGCCGGCAATTCTTTCCCGCCGTTCGCGACATCGCGCGCGTGGCGCAGACCATCAGGCTGCCCTGACAAATTGCAGGGTCGAAGCGGGCAGCCCTGCGAGCGAGCCGCCCGATCGTCTCAGAGCTTCTTGCCGTCCTTGCCGAACTGCTTGAGGAAGGCGGTGAGATCCGCGATTTCCTTCTCGTTCTTGATGCCGGCGAAGACCATCTTGGTGCCGGGGATCTTGGCCTTGGGATCCTTGATGTAGTCGGCGAAGACCGCCTCGTCCCAGGTGATGCCGGCGCCCTTGTTGGCGGTCGAATAGCTGTAGCCCTCGACCTCGCCGGTATGCCGCCCGAACAGGCCGTTGAGCTGCGGGCCGACCAGGTTCTTGGCGCCCTCGCCGATCTGGTGGCAGGCGCGGCACTTGTTCCACGAGCGCTCGCCGGCGGAGACGTCCTGCGCGGAGGCGGGGGACGCGGCCATTGCGGCGAGGGCAAGCAGGGCGGCGCAGGCGGTCAGTCTCATGGGCAGCCTCATAGGTCGTCTGTCTCCTCAGCTTAGAGCCCTTCTGAGATAGCGCAGCCTATCTCTTGGGATACGGGACAGTTCGTCGCGGCTGCTACAGGGCGCCGATCCACTCGGCGACATTGGCGGTGAAGGCATCGGGGCGCGAGATCGGAAAGTAATGCCCGCCTGTATCGAGCAGGGTCTTGCGGGCTCCGGGCATGGCCGCGGCGAGTTCCTCCTGGAGGAAAGCGGGGACGATCATATCGTCGCGCGCGCCGAGGATCAGCGTCGGCGCAGCGATCTCTCCGGCCCAGCCCGAGGCGTCGAAGGCGCGCAGCGCGCCAATGCGTTCGCGCACGATCTGCTTCGCTTCCGGCGTGTCCGGCGCGGTCGCGACCGCTGTCTCGTACACGCTCCAGTGCGCTTCGAGCCAGATCGGCGGATAGGTCATCAGCGCCGCGCTCGCCGCATAAGCACGCGGATGCTGGTCGAGGATGGCGAGGCGGGTCTCGAACAGCGCAGTCATGTAGCGATTCTGCCTCAGCCAGCTGCCGCTGACGATGAGCCCGTCGAACCGGTCCGGCGCCTGACGCGCCAGCGACAGGCCGATGCAGCCACCGGTCGAGTGCCCGAGCACTGTGGCGCGGTCGACGCCGGCGGCGTCCAGCACGGCGAGACAGTCCTTGGCCAGCTGGTCGATCGTGCAAGGCGCGCTGCCGCGATCGCTGGCGCCGATGCCGCGCTGATCGAAGCGCAGCACCCGGAAAGAGCGGGCGAGCGTTGCGGCATTGTCGTCCCAGAAGGCGGTGCTGCCGGCGAGCCCGCTGACCAGCAGCAGGGGTCGTCCCTGGCCCTGCGACAGCGCGCGCAGCACGGCGCCATCCGACAGCGTCACCCGAAACTCGCCGTTGACCTCGGCCGCTCTGCCGGCGTCGGCTCCGATTCCATCGGGAGCGTCGAGCTGGTGCCGTCGCGCTTGTGTCATGGCTGGCTTTCCTCTGGCGCGGTGAGACCGGCCGTCTGTTCGCGAAGGCGCGCGGGATCGTTCAGCGCGCGAGCCGGAGGCGCCTTGACCTGGATCAAGCGACCGGCGCACCGCTGCGGCCCATGGTCGGAGCCGAACGGGATGGCCCTGCTGGCGGCTTGCCCTGCCATGCCGACCTCCCTCACGTTTCCCCACGCGATTGATCGTGCTGGGGGAGGCGACATGTCCAGCCGCCTTTCTTCATGGCGGCATTGGCCTAGACGCAGATCGGGGTCGCTGGAAAGAGGTTTGTTATGCGTAGAGCGCAGAGCTGCGCCCGCTAGAGGCAGTTGACCCAGAGCACGCGGGTGACGCCGTCATGCTGGTTGGCGAAGCGATGCGGGCGCGAGGAGAGGAAGCGGAAGCTGTCGCCCTCGCGCATGACCCAGCTCTCGTTCTCGACGTTGAGCAGCATGGTGCCGCTGAGCACGAGGCCGGCCTCCTCGCCATTATGGATGTAGTGTTCGTCGCCGGTGCTGGCGCCGGGCTCCATCTCGACGATGAAGAGGTTGAGCTTGGCGCCCTCGGCCTGCGGGGTCAGCAACTGCTTGCGGATGCCGGAGCGCCAGAGCTGCAATTCGCCGCGGTCAGATTGGCGCACGATGGTGGCAGTCGGGTCGGCCTGTCGGGAATCGGCGGGGAACAGATCCGAGATCGCGGTACCCAATGCGTCGGCAACGGCGGCGAGCACACGCAGCGTCGGCGAGGACAGGCCGCGTTCGATCTGGCTGAGAAAACCGATGGATAGGCCGGTGCGGCTCGCGAGTTCCTCCAGCGACAGCCGGCGCGCGCGCCGGAGCTGACGCAGGCGGGCGCCGATCTCGCGATCGACATGCAGATGCGGCAGGTCGGCGGCAGGCAGGCTCATCGCGATTCCTTCATCGCTTATTTCATGTGCATGAAAATCGCTTGCCGGCAAGATCGTCCTATGCTCGTATCTTCATGCTCATGAAAATACGAGCCGGCGCCCGCCTGGGCGTACGGACAAATGAGGGGACATTGCCATGGAACGTCGGACCTTCCTGACTCTGCTGGCTGGAGGCGCTGCCGCTGCGGCCATATCGCCGGCTGCCGCACAATCCGTCCTCAAGGTTGGCTCGACGCCGACCGGCATGCCGTTCACCTTTCTCGACACCAAGACCAACTCCATCGAAGGCGTGATGGTCGACCTGGTCAAGGCGATCGCCGCGGCTTCGGACTTGAAGGTCGAGGTCGAGGGCATGCAGTTCTCGACGCTGGTCGCTTCGCTCACCTCGAACAAGATCGATCTGATCTCGGCGGCGATGTACATCACCCCGGCCCGCAAGGAAGTGATCGACTTCTCCGACCCGATCTACACCTATGGCGAGGGGCTGCTGGTCCCGGCCTCGGACAAGAAGGATTATGTCGAGCTCGCCGACATGAAGGGTTACACGGTCGGCGCCCAGATCGGCACCGCCTATGTCGAGGCGCTGCAGAAGACCGGCCTGTTCCCCGAGGTGAAGCTGTACAAGACCTCGCCGGACATCCTCGCCGACGTCAACGCCGGCCGCGTCCAGGCCGCCTTCGCCGACGCGCCGATCATGGCCTACACGCTGAAGCAGGGGCAGTTCCCGAACGTCCGGCTGGTCAAGTCCTACAAGCCCATCATCACCGGTTCGGTCGGCATCGGCGTGCGCAAGAGCGACGGCGAACTGCTGAAGAAGGTCAATGCCGGCCTCGCCAAGGTCAAGGCCGACGGCACGCTCGACAAGATCCTCGCCAAATGGGGCCTGGAATAAGCGCTCCCGCGGCGCTCCGGCTTCGCCTCGCCGCGTGATCGGTGAGGCGGGGCCAGCAGCGCCTCCGCGATCACCCCGTCGAAGCTGACCTCCGATGCAATCCTTCCTGCGCGATGCCGCCCAGTTCCTGCCGCTGCTGCTGCAGGGGCTGAAGTTCACCATCCTCGTGACGCTCGGCTCACTGGCGCTCTCGACCGTGCTCGGCCTGGTCTGGGCGCTGATGCGCGTCTCGGGCGTCGCCTGGCTCTCCTTCATCGCCAAGCTGGTCGTCAACACGCTGCGCGGCATCCCGATCCTGGTGCAGCTCTTCTACATCTACTTCGTCTTTCCCGAGTTCGGCCTCGCGCTGACCGCGCTGCAGGCGGCGATCCTGGGCCTCGGCATCGCCTATTCCGCCTATCAGGCCGAGAATTTCCGGGCAGGCATCGAGGCGATCGATCACGGCCAGGTCGAGGCGGCCCAGTCGATCGGCATGGGCTGGTTCCTGATGATGCGCCGGGTGATCCTGCCTCAGGCGGTCAAGGTCGTGCTGCCGCCCTATGGCAACATCATGATCATGATGCTGAAGGATTCCTCGCAGGCTTCGACCATCACTGTCGCCGAGCTGACGCTGCAGGGCTCGCTGCTGGCGTCCTCGACCTTCAAGAACATGACGGTCTATACGCTGGTCGCATTGCTCTATCTCTCGATGAGCCTGCCGCTGATAGCCTTCGTCGGCTGGCTGGAGCGCCGCTTCGGCAAGGGAGCCAAGCGATGATCGAGCTCTCCAATGTCACCAAGAGCTTTGGCAGCCATCAGGTGCTGAAGGGCATCACCGGAAGCGTCCAGCGCGGCGAGGTCGTCTGCCTGATCGGCCCGTCCGGCTCCGGCAAGTCGACGATCCTGCGCTGCATCAACGGGCTCGAATCCTATGATGGCGGCGCGATCACGGTCGACGGTGCCAGGGTCGATCGTGCCGATCGTTCGATCCAGGCCATCCGCACCGCCATGGCGATGGTGTTCCAGCGCTTCAACCTGTTCCCGCACCGGACCGCGCTCGAGAACGTCGTCGAGGGGCCGATCCATGTGAAGAAGGAGCCGGCGGCGCAGGCGCTGGAACGCGGGCGCGACCTGCTCGCCCGGGTCGGCCTCGCCGACAAGTTCGGCGCCTATCCCGCCCAGCTTTCAGGCGGCCAGATGCAGCGCGTCGCCATTGCCCGCGCGCTCGCCATGCAGCCCAAGGCGATCCTGTTCGACGAGCCGACCTCGGCGCTCGATCCGGAGCTCGTCGGCGAGGTGCTCGGCGTCATGAAGAGCCTCGCCGAGGAAGGCATGACCATGCTGGTCGTCACCCATGAGATGGGTTTTGCCCGCGAGGTCGCCGACCGCGTGCTCTTCCTCGATGGCGGCGTCATCGTCGAGGAGGGCGCTGCCCGCGAGGTGCTGAGCGCGCCGCGCAACCCACGCACGCAGGACTTCCTGCGCCGCGTGCTCAAGCCGATCTGAGGAGGCCACGATGGCCGAGCCCTTCCGGCTGCAGCCCTCGCTTTGGCACGCCACCGCCCCGGCGGCAGCCGAGACGCCGCCGCTCGCGAGCGATGTCCGGGCCGATGTCTGCGTCGTCGGCGCCGGCTATGCCGGCCTCTCGACCGCGCTGCACCTGGCAGAGGCCGGCGTCTCGGTCGTCGTGCTGGAAGCGCGCGAGCCTGGCTGGGGCGCGTCTGGCCGCAATGGCGGGCAGGTCATCCCCGGCATCAAATACGACCCCTCCGAGATCGTCTCCAAATACGGCGCTGAGGCGGGCGAGGCGCTGGTCTCCTTCGTCGCTTCCACGGCTGATCTCGTCTTCGGGCTGATCGAAAAGCACGCCATGGAGGTGCCGCATCGCCGCGCCGGCTGGATCCAGGGTGCCCATACGCCGGCCATGGTCGAGACGGTGAAGCGCCGCGCCGAGCAGTGGGGTGCGCGCGGCGTTGCCGCCCGCTTCCTCGACGCCGACACCGTCGGCCGGCTGATCGGCACTGACCGCTATCTTGGCGGCTGGCTCGATCCGCGCGGCGGCGGCGTCCAGCCGCTCGCCTATGCCCGCGGCCTCGCCCGGGTGGCACTGAAAGCCGGCGCCGCGATCCATGGCCAGAGCCCGGTGACAGGACTGCGCCGCGATGGCGGCAACTGGGTCGTTCGTACCGCTCAGGGCGCCAGCGTCACCGCGCCGCGCGTGGTGGTCGCGACCAATGGCTACACCGGCGACCTGATTCCGAAACTGCGCCAGACGGTGATCCGGCCGAACTCCTTCATCGTCGCGACCGAGCCGCTCTCCGACAATCTCGCCGGCACGATCCTGCCCGAGGGGCAGGTCACCTCCGACACCCGGCAACTCCTGCTCTACTTCCGCAAGGACCACACCAACCGCCTGCTGATGGGTGGCCGCGGTCCCTTCCGCGAGCCGCGTGACGCCGCCGACTGGGCCCATCTCGAACGCGTCATCGGCAAGATGTATCCGCAGGCCAAGGGTCTCAGCTTCGATTATCGTTGGTGCGGCCGCGTCGCACTCACGCGCGATTTCCTGCCGCATCTGCACGAGCCGGAGCCCGGCCTGCTTGTCGACATCGGCTGCATGGGCCGCGGCGTCGGCCTGCAGACGGCGATGGGCAAGGCCATGGCCGAGTATCTGCACAGCGGTGACAGGACGTGCCTGCCTTTCCCGGTCGTGCCGATCACGCCGCTGCCGCTGCACGCGCTGAACGAACTCTATGTCTCGGCGATCATCGCCTGGTACCGGCTGACCGATGGCGGCATGAAGGATCGTGCCGCTTGACCAGCGTCCGTTCCTGACGCACGGCGAGGGCATGAGCATCGTCCTCGCCTGCGATCTCGGCGGCACCTCCTTCCGCGCCGCCCTCGTCGATGACACCGGCGCCATCCGCGCCCAGCACGCCATTGCCGGGCCGGTGAGCCGCGACGACCGTTCGGGTGGCTCCGAGATCGAGCCGGATGCCTGGTGGCGCCTGCTGGTCGAGGCCTGTGCCGGACTGGCAGCCGGGGAGCCGGTGCTGTTCGATGCGATCGAGGCTTTCGCGATCTGCGGCGTCACCCGTACGCAGATCTTTCTCGACAGGGATGGCCGGTCGCTGCGTCCGGCGATGACCTGGAAGGATACGCGCGCCGACGCGTTCGCGGCTGGCTTGCGCGAGCTCGACCCGGCTCATCCCGAGAACGCCGCGGTCAACGCCTTCCATCCGCTCGCCCGCCTCGCCTGGCTGCGCGAGCAGGAGTTTGAGGTCTTCGATAGGCTCGCCTGCCTGCTCGAGCCGAAGGACTATCTGAATTTCCGCCTGACCGGCCGGCAGGCGAGCGACCCCGTCTCGATGGCGCGCTTGCTGGCCGCTGCAAGCCCGCATGAAGGTCGCGATTTGCTGGGCGCGGCCGGCATTCCGGCTTCGATCCTGCCGGAGATGCTGGAGCCCTGGGATGAGGTCGGTCCAATCCAGCATGGCTTGCCCGCCCCGCTCGATCGCCTCGCCGGCAAGCCGGTGTTCTGTGCTTCGAATGATACCTGGGCGGCGGTGGTCGGCCTCGGCGCCATGCGCGATGGCTTCGCCTACAATATCTCCGGCACCACCGAGGTGCTCGGCGTGGTCGGTCGCGAGCCGGCGCAGGCGGAAGGATTGCTCACCGTCGACTGGCGCGGCCTGTTCCAGCTCGGTGGCCCTAGCCAGACCGGCGCCGACACCGTCTCCTGGCTGCTGGCGCTGCTTGGACGCGAAGGTGCAGCGGTCGGGCAGGAGATCGATGCGGTGCTTTCCGGCCCGCGCCATTCCCAGCCACTGCTCTTCCTGCCCTATCTCCAGGGCGAGCGGGTGCCCTATTGGGACCCATCCTTGCGCGGTGCGCTCGTCGGCTTGAATCGCCGGCACGGGCCGACCGATCTCGCCTACGCGGTGCTGGAGGGTGTCGCCTGCCTCAACCGGGTCGTGCTTGAGCGGGCCGAAACTGCGCTTGGCCGGGAAGCGACCGAAATTCGCTTCGGCGGCGGCGCTGCGGCCAATCCGATCTGGGCTCAGATCAAGGCCGATCTCTGCGGCCGGCCGGTCGTGGTCGCCGCGTCGAAGGAGCCGGGTCTGCTCGGCGCGGCGATCATCGCTTTCGCCGGGCTTGGCCATTTCGACTCTCTCGCCGAGGCGCAGCAGGCGCTCGTCACGGCCGCGCATCGGTTCGAGCCCGATCCGGCGCGCAAGCCGGCCTATGATGCGCTGTTCGCCCTGTTCCGTAGAGCCGAAGCGGCGCTGGCGCCGATCTCGCGCGATCTCGTCTCTGCCGCGCAGGGGGACGGGCCGCTGGCCGGCCTCGCGCGCCATGCGTCTGCAGCCACGAAGCTGCACGCCGATTGACGTTGCGGCTGAGGCGCTTGCGCCTTACCCAGATGGAACAAGTCTCCAGAGAGAGGTCCATGCCGCGTTCCTGCCGCGTCGCGTTTCGTCTCGTCCCAGTCGTCGGCAAGGCCGGCTGATGCCGAAGCCCGTCACTCTGATCACTGGCGCTTCCGGCGGCATTGGCGGCGCGCTCGCGATGACGTTGGCTCCGGCGCACAGGCTCGTCCTCTCCGGGCTGGAGGCGAGCCCGTTGGTCGAACTGGCGGAGCGGCTGCAGGCCGAGGGAGCCGACGTCGTAGCTATGACCGGCGATGTCCGCGATCGTGATCTCGCTGGCGCGCTGGTCGAGCTTGCGGTCGAACGTTTCGGCCGGCTCGACAATCTCGTCACCGGGGCCGGTGCCTCGCGGCCAGTGCCGATGGTCGAGATGGAGGACGAGGAGTGGGACAAGCTCGTCGACATCAACCTCTCCGCCGTCTTCCGCGTCTCCAAGGCCACAGCCAGGCAGATGATCGCGCAGGGCGAGGGCGGCGCCATCGTCCACATCTCCTCGATCGCCCATAGCAATGGCGGGGCGAACCTCGCCTATGGCTCGGCCAAGGGTGGTGTCGCGACGCTGACCTACGGCATGGCCCAGCAGCTCGGCCGCCATGCCATCCGCGTCAATGCGGTCGCGCCGGGGATCATTGACACGCCGATGGTGCGCGGCGGCTTCGCCAGTCAGTTCAACGCATTGGTCGAGGGCGCCTCGCAGCGCACCCCGCTTGGCCGCCTCGGCCGTCCCGAGGATGTCGCCGGCGTCATCGCTTTCCTGCTCTCGCCGGCCGCGGCCTTCGTCACCGGCGCGCTGATCCCGGTCACCGGCGGCATCGAGATCCTCTCGCCGATCTCGGCGATTGCCAAGGGAACAACCTGACGATGCGCGAGATCATCGGCCGCTACGGCACCGCGCTCGCCGGCCTTGCCCTGATCATCTTCTTCGTCGCCTTCGCGCCGAACTTCGCGACGACGATGAACATCGTCAACGTGCTGAAGGATACGAGCTTCCTCGCCATCCTGGCGCTGGGCTTCGCGCTCGCCTTCACCGTCGCCGAACTCGACCTCTCGATCGCCGAGATGGCGAGCCTTTCCGCCGTCGTCTGCGGCTGGCTGGTGCAGCTTCAGTATCCGCCGCTGGTCGCGGTCCTGGCGGCGCTGTCGGTCGGCGCGCTGCTCGGCGGGCTCAATGGCTATGGCGTCACCGTGCTGCGCATTCCCTCGCTGATCATGACGCTCGGCACGGCCGCGATCGCCAAGGGCTTCGCCTTCATGATCACGCAGGGCGTCGCCTTCGTCGGCCGCTGGCCGGTGAGCTTCACCGGGCTGGCGCGCGGCTACACCTTCGGCATCCCCAATCTCGTGCTCTGGCTCACGGGCGTCACCCTCTTCGCCTGGGGGCTGGTGAAATGGACCCGCACCGGCGCCCATATGGTCGCGACCGGCGAAGCGGACGAGGCCGCCCGGCTCTCCGGCATCGCCACCGCCAGGATGAAGCGCATCGGCTTGCTGTTGTCGGGCATCCTTGCGGCAATCACCGCGGTGCTGCTCGCCGCCAACCTGTCCTCGGCCGCGCCGAACATGGCGGGCGATTACCTGCTCTACGCCATCGCCGCCGTGCTGCTGGGGATGACCATGTTCGAGCCCGGCAAGCCCAATATCCCCGGTACCGTCTTCGCGGCGCTGGTGCTGAAGGTGCTCGGCAACGGCTTGGTGCTGCTCGGCGCACCCTATTACGTTCAGGACATCGTGCTCGGCGCCATCATCATCGGCTCGGTCGCCTTCTCGGCCAGCGTGATGAAGAAAGCGGCGTTCAAGGTCTGAGAGCTCACAACGATAACAAGGGGAGAGGTTGTCATGGTCGGTTTGAAGAGAGTTGTGCTGGCGGCGGTTGCCGTCATCGGCCTCGGGCAGGGGGCGCAGGCTTTCGAGCTCGGCGTGATCGGTTTCCAGTTCTCGTCGGAAACGCATGCCCGAGTCGCCAACGCCGCGACGGCTGCCGCCAAGGCCAAGGGCTGGAACGTCACGCTGCTGAACTCGGAAGGCGCGCTGCCCAAGCATGCCGAGCAGTTCGACGCGCTGATCGCCAAAAAGGTCGACGCGATCATCATCGCCATGGGCAAGCCGGTCGAGGCCGACGCCCAATTCAAGGCGGCCAAGGACGCCAAGATCCCGGTGATCACCGTGCAGTCGGGTTCGAGCCCGCACGCGCTCTTCGATATCCAGACCAATGAGTACAAAGTCGGAGCCGAAGCTGCGCTCTATCTGCTCGGCCAGCTCGGCTATCAGGGCAACATCGTCACCGCCCGCTTCGACCTCAACGTCGCCTCGCGCATCCGCGGCAAGTTGCTCGACAACGTGCTCTCCGAGAACCAGGGCGTGAAGGAGCTCGGCAAGTTCTCGATGGCCCGCACTCAGAGCTGGCGCGACGATGTCCGCGCCGGCATGCAGGCGCTGCTCTTGCAGAACCAGGGCAAGATCAACGGCATCTGGGCCTCGTTCGACGGCCAGGCCTATATCATCGACGACCTCCTGCAGGCTCAAGGCGTGAAGAAGGGCCAGATTCCGCTGGTCTCGGTCGATGGCGGCAAGGAGACCTATGCCCGCATCGCCGACCCGGCCTCGACCTTCATGGCCACAGTCTCGATCCCGTTCGAGGAGATGGGCAAGCAGGCAGTCGACGCGATCCAGGTGATCGTCGTCGAGAAGAAGCCGAAGGAGACCATCGCCGCCGGCCCCTACCTCTTCACCGACGCCGTGCTGGTCGACAAGAACAACGTCCAGCAGTTCCTGAAGTAAGGGGCGAAGCGGCCACCATGACGTCATGGTCGGGCTTGTCCCGACCATCCACGTCTTCGTTGGTCGAAGTCCGTGTTCAAGACGTGGATGCTCGCCACAAGGGCGAGCATGACAGGCAGTGCTTCCGGAGCCAGCTGCGATGACCGCCACCCCAATCCTCTCGCTTCGTGGCATCGGCAAGGCTTACGGCCCGGTCGTGGCGGTGCGCGAGGTCGATCTCGATATCTTTGACGGCGAGGTCGTCGCCATCTGCGGCGATAACGGGGCCGGCAAGTCGAGTCTGATCAAGGTGGTCTCCGGCGCCGAGGAAGCGACTTCGGGCACGCTCCAGATGCGCGGCAAGGAGGTCGTCTTCGCCTCGCCGCATGATGCGCTGAGCCATGGCGTCGCGACGATCTATCAGGATCTGGCGCTGGCGCCGCGGCTCTCGATCGCTCAGAACGTCTTCATGGGCTCGGAATTGACGAGGCCCATGCTGCTGCCCTTCCTGCGCGTCCTCGACAAGAAGAGGATGGCGCAGGAGGCGCGCGGCTTCCTCAAGCAGCTCTCGGTCACCGTCGAGGACATGGATCGCCCGGTCGAACGGCTCTCCGGCGGCCAGCGCCAGGCCGTGGCGATCTCCCGCGCCCTGCGCTGGAAAGCCGAGATCATCATCATGGACGAGCCGACGGCGGCGCTCGGCGTTAAGGAGACGGCACTCGTTCTCGACCTGATCCGCAAGCTCAAGGCCGATGGCCGGACGGTGCTGCTGATCAGCCACAATATGCGCGACGTCGTCGCGCTCGCCGACCGGGTGGTGATCATGGGTGCCGGCCGAAAGTACGTCGACCGGCCGCTTGGCGATCTCACCGCCGACGATCTCAGCCACATGATCATGGCCGGCAACGCCAGGGCGGCCTGAGTGTCGGTTTGCGAATTCGTGATGGCGGTCTGCGACTGGCGTTCTTCTGCGCTTCGGTGCTCACGTACTTGGAGTACGCTGCGCTCCGATGCTCGAAAAACACCAGTCTCGCCACGCCCTGACGAATTCTCAAACGGACACTGACATGGCGCGCGAAGCGATTGTCATCGACACCGACCCGGGCCAGGACGATGCCGTCGCCCTGCTGCTTGCCTTCGCCAGCCCCGAGCTCGACCTCAAGGCGATCACCACCGTCGCCGGCAATGTCCCGCTGGCGCTGACCACCGCCAATGCGCTGCGCATCCGCGAGCTCGCCGGGCGCGAGGATGTGCCGGTCCATGCCGGGGCAGATCGGCCGCTGATCTTTCCGCTCTCGACCGCCGAATTCGTCTGCGGACCCGATGGGCTGGCCGGCGCCGATCTGCCGCCGGCGCGTGGTGAGGTTGACCCTGCCCATGCCGTCGAGGCACTGATCGCCATCCTGCGTGCCGCGCCCGACGACAGCGTCACGCTCTGTCCGCTCGGGCCGCTGACCAATCTCGCGCTCGCCTTCCGGCTGGCGCCGGACGTCCTGCCGAAGGTGAAGCGCATCGTGCTGATGGGCGGGGCGCTGGCGCTCGGCAACATCACCCCGGCAGCCGAGTTCAACATCCATGTCGATCCGCATGCCGCCGCGATCGTCTTCGGCTGCGGCCGGCCGATCGTGATGTTCGGCTTGGGCGTCACCCATCAGGCGATCGCCTCGCATGAACAGGTTGCGCGCCTGCTCTCGTTCGGCAATGCGGCCGGCAAGGCGGTGCACGGCATGCTGACGCGTCCGCGCCCAGGCGGGCTCGGCACCGCTGGCCACCCCATGCACGACCCCTGCGTGGTCACCTTCCTGCTCTGGCCGGAACTCTTTTCGGGGCGCGACTGTTGTGTCGAGGTCGAGACCGGCGACGGTCCCTTGCGGGGCCGAACCACGATCGACTGGAACGGCCGGCTCAAGCGGCCAGCCAATGCCCATGTCGTCGCGAGCGTCGAGGCGGAGGCGCTGTTCCAGCGCCTGTTCGACCGGCTCGCGACGTTGCCGTGATTGGAGAACGCGATGGCCCATTTCGTCGAGGAGCTGCAGCTCGAGGCCGAGCGCGCGATTCTGGCGATGCAGACGGCCGCGCTCGCCGCCCGCCAGCTCCATGCCCGCGCCGAACTGATGCGCCATATGCTGACCACCGCCCGCAAGGTCGCCGGCAAGCCGAAGGCCGAGGCGGTCGAGACGGTGGTGCGCGAATGGATGGACGCCTGGAACCTCGGCCGCCAGGACTGGCCGCACATCGCCCGCGAGATGGAGGCTTTTACCGCCGCCTTCCACGACTATGCCAACGAACCCGGCGATACGAACGACGCGGCGCTGCGCCGAGCCTGCGATGCGCTCGATGCGGTTCTCGCCCGCGAGAACACCTCGATCAGCGACCAGATGGCTTTCCGCTCGCAATGCGCCCATCGCTGGTGGGAGTTGGTCGTGCCGGTGCCATCCGATCTGCCGGATGCGAAGCCGCGCCCTTCGGTGCCGCCGCTTGATGGGCAGGCGCCGTTCTGGCAGTCCGGTTGCGCCGAATTTTGCCGCTGAGGGCCGGCTGATGACGTCGATCCAGCTGACGCTTCGCCCTTCCGCCCTCTCAGATGCAGATGCCTGCCAAAAGCTTTCGGCCGCAGTCGGCTGGTCGCATCGCCGCGAGGATTGGGAGTTCGCGCTTTCGCTCGGGCAAGGCTTTACCCTGTCGATCGAGGACGAGGTCGTCGGTGTCGGGCTATGGTGGGGTTTTGGCGCGACCCATGCCACGCTCGGCACCATCATTGTCGCGCCCGATCGACAAGGTCAGGGCATCGGCAAGCTGCTGACCGAGCGGCTGATCGCGGTGACGGAAGGGCGAACGCTCGGTCTCGTCGCCACGCCGCAGGGCGAGCCGCTCTATGCCCGCTACGGCTTCATCGCCATCGACGAAGTCCGCCAGCACCAGGGCGACTGGCCGGAACTGGCCGCGCCGGTCCTCGCTGCCAATGAGGTCATGCGTCCGGCCGTTGCCGCCGATCTCCCGCTGCTGGCACAGCTCGATCACGAGGCGACGGGATTGCCACGCGCGCCGGTCCTCGAAGCTCTGCTGGCCCGCGGCCATGCCATCCTGATCGAGCGCGCCGGCGCACCCGCCGGCTTCGGCTTCCTGCGCCGGCATGGCCATGGCTGGCTGATCGGCCCGGTCGTGGCCGTCGACGATGCCGCCGCCTGCAATCTGATCGCCGCGCTGCTCGCCGCCCGCCGTGGCGATTTCGTTCGCATCGACGTGCCGGCCCGCACCGGCCTCGGTGCCTGGCTCGGCGAATGCGGCCTGCCGCTCATCGCCTCCGGCGCGGTGATGGAGCGCGGGGCTGCGCCGGTCGCGCCCGGGCCGGCGCATCGCTTCGCCCTCGTCAACCAGGCCATGGGCTGATCAGCATCGCTGCGGCGCGCAGGGTTTGCGCCTGCAGTCCGCTCCAGCCGTGCCAGATGGTGTAAAGCCCGACAAGTACGATCAGCACGCCGGAGACATACGGCGCCCGCGCCGCGACGGTCGACAGCCAGTTGGAGCGCTTCGCAACGGCCCGCAGGCTGAGCGAGGCGGCGACGCCGACCGCAACCAGCGTTATCGCAAGCCCGATCGAGAAGCACAGAACAAGCACGGCGCCGAGCGCGATCTCGCGCAATTGCATGCAGATCAGGAGCACTGTGATCGCCGCGGGGCAGGGGATCAGCCCGCCGGTCAGTCCGAACAGCGCGATTTGCCAGGTCGTCACCGGCCGGTCGGCGAAGCGCTTCCGGATGTCCTGCGCATGGGCGCGCTGATGCGCGTCCATTGGCTCGTCGTCGGTGTCGCCGCGATCGTGACCGCGGCCGTGCGAGTGACCATGAGCATGGGAATGCCCGTTGCTGTGGCCATGACCGTGGGAGTGGCCGTGACTATGCCCATGGCTGTGATGCCCATGACCGGCCGGGCGTAGCGCACGCTGCTCGCGCCAGGTCCGCCACAGCATCCAGAGCGCGATCGCGATGATCAGCACGCCGGAGGCGAGCTGGAACCAGGGCTCGGTCGCCTCGGCATTGAAGTCGCGCGTCAGATAGAGGCCGGCGAGCACCACGCCCCAGACGACGAGCGTGTGCGAGAGCGTCGCGGCGAGGCCAAGCAGCAGCGCCTGCAGCACCGAGCCGCGGATGGCGACGATGAAGGCCGCCATCATCGTCTTGGAATGGCCGGGTTCGAGCCCGTGCAAAGCACCGAGCAGGATCGCGCTTGGAATGAACAGCCAGGCATGGCCGGCGCCTTGCGCCAGCAACTCGGTGAAGCTTGGCACGATTTGGTGCTCCGGATCCGGAACGGACCGTGCGCTGCCGTGCCGTCCGGCCTTGCCGGAGCTGGTCGGGGGCGCCCGTCTCGTCCTCGCCCGCCCGATCGCCGGGATGCGCCCGGTCTTGCGCCGGCGCCTGCCTGATCGGGTGCCGCTTGCTCAGCGGATGCCTCGATCTATAACCTCCCCGGGAGGATAGGATCAAGATGCAAGGAGCGGGGAATGCAGGACGAGGAACACGCCCGGATCCACCATCATCGGCATCCCGAGATCATCACGCGGCTGAAGCGGGCCGAGGGGCATCTGCGCTCGACCATCGAGATGGTCGCCAATGTCCGCTCCTGCCTGGAGATCGCCCAGCAATTGCAGGCCGTCGAAGGCGCGATCGCCAATGCCCGCAAGATCCTGATCCAGGAGCATATCGGCCATTGCCTGGAAGAGGCGGCCGGCAGCCTCCCGGATGAGGCGCGCGGGCTGCTGGCGGAGTTCAAGGCGATGACTAAATTCCTCTGAACGCCGGTTCACGAATGGCGGGGTTGTCGAAGCGGCGCTGGCCGTTCGGCTTTGCGTCGCGCAAGATCGCTCCTGAAACGATTTAAGCCTGTATCCCGAGGGAGGAATGATGCTCGACGATCTCAAGGGGCTGCGCGCCCTGGTTACCGGCTCCAGCACCGGCATCGGCGCCGGCGTGGCGAAGGCCTATGCGGCGCATGGCATGCGCGTCGTGGTGCACTACAAGTCGAGCGAGGCCGAGGCCAACGCCGTCGCCGCCGAGATCAAGGCAGCCGGCGGCGAGGCCCATGTGCTGCAAGCCGATGTCGCCGACAGCAAGCAGGCGGTCGATCTCGTCAACAAGGCGGCCGACAGGCTCGGCGGGCTCGACGTGCTCGTCAACAATGCTGGCGCGTTGGTGAAGCGCACGCCGATCGCCGAGATCGAGGACGAGTTCTTCGACAGCGTCGTCGATCTCAACGTCCGCTCGGTGGTGATGGCCTCCAAGGCGGCGCTGCCCTATCTGAAGAAATCCGGCGGCAAGTCGAGCGTGATCAATCTGAGTTCGATCGCCGCGCGTAATGGCGGTGGGCCCGGCTCCTCGCTCTATGCCAGCTCCAAGGCCTTCGTGCTCAACCTGACCCGCGGCATGGCCAAGGAGTTCGTGCCCTTTGGCATCCGCGTCAACGGCGTCTCGCCCGGCGTGATCATGACGCCCTTCCACGAGCGCTATTCGACGGCCGAGCAGATCGAGGCGATGCGCAAGACGGTTCCGATGGAGCGTGTGGGCACGCCGCAGGACAATGTCGGCGTCTTCCTCTTCCTCGCCAGCCCGGCGATGAGCGGCTACATCACCGGCCAGACCATCGAGGTCAATGGCGGCCAGTACATGGTCTGAGCGTCACTGTGGCTTCGGCGTCCTTGACGTGGCGGGCGGCGCACCAGCATGGTCTGGGCGCCGCTCCGAAGCTGGGTAGTCGATGATGCCGATCCGCCGCAAGGACCTGCCGATGCCGGCCGCCCGACGGGTCTGCGCAGTCGTGTTTGCGACGATGTTCGTCGCCGGTTGTGCCGGCGACGTGCAGGGTGTGCTCAAGCCGGTCGCCTCGACCGTGCCGGGCACCAGCAAGGTCACCATGCTGGTGGCGACGACGCGCGCGGCCGATCCGGATGCTGGCGTGCTGTATTCCGGCGAGCGCGGCAAGCCGTCCTTTGCCGAGATGACGATCTCCTTGCCGCCGGACAGCCGCCGCAAGGCCGGCGAGGTGCAGTGGCCGAGCCGTTTGCCAGGCAACCCCGAGACCGATTTCGTCACGCTCAAGGTCGACAAGCTCGATGCGAAGACCGGATTGGCGCGCCTGCACGATCGCGTCTCGCGCGTGCCGAAGCGCCGCGTCATGGTCTTTGTCCACGGCTTCAACAACCGCTTCGAGGACGCGGTCTACCGCTTCGCCCAGATCGTCCACGATTCGGACGCCAATGTCGTGCCGGTGCTGTTCACCTGGCCCTCGCGCGGCTCGCTCTTCGCCTATGGCTATGACCGCGAGAGCGCGACCTATTCGCGCAACGCGTTGGAGGAGCTGCTGCAGGGGCTGGCGCGCGACCCGGCTGTCGGCGAGGTCTCGCTGCTGGCTCATTCGATGGGCAACTGGGTCGCGCTCGAGGCCTTGACACAGATGGCGGTGCGCAATCGCGGCATCCCGCCGAAGATCGCCAATGTCATGCTCGCCTCGCCCGATGTCGATGCCGACGTCTTCCGTACCCAGATCGCGGAGATGAAGGGGCGGCGGCCGAAATTCACCCTGTTCGTCTCGCAGGACGATCGCGCGCTTGCCGTCTCGCGCCGGGTCTGGGGCGGCAAGGATCGCCTCGGTGCCGTCGACCCCGATGTCGAGCCCTATAAGAGCGAGTTCGAGGCGGACAAGATCACGGTTCTGAATCTCACCAAGCTGCGCACCGGCGACAAGCTCAATCATGGCAAGTTCGCCGAGAGCCCGGAGGTAGTGAAACTGATCGGCACGCGCCTCGTCGACGGCCAGCCGATCACCGATTCCCGTGTTGGCCTCGGCGAGCGGCTGATCGAGGTGACTGGCAGCGCCGCCGCAGCGGTCGGCACCGCAGCAGGCATCGTCGTCACTGCCCCGATCGCAGTGGTCGATCCAACCGCTCGCCGCCATCTTGGTGACCGGGTCGAGCATCTCGGGAATAATATTCAGGACACCGGCGCCGCGGTCGGCGATACCGTGACCACGCCGTTCCAGAAACCCGTCGGGCAGCCTTGAACGGCTACCTTACCGGCTGAACCGCACCGGCACCGAGAGCGAGATCGCTCCGCCCCCGCCGACGCCCGCAGGCGGCGCCGGTACCGGGCTGGCACGGCGGATCATCGCCGCTGCCTCGGCGTCCAGCGCGGAATCGCCCGACGAGCCGACGACGCGCGAGGACAGCACATTGCCGCTGCGGTCGATCGCGAACGCGACCTGGACCGTGCCCGGGCTCGCCCCGCCGGGGAAGCGCTTGTAGCGATTGAGATGCGCGATCAGCGAGCCGCGCCAGGACGCGGTCGAGACCGTCGGCTGACTGGCCGTGCCCTGCGCGGCGCTGCTGGGCGCCGCGGCGCGCTGCTCCGACGGCTTCGGCGCCACGGCCTCCTTGGCCCGCTGCTCGACCGGCTTGCGCTCGACGACCTTGGGCTTCGGCTTGGGCTTTTCCTTTTTCTCGACGACCTTCGGTTCCGGCTTCTTCTCCACCGGCTTCAGCTCTGGCGGAGGCGGCAGCAATACGGCGTCGAGCTTCGGTGTCTGCGGCAGCTCCGGCAGCTTGATCTCCGGCTGCTCGACCGGGGTCGGCTCGGGGATCGGTTCCGGCTCCGGCTCTGGGGGCGGCGTCTCCTTCACCGGCTCGGGCGGCGGCGGTTCCGGCTCGGCCCGCTCCGGCGCGATCGGCAGGTTCTCCGGCGGCGCCTCGGGCGCGACCGAGAGCGCGGCGAGCTCGATCATCACGGCCGGTTCCGGCGCGCCGGCAGCGGCTTCCGACAGTCGCCAGTTCACGCCGACCCAGGCGAGGCCGCCATGGGCGGCAGCGACGGCGACCGCAGCGACGCCCCAGCGCAGCGCAGCGAGCCAGCGGCGGTCCGGTGCGGAGGCGATCATGGCTTGCCCGCTCCGGGCGCGGCGCTCTGGCCGGTATCCTCGAGCCCGACCAGCGCGATCTTGAGATAGCCGGCCTGGCGCAGCCTGTTCATGACCTCCATCAGCTCACGATAGGCCACGGCCCCGTCGGCGCGCAGGAAGACGCGCTGTTCGCGATCATTGCCGGTCTGGCGGTCGAGCATCGCCTGCAATTGCTCGCGCGGCACGGTGTCGTTGCCGAGGGCGAGTGAGAGGTCCTGCTTCACGGTCAGGAAGACCGGCTTGTCCGGTCGCGGCTGCGGCTGGGCATTGGAGACCGGCAGGTCGACCGCGACATCGACGGTCGAGAGCGGCGCTGCCACCATGAAGATGATCAGCAGCACCAGGATCACGTCGATGAACGGCGTGACGTTGATCTCGCTGACTTCACCGAGATCGCCGTCCTGCGCCTCCTTGAGCGAAACCGCCATTGCTCACTCCGCCGGAACGCGCGGCATCGCGGCCGGCTGGGCCGGGACGGCATGCAGATTGGCGCGGACCTGCTGCGCGGCCTGGCGGCGCAGCCGCTCGAGATCACGCGAGAGATGGCGCAGCACTTCGCCGGAGGCGTCCGAGAGCGTGGCACGATAGCCGGCGATGGCGCGGGCGAAGACGTTGTAGATGATCACGGCCGGGATCGCGGCGACGAGGCCGATCGCAGTCGCGAGCAGCGCCTCGGCAATGCCGGGGGCGACGACGGCGAGGTTGGTCGTCTTCGACTGGCTGATGCCGATGAACGAGTTCATGATGCCCCAGACCGTGCCGAACAGGCCGACGAAGGGGGCGGTCGAGCCGATGGTAGCGAGCAGGCCGGTGCCGCGCGCCATGCTGCGGCCGGCGCGAGCCTCGATCCGCGACAATGCGATCGCCGCACGTTCCTTGATGCCGTCCTCGCCAAGATCATGGGAGCGCTCGCGCTCGCTCTGGGCGGCGCCAACCAGCTCCGCGACAGTGCCGCGCGCTTGGCCCTTGCGGCCAGCGATCGCTCGCGCCGCCTCGTCCAGGCTGATCGATTCTTCCAGTCGGCGCACCGCCCGCTGCGCCCGCGTCTTGGCGGCGGCGAGTTCGAGCGCCTTGGCGAGCCAGATCGTCCAGGTCACCAACGAAGCGAAGGCGAGGCCGAGCATCACCGCCTTCACGACGATGTCGGCCGCCATGAACATGCCCCAGGGCGACAGGTCATGCGGCAGCGTGGCCTGCCCTGCGACAGGTATGGGGGCCGCAGAAGGAGCGGTTGCAGGCATAGCGGTCTGCGGGGCGCCGGCTCCCGGAGCGGCTAGGGTCGGCGCAACAGGTGCTGGCGCAGCGGTGCTCGGAGAAGCCGGTGCTGTCTGACCGGTTGGAGCGGGGGCGGCGGGCGTGGGATTCGCAGCAGGCGCTGGCACCGCGCCGCCATGTGCACCCGACGGGCTCGTCTGCTGCGCCGGGGCCGTCTCGGCAGGGGTGGTCTGGGCGAGAGCGACGAGGCTCGCCACGGGGGTGGCGGCAATGGCCGTCGCAAGCAGGACTGTGCCGATCAAACGCTGCATCGAATTAAGGTCCGTGGTCTTTGGGCGCTCCTCCTTGGCGGGAGCGCTTTCGGAACGGAGCCGCGTCCGTTGAAGCGGCTACCGATGACCACGGGAGGCAGCCCTGACGGGCATTGCCTCCGCGATCGTCTCCAGCAGTTAAACCAGAGCGAATTGGTTAGCAAATACAATAGTTTATACGTATTCTAAAGTAAGGCTTCCGCCGCTCTTGGCCCGGAACAGTTCAAGTATTTCGGATGCTTCGCCGGAATGCCGGCTTGCTTCACCTTTGCGCGAGCATCGCGCCCGGATTGAGGATGCCGAGCGGGTCGAAAGCTCGCTTGACGGCTCTCATCAGCTCGAGCGCCTCCGGCTGTGCATGTTCCGCCAGCGCATGGGCCAGGCTCTTACCGATGCCGTGCTCCGCGGTGATGCTGCCACCGAACGCGCTGACGATCGCGAAGACCTCCGCATTGACGGCATGACCGAGCTCGCCCCGCCGCTCGGCTGGCGTCTCCCGCGGAAAGAGCAGGATGACGTGGATGTTGCCGTCGCCGACATGGCCGACGAAGAGCGCTCGCGTGCCTGCGAAGCGCTCGGCCGCCATCGCTTCGACCGCCGTGATGAAGGTCGGGACGTCGGCGACTGCGACGCTGGTGTCGTGCGAGACGCTGAAGCCAGCCCGGCGGTTCGCTTCCGCGACGGCGAAGCGCAAATGCCAGATCGCACTGGCTTGTGCCTCGCTCTGGGCGATGGCGGCGTCCTGGAGCAGGCCCTGTTCCATGGCGTCGGCGAGCGCCTCGGTGAGCAGCTCTCCGATGCGCCCGGCCGGATCGCTGTCGGCGAGCTCGATGAAGACGTACCAGCGATGGCGCCGGTCTAGTGGCAGGGCCGTTCCGGGCACGAGGTCGAGTGTGAGGCCCATCTCGCCGTCGCACATCAGTTCGAAGCTGGAGATGCGCTCGGCTGCGCCCTGCCTCAGCAGGGCGAGCAGCCGCAAGGCGTCCGCCGGACTGGCGAGGCCGCACAGTGCCGTTGCGCTCGCTCGCGGCTTGGGAAACAGCCTGAAGGTCGCTGCCGTCACGACCGCGAGCGTGCCCTCCGAGCCGATCACCAGCTCTTTCAGCGCATAGCCGGCATTATCCTTGCGCAGCGGCTTCAAGCCATGGATCACGGCGCCGTCGGCACGGACATATTCGAGGCCGAGCACGAGATCGCGCACCGTGCCGTAGCGGATGACGTTGATGCCGCCGGCATTGGTCCCGACCACGCCGCCGATCTGGCAGGAGCCTTCGCTGCCGAGGCTGAGCGGGAACAGCCGGTCGCTGGCGGCAGCAGCCTGCTGGACATCGGCGAGGATGCAGCCGGCTTCGGCGGTCAGCGTGTCGCCCTCCGTGTCGATCGCCCTGATCCGGTTGAGGCGCGCCAGCGTGAGCACGACCGCTTTGCCGGAACCATCCGGAGTCGCGCCGCCCGAGAGCCCTGTATTGCCGCCTTGCGGCACGATCGGCGTGCCCGTCGCCGAGGCCCAGCGCAGAATCGCCGAGACCTCTTCGACCGTGCGCGGACGGAGCAGGGCGAGCGCCGCGCCCTTATGCTTGCCGCGCCAGTCGATGAGGTGCGGCGCCATCGCTTGCGGATCGGTGACGATGGCGGCTGGATCGAGCACCACGCGCAGGTCATCGAGCAAACTCATCGCCTCAGACCGCGCCGGCATCGACGATGAAGTTCTGGCCGGCGCACATGCGCGAGACGTCGGAGCAGAGGAAGAGCACCATCTGGGCGATGTCCTCCGGCAGGATCTCCCCCTTCAGCGCCTGTGCTGCCTGGTTGGCGGCACCCTTCTCCGGCGTCCACCAATGCGTCCGCTGGCGCTCGGTCATCACCCAGCCCGGCGTGACGCAGTTCACCCTGATGCCGTCGGGTCCGAGCGCCCGCGCCAGCGAGCGGGTGAAGCCGATCACCGCCGATTTCGCCGTGGTGTAGGCGATCATATGCGGCGAGCCCTTCATCCACGAGGTCGAGGACAGGTTGACCAATGCTCCGCCGCCGAGGTTGCGCATATCCGGCGCCAGCGCCTGCGCGACGAACATCATCGGCCGGAGGTTCACGGCGAGACGGTCGTCCCAGTAAGCTTCCGTCACCACCTCGAAATCGTGCCGCTCGTCATGGCCGGCATTGTTGACGCCGATCGCGAACGGGCCGTGCAGGCCGCGCGCCGCTGCGATCGCCGCTTGCGTTGCCGGGATGTTACGCAGGTCGACTTGATGGAACGAGACCTCGCCGCCAGCAGCCGAAAGCTCGGCGGCGAGCCGCTCGCCGCGCCCGGAATCGATGTCGAGAAAAGCGACCTTCGTACCTTGCCGCGCCAGCGCCTCGACGATGGCGCGGCCGATGCCGTCGGCGCCGCCGGTGACCAAAGCTGCCTTGCCGGCGAGATCGGGATAGCTGGCTTCGGCTCTCACCCGCCGAACTCCGCCGCCGGCAGGCCGGGCACGTCGACCGGCAAGGTGAAGAGCCCGCCCGAGAACGGCGCTTCGGCGAGCATGCGCGAGGGCAGGCGGATGCGCGCCGTGGTGATGAACAGTGTCTTCAGGTCCGGCCCGCCGAAAGCGAGGCTGGTCGGGCGCGGCACCGGCAGCCAGACCTCGCGATCCAGTCTGCCGTCCGGCGCATAGCGATGCAGGCACCAGCCATCCCAGATCGCGCACCAGACGAAGCCTTCGGCATCGACCGCGAGCCCGTCCGGCCGGCCGGCGACCTCGGTGAAGACGCGGCGATTGGCGAGCGTGCCGGCCTTGGCGTCGAACGCGTAGGCATAGATGCAGCCATGGGCAGAATCGACGAAGTAGAAGCTCCGACCGTCCGGGCTCCAGTCGAGCCCGTTGGCGACGGTGAGCCCGCTCTCCCGCCGCTGCCAGGAGAGGTCCGGCGCGATCGCGTAGAGCGAGCCGGAGGCACGGCTGGCGTCGAGCCGCATCGTCCCGGCCCAGAGCCGGCCCTGCCGGTCGCATTTGCCGTCGTTGAAGCGGTTGTCGGGGATGTCGGCTTCGGGGTCGGCGAGCGGCGTCAGCCGGCCGCTGGCGAAATCGAACGCCTCCAGCCCCTCCTGCGTCAGTACCACCAGCCCGCCGCCGCGGCGGCCGAGCACGGCGCTGACCAGGCGTGGCAGCGTCACCTCCTCATTGTTGCCGGTCGCGGGGTCGAAGCGGTTGACCGAAGGCGCGAGGATGTCGACCCAGTAGAGCCGCTGCTCGCCGGCCGACCAGTACGGACCTTCGGCGAGATGCGCCCCCCAGGGCAGGACGCATTGCACATTGGGATCGACCGGCCGCGCCGAGCGCGGCGCCGGGGAGATGTTCATCTGCGTCGCGCCGACATTGCCGGAGATCTGCCTTGCAGCCGCCATCAGGTCGCGGCCGGTGGTGTGCAGCCGCTCGCGCGTCAGCCGCGAGGATGGACCGAACACGCCGATCGCCGCGACGGCGCGGCCGGTATGATCGAAGATCGGCGCCGCGACCGAGGCGACGCCGGCGACATGCTCTTCCTGCGAGACGGCGTAGCCGCGCGCCCGGGTCAGGGCGAGGTCGGCGGCGAGCGCCTCCTCCTCCGTGATGGTGGTCTCGGTGAAGCGTTCGAGCTTAAGCCGGTCGACGAGGGCGCGCTGCTCATGCGGCTGGACGAAGGCAAGGAGTGCCTTGCCGCCGGCGGTGCAATGCAGCGGCGCGCGCCGGCCGATCTCGATGCGGAAGCCATAGGGGCCGCCGCGGCTGCGCTGGTCGATATAGAGCACCTCGCCATTGTCGATGGCGCAGAGCGCGGCCGTCTCGCGCGTCTCCTCGGCGAGCCGGTCGAGCGCCGGGGCGCCGGCGCCGCGCAGGTCGAAGGATTCCCAGACGCGATGGGCGAGTTCGAACAGGCGGTGGCCGAGCCTATAGGTGTTGTCGCTCTCCTCGTGCCGGATCAGGCGGAAGGTGAGCAGCGTGTTGAGCATGCGCGCCAGCGTGCCCTTGGGCAGGCCTGTCGCCGCCTGCAGGTCGCGGAAGCGCGGCGGCGCCGAGGCTTCGCCGATCACGTCGAGCAGATAGAGGCCCTTGGCGAGGGCGGCTGCGCCGGTCGGGACGTCGCGCTCGTCCGGCGTCAGGACGCGCGCTTCACCCGCGCCTGCGCCGCCTCGCCGATCATGCGCTCGAAGGTCCATTGCGGCTCATACCCCAGTTCTGCCCGGATCCTGGCGTTCGACGTCTCGTAGAAGACGCCGGCGCCCGGCAGGTCGATGGTCTTCAACGGCAGCCCCGTCAACTGCGCCATCATCGGCAGCGCCACGGCGAAGTCGACCGGCTCGGTCGCGCCGAGATTATAGGTACGCCCAGCTGCGCGTTCGTCGGAGAGCGCGAGCAGGATGCCGGCGACCATGTCGCGCGTGTCGGTGATGTGCATGCGGAAGGGCCGGCCGACCTCGTTGCGCGACAGCACCAGCACCTCGCGCCCGTCGTCGATGGCGCGTAGCGCCGCGACGGCAGCGGCATTGCCGAAGCCTTCCTGCTGCCGGATCTTCGGCTGCAGGAAGAAGCGCGGGCCGGAGAAGAAGCTGCCGGGATCGAGCAGTTCGCTTGCATCCTGCGTGTGCGAGAAGCGCAGGATCGTTGTGGGAGTGCCGCTGGTCCGCTCGAAGAAGCGCACGATCTCCTCACCGAGCAGCTTGCTCAAGCCATAGGGCGAGCGCGGCTTCAGCGGGTGGTCCTCGTCGATCGGCTGATAGTCCGGCACGTTCTCGGGATAGACCTCGCCGGAGGAGGCGAAGACGAGCCGCTTCGGCGCTGCCGCCGCAGCCTCCTCCAGCAGCAGGCGCGTGCCCTCGACATTGGCTTGGAACAGCCGGTCGCGATCGGCCGGCAGCCAGGACATGAAGGCGCCGAGATGCAGGATCGCGTCTGTACCCTGCACGGCCTCCCTTGCGGCGGCGCGGTCGTCGAAGCCGCCGAGCACCTCGCGATAGGCGGTATGCTCGATCCCGCTGGCGCGCAGGTCGAAGCCGGTGACGCGGTGGCCGGCTTCGAGCAGTTGCCGCGCCACGCGCGAGCCGACGCGCCCGGCGCTGCCGGTGACCAGAATGGTGCTCATCGGATCGCCTCGCCGCTGGCGGCATCGAAGACATGGAGCCGGGCCGGATCGAAGGACAGCGTCAGCGTTTCCTCGGGTGGGCGCGGCTCCGGATTGATCAGGCGCGCGATCAGTGAGGTCCGTCGTGACTCATCCTCGCCGCCGGAACTCGCCTCGCGGCGGTGCTCCTCGGGCAGGTCGACATAGACATATTGCTCGCTGCCGAGGCTCTCGATCAGCCGCGGGCTGACCGCGAAGGAGACTTGGCCCGGTCCCGCGGCGATGTGCTCGGGTCTGAGCCCGACGACGATCTCCTTGCCCGCGAGCGCGGCGGCGTTCGTGACCGGCAGCGTCACATCGTGGCCGAACAGCTTTGCGGTGACGCCGCCGCCTGTCGCCTGCGCCTTCGTCTTCAAGAAATTCATGCCGGGCGAGCCGATGAAGCCGGCGACGAAGAGATTGGCCGGCTCGCGGAACATCACGTCGGGCGAGGCGATCTGCTGGATCACGCCGTCCTTCATGATGACGATGCGGTCGGCCATCGTCATCGCCTCGGTCTGGTCGTGGGTGACGTAGATCGTGGTGACGCGCAGCCTCTTGTGCAGGGCGCTGATCTCGGCGCGGGTGTGGACGCGCAGTTTGGCGTCGAGATTGGAAAGCGGCTCGTCCATCAGGAAAGCCTGCGGTTCGCGCACGATCGCCCGTCCCAACGCGACGCGCTGACGCTGGCCGCCGGACAAGGCGCGCGGCCGGCGCTCGAGCAGATGGTCAATGCCGAGGATCTTGGCAGCGTCATTGACCCGCCGGTCGATCTCGGCGGAGTCGGTGCCGCGCATCTTCAGGCCGAAGCCCATGTTCTTCCGAACCGTGAGATGCGGATAGAGCGCGTAGTTCTGGAAGACCATGGCGATGTCGCGGTCGCCCGGCGCGAGGTCGGTGACATCGCGCTCGCCGATGCTGATCTTGCCGGAGGAGGCCTCCTCCAGCCCGGCGAGGATCTTCAGCATGGTCGACTTGCCGCAGCCGGACGGGCCGACGAGGACGACGAACTCGCCATCGGCGATGTCGAGCGAAAACGCCTTGAGGACGGTGAGCCCGCCATAGGATTTGGTGACGGCGTCGATACGGATTCCAGCCATGCGGGTTCTCTTACTTCTCGGCCCCGGCCGTGAGGCCGCCGACGAGATAGCGTTCGAGGAAGAGGTAGATCGCGAGGATCGGCAGGGCGACGAGGATCGAGGCGGCGGAGATGTCGCTCCAGTTCGAGATGTACTCGCCCTTCATCGTGGTGATGCCGAGATTGGCGGTCCAGTTGCCCTGGGCGTTGGTCAGGAAGGTGCGGGCATAGGCATAATCCGACCAGGACAGCACGAAGCCGTAGAGCGCCGTCGCCGCCAGCCCCGGCGCCGAGACCGGCAGGATCACCCGGACCATGGCGCCGAGCGGCGAGCAGCCGTCGACCATCGCCGCCTGTTCGAGCTCGCGCGGGATCGTGTCGAAATAGCCCTTCAGCATCCAGGTGGTGAACGGGATGATCAAGGTGGCGTGGGCGAGGATGATCGACCACAGGCTGCCGATCAGCTCGAGATTGCGGAAGATGCCGAAGAGCGGGATCACCAGCAGCGTCGCCGGCAGCATCTTGGCGGTCAGGATGAACAGGCCGAGCGACTGGCCGCCACGGACCCGGAAGCGCGACAGGCTGTAGCCGGCGAGCACCGAGACGACCATGGACAGGCTCACCGCGCCGATCGCCGCCAGCGCCGAATTGCCGAGCCAGAGCAGGATCGGCTTATCCGCCATGATCTGCCCGAATACACCCCAGCGCGGCTCGCTCGGCCAGAAGCTCGGCGGCAGTTGCCGCAGCTGGCTCGGCTCGGAGAGCGCGGTGACGACGAGCCAGTAGATCGGGAAGACCAGGATGGCGCAGGTCAAGACAACGCCGGCATAGAGCAGGGCGTGACGTGTGGTTTTCCGTCTCATCGGCCGCCTCCTCAGATATTGTCCGGCGCGCGGGCGATCATCAGCCGGCTCGCGATCACGCAGACGATCAGGGTGATGACGCCGATGGCGGAGGCGTAGCCCATCTTGAAGAAGCCGAAGGCCTGCTCGTAGGTCATGATCGAGAGGCTCTGCGTCGCCTTCAGCGGGCCGCCGCCGGTCAGCACGTAGATGATCGAGAAGTCGCGGAAGACCCAGAGCATCACCAGCACCAGCGTGACGCCGATCACCGGCATCAGCGAGGGGATGGTGATGTAGAGAAGGCGCTGCCAGGCGCGGGCGCCGTCGACCTTGGCGGCGTTGTAGAAATCCTCCGGAATCGACTGCAAACCGGCCAGCATCATGATCGAGACGAAGGGATAGCCCTTCCAGACCATCACCGTGCAGACCACGGCGAAGGCGGCGTCGGGCGAGGAGAACCAGTTGATCGTTTGGTCGACCAGGCCGAGCCTGATGAAGAGCCAGTTCATCAGGCCGAAGGAGGAATCGAACAGCCAGGCGAAGATCACGACCGCGATCACCTCGGGGATCGCCCAGGGCAGGGCGACGAGCAGACGCGCCAGCGCCTGGCCCTTGAAGCGGTTGTTGACCAGCAGCGCCGTGCCGAGGCCGAGCAGGAAGCAGAAGAACGAGACGATGGTGACGAGCTTGAACGTCACCCAGCAGGCGTTCCAGAAATCCTCGGAGCCGAAGAGCCGCTCGTAATTGGCGGTGGTGAAGGGCCGGCGCGGCTGGTCGAGCCGGGCGATGTTGACGTTCTGAAACGAGAGGTCGACCGAGACGAACAGCGGATAGACGATGATCAGCGCGATCAGCAGCACCGCCGGCGCCAGCAGGAGATAGCCGAGCCAGTGCCGCCGGCTCGGGCGGGCGAGGTCGAGGAAGGCTGATCGGGGCATGGTCTGATCTCCGCCGCTGCGGCGCGCTCCGTCATGCTCGCCCTTGTGGCGAGCATCCACGTCTTGGACGCCGCCCTTCGGCCAGCGAAGACGTGGATGGTCGGGACAAGCCCGACCATGACGATGAGAGGTCGGGCTCGTGCTCTTGGGCGCCGTGCTACTGCTTCTGCAGCGCTTCGGCCTTGGCCTGCATCGTCGCCGCGACGGCCTTCGGGTCGAGGTCCTGGATGATCATGCGCTGGGACTCTTCCATGACCATCTTGGCGAACTCGTTGAACTGCAGCTCCAGCCCCTTTGGAATGCGGTCGACCTTGGCGTCGGCCGCCGCCTTGGTCGCCTGGACCAGCAGGTCGAAATGCGGCGTGTCCTTGGTCGCGGCCGAGGTGTCGGCGCGTGGGCTAGGCGGCGGCGAGGCTCCGAGCGTCGCATAGCTCGACTGGAACTTGTCCGAGGTCGCGAGCGCGATGAAGTCCCAGACCAGCTTCTTGTTCTCCTTGGGCGCATCGGCGGCGATGCCGAGCACGTTGGAGGAGCCGCCGACCGGTGGTTTGAACGGCACCATGCCGAGCTTGATCTGGTCCTTGGCCTTGCCCTTCTGGATGATCGGGTAGAGCCAGGGTCCGTCCATCTTCATCGCGATCTTGCCGTCGGCGAACATCTGGCGGACCTCGCCAGCCGGCAAATCGCGCGGCGTCAGGCTGGTCTTGACGATGGTCTTCCAGCGCGACAGGCCCTCGATCATCTCGGGCGTGTTGATCGTCACCTTACCGGCATCGTTGGTCCAGCGCCCGCCGGCATCGAGCGTGTAGTTCATCATCTCGCTCATATACTGGCCGCCGCCGCCCTTGGTCTCGTGGCCGGTGCCGAACTGGTCGACGATGCCGTCGCCGTTGACGTCCTTGGTCAGCTTCTGCGCCGCAGCGAGGAACTCGGCATAGGTCTTCGGGACGGCAAGACCTTCCTTCTTCAGGAGGTCTTCGTTGTAGGCGAAGATGTAGCCGAAATAGAGCATCATCGTGCAGACGGTCTGCTTGTTCCAGCTGCAGGTGTCCTGGCCGGCCCAGCCCTTGAGATCGAGCTTGGCGTCCTTGATGTAACTGTCGAGCGGCTCCAGCCAGCCATTATCGGCGAATTTCTGGAACTCGAAGGAGGCGAGGTGGACGATATCCGGCGGCTTGCCGCCGGCGAACAGCGTCGTCATCGTGTCGGCATAGGCGCCGCGCTCGACCTTGGTCCATTCGATCTTGACGCCGGGATGCGTCGCCTCGAACTCCTTGATCACCGAGCCCCACCAGTCGCCGACGCCGCGCTCGTCCTTCTGCCAGGAGACGAATTTCAGCACCTTGCCCTGCGCCCAAGCGGCGCCGGGGAGAAAGCCGGCGGCGAGCGCGAGCGCAGCCGCGGACAGTGCAAGCCTCTTCCTCGTCATGGTCCTCTCCTCCCTTGGTTTTATCGTTACAGCCGCTTCAGCAGCTTGAGCGCGTCTTTCGATGGCTCGACCCCGAGGCCGGGCCCGCTCGGCAAACGGTAGAAGCCGTCGCTGCAGTCCATGTCGCCGGTGAGCAGCCGCCGGTTCGGCTCGAAGATCGAATGCTGGAACTCGTGGCACTCGACCGCCGCGAGTGCCGAGGACGCATGCAGGCTCGCGGCCAGGAACAGGCCGATGCCGATGGTGGCATGCGGGATGACCCTGAGATGATGCGCCTGCGCATAGAGGCCGATGCGCATGAATTCGGTGACGCCCTTATGGCCCATCTCCGGCTGCACGATCGCGCAGGCGCGCCGGGCGGCGCGCGGCACGAGATCATAGACCGTGCGCCATTCCTCGCCGGCCGCGACCGGCGTCGAGACCTTCGAGGCGACATGGGCGAGGCCGTCGAGATCCTCCGGCTTCACCGGCGCCTCGGCGAACCAGAGACCGTGCGGCTCCATCGCCCGGATCGCCGCGACCGCCTCTTCGCCAGTATGGACCCAGTGCATGTCGCAGGCGATGCGGGTTTGCGAACCGAGCCGCTCGCGCAGCGTCCTGATCTCGGCGACATTGCCGTCATCGGCGACGGGGGCGGCGAACTTGAAGCTGTCGAAGCCCTTCGCCTGCCATTCGGCGGCGAACTCGGCCCGCTCCGCCCGTGTCGGCTTCGGCAGGCCGGAGATATAAGCCGGCAAACGCTCATGCTTCTGCCCGCCGAGCAACTTGACCAGCGGCAGGCCGGAGAGCTTGCCGCAGAGGTCCCAGAGCGCGATGTCGATCGCGGCGAGCGCGTCGAGATAGAAGCCGCCAGTGTAGCCGCGCACCCGCATCAGGTCGTAGAGATCGTCATGGATGACGCTGACGTCGCGCGGGTCGCGCCCGACGACGAAGGGGCCGAGCAGGTCGTCGATGATCGCCATCGCCGCGCCGGGCGCGACGATGCCATAGGTCTCGCCCCAGCCGACCGCGCCATCAGCCGTCTCGATCCGCACGACCACGGTGCGGTCGACGGTCGGATAGACCGTGCGGTTGCCCTTGCGGACGATATAGCCGTGATCGTTGATGCGCTCGCCCTCGCGCAACGCGCCGAGATAGGGCGTCTCGCGCGGAATGGTGATCGAGAAGACCTCAACGCGGGCGACACGCTCGGCCATCACGCGCCTCCGCCGAGCGTCGGCTCACGAGGTTCGACTGTCATCAGCTCGGCGCAGGCCTCCAGCCAGGCGTCGATTTCGGCGACATCGAGCGCGTCCATCGGCGGCACCTTCGCCCGCACGACCTGGTTGGTCAGCACGCCGCGCCGGGTCAACACGTGCTTGGTGAAGGCCATGCGGAAGTTGAACTGGATCACCAGCAGCGGCAGCGTGCGCATATAGAGCTCGCGCGCGCGCTCGATATCGCCGGCGCGATAAGCCCGGTCCATTGCGACATGGATATCGGCGAGCTCGACCGCGGGCATCGCCCCGCAGGCGCCGCGGTTGTATTCGTCGATCAGGTAGCGCGCCCCGCCGCCGCCGATCACGCCCTTCAGATGCGCCGGCTTACCGGCCGCGAGCGCGGAGATGGCGAGGCCCGACGGCAGCGTCTCTTCCTTGACATAGGTGATCGCCGGATTGGCGCGGACGATCTGCAGGATCGCCTCGGGCTTAAGGTCGGAGCCGCGCGGCGCCGGCGCGTTCTGCAATACGATCTCGATGCCGGGCACGGCCGCGGCGATCTCGCCATAGAAAGCCGAGACCGCCTCCGTCGTCGTGCCGATGCTCTTCGGCGCCTGGATCATCACATGGCCGATGCCGTTGGCGAGGGCCTCGCGGCAATGCGAGATCGCTTCGAGCGCAGTCGGAGCGTTCGCCCCGGCGACGATCGGCACGCGCCCGCCGACCCTGGTGACCACCACCTTCAGGAGCGCCGTCCGCTCGGCCGCGGTGAGCTCGTCGACCTCGCTGGCGAAGCCGGGGAACACCACGCCGTCGACGCCGCTCGCGAGCGCAAAGTCGACGATGCCCGCCATCGCCTCGGGATCGACAGCCCCTGCCTCGGTGAACGGCGTCGGCAACACCGGCAGCATGCCCTGCAGCACTGCGCTCCTCCAATCGATCCATATAATGGATCATTTGTTTTCTAATATGGACCGTACTTCTCGACACTGAGATCGTCAAGCGCGCATGAAAAAGGCCGCCGGATTTTGCACCCGGCGGCCTTCATGATTCCGCAGCTTCCGGCCGCGGTCAGTGCTTGTGAGCTTCGGCCGGCGCGCGGGCGCCGACCGACTGCACCGAGAACTCGACCGGGACCGCTCCGGCCTTTTCGAAGGTCAGCGTGCCCTTGATCTTTTCGCCTTCCTTGAGCTGGCGTTTCAGCTCCATGAACATGATGTGATAGCTGCCGGGCTTGAGCTCGAGCTTGGCGCCGGGCTTGAGCTCGACGCCATCGGGCAGGCCGCGCATGGTCATCACGCCGTTGTTCATCGACATCTCGTGGATCTCGACCTTGCCGGCGATCTCGCTGCTGCCGCCGAGCAGGCGATCAGCGGCACTGCCGGTGTTGGTGACCGCGACATAGCCCCCGGCGACCTTGGCGCCGGCCGGGGTCGCGCGCGTCCAGGGCTGTTCGATCTTGAGCGGGCCGGCCGTATAGTCCTGGGCGAGGGCGCTGCCGCAGTTCAGCGCGAGGGCCGCAGCGGCGAGGGTGAGGCGAAACTTGATCATGTTGGGGCTCCTTAGCGTGATCAAAGGGAGAGGCGGGTCTTGGCGAGCTCGGTATTGCGCCGGGCAGCGTCGATCAGGGGCTTGCGCCGCGCCAGCACCTCGCCCGTGAGCTTGGCGCCGGCACGCTCCGGAGAGCCGGCGTCGAAAGGCGGCTGCGGATCATATTCCAGCACGAGCTGGATCAGGCGCGCCGTCTCCTCATCGCGCAATTTGGCCGCGACCGTCAGGCCGAAGTCGATGCCGGCGGTGACGCCGCCACCGGTAATGCGATTGCGGTCGGTGACGACGCGGCTGTGCTCGACGCTTGCGCCCATCGCTGCCAGCAGGTCGCGGATGTACCAATGGCCGGTGGCGCGATAGCCCTTGAGCAATCCGGCCGCGCCGAGCACGAGCGAGCCGGTGCAGACCGCCGTGACATAGCGGGCCCGAGCGCCGCGATCGGCAAGGAAGGCGAGAGTCTCGGCATCCTCCATCAGCGCAACGCTACCCTTCAGCCCACCGGGGATGAACAGCACATCGAGATCGGCCGGGCAGTCGGCATAGCTCGTTGTCGGCGTGACCGGCAGGCCAAGATCGTTCGTGACCGGCCGCCGATCCTTCCAGACCAGATGCAATTCCGCCCGTAGCAAGGAGAACACGGTCAACGGCCCGATCAGGTCCAGCATCACCATGTCGGGATGCACGACCATCGCGATCCGCGGCGCGCTCGCTCCGGCAGGCTGGGCCAGCACGGTTTGCGGCAGCCCGGCGAGCAATCCAGACAATGCGCCAGCCGCCGCCAATCCGGTCCAGTCGCGTCGTGTGATGTCACCTGTCATGGCCTGATCTCCACGGTCTCCTTGAGATGGGTCATCGCGAAATCCGAGACCAGGATCTCGAGCTCGATGGTCCAGCGGCCGGCGACCGGAAGTGTCAGCTCGCCGACCTGCCAGCTGCCATCCGGCTGTTTGGCAGCCTGCCGCTCAATCGGTTCGATGCCGGCCTCGGGTCGCGACAGAGCAAGCCGCAACTCTTTCGCCGCGAGAGGGCCGAATTCGCCATCGAGCAGCGAGACGGTGATCGTCACCGGTCCGGCGCGTCCGGGCGTCACGCTGATGTCGGCCATCGCCTTCTCGGTATGGATATGGACGCTTGCCGGCTGCGCTGCGGCGGCCGCCAGAGCGCGCGGCGGTGGCGTGAAACGCCACAGTGCGACGACCGCGAGAATGGTGACGATGATCGCGATCTCGGCCGCGATGATCCGCGTCAGCAGTGAGCGGCTGCTCGCGCGTCCGGAGATGACCGCGCCTGTCAGCCGATAGCGGTTGAAGGCGCCAAGGCCGATCAGCGCCGCGACCAGCACGAGCTTGCCGGTGAGCACGAGGCCATACGGCGTCGTCAGCAACGCTCCCGGATGCTCGACCTGGACGATAGCGAGCGCGGCGCCGCTCAGCAGGATGACCAGCAACAGCACCGGCATGCGCTGCGAGAAGCGTTGCAGCGCCAGTGCATCGGGCTGCCGCAGGGCGAAGGCGAGGGGCAGCAGCGCGCCGGCCCAGCCGGCCATGCCGATCGCATGCAGGAACACGGCCGGGCGGGTCAGGATTTCCGGCGCGGCGGCGCTGGCATGACCGCTGGCCGCGAGCGCTGCCCCCGCACCGAGCCAGGCGAGGAGCGCGAGCAGGCGCCCGCTCCGGCCGAGCCGAAAGAGCGCGATCAGTGCCACGAGCAAGGCGAGAGCGGCGATCACCGCGGTGCGACCGAAGCTGCTCTCGGCGGCGGCCTGCCAGGCAGCAGGCTGAAGCGCGGCGGAGAGCGGCAGCGCCAGCGCATCGAGCCCTTGCGTCGCAAAGGCGACTGGCAGCGACAGCAGCCCGAGCGCGAGGAAGCCCGCGATCGGCCGGCGCGCGGTAGCGGGCAGCGGGGCGACCCACGCCATGAAGGCTACGCCGCCTATGCCGAAAGCAAGACCAAGATAGAGCCCGAGCTTGCCGAGCCAGAGCGCGATACGGACGGCCGGCTCGATCTGAACAGCCGTGGCTGGCGGCGCTGCGCTCGGTGCGCCGATCGAGAACAGCACCGAGCCGCCGACGGGATGGCCGTCCTCGGAGACGACGCGCCAGCTCAGGACATGCGTGCCATTGGCGAGATCGGATGGCGCGACGATCGTGAGCGTCCGGTCGGCAAGCGTGAAGCGTGTCAGTGGGCGGCTTGCCCCGTCCGGGCCGATCAGCTTCAGCACCAGCGGCGAGACCGGCTCGCTGAAGCTCAGGCTGAACTCGGCGGGCGCGCTGGCGACCACCGCGCCATCGGCCGGAATGGTCCTGGTCAGCGCGGCATGCGCCAGCGCCTGTCCCGCCGTCACCAGCGAGGGGACGGCGAGGCCGAGCAGGATGAGGAGGAGATGAAGTTTCCGGGCCATGGCGGAAAGGCGGCCGGGCGGGAACGCCCGGCCGCGCTCGCTCACTTCTTCGGTGTCAGTTTCAGGCCGGGCGCAGGGAATTTGTAGTCATCAGCCGACTTGCCGGCCGCCGGGATCTCGATCCAGCGCTCGACCGCGCCGCCCTCGCAGTCCTGCACTACCGGCACGTAGAGCGTCGTCTCCGGCTTGAGGTCGGCAGTGAGATAGGCGCGCAGGACGAACTCGTCATAGTGCTCGTCGAGCAGCTTGCCGCCGCTCCAGCTGACCTCGGTGACGCCCTCGGCCGTCGGTGTGCCGTAATAGTCGTAAGGCTTCTCGTACTTGCCCTTGGTGGTTTCCAGCGTCCAGCCGGGCTTCGGCATCGGCTTGACCGCGATCACCCCTTCCGGAATGCGGACGCGGACCTTGGTCGTGGCCGCGCCCTTGCAGCCATGCGGCACGCGCAGCACCGCCTTGTAGGTCGAGCCGACCGGGGCCTGCTGGGTCTCCAGCGTGACATGGGCGAGTGCCGGAGCGGTGGCGAAAGCCGCGAGGAGGGCGGCGAGCGAAAGCGACTTCATGATAGGAAATCCCTGGAGGATGACGCCGGCACGGCCGGCGCAGCCGCGCTTGGCGGCGTGGATCTGGAAGGTGCACGCGAGCCAGCAGGATGCCGTCGCGAGCGAATGAGGCGAGGAAAGGCCGCTGGCGGCCGTCAGCGAGGAGCAGGCAGCGCGCCGAGCGCGCGGCAGGGCTACCCTGATCAGGCGCTAGTGGGCGGTGCGCGCGGATTCGCTGGGGTACGGCCGGCGACGAAGCCGGATGGCACGTCGAGCCGGCGCTGGAAGGCGACGAGATCGACGGCGCGATGGACGATCGGCAGGAAATCGCTGGGCGCGGCAGGCGCGCCGGCGCCGGTGAAGGCGCAGCCGAGCATGCAGCAGCTCATCAGCTCATGCGTGGCGGCGCCGTCGCTTTGGCTCATAGGCTGATCGCCGCCGGCGCAGAGCGTCATCGCTAGCGAACGGTCGAGGCTGAAGCTCGCCGCGTTGGCGCCGGAGGCGAGGCCCGCGAAGATCGCCTGCAGCACGACGAGATAGGCCGCGACCAGCGCGACCCAGCGTCTCATCCCTGCTTTGCGATGCCCTGCGGACAAAACCGGCCCTCCTGCGGCTTCGATAGCATGGCTGCCGGCAGGGTCAATTTGCGTCAGTGTCTCAGTGGCCGTGGTGCTCGCAATGGCTGTGGTCGGCCAGCGCCTCGATCACGGCGCAGTCGCTGGCGGCGACGCCGCCCGAGCAAACCGTTGCGATCCGGGCAAGTTCCGCCTCCAGCGAGCGCAAACGCGCAATCTTGTCGCGGACCTCATCGAGATGGCCGGCGGCGATGGCATGTGCTTCGTCGCAGGCCATTCCGGGTGTGTCCGAAAGCCGCAGCAGGGTGCGGATGCTCTCGACCGCGAAGCCGAGATCGCGCCCATGCTTGATGAAGGCGAGCCGCTCGACATGGGCGCGGCCATAGCGGCGCTGGTTGCCCTCTGAGCGCTCAGGCTCCGGCAGCAGGCCGACCTGCTCGTAATAGCGGATGGTCTCGACCTTGACCCCGGTCCGCTCGGCCAGCGTCCCGATCGGCACCACGCGCTCAAGGGTTTTCGCCGGCCGCATGATTTTTCCTCTTGAAGCTGTAGTGGCTATAGGTTGTAGGTAGGTGGTCCCGCAGCGCTGTCAAGCGGAGACGACACATGGCCACTGCCGCCAAAACCGAAACGGAAACGCTGTCCTGGAAGGTCGGCGGCATGGATTGCGCCAGTTGCGCCGCCAAGATTCGCGGCGCGGTCGAGCGGCTGCCCGGCGTCTCCGATGTGCGCCTCTCGGTGATGTCGGAGACGCTGACCCTCGCCCTCGATGAAAGCCGGACCGGCCGCGACGCCATCGAGAAGCGTGTCGCCAGCCTCGGCTATACGACGACGCCGGCAAGCGCTCCGCGTGCCGCTGCCCCCGAGCCGGCCGCGGCTTGCGACTGCGGCCATGACCATGGCTCGGAGGAGAAGGCGCATGATCATGCGCACGACCACGCTCATGACCATTCGGCCTGCGGCGGGCACGGGCACGACCATGCTCATGACCACAAGCACGATCACGGCCATGACCGCGCCCATGGCAAGGCCGGCAAGAGTGCCGACCATGGCCACGGCCAGCCCGGCCATGTCCATGAGCCGACGCCGGACGGCGTCTCCTGGTACCAAACTGGCAAGGGCAGGCTCGTCCTCCTCACCGGGACGCTGCTCGCCGGCGCCTGGCTCGCCAAGTTCGTCGTCTCGGATGCGGTCGCCTATTGGGCCTTCGTCGTCGCCTGCGTGATCGGCGTGGTGCCGGTGGCGCGCCGCGCTTTCGCCGCGGCCAGGGTCGGCCAGCCCTTCACTATCGAGATGCTGATGACGATCGCCGCGACCGGCGCGCTCGTCATCGGCGCGGCCGAGGAGGCGGCGCTGGTCGTCTTCCTCTTCGCCGTCGGCGAGGTGCTGGAAGGCGTCGCCGCTGATCGCGCCCGCGCCTCGATCCGGGCGCTGGGCGATCTCGTGCCCAAGACGGCCATCGTCGAGGAGAATGGCGAGACCCGCCAGGTCGATGCCATCAGGCTGAAAGTCGGCCAGATCGTGCTGGTGCGCCCGGGCGACCGTATTCCTGCCGACGGCGCCATCACCGACGGCATCTCCGGTATCGACGAGAGCCCGGTCACCGGCGAATCCGTGCCGAAGACCAAGGGCGTCGGCGAACAGGTCTATGCCGGCTCGGTCAATCGCGAGGCGGCCCTGCGCGTGCGCGTCGAGAAGGCGGCTGAGGACAACACCATCGCCCGCATCATCCGCCTGGTCGAGGAAGCGCAAGAGGCGCGCGCGCCGACCGAGCGCTTCATCGACCGCTTCTCGCGCATCTATATGCCGGCGATTGTCGGCCTCGCCATCCTGGTCGCGCTGGTGCCGCCGCTCGCCTTTGGTGGTGAATGGTCGGTCTGGATCTACCGGGCGCTGGCGCTGCTGCTGATCGGCTGCCCCTGTGCGCTGGTCATCTCGGTCCCGGCTTCGATCGCAGCGGCGCTCTCGACCGGCGCGCGCCAGGGCCTGCTGCTCAAGGGCGGCGTGGTGATCGAGGCCGCGGCGCGCACCGGCGTCGTCGCCTTCGACAAGACGGGAACGCTGACCGCGGGCGAGCCGCGCGTCACCGAAATCGTCGCGCTCGGCCATGACGAGCGCAAGGTCGTCGAGCTGGCAGCAGCCGTCGAGACCGGCTCCAGCCACCCGCTGGCGCTCGCCATTCTCGCCCGGGCCAAGGCGCATGCGATCCCGGTTCGCGCCGCCGCCAATGCCACGGCGCTTGCCGGCAAGGGCGTCACCGGCGAGCTCGACGGTATCGCCATCTTCGTCGGCGCGCCGCGTCACGCGAAGGATCGTGCCAGCTTCGACGCTGCCGCGCTTGAGGCGGTCGAGCGGCTTGAAACCGCCGGCAAGACCGTCGCCGCCGTCATCGCCGATGGCCAGCTCGCCGGGCTGATCGCACTGCGTGACGAGCCCCGGGAGGATGCCGCCGCCGCCATCGCCGAGCTCAAGGCGCTCGGCGTCCGCTCGGTGATGCTGACCGGCGACAATGCCCGCACCGGCGCCGCCATCGCGGGCTCGCTCGGCCTGGAGCACAAGGCCGAATTGATGCCGGACGACAAGGTCGCCGCCATCAAAGCGCTTTCCAAGGAGGCGCCGGTGATGATGGTTGGCGACGGCATCAACGACGCCCCGGCTTTGGCCGCCGCCAATATCGGTGTCGCGATGGGCTCGGGCACGGACGTCGCGCTCGAGACGGCAGACGGTGCGGTGCTGAAGAGCCGGGTGCGCGACATCGCCGCGATGATCCGGCTGGCCCGGGCGACGATGGGCAACATCCGCGCCAATATCGCGATCGCTCTCGGCCTGAAGGCCGTGTTCCTGGTCACCAGCGTGCTCGGCTACACGGGCTTGTGGGTCGCGATCCTCGCCGATACCGGCGCGACCGTGCTGGTGACGGCGAACGCGCTGCGTCTGCTGCGCTTCAACGCCGGCAAGGCCGGCTGAGGAGGCGTCCATGTCCGGCATGGAGATCGCCAGCTATCTGATGGTCGTGGTCTACGTCGTCAGCTTCCTCGCCATGTCGGCGATCCTGGCGAAGGAAGCGGGCCGCCCGGTCTGGCTGTTCGGCAAGGGCGAGGAGAAGCAGACCCTGCCGGCGCTGCTCTTCCGCCTCGCCTTCGCCGGCGCCGTGTTCTGGCCGCTCTGGCTCGCCGCCTTCGGCAATCCGGTGGCCGGCGACCCGCTGGCGGCGGCGCTGGACGGGCCCTGGTTCGACGTGCTCGGCCATCTGCTCGTCGTCATCGGCGCCTGCATCGCGCTGTTGTCGCAGCGCTATATGGGCACCTCCTGGCGCATCGGCGCGGCGCAGGGCGAGCAGGGCGCGATCGTCGATAGCGGCCCCTTCGCGATCTCGCGCAACCCGGTCTTCGTCGGCCAGGCCCTGCTTTTCATTGGCTTATTCATTGTCCTGCCGAGCCTTGTCCAGGCGGCGTTGACGTTGGCGCTGCTGCTCGCGATCAGGCTGCAGGTGGTGATCGAGGAACGCGTGCTCGCCGTCTCGCTCGGCCAGCCCTATCTCGCCTACAAGGCCCGCGTCCGGCGCTGGCTCGGCGCTACCGGAGAAGCGGCATGAGCTGGTCGCGCAGACTTGGCCTTGCTGCAGTCATTGCGCTCGCGGCGGCGGGGCTCGATCAGGCCAGCAAATGGCTGATGCTCGAAATCGTCCTGAACCCGCCCGAGCCGATCGCGCTCACGCCTTTCCTCAACCTGCGCCTCGGCTTCAACACCGGTGTCAGCTTCGGTCTGTTCCGTGACACGCTCGAAGCCTGGCCCGGCCTGCTCGGTCTGTTCAAGTTCGCGGCCGGCTTCGGCTTGCTGGCCTGGGCGATGTTCGCCGGGCATCGGCTCGAACGTATCGGCCTGGCGCTGATGGCGGGCGGGGCTTTCGGCAATGCGATCGACCGCTGGCGCCAGGGCGCCGTCACCGACTTCCTCGATTTGCATTGGGGCGATTGGCACTGGCCGACCTTCAACGGCGCCGACATCGCGCTGACTTTCGGTGTGGCGCTGATGCTGCTGGCCGCCTTGCCGGTCATGAACCGAACGCTGGATCGAGCCGAAGCATGAGCGGAGGATTCTGATGGGAGCCGGACACTCGCATGGCGGCAGCGCCGGCACGGCGGCCGGCCGACACAAATCGCGGCTCGCCATGGCCTTCGGCCTGACCTTCGCCTTCATGCTCGCAGAGGTCATTGGCGGCCTGTGGACCGGCAGCCTCGCGCTGCTGGCCGATGCGGCGCATATGTTGACTGATGCCGGTGGGCTTGCTCTGGCGCTGGTGGCGATCCGCTTCGCCGAGAAGCCGGCGACGCCGCAGCGGACTTATGGCTATGTCCGCATGGAGATCCTGTCGGCGCTGGCCAACGCCGTCGTTCTGCTGCTGCTCACCATCTACATCCTCTACGAGGCCTATGAGCGCTTCCGGAACCCACCGCCTATCCTCGGCGGGCCGATGCTCGCCGTCGCGGTGGTCGGGCTGATCGTCAATCTGATCAGCATGAAGCTGCTCTCCGGCGGTTCCTCCGAGAGCCTCAACGTCAAGGGCGCCTATTTCGAGGTGTTGAGCGACATGCTCGGCTCGCTCGGCGTCATCATCGCCGCCGTGATCGTGATGGCGACCGGCTGGACGCTCGCCGATCCGATCGTCGGCGCCGGCATCGGCCTGTTCATCGTGCCGCGGACCTGGATCCTGCTGAAGCAGGCGGTCCACATCCTGATGGAGGGCACGCCGCCGGAGGTCGATATCGCCCTGCTGGAGAAGTCGCTGTTGGCTCTGCCGGGCGTCAGCGCTGTCCATGACCTGCATGTCTGGACTCTGACATCTGGTCTCGACGCGATGAGCGCCCATATCGTGGTCGCCGATATGGCTGAGGCCCGGGCGACGCTCGTTGCGGCCAACCGGTTGCTCGCCGAGGAGTTCGGTTTGAAGCACACCACGATCCAGATCGAGGATGAGGCGATCCGGCGAGCCGATGGTCACGAGCAGCGTCTCTGAGCCACCGCAATTCCGACACAGGTACAGCTGAAAGCCGCACCATGGAATCGTTCATCGCCGCCTTGGTCTCGCTCCTGATCCTCGATCCGATCCAGGGCGCCATCACCAGCCAGCTCTCTGCCCTCGGCATCCCGCGCGATAGCGCCGAGAAGGTCTCTGCCTGCGCCCGGGCCGCGACACCTGCGATCGTGTCGCGCGTCGGCGAGAATCCGGGTTGGGCCGTCGTCCAGGTCGCGCGCTTCTGGACAGGGGTGGCAAGCCCGGATGTCGTGCTGGTCGAGATCGCCCCGCAATGCGCCGGCGCGGTCGAGACGGCCAAGCGCGCGATCGGCCGCTCGGTCTGACGCTCAGGGCCTCGGGCTGGCGGGCTCTGCCGGTGCCGAATGCGCCTGGGGATCGCTCAGATGCCGGCGATCCTCGCTTTCGCGCATGCGCACGACAGTGACGGCATAGAACAGGACCACCAGCCCGATCAGCGCTGCCGCGAGGGCGAGGTTGCGCGACTTTGCCATGGCCAGATCAGCGCCCGGCCAGCAGCGGCGCCAGGATCGCGTCGAACTGTGCGAGGGGGAGCGCGCCGACCTCCTTCTTGCCGTTGACGAAGAAGGTCGGTGTCGACTCGACGCCGAAGCCTTTGGCGCGCTCGGAGACCTGCTTGATGCCCTGATAGATGTCCTCGCGCTTCAGGCAGGCTTCGACGCCGTCCTTGCCCATGCCGGCCTGGCGCATCGCCTGGGTCAGCCCGTCCAGTGGCTTGTCGGAATGAGCCCAGCCCTCCTGCGTCCGGTAGAACATGTCGACGACCGGATACCATTTGTCCTCGCCGGCGCAGCGGGCGAGCATGAAGCCGGCCATCGCCAGCGGATCGAGCGGGAATTCGCGGATGATGAAGCGCACCTTGCCGGTGTCGACATACTTCGCCTTCAGCTCCGGCCAGGTCTTCATGTGGAAGTTCATGCAGTGATGGCAGGTGAGCGAGGCGTATTCGATCACCGTCACCGGCGCTTCGGCCGCGCCGAAGACTTTTTCCGGCAGCGGGCCGGGATCGAGCAGAGCGGCCGGAAGCTGAGCGAGCGCGGGTAGGGACAGCGAGCCGGCGAGGCCGAGAGCAAGAGATGGGATGACGAGGCGGCGGTCGAGCATTGCGTGATTCCCCTTTCGCCGCTGTTCTGCGACCTGAAGCCACTTCAGCTTCAAGCGGTGAGGGCAGGCGATCCCGGGAAGCCCGTTCACGAAAACGTCAATTGAACCTCGACCGGCCTGAGGTTGCAGGGTCGCGCGAGTTCCAGTCGATTCACGAGTCGTTAGCGCCAGACGCTGATAATTTTAGCCATGTCCGATCGCTCTCTTTTCCAGCGTCTCCGGCGCTTCGCGCTGCTCGGCGCCGTCGCCCTTGCCCTGTCCTCCTGCGTCGGGATGGACGGTGACGGTCGCGGCAACCAGCCATTGCCGGCTGCGCTTGTCTCGCAGATGTCGAACAAGGGCATGAGCCAGGCCGACCCGATCGTCGTGCGCCTCTATAAGAAGGAGAGCGAGCTCGAGGTCTGGAAGCGCGACCGCTCCGGCCAATACGCCCTGCTCAAGACTTATCCGATGTGCCGCTGGTCGGGCCAGCTCGGCCCGAAGAAGCGCGAGGGCGACCGGCAGGCGCCGGAGGGCTTCTACACGGTGACGCCGGAGCTGATGAACCCGAGATCGGCGTACTATCTGTCCTATAATCTCGGCTATCCGAACGCGCTGGAGAAGGCGCAGGGCTATACCGGCTCGGCCCTGATGATCCACGGCGCCTGCACCTCGGCCGGCTGCTACGCCATGACCGATGAGGGCGTCACCGAACTTTACGGCCTCGCGCGCGAGGCCTTTGCCGGCGGCCAGCGCAGCTTCCAGGTCCAGGCCTTCCCCTTCCGGATGACGCCGGAGAACATGGCGCGCCATCGCAGCAATCCGAACATCGCCTTCTGGCGCAACCTCAAGGAAGGCTCGGATCATTTCGAGGCGACGCGCCAGCCGCCAAGGCTCGCGACCTGCGGCGGCCGCTATGTCTTCAATCCGGCGGGCGATGCCTCGGCCTTCGTGCCCGGCGCACCGTGCCCGGCTTATGAGACCGATCCGGAGGTCGCCTCTCTGGTCTCGGCCCGCAGTGCCCGCGACGAAGCACGTCTCGCCGAGCTCTCCGGCAGCACGCCGGCAATGAGCTATGCGCTGATGGATGGCGGCATGCATCAGAGCTTCCGCAAGCTGCTGCGCAATATCGGGCCGGAACGGATGCAGCCCATGGTCGCTGGCAAGGTCGAGATCAGCGCGCCGCAGGCGGCACTGGCCGATCCCTATGGCGGTGGCGACGATGAGCCGCAGCAGGCGACGGTGACCGGGTCGATCTTGTCGCGTTGACGCCGGGCAAGCCGGCCGCCAGACAAGGCGCCATGCCAATCCTCAAGATCATTCGTTACGGCGCCTGGACCGCAGTCGTCTTCGTCGCCTTCGCCGCCGCCGCCATCACGCTCGGCTGGTGGCGTGTCGATGGGCCCGGCAGGCCAGGGTCCAGTGCAGCCGTGTCGACGCCGCTGGCCGATGTCGGCGGTCCCTTCACCTCGACCGACCATACCGGCCGCAAGGTCTCGCAGGCCGACTATCTCGGTAAGCCGACGCTGGTCTTCTTCGGCTTCACCCATTGCCCGGAGGTCTGCCCGACCACGCTGTTCGAGCTCACCACCCTGCTCGGCAAGCTCGGCGCCGAGGCCGACAAGCTCAACGTGCTCTTCGTTTCCGTCGATCCCGAGCGCGATACGCCGGCGCAGCTTTCGCTCTATCTGCAATCCTTCGATCCGCGCATCGTCGGACTCTCCGGCACGCAGGCCGAGGTCGATGCGGCGCTGAAGGCCTACAAGGCCTATGCCAGGCGCATCCCGACGCAGGATGGCTACACCATGGACCACACCGCCTCGGTCTATCTGATGGATGCCGAGGGCCGCTTCCGCAGCCTGATCGACTATCACGAGGAGCAGGATTCGGCGCTGGCCAAGGTCAGGCTGCTGCTCAAGCGCTGAACGCCGTCATTCCGGGGCTTCGCGAAGCGAAGAGCCCGGAACCCAGAACCGATGCGCTTGATCGTGAAGGCGCACGATTGGGCGGCCAATGTCAGACCCGTGTCGATTCTGGGTTCCGGGCTCGCTGCTGCGCAGCGCCCCGGAAAGACCGCGAGATTCCCAGCAAAAACGCTCAGCGCCTATTCAGCAGGATCATCTTCTCCTGCGTCATGTCGCGCATGGTGTAGGGGATGCCGCCGGTGCCGTAGCCGGATTCCTTGCGGCCGGCGAAGGGCATCCAGTCGGTGCGGAAGGCGGTGGGGTCGTTGACCATCACGGCCGAAGCGTCGAGCCGCTCGGCGACATGCAGGGCGACATCGATGTCTTGCGCGAAGACGCTGCCCTGGAAGGCGACGTTGAGCGAGTTGGCCCGGGCGATGGCGTCGTCGAGCTTGCTGTAGCGATAGACGCAAACCAGCGGGCCGAAGACCTCGAGCTGCGAGACCTTGGCGTCGGCAGCGGGGTCAAGCAGCACGGCCGGCTCCAGCGTCGTCTCGGAGAGCCGCTTGCCGCCGAGCGCGAGCTTCGCTCCGCCCTTCACGGCTTCGTCGATCCAGCTTGCGACTCGGTCCGCTTCCTTTGGCAGGATCAGCGGCCCGACCTCGGTCTCCTTCAGCACGGGATCGCCGGTGCGCAATTTGGCGACGCGGGCCACCAGCCGTTCGGTGAAGGCGTCGGCAATCGCCTCATGCACGTAGATGCGCTGCGTCGACACGCAGACCTGGCCGGCATGGTAGTAGCCGCCCTTGACCAGCGGCTCGATGATCCTGTCGAGATCGGCGCTGCGGTCGACGATCGCCGGCGCCGCCCCGCCATGCTCCAGCGCCGAGCGCGCGCCATGCGCCAGCTTGGAATGCAGGTACCAGCCGACCTTGGCCGAGCCGATGAAGCTGAGGAAAGCGACGCGCCGGTCGGTGACGAGCTTTTCGGCGAGCTCGTTAGTCTCCGGCAGGAAAATCTGGCACCAGGCCTCCGGCAGGCCGGCCTCGTGCACCAAGGCGACGAAGTCGCGGCAGCACAACGGCGTCGTGCTCGCCGGCTTGATGATCACCGGGCAGCCGACCGCAATCGCTGGTGCGACCTGGTGGACGATCAGGTTGAGCGGATGATTGAAGGCCGAGATCGCCGCGACGATGCCGATCGGCTCCTTGGTGGTGAAGGCCCAGCGTCCCGCGGCCGCCGGCGTCAGCCCCATCGGGATCTCGCGCCCGGCGAAGTTTCGGAGCTCGTCGGCGGCGTTGTGGATGCCGTCGATGGCCCGCGTCGTCTCGATGATCGCATCGGTCAGCGGCTTGCCGCCTTCGCGCGCGATCTGGCGGGCGAAATGGTCGCGCTTGGCCGACAGCAATTCAGCGAGCTTGCGCAGGATCGCGATCCGCTCATGGGCTTTGAGCCAGTTCCCACGATCGCGGAAGACCTTGTCGGCCGCCTGCAGCTTGGCTTCCAGCGCCGCGGCATCGTCGGTGGCGATCTCCTCGATCGGCGCACGATCATAGGCTTGGACCACTGTCAGCATCTCGGTCTCCTTGGTGCTTTCAATACCGACGGCTAGGACGAGGACACCCATCCGGAAGCACATGCGCGGTCGTCCCGGGCGACCGGAGGGAGACCCGGGACCCATTCCGGAGCCCTTATCGGGGAGGCTCCGGAATGGATCCCGGATCTTCGCTTCGCTGCGTCCGGGATGACAGGGGTTGTCGGGCCGAACGCAACGAGCTTCGTCTCAAGCCAGCTCGATATCCGGCGTCTTGTTGCGCAGCTCCTCGACGAGCACGCGGGTGTTCTCCGAGTAGTCGATCGGTATCTCGACGAGATTGACGCCGCCGCCCTTGAAGGCAGCCTCCAGCGTCGGCCCCAGTTCGGCGGCCGAGCCGACGCGTGAGCCCTTGGCGCCATAGGCCTTGGCGTAGGCGACGAAATCGGGATTGCCGAAGCTCATGCCGTAATCCTTGAAACCGTCGACGGCCTGCTTCCAGCGGATCATGCCATAGGCGTTGTCGTTGAGGACGACGACGACGAGGTTGAGGCCGAGGCGGACGGCGGTCTCCATCTCCTGGCTGTTCATCATGAAGCCGCCATCGCCGCAGACCGCCATGACTCGGCGCTTGGGATGGAGCATCGCCGCCATCATCGCCGAGGGCAGGCCGGCGCCCATCGTCGCCAGCGCATTGTCGAGCAGCAGCGTGTTGGCGACATGGGTGCGGTAGTTCCGCGCGAACCAGATCTTGTACATGCCGTTGTCGAGGCAGACCATGCCGTCCTCCGGCATCACCGCGCGGATGTCGTGGACGATGCGCTGCGGCGTGATCGGGAAGCGATCCTCTTCGGACCGGTCGTTGAGATGGGCGAGGATCTTCTGGCGCAGCTCCAGCATGACCGGATCGGCTTCGAGCCGCCCGCCGAGCCGCTCCGCCAGCGCCGCGACGGTCGCGCCGATGTCGCCGATCACCTCGGCATCGGGATGATAGACCTGCTCGACCGTCGCCGACTGGTAGCTGACATGGATCACCTTCGGCCCGCCGGCGTTCCGCATCAGGAAGGGCGGCTTCTCGATCGTGTCGTGGCCGATCGCGATGATCAGGTCGGCCCGGTCGACCGCCTGATGGACATAGTCGCCCTCGGACAGGGCGGCCGTGCCCATATAGAGATTGGAGCCGCCGGTGACGGCGCCCTTGCCCATCTGTGTGTTGAAGAAGGGCAGTTTCACCCGCCGGACGAAATCGGAGAGCGGCTCGACCAATCGCGGCCGGTTGCCGGCGGCGCCAATCATCACCAATGGCCGCTTGGCCGCCAGGATCATCTCGGCGGCGCGTGCGATCGATTTTGGATCAGCGACCGGGTGCTCCAGCGGATGCACCGGGATCAGCGGCACATCGGCGACCTCTTCGCCGGCGATGTCCTCCGGCAATTCGAGATGGACCGGGCCAGGGCGCTCCTCCATCGCGACGCGGAAGGCGTCGCGCACCACGGACGGGATGCTGGCGCTGCTGACGATCTGCCGGGTCATCTTGGTCAGCGGCTTCATCGAGGCGACGACGTCGACGATCTGGAAGCGCGCCTGCTTGGCGCTCATGATCGCCTTCTGCCCGGTGATCAGGATCATCGGCATGGCGCCGAGATGGGCATAGGCCGCACCGGTCGAGAAATTGAGGGCGCCGGGCCCGAGCGTCGCGATGCAGACGCCGGGCCGCCCCGTCAGGCGGCCATGCGTCGCCGCCATGAAGGCGGCCGCCTGCTCGTGCCGGGTCAGGACGAGCTCGATCTTCGAGGTCCGGAGCGACTCGACGACATCGAGGTTCTCCTCGCCGGGAACGCCGAAGATGCGATCGACGCCCTCGTTCTCGAGAGCGGCCACCAGAAGATCGGAACCCTTTGTCATCGTCATCGCCTATCCGGAACGCCTCGATATCCGGAAAGGTAGGCCTCCTGCATGCGAAGGGAAAGCCGGCGCATGGCAGGGTTGCTAGCGGGGCAGGGAGGTTCCAATCCCGGCGCCGCGCGCCTTCTCCAGAACGAGATGCGCGAGCGCGAGATCGGCGAGCGCAAAACCGCGGAAGCAGAACAGCGAACGCTTCGTTCCGGCATCGGCAAGCGGCGTCTGCGAGAGGGCGGTGAGGTCATGGCCGAAGCGGACACTTGTCACCGGATGCCCATCGACATCATAGGGCGCCTGCGACTGGGCGAGGCTGTCGGTGGCGAGGATGTCGAAGGCGGGCAGGGCCTCGGGCAGCCAGCTGCGGCCGGTGTCGACTGCGGCGGCGAAGGCGGCCGGCTTCATCCGCCGTGCATCGAGGAAGGGACGCAAGCCCGGCGCCGCCGGGACCATGGAGATGACGAGATCGCTGCGGGTCAGGAGCGCATCGGCGTCGTCGACGATCTCGGTGGCGAGGCCGCGGGCGGTGGCGACCTCTGCCAGGCGTTCGGCTGAGTTGCGGCTGCGGCTCAGCATCAGGGCGTTCGCCAAGCCGGGATAAAGATCATGGAAGGCGGCGAGGTGGGCATGAGCCTGCAGGCCACAGCCGATGAAACCGATCGTGCGTGCCTCAGGCGGCGCGAGCAGCGAGGCTGCAGCGGCCGACATGGCCGCTGTCCGTACCAGTGTGATCTCGTCGCCGTCGAGGATCGCAAGTGGGGTGCCGGTGACGTAGTCGTTGACGCAGATTAGCGCGCTTACACTCGGCACCGCGCTGCCCGGCTGCGATGGCGCGGAGGCGACCCACTTCACCGTGGCGATCGCCTGCGCCTGCGAGGCGGCCGTCATCGCCTGGAAGGCATGGCCGGGGCCGAGCGACAGCGCGCTTTTGGGCAGGCTTCGGTTTCGGCCGGCAGCATGGTCGCGGAAGGCCCGCAGCACCGCCTCGCGCGCCTCGCGCGGAGTCACGGCGCAGGCCCGCACGTCCTGATGCGAGAGATAGAGGAGGGAATTGCTCATCAGTCGGACCGCTTCGCGACGCAGAAGGACAGGGCCGGACAGCCCTAAGTTGGGTATGAGCACAGGAGCGAGCGTGGGCAAGGTGGAAGACGGGCTGGTTCGGCTGAGCGGCCGCCTTCGCTGAACTGCGCGTTAGCAGCCATGATTGGGCACGGGCCGAGCCGATTCGCCGGTCTCCCTTTGCCGATTAAGTGCTAAGCCATTGAAAAATTGGAACATTCTGCTCGGAATCCACTTTTGTCGAAAAACTTTCATCTGCTGTGTTGACACCCGGAAGAGGTTCCCCCTATAAAGCGGCCATCGAGACGGCGCCGC